>CAWDNI010000001.1:0-190548 GCA_963803615.1 uncultured Acidobacteriaceae bacterium
GCCAAAGCGCCGCTGGCCAATAGCACCAGGCAGAGCTGCAAAACACGGTGCTGCGTCTTCGACAGCTTTCGTTTGCGCCCGATAGCTGCAAGTCCAGCGAAACCTCCGGGCCACCAGAAGGCCATCGCGGAAACAATCGGGCTGAGGGGGTTGGGCAGCGGCTTCCCTATTCCTTCGCTCCCCGCCTGCCGGACACCAGTCTGGATGGTCAGGGCTACATTCACCGGCTGGTTGTTGCCGGTGAGCTGAACAGGATTCTGGGCAAACGCGCAGAGTGTATTGGCGGGCAGATTAGAGCAGTGGAAAACTACGCTTCCGTTGTAGCCGCCAACCGGCGTCAACTGCAGGGTGGTGGCGCCGGTGAGGCCCTGCCTGATATTCAACGAGTGCTCAGTCGCCTGCAACGTAAAGCTCGGCGGAACGGCCGGCGCCACGGTAAGCGTGAAATTTTCAGATCGCGTGGGAAGAGTATAGTTCGCGTCTCCTGCGTAGCTCACCGATACGCTATGCGTACCGGAGGCCAGTGTGCCCGGCAAGATGAACTGCGCCACGCCGCCTGCGGATAATGCCGCACTCTGCGGACTCGCGCCATCCACGGTGTAAGCGATATTGCCGGTTGGAATTCCATTCCCCCCGGTCAACGTCGCCGTCACTGTTACGGCTGTGCCATAGACGATGGAGCTTCCCGGCGTCTCGCTCAGCGACATCGTGGCCGCGAGACCGGAGCCCGTAGCTGTTCCGCTCAGCAACACTGTCTGTGGCGTTATTCCGGGTCCATTGAAGATAACGGAGCCGATGGACGGGCCGGCGGATGTCGGGGCAAATGCGATTTCCACTATGCAAGCGGCTCCAGGGGCCAACGTGATCGGCGCAGCGCCACAGGTTCCCCCGCCGGCCAGAGTAAACCTTCCCGCCACGCTGACGGTCTGCACTTCAAGAAGAGCGCCGCCGGAGTTGGAGAGAATCACGCTCTCGGGTGTGCCGGCAGAGCCGCCCGGTTGACTGGGAAAGATCAGTTGCGGCAGTTCCATGACACGAATACGCTGATTGAGGCGGTCGGCAATGGCCAGGTTTCCGAATAGATCGGGCGATGCGAAACGCGGCGTATCGAGAGTTGCGCTGAGGGCTGCTCCATTGTCTCCCCCATAGCCCTCGCTGCCGTTTCCCGCGACGGTATTGATGACGCCGTTACTGACCTGGCGAATGACGTTGTTTTCGCTGTCGGCGATAAAGACATTTCCGGCTGGATCTACGGCTATTCCGGCCGGACGCGCCAGGCTGGCCTGTGCGGCATTGCCGCTATCGCCGGAGTAGCCAAGCGCTCCGTTGCCCGCCACAGTGCTGATCGTTCCTTGAGCGTTGACCATGCGGATGCGCTGGTTGTGGCTGTCCGCAATGTAGAGATTGCCCGCGGAATCGACAGCGATGCCGGTAGGCGTGTCCAAACCGGCAAAGACCGCCGCCGCGCCGTCACCGGAATAGGTTTGCTCTCCATCTCCAGCTACGGTGGTGATGATACCGTTGCTGATTTTGCGAATGCGGTAGTTGCCGGTGTCTGCAATATAGAGATTGCCTGCCTCATCCACGGCGATTGCCTCCGGCAGGAACAGGCTCGCGGAGACGGCCGGCCCGCCATCTCCGGAGTAGCCTGCGGCGCCGGTGCCCGCAACCGTGCTGATGATGCCCACGGCGTTGACCATGCGAATGCGCTGATTGTGACTCTCCGCGATGTAGAGATTATTGGCGGAATCGACAGCAACACTGGTGGGCGTATCGAGGAGCGCAGCCGTGGCCGGTCCTCCATCTCCTGCGAATCCCTGCATCCCGCTGCCCGCAACCGTGGTGATGGCCCCGGTTGCGTCTACTTTTCGGATCACGTTGTTACCCGCGTCCGCAATATAGAGATTGCCGGCGTGGTCATACACCGAGCCTGCGGGAGTAGCCAGCGTGGCGCCGGCCGCGGCAGCGGTATCGCCGCTATAGCCCAGCGTTCCATTGCCGGCCAGTGTTTGCAATGCGTTCGCCGGCTGCACCGAGAGCACGGGTCCCTGCGCCAAGGCGCTAACCGCCAGGCACGACGCGGCGCCCGATCCCACGGCTATCAACCTTACCCATTTGCGACAACGATGTATCATCTGCCCTTTTTCAACCATCGTTATCCCGCCTGCATTGCCGCCTGCCAACTCAGTTGCGCGTAAGCCGCATCCTGGCTGTCTATCGTGAATCCCATCCGGAAGTACAGCTTTGTTGCCGGATTAGTCGGTTTCACCTGCAGTTCCAGCCGTAATCCATTTTCCCGGCACTCCTGCTGCAAGTTCTCCAATACAGCCGTACCGATACCTTGTCCGCGGTAAGCTTGCAGCAGGCCGATGTCCACCAATCGTCATCGTCCCCGGCTGTGAATAAGTAAGTAATCGGCCCACCGGCTTTCCATCTGCCAAGCAGATGACATTTTCTTGCGCGCCGGAAAAGTTCATGGCGTAACTCATCTCTCTTGCCCGGTACTGAATTTGCAGCAGGCCTTCATCCCCGACCAGCGTCATGAACTCTGCGCCGGCTGTCTCGGAAAAAAGGCAGTAACGGAATGCCTCATCATCCGCTCTTGCCTTACGAAGGTGAAACAGCGCAGCCACAGCATGGTCTGATCGAATCATGTATCTGGTTTCCGCACATTGCTTGAGTAGAAAGCTGAGGCGAGGCGGCGACACCGCCGCCCGCTCCCGGTTAGCTGCGCGATGGAAAGATTCCTTGCAGCGCGATAATAAAGTTGACGCAAAGATACGGCTGAAGATTGTTGTGGGGCTGCCCGCCGCCTGCGCTGGAGATACTGGTTGGGGAGAGAGAGCCTGTGGGAGCCGAACTCACATAACCGGAAACGGCAACCGGCCTTCTGGCTTCTCCGGAGTTACCTTGCGCCAGGACTGCATTCGTCGGATCGGCAACGGTTCCCGGCAGATTGCTTACGCCTAGTAAATGATTGTGCTGTGGCATCTGGCTCTGCAATAGGGCGACGTTTTCGCTGCCTGCAAACTGGCCGATGACATAGGGGCTGAGGCCCAGACCCTGGCCCTGATGGATGGGCACTCGTCCCTGAAGGTTGGGGAGCGCAAAGGTCGATCTTCCGTCGCCGCCGTAGGTTGTCCCAAGCAGCGAAAACAATGCCGCATTTTGATTGATAGACATGAGCTGCCCATTGCAAAGCGCCCATCCAGTGGCAGCAAAGTTCCATCCCACCATTCGTATCTCTCCGAGAAACGGTTCTGACATAACTTCCTCTCTCTTCTTCTGTGATCTTCCGTTATCGTGGACGCCTGCCCGTCTCCGATTTGAATTCAGGGGAAGCTTCGTGCTTCCCTCCGCTCATTTCTCCTTCAGCGCCGGTTATTGGCAAACCAGTTGTACGTCTACCTTGTTGAACGGGGTTTCGTTCGTCTCCACATAGGCAATGCTGATGTTGTCCCCGGCGGATACTGAAAAAGTATGGGTTATATCGTGGCAGCCGGAACTGTTGCCATTGGTATTCACCGAACAGGTCATCGAAGTGGCCGCCTGATTCTTGTAAATGGTAATTGTGGTTGTATCCGCGCCACTGTTGTAATAATTGTTTACCCCGACGTTAAGCGCACTGATGGTGCAAGCAACCGGCATGGCGGCAAAGTTGGACTGCGCCGCATTCGCAATTGCACTGTTGTTCGCCACACTCGGGCTGGTAGTGGCGAACAGCGGAGAGAGATAGAAAGTTGTGCCCTGATTTCCGCCCGGATTGATGAACTCCATTACGAAGCTGATCGCGTTGATCCCGCTTCCATTTGTGCCGTTCGTGCCCGCGGGTCCCTGTGAGCCTTGTAAGCCTTGCGGACCAGTCAGGCCGGTCGGCCCGGCTGGTCCGGTCGCGCCCGTGGCACCCTGTTGCGCCAACAGACTCCATTTCACATTGCTGGTGGGTGGATCAAAACCCACATTGCCATTCACCAGAGAAACGTAGCTGGAGCCGTTCGTCGAGCAGGCGGCGCAGTAGACGGCATCGCCGAAATTGTAGGTTGTGGTGCTGGACCAGTTACCCGAGAAGTTGGCAATTGGTCCTTGCGCCCCTGCTGCACCAGTAGCGACCCGCAGAGCCGTTGGCGCCTGCAGGCCGGTCGCGCCCGTCAGGCCAATCGGCCCCTGCGCTCCGGCCGGACCCGTGGCGCCTGTCGCGCCCGCCGGCCCGGTTGGTCCAGTGGATCCGGTGGCTCCCGTGGCGCCCGTCAAGCCAATCGCTCCCTGCGGACCGGCCGGACCTGTGGCGCCTTGCGCGCCTGCCGGCCCGCTTGGTCCAATGGGTCCAATGGGCCCGGTGGCCCCTGTCAGGCCTGCCGGACCAGGCAGTCCTTGCGGGCCTGCCAAGGTGATGTCCAGTTGCGCCGGATGGCCAGTCGCGTCGTTTTCTTTAGAATCGAACACGACCGAAGCCGAAGCCGAAGCCAGTGCAACGCCAAAGTTACTGGCAGGCGCGCTCACCCATCCCTGAACCAAACTCGTCACATCTATTGTGATAAATGTGTAGCCTTGTGCCGGCGTGAAGGAGCCAAAAGCCGGGCCCAGAGCAGGGGCCAAACTGGCGCTGGCGCTGGCTTCGCTCCACGCGCTGCTGACCGGCTCTAACGTAACCGTTCCAGTTGTAAATATCCGATTGACATAAAGGCGCAGCGTGGCGCCGGCAATCTGGCCGGCTGTCGTGCCTGGGGGCAGTTCCGATAGGTCAAATTGGAGGAGCGCCGTGTTTCCATTTCCCACATAGAGGTTCGACAACGAACCGAAGGTGTTGGACGGGCGCGAGCTGCTCAGAAAGGTGTCGCCTGTGAGCGTCGCTTGTGTAGCCGATGCAGTGCTGCAGGCCCAGAACAACAGAAGCCAAGCCATCCACCGTGGCGGCGGACGCGTGCCGATTCGAGTGGAAGCATACTGAGGGATGGAAGAGATCATGTGGCCTCCAGCAAAGACTTGTATCGCCTGCATAGGAGCTGCGAATTGAAAGGGCGCAGCCGCACCCTATGCGTTGAAGCGCAATGCCCCTTCTGCCGGAAGGGCAATCTGAGCCAACTCGCTTCAGCAGAGGACGATCGCGAAACGAGCGAATCGAGACGACGCTTTGCTGGGGCCGAAATGGGACATGCGGATGAGAACCTCACAGGATATGAATGCAACTCAATCAGCTGGAACAAGGATCTGTGCACACATGCGTTGCGCGTGCATCCATCCCAAGACGCGATTCCAGCTGCAATAGAAATTGGTAAATTGATCTAGAGCAGTCTACAACCCGGGATTCACTCAGCTTTTATTTTCTTGTGTCACTTTCGACGTATTGCACAGCGTGACTAGCGCCGGGATGGAGGCGCTCACCAGCGCCGATGGGAACAGCAGCCAGGTTTGAATGTATTCTTTTTTGGCTGGGTTCTGGGCGTAGTAGTCTCTCGGAAAGCAGCAAAGAACTGGAGGTAAGAATGGACCTCGAGAAATTCAAAACATCGTTGGAAGAGGAAGAGCCGCCCTCGGAATTTCCGGCCCCCGTGGCGGCGCTGTGGTGGGATGCAAAGGGAAACTGGGAACGCGCTCACGGGCTGGTAGATGAGTTAGAGACTAAGGATGGCATGGCTGTCCACGCCTACCTGCACCGCAAAGAGGGCCAGACCTCCAATGCGGATTACTGGTACCAACGCGCTGGGCGCGATTTCCAACGCCCTGCATTGGAGGCCGAGTGGCAGGCGCTTGTCGAGGCATTGCTACCCGGCGCCTCATAAGTCCAGGGTGCAAACAGTCACTCTTGATGAAAAACGGGGAGCATTTTTCCCCCGAAAATGCTCCCCGTCTCCAACGCAGTCAATTAGCCATCCCTCCCCCGAGGTGGTTCTTTGATTGCGGTACAACATCGTTAAAAACTGTTCAGATCTCCCGGCCCTAAACATGAGTTGCTATCACCGGTGCGGGCTTGCAATGGAGATAAGCAATTCTTCAACCAAATCGATGAAGCCCAACAAAGGCATAAATGAAAGGCTTTTGGGTCTTTTCATCCTGGGCTCATCCTGGACGGTGTGCACGCCTGTTTACAGCCCGTATTCCAGAGTGAAACGGCGTATACACCGCTGGGAAAATGCTGAATCATTGCTCAATTACACGATTTCGCCCCTAGAAACTGAAGGCTAATTTCCCTCTCCTCCGGGTTCGCCTTAGCCTGCTCAGCTAAGAATCCTAGCGCCGGGGGTCCGCATCAGAGTAGTGGGTTCAATCCTGGCCGTCCTAGATCGTCCTGGATAATGACAGAAGAAGGAGAGCGAATCAGTGTCCAAAATAAAGTACCAAATTGATCCGGCCCATTCGTCAGCGCATTTTAGCGTTCGTCACATGATGATTTCCAATGTGCGCGGTGAATTCTCAAAGATCTCCGGCGCCATAATCTATGACAGCGACCGCCCGGAAGACTCCACAGTGGAGGCGAATATCGATGCCTCCTCCATTTCAACCGGAGATGCGCAGCGCGACGCCCACCTGAAAAGCGCCGATTTCCTCGACGTCGAACACTTTCCGGTTATTATTTTCCGGAGCAAAGAAATCACCAAGTCCGGCGATGGCGGAAAGCTGAAAGGCGATTTGACTATTCACGGAGAGACTCGCGAGGTCGTTTTGGAGGTGGAAGGTCCATCCCCCGAAGCGAAAGATCCGTGGGGCAACCTGCGCATTGGAGCATCGGCAGCAGCCAAGATCAGCCGAAACGACTTTGGCCTGAAATGGAACTCGGCCCTGGAAACCGGGGGAGTGCTGGTCGGAGATGAACTCAAGATCACCATCGACGCCCAGGCAATTCGCGAAAAGTAAAAAGAGGCCTAACAGACTGCGAAAAACTCAGTTCTTCAAAGGGGCGGGCCTTCAGCCCGTCCGTAAATTCTCGAAAATTCTAGCGGCTTCAGCCATTGATGGACGGGTCTCTGGTCTTCATCAAGCCGTCAGACCGGTCTCCTTGCGCAACTCCTCCACTTCTTTGATTCCGATCGGGTCGAAAGATCGGTCGGCGGCCACACTTCGGCGCAAGCAATCACGCCAAGCGCTTTAAGGTTAAGCTTCATCACGGAAACGCCCAGGCCCGGCTGCAGCTCGTAGCGGATCAATGGCAATAATCGTTGAAACTCCGCCCGCGCAGACGCCCGATCCCCTCCTTGATAGGCATTCCAGATGCGCACAAATATGGCGCACAGATCGCTGCCGGGCATCGTGCCTACCGCACCGCGATCCAACTCTTCGATCAGGAAATTGCCATTGAGGCCGCCGAAAAGCGCAACGCTCCGCTTCGCTTGTTGCAGCAGCTCGGTGATTTTGAAAGCAGTCGGCGGTGCTTCCACCTTAACGCAGCGCACATGCTCGAGCTCGTCGCTCATTCGGGCGAGCAATCCTGCCGGCATCGGTACCTGGGTCATTAAGGGCGCATCCTGCACCATGATCGGAATAGTGACAGCCTTGGAAATCGCGGCGAAATAGTCATAGATACCTTGTGCATCAGGTTTTAAGTAATAAGGAGGAAGCACCATTAGAGCATCGGCCCCGGCTTTCTCGGCTGCGCGGCTGGTCTCAACAGCAGCGTGTGTTCCCGTTTGGCCGGTGCTTACCACAACCGGGACTCTGCCCTTCACCTCCTTGACGATCACCATCATCAACTCTTCGCGTTCGGACTGCGTAAGGGCGTATCCCTCGCTGGCGTTGCCGAAGAGGGCCACGCCGTGCACTCCCTGAGAGAGCAGGTGCTGAACCAGGCGGCGCTGGCTGTCAAAATCGATTCTGCCGTCTTCGCAAAACGGAGTGACTGCGATCGGTATTATTCCATGTAAAGATGTCAAGCTCTGTTCTCCAGTATTTAAAAGCCGCTTCAGTATCCCCGGATCGCACATACCAATAGATCCAACCATTAACTGCTAGCGCACTTCGCGCGGCTGACCTTTGCCAGTTCTTCTTCATTCATTTCAATGCCCAGACCGGAACCCGTAGGAAGCTCGACGCTGCTGGCTGAGAACCCGAATGGGATGCTCTGAAAGCGCTCTGCGATCCGGTAGACCTGCGGATTGCACTCCACGTATTCCAGATTGGTCCAGCATGCGGCGCAATGCAAAGCCGCCGCAATCTGCGGCCCTAACCCGATGCTGATATGCGGCGCCATGTCGACTTGATAGCTCTCGGCCAGGCCTGCCAGATGATTTCCCTCGGTTATCCCGCAACGGCCGATATCAGGCTGGAGCACATGCAGCGCACGAGCCTCAAAGAAGGGTATAACTTCAAATCGGGTCCGGTAACTCTCCCCAATAGCGATACGAACCGGTGAAATGCGGGCAAGGACGCTGTGGCCGGAGATATCCTCCGGCGCTAACGGAGCCTCCAGCCATCCTATGTTGTATTCCGACAGCTCTTGCGCAAAGCGAAGGGCGCTCTTGCTTTGCAAGCGCCAAAGAGCATCGACAAAGAGCTTTACCGGCGACCGGCGGCGCAGCTCCCGCACCAGCGAAAGGCAGCCCGACGGCTCTTGCGCCATGAAGATTTTGAAGGCTTGAGCACCGTCCTGGAGGTGGTGCTCGAAGCTTCGGATCTGCTCGTCAGGCATTTCTCCCGTGAGTATGGAAAAGTCGACGTGGAAGCGCCACTTTTACCGGGCCGCCCAGCAGCCGGAAGACCGGAACTCCAGCCGCCTTGCCGGCAAGATCCCATAGAGCGATGTCAATTGCGCTGACAGCGTCGACATAGAACCCTCCAAAGTGTCCGCGGACCCGCATTGCCTCATAAAGCATCTGGCGGACGGCGAGCGGCGAGCCGCAGATTTCTCCCAGTAAAAGTGGAGCGAGCAGAAGATGAATAATCTCCTGCACCACCTCCGGTGCAACCGGCGCTTGCGCTTCTCCCCAGCCGACCGCCCCGTCGTCTGTAGTGAGCTTTACCACCAGAGTTTCAATATCGCGGGAGTAGACCGTTCCGTACGTTCGCGCCAGGCTATACCGGCGTACGCTGGATTGGAGCGCTGCCGGAGAACCGGCTCCTCCCTGCGCCGCCAAGGAATCGCGCGGAATTCGAACGGCGAATGTGTCGATCTTCGCTACCCGCATCTAGGTCCTTTTAAAGCATTTTAGGTTTTACTGTGAGCTGATTATGTCAGCTATGAGCGGCCGTTCTTCGATGGAACGGCCGCGTCGAAAGCGGTTTTCTCGTCTACACCGAAACCTAAAATGCTTTAGCGGAATCGGCAGGCTGGTTACGTTTGAGGTCGTTGACCAGTACGGCAGAAGCTCGCAGGATGTGCTCATTCAGCGCCCGCTGCAGGGCACGGGTATTTCGCGATCTCAGTGCCTGCAAAATCTTGCGGTGTTCCAGCCGCTCCTCCGACACCCGATTGATCCAACTATTGCTCGCATAGTGGATCCGGGCGACCTTCATGTTCGCATTGAGGCTGCGGTAGATCTCGATCAGCGTTTTGTTGCGCGACAGTTCTACCAGCCTCAGGTGGAACTCGCTATTGCGCTTTTCGTGCTGCTGCCGGTCTTTCTCCGTCCGCTCCAGATGGCCGAGCGCCTCCTCAAACCAGTCAAGATCGGCGTCGGAGACGTTTTGCGTCATGGTCTCGGCGGCCAGGCATTCCAACGCGCGGCGTATGGCGAGGGTCTCTTCCACGTCTTCCGGCGAGAGAAGCGAGACATAGGTACCACTGCGGGGTCGCAGTTCGATAAGTCCCTCAACCACCAACCTGGTAATCGCGTCTTTGACCGGGGTCAGGCTGACGTCCAGCTTTTCGGCCAGCATTTTGACGTTCAATCTTTGGCCTGGGAGGAAGGTCTGGTCGAGGATGCTCTCGCGAAGAATGTTGAAAACGCTGTCGCTGGCGCGCTCCCGTTTTACCTTGGTCAGTTTCACTCCACTCGCCTCACTGCGGATTTGGCCGGAATGGGTCCGGCGGAAACCATCATACACAGGAAACCGCGCAATGGAATAGAAAATAAAATATTTCAGACTTGACATCTGAAATATTATACCGCTATAGTGGTCGCCGGTATAACAGTTCCCCTTTGCAGGCGTACTTCACAGATCTCATCGAGACCCCACTTATCCTGTTTTGCCCTAGATGGCCGAGGTTGGAGAGATGCACAAATTCAAGTTCAAATTAGAAATGATGCTGCTGGTTGTGGCGATTCTGCCCTTTAGACCTGCCCTCGCTCAACTGGAAGGCGGCATCATTAGCGGCAGCGTCCACGACTCCAGCGGCGCCGTGGTTCCTGGAGCTGAAGTGGCTATCCAAAATGCAGCGACCGGCGAGCATCTCTCCCTGATCTCCAAGAAGGACGGCGATTTCACCACCGCCTCGTTGCGCGTTGGGATCTATACGGTAGCAGCCAGCCACCCCGGCTTTAAGAGCACCATGCAGTCCAACGTTATCGTTGAAATCGGCAGCCACCCCGCCGTCAATCTTGTTCTCCAAGTGGGAGAAACGAATCAGACTGTGCAGGTAACGGGCTTAGCGCCCGCAATGGATACGACAACGGCTACCATTGGCACGGTAGTCGAAGATCGTCCTGTCGAAGAGTTGCCGCTGAATGGCCGCAATGCACTGGCGCTGGTGCTGATCACCCCTGGAGTCCGCTCCACTGGCGGGGCAAACTATGAAGGTTTTGCCGATCGTGGAACGCTGCTTTCCTCCATCGTCATCAACAATGGACCAAGCGCTCTGAATGGAAACTTACTCGATGGAGCGAATAACCTCATCGATTACACGGGTGAGATCAGCATTAACCCGGCCGTAGACACGATTCAGGAGTTCAACGTTATGACCGGAGTGATGCCAGCGGAATATGGATTTACTGGCGGCGGCATCATCAACATGGCGACCAAATCGGGATCCAATTTACTGCACGGGAGCGCCTACGAGTTCTTACGCAACGACGCCTTGGATGCGCGCGACTACTTTTTGGCTCCCACGTCTCGGATCCCTGAGCTGCGCTATAACCAGTTCGGGGCGGCCGTCGGAGGTCCAGTTCTCCGCAATCGAGCATTCTTCTTCGCCAATTACGAGGAGTTCCGCTATATAGCTTCAACCGTCACGGTCGGAACAGTTCCCACGTTGTTGCAGCGGCAAGGAAACTTTTCCCAACTGTACGGCACAAACGGTTCGTTGATTCCTATCTACAATCCTGCGACTACGCAGCCTAACCCGTCCGGAGCAGGATACATTCGCAGTCCGTTCGCGGGAAATATTATTAACACGCCGTTAGACCCGGTCGCGCTGGCGATTCAGAATGCCATCTATCCTGAGCCCAATCGCACCCCCACCAACTCGCTCACCCAGGCGAATAACTATGTGTCGGTAATTCCCAACCATCGCCAGATGCGGCAATCCATGGGCCGCATCGACTACCGTATCTCCGACCATCAAAGCGCATTCCTACGCTATGCTTACTTCAATCATTACACCGACAACGGCGGCTCCATCGCCTCTTATCTCCCCGCGCCGGAGATTGCTTACCGGAATGACAATCTGGTCAACCAAAGCGCTATCGTAAGCGATACGTATACCTTCTCGCCTTTCCTGATCAACGAATTCCGGCTCGCTGCGAATCGAACGAACTTTCCCTTCACCTTGGCTAGCTATAACGGAAACTGGCCTCAGAAGCTCGGCTTTCCATCCAATGTTCCCTCCACTGTCTTCCCAACGCCCAGCGGAAATGGGCTTCCTTCCTGGACCGGCACGGTGGGTCTCCGGGCCGCAACAAATCCTCAGGTTGTCGACACAGTCACGGTACTTAAAGGCGCTCACAATATACGCCTCGGAATTGATTGGCGCCTGAATCGAGGCGCCAACTCTCAGACCTCGTATCCCTCAGGCATGTTTAATTTCAATAGCACGCTCACCGGCAATCCGCAGTCGCCTTCGGGCACGGGCAACAGCTATGCTAGTTTTCTGTTGGGCCAGGTGGCCAGCTCCGAAGTGGTCCTGACACTGG
This sequence comes from uncultured Acidobacteriaceae bacterium, assembly GCA_963803615.1. Taxonomy (GTDB): domain Bacteria; phylum Acidobacteriota; class Terriglobia; order Terriglobales; family Acidobacteriaceae; genus PALSA-350. The sequence continues at coordinate 12,000 of CAWDNI010000001.1, forward strand.
GTACCGGAGATCGCAACTTTTCGGTAAGCCCGTACATCGAAGACGATTGGAAAGTCACACCCCGGTTTACCCTTAATGCTGGCCTGCGCTACGACTACCAATCGGAGCCGGTGGAGCAAAAAAATGGCTACAGCAACTTCAACCCCTATATTGTGAGCCCGGTCTCCGGTCTTCTCGGCGCCACGCAGTATGCTGGAGTAAACGGCGCTCCACGCTCCTTTGCAAAGAGCGATTTCCACGATTTCGGTCCGCGGATCGGTTTTGCCTGGGATATTTTCGGTAATGGACGCACTTCGGTGCGCGGCGGTTACGGCATTTACTATGTGAGTTTGTTCAATACATTGTTTTTTGGCAGTACGAACGGATTTGCGGCGACCACCACGAATTACAACCCCCCGGGAAACAATACGAACTTCGCGACCAATCAGCTTTCGACCGGCTTTCCCAGCCCCCCGATCCAGCCGCAGGGAGCTAAACTTGGTCCGGACGGCTTTCTTGGTCAGTCCGTGAGTTATCAGGCGCCGCAGGGCGATACGCCTATGTCCCAGCAGATCAACTTAGCTATCCAGCGCGAGATACCGAAGGGGATCGTGATCGAGGGCGTGTACCTGAACAATCATGGAACTCACATGGTCGCCGGCGGATATAACCTGAATCAGATTAATCCCCAATACCTCTCGCTCGGCGCCAAGCTTCAGAACCTGGTCCCGAACACCTATGCCGGCCGGGTTCCTGGTTCTTTGGGAGCTCCGACCATCACCCTGGGTCAATCGTTGCTTCCCTATCCCTACTACGGTTCCATCACAGCTTACAGCCCGCGCGACGGCATATTCCATGGGGATTCGCTCGAGATCAACGCCACGCGCCACTCCAACAATGGATTAACGCTTCTCGCGAACTACACCATCAGCAAGCTGCTCGACTTCGGCATAGCTACTCCTGTGAACTTCAACGGCGTAACGGGCCAAGTCGGTGTGACTACGCCGCAAAACAGCTACAACCGACTGGGCGAATATGGAATCGATCCGACAGATGTTTCCAAGCGGGCGAGCATCAGTCTGCTCTACGACCTTCCCTTTGGGCATGGACAAGCGTACGCGGCAAACACAAGTGGCTTGCTCAACGGCCTGATTAGCGGATGGCAACTGAATGCCATCTCTCTTCTGCAAGCCGGAACGCCGCTCACCATTACCGGCTCCAATAATAATGTCGCAAGCATCGGCGTCAATCCTACTGCTGTGACGCGCCCGAACTTTGTACCCGGTATATCGCCGAAACTGGCGCATGGGGATAAAGCGGAGTGGTTTAATACAGCAGCCTTTATCAATCCTCCGCTGTATACCTACGGCAATGTTCCCCGAACGCTGCCGACCGTACGCGGACCGGCCTTCATCAATCTTGACCTCTCCGCCTTCAAAACGACACAGATCCACGAAGATTTCGCCCTGCAATTTCGCATCGAGGCCTTCAACGCCTTAAATCATCCAAACTTCGGATTGCCAAACATGATCTTCTCTCCGGGGAGCAACGGCCTGAATGCCAGCGGCTCCTTCGGTACAATTACCTCCGATCTAAACCCGCGCGCTCTCCAGGTAGCTTTGAAGTTGCTCTTTTAGAGGAGCCGTTCGCGGATTTCGCGGCGGGATGGTGTAGCACAGCCAGCAAAAGGCGGGGGTTTGATTGCCTTCTTGATCTCACGACTCGAAAACAAGATTGTCTTTTGGTGGCTCGGCATGCGGTTAGCGAATAAGGCGGCAGTAATTACGGGAGGAGGCAGTGGCATTGGCCGGGCCGCTGTCCTACGGTTTGCGGCAGAGGGCGCCCGTGTTGCTGTAGTGGATATCAATGCCGCGGCGGCGGAAGACTCCGCGTGCGAAGTTAGGCAGCGAGGGGGATGTGCGCTGGCGCTCACGGCCGACGTATCCCAATCAAGACAAGTTGACAAATGCATAAGCGAAGCTGAACGGCAGCTCGGGCAGATAGATATTCTCTATAACAATGCCGCAATCACCTCGTTGGCGAGTGCAGCCGCCATGACGGATGAAGAGCTGGAACGGGTTCTGGCGGTAAATCTGAAAAGCATGTTCTATACCTGCAGGGCTGTTCTGCCGGGAATGACCGCTCGAAAGGCGGGAGTTATCCTCAACAATGCATCGATCACGGGCATCGTGGGCGCCCCTGGGATGGCCGCCTATGCAACATCGAAGGGGGCAATCATCACCTTCACCCGTACTCTGGCCCTCGAGCAGGCGGAGAATGGAATCCGCGTGAATTGCATCTGTCCCGCGTCGGTGGACACGCCAATGCTTCAGGCATCATTTGACCATGCACCGGACCCCGAGCGGGCGCGCGCCAACAATATCCGGCGACATCCGCTAGGACGTTTTGCCACTCCGCAAGATGTAGCTAACCTGGCGCTCTTCCTCGCCTCGGATGAAGCTGCCTTTATAACAGGCTCAGTTTCTGTAATCGATGGCGGCGCTCTGCTCGCCCGGCGCTGGCAGGAGGAATAGAGCAGGATCTATTTTGGAATGGGCTTTACAGGCTGCGCAAAGAGAATGGTTCTGTATCAGGGCGCTGCTTTCGCAGCCTGTTCAGCCCTGAAGGCACGAATCTGCAATCAACGGAGAGGCTCCTGGCAATGACGGCGGTTTTATTAGAGCGGCGCTGGTTGATTGTGGGCCTGCTCCTGCTGGCCACCATCATCAACTATATCGACCGTCAGAGCCTCTCCATTCTTGCAACAACCATTCAGCATGTCTTCGGCATGAATGATTATGCCTACGGCCACGTGGTCTTTGCCTTTCTTCTCTCCTACACCGCGGCTTATGCTTTCGCTGGACCCTTTTGCGACCGGCTCGGTGTTCGCGCCAGCATGGCCATTCTGATGACGTGGTGGTCCATGGCCGAGATGTTGCCGCCGTTTGTGCACTCCCCGATGATGTTGGGCTTGAGCCGCTTGTGCCTTGGCCTGGGAGAGGCTGGGGTGTGGATCGTCGGGCCTAAGGCAGTAGGAATGTACTTCTCGCCTGAACAGCGCGGAACCGCAATCGGCATCTACACCTCAGGAGCGACGCTCGGGGCAGCCATCGCTCCGCCCTTGATTGCCTCGATGACCGGCAGATATGGCTGGCAATCGGTTTTTGTAGTGACTGGCTTGATGGGTCTTGCCTGGGTGATGCCCTGGCTCTTGCTCTTCCGCGAGGCGCCCACCTTAAGCGCCGAAGTAGAGGCAGAGGAACCTCGTGGATCTGTTTGGCATCTGTTGCGCATGCGAAATCTTTGGCTGCTCCTGGTGGCGCGGCTCATTACCGATCCGGTTTGGTATTTCTATCTCTTCTGGTATCCGAAGTTCTTGAGCGACGCGCGCCATTTGACGCTCTCCCAGGTTGGGCACACCGCGTGGGTCGTCTACTTAGCTGCGGATATCGGAGCGATAGCCGGAGGCTGGGCTTCAGGATGGTTAATACGCCGCGGGTTGCCAACCTTGCGGGCACGCAGAGTAGTGATGACCGCCGCGGCTTGTTTGCTGCCCCTTAGCCCGATGGTCGCGCTCGCTCGTCAGGCGGCCTGGACCTCGGCTTTCGCGGCTGTGATCGCATTTGCGCACTTGACGTGGATGATTACTCTGACGGCCACGGCCGTTGACCTGTTTCCCAAGAACAAGCTGGGGACTGCCTTTGGATTCATCTCGGCCGGCAGCGGTATCGGCGGCCTGCTTGCTATCGAGCTGATTCCACACGTGCTGCACGCTTCGGGATATTTCGCATTGTTCGCCGCAATGGGAGTGCTGCATCCCATTGCGTTGCTCTTAATTTGGCGCATTCGCCAGGGCACACCGCGGCTCCAACTAGTTGGCGAGGCGATATGAAAACAACCATGGTTGCAAGCGAAGCGCTCTACTGCATTGACATGGGCACGACGCGCTGCCGTGTCTGGCTGATGGAAAGAGACCACATTTGGGCCCGTGCCGAAGCCGAGTTTGGTGTTCGCGACGTGGCGCGTGGGGCTCCGCGCGAACGTCTGAGAGAAAAGCTCGAGGACTTGATTGCCGCTTGCGGCGAAATGGGGCGGCAGGCTGGTCTGGGAGTCTTGCCAAAATACGCCGCCGGGGCGGGCATGATCACCTCGCAGCAGGGCCTCCATGAGATTGCCCATCTGCCGGCGCCGGCAAGCGAACTTGATCTCGCGCGAAACATGCAGCGTTCGCCTGTCAGACTTCGCGGCCCAATCGAGTTGCTCCTGATTCCCGGAGTCCGAACCGGCTCGCCTAGCTCTGACTTAGGCGCGACGCTGGATTCCGATATGATGCGCGGAGAAGAGACACTCACGCTCGGCTTGCTGGCTGCGGGACAACTGCATGCCCACTGCGCGGTGCTGAACCTCGGCTCGCATTGGAAGTGGATACAGGTGGACGGGCAGAAACGAATTGCCCATAGCCGCACTGCGCTTACCGGAGAACTCATCCATGCGGTGCAAACATCTACCATGCTCGCCACAGCCCTCCCTCACACCAGACCTTCGATATTGCATGAGGAGTGGTTGGAGTTCGGCTGTCAAGAGGCGGAGCGATCCGGCCTAACCCGCGCATTGTTCTGTGTGCGGTTGCTGGAACAGGCGGGGCAAGGCACGCCCGAGGAGCGCCTCTCGTTTCTCTACGGGGCGTTTCTTCAAATCGAGTCACTTGCGCTGCGCCACGACAAATCCTTGAATGAAGCAACCTCGATCTGCCTGGTCGGTCCCTCGGCTTTGGCCCTGGCGTGGCAACGCAAGCTGCAGCAAATGGGCCGGCGTTCCCGCGTGATCGAAGAAGCGCAGCGCGATCATGCATATCTCCAAGGTCTGAACCGGCTGTTCGGCCTGGCGAAGCAGGCCAGTGTCGTCCCTGCTTGACGTTAACCCTAAAACGCACGCAAGGGAAAGAGTATGCCAGTTATATCCCGCAGGTCGTTCGCTAATTGGGCGGTACTTTTGCTGGTCTGCACTCTTGGTGCCGGCATGCAGGTGCAAGCGGAGCAAGGGCCGCCTCCGAAATACGTGCTTCAATGGAGTGACAATTTCCACGACGGCGTTCTCGATATCACCAAATGGAATTATCGCACTGACATCAAAGCCAAAAGCGCCCAACTCCCGGCTAACGTTAGCGTCGATTCTCTCGGCCATTTAAATATCGCTCTGCGGCAGCAGGACTTCGCCGGCCAGCGATTTACCGGAGGCGGTATCGTGAGCAAAGCATTCTTTCGCTATGGCTATTTCCAGGTGCGGGCGAAAACTACCACAAACCCCGGCTGGCACAGTTCGTTCTGGATGTTCGCCGGCAATGGAGCCACTACATATACCCCGGGTGCTTATACCGAAATAGATGATTTTGAAATCAATTCCGCCATGCCGGAAGTTATCTCAATGGGTAGATTGGAGTGGGCCAAAGGCAGGATGGTCGCAAGCACCCGGTGCAATGCACACTACAAGCCAGGTTATAGTACTGCCGGCGCATATCATACCTACGGTCTCCAATGGACAGAACAGGAAATCACTTACTATCTGGACGGCTCCAAGATTTGCAGCCAACCCTATCCTCCGGAGCAATACAGGCACGATCCGCTGAATATCTGGCTCACCGCAATCGGATATAGCTCGGGTATTGCTGTTGGTAAAACTCCTTCCCCGGTTAGCTTTGCGAATGTAGCCTTCTACATTCGCGATTACTACATTGCCGATCAGGAGCCGGGATACGTCGAGTACGGAACGGGCTGGGAAGACAGACCTCTTCCAGGGTACTCCAGCATTCCCAGCCGGGTTTCGTGCCGCGCTGGAGCTTCCGCAACTTACACGCCGACTATCCTCGAGGCCGGCAACTACGATGTCGAGGTCTATCGGAATGCGGACGGCGACTCCGATCCGGCAGCGAGGTTGACAGTATTCTACGCTGGCGGCAAATCCGAGAAGACAATCAATTTCAAGGCCGGAGCAAACGGATGGGTCGATCTCGGCACATACCCTTTTGCCGTCGGATCCGGCGGTTCCTTGAATAATGCTAATTCGGGAGTAGGTTGCACCCACGCCGGCATGGTCAAGTTCGTTCGGCAATAGAGCATTGCCAGGGTTGTTGATTCACTCCACAAAATTGTCATCCCGAGCGAAGCGAAGTGGAGGGATCTGCGTTTCAACGACTTAATACAGCATGCGCCGAATTCTTTTTGCCGCGCATCCGAAAGATGTTTTAACAGCTAGCCACCCTGGGAGGCACGCACTCGTGAAACTCGTCGGCACGGTAGTCATATCCGCCCTCGCTTTATCTCTTACAACACCTGCCATGCGATCGCAAACCGTGCTTCACTCGGGCGCTTTGGAAATGCGGATCGAATCCCGGCCATTCCGTTTTGCTTTGTTTCGGGATCGCAAGCAGGTAGTGGGAGCGGATGCCTTCGCGGGAATTCTTCTCGACTCGAAGCCCGTAGCAGCCACTCAACCGAGCGGCTGTGGGGAGAACACGTGTGTCTTTGATCTGAAGGCGGAGAACGGCGCCACCGCGCGGATGGCAATCACGTTGACAGCACATCACGCCGAACTGCATATGACGCTCCCAAAACCCGGCGAGCAAGTTCGCTTTCAGACCGCCGGCGCAGCGCCTGCTTTCGGTCTAGCCGACCAGGCGGTGCTGCGGCCTCCTTACAATACCGACGTTACCGGTTTTCATGATGATGATTTCCTATCCGGTCAAGGCATATCGCGCTTGGTGAGCAACTTCATCCTATATCCCCGGCAAGGGTTTGCTGTTCTGTTGATCGATCCGGCAGCGAAGATTGTCCATACCTCCGAGACGCAGATCGTTCAAGGAGTGGTCCACGCTGGCTCGAGCCTTAGTATGTTTTACTTTGTCGGTACGCCGCACGAAATCTATAGTGAGTACCGCAAGGCTCGCATCGCGGCCGGATATCCGGTCATGCAGCCGAAGGAGGAGATGTTTGGAGTAGGGTGGGAAGCCTTCGGCGCCTTGGGCTGGAACACAAATCAGAAGACGGTTACCGACAGCGTGGACCGTTACCTTGCCCTCGGATATCCGCTGCGATGGCTGGTTATTGGTTCCGGATTTTGGCCTGCAGAAGATCGTTTTCACGAGACCACCAGCTTTGGCATGGTCGATGAGAAGAAGTATCCCAACCTGCGCGAGCTTACCCAGCATTTTCATCAAAAAAATTTGAAGGTGCTTCTGGGGCTGCGAATCTGCTTTATTACCAATGGCCCTTTCGCTGCGGAGGGAGCGCGAAAAGGATACTTCCTAAAACAGGATGGGGAGCCGGAAGTTTTCCATGGAAGCTGGCCGAAGATGCCCTACTACCTCCTCGACGCGCACAATCCGGGCGCGCTGAATTGGTATATTGCCCTGGTAAATCGTTGGAACACATTCGGTATCGATGGATACAAAGAGGACTACTACGGCTTTGGTGGCTACAGCCTGCGCGACGATAAGATCGACCCGACAAACAACCGGCTGATGCAGGAGAGGAAAGATATCATTGAGCGCAATGGTTATCTTTCTTCCGACGGAGACTTACAGCGCATCGACGATTTTAATTTCAATCAGAACCAGGATCGCGGTCCCGTCAACGCACTTGCATTTGCCTATTCCGGTTTTCCCTTGGTGTATCCCGATATCGTAGGAGGTACCTTTGGAGAAAATCGCTTTTCGCTCGACCGCACCTCGCGCATGGAGACCTACATGATGCGCAACGCCCAATGGGCATGCCTTCACAGCTCGATGTCTATGGGAGAGCCGCCGTGGTCTTTTTCCGACAAGAAAGTCGGCGATGTCATGCTCGCCGCTGCGCAGCTGCACGGCCGCCTGCAACCCTACTTCTATGCCCAGGGCGTTCGCTTTTCCCAGGACGGATATCCCTGGCCGATGACTCCGCTTCCAATTGCCTTTCCCGGCGATCCCCGCGTTTATGGCCGCGAAAACGATCGCATTCGTGGTTACGAATGGATGATCGGCGACTCCCTACTGGCCACGCCGCTTTATGGCGACGACTATGCCACCGCTTCCAGCCGGGACGTCTATCTGCCTGCCGGAAAATGGATGGACTACGATTCCGGAAAAACCCACATGGGAGGTAAGTTCTTGCGAGACTTTCCTCTACCTCCGGATAAGACGCCTCTCTTTGTTGGGGGAGCCGGCATTGTCGTCGAGAGAAGCGAAAATCAGCTTGTGGCCAGAGTGTATCCGATTGCCGCAAGAGCAAAGGAAGTCTTCGCTCTTCCTGGAGAAACACAGGACGCGACCATCGAGCTGGAGACCGCACAATTACACAATGCGAAGGTGATCGACCAGACAACTCGCCACCAGGTTATGGCTGCATGGAAGCGGTTTGCCCTGCAGTTTCCAGTCGAAGGCGGCCACACATATACCATTCAGGGCAAGTAGATTCACACAAAGTTAGAGCTTTATCAAGGTTAGTAAAGGCTATATGCCAGTCCGCACGGCTTGAGTTTAAGGCATTTTCGGGAATAGTGTGAACTTTCCTGTAGTCGCGAAAGCGGATTTGCTTGAGGAAAATCCGCTCGACAGTTGTGGCTTCGGTCTACACCAATCCCGAAAATGCATAGCTATCTTAAACCGTGTACATCCGGAGAAGCAGATACTACTCAGGGCAAACCAAAGGCCATTACGGTTTGACCGGAAGCGACAGCTATCAATTGTTTGCCGTCGAATTCATATGCCATCGGGGATGCTCTCCATGACTGATTCGCTTCGAAATGCCAAAGCGGCTTTCCGTCACTCGCGTCAGCGGCCATAAACATGCCGCTGTCGTCGCAAAAGAAAACCACCCCCGTAGCGCTCACCAGCAAGCCTCCGAAGGTAAAGCCAGGTCCGGCTTCCGGCAACTCCCATGCGATATTTCCTGTTTGGATATCGATGGCGCGCAGAAATCTCTGCGGGATTTCACCTGGCACTCTCCGAGTGGAGCCCCCCGCATATCCTCGTCCGGCTTCCCATTCATCCGGATATGTGGAATAGATAGTGCAGTTTTCAACCGCTTGAACGTAGTATCGTCCGGTTGACGGAAGATAGGACGCCGAATACCAGTTCGACGCGCCGTCCTGCGAAGGGCATACCTTTACGCCGGAGCCAAACTTCTCTACCGGATTGAGGACCGGTCTCCCATCCGCTCCTATTTCCTTTGCCCAATTCAGTTTCTTCACGAATGGTTTGGCTAAAAGCAATTTTCCATTGCTGCGGTCGAGCACGTAGAAAAATCCGTTGCGGTTGGCCGTCAAAAGTAGTTTTCTAGGTTTGCCGCGCCAGTTTGCGTCGGCCAGGATGGCGGGTTCCGTCGCATCCCAATCGTAGACATTATGTGGAGAGAACTGATAGTACCACTTCAGCTTCCCTGTCTTAGGATCGAGGGCCAGAATCGAGCACGAGTAGAGATTGTCGCCTTGGCGTTCCGAGCCGTTGTAATCGGGGCCCGGATTTCCGGTTTGCCAGTACAAGGTGTCGAGTTCTTTGTCGTAGGAACCGGTAAACCAGGCAACCGACGACCCGTGCTCGATAGCATTACCCTTCCAGGTTTCGGAGCCCGGTTGACCGGGCGCGGGCACCGTCCAGAATCTCCAAATCTCTTTGCCAGTGGACTGATCGTAGGCCGCCAGGAAGCCGCGCGCGCCCTGCTCACCGCCCGCAGTGCCGGAAATCACCAGATTCCCAACCACCAAAGGCGCCGAGGTGGCATTGTAATTCTGATGCCAATCGGCCATTTCGGTTTCCCAGATAATGCTTCCCGTCTGCCGATTCAGCGCCAGGAGATGAGCATTATCGGTCACCATAAACAAGCGGTCGCCTACAACGGCCACGCCGCGATTGAATCCTCCAGCGGCATTGCCCACCAGACCGCTGGTCCGAGGCCGGCTGAAGTGCCAGAGTTCCCTGCCGTTGCCCGCATCGAGCGCATAGCATTCGTTGGCGCTGGTGACGTACATTGTTCCGTCAACCACCACGGGCGTGGTTTCCAGAGAGGCTACGTTCGGCATGGTAAAGATCCACTTCGGCGAGAGGGTCGCTACATTCTTTTTATTGATCTGGCTGAGGGATGTGTAGCGGTTGCCGTCGAGGTTGCCATTGTATGTTGACCAGTTCGCCTGCGATGTTACCGGCCGCCATTTGCCATTACTTGATCGCAGCAAATGGAGTGCTCCATCCGCAGTCTTGAGATCGAGATCTTCGACACTCTGGCTAAGCACTTCTCCCTCCAGCGTCTGGCCATCGGTGGTCTCGACTTTTTTCCGAATGATCGGAGAGAAACGGTGTGTGACCTGGGCAGAACGTAGGAATTCAATCAAGTTCGAGAGATCGTTCCCGGTTAAATTTGGGAATGGCGGCATGCCGCCCGGCCTGCCTTGGTGGATCACAGTCATGACCTGCTGATCATTCAATCTCGGGAGCCGGTATGCGATGGGCGGTCCCATCTCGCCGCCCATCAAATCACCGCCGTGACAGGTAGAGCACATGCTGTTGAATTCCTTATGGCCGGCATTGACATCCGCAATCAGAAAAGCCGGTGAGAAAAAGAGAACAAGCAAGAGAGCGAAAAATGTAACACCGACAGTCCGTGAAACGGTCATTCGATTCCTCTGTTTGCGTTGTAGTTCTAGAATCTTAGGCTCTATTTCAAATCCCGCCAATTCGGTCCAGCGCCACAGTCAGCCACAATCGGCACAGTCAATTGGGTCACGTTTTCCATCTCATGGCGAACCAGCTCCTTCACTCGATCGAGTTCCTCTTCGGGAACATCGAAGACCAGCTCGTCATGAACTTGGAGCGTCATCACGGTTTTGAGATTTTCTTCGCGCAGCAGCCGGTCGATGCGGATCATTGCTATCTTGATAAGATCGGCGGCGGTTCCCTGCAGAGGAGTGTTGACCGCGGTTCTTTCCGCAAAGCCGCGTAAATTGGCGTTGCGGCTCTGAATATCGGGAATGGGGCGCACACGTCCGAAGATGTTTCGCACCCGCTGCTCGCGGCGTGTTTCTTCCAGCACGCGGTCGATGTAGGCGCGCACTCCCTCGTAGCGTTCGAAATAGGTGTCGATGTAGAGCCGGGCCTCATTCTGTGGAATGCCGAGTTGCTGGGCCAAGCCAAAAGGAGAGATTCCGTAGACGATCCCGAAGTTGACCGCTTTGGCACGGTCCCGTGTCTGCTTGTCCATATGCTCCATCGCCACTCCAAAGACTTCCGACGCGGTGAGCGTATGGATGTCATCTCCGGCGGCGAAGGCCCTGACCAGCAGCGGGTCTTGAGCAAAATGCGCCAGCAGCCGAAGCTCAATCTGCGAATAGTCGGCCGACAGCAGCACCCGGCCGGGTCCCGCGATAAACGCGGCGCGGATCTCCCGCCCCAGCGCGGTTCGTATAGGGATGTTTTGCAGGTTTGGATTGGTCGAAGACAAGCGGCCCGTTGCCGTGCCTACCTGGTTGAAAGTTGTATGTACGCGCGAATCCGCATCCGCGAGCAGCGGCAACGAATCGGCATACGTGGACTTCAGCTTGGCGAATTGCCGGTATTCAAGCACCAGCCGCGGAACCTCGTGATGCTCAGCGAGTTCTTCGAGCACGTCCACCGCTGTCGAGACAACCTTTCCGCGGCCATATTTCAGCGGCTTTGGCAGCCGCATCTTATTGAACAGCACGTCCCCAAGCTGCTTGGGGGAATTGATGTTGAAACGATGTCCCGAAAGCGTCGAAAATCTGTTCGCCAAGGCGGTGCATTTCCCCACTGAGCCGCCCGGACATTTCCGATAGAACGCCCCGATCGATGCGCACACCCGATTTCTCCATCCGCAGCAATACCGGAACCAGCGGGAGATCGATTTCCCGGTAAAGCTTGGCCATATCCAGAGACTCGACTTCCGCGCGCAGAACCGGCGCCAGACCGTGGATAGAATGGGCAGCTTCCGGGAGGTATCTTTCGCCGGGGGGTTCGAGCGGTCCGCTGCTGAAACGCGCGACGACATCCTGCAGGCGATGCGTAGTGTGCGTGGGATTGATGAGATAGGAGTAGAGCATCAAATCGTCGATCGGGCCCGCGAGCTGGATCGTACGCTCGGCCCTATCGCGTTCTCCAATCCGCTCGAAAACGCGAAGAGCCGCCTTCAAATCGTGCAGCGATTTCGAGGTTCCGCTGTCCTCAAGCAGCCCGCGCAGCCAATTCGCCGTAGGCTCCGCCGTACCCAAATCCTTATTCAGATCGATCACCAGCGCCTTGCCGGCTTCCGCCGAGAGTGCCATGTGCCATGTTGGCGGCGAGAGATTCTTATCCGTCCCTTGCTTCGCATCGAGCCCCGCTTCGAGCCCCATTTCGAGCAAAGAGGCGTTCTTCAACAGCGGAGCTTCATCCTCCTGAGCTTCGCCTTCCGGCTCAGCGCCCTGTTCCGCGGCGGCTTCCGGAAGGAAAGCATCGATGGCCAGTGAAAATCCTCCAGCGTGCGCCTGCTCCAGAAAGCGGCGGGTCTCTTCTTCCCCGGGCGAATAGGAAATCTCAATTGGCGCAGACTGCTGCTCCGGAGCCAACTCCTTGAGCATCGAGGTGAATTCCAACTCATTGAATAGAGCCCGGCAAGCCGCCAGATCGAGGGCTTGGGTGCGCATCTCGTCGAGATCGAGGGTGAGCGGAACCGCGCAGTGGATGGTGACCAACTCCTTGCTAAGCAGAATCATCTCGCGATTGTTCTCCAGCGATTCGCGATAGCTTTTCCGCTTGACCTCGGAGGCGTGCTCGAGGGCCGCTTCCACGCTGCCGAATTGCTGGATCAGCTCGACCGAACCCTTATCCCCGATTCCGGGCGCGCCGGGAATATTGTCGATCGAGTCCCCGCGCAGTGCCATGACATCGACGACTCTTTCCGGCGGCACCCCGAGCGTCTCCACTACTTGGCCGCGGTCAAGGACAAGGTTGTCCTTGACCGGATTGAGCACCTTGACCCGATCCGTAACCAACTGCAGCATATCTTTATCGTTCGAAACCACGTAGACGGGATGCCCCTGTTTTGCTGCTTGATCCGCCAGGGTGCCGATCACGTCATCGGCCTCAAAGCCCTCTAATTGCAGGATGGGGATCCGGAAAGCTTCCAGCGAGCGGCGAATATACGGTAACTGCTGCACCAGGTCCGGCGGCATCTCGGTGCGGTTTGCCTTATAGCCGGCGTAGTCAACTTCGTCAAATGTCTGCGTCTTGCTATTCCACTTGCGAACAGTGGCGACGCTGCGCGCCCGCTCATCGCGAAACACCGGAGCGCTTACGTCAAATACCGCGGCGAAATACTCCGGCTGAAAATCCCGGCGGAGTTTATTGATCATATTGACGAAGACAAAGGCAGCCGCGGTAGGCAGGCCGGTGCGCGTAGACATGGGGCGCTGCCGCTGCATGGCATGATAAGCGCGAAAGATAAAGGACATCGCGTCCAGCAGGAAAACGGCAGGATTTTCCTGGTTCATCGGCGGATCGGGAATGGAGGCCATCGTTGACGAGTTTACCGTGAGTGCACGGCTCACTGCATTCTCTACAATCAATGTGTGCTCGTCTCCAGCTTTGATTTCGAGCTTCCCCAGCAACAGATCGCGCAACAACCGCCTGCGGAGCGCGGCAACAGCCGCATGCTCATACTTTCCCGTACAACCGGTGCATGGCGGGACGCGATGTTCCCCGATTTGACTGAATTGTTGAACGAAGGAGACGTGCTGGTCCTAAACGAAAGCCGGGTGATTCCGGCAAGGCTTTTTGGGCGACGCGGCGCGGAACGCAACGAGTCATTGCCTGGTCGAATAGAAGTGCTGCTCACCGAACAGATCAGCGAGTGGGAGTGGCGAGCCCTGGCGCGGCCCGCGCGCAAGTTGCCGGTAGGCAAAGAAATTGTATTCGCTTCACCCCAAGGGGATTGTTTGCTCGAAGCCTCCGTGACCGGTAAGGGAGAACTGGGCGAGCGGACTCTCCGTTTCACTCCCGTAGAGGATTTCTTTGCTCGTCTCGAAAGGCTCGGCCATGTGCCACTGCCTCCATACATTCGCCGGCATGACAAAACGAACCAGGCGTTTGACCGCGAACGCTACCAGACAATCTTCGCAAAGGACCGAGGTTCGGTGGCAGCGCCAACCGCCGGCCTGCACTTTACCCCTGAGATTCTGGAGCGTATCTCCGCGCGCGGGGTCCGCGTCTGCTATCTGACGCTGCACGTCGGCCTGGGAACCTTTCAGCCGGTAAGGGTTCCAGAAGTGGAAGAGATTCACCTCCATTCCGAGCGCTATTCGCTGCCGGCGGAAACAGCCGGAGAAGTAAATCGAGCACGCGAGGACGGCCGGCGCATCATAGCCGTGGGAACCACTACTGTGCGTGCTCTGGAGCATTGCGCGGCCATCGGAAAACTGGAACCGCACTCCGGCTCGACCAGTATTTTCATCTCTAACGGTTCGCAATTCCGTGTGGTCAGCGGGATGCTCACTAATTTTCATTTGCCGCAATCGACTCTGTTGATGCTGGTGAGCGCCTTCGCGGGAAAAGACCATGTGCTGGCCGCCTACCGTCATGCGGTCCAAGCCGGCTACCGATTCTTCTCCTACGGCGACTGCATGTTTATTGCGTAGACGTATCTGCGGAGCTGGTGTGCAAACCGTCTAGTCCGCTGTTATCTTGTCATCCCGGCCGCAACTGTAACCTGACGAAGGCCGCGCACGGAATTGCCCAGAAATACGGCATCCGCGGTTTCAATATCTTCGATGGTCAGAAGATTTTCTTTGGCCGCCGTATCCGTCTCCAGAAGATGGCGGCGGAAGACCCCGGGCAATACGCCTGAGGCCAGCGGTGGGGTAAGCAATCTCCCTGCCTTGCGGATAAAGATGTTGCTGATCGCTCCTTCCGTGATTTCACCCCGCTCATTCATAAAGATCACATCATCGAATCCGGATGCCTTCGCTGCGGCATATTGCCGGTCGTAGAACTTACGATTGCTGGTTTTGTGGCGAAGGAAAACGTCTCCCGACCGGGTTCGCTCCGGGGAGAGTCGAATGCGTGCAGTTCTTCCGGGAGCCGGATCAGAACGAATGCTGTTCACGGCGCCGTCGCTCGTCCGAAATGCCTCTCGGCGTTCAGGCGTGCCCGCTCCAGCGCATCTTCTATTTCGCTCCGTTTGGCTTCAAGAATCTCCCCCTCATCCGTTTTGGGCACGTGGATCTGCCGCGCCCAGCTTACAGCAACGCGGGAAAACGGCTTAGGGATCATGAAGCTGTCCCAGGAGCGCAACAGCCAAGCTTTTTCCGGCAGAACGTAAAAAGCGCCTACCGTGTAGCCGGTCATTTGGGCCAGCTTTACCGCTCCCGGCTTTGCCTTGTACAACGGCCCGCGTGGGCCGTCAGCGGTGAAAATGGCGGGGTAACCATCCTCCAAAGCTCTGGCCAGGGCCAGCAGTCCACTGGCTCCATAACGCGAGCTTGAGCCACGCACGCTGTGAAAGCCAAGAAGTTCGATGGTGCGCGCAATCAATTCGCCATCAAAGCTGCGGCTGATCAGTACCGCGGCCTCGATTACGCCGTGGAAATAACAAGCACTGGGAAGCAAGCAGCGATGCCAGAAACACCAGATTTGCAGAGCGGGAGGCGTGGCGGGCTCCGCTCCAGGTTCGACAACAACTTCATAGCGCAAGGTGCGATGGAGGGCCAGCAACAGGAGCGCCGCAAGACGCGGAACCACCGCGATCGCAAGCCGCTGGGCAAAGCTCAATCCCTGCTCAGAGTCCTTCACCGGGCGATTCTACCGGACTGCCGGAGGCCCGAAACTCTCCATACCTCGTTGGTGGGAATGCGGTGGTGAGTTTGGTTCATTTCTATATGGCGATCGCCGGCGTATACCAACACTCATCATGAATATACAAAGAATCGCGGTTGGTTCGCTTGCTTCTTCTCTGTCTGCATCTCGGGACTGTGGTCACAAGTTGTCAGTATCGAAGTCGTCCCTCGATGACAGGCTCGATAAGGTTTTTCAGGCTGTCGAGCACGTGGATGCGAAATGCGTCCATCTGCTGGGTACGGCCGCCCAAAAGCGCCGGGCAGCATCGCAGCAACACTGCTAGATCTGATCTCGCGCTAGCGATGAAAGCGGGAAAGGAGGTAGAAGACGAGCGACAGCACGATACTGAGTAAAATCGAGGTCCCTAAGGGAAAATAGACTGACATGTTCTTCCCGCGATAGGAGATATCGCCTGGAAGCCGGCCAAGGGGAAGGCCAATCTTGCCTAAAATCAGAAGTAATCCGCCGGCAATGAGCAGAAAGAACCCGAGACCGATCAGCAACCGCCCGAGGGCGTTCATTGATTCAGTCTATAACCTTCGCCGTCTAAAGAGCGGCGGAAGGTCATGTGGTTATGTGAGATCCGGCTGAATTCTAATCACCAGCAGGATATTTCCGCCCTGGCGCGCCGTTTGCGCCAGCTAGGGATAGAAAGTACCAGATTCTGGGGACCAGCACATAGCTCAGGATTTCCCAGGCGAATCGCCGCGCTTGGGAGTGATTTCTTTCTTCACTAAACTGGACAATTCCTGGAGCGCCGCACCCACTCGTTTCAGTTCAGCGGCGCTCAATTTCACTCTTTGGCCGAAAGATTCCTCCGCCATCCGCGCCAGGTCGGTTCCTCGAGGCAAGCCGAAAGTGCCGAGAACTCCCGCTAGTTTGTGGGCCGAATCGACAGCTCGCAAGCGGGCCGTCTCATCCAGCTCGTTCCGCGATGCCAAGCTCCAGGCTTGTTGCAGGATCTCAACATGCCCTGCAACCGTTTCCTTGCTGCGCTCCCAGATGGTGGCAATCATCGCATGCAGCGTCTGTTGCGAATTCTTGGCTGGAACCTCGCCACTGCGCGCGGGGGGCCGGCGGCCTTGCTCATCTGCGGGGGAGTTATGTCTCATACATGGCCCGTCAATCGTCTTCACTCCACCCTAACACGCCGGAGATTTGGCTGGCCAAGGTCAAAGGATCAAATGGTTTGAAAAGAATCGCCGCAACTCCGAGGCCGGCGAATCTCCTCTGATCGGGTCCCTGCACCTTTGCCGTCAACAGCAGCACGGGTATATGTGAAGTTTTTCTGTTCGATTTGAGCTTCAGAAACGTGGTCGGTCCGTCCATTTCGGGCATCATCACATCGAGCAAAATAGCATCCGGCTGTTCGCTGGAGGCGCGTTCGATTCCCTGCTTGCCTGAGTTGGCAAGCACGACATCCCAACCTGCTACTGCTTCCAGGCTAAGAGCAGCCACCTGGCGAATATCATCCTCGTCATCGATGATCAAAACACGGCGGCCCATACAGTTGTTCCTCACCGGCATTCACAAGTTGTTGGATGTTGCCCCATCCCAATCGAGTCTCTCTTCCACGATCACGCGGTATTGTCGCAACATGGTCAAAACCAGCGCCTCGACATCCGGTAACTGCACCCGCGCCTTGGTCAGAAATTGCGTTGGCCCGAGCTGAAGCTTCTTCCGTTCGAATTCATCCAGATCCTGGGCGGAATAAATCACCAGGGGCAATTGCTTGAGGTCGTTGCGTTGGCGCAACCAGTCCACTACGCCGAATCCATCCCCGTCCGGTAGAGCTAGATCGAGAATAAGCAAATGCGGGCGCGAAGTAAGGCACAGCTCGATGGCTTTGCGCCGCGTGGAAGCGTGATAGACCTCAATCCCAGCTCGCTCAAAGGTGGCAAGAATAACTTTGGCCAGATCGGCATCGTCCTCCACCAGCAGCAGACGAGCCGGATCGCTACCGGTTCGTAACACACGCGAAAGCTCGCTCAGCAGCAACTCTTCTTCGAGCGGCTTCTGCAGCCAGGCATCGGCGTTCTCCTCGATCTCCGGATCGTTAAGCGCCCCAAAGGCGCTCAGCACGACCACAGGTATGGATGCTGTGCGCCGGTCGGCCCTAAGCTGACGCAGTGTTTCCCATCCGTGCAGACGAGGCAGGCTGAGATCCAATAAAATCGCATCCACACGAGTCTGATGAGCTATGGCGATGGATTCGTCGCCGCTGGAGGCCTCCATAACGAAGTAACCTTGCTCCTTAAGAGAGTCGGCCAGCAGCCCTCGTGTTTCCATGTTCTCATCGCAGATCAGTATAGTGGATTCGGCTATCGTTTCCTGGCCGCTGCCTTCCGCGTGATGCAAACCGTCTCCTTCGCGGGTGAGAGTAGGCAGAAACATGCGGAAGGTTGAGCCGCGATCCGGGTTTCGCTCGGCCCAGATACGTCCGGCATGCTGCTGCACAATGGTGCGGCAAATCGCGAGCCCTAAGCCGGTGCCGCCTTTCTGCCTTGAATCCGAAGCATCTACTTGCTGGAACCGGTCGAAGATCGACTCCAGCTTGTCCTTTGGGATGCCCCTGCCGCGATCGACCACGCTGAGCGTTACGCCATCCAGAAGCCTCTCCAGCTTTACCGTCACTTGGGAGTATGGAGGCGAAAACTTGACCGCGTTGCTCAACAGATTGGTCAATACCTGCTGCAGCCGGTCCGTATCCGCCTCGATTTGCATCGGCTCGGCATCCAGTAGCAACTGTACTTTCGCGGCTTCCGCCATCGGCGTCATGCCGTCGATCGCCTGCCGCGCCAACTCCTCCAGGCAGCACATGCGATATGCCAGCGGCGCGCGTCCTGACTGCATCCGCTCCAAATCCAGAATGTCATTGATCAGCCGGACCAGACGGTCGGAGTTATTGACCGCGATTCGCAGCAGGTTCGCCGCCTTGTCTCCCACATCTCCCAGCAGTCCGGCGGAAAGCAACCCGAGCGATCCGCGGATGGAGGTAAGTGGGGTGCGCAGCTCATGGCTGACGGTGGAAACGAACTCATCTTTCATGCGATCGAGCGCGTAGCGCTGGCTGATATCCCGGAAGCTAAGCACGCTGCCCACGGCTACGCCGTGCTCCACCATCTGGGTAACGGAAAACTCCACCGGGAACGAGGCGCCATTCTTGCGGTAGAACACGTCCTGGCCGCTGTTGCCTTCCCGCACCAGGAAAGCGCGCCGTGTGCGGCATTGGTCCGAGCAGCTTTCCCGGTCCTTGCGCTCCTCATGCACTGCTGAATGCACCGTGCGTCCGATCAGATCGAAGGGTTGCGCGCCCAACATGCTAGCCGCCGCCGGATTGACAAATACAATGCGCCCATTGGAATCAGTTCCAAAGATGCCGTCCGCGACTGAATTCAGTATTGATTCCTTCTGCCGGTTCAGTTCTTCCAGGCGGCTCTCCTGCGCCGAACGAGCCATGAATTGCCCGATGGAAGCGCAGACCGTTTCCACCGTGGCCATCATTTCGCGATCCTCGCGCTGCTTCTCGCGGCTGAAGAATTCGACGACCGCGATTACCTGGTTTCCCACCCGCACGGGAACGCCCCAGCCGGTGACCAGCCCATCGGCCACTGCGGCGGGGGTCCGTAGAAAATTCGTACTCTGTTGCAGATCCTCGATCCAGCAAGGACTCTCCGCAGCCCAAATCTGGCCGGGCAGATCCTTACCTTTTTCAATCACGCGCCCTATGCTGTCCTGGTGAAACTCCGCGCATGCGCAATCCGGGGCATACCACCCCGCAAGGTAGCGCGCATGCTCGCCGCTCGAGACGAACCATAGTCCCGCCATGTCAAAGCCAAGATTCGTTCCCAGAGACTCGAGCATGGCCGGGAGGGCCTCGTCGGAGGTATTGGATTCGCCCACCACCTGGCTTACCGCCAACTGCATCGCCAATCTGCGCTCGCGCTGGTATTGGGCGGTAACGTCGCGGAAAATACAACGGACGGACACCGGCTCTCCGCGATCCTGGCGGCAGCTCAGGCTGGCATCCAACTCGCGGTACATTCCAGTCGCATCCTGCACCCGCAGATTTGCGCCGTGAATGCGCTCTCCGCGGAGCGCGCGCTCAAACAAAACGGCCGCCTCAGTCTGCATCTCCTGAGGGAAGGCGGCCTCGAAATTCAACAGGTTTTCGAAAGCTGCCGCGCTCTTTCCAAAGCATGCCTGCCAGGCCGGATTGACGTACAGATACTTGCCGCGCGGGCTTAGAGTGGCGATCATCTCCTGTGAGTTCTCGAACAGGTCGCGATAGCGTTCTTCGCTCTCCCGCAACGCGTGCTCGGCTCGCTTGGTTGCCGTAAGGTCAGTGGCAATTGCCAGCAATCCCGTCAACGCTCCGTCACTGTTGCGGACCGCGGAAAGATAGATCATCGCTGGAAACAAACTGCCGTCTTTGCGCCGGCACTGCAGCTCGAATCCACGAACCCGGCTTACTGGAAAGCTGGTGACATACTGGGCGTAATGCTTCAGTTGGCTCGACACCCCGGTCAACTCGAATACCGGTGTCCGCTCCAGGCGCGAAACCAGAAGCTGCCCCACACGCTCCAGCTCGCCTTCAGGGAAGAGGTCCTCGGCGCGCAGGCGCCCTAAAACCTCGTTGGCCCGGTAACCCAGCATTCTTTCCGCCGCTGGATTGAATATGAGGAGGTTTCCTTCAAGATCGGTCGCCAAAATCATCGGACCGGCCGAGTCCAGGATGCTTCTCTGCATCTGCGCCAGCTGTTGCACCTGCCGTTCCGCGGCATCCTGGCGGGAGGCGCTCAGAAAGTGAAGGACGCATAAGAGGATCAGCATCGTCTGCGCGCAGGCCCAGGCGATCACCGCGGCTACGAAAATTTCCCCACGCCCCAGTAGCAACACGATGCCGCCATAGGCGGACAGCAGGAGTGAAGCGGCAAAGATAACAGTTGAAGGCAGCCTATCCCGTAGCCAAGTCAAATTGATATCCCGATTGGTGCGATCCAGATGATTCAAAGCTCTCGAAGGCCCAGCTCGGCGAATACAGCCTGCAGGGTCCGCGCGCTTACCGATGGTTGGATCCAGGGACAAGGGACAAAGTGAAGGGCCGTGCGTTCCATAGCATAGATTACCGCCGCACTGACCCTGAAGCAATCTTCAACAGCGCCCCCGTGAGGGCTTTGCTTGTTCCCAGGTTCGCGCGCTGCGCTTCCCTAGCGGCGCTTGAAGGGGATGACATTGGCCCGACTTTCTACAAATCTGTCCGTAACCGCCGCCATGCGGCAGAGACTCCAAAACGAGAACGATAACATAATATAACTAATTAGAAGACCAAGCAGAAAAATAGCTAATGACACAAGGGACCCCGTTTGCGAAAATTTTCGCGTTGTTACTTTGGGGGATAGAGCGATTTCACAGTTGGTGTGAACGGGACGAACCGGTTCGCCATTCCACTCAAGCACGGTGGCTTATGGCTTATGCCGAATCCGCCACGTCACAATCACTGTGATCTTGTTCTAATCAATCAGCCTACACCGGTTTTCAAAACAAGCCACTGCAACTTTCGTGGATATCTTTTTATTGATATCCCGGGGCGCCCCAGGTTTGCGAATCGGGTCCCTGGCCGGGTGCCCCAGGTCCCGATTTTGGGACCTGGGATCGGGTCAAGATATAGAAGAATAACTTGTCAACCGCCTCTTACGCCGTAACCGGCTCCAATAGTCTCGCCCAGCGGCGCTCCGCGCGTTCCGCGTAAGCCTTCTTGTGGAAGGCATAGCCGGCAATGAGAGGCAGCGCCAAAGTTGCTTCGCTGTAAACCATCTGCTCGAAGGCTGTATCCACCTTCCCCCAGGAGCTTGCCTCCTTCAAAGTGCTGGACGAAAGGGCGCCGTCGCGCACGTCGGCCACAGTAATCTGCACCGCATACTTATGCATCGGCGCATCGACACCGAGGATCTCGGCGGAAACGACGATATCCTGGGCGAAGTTTTTGGGCACTCCGCCCCCGATCATCAGCAGCCCGGTGGTTGGATTGGAAATCTTAAGCTGCGTCAGTTCGTGAAAGTCCTTCGCCGAGTCGATCGATACTTTGGGCTTATCCCCACGATCATGGCGGTGCGCGACCAAGCCAAAACCGGCCGAACAATCACTGAAAGCAGGTACGAAGATGGGGACGTCCTTCTGATAGGCGGCGAGCACAATGCTATCCACTCCACCCTTCGCCGGCGTCTTACCCTGTTTCTCCAGGTAAGCGCCCATCTCGCGGATAAATTCGCGTGAGCTGTACGGGCGTGGCGCAAGCGAATCGGCAATAATCTTGGTTGTGTCATCGCAGATGCGCAGCTCTTCCTCATCGATGAGCGTGTCGTAGATGCGATCGATCATCAGCTCGCGAAGCGTTGCGTCCTCCGTGCCCGACCGGTACAGGTCGTCCGCAATCCAATGTTGGTAGCCCAATGCTTCAAAAAAGTCCTGGTCGACGATATTGGCGCCGGTAGAAACCACGGCATCCACCATGTTGTTACGGATCAGGTCGACAAAGATCTGTTTCAATCCGGCGCTGATCAAGCGATCCCGCGAGACATAGAATGATCCCGCACTCCCGGTCGCGCAGCATGCGCTCGTAAATGGCCGCGGCCCGGGCAAGATCACGGGAGCTATAAGCCATGTGCCGCATCGCATCGACCAGGGGAACCACATTGAGTTGCTTGATGTCTATATGCTGAATGGGGTCAGTAAGAAGCTCTTTTTTGGTCTGCATAATAGATAAGATTAACAAGTCCGGAGGCCGGTTTAGGCGGGTCTTTGTTAATTTCACTACGCGGCGCCTGAGGCGTCCAGTTAGGGAAGGAGCCGGGCGCCCCAGGTTCGCGAAAGCTAACCTGGATATTTCAATTTTAGGACCGCCACAACGATCGGTGCCCATATCTGGCGCGCTGTTTGCGCCAGATATGGGGAAACTACAACTCAAAATCAGCCGATCGACCGGGTCAATTGCCCCTCGACTATCGAACAAAGGAAAATAAGATCTGGGGCGCAGGAAAGGGCATCTAAATTGACCCGTGCACACGCGCTACTCTGGCCGTGACGCCCGCAGAGAAGAAGTGAAAAAGAAGGATCAAACTCGACCGGCCGCGCAAAGTCCACGAAGCCATCCAAAGACCTCTCCTCGGCGTTCCTTCCGATCCCGAAGCCGATGCTCTCAGCCTCTTCCACCCGGCCACCGCGGAGTGGTTCCGCGCGGTCTTCGAGCATCCGACCGCACCCCAGCGGCTCGGATGGCCGGCGATTGCGCGGGGGGAAAACACGCTGATCCTGGCGCCTACGGGCACCGGGAAGACTCTCACCGCGTTTCTCTGGTGCCTGAACCGGCTCATCTTCGACTCACCTGCGCTGGGCGAGGGCAGCCAGACCGGCTGCCGCGTGGTCTATATCAGCCCGCTCAAAGCGCTGGCCGTGGACGTGGAACGCAATCTCCGCGCGCCACTTGCCGGTATCGTAAACATGGCTGCACGGCACGGCACTCCTTTCCGCCAACCCGAAATCAGTATCCGCACCGGCGATACTCCGCAAAAGGAGCGCAGCCGCTTCCTACGGCATCCTGCCGACATATTGATCACGACGCCGGAGTCGCTCTACCTGCTGCTCACATCGAATTCCGCCGCTAGCCTGCGCCAAGTGGATACGGTAATCATCGATGAGATTCATGCGCTCGTACCCACCAAACGCGGCGCGCACCTGGCGCTGTCTCTGGAACGCCTGCAGGCAATCACTGGAAGCCCTATGCAGCGCATCGGACTCTCAGCCACACAGCGCCCGCTCGAAGAAGTGGCCCACTTTCTCGGTGGGGCAGGACCCAGGCCGGAATCCGGACCGGAACTAGAATCCAAGGCCGACGGGTTTGTAGCGGGAGAGGAGTTCTTGGCCGCATCCGAGGAGCCCGGACCTGTCACCTATCGACCGGTCACCATCGTCCAAGCCGCTGAGCCTAAGAAGCTTGAACTGCGCGTGGAAGTACCGGTAGAGGACATGGCGCGGCTTGGCCAGCCGGAGGAATTGCCCAGCGGAGCCGCGTCGCAAGGGCCCAAACGGACCTCGATCTGGAGCGCCATCCATCCCCGGTTGCTGGAAATCATTCGTGAACGCCAATCGACCATAATCTTCGTCAACAGCCGGCGCATTGCCGAGCGGCTGGCGGGCGCCATCAACGAGCTCGCCGGAGAACAACTGGCCCGCGCCCATCACGGCTCGCTGGCGGCCGCTCAGCGCTCCGAGATCGAAGAGCAATTGAAAGCCGGACGTCTGCGCGCCCTGGTCGCCACCTCTTCGCTTGAGCTCGGCATCGATATGGGGGCGGTCGATCTCGTGGTCCAGATCGAAGCGCCGCCATCGGTCGCGAGCGCCGTGCAACGCATCGGGCGCGCCGGACACCACGTCGGGGTGCCCAGCGAAGGCATCATTTTCCCAAAGTATCGCGCCGATCTGGTGGCCTGCGCCGCGGTCACTCGCGCCATGCACGAAGGCCTGGTCGAGTCGACGCGCTTTCTGCGCAACCCTCTGGATGTATTGGCGCAACAGATTGTCGCCATCGTCGCTCAGCCTCCGCCATCTCTGAGGTATAGGCCGTCCACCTCAGCCGAGAACACCCCCGAGATTGGAGTAGAAGCGCTGTTTGTGCTGGTGCGTGGAGCGGCGCCGTTCAGCGGCCTTAGCCGCGCAGCGTTCGCCGGTGTTCTTGATTCGCTTGCCGGCCGCTATCCTTCCGACGAATTCGCGGAATTGCGCCCGCGCATTACCTGGGATCGCACGCGCAATTCTCTGACCGCGCGCGAAGGCTCGAAGATGCTGGCCATCCTGAATGGCGGCACGATTCCCGATCGCGGCCTCTATGGAGTCTTTCTTTCTGGCGCCGAAGGCAAGCCGGTCCGCGTAGGCGAGCTGGATGAGGAGATGGTCTTTGAAAGCCGCACCGGCGATGTCTTCGTTCTGGGCGCCTCCACCTGGCGTATCGATGAGATCACGCACGACCGCGTGCTCGTCTCCCCGGCCCCCGGCCAGCCCGGCAAGATGCCCTTCTGGCATGGCGATGCGGCCGGGCGTCCTCTAGAATTTGGCCGGCGTATCGGCAGTTTGGTGCGCGAGCTGGGCGAACTTCCCCGCAACGCAGCGCTCAGCAGGCTCACGCGCGAGCACGATCTGGACCCGATCGCAGCGGAAAATCTCATCCGCTATCTGGCGGATCAGGAACTTGCCACCACCACGGTTCCGGATGACCGCACCATCGTGATCGAGCGCACGCGCGATGAACTGGGCGACTGGCGGGTCTGCGTGCTCACGCCCTTCGGCAACCGCATCCACGCGCCCTGGGCGATGGCCGTGACCGGGCGAATCCGCGCCTCCGGCGGTCCGGATGTTGAGGCTATGTGGGGTGATGACGGATTCGTGCTGCGCTTTCCGGATACCGAAGCCGCGCCCGACATCGATCTCATACTGCTCGATCCGGCGGAAGTGACCGACAGCGTGCTGCGCCAGCTAAGCGCGAGCGCGCTTTTTGCCGCCAAGTTTCGCGAGAGCGCCGCGCGTGCCCTTCTGCTTCCCCGCCGCCGCGCGCAGGGCCGCGCTCCGCTTTGGCAGCAGCGCAAACGAGCTTATGATCTGCTCTCCGTCGCTTCGCGCTACCCCTCGTTTCCCATATTGCTTGAGGCCTACCGCGAATGCATGCGCGACGTCTTTGACATGCCGGCGCTTATCGAGACGCTGAATGCCATCCGCCTGCGCAGCTTGCGCGTTCACGTCGCCGATACCCGCACGCCTTCTCCCTTTGCCTCTTCTCTGCTCTTCAGCTATGTTGCCAATTACATTTACGACGGCGATGCGCCGCTTGCCGAACGCCGCGCGCAGGCGCTCTCGATCGACCAGGAGCAGTTGCGCGACCTGCTCGGCGATGCGGATCTGCGCGAGCTGCTGGATACAGACGCCATTGCTGAAGTGGAGGAGCAGCTCCAATCTCTCGCCGAGACCTATCGCGCCCGCTCGGCAGACGCGATCCATGACCTGTTGCTGCGCATCGGCGATCTCTCCCGGGGTGAGCTCGCGCGCCGGATCGCCGCACCCGATCTGTTAGGCCATCTGGACCGGCTCCTGCGCGCCCGGCGGCTGCTCGAAATCAAGCTGGCGGGCGAGAAACGCCTGATCGCAGTTGAAGATGCTGCGCGCTACCGCGATGCATTGGGCATTCCCCTGCCCCCGGGTATTCCCAAAGCTTTGCTGGAACCGGTAACCGCGCCGGTAGTTGAGTTGGTTCGCCGCTTTGCCCGGACCCATGGCCCCTTTACCCTCCAGGAGATCGTCACGCGTTTTTCATTCAGCCTGCAGCAGGTAGAAACTGCGCTGCACGCACTGCTGCTCGACGGCCGGATCGTCGAAGGCGGCTTTCGTCCCGGCGGCGTACATCGCGAGTGGTGCGATACGGAGGTTTTGCGGCTGATCCGGCGCAAGTCTTTGGCCCGGCTGCGGCGTGAGATCGAGCCCCTCGAGCAACAGGCGCTGGCGCGCATGGAAACCCACTGGCAAGGCGTTCTCCAGCGCCGCCGCGGCCTCGACGCTCTGCTGGACACGGTCGAGCATCTTCAAGGCGCGCCCCTGCCTGCGTCGTTGCTGGAGAGCGCGATTCTCCCGGCGCGCCTCGCCGGCTACTCCTCCAGCCAGCTCGATACGTTGATCGCAGCCGGCGAAGTGGTCTGGTGCGGGCTCGATCCTCTGGGAGAGCACGATGGACGGGTCAGCTTGTTTCTCTCCGACAAGCTTACCTCGCTGCTCCCGCCTCGGAGCAACGCGCCAGAAGAAGCCTTGAGCCCGCGGGAGCAGGCGCTGATCGAGCAGCTTAACCGCGGCGGCGCGGCCTTTTTCGGCCAACTGCATGACGCGGTGGGTGGCGGATATCCCGGCGAAACGCTCGATGCGCTGTGGAACCTCGTTTGGCGGGGCTTGGTCACCAACGACACCTTCCATGCCTTACGCGCCTACGTTGCAAAACCGGCTTCCTCGCGCCAACCCAAGCGGCAGCACAACCTGCCGTCCTTTCGCTCCCGCCGCACCACTCCGCCCAGCGCCCAGGGCCGATGGTCGCTGGTCCCGCCTTCCCGCGCTACCGCCACTGAGTGGATCCACGCCGCCGCCAACCAACTGCTTCATCGCTATGGCGTCGTTACGCGCGAGTCTGTTGCCCAGGAAAATGTTCCCGGCGGATTCAGCGCCATCTACGATGTGCTCAAGGCCATGGAAGAGAGCGGCCGTATCCGCCGTGGTTATTTCGTCGCAGGCTTGGGAGCAGCGCAGTTCGCGCTTCCCTCCGCCGTCGATCTGCTGCGCTCTTTGCGCAATAGCCCGTCCCTTGAAAAGCCGGAAATGGTTTATCTCGCCGCCACCGATCCCGCCAATCCCTACGGTTCTGTCTTGCGCTGGCCCGCGGCCAACCCCGCGGCCAATCTGGAGACGGAGGAAGAACCGCCTGATGGTGGCGGCCGTTCGCTCACGCGCAGCGTTGGAGCGAGCGTTATTTTGCGCAATGGCGAACTGGTGGCCTATTTGCGCCGCAACAATCCCAACCTGCAGATATTTCTGCCCAGTGATGAACCCGAACGCTCCAATACCGCGCGCGACCTCAGCCACTTTCTAGCAATCATCGCGCAGCAGGAGATGCAGCGTCGCGAAGACCACCGCGGGGGAATGCTAATTTCCTCCATCAACGGCCACTCCGCCGGTCTCCATTTCATGGCTGGCTTCCTGCAGGATGCCGGCTTCCAACCGGGACCGATGGGTTTCAATCTTCGCCGTGCTTTGTTACCGGCGCAGGCTGATGGCGAGATATCCGCCGGGGTTCAGTAGAGCAGTCTCTAAGTTGGTGTAAGGTAGCAAACTGCTCTCCGCGCAGCCGTTCCGTCCAAGAACGGCTGCACATAGCCACTCTGACCACATCACAGTAGCTCGGATAATGATTTAGATGCCCGAAGGCGATACCATCTTTCGTTCCGCTCGCGCTCTGGATCAGGCGCTCGCCGGGCACGTGGTCACACAATTTGAAACTGCCTATGCGCCGCTGGCTAGCGTCCATGACCAATCGCCCGTCACTGGCCGCACTATTGAACGCGTCGAGTCACGCGGCAAATGGCTACTCATCCACTTCTCCGGGGACCTCATCCTGGTGACCCACATGTTGATGAGCGGCAGCTGGCACATCTACCGCACAGGAGAGCCTTGGAAGCGTCCGCGCAGCCACATGCGCGTGGTGATAGCTACCAGCCGATTCGAAGCAGTAGCCTTCGATGTGCCGGTGGCGCGGTTCCACACTGCGCGCACGCTGGAGCGGCATACTTCCATTCCCGCGCTCGGACCGGATCTGCTGGGCCAGACGTTCGCGAAAGATGAGGCGGCGCAACGTTTACTCGCATACGCCGATGAAGAAATCGCAAATGTCCTGCTCAATCAACAGGTGATGGCGGGAATCGGAAATGTATTCAAGTCAGAGATCTGCTTCGCCTGCGGAGTGCATCCGTTCCGCCGTGTCGCGACTTTGCGTCCGCAAGAGGTTGAGTGCCTGCTCACCACCTCTCGCAAATTTCTCACCGCCAACGTGACGCCCGAGTCACCCGCGGGAATCGTAACCTACAGCGGCAGCCGCAGAACCACCGGCTCCCATGACCAGTCGGCTCGTCTCTGGGTCTACCGCCGCCAGGGAGCAGCCTGCCGCCGTTGCGGGACCGCTATTCACATGCGCAAACAAGGTCCCGGAGCCAGGTCAACATATTGGTGTCCGCAGTGCCAAAGTTTATGATGGCCCCGCTTACTCTCCCGGAGAGTCAATAATTTTTCGCCAGTGATCGTCAGGAAATGGCCGTGTGAACTCGGATGGGGCAGTGATCTCTGATCCTTGTCAAAAGGTGCAATGCCTGTCGTATTTAGATACCAGTACAGCAGCTTGCGCTCCAGACCGAGCTGCAGTTCGGTAACACTGCTTTCGCCGAAAAGATTTCTCTCTTCCAACGGATCGACTGCGGAGTGATAGAGTTCGCTCTGGCCTTGAGGACGGACGACGAGTTTATGGCTTGGTGTCCGCACCATTTATATTGCCGCCCCGCAGCCATCGCTCGGAAGGTGGGTCGGGAATGCGCAAAAATGCGCTCTTTCAAATAGACCGGTCTCTCAGTTGCCCACTATAGGAGGGACGGCTAGAGGTGCTAAACAGCTTTCGTGGGCTGCCCCTTGCCTAGTCTCCGTTGCGCTTCGATTGTTCGTCTTCCTTGAGGAGCGAAGGACCGGTCCTTTGACAAAGCCCATCTTACCCGGCCTATATTGCATTGCAAAAATCACGCGCCCCGCACAGACGACGAACGATCTCTCACGAGGGTATAAGCTTGCGTAGTTTTAAGATGACCGCGAGGCGGGAAGCGCAGTCTGGACGGCCGCGTGGTAGGGTTATCTCTCCAAACCAACAACAACCATGAAGTGAGGTAATCGAGTGAACCTGCGGACCGGTTCCCACAGTTCTGCGAAACTTGCACTTCTCGGCCTGCTTCTGGCGGCTGCATTTTTACCCGCCGCTGCTCAGGCGCCCGCAATGAGCGAGCAGATGCATTCCGGCAACGGAGAGGATCTTCCCAAGGTCGACGTCCAGCCCTTGGCGCAACAGGTCCGGCGGCTCGAGTCGGCGCTCGATTACCTTGGCCAACCGTTTCCTGACAGCCTGCAAACTGCGATCGCTAGCGCTATCTCCAATCCCGATGACAAGGCCGCCGCGGATTCGCTGCAGCATTTATTGCAGCCATATGTACTGGCCGTCGTCGATATCAACGCCGAGAGCCGGGTGAAAGTCGACCGCGGCCCCGCCGATGCGAGCCTGGTGCAGGGAGGATCGCGTTTCTTTCTGGTGAAAGTGATCAATCGCGCCGGCGTCACCTCGCCCCTTACCGTCCATAGCCCCAGTAGCGGAGCCGTGTATCTCCAGTCCCATCTGGAAGTCTCGCCAAAGAGGGTCCTCACGGAGAGCGATGTACGCGATCGCTGGACCGATATCTCCATCTATAGTGTCGGGCCAGAGGATACGTGGAGACATGTGGCTCTCACCCCCAACTATCTGGAAGCCACCAGACGCCTCTCCGGTATGCCAGTCGAGTATCAGATTCTAGAGGTGTACAGCCGCGACGCAGGGCAGCGCTCCGCCGATATCAGCTTTGACGTTGGACAGGGGAGTCAGGACATCGGCTTCCGAAACGACATGGTCGTTCTCTTCAAGGCGGCGGCCTCCCACCGCATCACGCTCCACATCACGGATGAAAACGGCGCCCCGACCGTCGCCTCGCTCACAATACGCGACCGTTTGAACCGTCTCTACCCAAGCCCCTCAAAACGGCTCGCGCCGGACTTCTTTTTCCAACCGCAAATCTACCGGACGGACGGCGAGTCGATCCTTTTACCCTCCGGCACCTATACCATCACGACTACCGGCGGCCCTGAGTATCGAACCCACACCAGTGAAGTGACCGTGGACGCGAAGGCCCCACAGGAGCTCAGCTTTCGCTTGGAGCGCTGGATCGATCCTTCGGCCTACGGATGGTATTCAGGAGATAGCCATATTCATGCCGCGGGGTGTGCCCACTACAACAACCCGACCGAGGGCGTATTGCCGAAAGACATGATGCGGCAGATCCAGGGAGAAAAGCTGAATATCGGATCGGTGCTCACCTGGGGACCGGATTATTACTACCAGAAGCAGTTTTTTTCCGGCCGCGACGACGCCCTGTCGCAGCGGAATGCCCGGATGCATTACGATCTTGAGGTTTCCGGTTTTCCCTCCAGCCACTCCGGCCATCTCGTCCTGCTGGGACTGAAGCAGCAAGACTATCCGAACACCAAAAAAATCGAAGACTGGCCGACGTGGGATTTGCCAATTCTGCAATGGGCGAAAGCTCAGGGCGCGGTTGTCGGGTTCGCGCACTCCGGCTGGGGACTTGCGGTTTCCGATCGCCGGATTCCCAGTTTCCAGATGCCGGGCTTCGATGGTATCGGCGCCAATGAATACATCGTCGATGTTACGGAGCCGAACTCAGTGGACTTTATCTCCGCAGGGGATACGCCCTCGGTTTGGGAACTGAGTATCTGGTATCACACCTTGAATGTGGGATTTCGCACCAGGATCGCGGGGGAAACGGACTTCCCCTGCATCACCGACCAGAGAGTAGGGCAGGCCCGCAGCTACGTCCAAGTAGATGAACCGCTCACGTATGCGGACTGGATCCAGGGAATAAAGGATGGACGGAGTTATGTATCGGACGGGCGAGCTCACCTGATGGATTACAAGATCAACGGCATTTCGCTCGGGACCCAAGGAAGTGAAGTTGCCCTCTCCGCCCCAGGCACGATTCACGCCTCGGTGCGAGTAGTTGCGATGCTGGACAGGATTCCCGACTCCAACATCGCTTCCCTGCCGTACGATGAGAAGCCGTACTGGGACGTGGAGCGCGCCCGCATCGGAACATCCCGGGAAGTGCCAGTAGAAATCGTCGTAAACGGTAACGTGGTTGGTCAGAAAAGGATTTCGGCCGACGGGGACGTGCATGATGTGGCTTTCGACGTTCCCATCGCGAGAAGCAGTTGGGTGGCCCTGCGCATTCTGCCGGCAGCGCACACGAATCCCATGTTCGTGATTGTCGGCGGGAAACCGATTCGCGCATCGCGCGCCAGCGCACAATGGTGCTTGAACGCCGTTCATCAATGCTGGACGCAAAAGTCTCCGCGAATTTCGCCTGCCGAACGGGGCGCCGCGCGCGCCGCCTATGACCATGCGGAAGAAACCTACAAGCGTCTGCTGGCTGAATCTGAGACGCAATAGAAGATGACGAACCAATCCTTCGCCGGATCACTCACCCCCGGCAATGAAACGCACCGGGACGGGAGGCGTTCCGCGCGCGAATTCTCTTGAGGATCGGTTAAAAGTCCCAATCTGAAAGACCGCGCCAGTCACCCGTCAATAGTGGTTGTACAAATCTGCCGGTCCTGCTCAAAAGCTGAGGCGGGCGCCCACTTGAAGCTGCCGTGGCTGCAATTCCGAAGTAACGGTGCCGAAAGCGGCTGAACCATATACCGCATTGGGCGGAGAAAAGTTTGGATGGTTGAAGGTATTAAAGGACTCCGCCCGAACCTCCATCTGCGCCCTCTCCTTGATCTTAAATTGCCGAATGAGAGAAAAGTCCAGATCCACCACCCCTGCAGCCCGCACCTGGCCGGCACCTTCGTTCCCGAACTGAAAAGCGGCGGGTTGCGAAAATACCGCTTTGTTGAACCAGTTGTTCACGGTCCTCGAGCTTCGAGGAAGATTAGGGTTTCCCGACATATTCGGGCGAAGAGGGCCGGCCGAGAACGAGTTCGTGGTGTTTGTCTGGGCGGTCACGGTAAACGGCGGGCCGGACTCGATAGTGGTCAGGTTTCCCACAACCCACCCTCCAATGACCTGCCCCAGGATGCCGGTCGAAAGCCACGGCTTGCCTGGCCCAAACGGCAGCTCATAGAGCGGCCCGAATGAAAAGTGTTGCTCGATGTCGTACAGGGTGGGACCGTAATCCGCACGGCGATTGTAATAGTTGGAATAAGGCGAGGCGGAAGACGTCCAATTGTCGAAGTTATTGCCAAGCCATTTCGACCAGGTATACGATGCAACGCCGTTCAACCCGTTCGTGTAGCGCTTTTCATAGCGTACGATCCCGGCATAATAGTTGGAGATGGCTATAGTCGGATCCACCGACTGTACATCGCTGAATTGCGGGAAGGGACGATTTGCTTGGGAATCGTGCGTCGGTCCCAGAACATTGGGCGCAATCTGATTGATCGAGATAGTCGTTCCCGGCAACTTGCGCCCTAAGTTCCCCAGGAAGGTAAAGTCGACGAGTGAAGATCCCGGCAGCTCGCGTTGGATGCCGAAGTTGAACTGTTCCGAGTAGCCGGTTGCCCGGTTCCGGTCAAAATACGTCACGGTGGTATTGGGGTTTTGACCGACAGGCACGGCGCCGTAGGAATCGCTCAGAGTGGGAGGAGTCGGCGTGACTGGAACCCCATTGCGCAGATAAAACGGTGCGGTAATGCCGTTATCCGGGCTGTTGAGCGTGGCGGAAGTCTGAAAGCCCAGCGCAACGATGGGAACAGGGCCATCATAGGGCAGGCCGAAGAAGATGCCGAATCCGCCGCGAACGACCGTATCATTCGATTGGAATGGCCTCCATGCGAACCCAAATCGCGGTCCGAA
The DNA here is from genome assembly GCA_963803615.1 of uncultured Acidobacteriaceae bacterium. Lineage (GTDB taxonomy): Bacteria > Acidobacteriota > Terriglobia > Terriglobales > Acidobacteriaceae > PALSA-350. Next base: position 45,119 of record CAWDNI010000001.1, read on the forward strand.
ATTGTTCAGGTCCCACTTATACGGCGTCCGCGGGTAGCCATTCACGCCGGCAAACTTCACCACACCCGGTGTTCCTGAAACCGGGTTGATCTGGGTTGCGTCGAACCCGTTTAACCGGTTGTTGGCGTCTACCATGGGAGAATCCACCTCCCACCGCAGTCCCATGTTGAGCGTTAAATACGGCGTGACCGTCCAATTATCCTGAATGAACCCGCCATAATACCAACTGGTGCGCTCGATCTTATCCACCTCCTGCTCGGTAAAGGCGGTGGGAAACCCGACCAGGAGAGAAGCCAGCCCGTCGCCGCTGCCTGAGTTGCTCGGAATTCCTGTCGCTTGCGTAGCGAATGTAAAGGACCCGGCTGCGGTCGGCAGGTTCAGATCGTCATCGATTGCCTTGCGCGCCTCTCCTCCGAATACCAGAGCATGCCTGCCGATAACCTCCGAAAAGTTGTCCAGTACCTGATACTGGGCGACCGGGGACTGGAGGCGGTACTGAGCAGAAGAGCCCACAGAACTGAAGTTGGCGGGAGCGATATATGGGAAGTTATTGCCTGGTACTCCGGTCAAGCCGATCTTCTGGGGATAGGTGCCGCCCTGGCCGGACGTGGTCGTAAGTGCAAGCCGATTTGTATAAGTAAATCGAAGGTCATTCACCTTTGTGGGACTGACAACGCGCGTCCATGCACCGTACCAGAGGTTCGTGTGGTTGGCGCTGACGCCGCTGGGGTCGGCTCCACGATCCGGATAGACGCTGGTGGTAACACTTCCCGGGCTGCGGTAGAAGACATACCGGGCGATCAACTTATCGCGATCGGAGAGGTCATGATCGATCTTCACCACGAGGAAATCACTGCTTAGTCCTGTAATTCCGGTGTTGCTGAAGTTATTCGCGCCGGCAACATTGGCCGCTGCGCGATTGGGAAGCGGGTAATAGTTAAGTATCTTGAGCGCGACAGGATCCTGTTCCGCGCCGGGAATGATGTTGCCGGGAAACTGGGTACGCGTGACGACCCCATTGACGGTCCGTGTCGTCGACGGGTCATAGATCGGGATCAAGGCGCCTTGGGCGGTGAAGGTCTGCGAAAAGTTTCCAACGCGCTGCATGAGCGTGGGGACCGTGAGCGTCGTCACCGCCCCGGTGCGCTGGCGGCCCCCTTCGTACCCTACGAAGAAGAAGGTCTTATTATGGCGAATCGGTCCGCCGAGGGTGCCCCCAAACAGGTTGTACCGCAGTTCAGGGTTAATCTTGGCTCCATTTTGCGCGACCGCAAAGTAGCCAGGCGCATTGAGATCGTTGTTGCGTAGAAACTCATACAGGCTTCCATGGAGCTGATTGGTGCCGGACTTGGTGGTTTCCACTACGACCCCACCATTCGCTGCCCCATATTCCGCGGAATAATTATTCCCTAAGACCTGAATGTCCTGCATGGTCTCGATCGGTGGCTCGACATTCTGCTGGCCCGCTCCAATCCGAATATTTTGCCCGTTGCTTCCGTCGATCCAGACCATCTGCGTCTGCATGCGTCCTCCGGCGAGGCTGTAAACGGGCTGGCCATTTGGGCTATCGGTGACGAAGATGGCCGCCGGCATCATCTGAATAATGTTCATGGCGCGCCGGTTGCCGAGCGGCAGATTTTCGATACTCTTCGTTTCAATATTTTGGCTGAAATCCGACGTCCGCGTCTCCAACAAGGGCACGCCGGCGCCGACGGTCACCGTCTCCGTCACCGCACCTACGGGAATGCTGACGTTGAGTTCAAGAACCTGTGCCCCGTGAAGATCGATCCCATTGCGAACATAGGACTTGAATCCAGGATGGTCGACCTTCAGCGTGTATTCACCTACCGCCAGGTTAGGTATGGAATACAATCCTGACGGATCGCTGACGGAGCTGTTCACCTCACCCGTCGCATTTTTGACCGCGCTTACCGCCGCTCCGCTGATCACTGCTCCCTGACTGTCCGTAATAATTCCGCTGATACTGGCGGTATTCGTCTGAGCGAAACACGAGCAAACCGCTGTGGACATGAGAATGCTTAGTAACCCCGAAAAGTTTTTCATCGGCTTCCCTCAATAGTTCTCTTCCAACTGCGGTTGCGGCGTCACAACTCAACAATCGAACACATCGGGCGCACATTGCGGGGAAATCAGGTCGCACGATTGAGTTTCGTGAGACCGTTCTCTCGATATGACGGCGAATTTAGGTCAAGCTCGATGAAACTGTCAAGAAAAAAATATTGAGGCAGAAAGAGAGGGATCTTTGGCCTCCCTTCCGACCTATAGCGGCGCCTCCCATATTCGGCTGGCTATACCCACGGCAGGACGTTCTTTTCATGCCCAGCGCAGCGCGCGCAAGTGTCTCTCCAACTCGGCACAGCCTCAAGCGGCCACGCCTGCAATTTCCAGAAGTAAGATTACATTCCGGTTCCAGAGACTGGTTCTCTAGACGCACTGCGGGGGTGGTCCTTATCCAAATTCGATCGGGAGAGCGGGACAATGGGCGTAGCGACAGCGGTAATCAGCTCACGGCAAATGCGCTGGAGGCCAGCGAGGAAATCCTGCGGCTCTGTTCCACTTGGGTTCCACGCTCGTAGGTGATGTGAGCGACGTCAGCCACGTATCAAGTCTGAAGAGAGTCACATCCGAACAAGCTATCCTAGCGGTCGGCGATGAGCTTGTGAGTGACCCGGGCAGATTTAAGTTCTAATCGGCCGCGGCCAAATACACGCCAAACCATCCCCGGTCATCGGTCCACCGCTCCCGCACCGCGAACCCGGCTTGTGCAAGGAGCGCAGCCACGCGCTCCGGGGTGAATTTGTAACTGTTTTCGGTATGTATTGTTTCTCCTCGCGCGAATCCCACACCGATTCCTAACCCGGATATCGAAACCCGTTGCGCAGCAAGGCTCTCCAGGTGCATCTCCACACGCGATTGCGACGGATTCCAAATAGCTTTATGAGAAAAGGCATGCAGATCGAAGTTCGCGCTCAGTTCTCGATTGATGCGCGTGAGCACGTTCTTGTTGAACTCCGCCGTTACTCCGGCCGCGTCGTTGTACGCAGCCAAGAGCAGCCGCCTGTCCTTTACCATGTCAACGCCCAGCAGCAGTCCGTCTCCGGGACTAAGCTGCGCTCGCACCCGGCGCAATAATTCCAGCGCTTCCCCCGGCGCGAAGTTTCCGATGCTCGATCCGATGTACAAGACTAAGCGCCTTGCAAAACCGATCGCATCGATCTCCTCCATTCCATCGGTGTAGTCCGCAACTATGGTATCCACTCGCACTCCAGGCAGTTCCGACTCGAGCCTGGCCTTGGCCTCGGCGAGCGCCGTTTCCGATACATCGATTGCCTGGTAGACGACGCCACCCTGCCGCTCAACGGCAGCCTTGAGCAGGAGCCCTGTTTTGGTTGCCGTACCCGCGCCCAATTCGGTAACGATCAGCTCGCGATCCCCCGCTGCCGCTGCGATCATCTCCCCCGCGTGGCGGCCCAGTATGCTTCTTTCCGTGCGTGTGACGTAATACTCCGGCAGCTTGGTAATGGCCTCGAATAAACCCGATCCGAGGGAATCGTAAAAGAGCCAGGGCGAGAGCGTCTTGGGCTGTGAGGTCAGGCCGCGATAGACCTCCGATCCCAGGGGAGTGTAGGCGGCCTCGGGCAATCTGGGTAATAGCGTGGCATTCATAAGGGTGCGCGCAGCCTCGGGTAAAGAGATTCTTGTTTTCGGGGGAGAGGGATCTCTGGATCGTAATCAGCGTTCCGCCAGACGGATGCCGGAGAACTGCCATCGTGTCTGCGGCGCGAAGAAGTTGCGGTACGTGGCGCGAATGTGGGAAGCGGGAGTTACCGCCGAGCCCCCGCGTAGCACCATCTGGTTCGACATGAATTTTCCGTTGTATTCGCCCAGCGCCCCAGGTAGAGGATTGAAACCCGGGTAGCCGACATATGGGCTGTACGTCCATTCCCAAACATCCCCGAACATCTGCGCCGGACCGGACGCCGGCGACTTTCTACAAACATCGGGATGGAAGCGTCCGTTCTCCAGCAGATTTCCCTCGACGGTGAGCTCCTGGGCTGCGGCTTCCCATTCCCCTTCCGCCGGCAGCCGCTTCCCCGCCCAGTTGGCGAAGGCATCTGCTTCAAAGTAGCTCACGTGGCATACCGGCGTAGCAGCCAGCTCGTCCAAGCCGGCATAGCCCCGCATGGTATATATCCGCCAGCCTCCCTCATGTTTCTCCCAATAAAGAGGAGCGTTCCAGTGTTCCGCTTGAACCGTATCCCAGCCGGCGGCGAGCCAATGCTCCGGACACTGGTATCCGCCATCTTCCATAAACTCCAAATATTCCGCGCAGGAAACCGGCCGCGAAGCCAGCCGGAAGGGCCGCAGGTATTCAGGATGACGCGGCATTTCATTGTCGAAGGCGAACCCCGCCCCGGCAAAGCCAACATCGAGCAGCCCGCCTTCGTATTCCACCCAGCTTGTCTGATCGCAGGCGCTGCTACCGGCCTGCTCAACCTGGCCGTTGAGGTAAGAGGGGCGGAGGGGGTTCGACCACAGAGCGTGCTTGATATCCGTCGCCAGTAATTCCTGGTGTTGCTGCTCATGATGGAGTCCCAGCGTGATCCTCCGCGCCGCCTCCTCATCCAGCTTCGATTCCATCAATCGCCGCATTGCTTCGTCCACGTGCTGCCGGTAATTGAGGATTGTCTGCACCCCTGGCCTGGAGAAGGACGCGCGCAGCTTTTTCTCAGGCTGGCCGGAGATCGCGTTGTAGTAGCTATTGAAGAGCCAGCGGAAATCGGAATCGTACGCTCTATAACCGGGAAGAAATTCGCTCAGCAGGAAGGTTTCGAAAAACCAGCTCGTATGCGCCAAGTGCCATTTAGCAGGGCTGGTTTCGGCGCTGGACTGCACCATCATGTCTTCCGGTGACAACGGTTGGCAAAGCTTCTCGCTTTGTTGCCGCACGTTGCAAAATTGTTCGCTGATCTGGGAGTCTGAAGTGGTTTCGGTCGCTGGAGTCATCGGTGGGTTTCCATCTCTATGAGAGAAGCTTATGGGTTTGGTGTTGCCTGCCGGGTCGGTTTTATAGCGTTTCCACGATTACTGTGTCCTGGTGAGAGTTGGTTATGTGCAGGCGTTCTTGGATGGAACGCCTGCGTCGAGAGTAGTTTCTTGGGATGGACCCATCGTGAAAACGCTGTAGCCAATCCCGATTATTCCGATGAGATGAAGGTTAACCCTGTCTTGTTACAGAAAAATGCAAAAGCGGACACAAATTATGGGTGAGCGCTCAATAAGCGTGCCAGAAGATAGGCCGCTGCGGCCGCCAATCCGCCGATCAGAACCGTCTGGGTGGCGCTGCGCAAAGCGCCCGCTCCGGTTAGCTTGCCCTTGACGCCTCCAAAAACCAACAACGCCAGCAGCGTGATCGCAACCGATATTCCCAACGCTGTTTGCGGATTCCAGGCCATGTAAGGCGCCAGCGGAACCAGCCCGCCAACCATATAGGAGAGGGCAATGGTCAGCGCGCTCCGGCTGGCCCGATTCCGCTGCGGCTGCTCCAATCCCAGTTCGAAGCGCATCATGAAATCTACCCAAGCTTGAGGCTGCCGCTTCAGCGCATTGAGCACCGGCATGCCCTCCGCGCGCTCGACACCGTATTGTTCAAAAATCTCGTGAATCTCCTCTTCCTCATCCTCCGGCCGTTCCACGATCTCGCGTTCCTCGCGCAGCCGTTCGCTGGCATAGTGCTCCGCGTCGCCCTGCGCGGCCAGGAATCCGCCGAGGCCCATGGCGATCGATCCGGCGGCAATCTCGGCCAACCCGGCCAGCACCACCAGCCGGGACGAATTCACCGCACCCGACAGCCCGGCCGCCAGCGCGAACGGAACCGTCAAGCCATCGGACATCCCAATCACCACATCCCGCACCAGCGCGGTAGACTCGAAATGCCCTTCTTCGTGCAATCCAGGCGCGGCGGCTATGGATTTTTGGGACATCCCCGAAGTCTATACCGTCCGCTCCGTGGCTTGTGTTCCCGGACACCGCAAGTCCTGTCGTCTGGCCTGCGTCCTTACTCGTCCATCCGGCGTCTAAAATGTGCAAAGACCGCGAATGTTCACCACGACACAGTAACTGTGGAAACGGCCTGGGAATCCGTTGTGATGCGACTTCCATCTTTTGCGCTTTTTCTTCTGCTGGGTCTTGTTGGGACGATTGCGTTCGCGCGCAGCGCGAGCGCGCAAGAGGAGCAGGGCGATCTGGCCGCGGAAATCGTTCAACTCTTCGGCCAGGGCGACGGCATCCGCGGCGTAGTTGTTTCCGCCTCAGCCGGAGACTTCATCATCCGCACCGAAGAGGGTGAGAGCTACAAGGTGTTTTACAGTCCAAACACGCGCCTGATAAAGCAGCGTCAGCCAATCAGCTCCGGCGATGTCCATCCCGGCGATGAGTTGATCGCCGCCGGCCAATTAAACCGGAAGGCAAAGACCATGGGCGCGGTCTTTCTTTTCGATGTGGATGCCGCTCAGGTGAGTAAGGCCCGTGCCGGCTTTGGCAAAAGCTGGATAGCGGGCAAGGTCTTGACGATTCACAACCTCAGAATCACCATCGATCCAGCCATGGAGAGCGCGGGAAGCAAACAGCCGCAAATTATTGCAGTGGATGAAAACACCTCCTTTCGTAAACAAAATGAGAGCGTCACTCTCGGAGATGTCAAAGCAGGTGATTTCATCAGCGCGCAAGGCGAGGCTCATAACAAGATCTTCCTAGCCACGGTTCTGCGCGTAATGGAGCAAAAAAACTGGAACAACCAGGGATTCGGGGCGCCATGAGCATCCACTTAGCGCGGCCGGTAGATGGGATTACTCCGTCAAGGCAGAGAGCGCAGCAAATCCCGGGCGCCCCTCTACCTCTGACGCGCCTTTGCGTAAGATGTGGGATACCGCAACTCTTTGTCGCATGGCTTTGCCTTGCGCCGCTTCTGATCGGCCAATCGACCCCTTCCGCCCCGACTCCCCAAATCTCCCCAAACACCTCCAGCGCGGCACAAGCGGGACTGGTGCACGGCACGGTGAAATCGAGTAACACTCCGCTGCCCGGCGTGAGCGTCACCGCCACCAACACTCTCACCGGTCAAACCTATGCGACCACCACGGACATCAACGGTAATTACTCGATCAACATTCCGGCGAATGGACGCTATGTGCTCAAAACCAGTCTTGCGGCCTTCGCTCCGGTAACCCGGGAAGCACTTCTGAAATCGACCGGCGTGGCTCCGGTCAACCAGCAAATGGATTTTTCGCTGGTTCTCGCCTCTCGAGCGGCACTCCAGAACGCAAGCCGGCCGGGCAACTTCCGCCGTTATGGCGGCGCCGGGGCCCAGAATCTCGATCTGCTCGGAGCCTTATCGGGCGCCGCGGAGACCGGCAACGATACCGGAGCCTCCGGAGCCGTGTTGCCTTCACTCGCTAACAACCCTGACTTTTCCAGCGAGTCGGTCGCCGTTACCGGCCAAGCAGGCACGACCAGTCCCTTTGCCGGCATCGACATGGAGCAAATCCGTCAAAACGCGGAGATGAACCCCGAGGGAGGATTTGGCGGAATCGGCGGCCCAGGCGGAGGAGGTCCGGGGGGTAACAGTGGAGGGGGCGGTCCAGGAGGTGGTGGTGGTCCGGGAGGCGGTGGCGCGGGAGGAGGTGGCGGCCCAGGAGGCGGCTTTGGCAGAGGAGGCGGGGGTTTCGGCGGCAGAGGCGGATTTTCCGGCGGGAGAGGCTTCGTCAATTTCAGAAACATGAAGGCCAATCAGCCGCACGGAGGTTTTTACTGGACCGGAATGAATAGTGCCCTCAACGCGGTGCCGTTCCCTATCAACGGCTCGGAAGGCGAGCAGCCGAGCTACGCCCAGAATAAATTCGGGCTCACCTTTCTGGGTTCACCATACATTCCGGTGATCTTGAAGCACGATACCAAGGATGTTCTGTTTTTCAACCTTGCCGGCCAGCGGTCCTCCTCACCATCGGACCTCTACGGCACGGTGCCCACTCCGGCGGAACGGGCCGGCGACTTGTCCGGCCTTACCCAATCCGGCGCTCCGGTTACGGTTTACGATCCGTCAACCGGCCAGCCCTTCGCCAATAATGTCATTCCAGCGGCGCGCATCGCGCCACAGGCTACCGCACTCCTGGCCTATGTGCCTTATCCTTCGTTGACCGGGCAGACTCTCAATTACCGGCGGCTTACCTCCGCCCAGACCAATACGACGACGATCGGATTGCGCTATATCCGTTCCTTAGGAGCTAGCTCGGGCCGCTCGCCCATTGTCGGCTTGATACGCCAGTACCTCGGGCAGGGGGGCACTGGTCTGCGTCAGAACATTAGCGCCAATTTCAACTACGTCCACTCCGCGGCCGATGAGGTCAATCTCTTTCCGCAATTGGGTGGCAAGATGCAGACCCACCAATATTCTCTGCAGCTAGGCTACTCTCTAGGCAAGGGCCGGCTGACCAACAATTTCAATGTCAACTGGAACCGCACTGGTTCCGATCTCAGCAACTTCTTCACCAATACGACCGACATCGCCAGCCAGATTGGCCTCGCCGGTTTACCGGCCAATCCGCTGCTCTTTGGCTTGCCCGATCTTTCCCTGAACCCTTTCAGCGGCTTCAATGAAGAACAGCCTAGCTTTCAAACCAATCAGACCATTTCCCTTTCCGAATCCAGTTCCTGGATCCATGGCAAGCATAACGTCCGCTATGGCGGCGACGTGCGCCGCGTCCATCTTGACCTGGTCGGCAAGACCGGCAACGCCACGGGATCCTATACCTTCACCGGCCTCTTCACGCAGAAACCGGGCTCCAGCGATACCGGGACCAAATCCACCGGCTCCGCGCTGGCAGATTTTCTTCTCGGCCTTCCGCAGCAGACTTCGCTGCAAGCGCCTTATCAGAAATCCTATCTGCGGGAGAACGTCTGGGATGCTTATGCGCAAGATGACTGGCGGGTCAAACCAGGGCTGACTGTGCTCTTCGGCTTGCGTTATGAATACTTTTCGCCTTACTCGGAGAAGTACAACCGCCTCTCGACTCTGGACACAGGCAACAACTTTGCGTCGGTCGCGACCGTAGTATCGGGTGGCGTGGGACCTTACACCGGAAAGTATCCGCGCGATCTCATCTACCCCGAGCGCGACAACTTTTCCCCACGCATCGGTTTCGCCACCCGGTTTAAGAACACCATTGTGCGCGGCAGCTATGGAACCAACTACACGGTAGGCCAATACGTGAAATTCGTGCAGGACTTTGCCTTTCAGCCGCCCTTCGCAGACGTCCAGACCAACGAATCCAGCCCCACCGCGCCCATTACTCTGGCCAGAGGCTTCCCTTCCCCGCAAACGGAAGGCAATTATGCGGTGAATAAAAACTATCGCCTGCCCTATGTGCAGGCGTGGAATCTGAACCTGCAGCGCACCATTCCGGGTGACATTGTACTGAACGTCGGTTATAACGGCTCCAAAGGCACTCGCCTGGACATCGTCGATGCGCCCGGCCGGAGCGCAACCGGATCTCTAAGCGGAGTGCTCTACGATTACGAAGATTCGGTTGCATTTTCCAACTTCAACGCTCTGACCGTCCGCGCTCGCCGGCGGCTGCACGGCGGTCTCGCCTTAGGCATGAATTACATGTATTCGCATTCGATTGACAATGCCAGCTCCATTGGCGGCAATGGAGGCACCAGTCTCTCGATCGCGCAAAACTGGCAAAATCTTCTGGCCGAAGAGTCCAATTCCAGCTTTGATATCCGCCACCAGGTGAGCGGGGAATTTCTTTATGAGTTGCCCTTCGGCCCGGATACGCATTTGCTCACCAGCGGATGGCAAGGGCACGCTCTTGCCGGAATCTCCGCCTCCGGTACCTTCAAGATAGCCACTGGCGAGCCGCTTACGCCGAACTATGCCAGCAACATATTGGATGTCGCCCGCGGCAGCACCGGCTCCTTGCGTCCAGACCGGGTCCCTGGTGCTCCCCTCACGGCCGGCGGCGGCTCGCTCAAAAACTGGTTTAATACCGGCGCCTTCACCAATCCGGCGGGAGTTTATGGAACCGCTTCGCGCTTCTCCATTCCCGGCCCGGGGACTATCTCCGTCGATATGTCGCTTTCCAAAACCATCCGTTTCGCTGAGACCCGCACCTTCGAGATGCGCGCTACCGCCGATAATGTCTTCAACACCGTCCAATACTCAGGTGTAAATTCAAGCTTAGGCACGGCAAGTTACGGTCAGGTAACCTCGGCCGCCAACATGCGTCAATTCACCTTCCTGGCGAGAGTGCGTTATTAGAAGTCACAGCCAAACCGCGTTCTTCCGGTGGATGGTCTCCGCTCTCGCGCTCCTTATGGCGATACCCGTTCCCGCGCAGCAGTCCGGACAATCGCAACCATCTCAGTCACAACCGGACCAGAAATCCTTCACCCTCAAAGTCAATAGCGACCTGGTGCTTACTAACGTTGTGGTTCGCGATAAAAAGACCGGACAGCTTGTCCGCGGTCTCACCGCTAAAGACTTTACACTTGAGGAGAACGGCAAGCCGCAGGAGATCACCAGCTTCGATTTCGAGAACGTCGATCAGGCTGCCCCGCTCAATGAGGCCACGACCAGCGGCAGATCAGGCCCGGGAATCCTGGGGAACATGAACCGCGCCGCTACCTCTGAGCAGTTGCGCAACCATCGCCTGATCGTGATGTTCTTCGATATCACCTCCATGCAGCCGGAGGACCTGGAGCGCTCCCAGGAGGCCGCGAGGAATTACATCAATAAGCAAATGCAACCTGCGGATTTGGCCGCGGTGGTCTCCTTGGATAATTCGCTCTCCCTCGATCAGGACTTTACCGCCGGTAAACAATTGCTGCTGCACGCGGTGAACGCGTACTCGGGAACTCAGGGCTCAGGCTTCGAGGCCGGCGCCACCAGCACCACCAACCAGGTGGAAGACACCAGTTCCTTCACTCCGGATGAGTCGGAGTACAACGACGTCAACACCGACCGCGAGCTCTTCGCCATCGAGGATATTTCCCGCTCCCTGGCTTATATCAACGAGAAAAAGTCGCTGCTCTACTTTTCCGGAGGCATTCAGCGCGATGGCATTGAGAATCAGGCCTCGCTGCACGCCGCCGTCAATGCTGCAGTGCGCGCCAATCTTTCCATTTATTCAGTAGACACGCGCGGGCTTCAGGCCGTCACTGTGGCCGGCGATGCGACCACCGGCAGCCTGCGCGGCAGCGGCGGCTTCAACGGCGCGGCTCTGCAAAATAACTTCGATTCCAACTTCAATACTCAGGAGGTGATGGCCACGCTCTCCTCCGATACCGGGGGCAAGGCCTTCTTCGATTCCAACGATTTCTCCCCCGCCTTCGAGCGCATTCAGCAAGACACTTCGGCCTACTATGTTCTAGGCTTCCGCTCCACTGACACCCGTCGCGATGGCCGTTACCGCAGGCTCACTGTCAAAGTCAATCAGTCCGGCCTCAAGCTGGAGTACCGCCCAGGGTATTACGCACCGGCCGACTTCAAGCATTCAACCGGTGAGGACCGCGAGCGCGAATTGGAAGAGGAGTTAGCCAGCGATCTGCCTGCTACCGATGTCGAGGTCTATCTGCAGGCTTACTATTTCCTGGCCAATGCAGGATCGGGCCAGGAGCGCTTCGATGTGCCGGTCTCTCTCATCGTGCCGGCTTCGCAAATTCCCTTTGTCAAGGGCGGCGACCGCAGCAAAGCTACTTTGGACATTATCGGGGAGGTTAAAAACACCGCCGGGCAGGATATGGCCGACGTTCGCCAAACCGTCAAGCTGGCTATCAATGATTCGCAGCAAGTGCAGCGCAAGAATATTCAGTACACCACCGACTTTACGCTGCCCCAGGGTAAGTACCACCTGAAGTTTGTGGTCCGGGAGAACGAAACCGGCCGCATGGGGTCATTTGAAGCCGATATCAACTTGCCCGACATGAAGAAGCTCCCGCTTAAACTCAGTTCCGTGGTGCTGGCCAGCCAGCGTGTTCCCGAAAACAAAAAAAATGCCAACGATCCCTTAACTAACGGAGGCTTTACCTGGATTCCGAATGTAGCCCATGTCTTCCGTACCGATCAGCATCTTTACATGCTCTACGAGGTTTATGATCCCGCCTCGGGGAAGGAAATCCGGACATCGGCGGAAGCGAATTCCGGCCCCGCTCACGGCATGCAAGTGCTCACCAACCTGGAGCTGCTTCAGGGAACTCGCAAAATCTTCGAGACGCCGCTGGTGCAGGCGAATCACCTCAACGTGCCCGGCCGCAATGCTGTCTCCTTTGCCTTCGATATCCCGCTCACCCAGCTCAAACCTGGCCTTTACATCTGCCAGGTGAATGTGATCGACGACACCGGCGGCAGCTTCAGCTTTCCCCGCCAGGCGCTACTCATCCGCCCGGCACCCGCCGCGGTTGCAGCCGCCCCCCCACCTGGCCTGACCAAATAAATTTGTAATTTCGATCGCGGCGCATCCCGCCGACCCGGCCGGCTCTGAAATCTAGTTTCCGTAACATAAGATCCGTGAGCTCTAACCTGGATCGAGACTCGATAAGTCTCTTCAGGACGTTTTCAAAGCCGCCGAGCAACGACTATATCGGGGAATCCCTTACCCGCTCCACAGCATAAACATTAATAGAAAATAAGGTGCGTTCCCCCTTGCTAGTCGATGTTGGGTCTGTTGATATGGGATGTTCGATTTGGTCACTCATCCGGCGAATCGTAATTTGACCGGCGCGCAGCCGGCGCCGCCGCAATCTTCCCGCAAGACGACCCCATATCCGAAGAGGAGAACCCAGGTCATGACACCAGAAGCAGCAGCTCCTTACGGTCGAGTTACTCAGAAGAAACCCGCTGTGGCGGAAGTTCATATCCTGTGGATCACTGCCGGTCTGGGGTGTGACGGAGACTCGGTTTCGGTAACCGCAGCTATGCAGCCAAGCATCGAGGACGTTCTGCTGGGCGCGATCCCCGGACTGCCCAAGGTGCATCTGCACAATCCCGTGCTGGCCTATGAAACCGGCGATGATTTCATGAAGTATTGGTATCAGGCGGAGGCGGGAAAGCTCGACCCCTTCGTGCTCGTGGTGGAAGGCTCGATTCCCAACGAAAAGATCAAGAAGGAAGGCTATTGGGCGGCGCTTGGAACCAATCCGCAGACTGGACAGCCGATCACCACCACCGAGTGGATTGATCGGCTGGCTCCTAAGGCTCTGGCCATCGTTGGAGCCGGCACCTGCGCCACCTATGGAGGAATTCACGCGATGGAGGGCAATCCTACCGGGTGCATGGGACTGGCGGACTACCTGGGATGGAATTGGAAATCCAAGGCCGGCCTTCCTATCGTGAATGTTCCCGGATGTCCGGTACAACCGGATAATTTCATGGAAACGCTTCTCTACCTCCTGTATCAGGTCGCCGGTTTGGCGCCCATGATTCCTCTGGACGATCAGCTACGGCCGACTTGGCTCTTCGGCAAGACGGTACACGAGGGTTGCGACCGCGCCGGTTATTACGAGCAGGGCGACTTTGCCACTTCCTATAGCTCGCCTAAGTGCATCGTCAAACTGGGATGCTGGGGGCCGGTGGTAAATTGCAACGTGCCCAAGCGGGGCTGGATGGCAGGCATTGGCGGCTGTCCCAACGTGGGCGGCATTTGCATTGGCTGCACCATGCCCGGTTTCCCTGACAAATTCATGCCCTTCATGGACGAGCCTCCCGGAGCCAAGCTCTCCAGCACCGTGATCGCCGGATGGGGTAGAGCGCTTCGCGTTATGCGCAGCGTTACGAATGACACCGTCAACAAAGAGCCGAAATGGCGGCATCCTCGCCCCCAGCTGACTACCGGCTACCATCCCGATTCCTACTAACCAAGCAGAGGAGACAAATACGATGGCTACGATTACCGCCACACAAGAGGAAGATGCCGCCAGGACAAGCCAGTTAGTAGAAATGAATTGGGATCCGATCACCAGGATCGTGGGCAGCCTTGGCATTTACACGAAAATCGACTTTGGCAAGCGCAAGGTCGCCGAGTGTCATAGCACTTCTTCAATATTCCGCGGTTACAGCGTTTTCATGAAAGGCAAAGATCCGCGCGACGCTCATTTCATCACCAGCCGTATATGCGGCATTTGCGGCGACAATCATGCCACTTGCGCAACCTACGCCCAAAATATGGCGTTTGGCGTGCGGCCCCCCGCCATGGCGGAGTGGATCGTGAACCTGGGCGAGGCCGCCGAATACATGTTCGATCACAATATCTTCCAGGACAATCTGGTCGGCGTGGATTTTTGCGAGCAGATGGTCAAAGAGACTAACCCCGGCGTTTGGGAAAAAGCGACAAACACGGCTTCGCCGCATGCAAACGTGCATGGCTACAACAAAATCAGCGACATCATGACGGCGCTCAATCCTTTTACCGGCAAGTTCTATCTCGAGGCCCTGCAAATGAGCCGCATGACCCGCGAGATGTTCTGCCTGATGGAAGGCCGCCATGTGCATCCTTCCACGTTGTATCCCGGCGGCGTCGGCACCGTGCCCACCGTTCAGCTCTTTACCGACTATATTGTCCGGTTGATGAAATACGTGGAATTCATGAAGAAGGTCGTGCCCTTTCACGATGATCTCTTCGATTTCTTTTACGAAGCCCTGCCCGGCTATGAAGAAGTAGGCCGCAGGCGGATTCTTCTGGGCTGTTGGGGATCGTTCAACAACCCGGACGTTTGCGACTACACCTACGAGAAGATGACGGACTGGGGCCGCGGCATGTTTGTTACGCCGGGCGTGGTGGTCGATGGCCAACTGGTGACGACCGACCTGGTAGACATCAACCTCAACATCCGCATTCTACTGGGCAGCTCTTACTACGATGACTGGCAGAACTCCGAAGCCTTCGTCAAGAAGGACCCGCTGGGGAATCCGGTCGACCAACGTCATCCGTGGAATCAGACTACCTATCCCAAGCCGCAAAGACGCGACTTCAAGGATAAGTACACATGGGTGATGTCTCCGCGCTGGTATGACAAACGGACGAAAGACTATCTTGCGCTCGATACCGGCGGCGGCCCGATTGCGCGCTTCTGGGCAACAGCGCTGGCCGGCATCGTGGATTTCGGCTATGTCAAGGCAACCGGCAATAGCGTCAAGATCTATCTTCCCAAGACGATGTCCATGCCTGAAACGGAGCTCGAATGGAAGATTCCCAAATGGAGCAACGCCATTGAGCGCGATCGCGCCCGGACCTATTTCCAGGCATATGCCGCTGCGGCGGCGCTGCATTTTGCCGAGAAGGCGTTGGCAGAGTTGCACGCCGGGCGCACCAATACCTGGAACGACTTCAAAGTGCCGGAAGAGGCGATCGGTTGCGGCTTCCACGAAGCGGTTCGCGGCGTGCTGTCGCACCACGTCGTGATCCGCGATCGCAAAATCGCCAACTACCACCCGTATCCGCCTACTCCCTGGAACGCCAACCCACGCGATATCTATGGCACTCCGGGGCCCTACGAAGATGCAGTGCAAAATACTCCGATCTTCGAGGAAAACGGTCCGGAGAATTTCAAGGGAATCGATATCATGCGCACGGTGCGCAGCTTCGATCCTTGTCTGCCCTGCGGCGTGCATATGTATTTGGGGAACGGGAAGGTGTTGGAAACCAGCCACTCCCCGATGTTCGGCGTGCAGCACTCATAGCTGCCGCACTTCCCCCCAGCCGGTGTGAGCGCCGCAATAGGTAACAGCGCGGCGGAAACGTTGCTGTCACGGACGCTGCGCTCACACCGGGGATAATGGTCAAAAGGAGAAGCGTGGCCGACAACGCGGAATTCCAGGAACAGATTCGGCAGCTCGGTAAGCTGGTAGCGGAATTCGACCAGCTGCCCGATAGCCCTGCTAAGGTCTTGGGCAAACGATTGGTGCAGCTTCTGATGGATGTTCATGGCGCAGGCCTGGAACGGGTGATGGAAGTCATCTTCGACTGCGGAAGTTCAGGGCCGGGAATCATCGACAAGCTGGGTCAGGACTCGATTGCCGGCAGCCTTCTGCTGCTTTATTCGCTCCATCCCGACGATCTCGAAACGCGCGTGCAGAAGGCAGTGGAACGCATACGTCCTCGTTTGCGGAAGCTGTCCTGTGCGATTGAGCTGGTGGGTGTGCACGAAGGAGCTGTCGAGATCCGCCTGGCGGTTGCCGGGCACAGTTGCGGCTCATCCGCCAAGGACATTCGGGCGATTGTGGAAGATGGAGTGTATGAGTTTGCGCCGGATGTGGCGTCATTCGAAATAAACGGGCTGGAGGAGCCAACATCCGCAGGCTTCGTCCCGCTGGAGAATCTGCTGGGGAATCGCTTTGCAACGGCCGCGTCGAACGGACGCCCGCTGGCGACAGAAGGCGGCGATTGAGATTGCCATCGGCGAAAGGGCCTCTCCATGACTGAACAACCTACACCGGCATTCGAGCAGGCCTTTGGTGCATTGCGGCAGTTTACCCGCGGCCGGCGCTCGGCCTCCCGCGCGGTGGAGCATTGTGAGTTGTGCAGCGCGGACTTGGCGAAGGAACATCCCCATCTCGTGGAACTCGCTTCGCGGCAAATCTTGTGCGCCTGCGATGCATGCGCCCTGCTCTTCGACGGCAGGGAGAAGGCTAAGTACAAGCGCGTCTCCAGGAGCGCCCAGCGCCTGATCGATTTCGAGATGACGGACGGGCAATGGGAGAGCCTGCTTATCCCGATCAACATGGCGTTTTTCTTTCGTTCCAGTATTGAGGGCAGGATGATCGCGCTCTATCCCAGTCCGGCGGGTGCGGTCGAATCCCTGCTGCCGCTCGATGCCTGGAACGAGATTGCCGAAAGCAACCGGGCCTTGCACCGGCTGCAGCCCGATATCGAAGCGCTGCTGGTCAATCGAATCGGCCATGCCCGCGGAATGTCGGGCGCCGAATACTATATCGCTCCCTTGGACGAGTGCTACAAACTCGTCGGCCTGATCCGAGCCAACTGGAAAGGGCTTTCGGGAGGAACCGAGGTCTGGGAAGAGATCGGACGCTTCTTCTCCAATCTGCGGTTGCGCGCGGAACCGGTTGGCGGAGGAGCCAATGCCTGAACTGAGCTTTCAGATCGAAGGCGCGAGCATGGTCCCGTTTGCCGCTGCCCCTACGCTGGCCTTCCAGCTCCGGATTAAAAATGCCGCGGCCGATGAGAGCATCCACACCATCGCCTTGCGTTGCCAGATTCAGATTGAAGTTACCCGGCGCCGTTACTCGCCGGAGGAGCAGCGGCAGATGCTCGATCTCTTCGGTGAACCCAGCCGATGGAGCCAGACTTTGCGCAGCCTGTTGTGGACGCATGCCAATGTGGTTGTTCCCGCTTTCGCGGGCGCCAGCACGATGGTCGACCTTCATGTGCCCTGCAGCTTCGATTTCAATGTCGCCGCCACTAAGTACTTCGAAGGTCTCACGGAAGGGGAAATCCCCCTTCTTGTGATGTTCAGCGGCACTGTCTTTTATGCGCTCGCCGAAACCCCGTTGCAGGTGGCGCCGATCTCCTGGAATCAGGAAGCGCGATTCAAGCTTCCGGTAAAGGTGTGGCGGGAGATGATGGACTCCTACTATCCCAACGTGGTCTGGCTGAATTTGCGGCGGGATGTCTTTGACAGGCTCTATCGCTACAAAATGCAGAACTCCATCCCGAGCTGGGAGCAGGCGCTGGAGGAGCTGCTTCCCCTAGAGGACATAGAGAAGGCAAAAGAGGAGACGGCAGGGAAAGCGGTGGTGAAGCAGTGAATCTGGAGCGGGTAGAAAAAATCGCGGAGGCGGTGCTCTACGAGGGCTACATGTTGTATCCCTATCGGCCCTCCTCGGTCAAAAACCGCCAGCGCTGGAATTTCGGGGTTCTCTGCCCCCAATCCTACTCGGAACAGGAGCACGGGTCGGAAGCATGGACGATGCAAACAGAGTGCCTGGTCAAGGCGGACCCGTCTACCCGGCTCACTGTCAAGGTACGTTTTCTGCAACTCGTTCAACGCTCGGTTGGGAAGCTCAGATATCCGCAGCAAGAGCCAGTCGAAAGCCGGCAAGGGGAGCAGTTCGGGGAGCCGGAATTCGATTTAGTGGACCGCCTGGAAATCGAGGGGCATATCTTTCAACCGTGGCAGGAAGCGGTCGAGCGCGAGGTCACCTCTACGAATCTCGATCCCGCATTGCTTTCATCCTGTCCTCCAGTCGAGTTCGTATTCCCGTCGGGAAAAAACTTCGAAAGCCTGCGCGACTCGCAAGGAAAAGTCGCCGGAGTGATTGTGCGCCAGTGGGAAACACTGAATGGGTCGGTTCAATTCGATGCGCAGCCGGCCCGCGAGGGAGTGATTCGGGTCACGGTTAAAGTTCATAACGTAACACCCTTCAGGCCGGCGGAACCGGCGCTCCGCGAAGCCGCTCTCGCCTTCTCTCTCATCTCTGCGCATACTATCCTGGGCGTAGACCAGGGCGAGTTCCTCTCGTTGCTCGAACCTCCGGCGGGTCTTGAAGACATCGCCTCCCAGTGCAAGAACGTTGGGACCTGGCCCGTGCTGGTTGGGGATCAGGCTCAAGGACGGGCGCAAACTGTCTTATCGTCGCCGATCATCCTCTATGATTATCCGCAGATCGCTCCGGAGAGCGCGGGCAATCTCTTCGATTCAACTGAGATTGACGAGATCCTCTCCCTCCGTATCCTAACCCTCACAGACGAGGAGAAGAGCGAAATGCGGCAGTCTGACGACCGTTCCCGGCAGATCCTGGAACGGACCGAAAGCATGCCGGAGGAGCAGTTCATGAAGCTCCATGGCGCGTTGCGCGGGCTGGCTCCGCTCAAGGAGCAAGCGCGATGAATGAATGGGAGTGGAATCTGCTCGAAGACAAGCCGCTCCTCGATCATATGGAGATCGATGGCGTCAAAGTAAAGACAGGCGATCGCGTGCGCTTGCGTCCCCGTCAAGGCGGAGACATTCTGGACCTTGCGCTGCGCGGGCAGCTCGCTATCATCGAAAGCATCGAACAGGATTACGAAGGCCAGCACCACATCTGCGTGGTTCTCGAATCCGATCCGGGGCGCGATTTGGGAATGATGCGGCAGCCGGGCCACCGCTTTTTTTTCGATCCCACGGAGATCGAACCGCTCCCGCCGGAGGAGCAGAGCGGAAAAGCAACGACGGCAACACCCCGCATTCTGGTCGCCGGCATCGGCAACATCTTTTTAGGGGACGATGGTTTTGGTGTTGAAGTTGTGCGCCGCCTGGCCGCCTGCAATCTGCCTGAAGCGGTGCGCGTGGTGGATTTTGGCATCCGCGGCCTGGACTTGGCCTATGCTTTGCAAGACGGCTATGAGACCACCATCCTCATTGACGCTTTCCCTCACGGCGTGGCGCCGGGAACGGTCTCCATCATCGAACCCGATATAAACGAAGTTATCGCCTCGCCCGGCAATTTCGTCGAGCCGCATAGTATGAATCCGATGAATGTTTTGCGCATGGCGACGGCGATGAACGCGCCTCTCAAGCGAGTGCTGCTGGTCGGCTGCGAGCCGGACAGCCTGGGCGGAGACGAAGGACATATGGGGTTAAGCGAACCTGTTGAGGCCGCGGTGGACGATGCGGTGAGAGCAACCGAGGCGCTGGTGAAGAAGCTTCTGAACGGCGAGCCGGTGTGATTCATGGGAAAAGGAAACAGATATGACAACAACGCGCTACATGGATGAGAATCGCGCTTCCAGGAAAAGAGCATTGCAATGTGCTTAGCCATACCGGGAAAAATCGTTGAACTTATCTCCGGCCAGGATCATGTGGGCGTCGTCGAAGTAGCCGGAGTCAGGCGCAAAGTCCAGTTGGGGCTTCTCGAAGACGATATGCCGGAAACCGGCGACTGGGTCTTGATTCACGTCGGGTTTGCCATGTCCAAGATCAGCGAGCAGGACGCAGCCGAACAGATGCGCCTGCTAACCATGCTGGGCGAAACCGATCAGGCCATGGAAGAGGTGCGGGGATACGGCCTGGAAGACGATGCCATTCACCGCGGACCCGGCCGAACAAATGCGTAAGGGGTAATAACCATGCGATATGTGGACGAATTCCGCGATCCTGAACTGATCACCAAGGCCTCCGAAGAGATTCGCCGCCTGGCCGACCCTGGCCGGCATTACCGGATTATGGAAGTCTGCGGCGGTCACACGCACGCCATCTACCGCTTCGGACTAAAGGATATTCTCCCGTCGAATATCGAACTCATTCACGGCCCCGGTTGCCCGGTATGTGTTTTGCCCATGGGAAGAATCGACGACGGGCTAAGCATCGCCCAAGCCCCAAACACCATCTTCGCCGCCTTCGGCGACATGATGCGCGTGCCTGGAGCCCACGGCAGTCCGTTAGAACACAAGGCGCGGGGAACCGATGTGCGCATTGTGTACTCGCCGGCGGACGCGCTGGAGCTGGCCAGAAAGAATCCCGAAAAGGAAGTCATCTTCTTTGCCATCGGATTTGAGACAACCGCTCCTTCCACCGCGCTGACGCTGATGACCGCCAAGGCCAAGGACATCCGCAACTTCTCTGTCTTCTGCAATCACGTCACCATTGTTCCCGCAATCCGCGCGATTCTCGATTCCCCGGACATGCGTATCGATGGATTCATCGGGCCGGGACACGTATCCACGGTGATCGGCTGCAGGCCTTATGAGTGGATCGCCAAGGCCGAAGGCAAGCCGGTTGTCACCTCGGGCTTCGAGCCGCTCGATCTGCTGCAGTCAATCGTCATGCTTTTACGGCAGCTCGGGGCGGGCGAAGCGAAGGTAGAGAATCAATATAAGAGAGTAGTGCCCTGGGAAGGCAATCGTGCAGCCCTCAAGGCAATGGGCGAAGTCTTCGAGCTGCGGCCATACTTCGAATGGCGTGGGCTTGGATTTATCTCTCAATCGGCGTTGCGCATTCGAGAGAAATACGCTCTATGGGATTCCGAACGGCGCTACTCAGTCCCTGAGACGCGCGTAACGGACCCCAAATCGGCGCAATGCGGGGAAGTATTAAAAGGCGTTTTGAAACCGGCGCAGTGCAAGTTGTTCGGCAAGGAATGTACGCCTGAACATCCCATCGGCGCGCTCATGGTTTCCTCAGAGGGCTCATGCGCAGCATTTTACAATTACGAGTTCCGCAAGACGCTGGTGACCAAAATCGAATCGATTACCGAAACGATGAGCACGGTAGCCTAGAGACCAAGGCCTTGGCCAGGAATTCTCCGGTTGCGATTCGCTTCCGTGATCGGCAGATTGAAATGGCGCACGGGGCCGGAGGCAAAGCCAGCCGCCGCCTGATCGAGGGCCTGTTTGCACCCCTGCTCTTTCCAGGCTCGGCCGAGCCGCTGGGCGACGCAGCGCGCATCGAAGTGGCGGGTACGCCAATCGCTTTTACCACAGACAGTTTTGTAGTCAAGCCCCTGAGCTTCCCCGGCGGCTCGATTGGCGAGCTCGCCGTCAATGGCACCATGAACGATCTCGCCGTCTCCGGCGCCAAAGGCTGCGCCATGGTCGTAACCTTTGTCTTGGAAGAAGGGCTGCCCACCACAATACTTGAGGCTGAAGTTCGCGCCATGTCTCTCGCTCTTCAGCGGGCAGGTGTCACCATGTCCGGCGGAGACACTAAGGTGGTCGAGCGCGGCAAAGCGGACGGCATGTACATTACCACCGCCGGTATCGGCAGTCCGCTGCCTGGCGTCAGAGTAGATGCGCGTTCCGTCCGTCCTGGCGACAAGGTGCTGCTCTCCGGGCCGATCGGCGATCACGGGATCACTATTCTTCTGGCCCGCGGCGAACTCGATCTCGAAGCTGACCTTTGTTCCGATACCCGTTCGGTCCTGCCCTTGGTGGAGGCGCTCGCCGCCGAAGCTGGACCGGGAATTCGCTGGATGCGCGATCCAACACGGGGAGGCGTGGCTACGTCTCTCAACGAGCTGGCGCGCGACTGTGGCCTGGGGATTGAGTTACACGAAGAGGAAATTCCTATGCACGATGCAGTTCGCGGGGCCTGCGAGCTGCTTGGCTTAGACCCGTTGCACATCGCGAATGAAGGCCAGTTTCTTGCGGTCATCTCGCCTGAGTATGCCGACCTGGCGCTCAATGCATTGCAGCAGACGGCAGGAGGCGAAGAGGCAACGATCATCGGGCACATTCGCGAGGAGCCGGCCTGCGCCGTCCTGGTCAGCACGCGCTATGGCGGCAGCCGGATCGTTGACATGCTGGTCGGCGATCCCCTGCCGAGAATCTGTTAAGTCAAATGGCACATCTAGGCAGTGCCACAAAATTGGGTGCCCCATATCTCCCAACGCTTTTTGTTGGGAGATGTGGGATGGACTAGCGCAGATCTGTCAGGACTTTGTATGCAAACAGCAACCACTCTCGCAGCGCAAATTGAAGATCGGCTGCTCTTACGCAATGAGATCTACGAGAGCTTCTTCTCTCAAGAGGCGCGCCCGCTGGCCGCAGCCTGCCGGGAGATGTCGGAGCGCTTTTTGCGCGGCGGCCGCTTGCTCGCCTTTGGGCGAGGCCCCTATTCGACGGATGCTCAGCACGTCTCTGTCGAGTTCGTGCATCCCGTGATCGTCGGTAAGCGCGCGCTCCCCGCGCTCGATCTCTCCGCGCTCATGAAACCGTGGCTCGATGCGATTCTTCGTCCCGAGGACATCGTGATGGGCTTCGGTCCTCCCGAAGGAGATCCCGAGGTATGGGCAGCTTTGCAATCGGCCGATGCACGCGGCGCAATGACCTTTGCCCTGCCCGGTCCGAGCGGCTCATACGCGCTCAAGGTGAAGATCGGCGACCCTTTCATTCACCAGGAATTGGTGGAGATCTTCTATCACACATTGTGGGAGACGGTACACGTCTTCCTGGAGCACCGCGAGCTTGGCCAGGACGTGGGACAAACCGAATTTCTCTATCCTTTTCTTGGCCAGAAAAAACAGGAAACGTTGAGCGTCATCGATGATGTCGCTGCTTCGATTCAGATGAAGGTGCACGACGACACCTTGCTGCGCACCCGCTTGGCCAAAGAAGAGTCTGGGCAACTCGCCGCCGCAGCAGCAGCCATTCACGACCGGGTGGCGCGCGGGGGTAAGCTCATCCTCTTTGGTAACGGCGGTTCGGCGACTGACGCCAATGACTGGGCTCTCGATTGCGTGCTCCCGCCCGCCGGGCACTCCGCCATTCCGGCAATCTCTCTCTCCATGGAGCCTGCGAATATCACCGCGCTGGCCAACGATGTGGGTATCGAGGTCGTCTTTCTGCGCCAGCTCATGGCTCAGGCCCGGCCGGAGGATATAGCTATCGGCATTTCGACCAGCGGCGGTTCCCGCAATGTCGTAATGGCGATCGAGGAGGCGCGCAAACGCAAATTGCTGACTGTCGCTCTTCTGGGCAACGATGGCGGAGAGATCTACCGCCGCCGTCTAGTGGACATTCCCATCGTCGTTCGCAGCGACTATATTCCCCGCATCCAGGAGGTGCAAGCCTCCGCCTATCACGTCATCTTAGAGACCCTGGAGGTGCTGAACCATGGCCGTGCTTGAACTTTATGGTTCTGCGCAATGCCCCTACACGCAGGAGCTGCGCGATTGGCTGGAATGGACCAGACGCGATTTTCGCGAGTATGACGTCGAAGCCGATCCCGAGGCTCGCGCGCGCATGTTATCGCTGGACAGTGGCGGCCGTACCGTCCCCGTGCTGGTGGAGGATGGCAAAGTGATTCAGGTGGGCTGGCAGGGACGCGGCTGCATCGTGGCGGCGGAATAGAAATGGCTAACGCCTGCTCCATTCGCGTGCGCGGAGTGGTCCAGGGTGTCGGCTTTCGTCCTTTCGTCTACCGGTTGGCTCACCGCAAGATGCTTGCCGGATGGGTGTCGAACGGCGAGCAAGGCGTCGAGATTCATCTGGAAGGCGCTCAGCTTGATCTCGAGGACTTCGTTCAGGAGATGCGCGCGCGGCCGCCGGCCGCTTCGAGTATTGCGGCTATTGATGTTGAGACCGTTCCCGTCGAGGGGTTGAGCGGGTTCACCATTCGCGAGAGCCGGCGTGGAGAACGTCTCACAGTTCGCGTCTCACCCGATTTGCCCGTGTGCCAGGATTGTTTGAGCGAACTCTTTGACTCGTCTGACCGGCGCTATCTGTATCCCTACATCAATTGCACTAATTGCGGACCGCGCTACAGCGTCATTCTGGGCCTGCCTTACGATCGGCCCAATACCACCATGAAGCAGTGGCCTTTGGACCAGGCCTGTAGCCGCGAGTATCACGATCCATGCGACCGGCGGTTCCATGCCCAGCCGGTAGCTTGTCCTCAGTGTGGTCCGAATTTCTCCCTGCGCGACGGGAGCGGCAAAACAACCGTCGCGCAAGGTGAAGAGGCTGTGCGCCGCGCAGCACGCCTATTGAACCAAGGAAAAATTCTGGCGGTGAAGGGATTGGGAGGCTACCATTTGGCGTGCGATGCGCTGAATCCCTCCTCCAACGCCGCGCTGCGGGAGAGAAAATATCGCAAGGAGAAGCCCTTTGCCGTTATGGCCAGGGACCTGGAGGCCGCGCGAAGCCTGGTGGAGCTATCGCCCGATGCGGAGGCCCTGATGGTTTCCGCCGCCCGCCCGATTGTTATCGCCCCGGCCAAGCTCTCACTTCCCGGAGTGGCTCCGGAGAATCGCGACCTGGGAGTGATGCTTCCCTACACGCCGTTGCACTATATGCTCTTTGCTGAGGGCGCTCCCGAAGCGCTGGTAATGACCTCCGCCAATCGCTCCAGCGAGCCGATAGCCTACGATGACCTCGATGCAACGGAGCGGCTCTCAGGGATTGCCGATGGATTCCTGATCGGAGAGCGTTCCATCGCGCGCCGGGTGGATGACTCGGTCGCCCGCGCCGGCGTCTTGGGTCCGGTTATTCTGCGCCGCGCCCGGGGATATGCTCCCACTGCGGTTGCCCTACTGCCTGCCGATCGCCCCATCCTCGCCTTGGGCGCGGATCTTAAAAACAGCATCACCCTCGTCGTGGACGGCCAGGCTTTCGTCAGCCAGCACATCGGAGATCTCGAGAACTTCCAGTCTTTTCGCGCCTTTCGAGAGACCATTCACGACTTGATCGGCATGTACGGCGTGCGTTGGGACGAGCTGCTGGTGGTGCACGACCGGCATCCGCAATATCTTTCCACCAGTCACGCGTCTGCGCTTCCATCCAAAGCTGTATGTGCGGTACAGCACCATCGCGCCCACTTGGCCTCGGTGCTTGCGGAATGTGGAGAATGGGACAAGAGGGTGGTGGGAGTCAGCCTGGACGGGACCGGCTTTGGCGACGATAGCACTATCTGGGGTGGCGAGATCTTCGCGGGCAGCGTACGGCAGGGGTTTCAGCGCGTCGCTCACCTGCGCAGCGCGGTTCTCGCCGGCGGCGACGCCGCAGCTCACGCCCCGGTGCAAGCCGCAGCCGGCTTTTTAGTGCAGATCCAGGACTTACCCGACCTCACTAGCCTGCCGTTTCAGTTCGGACGGCGATATAAGGACGCATTGCAGCTGATAAGCCGAAACGTGAGGAGCTTTCCTACTACCTCCGTGGGGAGGCTCTTCGATGCTGCTGCCGCGCTGCTCGGTTTTGTGCGGGAAACCAGCTTTGAAGGCCAGGCGGCGATCTGGCTGGAGCAACTGGCCCGTAGTGCTGCAATCCAAAGCACCGCGATTCAGGAGGGCTATCCCTTTCCGTTCACGGGCGCGGAACTGGATTTCCGGCCCCTGCTGGCATCTGTCGCTCGAGACCGTTACCGTCGAAGGCCTGAGCCGGAGATTGCACGCGCTTTTCAGCGGGGCTTCGCCCAGGGCATTTGCCGGGCTGTCGAAAGCGTTTGCCATAGCTGGGGATTGGATACGGTTGTATTCTCCGGAGGAGTCTTGCAAAACGGGCTGCTGCTCGAAGACCTGCAATCGCTCCTCGCCCCTCTAGGTACTCGCATCTGGATCAATCACGCGGTTCCTCCCAACGACGGCGGCATCAGCCTTGGCCAAGCCACGCTTGCCGCCTTTGGCCAGGCGGACGCAACGGAAAGGCCGCTCCATGCATGAGCTTTCGATTGCGATGAGCATCGTCGAGATGGCGCAGCAGGAGGCCGAACGCCGCCAGGTCAAGGTCGATGCGGTCCATCTCGATCTGGGAATGCTCTCCGGAGTAGTCAAGGAAGCGCTGCTCTTTTCCTATGAGGTAGCCTGCGATGGTACGCCGCTCCAGGGATCCCGCCTGGTAGTCAAGGAAATTCCCATCGAAGTTTACTGCCCGGCTTGCAATAAGAAACAGACGCTGAGCACTATGCAATGGTTTTGCTGTCCTGAATGCGGCCTGCCCACATCTGAAGTTCTGCATGGAAGAGAATTGCTCATTGCCGCGCTGGAGGTAAGACAATGAATAGCGAACCGCGTCTTCTGGAAGTCCGTAGGAACGTTTTAAAGCAGAATGACATGACTGCTCGGGCCTTGCGGGAGCGGTTTCGCGCGCAAGGAACTTTTGTTGTGAGCCTGGTATCGAGTCCCGGCGCGGGCAAGACCGCCTTTCTGGAAAGCACGCTTACGCGCTTACACCAGGATTACCGCGTAGCCGCGTTAGTGGGCGACTTGGCCACGGAAAACGATGCGCTGCGCCTGCAGCGCAGCCAGGCGCCGGTGAAGCAGATCACGACGGGAACGCTGTGCCACCTGGAGGCAGCGATGGTGGAGCGCGCGATCGACGGCTGGGGTACAGGTCCACTCGATTTTCTGTTCGTAGAAAACGTCGGCAACCTGGTTTGTCCTGCTTCCTACGATTTGGGTGAGGATCTTCGCCTGGTCCTGCTCTCCGTGACCGAAGGAGAAGATAAGCCGCTCAAATATCCAACGATTTTCAACAGCGCCGATGTGGCCGTGATCACCAAGATGGATTTGGCCGCCGCAGTTGAATTTGACGAGGCAGCTGCCGATGCCAATATCCAGGCCGTGCGCCCTGGGATGCGGGTCTTCAAAGTCTCGGCGAAAGCAAATGAAGGAATGGATAGTTTTCTCGATTTTCTAAAATCGCGGCTCGCGGAGCTGCGAAAAGTACCGGTTTAGCCTATAGCTACCCTATGCTGCTTATGCGGCCTTGCTGTCCCGCAGACTCTTTATTTTGTCGTGCGCCTTAAGGATGTGTTCCTGTTGTGTCGTTAACAGCTCTTTCAACGGAAGCGGAAGGTTTTCGTCCTGAAGCACGTCCGCGTATGCTCTTTTGGCCTCGTCCTCTCCCTGCTCGGCAGTTACTAGTAACGTATGATCCCCTCCGCCGAGATGAGCCTTGAGCTCGCCCCAGGTACGGTGCACAGTCCCGGCGGTCGTACCGCCCTCCTTGACGTCGGCCACGCCGTGGCGGTGCAATTCATTTTCCAGTTCGCCCGCAAACTGCTGCCGCGTCAACGATTCCATAAGAACGAAATCCTTGGCGCTCTGGTCCTTAAGGTGATGACCTATTTCCGCGAGGCCCTTATGTCCGTCGTGCAGTACCTGAATGAGCGAGCGAAGGCTCGCTTCAAAATTATCTGACATGAGAAGTTTCTCCTGCAGCCCTGAGATGCGGGACAACTAGCCAAGGTTGGCGGAACACACTGAAACCATGCATCGCCGTCCCTGAAAGCTGATAGGAAGGATACTTGCTGAATGTTCGCGTCGGCAGGATTTCTTTCGATACCGATGCGGCAGCAATATCTAAAGTACGCTCGTTCTTTGAGAGATTCCTATACTGGATCTTGCTCTCCGCCTGATATGGTTGCGAGATGCCCGAGTGGGCCATTTCCGTCCGCATCATCCTTGTTCACATAGCGGCCCGCAATGACCTGCGAGACCAGCGCCGATGTCTCGTCGAGATGCTCACGCATCAGGCTTCGGGCAGTTTCCGCGTCCCGATTTCGGATAGCCTGATAGATTCCTCGGTGCCGCTCCAGCGCGGCCGAAGGAACGTTTCGGATTAGCAGCTTGAGCTGAATCCAATACTTCATAAGGTTGCGTAGCAGCTGCGCGGCGTTTGCGAGAACTTCGTTGTGCGCGGCTTCGGCCACCGCTAGGTGAAACGCCATGTCCGATTCCAAAACGGGTTCATTCGCCGTAATGTTCTTGGACATCTGCTGAATCGCATCGTCGATCTTCGCTAGCTCCTCCTGAGATGCGCGGTCGGCAGCCAGCCCAGCAAGATCTCGCTCCAGAAACACGCGGGCTTCCATAATTTTGCCGAGCTCCGCATGATCGATGCCGGTAAATGCCCATAGTAACGGCCGGGACAAAAACTCAGACCGCGGACAAATAAAAGTGCCTTCTCCGACGCGGCTTTCCAACATTCCAATCAGCTCCATCGCTTTCAGCGCCTCGCGGAGCGAAGTTCTAGCAATTCCGAGGTGTTGGCATAGCTCGCGCTCTGCAGGAAGCTGGTCCCCAGCCTTCCATTTTCCATGCACGACATTCGAAATGAGGCGCTCAAATGCGGCCGCCACTAAGGTCGTGCGCTCAATCGGAGCCGGGGACTCTATTTTCATTCCGTCTACCCTGGATAAAATTCCTAGTTAATGCCTTGAGCATAGTCTTAAACCCTTTGGATGCTGAAAGCAAAGTATCCGAGCCGACTCCATCTCAGGTATTACCAAATTACCAGCACTGCGCAAAAGTTGGCTGCATTTTCGCAAACAAATTCTTTAAGGCTATTTTGAATGAGTAACATAGAATATGTTTTACGTCGCAAAAGGAGGAAAGTAAAAAGTTCTTGACACGTTTGGTCTTACCAGTCTACCGTCTGGAAGTCGCATTTCTCTCATTTGCGAACCATGACGCGGTGGGCTTCCGGTTAGAGGTTGCCTCAAGAGCGTGCACTTCGTTCTTTGAGAAGTACGCGCGAAAACGCGCGACCGCCGTGGGCGACCGAGTAGCTCGTTCTTTCAGAGGTGAGATCATGCATACGACCCGCGCATTCCTGCTGGCTTTGATAATCCTGTGCCTTCCCCCTCCCATGCTGCTATCGCAATCCGCGGGAGGCGCGCAGATCGGCGGCACAATTACAGATCAAAGTTCTGCAATCGTGCCTAATGCAGAAATCAAAGCGACCCAGACTAGTACGGGGCAGGTGCGAACTACTGTTAGCTCCGCGAATGGCGCCTATGCGTTTCCAAATCTTCCGGTAGGACCCTATACGTTGGAAGTAACCGGCCAAGGATTTCAGCGCTACCTTCAGTCGGGTATCGTGCTGGCTGTCGGGAACGAAGTTCAAGTCAATGTGGTGCTACAGGTAGGCGCCGTAAATCAGGAAGTCCGAGTATCCGCAGCGGCAGGCATGGTTCAAACTCAGGAGACCTCGATTTCCGAATTGGTCGATCAGCGCCGGATTGTGGATCTTCCACTGAATGGCCGTCAAGCGACACAACTGATCCTGCTCTCCGGCGGTTCCGCCAATTCGCCGGCCTTCGCGAGCGGAGGCAGCATCGCGCTGGTTACGACAAAGACTTACAGCGGCTCAGTCGCGATTTCTGTGGCCGGCGCCCAAGCTACCGGCAACAATTTTCTTATGGATGGAGGAGACAATAACGATGCCTTTTCCAACGTAAATCTTCCATTCCCTTTTCCGGACGCTTTGCAAGAATTCAATGTGCAGACCAGCGGGCTTTCCGCGCAATACGGACTTCACCCAGGGGCGGCGGTGAACATCGTAACCAAATCGGGAACGAATGAGTTCCATGGAGATCTCTTTGAGTTTGTCAGGAACGGAGACTTCAACGCCCGCAACTATTTCGCGACCGCACAAGACACGCTCAAAAGAAATCAATTTGGGGGTACTGTTGGAGGACCGATCAAAAGAGATAAAATCTTCGGCTTTTTCGGTTATCAGAACACTATTCAGAGAACTGCGCCGCCCCAAACCATCAGCTTTGTACCCACCCAAGCTACGCTTAACGGCGACTTCAGCGCCCGCGAATCCGCCGGTTGTCAGTCGAATAATAAGGCAAGAACGATCCTCAATCCTGCCACAGACGTACCGTTCGCGAACGACCAGGTGTCGCCTGCGCTTTTCAGCCCGCAGGCGCTCGCGTTGCTGAAGTATGTTCCGGTTTCGAGCGATCCATGCGGAAAAATAGTCTATGGGATACCCACCCCCAGTAATGAGACCCAATACATCGGACGCGCCGACTGGACGCAAAGCACAAGGGATCAAATCTTCGTTCGGTATTTCATCGTGAATCTAAACAATCCTCCATTCTTCGATGGCAAGGATTTGCTGACAACCACCTCACCAGGAACGGAGCAGCGCGGCCAGTCCCTGGTGCTAGGAGATACATACACCCTCAGCACCTCCCTGGTGAACAGCATCCATATCGCGGGAACCCGATTCAGAGACGACCGGAGCGCGGCAGCAAATTTTTTCAGCCCTCCGGCAGTGGGTATCGATATTGCATCGTTCGTCCCAAACTTCACCAATATGAGCATCAGCAGCGCCTTCGCAATTGGCAACGGCAATGGTGCCCCGGCACATTTTAATCGGAACACATTTCAGTTCGCCGACGATGCCGCGCTGATCCACGGGCATCACCAGATCACGTTTGGAGTGGATTACATCTACCGGCAGTTGAATGAGTTCAACGTATTCAACGGCAATGGCTCATTCAGCTTCAACGGTCAATTTAGCAACGATCCTTTGCTCGACTTTATGCTGGGCAGGTCCAGCCAGCTGGTGCAAGGCAATCCGGAACAAATGGGTTTCCGGCAAAATTACATTGCTCTCTACGCACAGGATAACCTGCAAGTAAACAACAAATTGAATGTTCACTTTGGATTGCGATGGGAGCCATTCCTTCCGGAAACGGATGTTGCCGGACGAGGAGAATACTTCTCGCAAAGCGCGTTCAATGCCGGCCAGAAAACCGCCAAGTATACAAATGCGCCCGCCGGGCTTCTATTTGCCGGCGATCCGGGCGTCCCGGGTTCCTACATAAACGGCAAGCTGGCTAACTTTAGCCCACGGATCGGGTTTGCTTTTGATCCAACCGGCAGCGGCAAGCAGAGCATTCGCGCTTCCTATAGCATTTTCCATGACACCCCAAACCTTTACTATTACGCAAAGTGGGCCGACGCCGCGCCATGGGGAAGCACCGTCACGCTCACCAATCCTGGTCCCCTTTCCAACCTATACGCGAACTATCCTGGAGGCAACCCGTTTCCCTTCCCCTTTCCTCCTTCGAAAGGTCAGCCTTTTCCTACCCAGGCGACTTACTACAGCTTTCCCATCAATACCCGACCGACGTACGCGCAAATCTGGGGTTTGAGCTACCAGTTCCAATTGGGAAAAGACTGGCTGATTTCCGCGGACTATCTGGGCAGCAAGACCACTCATCTCTGGTCGGGTGCAGACCAGAACCACGCGGTTTATATTCCGGGAAGTTCTACGATTGCCAATACAAATCAGAGGCGGCTGCTGTATTTACAAAATCCCGTAGCCGGAACCGCCTATGGTCAAATACAAACCTTAGATGAGGGGAACTATTCCAACTACAACGGGCTTATCTTGAAAGCCAGACATCGATTTGCCCAAGACTATACTCTGCTTACCAGCTACACTTTCTCCCGCTGCATGCAAGACGGCGAGATAGAGTCCAATGACTTGGGAAACAACGGGCCGTCTTATCAAAATCCCTATGATAGAAATGCTGATTATGGCCCATGCGACTCGGATTTGCGGCATGCCTTCGTGGGCTCCCTGGTGATAGATAGTCCCCGTTTCGAGAATAAGCTTACGCGAGCGGTGTTAAGCAACTGGGAGATATCGCCGATCATCACTGCTCAAACGGGAAGTCCTTTCACTCCGGTGAGCGGAATAGACAATTCTCGCACGGGGATCGGGCAAGACCGGCCTAACTTGATAGGCAAACCGTACCTGCGCAACAAAACCACCCGTCAATGGCTCAACCCGCAGTCTTTTGTAGAGAACCCGGTTGGAACCTTCGGCGATGCACGGTGGAACTCGCTGACGGCGCCGGGATATGTCGATGTCGACGCAGCCCTGGTGCGGATGATTCCAGTCCGCGAGAACATCAATCTGCAGCTTCGCTTTGAAGCATTCAATGCGTTGAATCATACAAACTTCGGTCAACCAGCGAATAACGTTAACACCACCACCACATTTGGAACTATCCTCGCCTCAAATCCTGCGCGCATTCTGCAGCTTGCCGCGAAGTTGACGTTTTAGGGTGTGGCGCTACTGAAGCGCACCGGTATCAGGAGAAGACAAAGATGGACCGAAGGACATTCTTGCAAGGCGCCGCTGTTACGGCGGCCGCCGGCGTTATGCCGCCTTCTCATGCGGCAATCAGCATGGTTGCAGATCAGGCGAGCCTCGAATCAGGCGCCGGGCTGGTGGATGGTTGAGCCGATTCGCTGGTTGCAAACCAACCTGCGCGAAACCGATGCCGCGCTCAACCCCAGGCAGTTCATCGAGGATGTGGCAAACTTCAATGCCAACGTGCTGATGATGTCGGCCGGCGGAATTACGGCGCTCTATCCGAGCAAAGTGCAATATGAGTACGTAAGCCCCTATATGCCCAAGGGCCAGGATACCTTCGGCGAAGTGCTTCGCGAGGCCCACGCGCGGAAGATCCGGGTTGTGAGCCGCTGGGACTTCAGCAAGACCCACAAGGATGTGTACGATGCCCATCCCGATTGGTTTTTCAAGATGGCCGACGGCCAGCCAGCCATCTATAACGGACTTTACCTAGCTTGCATCAACGGCGATTGGTACCGGCGAAAGTCAATTGAGATTCTCAGCGAAGCACTCGACCGCTATGACGTCGATGGCTGTTTCTTTAATATGTTCAGCAATCCTACGACCGATTACAGTGAGCGGTATCTAGGTCTCTGCCATTGCGACAATTGCGAGAGGCTCTATCGCGAACGCTTTCATCGCGATGTGCCTGAGGCCCCCGATGCCGATTACCGGGCCTTCCTGCACGATGCCAGTATCTCCATGTCGATCACGATCCGCGACCTGGTGAAAAGCAAGCGGCCCAAAGCCGCGCTCGTCGGTACAGCTCCCGAAATCGGCGATATCGTTTACGGAGAGGCAAATACCGCGGTTCGCCGTCCGCTTCCTCTCTGGCCGTACTCCGCCAGCGACAATACCAATCAATGGAGAAACAGCTATCCCGACAAAGGTGTCGTCTGTCAAGGTATGTCCTTCATCGACTTCCCCTGGAGATTCGCGACCGTGCCCCAGGCTGAAATTCAAACTCGGATCTGGCAAGATGTCGCCAATGGAGGGGCCGCGGCCTTCAACCTGCACGGCACTATCCAGGAGCAGCAGGACAGGATGGCTATCGATGTCGCGATTCCGGCCTATGGCTGGCTCAAAGAGCACCAGGATTATTTCGTTGGGCAGAAGAGTGAGGCGCGCGTCCTTCTCCTCGCGCCCCGCTCCGGCGGTGTCGGTTATCAGATACCGCAGGATTCCTATCGCGGTCTCTTCCGCTTACTAACCGAGCATCACATCCCGTTTGCCGCAGTTGAAAACCTGAATTGGATCGGCAAGCGCGATGCTGACCTCGTCATCACGCCAGGCGCTGCGCCGCAAGGGTTGGAGCCATATGTACGGAACGGCGGCCGGCTCATCATTGCCAGCTCAACAGTTCCGGAATTCGAGGTTGCTCCTTCGGTCAAGCTCTGGAAGGACCCCGACGGCGCCTACTTCCGTATTCGGGATAAAGCGATGTTCCCTTCCCTTAAAGCAACCGATGTCGTCTTCATGTACGGCGACTACCTGCAAGTGAAGGCGGAAGGCGCGAGTCCAATTACTTTTATTCCGCCCTCGATGTATGGACCGCCGGAGTTCGTGCATATCGACTGGAAGGACACTACCGATCCCGGCCTGGTCATGAAGACTATAGGTACAGGAAAGGTGGCGTGGCTGCCCTGGGATATCGGAAGGCTCTACTATCGGCAGAGTTCCCAAGCGCATTCCGGCTTGATGGGCGATCTGATCGATACCATGCTGCCTGCAGGACGCCAGCTTAAAAGCAATGCACATCCCTTGGTGGAAATAACATTCATGCGGCAGAGGGATCGCCGCCTGGTGCAGTTCATCAATCTTTCGGGTCACTCCGACACCGCCTACTTCAATCCTGTTCGCATGACGAACATCGAGGTGAGCCTAAAAGGGGAGTTCCGGTCCGCCCATGCCGTCAAGTCCAGGCAAAACGTTACCGTTGCAAATAACAATGGCTACACCCAATTCACCCTGCCAACTTTGGACGAATACGAATTGGTCGAACTACTATAGGCGCAGATGCAAGTAATTTACCGGCTAAAGTTAAACTTGCCGGTGCTGTCCACCACGCTTACTTTGCTGCCATCGGCAGTGTGTACGGCTACATCGTTAACGACCCAGTCTCGCGCATCCGCAATCTTGCCCGCCGTCTGCGCTTCCACTGTCCAATGCGCGAGATGGAAATCTACCAGAGGTGCATCTTTATATGCTGCCACATTGAATGCTACGTTCGCTCCCGTAGCCTTCACTCCGGTGATTGTGACGTCGCGAAAGTGCGGAAGGCCGGGGCCGGCTGGCACCGGCGTCGCCAGTACACGCCAATAAGCGGGGATGTTCTTCTCATCCGGCGGGATTGTGGCATAGCTATAACTCGGGTTCCAGTTCAGGTTGATCTCCAGGACTGTTTTCACGCCTTCGGCGACGATATCGTGGATGCGAATGTCTTCCCCGCCACCGCCACGGGTGTGCGCGGACTTGAAGAGGATCGCCACGGGAACGGGCTTCATCACGCGGATGCCGCTCACTTCAATATGCCGGAAGCCTCCGGAGGTCTCGCTTCCGAAAGTGACGCCGGCAGCACCCTCGCGCACGGTTGAGTCGCGGATCACGATGTCCTCAGTGGGCCGGTCTACACGAAGGCCATCCGAGTCCCGGCCTGCTTTCAGGCAAAGGGCGTCATCGTTGTCCGCGATATCCGCATGCTCGACCAGCACCTTGGAGGATGAATCGATATCGACCCCGTCGGTGCTTGGGCCGCGGCCGCCGATATTGTTGCGGATGGTGATGCCGTCCACGGTGATGTTATGGGAGTAACAAATATGTACGGTCCAAAATCCTGAGCGCTCCAGCATCAAGTTACTAAGCCGCACATCCGAAGACTTGTATATCTGAATCAACCTCGGCCGCTGTGCGTCATAGTCCGCGGCCCATCGCAGGCCGCGAGGCTGGTACTGCTTGCGCAGAGCCCAGTATTCATCCCACCAATATTTTCCGTCTCCATCAATCTTACCGTTCCCTGTAATGGATACGTCGTGCTGCTCATATACGTTGATCAGAGCGGCAGGCCACGTCATCTCGATTCCCGCGACGCGGGTTGGCAGGAGAGGATAGCCGCTCAGGTCCTGCACTCCGCGAATGGTTACACCTGAATCGATGCGCAGCGTCACGCCCGATTTCACGAATATTGCTCCGCTGAGATATATCCCTGGACGGAGTATGACCGTGCCCCCCGATGCGGATGCGCGATCGATTGCGGCCTGAATTGCCTTGGTCGCCAAGGTCGTGCCGTCACCTTTGGCCCCATAGTCATTGGCCACAAATTCTTTCGCATTTGCGGCGGCGCGCGAGAGCATCAACAGCAAAATTGCGAGCAATATGCGCAACGAGCGCTCCTTACCTGGCTGGTTCAGGCCCAGCGGAAATCAGGCGTACCCCTTGCAGCAAGCCCGCAGGCAGAGGCTGCAGTCCGGCCATATCCTGCGGAACAAAGCGAACTCCATAGCGGCTGTTCAGCAGCCTGTAGTCTGGTAACTGCCGCCCCGCAAGTGTATTGATGGCAAGGTTGCCTACGCGAATTTCGATGTGATTGATTCCTGGCCGAAGAAGCGCTCCTACATCAACTCTGTAAGGAGGATGCCATACCGATCCTGCTCGCTTGCCATTCACGAAGACGACGGCCGCTTCCCGTACCGGGCTTTCCAACAAAGCTAGAGTTCCGTGATCTCTCGGCTTCTCCGGGATCGGCGTTCCCTCTCCAAAGCCAAGATATAAATTCTGGCCGGCCTTGAGAGCGCCTGCGCCGAGGTTGAAATCCTTTGTATAAACAGCTATCCCGGAGTAGTAACGTGTTTTTGCATCATCGGTCCAGGAGGTCCGGGCATTCGATTCATGGGCATAGCTCAAAGAAGGAAATGCAACACTCCAGCCATCGCTCAGGTCTTTTAGAGTTGTGAGTTCTCTCATGGCAGCTTGCGCCGGAATGGAGTTGCTCGCTGTCGCGGCGCGATCGCTCGTCAACACCAGGATTCGTGACTCATATGGTTCAAGATCGATCTGGATAGGAGGCTTGCCTGGAACGGTCTGCGCGCCAGACATAGGATCCCACCATTCCGCGGATTCCTCTGCCGCGCCAAAGTTTCCCTGCGTGTGGATAGCTTTGTTGCTGGTGTTTGCCAGAAAAATAAGCTCTCCATCGGAAAGTTTCCGGCGTATAAACCCCAACGCCGGCGCAGCCGGTGAAAAGCTCGCCTCCGCTGGAGACTCCTCGCGAAGAAGTTGTCCTACCGCATCATCCGTGCCGGCGATCTTTCCCGGCGCGCCGGTCCCGTCGAACAGCGAGCGCGAGATTTCCTGAACCTGGGGAGACAGGCTTGCCCGGTTGAGCAAACCGGGAGCATGAGCGGGTGGTGTACCGACGGCAATCACTTTGCCTCCAGCCCTGGCATACTCCTCTATCTTTTTGTAAGTTGCGAGTGGAATGCGGTCCACATGCGCCAGCAACAATACGGGGTAATGTATCCCCATAGTGTCGATCGCAGCCGAGTCAATGTAATCGAAGTTATGGCCACTGTCCAGGATCTGCTGTGTAAGTGCAGGAGTGACGTACTTACCCATAACAGCGGTCAAGGAGGTATGGCCGGGCGCAAAGCTCGCCCACGCGTCGTCGGTAGGCAGCATGATGGCGACCGTGTTTGCGGGTTGCCCTTGGCGCAATACTGCGCTCACACGCGCGAGGTAAGCCGTGAGATCGGGCATTACTCCCCACCAGGGATTGTGATCGTTGAGCGCTCCAGCCGCATAGAAAGCCCAGCCGGGACCAGGTACGTCCGGCGGAGTGTAGGGCCACCCGTGACCTACAAGTTGGTTGGCGCCTTCCAGAAAGAACAGGTCGGCCTCTGCCTTCATGTCTAAAGGCGTGGCGCGGAAGGCGGGCGAGTGGATCCAGGTCCATGCCTCCACAGAGGTCACCGGCCGATGATAGAGATGGCTTGCCGAGGTCGCCCAGCGAGTAAACGAAAAACTCCTCCACTGTGGCCCTTCACCCTCGGGAAGAGCCACCAGATTGTTGCTGGAGAGCATGACTGGCGGCGAGCCATAGGTTTGCGAGCGAAAGCGTGTGTGGTGAGCCTGGGCCCAGGTGTTGATGGGAGTGAGGTAGTTGGTATCGGCCAACTCCGTCAGGGTCTCTCCCCAATCGTGGCGTACCGCTGCGCTCTCAGGCATCGACGCATCCATGATCGCGGGCAGATGCGGAGTAAGATCGTAGCCCCTGCGTTTACGAAACTCCGAGAGCATGTCGCTGGTCCAGTCGGAGCCGTATACCTCCAGACTGTCGCTGAAAACCGAATCCGGCGGATGATCTCCAAATGCATCTATCAGAGGATCGGCAACACTCTTCAAATGATCGTCGATGGCCTTTTTGTCGTAATGGTCGAGCACGAATCCGTCCGCGTCCACAGCGGCGCGCTTTACCATCTGCCCGGTTCGGCTTGAGATGAAGAAGACCGCGGCCCGATCCTGCTTCGAGACTGGAAAGGCGAGTCGAAAATCTTCGGTAAGAGGAACCTGGCGCAGAGTGGCGCCTTCGGGGCGCCCATTCTTTACCGCACCGAGAAATGCCGCCAGCATCCGCTCTCCATTGCCGACGTGGGGGAGAGCGATCGAATCCGTTCCTGCCGGCGCGTCCACAACCGCAATGCGCAGTTTCCCGGCTGCTTCCGTTACGGGAGTATGCGGTCCTCCGTAAGGCCATCCACTTACCAGCGTCATGCTCACGCGCATGCCTTGAGCGCGGGCTGTGTCCGCAACGAAACGCACGTCGTCGAGAAACTCGGGAGAAAGATAGGGTAGATTGCGGAAGTGTTTCGCGGGGTCGTCGAGAGCCAACGGATAAACCGGTTGAATTTCAAAGCCGCCGATTCCGGCAGCTTTCATGGCTTCGATCTCACGCTGCAGCTCCGGTTTGACGACAGCCGGCCCGAACCACCACCATCGCATCATCAGCCGCGCATCGTCCGGCGGATGCTCAAAGACCTGGCGCAGAGAGGCGACGGCGCTTTGCTGCGCACACAGGCGCAAAGGGAAGAGCAGGAGAACTACCGCAGCCAGGATTGCTGCTCTCAACCATCGAGCTATACGTAAAGCGTTTGCGTTCAACTCTTCTATTCCCCGGAGGCGCAATCGCAATTTACGGCGCGAGAGACAGGAATGTCAATCTGGAAACAATTTCACCTCATTGAACTCGAAGAGTCGCCGGTTCCGAAGGCTGCTCTATCAGTTGTTCTTCATGCGCAAAAGGCTCAACCAGCAAAGTCATTTCATGCCTAAGGTAGTTAGGATCTGCTCCTGCTTCAATGAGAATCCGCACCATTTGGGGACCATTTTGGAAAGTACCCCGGCCAATCGGCAACCACGTGCAGCGGCGTGCGTCCCTTTGCAATACCGCCGAGTCTCAACGTATTGATTTGACTCGGCGATTACGCACCCGTTAAGAAATGCGAAACCGAGGTTGCGGCGACATTCGGACGTCAGTGACCGGATCTGACGAGCCCAACTAGAAAACTCGTGACCGACGGGACTCACACTTTGGAATGCGCGAGGCGAAGATTAGCCGTGCTCCGGTGAGGGGTCGGTTCCGTCTGGTCACGAAATTCCTGTCCCCGAAATACCCCCGTACCCCCGGGCTGGGCTGATGCGCCGCTTCCAGATCTACGGGCGTGGTCAATAATTCTTTCACAGAGCCGGGAACTGACGGCGCGACCGG
This sequence comes from uncultured Acidobacteriaceae bacterium, assembly GCA_963803615.1. Classification (GTDB taxonomy): domain Bacteria; phylum Acidobacteriota; class Terriglobia; order Terriglobales; family Acidobacteriaceae; genus PALSA-350. The sequence goes on from CAWDNI010000001.1 coordinate 84,272, forward strand.
CCTCCGCGCGTCAGACCCTGCCGAACTTCTTGAGGGTTTCATACAGCGTTGCCATCAGGACCTTATCCACTTCGCTAACAGCTGTGGCCGCCTGGCTATTGGTAAACACGCTGATAATCAACCCAGAATCGGGCAAATAGAGGTACGCCGCGCGATACCCAATGGTCGAACCGTTGTAGAACCAGAAGAGTCCGAATGGCTGAGCGGTCATCTGGCTGACTCCCAGGCCAAAAGCCTGAGGGTATTTTTCCGAAGTCTTGGGAATCTTTACCCCATCCGGAATTGAAACCAGACTTTCGAGCTCCTCCTTCTGCTGCGGCGGCAATACATCCCCTTCAAAAAGCTCGCGTATCCACCGCGTCAGGTCGGTAGGTTTGCTGATGAGGCCCCCGGCGGCCTGTGTCCATCCCAAGCTGTAGTTCTTGGTGTCGGTGCCCAGCAAATTGGGTATTACCGGTTCATCCGTATTTACGTAATAGCCGGAGACAAGCCGCCTGGTTACAAAACTGGGGTAGAAGTACGGCTCGTAATACGTATCATGCAAATGCCTTTCCGCGATCAAGCGGTCGACTTCCGCCTTGTAGGAATGAGACCAGCTAGCTTTTTCGATGATCATCTGCAACAGGATGTAGTTGGTGTTCGAATACTCATACATCGCGCCCGGAGTTTTGATGGTCGGGTAAACGTAGGCGACCAGATCTTCGGGGGTGGACTTGATATAAGGATTGTTCCCGTAGTCATCGATCTGGGCTGGCGTTAGATCGTAGGTGGGAATCCCGCTGGTCATGTCCAACAACTCACGGATCTTGACCTTGCCCCAAGCCGGGTACTGCGGCAGCCATTTGCCGACCGTGTCTTCGATGCAGAGCACCCCTTCAGCCTCCAACCGGAGAATGAGCACCGAGGTGAACGCCTTGGTATTGCTGCCAATTTGAAACAGGCTCTCGGGTGTAACCGGTTTGCCGCCTCCATACTCTGTCGTTCCGATAGCGTCGGTAATGCCTTCTTTACTCCCCCGAAACGTGATGCTCATGGAAAGCGTTGAGATATGTTCGATTGAAGAACGGCTTGTCAAATAATCTTGCAGATCTTCATGGAGCGCTGCTTTGAGGGCTTTGTCCTCGGGGGGAGCGCCCAGTGCGTGGCTGCAGACAGCGAGGCTCGCGGCCAGGCAAAGGCCAACAGCGACCCGGCGAAAAGCTCCCGATGGAGTAATGAGTCGAACAGATCTCATGGAATCTCCTTGGTTGAAGAAATACGTTGCTCTACAACGCCCGACAGCGCCGGCATTGTGAGGGTGGGGGAAAGGCTTTCGCGAACGCAAAGAAACTCTAGCACATCATGGCGGGACTGTCCTTACTCAGATTTCCTTTTTTGCCAAGTCGATTGTTTCCGGCGAGCGAGGACAAATTGCGCAGGAAGTCTTGACATGAAGTGCGAATGCGTGCAGCGAGCAGAATTTAACCACCGAAGCACGGTTGACGATCGGAGAAGCGGCAACTCGTCTTGGCTGTCAGTCGGAGGCCGCGTTCAACCGCGCGTTCAAACGAGTGCACGGCGTGACACCCGGCGCTTTGCGGCGGGCGGGATCGAAGTAGCCAATCCTTTTCAGCGACTCCTCCCCGGGACCGATTCCGTCTCGGCTAACCGGCTCGATCACCTCCGGAAAGCCGGTTTTTTACTTATCGGCTCTCCATCAGACCGCCGCAGCAATCCTCCACCCAACGACATGCTCGACGAGTGGTTTGTCCTGGAGCTGCGCAGTGAGTGGCTGCACGCCACCAACACACCGCAGTTTGCCAATCTCAACACGAGGTACGGGAGTTCGTGCAGAGGACAACTGGCGGCAATCGCTTGGATCAATGTAGCTGGCAAGATTACCTTTTGAGCTTTGTTACTTGCTAGGGAGTGGAGAGATCTGCGGTTCTGTTGATTGACAACAAATCCCTACATGCCAACATGCGAGTTCTAGAATTCCTTCACTCCGTGTCCTGTTCTAGCTAGAAAGGCTGCGGGTGCTCTCCTCTATCACGCGTACATTGTGCGGGCGAATTCCACCACCATGCGGGGCAGGATCAGCACTATCTCCAGGGTATTCAAGCGCAGTTAAAATCGTCCTAATTTCGATAATATTGTTGCTTTTAAAGAAAGCTTTGAGCAATATGTCCCTGGAGCATGGGTCGAACAGTCCGCCGGGCTGATGCCGCCTATAGCGGCGCTGCCCTTGAAAAGGCTGATACTGAAAAGGAAAACGAGGAGACCGACAATGAAGAAAATGGCAATTTCCATCGTCGCAGTGGCTTTTGTTGCCCTTGCGACCACCGTTCGCGCCTATGACACCGACCGCGATCATCGCGGTTATACCAACGCGGACATCAAAGGGGGCTACGGATGCGGTGTCAGCGGTACACTGGGAGGTGCCCCTGCCGTCGGAACCGCTCAGTATCATCCGCAGGGCGATGGCACGTTCAGCGAGAGCGTTTTCACGGCGCAGCTCAATGGCGTGGGCATCTGCAACTATTCGCTGGTCAAGGGTACGGGGCTTTACAACATAAACCCTAATGGGGTTGGTCTGGCGCAATTCCAATACTCGCTGCAAGAGGGATCCGCATCGAGTTGTCCGTCCACCTTTTCCAGCCACCTGAGCTTCGTCTGCTCCGGCGAGGACGCGAATACCTGCGATCTCGCGACACTGGATTCGGGTGTGCTCCTGAGCGGCTCGTGCAAAAAGCAGAGTAAGTAAAATTTGGGATTTTTGCCTATCGCCTCGAAAACCCTCGAATCTTCACGAGGAAAGCCGGGCACTTCAGGCGGCTTTTGCAGCCGCCTGAAGGAGATCTTGTTCAAAAAGGAAAATATGTTCAAAAAAAGACTGATCTGTCTTGCGCTGATGACATTCTGCGCAGCCCATGGCCAGGAGTCGCAGGAAGCCAACCCGCTGGCGGCCCAACTGAAAACCCTGACGAGCAGTCTCATGGAGCAGTACAAGCTGAAATCGCTCCTAGTGCAAGTCAGATTGAACGGTCAGGATGTGTATACGGAAGCAAGGGGTGAATCCATGACGAATGTTCCCGCCACTTCACGTATGCACTTTCGAAACGGAGCCATGGCGTTCACTTACATGTCTACAATGCTGCTGGAACTGATTGACCAAAATCCGAACGAAGTCAGTCTGGACGATCCCCTCTCCAAATATCTGCCCGAGCTTCCCGATGCAGATCGAATCACGCTCAAGAATCTGGCCAACTTTACATCGGGGTATGCCGATTATGTTTACCAGCCTGAATTCATAAATGCTTTCTATCGGAACCCTTTTCAGCAATGGACTACAAAGGAACTCATCCAAATCGGAATCTCCAGCCCGATGCAGTTCAAGCCGGGTACAAACTGGGGCTACGCCCACACGAACTACGCGATCCTCGGTCTCGTGATCGAAAAAATTACCGGCATGCCGTTAGCGGAAGCGATGCGGAAATACATCTTGGTTCCTATGGATTTGAAGCAGACGCAAGGCTTTGATACACCCCAGATTCCCGATCCCGTCCTGCACGCCTTCACTTCTGAGCGCATCCCATATCTGCACATTCCCGCGGGAACGCCCTTTTATGAGGAGTCCACCTTCTGGAATCCATCCTGGACCACGGCCGAAGGAGCGGTTCAGACCACCGATATCACGGACATGAGTAAGAGCATGGAAGCCGTGGGAACGGGGGCACTCCTTTCCCGGGCGTCGTGGAAGGAACAAATCGCCCCCAATCTGATCGGCTTCGGAGATCCTGACCCTAACTGTCATCCAGCCAATTCAGCATGCCTCTGTCCAACTTGCAGGCAGAATACCGCCGCGCTAAACTACGGCCTCGGTGTTGTCAATTTAGGGTCCTGGATTAGCCAAACGAAGCTTTTTGCCGGGAACGGAGCGACCGTGGGCTATTTACCAGGGCGAAAGCTCACCGTCGCCGTGGTCACGACCCCCAAGGCCGATGCCTTTGACCAAGAGGGCAACTACGACAACGCCAGCGGGACGATTTTCAAATTGATCGCAAATGCGCTGGCACCCAACAGCCTTGGGGAATAAATTCCAAAAGCAGGGTCCTCAGTGAGCCCAGCGCGTCAACTCGTCCCACTGCTCGGCCGGTTCGTGTTTTCCATTGAGTGCAATGATTGTGGAGTTGCGGGGACGGGAAGCTGTGACAGATTCGTAGTACGCCGGAATGAAATCGGCATTTCAGGGCATTTCAAACAGACGAAATAACCCCCGCCATCGACCGTTCCTCTTGCCGACCATGGCTGAAGAATCCTTAATGATTCGCGGACCCATAAGTTAATCCATTTCGCTGAACATGATCCCTGGTGATGGCACGAGGGAGCTGATCGGTAGCTTCGCTTCCCACCGCTCCGAAAACAGATTGGCAGGGTGAGCCAATGGTTCGATTTGCCAGGGTGGTTGCGCCAGGCATTCCTCATCACATAACGCAGCGCGGTAATACGCGGCGCTTCATCCTGGAAGGGGACGCCGAGAGGAGTATTTCAAGCTTCTCGCTTATCTCGCGCAGCAATTCGATGGGGAAAACAACTCCGTCCAGAACGAGGGTTGGAATCTCTGCTGATAGACGGTCGCCGTTTTCCTCCACTAGCTAGCTTTCCCGGTTTGGAAATAGAGAATTGGTTTTTCAATTCTGCCGTCGATCGCAGCAGAGTGCGAAACGGGAGTTTTCTCCTGGAAAATGCTCCGCTCTCCAAAGTGGCAGAAGCCTCAGAATTCACGAGGCGGACTCCGGGAGGCCGATAGCGGCGGGAGGAGGGCGATCCAAACCTACTTACTTCTTAGGACCGGCGCTGAGGCGAGGCGTGTGTGCGTCCAGGGACGCGATACCGGCCAGTGTCACGGGGTCGCGGTCAGGAAACTCCGCCACGAGCGAAAGCTTTCCTCCCATTGCTTCGATCGAGCGCCGGAGTGTTGAGATGTGCATGTCGGTACGCTTTTCGATTTCGGATACTTGCTTCTGCGCGACGCCGAGACTCTTCGCCATGCGCACTTGCGTCATCTCGCGGGCCCGGCGCAGCTCCTGCAGGGTCATTTCATCGGTGATCAGGGTGGCCGCGCGCTTTTCGACCTTGCGGCGGCGGTTAGCCGGTAGGCTCTTGATGATGTCGTTGATGTTGCGCGCCATAATCTATTTCCTTTCCTGTCTGATGCGCCCAAGATGGGCATCGAACCGCTCATCGGCTTTGCGGATTAGTTCGCGATAGAACCGTTTTTGGCTACCACCGGACTTGTCGCCCGCCACGAGCAGGATGGCTCTGCGCTTTGGGTCGAAGGCGAAGACCACCCGCCAGACTCCATCTGCAGCGTCAAAGCGAAGTTCCTTCATATTCGCGTGCCGTGAATCCTTGAGCGTATCGACACGCGGACGGCCTAAATTTGGGCCGAATTGCTGGAGCAAACGCGCCATCGCCAGTGTTTCGTCCTGCACATCCTTTGGCAATTCGAGGAACTCCGGCTCGAATTCATCGCCAAGCAGTACGGTCCCATTCCATGTTTAATATACCTCGGAACGTATATCCGGTCAAGGGTATAATGACCGGCGCGATCCCTTCAAAGTCTTTCAAATTGTGGTCGGCCGTTAAAGGGCTTTCGTTTCGTAAGAACTAGCCTGGATTTCTCACCCGATGTACGAAAAAGGGAGGGGTGAAAGCCCTGGACTTCAGTCCGGGGAAGTGGGCCTTCCAGGCCCACGAGTAGCTTTCCATCTCCAAATAGGGCCTTTAGGCCTGGTGGCGTTGACGCACGCCGTCGTCGGTTGAAAGAGTGATCATGCGGATCTTCGTCTCGCAAAGTCAGAACTGCAAGACCGAATACTTTCTAAAAAGGTGTAAGGGATGTCCGGAGACAAACTGTAAGCAATGTCCGTGAACTTGACAGCGTGAAAGCCCGATCTGCTTGGATCCAATCCTATTCCCGCGGGTCTGAAGACCCGCTACCCTGGACTGAAGTCCAGGGCTTCCACCTCGCCTCTTGTGAACAATCCCAAGCTTGATTGAGGGGGCTGCCGAAGTAGTCCCTCAGGGGCTGAAAAGCCCTCTTGGTTCGCGTGATCAACGGCGCGACCCTCGTTTTACTGCAGCCTTTCGAACTTTCCAACATCACCCCGGCTCGGAGGCGGCACACATCAGTGGTTCTTCATCCGCAAAAGGCTTCGGTCGATTTCACGCAAGGATGCACAGCCGGCGAGTCCCATCGCCATTTTTAACTCAACCTGCAAAAGATCCACGACTTCCTGCACGCCCTGCGCTCCGCGCACCGCAAGTCCATAGAGATATGGCCGGCCGATCATAACCGCGTCAGCGCCTAGCGCCAAGGCTTTGAAGACATCGGCCCCGCGGCGAATGCCTCCATCTGTCAGGATTTTTCCCTGACCGCGCACGCGCTCGACAATCTGCGGTAAAACGTCAATAGCAGCCGGTACTCCATCAAGCGCGCGTCCGCCATGGTTGGAAACGATGAGTCCATCGCAGCCGGCGGCCATGGCCGTTTGCGCATCCTCGCCGCGAAGTACGCCCTTCAGCAAGAGTGGGATCGGCAAAATAGATCGAAGCCATTCGACATCCTTCCATGTAGCATTCGCGGCCCGAACCGCGCTGTAGATATTTCGCCCAACCGTGCGATGTGAGGCCCCCGCTATTTCGCTGCCGAGCGGTATCAAATTAACCCGCTGAATCCCTTCGGACAGGCGAAAGTCGGTGGAGTGCCGGCTATCCTTGGTTGTGTTTACGGGAACGTCCACGGTAAGGCAGATTGCTTCGCAACCTGCGTTGAGAACCTGATCCACCAGACTGCGGGTGAAGCCGCGATCGGGGTTGACGTAAAGCTGAAACCATAACGGGCCGGTCGAACGTTGCTGTATCTCTTCGTAGCCAACGGTTGAGAAACAGGACGTAACTAGGGTTGCGCCGCACAGGCCGGCTCCGCGAACGGTTTCCAATTCTCCTTCCGGATGGAAGAGCTTGTGATAGCCGGTAGGGGCCAGCAAGATTGGGAAATCGTGCATACGGCCGAAGAGGCCGACCCCAGTATCGATCTTGCTCACGTCGCGCAGGATGTTGGGAACGATCTCGATTGCCTGGAAGGCCTCGCGATTGCGCCGGACTGTGTACCCGTCTCCGGAACCGCTCGTAATATAGTCGAAGGCCATCTGGTCCAGGATCGACTTCGCCTGTAGCTCGTAAGCATCTAGGGAAACAATGGGCTGAGCTGCGTCGGTTTGCGTGTTCATATCCGCATTCGAGGATAACCGGCTTGGAGCATTTCTCCTATTACTGTGTCCTTCCAAGAGCGGCTATGTGCAGCTTTTTCGTGGAAAAAAGCTGCGTAGACAGCCTCGCTCCGGTCTACACCTATAGGAGAAATGCTCTACCGGCGAAAGTGTACTGCTACTTCTCCGTCCATATGCGCAGATGATGACGGTCATGCGATGCGCGGAGCTTGATACGATCCCCCGCGGCATAGCGCAAACCGGCAGCGAAGGGATAGAAAAGAATTGACCAATTCGAGGCTGCCGCGTTTATCGGGTGATTTTCGTACTCGCCGGCATCGTCCATTCTGAGGTGGATCCATTGAGCGATGCCATTGGCAGCGTCGCTGTGCGCGGTGAGCGATACCGCAGAACGGCCCTCCGGGAATGGACCCCGCCCAGTGAAGTCAAATGTGAAGAGGTCGGCGGCATCGCTGAGGAGAGTGAGAGTGCGATCATGCCACTTGATTCGAAAATTCTTAGGTGAGAGCTCGTTAAACGCGGAGAGATCGAACCCGTCCACCATTCCCATCCGTCTCTTATCCGCAGCAGGATAAAAGGCTAAAGCCACGCGTACAGAACCGCGCGCAGGGATCATCTGTCCCTGAGGTTTTAGCAGGCTGGCAGCTTTTTCCACGGCCGGCAGGACGCCTTCAACCAGCATGTCGTTGCTGACGATTTCCGAGACCAGCACATCCACCGGACCGCCCAGATCCGTTTCAAGGTCAAGATCGGCGGAATGTTTGCCGAGGATACGAATGCGATCGGTATATCCGTTGGCCGCGATAACTTTGCGGGCCGCTTGAGCAATAGCAGGATTCATTTCACAGCTAATCACTTCCGCGGCGCCGGCGCGAGCCGCCATCATGGCCAGCAACCCAGTGCCTGATCCGATGTCGAGAACGCGCATCCCCGGCCGCACCGCGCGGCGCAGGGCGCCGTCAAACGCTGCGTTGCGGGCATGATCGCGGACAATCGAGAAGTGCCAATCGTGTATTCCAGCACTCAAGATATCCGCAGTGAGCGCGGCTATCTCAGGGTTGCCAGGGGCCAGTGTCCTGGCCTGCAAGGCCAAAGAGCGGGCGCGGTCTTCCTCTCCTTTGTCCAGAAGGATCTGGGCCAGGGCCGCCAAGGCCTGCGGATGATTGGAGGCGCGGGAGACCAGGGCATCGAGGATCTTCGATGCTTTCTCGTCGGAAGAAGCGGCCGCAGGAGCATCAAGCTTCATGCTGCTATTCCCAGTGCACAGGAGGCTCAGGCCGAGTTCTTCGCCGGCCATGCAATCTGACCGCCGCGGTGATAGGCCAGATTGGCGATATGGCCGGCACGCGCGCAGGTGATGCCGGCTTCGACGGGAGCATTCGGCTCTTTGCGCGTCTTCACGCACTCGAAGAAATTGTGCATGTGGGCAATCGTCCCGTCACGGAAGCTGTCCTCCTTGAGAACGGGATTCTGGGCGCGCGCCACATCCTCGCGATACACGCCAAAGCCGCTACGGTCGATCTTCAGCGTTGCCGCTGTCCCACGAAATTCAAGGCCTCCATCGTCGATGGAGGAACTCATCATGCCCTCGTATACGACATCGAATCCGGGATAGCGCAGGGCTGACTGGATTGTGTCAGGACAATCCCATTGCTTGAAGATATATCTATCCCCGAGCATTTGTGCCTGACTCGGCTGGTCAGACTTCATGGCCCAGTGCGCCACATCGATCCAGTGGGCGAATAGATCGGTCATGGCGCCGCCGCCGAAATTCCAGAACCAGCGCCAGTGATAAAACTTCTCTTCGCTGAACGGCTGCTCCGGAGCGGATCCGAGCCAAAGCTTCCAATCGAGCGCCTGAGTGTCGACTGGCTGGGGCGCCCAGTCCCGCGAATAATTCTGCCACCAATAGGTCCTCACCTGGGTGACTCGGCCCAGACTGCCTCCCTGAATCAAATCGACCGCATCCCGAAAATGCGGCCAGCTCCGCTGCTGCATGCCGCATTGCAAAACCTGCTTGCTGGATCGAACCGCGCGGCTGAGCGTGGCGCCCTCCTCAATGGTGTGAGTGACCGGCTTCTCCAGATAAACGTCTTTCCCGGCGGCCAAGGCATCGACCGCCATGCGAACGTGCCAGTGGTTCGGACTGGCGATGAGCACGGCGTCGACATCCTTCTCCAGCACTTCGTGATAATCGAGATGGGTGGTAGCGATGCCGTTGGAGCGTTGCTTGACCGCATCGCGGCGCGGCGCATAAACATCGCTCACCGCCACAATCTGATAGGGGCCGGCGATATCCGCGCACTTGAGCAGAGTCTGCATCCGCTCGCCGGCTCCTATAACCCCAATGCGAAGAGTATCGTTTGCACCAAGTACTTTCGTTGAGGCAAGGGCGGTAAGTCCGCCGGCGATGAGAAAACTGCGGCGATTGGGCTTATAGGTCATGGCGCTCCCGTTGATTTTGTTCGCGACGATCTTATCAGAGCAGAGGAAAGTGGAGACAGATTTTACCCAGGAGCAGAGGAGCAGAGATGCTTTTTATGACCGGCGCCCGCTTCCGGTCCTTCGGCACCGCCACAAACAGCCCCAGCGGGAACGTGCCCAGCGCCCAGTAAACCGGCGTTTTCACCATCTCCCACACCGTCCGATCCCGGTATATCCAGTGCCCCAGATACGCGTGCAGTGCCCGGTCATTCAACACTCCGCCGTTCCACTTGAGCTTGACCGCGCCATCCTGCCGGGCCTCCACCGTCGGCGCATAGGCGACCGTGCCGTCGGCGCGCGTCACCTGCTCCACCTCGCCGCCTACCGCCGTCCGCTCTTTTCCCTTCGCATCCATGGCATCGATCAACTGATAGCGCGCCTTATTCGCCGGCAGCAGGCTTCCACGCATCCACGTCTTCACATAGACGGGGAGTAAATACCGCTGAAGGAAGGCCCTCTCCCGTTTGTATTGCCGGGCCAGCGCCCCGGCCAAGACAAGCAAGGCTACGAAAAATGCTCCCCATGCCCAAACCGGCCTCCGGCTCGGCCAGCTCTGGTCCTTCTTCCGCCTCCACTCGCTCATCGCTCCATCTCCTCAACAGGTTCAGCTTCCGATGGAATCTCCAAGCGGGCCTAGCTTTTCCAGCGCCCGCCTCACGTTGTTTCCGTCCGCCCGCTCGATCAGCGCCTGCATCTGCTCCAGCGTCATCGGCTCGCCCTTGTTGATGGAGAACAGCAGGTTGATCAGGATCGTCCGCAACGCCAAGAGCTCGCCCATCTCTTGCGACTGGAGTACCCAGATGTGTCTGCCTTCTATAGCAACTGAAGGTGATGAAATGAAGATGGCTTTTGTCTTGGTAGCGCTTCAGCCCAACAACTATGCGGCCATCTTAGATTGCCGCACGGGCGGCTGGTGCGAACGCGGACATCTTAAAGCTCCTGCAAATGTGGGCAACCCCAGAGACCATCTCGCTCTTTCGAATAAGAGGACGCGGAACAACCCAGGTCTCAAAAGCGAGACCTGGGCCACCCGCGGCAGGCGCCCAATGCGCCTCAGGAGAAAAACCGAGCGACGAAAGACGACTCTCCACGACCGCCCCGACCGGACGACCACGAGTCGGCTTTACTCGCTGTTGTTCGTCCTTTTGTCACGCTGATATCGCGCTTAGTCGTGAGGAACTTCGGGTATCTCGTTAGAGAGAGCCGATTCCTGCAACTCGCATGTTTTCAGCGAGTATCTAACCAGATACTAAGGTTCCTAGAGCAGTTACCTGCAAGGAGGTGGAGTGTCATAGATAATCCTCATGCGCAGCATGGCCGCTTTTAGGGGATGCTGGATCGGGCGCGGGAATCCGGGGGCTGGCATGGATGTCGGACGGCGATGCTGGCGGGGACTTCGGATGCGGCAAGGCCGTCTCCGAAGGGACGGCCTGTGAAGAAGCAAGAGAGGCGTTAACGACCAGGACGGACCTCTCGGCTTACCACGTTCCATGTTTGGGGAATCGGCTCTGGGAAGTTATACCAGATCACTTCCAAGAGGCTGAGACTCCCATCGGCGTAGTGCAGAAGGATGGTTAAGGGTTCCTTTTTTGCCTCCGTGAAGGATTGCAAGATCGATTTCACCCACCAAGCCCTGATGACCGGCTAGAAGAGGAGCGTGCGGTTGCTCCGGCTTCTCGAACACCACAGACCGAGGCTCCGAAGGCGCACTCCCCGATCACATGCAGTGAGCCGAGCGAGACGTCCGCCGATTGTGGGCTGATGAGCACGATCTCTGTGACCACTCCACCTCTCGCGTTGTCAGAGGCCGCCGGGGTACAGCTATGAAGCCGTCGTTTTCCATATCACCTATTGGCAAATACAGTGGAAATTCGCATAACACCGTTGACCAGTGCTCCTCGGAAACCGCATTGAACGCCCTGGATCGTCACGGTGCCTTCTATAGCTCCATTCCCTTTCGGCGGGTGGCCCAGGTCTCGCTTTTGAGACCTGGGTTCTGTGCAGGAGATGGCCGAATGGCTGAGAAAGGCCGCTCAGCTACGGCATGTGCCGACCTAGTCCGACTTCCATTGCATCGACCAGGCCGACTCAACACGTACCTTTCCTTCCTCTCCGGTGCAATAACATCGATAACTGGACCATCGCCACTGTTCCATGTTTTCCGCCAGGCCTCGTCTTACGGGGTTCCAGTGCATATACTCGATCTTCCCCACTCGCTTGGCTTCCGTGAACACGTTGAAGTCATAGTAGCGCGCTTGCCAAAAGGGAATCTGCCTGCTCCGCCGCGCCACGGATAGCTTCAACGCCTGTATGCTTAGTGCCAGGGTTTCTCTCGCTGGCTCACTGATCAGCAGATGAATATGCTCGGGCATGACCACGTAACCAACAACCCGGAAAACGTAGCGGTAGCGGATACGCTCCAACGCATCCTCAAAGAGATCTCTTGCGACTGGAGTACCCAGATGTGTCTGCCTTCTATAGCAACTGAAGGTGATGAAATGAAGATGGCTTTTGTCTTGGTAGCGCTTCAGCCCAACAACCATGCGGCCATCTTATATTGCCCATGGGCGGCTGGTGCGAACGCGGACACCTTAAAGCTCCTGCAAATGTGGGCAACCCCAGGACCATCTCGCTCTTTCATAAGAGGACGCGGAACAACCCAGGACTCCAGAACGGGCAGCGCGCGTCCAACGGATTCAGGATCACATCGCCCCGCGCGGCGCTATAGAACTGCGGCAGATACTCCATCGCCGGGTCGTACACGATGGCCGCCTCGCCGCGCTCCCAGACCTGCGAGAGTATCTGCCTTATGGCCGCGCTCTTGCCCGTGCCGGAGTCGCCCACGATCAGGAAGTGCATCGCCTCCCGCTCGCGCGGGATGCGTGCCCAGCGGCTTGAGCGTTTGCGTGAAAGAGCTTGTCGCTCCACGTCTGCTCTTCGTTGATGAACATGACCCCATCCGGCAGATACGTCGTCAGCCCTTTCGAGTGTCCCAGCTTCTCGTTGAACTCCGCCGTCGTGACCAGCTCCGGGCCGCGCAGCTGCCGCCCGTGCTTCCATATCAGCCGCCGCTTCCGGTCCTTCGGGATCGCCACGAACAGCGCCAGCGCGAAGAACCCCAGCGTCCAGTACACAGGCCGCTTCACGAAGTCCCACAGCGTTTGGTTCGCGTAGACGTAACTCCCCATCAGCTCGATGCAGACCACGGTCGTTGTACACCGCCGTCGTCCACTGCAACCGTTTCAGCCCATCCTTGATTCCGTCGTCGGTCAGCACAGTACCCGTAGCGCCCGTCCTGGCCCTTCACCGCCTCGATCTCGTCGCCGGTCACGAGCAACTGCCCGCCCTTGGCCGTTATCACCCAGGAGCAGCGTGTACACGCGCCTTCGCCGCTGGCAGCTTCGACCGCGCGCCGCTCTTCAGGTAGTCCGACAGATACAGCCGCTCAGCCGCCGTCCAGTTCGCTCATACTGCCCGTCCAGCCAGCACCGCGAACACGAAGAACAGCGCAGCTAAGAAGCACCGCTCCCAACGTCCACACGTGCGTCCGGCTCGGCCACGGTTTCGTGTACTCCTTACGGCCCCATTCCGCCATCCTCAGCCCTCCTCCGCTTGGGTCTCCTTCGGCTCGGCTCTTTCTGTTCTGCTCGAGCTGCCTGTCAGGCGCTCCCGCGCCCGCTGCTATCTTCACCGCTGTCGGCCCGCTCGATCAGGCTCACGCAGCTCCGCCTCGCTCAGCGGCTCTTTGCCCGCCCGGAAGCTGCAGATTCAGGAACAGCGACCGCAGCGCCAGCAGCTCGGCCAGCACGATCTCGTCCGGCCTCCGGCACCCGGTCTACCGGAGCGGACAGCAGCACATCACGAACCCACTCCGAGAGCGTCAGCCCGTTCGCCCGCGCACGCTCCTCCAGCATGGCGAACTCCGCCTCGCTGACCTTGGTGCTCACGCTCTTGATGCGTAGCGGCGGCTTCATACGGCACCGCCTGAGACTGGATTTTCGGATGGAGAGGCCATGCGCATGCGCCGCGCGTGCTCAAGATCGAGCAGCGAAGGGGCCGGAGACGGGCTAAGGGGTTGCAAGCTCATGAGGTTCCCCGTCAGCAACCTGCGCTCGCTTATAGAGTAACCCGACTTGCGACGTTTTCTCTCTTAGCCGCCTGTTTTCAGATAGTTCCCGCACAGCAACCTGCAGGTTGCTGTGCAGCACCCATTCTGGGGTGACGTGTCATACCTCAACCGCTGCCACAGGCAGCGTTCTTCTGCTAGCGCAGCTACAGCTCCTAGATGGAGGCTACAGACGCAGCAAGGCCGCTCCCGAAGGGACGGCTCGTGCGCGGCTACGTTTCAAGATGGCTGATGTTGACTCGCTCAGTACAGCCAACGAGCCATGTCACCCACGGTACGGATATCTCGATCGGAGGACCAAGATTCTCGATCGGACTCCGATGGGGCATGAAGATGCAGCTCTTTCAGAAGAGCTTTAGCTGCATCGTCGATATCTCTGGTCCCTCATAGAGGATGCTTTTAATATCCATCTCTGGCGAAGGATTGAACTTATTGCTGTGACTCTTTTGTTTATAAAAGTCATAGACTGCCGAAGAGATGAGCACCGGCACTCCCTCGCTTGACAGCTGAGAAGTAAAAACGGTCTTCGTAACCCCTGTGTGCTCTCTGATTTTAGACCAGGAAAGAGCATCGGCGAGATCATGAAGAGGCCGACTAGGAGGACAACGCTGCCAACGATGTAAATCATCATTTTCGCCTTTCACAGACATCTCCAGAGCTGAACTGTTGCGTAAGCGTCAGCTGCAAGACCAGCGAACGGAGCATATCGCCCGAGAGCTCTTCCGAGATTTCCGTTTAGTCATTCGGAAGGGAACGCCTGTACCAGGACCACCTACAGGCGCTGAAAACCTTCCTTTTATAGGGATGGCTTTACTCAGCGCGTCTGATATGGGAGACGTTCCAAGGGAACTTCCTGGACTAACGAACCGCTTCGTTCCAGCCACGGGCTGTCCAAGCTGATATGCAGCCGTACCTGGGACGCCGACGCCATAAGCCTGCGCTATACAACCGAACGAGTGTTGAGAGTCGGTTGTGACGCCCTGCGCGATCTGTTGAATACGCTGATCTGGCGACAGATCGAACAAACCGGGTGAGCTATTAGAAGACTGAAGAAAGCCGTTGCGATATCGCAGTTTCCGGAGCAACTGGTTACATCGCTCTGTGAACCTGGAGCGTTCGCATAGGTTAAGTGATTATTAGAAGAATCGCTGCTTCGGAAGCCGAAGGTCGTATCGCCGCCGCTACCAAATGTTTGGATACTCTGAATTCTGCCATTTACATAATCGCCGCCGTTACTTCCGCATTCTCCGGAGCTGCTGTTACGATCAATCGACTCGACGCCACTGCCAGCATCGTTGTAGTACACGCAGTCGAGCCCGGTTGGATCGACGTTGGTTAGCGGATTGTTCTGAGCGTAAGAATAGAGATTGAGGCTTTGGGGATTGGAGGGATCGGCGAATTCTAAGCTGCTTGGATCAGGCGACATGAAGCGGCCCATACTGCTTCCATAGTATCTGGCCCCGAAGTAGTCGAGTCCTGATTCGGTGTCTCTTTCTTTGCCTGTATAACGAGATGCATTTAAAGTGCACGGATGCATAAAACGTGGAGTGCAGTCGTAGTTGAAAACGGCTCGCATCGTAGTAATATCAGCCTCCACGCCTTAGCCACCAACGCTGACTTCGCGACTGATCTCCGTCCAACTTGAGGGCACAGGTTCGGGAAAGTTGTACCAGATCACTTCTAGCAAGCTAAGGCTGCCTTCAGCGAAGTGGAGAAGAACGCTGATGACGTCATTGTGACCGTCTATTTTTATTCCCAAGTCGATTTGCCCCACCAGTCTTGATGACCGACGAACCGAAGATTCTGCGGCTGAAGAGGTTCTTCCAGGACGACTGAACGACAGCACATGTACATTCAGCGACAACACGTATCTCCCCCAGCGTGACATCAGTCCACGCCGGATTAGCTAAAACGATCTCATGTATCCATCCCGCTTCTTGTGGAGTGAGAAGCCTCTTCGGAACTTCGATGTAGCTGCTGTGTATTATGCTCATCTCTTCGTAAACACCGTTGCTATTCTCGCTACGCCGTTGACCATCTTGCCCGAAAATCCGACTTCTACTCCACGGATTGTTGTCGTACCTGAGATAACACCACTTCCGTTTGTTGAGTATCGGCCAGCATTGAGCGCAGACGAGACCGCCTGTTGAACCTCAGCCTGAGTTCCTGGGGGCGGAAGATGGCCCGGTCTCACATCGAGCAACTGATGCGCCCAGTTTATTGACACTCGCGTTTTCCCTACATCCGAGAGCAGACGGTTTCGGGGGCAGTTTCACCCAACAAGCCGCTCATGAAGAAGGTCTCAGCATTGAATATTGCTCCTCCAATGCGGTTGACAACGCTGGCTGTGTTGTTCAGTTGGTTGAATCCGCTCTGCTGATAGCCCACAGCGATCTCTGGATTGTCGGGCGCGGGAGCTCGATCAAGGCTGGAAACGGAAGCGCTTGTGTCTGGATCGCTGCCATATGCGTTGTAGCCAACGTTGAGGCTCTGGCCATTGCTCGCGTAGGACAAGGATGTCACAGTACCCGCTATGTAGGTCTGCGTCGTCCCATTTCCGGCTGCGCCACTACACCCCCCAGTCTGAACTGTCGCAGTTTCCCCACTGCCCGAAGTCGCGGTTTGGGTTACGCAATCGTGCCCGTCAGGATCAACATTTCTAATTGGGTTGTTCTGCACGTACGAGTAAAGATTCCAGCTCTGAGGATCACTTGGGTCTTGATCGCTACCATCATCTGGGCTCATGAATCGGCTCATGCTCGAACCGTAGTACCTGGCCCCGAAGTAGTCGTTGCCTGATTCTGTGTCTCTTTCTTTGCCGGTGAACCTGTATGCCGAATGCACAAAGTGTGGAGTGCAGTCGTACGTGAAGTCGATCCGCATCGTAAGCACACCGTCATTTCTTCTCGAACGAGATGCCATAGTCGGGATCGGCGGCTATGCTGATGCCCACAGGAAGCCTCGATTGATCGAAGGAGCAGTTCCCAGCAAGATCGCCCTTGTGATAGTGCTCAACGTTCAAGAACGGTTTCAAGGCCAAGATTCCATAAGACGCTCTCTTACCAGCGACGAAGTTTAACTTCATGTCCCTTTTGTGCTCGTCTGCGTATGGTGTTCCGCACGACTGTTTGGTCGAAGGTGTGATCCGGGTGTAAGACAAGAGTTGATCTGCCCCAGTCTGCACTCGCTTCATAAGTTCCCGCTACGTCCTGATCCGTGAGCGTACGGAAGTCACAGCCCGCAGTGAACATGCAACCTAGCAGGAGACCGAACATGCACAATAAGCTCATTCGCCTTAGTGTCCGCATGGGCTGGGCTCCGACCAGTTAAATGTTTGCGTTACGTTGCGCTCTGGCTCACTCGTCGTATCCAGCGCATTTCGATTCAGATGGGAGCCGGTGGCTGTATTGATCGCGCCGACACCGGCGGATAACCGGAGAGTGAAGAAATCACGGACACGTTGGAGAGCGTGACGTTTGTTACGCCGCCAGAAGTAGTTAGGTGGCCACTGTAGCCACCCACCTCCATCTGAACATAATTTGGGTTGCCGGAAGCGACATCCCCGGCGGACTCCTTATAGGCCGCACCAGACTCTTGGCCTGCCGGGTAACTTGCCGGACATCCCGCCTGCGCATAGGCCGCTAGCTGTCCTTGCACCCATGGACGATTGATCATCGCCAACGTCGCAGCGTCGTTTTGCCCGTAGTTCAGTTGAGTCGGAAGTGCTCCGGCAGCCCATAGTGAACCATAGGCCGCGAATGTAGCGAAATCCCACGGCCGGCATTCGTAGTCGATGAAGCACCAAGCCAACTGGATGCAATCGTCGAATTAGCTGCCCGCTCCAGGAGCCATACTGGATGTTGGCATTCTGCCCATTGGTCAGTTGTGCATTCTCAAAGAGGCTCGGATTGACGTAGGTTCCACCCTGACCGGAACATCCCTCCGCACTGCCGGTCTGAGGATCGTCAGCGCATCGTAGCTGCCATCATCCCACACGCATTCCATCCCACTAGGATCGATGTTGATCAGCGGGTTGTTTAACGCATAGCTGTAGAGGTTGAGACTTTGGGGATTAAGAGGATCGGCGTATCCAAGTCCCGCCGGATCGGGACTCATGAACCGGCCCATATTGGAGTTGTAGTATCTGGCCCCGAAGTAGTCCAGGTTGGATTCGGTGTCGCGATCTTTGCCGGTGAACAGAATCGTATCCGAATTGCCGCCGAGTCCCGGCGGGGGCGTGGCGTCGCCGAATGCGCCGCTCGCGAAGGAAGCCGAAATGGTCCCGTCGTTATTCGCCACCACCCGCTTGGTGCCCACCCAATCGTTCAGTGCATAATGCCAGTTCGACTGCAAGTAGCTGGTTCCCGTGTAGGTTGCCAGCAGATTACTACCTAAAAATACGTTGAGACTCAGCGTATTAAAGTTCCCGTCTGTCTCTTCCGCCTGTTCTCCATGAGGTCCTCGGACATATACATTGGTTAAGGTAAGGCCATTTACCCTGCTATCGCAGCTAAAGCTTGTGATGGTTCCCTTGGCCAGACGACTCCCGTCCGGACTGTAGAAGTATCCGGTAAGTCCTCCACCCAGATAGTACTGATCGACCGCGCACAGGCGTCCCTCCCCATCGTATAAATACCGATTCACCCCATCATCCAGCAGATTGCCCGATGCATCGTAGCTCCAGCCATCCACCCGGTTGGTTCCGCTGGTGAAGTTGAGATAGGGCGTCGTTTGCACCGGCGTTCCACCGTAGGATAGCGTCTGCTGCTTGCGGTTGCCAAAGTTGTCGTACATATAATTGAAAGTAACTCCCGCATAGGTCCCGCTGGTGGCGGCATCGGAGGTTAGCCGGTGCAGCAGGTCATAGCCGGTATTCCACGCGCCCATCACAGAATCAGTGTATCCGGTGACATTGCCATTTACATCGTAGCCGAGCGAATAGTTATACACCGGCTGCTGCTGCCCGCTTGTGTCCGACTCTCCCGTAATCCAGCCCCGATCGTTGAGGCTCCGTGAAAGCGTGATGGCCGGCTGCTGGCTCTCCGGGTCAACCGCAAGATTCGCACTCTTGAGCGTGCCTCCCGCATAGTATGTCGGGCTAGAGAAGATGGTGGAGGCAATGTTATTCTCCGACGGATCCAGGTAAAGCGTGGTCGTAAGCGAAGCCAAACGTGCCGCATTATCATAACTATAATTAACAAATTCCGCCGCCGAGTCGCATACAGACCCGCAGGCGTTCATTGCCCAATCGCGAAAACTCTCGTCCAGATTAAAATCATAGACTCCGTTTACCCCTGGCGCACTTGGGCAGTTCTGTGCGGTGGATCCGATGCAATCTGAATAGCCCATTAGCTGTCCGCGCTCATCATAGTCGTTGCTCAGCCAAGTATCCAGGAGCGTCGTCCCCAGCGTGGTAACGATCTGGTTCACGTGGCCGACAGGATGGTTCTCATAGTTTACGAGTTGCCAAGGGATTTCTGTGTCATAGGAGATGCTCAGCGTGGGTGTAGGGGCATTGGCTGGCTCATTGACGTAGTTCTTCCCAACCAGCCGGTTGAGCGTGTCATAGGAGTACGATGTGACGATCCCCCGTGCATCCGTCCTGGTGCAAACGTTGGATGGATCACCCGAGCAGAAGCGAGCCGCCCGTATTCACATAAGTGTAGTTCACCGCTCCACTCTCCGGATTATTGGCGCTGGTCAGCCGGGAAAGAGAATCGTAAACAAAACCCCTCGTTCGTGAAGTGTCCCCACTGCCGCCCAACTGGTTCACCGAAGTCAGGTTGTTGAGCGCATCGTAGCCGTAGTCCGTTTCTAAACTCAGTGTGCCCGATCCGGCAGGGTCATTTTCCAAGACCTTGGTCAACCGGCCGAGAGCATCGCTGGTCCTCTGCCAGTGATCCTGATCCTCGTCATAGAAATCTACCGTATTCCCAGTGTAGATCCAACGCTGCGCGCTACCATCCGACTGAGTTTGCAGCTTCTCGCGGCCCAGAGCGTCGTAGGCAAAGTACGTGATTCCATCTGTACCGGTCTGTGCCGGGTTCTGGGTAGCCGTGCAACTCAGGGAGCCAGGGTCGCTATAGGTTGGATTTGACACAGCACATCTACGGTCCAGGCCGTCATATGCCGTTTCGATCACGGATCCGTCGGCCGCGGCCGTTTTGATCGCGCGTCCCAGCCCGTCGTAGACCGTGCTGCTCTTGAGCACGCCGTCTCCCGTAGAGAGCTGGTCTCGCGCTACATCTACCTCAGCTGCACTCGGATAGGAATAGGTAGCATAGCTCTCGGCAGAAATCCCGCCCGCATCTTTGCCGCCCACCGCGCTGTCGATCAAAGTCAGCCGGCCTAGGGGATCGCTGTAAGAGTAACTGGTTACAACATTATTTTGATCGGTATGGGACAGCATGTTGCCGGTATTTGCGTCCCAGGTGTAATGGTCGACATGCGGCACGCCGTTGCTGGTTGTCGGCTGAGTCACAGTACCCGGAAATATGCCTGTGCCGTCGTAGACGTAAGTTGTGGCGTTTTGGTTCGGATCGGTGCTCGAGATCGGCATCCCTTGAAGATTGTATTGCGTCATGGTCTTGACGGAGCCGCCGGTCTGGAGATCCAGTCGTGATTGGGTAGTCAAATGACCGCAGAGATTACAGGTCGCCCCGCCATTCATCTCATCATACGAGAAATCGACAAGGCGCACGGCTATCACCGGATAGCCATGGCCGCGGGGAGCGACAAGCGCAAGATACGAGTCCAGATTCCCCGTACTGCCCGTTACTCCTGGCCCGCGCGCGGCAATCGTCGCTGCGACGGATTTCCAGTCCATATCGATAACCGGCTTTTGTGCTTGAGAGCTCTTGGAGACGCTGCACCACAAAAACGATCAAGCTGAGAAGAACGCGACCAGAGGAAAATCCAACCGGAGCGTGATCCTCATTCGCACAATCAAGCGCTGATCTTCGGGCTGGTTTCACCAAGCGAACCTAACACCGGCCAGTGGGCGCTTCTAGATTACGTTCGTGGTAGAGATCCGGAATCCATTCACAACGATCACTGAATAGAGTGGATTACAACTAAATCTGGGTCTGGCAGTCTTGTGATCATGTGGGCTTCGGAGTTACTTAGATAATAAATTTGCGCCCTTCGTCTTATTATCCGGAGACGGGCCTGGGTTCTGATACGCTGTCTCGGGGATGAAACCCCTCGTCTGGCGTGGAACCTCTCCCGCAAAATCCTCTCATTCGGAGGAATGGAATGAACCTCAAGTGGATATCGCAACTTTCGGCCGCTTTGCTTCTGGGAGGCGCGATTGCCGCCATGGCCCAATCGCCTGCGACGCCTGCCCAGCCCAATGACAGCTTCCGTCCGCGCGGGCGGCATCTGATCTACGTCGCGCTGCCCGGTTCGCTCGAACGGCCCGGTTGGTCAAATGGCGTAGGCATCGTGGTGCTCGACGCCAACGACAATTACCGCTTCGTCAAGCGTATTCCGACCTGGGAGTATGCCGGCAGCATGAGCCCCGAACAGGTCTCCGGCGTGGCCGCCAGCCCGGTCACGAACTTGATCTATGTCGCGGCCCGGGGCAGGTTGGGTGCGATCGACATGGGCACCGACAAGATGGTCTGGTCTGTGACCCTGGACGGCAAATGCTGCGAGCGTCCCCAGGTCACCCCGGACGGCAAGATTGTGGTGGTCGGCGGCGACCTGCAGGATTATTGGTACGAGGTCGACGCCCAGACCGGCCAGCTCATCGGCAAGCTCGAAGCTCCGGAAAGCCCGAATTCGCACAATCTGAACCTGAGCGCGGACGGCAAGACAGCCTTCATGTCGCCCAACAACAAGGTGATGACCATTTCCGATGTCGAGTCGCGCAAGGTCATCAAGACCATCCGATTTCCTGACAACATACGCGTCTTCGTGCTGAACAAGGATTCAACCAGGATCTATGCCAACAACAATAATTTCATGGGCTTTTTGATTGCCGACGTCGCGACCGGCAAAGTCATCAAAACGGTCGAGGTGACCAGCGTGGACTGGAGGTCGAAATGGAACATGACCCCGCGTCCGCGTATTCCCCATGGCTGCCCAAGCCACGGCATCGCGCTGACCCCGGATGAAAAGGAGATCTGGCTGGCCGACGGCATCTTCAAGAAGATCCATATTTTCTCGAATACCGATGATCCCAAGGAGATCGATACCATCGACACCCCGGCGGGTACTTTCTGGATCACCTTCGGCCTGGACGGCAAATACGCCTATGCCTCGTCGGGCGACATCATCGACGTAAAGACGCACAAAATTGTCGGTCAGATGAAGGACGAATATGGACACACCATGTACAGCGAAAAGCTGCTGGACATCACCTTTGAGAATGGGCATGCGCAGCGGGTCTCAAACCAGTTCGCCAATAGTTTTGGCGACTACCGGACGGCGGAGGAGTTAGGCGTCGGTCCGCATGTCACGCCAATGCCGGGCAGCGCACCGGTCACTCTGACAGGCGTGAACGCTGTCTATGCAAAAGCTGCCAATGAGTAAATCAGCTACACGCATGGCCCGCTGTTTGGGGGTTGCTTTAAGCGGCGGACTACTGCTTGTGCCGGCCCGGTTCGCCGCCGCGGGGGCCGCCGATGCCGCTCCTCCGGCTCCCGACCTGGCACGGGAAGGCCAATCTCTCAAAGCGGTCTGCGCTCAATGCCACAACCTGCAGCTCGTCATGGACACGCCCATGAGCTATGCCGCTTGGCACGATACCGTGCAGACGATGATCGATCGGGGCGCCAGCGGCACCGACCAGCAGTTCGATGACGTAATGGACTATCTCCACCGCACTATGACCACAATTGACGTGAACACGGCCGATGCGGGCGAACTGGAGATCGTGCTCAATGTGCAGGAAAAAACGGCGCAGGCGATCATTGCGCGGCGGAGCACCCGGAAGTTCACCGATCTGGCCGACCTGAAATCTGTTTCCGGCGTCGATGCGTCAACTGTTGATGCGAAGGCCCGGTTGATTTTCTTCAAATAAACTGGTTGGAAGATTGGCGGCTTGGTCGCACCCGGTGGGTTACGGCGTCAGAAATGACTTCGGAAAGGCAGGATTATGACAAACATTTCCGGTATGGATCGAAGGCAATTTCTTGGGGCTCTTTCTTTAGGAGCGGCCGCCTTAGCAATGCCACGTGTTATCCAGGCGCACACGGGGGCGAGGCGGCTGGCAGGCGTTTTCCCGATTGGGTTTACCCCAGTGAACGCGCAGAACGAAGTCGATTTCGACGGGCTCGCTGCGCAAGTGCAATTTTGCAGGCGAGGCGGGGTCCACGGGCTGGCTTGGCCGCAGATCGCCAGCGGATGGACGACGCTGAGCGAAGAGGAAAGGATGCGCGGCGCGGAGACCATCCTCTCCGCTGCCCGGGGCGGCGCAACGGCAATCGTGATCGGCGTGCAGAGCCGCACCGCGGATTTCAAAGAAACTGAACGCTATGCCAAGCAAGCGGAGAAGCTCGGCGCCGATGCCATCATTTCCATAGCTCCGCCGGGCGTGACGGACTGACTCGGAATTAGTGGCTTACTATCAGCGGCTCGGGAAAGTGACATCGCTGCCGCTGTTTGCCCAGACCGGAGGCGACTTCAGCGTCGACTCGGTCGTCGAGATGTTCAACACCATTCCGACATTTCGCTACGTAAAAGATGAAGCGGGCGATCCTCTGGAGCGGGTGACGGAGATCAGGAAGCGCACAAACGGCCAGCTCAATTGCTTCTCCGGCAAAGGAGTCGCCACCATGATCACGGAGATGGAACGGGGCTTCGCCGGCCATTGCCCATTCGTGAGCCTTGCCGATCTCTACGCTTCCGCCTATGACTCTTATCACGCGGGTAGGGTTCGCGATGCGTTCGATCAATTCGGACGCATCGAGGCGGCCAGCTCGATGTTTGCGCAAAGCGACGTCGACGTAATGATCGCCCGGCGTGTCTTCCGCCCGGGTACAACCACGCGCGTTGCTCCGCCGGCGCCCGGCGCTGATACCCGGCGCCGCAAAGGCACAAGTCCCGATGAAATCAGGCGCGATTTGGATACGTACTTGCAGCCGCACCTACGGGCATAACCTCATACGCTTAAGCAGCGATCATATCTTTGTTGATCTCCACTCCCAAGCCCGGACCTTGCGGCAGGTTAAGATAGCCTTCCTTGTCCACCAACGGAGCGTTCTCCATAATGGCGAAGCCATGCGTATACGCGGCGATGGGCGGATCGTGCAGAATCTCAATCCACGGCGCATTCGGCCATGAGGCGATGGCGTGGAGTTGGGCGATGGTGCCGAGATTGCCTCCGCCGTGATGGGGAATCAGCCTCTTGTGGTGGGCCTGGGCCAGAACCGCGATCTCGCGAAATCCCGTCACGCCGTCGGCCACCATAATATCGGGCTGCAGGATAGCGAAGACATTCTGTTCGAGCATCCAGCGATATTCGTGAACGCCGCGATTGTTTTCTCCGCCGGCGATGGGAATGTCTACCCGGCGGCTCAACTCCGCCAGCTCATCGAAGGCGTAGCGTGGCCGCGGCTCTTCCAGCCAGAGGCAGTTCAAGCGCTCCAGCTCCCGCGCCGTCTCCAGCGCGCGGAGGAAATCCCACCGCACGCCCGGTTGCCACGTGCCAAAGGACTGGGCCTGGTTGGCGTCGACCATGATCTCCATATCGCTGCCCACCGCATTGCGCACCGCTTCGACCAGTTGCACGTCTTGCTTCAATGTCGGGTAATGCGCACGGAGCTTGATCGCCTTCCAACCTTGTGATTTGAGCTGGACGGCCATTCGGACCCTTTCCTCAGGAGTGGAAAGCTGGATCATGCTGGCATAGGCCGGTACCCGATCCTTGGCCGCGCCCCAGATTTTGTACAGCGGCTGGCCTGTGGCCTTGCCGATAAGGTCCCATAGCGCAATCTCCAGGCCCGAAACGGTGCGCGGACTTCCACCCGTGTAATAGCGCAGGGGACCGGCCAATTGCTCGATACTGAACGGGTCCCTACCGATGAGCTGGGACTTGGCCGCCTCCAACCCAGAGGGATCGATCCCCGGCCCGATGCCTGAAAGTCCCTGATTGGTTTGAATCTCGACCACCGATCCGCCGCCGATCCGCCATGTGGTGACGGTTCCTGGATTCCACGCTGCTTCCATCTTGCCGGTTTCGCGAATGACCTTCAGATTCACGATTCGGACGCCGGTAATTTTGAGCGGGGCCGCGGAGTGTAGCTGCAGCAGCCGCAATTGCGGCATCAGAACCGCGAGCGGCGCGGACATTAGAAAATCTCGACGCCGCATAGGTGAGCCTCCCGGAGAGTTGCGGTCTTACTTGGCTAATAATATAGCCACTCATCTACCTGAAAGGTGATGCCGTCGTCGTTTCTCAGAACGTGAATTTCTTACCGGCAGACAACCTTATCTATTACTGGCATTCCCGCAATGAGTTGTTGAGTATTGTATGTGACGGAGCAGGTTCTGGTATTCGGCGGTAGGCTCTTCGCAAGGACGATCGCTGTACCTGCGTAGCCGCATGCCACCCATATCTGCCGATTCGTTTGAGGAGCAAAGTGCCATTCCGCCGTTTCCTTTCCTGGGAGCCGCGTCGATTTCTCGTTGACCAGAGAAGCTTTCTCTTCGGGCGGTCCGTCGTAGAAGGTAATGGTGGCAAGCCGGTGTGGCGTATCGTCGAGTATTGCTTTCCAACCTGCAACAGATGCTGTTAATTGTTGGTGCACATCGACGGTATCCGGACAGCCCGGCGGCTGGGAGATGGCGAGGGATGGACAGAGTAGCATCATCGCGCAAATAGCGAAAAGCGGTATGAGTCGAGGCATCATGGGTTAGCTCTCGATCAGGAGAGAATGGAGTTCGTCGCTCGTGATGGTAGCAAATGGAGTGTGAGCGCGACATTGATTGCTGCATGGACCGTTCAGGTATCGTGGTTCTCTGCCCCGGATTACAGCTTGGCGCTCAGGGGGCCGCCGGGCAAAGAGCGCCAGGCCCAGCAGTCCACCAATGAAAAACGCAGCGCCATGAACATCACGCATTGCCAGGAGAAGCAAGGCGAGGCCCATTGCGACGATTCGCATCACCCTGGACAAGACTGTCGTTCCCCCAAACGGCTGGATGACAACCAAAGAGCCGGCTAACGAGCAAGTCGCAATGGAATTACCTGCGCCAATCGGCTGCCAACGCAATCAGTTGGAAAAGACAGGGCTGATTTGTTCTATGCGCCAGATGGGACCGCCCTCGTAGAACTGACCTTCCTCGCGAATGAAAGCGGGCATACTGCCCTGCATGATGTAGATGTGAAAGTCTTTTGGTTGCTTGCCAATTATGGGAGCCACAATACCCGTAATTCCACCAAGTTCCGGGTGGAGAATGAAATCGGTCGCCTTCCGCGGAGTGCCGCCGACCGTGAAGTGGAGTTCACCGGCAGGTCTGATGGAGATGTGGATAAGCCGCGGTTTTGAAGTTGGGACAACGAAGGAAACTCTCGTCTCCGATTTGCTGGGAGGAACATTCAAAAGGAGGTTGGGTGGCAGGCCATTTGCCAGATCGGCCGGTAGGTCGAGGCGCTCCACCTCGCTCTTTCCATCCGGCGTGCGAGACGTAACCTGGCCTTTCCTGGCATCGATAAGCACATCAATTGGTTGGGGGAACGAGGGCCCGTGCTGAATGTGGTGGTCACTGATGAGGCGAAACGAGTGGCGCTGAGTGAAGACCGTTGTATCGTCGTCGATAGAGCCGTCGTGAAAGTGAAATACAACTCGGGATGTAACGGTGCCGCCATGCACGGTCTGCATATAGTCTCCGGTCGCTATCCGACGGCCGGTGACAGTCCTTATTTCGAGAAAGCCGTGAGCAGAGCCCTGCACGTGACGGACGGGAACTGGATCGCCGTACAAGCCTGCCATGGAAGGAACGAATGCGAGCAAGAGCGCAAAAGGTCGAACGCAAAAACCGCGCATGGATGACAGCCCCTTTTGTCGAATGGCTACCAACAATTCTGAGATGCACTTTGACGATGGATAAGGTCAGGAATTACTGAACCGAGTAGTTGATTGCGCCAACGCCCGGGCGTCCCAGTACGCTGTACGGAGTGCCGTAAGATGCTCTGCCTTCGCTCCACATCGGGCTGCAAACCTTTGCAGCAACGATGGCATCCCAAAACAGGCGGGAGCTGCAGGTATCGAGCCGAAGGCTAATCCCGACGAGCACGCCTACGCATTCCAGATCAAAGGGCACAAAACATTCGCATATTCGCGGCTGAGTTGCTGCCGTTGGAGGAGAATCATGTCTGACTACACCACCGTAGCTGCGTACTTTCCGTCTCAGGCATCGGCCGAGTCGGCAATTAGCGCACTTGAAGCAGCGGGTTTTCAGAAAACCCAAATTGGAGTGGCAGTCTCAGGTACAAACACAGAGGCGCCACCGTCGGAGAAGAGCGGCGCAAGCGCCGCCCATACCGCGGGTCATCACGCGGGCAACGCGTGGGAGAAGGTAAAGAGCTTTTTCAGCGGCGATGCTGCAGAACCGTACGCTGGGGAAGCCGAGAGAGAAACATTCAACGATCACGTGATAGCGCCGGAAAGCTACGGCTCCGAGGAACTGCATGGGTCGCTCGCTGGGTTATCAATGCCGAACGCGCATACGCGTTACTTCGGGCATCGTTTAGGCAGCCGTACTGAGGGAGCCATCGTGACGGTCGAAGCTAACGGCCGCGAAACCGAGGCCCGAGAAATCCTAAATGAGAATGGCGGCGACGTGGGAGATGATGCTGCCGAGTTCGATTATGGAGCGGCCGAGAACCCGGCATCTGCACAGAACATACAGCTTTACGGCGAGGTATTGAGGGTTCACAAGGACCGCGTAAGCCGCGGTGAAGTCCGCCTCCGCAAAGAAGTGCACAGCACTACACAGCAGGTTGAGGTTCCGGTCACGCGTGAAGAACTGGTACTCGAGAGAGTTCCAGTGACCGGGGAACAGCCGGTGAGAGGCTCGGCTTTTGAGGGACAGGAGATCCGCATCCCTTTGAGCGAGGAGCGGGCCACCGTAAGCAAAGAACCGGTAGTTAGAGAAGAAGTCCGTTTCGGCAAGAAGGAAATAACCAATGTAGAAGCTTTCGATGAGCAGGTGCGCCATGAAGAGCTAAACATAGATCGGAACACGAAAGACGTCATTGATAAGTCCGCCTAAACGCGACGAGCCTGGGAGGATAAAGAATCAATCCTCCCGGCCTTTGTTTTCGGAAGCATAGGAATGGCAGTAATGTGCTGACGCTCCCCACGCCGCCGGTCAATCGAATCTGTTCGCTCGTCTGCAGTCCA
Organism: uncultured Acidobacteriaceae bacterium; assembly: GCA_963803615.1. Classification (GTDB taxonomy): domain Bacteria; phylum Acidobacteriota; class Terriglobia; order Terriglobales; family Acidobacteriaceae; genus PALSA-350. The sequence continues at coordinate 112,504 of CAWDNI010000001.1, forward strand.
ATCCTCAGAGGGAACGTCTACTTTCTGCCAATACGCGGAGGAAGAACAAGACGACATATCGCTTAGCCGACTTAGCCGGCATACAATCAACCAAAAGTAAGAGGAGTTCTTCAGATTGATCGGGCTCACCCAGCTTCGGAATATTGCGATGACTTTACCGGAAGTGGAGGAAGGACCGCCAGTAAAAGCAGCGGGCCGAATCGCAGCCTTCAAGGTTGCAGGAAAGAGCTTCGTTGGAGTGGAAAAGGGAGGTATGACCTTGACGGTTAGCCTCGCCGAAAAGGAAGCTAAAGCTATAGCTGCCGAAGATCCGGACGCTTACGAGGAGATTTGGCGCAATGGGAAGATATTCATGGGCCTTCGCGTAGATCTATCCAAGGTCCCTTCCCGCAGGCTGCGTGAATTGATCGAAAAATCGTGGCGCCACAGTGCCCCAAAACGCATTGTGGCTGCCTACGACAAACGTACCCCGCAGGGCTAAGTGCCTAAATTCCTGGGCATCACACTGGAAGCTAGGATTGATTTCGCAATCCCTATGTTGACGCGTAAGCTCCATTTTGGCGTGGCATCTAGCCGGGTCTTGGGTTGAACTGCGAACACAGCGCAAAAGTCTTCTCCAGATGTTCGATGAAGATGCGAACTTTCTTTCCGCGCCAGAAGAGCAAAAATGTCATCCATACGTATAGAGGGTGATTCGCCCTGACCGCGACCAGGAGATTGAAATGAAAGCACTTCGTTTTGAGGAATTCGGTTCCCCATCTGTCCTATCGCAGCAGGATGTTCCGATGCCTTCCGCCGGCCCGGATGAAGTCCTTGTTCAAGTACGCGCAGCGGGGATTAACCCCAGTGATCTTGCGAATCTCCGCGGCCGATTTCATGCGACTCTGCCCCGGACACTTGGCGAGCACGAAGAGGAGATGCGGTCATTTCCCGTCCGATGAAGCTGTTTGTTGGCTCATATCGCAGCTTCGCTTGGTTGTCCCTTAGTCGATTATTCAGAATTCAAACTTCAAAGCAAATTGCGCCGTGCGCGGTACGTAGTTATTGGTTAGACCTGATACTGTACCAAAACTACTAGTTCCCAGTTGCGCGCCTACGGCGCTAGACGCAAAACTTGCTGTATTCGTCAGATTGAATATCTCGGCTCTGAACTCCAATGTTGCCCGCTCGTAGACCGGGAATGTCTTGAACAAGGAGAAGTCGAGGTGGCGGGAATGCGGGCCATAAATCTGATTCCTTCTCTCCGAACCGAGTGTGCCCAAGGTCTGCGGAGCAAAGGCAGCTGTGTTGAACCAATGTGAAATATTCTGGCCCGACACTCCCAATAATCCGGTCTGATTGGGTCGATCGGATCCCGTCGAAGTAGTTGTTCCGGTGCGATTCGCCGAATTCACAACTGTGACCGGAAAGCCTGTTTGCCACGTCCATATAACATTCGTCTGCCAACCCCGTGCAACTGCGCCCTCAAAACCCCTGAGCGTCGATCCAAATGGCAATGCATAATCGATCGCGATGTTGAATTGGTTCGCGATATCGACGTCGCTATTGCCATAGTCCAGGGTGTGAATCTGCGCCGGGATAATTCCCCAGCCCTGCGCCCCACCGTAGTCCGGAGTGTCGTTGAGGCCGTGACCCCACGTGTAGTTCGCAGTATAGGTAAGGCCGCGCTGCAGGCGGCGTTCTATTGCCAATTGCAACGCATTATAGATGCCCTGCCCTGTACTGTCCTGATACGAAATAGTCGTTATGTTAGGCAACGCGTTATAGTAAGGCCTAGTCTTGTTTGTATAGACAGGTTGGAGTGGAGGAGAATTAAGGTCATACCCTGAAGTGGGCGCTATGTGTTTTGTTATCTCTCCTACATACGCGATCGTAAAGACGTTTCCGCCCAAGTCTTGTTGCAATGCGAGATTAAACTGCTCGGCATATGTGGAGCGGAAGTTGAGCGCTTCCGCGGCAGGAATGGAGCCGCTTGGATTGGTGTAACTTGAAGGAGCGGGAGCCGGCAACCCCTGTGCCAGCTTGGCGAATCCTCCGGGACAGGGACTTGAAACGGGATTGCAAGGTCCGAATACAAAGACAAAGGGCTGGTTCCTCAATGCGGCGGAGCCGGTAATGTTTTCTGGAACATAACTCATACCGAATCCACCACGCAGCACCATAGCCGGCGTAAGTGTGTAAGCAAAGCCGACCCGCGGAGCAAAGTTTGAATAATCTGTCTTAACGCCAGCCGTTGCTCCGGTATTGACACCGGCGACAATAATCTCCGCGCGCGCTGGATCAAAGTTGGAAATCTGGTTCTTCACCGCTGTATACGGGGTGAATATGTCGTAGCGGGCGCCGAGATTCAACGTCAGGTTATGCAGAATATGCCAGTCATCTTGCACGTAGATACTTGGCTCCCAGGTACGATAGTGCTGCCGGTCCAGGGTGTTATTTCGTGAAAGCGCGGTGAAATTCCCCTCCAATAATTGGGGAAGACTCGCTACGGTCCATTGGCCTCTTCCAGGGGATGACTTAGTAGCTGTGGCCTGCCTGCGAACGATACCGCCGCCTACCTTGAGGTTATGCTTCCCGCGAGTGTAGGTGACTGCGCCCATATACTGAAACCAGTTCTCTATGTAGTCGAGAGGGAGGGGCGCACCGTCTCCCAGGCCGGCGTATCCTGTGACATTTACAATGCCTAAGCCCGAGGTAAGGGGATCGATGTTGACGTTCGGCTGCCGGAAGGCGGTGTTTACGGCGACCCCATTATTCAATGGTAGCGTTGCATTATAAAAGTAAGTATATCCAGCCTTCAATTCCAGTAGCAAGTGCGGTGTAAAGGTGTGGACATAGTTAAGCGCGGCATTGGTGGCATTGTCTGTTGCGGGCCCTTGATAGAGGTTTGGATTTCCACCCGGTTGAATGTTCGTCAGACCATCTTCGGAAACTGGCGGCAGAAGCCCACCAAGATATGTGCTCACAAGGTTCAAGGTGTAACGTCCGTAAAAGAGGTTGGAATTATTGAATCGCTGGTCAACCCGGGCGTCGACTGTTTTCGCATCCATTGTATTTACAGAAGATGAAACGTAGTTATTGCCCAGGCCGGTCCCATTATTGGGGAGGGGAAAAAGCTTGAAGTATTGCAGGCCCGCGAAATCAAATTGAGAGGGACTGATGATTGTAGGGACGCCGCGGGGGCCATTGAGGCTGGGGTTATCAGAAAAATTGCCGGGGTTGTTCTGTTCAAACGCGGTCGGAACCGTCGAAGCTGTCGGGGGGTTCCCCTTGGAATATTTCAGATCCTCGTAGTCCGCAAAAAAGAACGTTCTATCCTTGCGGATTGGACCGCCAACGCTGCCTCCATACTGGTTCTGGTGTAGGGCAGGCTTGGGAACAACTGCACCAAAATCGAAGGGGTTTGCGTTGAGTGCGGTGTTCTCGAAATATTCATACGCAGAGCCATGAAGCGTGTTGGTTCCAAATTTGGTGATAATGTTTATGGCGCCCCCAAGCGTGCGCCCGGACTCCGCCGAATAAGCGTTGGTCTGAACACGAACCTCCTGAATGGCCTCAATGGAAGGGCGAACGCCAATCAAACCGATGACGCGTTCATTGTTGTCCATTCCGTCGATCATTTCGTTGTTGATCAAGTCAGTCTGTCCGTTCGCAGAAACGACGGCCGGCTGACGCCGATCATCGGGCCTTGTACCGCTCGACGGCGCGGCCGATAAGCCTGAGCTGGCTCCAGGCGTCAAATACACCAGATTGACGAAGTTGCGTCCGTTCAGGGGAAGACTCTCCACAGCTTCGTTGGAAACCGTCGAGGACAAAACAGAACTGTCGGTCTGGAGCGCCGGCGGGGCACCCTTGACCTCCACAGTTTGAGCGGTAGTGCCAATCTCCATGTGGCCGTCTTCGCGAGCGCGATCCCCGGCCACGAGTCTAAAATCGGCGATCTTCAGATTCTTGAAGCCTGCGGCCTTCATGGCAACGGAATATGCACCAGGCTTAAGCAGATTGAAGGCGTAGTCTCCGCTCTGCGTGGTTATTGTAGTTTGCGCTTCCCCGGTATCAAGACTTGTGAGTGTAACGTTGGCGCCGGGTATAACCGCGCCAGTGTTGTCGGTAACTGTACCGACGACATCCGCAGTTGTCTGCTGGGCCACAAGCCGGCACGGTGCGAGAAGTACAAGAGCCAATATGGCTCCGAGGCAAAAGCACCAGCCGCTCCGGGAGCTATTCATTTCATCACCCTGCCGAATGCTGAGTCTTAAGATTTTCGTCACAATGCCCCTCCTTTATCAGTTTTGCCCTTGTCTGTGGTGGAATTGATTGCGTTTGCCGGCAGCTCACCGTGTGCCCGCGACTGATGCGCCGCTTTCACAGGATTGAGCGAGACTCCTCCGGTCGCTTCTAGCGGATTGTGGCCAACGTTCACAACGATGTAGGGAGTCTCCCTCGCCATATCCGGATAAATCTTGCCGTTACCCGGGTTATCCATGACTTCAAACAGGTACATCAAGTCGAAATGCGGATCGAGATCCTTGCCCGGGATCGTGGCCGCATACTCGTTGCCAATCCCCGTGGGCAGCATGTTCAGCGTTTGGAAATCCTGAAACTCACTTACACCCCGGTAGCGCAGATGGACCCATTTCACCCCTGAAGGGTCTTCAACCCGCGCCGTGATGCGCAGGGGTTTCAGCGGTTGAGCCGATAGAATCGGCGTGTGCTGTAATGTTGGCGGCCGATCATCGCTCGTCACTGTGACGAGTATCGGGTCGGCGCGGCCTTCCTCAGGGAAGGTGGAGATGCGGCCGGATGAATCGGTGGCCTGGAGAAAATAAGACGTTCCGCCGGTGAGCTTCGACCCGGGGATCGTCGCCTGGTAAAGGGGCCCTGTGCCTTGCAACTTCGCCATGGTGAAGCCGTGACGATCGTCACCGTAATAGACGCACATATCGGAAATGGGAGCGATGCCTGCAGCGGTCACCCGAATCTTCAAATCCTGCCCAGGCGCCAGGCGCCGCACCGGAATATGCGCGATGACAGGATCAACGCGAGTGACGACAAGCGTGCTGCCATAGACGTCCGCACTTGTGGCATGGTCGAGGAGAACCTTCAATTTTCCACCAACAGCCGATGTTTCAATAGTTCGCTCTAGCCGCTGGCCGGCCGGCACCTCAAAAATATCGCTGTACTCTACCCCATTGACATCGATCCACATGGGACCATGGCTCGCCTTGTCGTCATGGATGGCGACTGCGACCTGGTATCGGCCGTTCGGGACATCAACAACCGCGAGGTGACTTCCAGCTCTCTCGGTTGTTGTAATCCGTCGAAAGCCAGGCAGCATCGGTCCAAAACCAAGATCATATCGGCCAATAACTCGGCGCCCATCAAGCTCGTACTCCTCCCGCTGTTTCTTGAGAGCCGCAAGGCCATCCTTGAGTTTCACCAGTTCATCCCGCCAGTGGCCACTCAGATCGTGCTGGGGAAGGCCCATCATCAGATCGAGGGTATAAACATCGCCGGCATCGCGAACAATCTCAGCCCAGGCGCCGGTAGCTTTCGTCTCGCACTGGATTGCGTTGTCGAGCGCATTCAGGTCGTTGGTTTTCTCAAATAGTGCATAGCTGAGACCCGCGAGGACCCGGTGTGAATGATAAGCGGCCAAATCTGAAAGAATCTTCAGATCGACCATGGTGGAAAGGAACTCCTTGTCTGGGTGCGGCCCCGCATTCTTCTCAGCCTGTGCGACCTCGTTTTTGACGTCACTAGACGCGCGGGCGAACCAAAGGCTCGTCTGCATCGGCGTCATCTTAGGCGAGCTGCGCCCCTGCAGAATATCTTCCGCGGCATCTTTCACGCTTTCGAACTGCTGGGTATCACTCGGTGTCGCTTCGACGTACTGGGGCAAATCTCCCTGGCGTTGGCGCTCCGCCCAACCCTCCGTAGTCGGGTAATGATCCACCGGCAGGCAATAAGCGGTAATCTCCGGCAATATCTGGCTTGCACGTTCCAGTCCCCGCCTGACGTAGGGAGCCGCGTCCTTGCCAAAGCGGACAACGAATTCGTGATTTAAGTCTTCCGTTGGAGTGTTGGGATCGTAAGACAACCGGCCGAAGACCTGGAAGAAATACCAGTAGCGCTCGAATTCATACTCGTAGTAACGATAAGAAGGCGAGAGCAGATTGAACGGCTTCAAATCATGCGAATGGCCCTGCATCTTCGTCGCCAGCGGCTCATAAACATCAAATCCGTCCACCCCTCCAAGGTGTGAGATGGCGACGAAACGGCGCACATACTCAGGATCGCCCCACAGCAAGATGCGCGTCGTTCCCGAGGTCCACAGGGTCCAATGCAACTTGTAGGTGCGAGGATACTTCAGCATATCCGCGTATCCCCCCCGCCGGTTAAACTGGTCCAGACTTTGTACGTGGGTTTGGAAGAAGGGTAAGCCGACCTGTTCGGCCCAGAACTTGGTATTAATCCGGATCTTGAGTCCGAGGCTGGTCCCCTGCTTGATCAAATCATCGGAAACACCTTTGGCTCGGAGCTCGTATTGGAGGTTCGGCGCCGCCTTCTTCAAGGCCGGGAAAATGTTTTTCCAGAACACCTTCATGTCGGAGGTTTTCAATCCTGACTCGTCCATCATTAGCAGTTGAACACCGTCAATGTCATGAAACTCGGTCAGGAACTGCTGAATAGCCGCCAGAGTGTATGAGATCAGGTTGTCTTCGGTCAGGCCCTGCACGGTATCTGCAATGGGCTTAGAGTGGTCTACTGGAATCCAACCTTTCGTCTTGGAATTGAAGGGGATCGTGGTCCGGTAGTAATGGCACCAGATGCCAAATGTGACACGTATGCCTCGTTCATGGGCAAGGTGAACCAGACGATGAAGATCGGCGAGATTGCGTTGCTGGTCTTCCTTACTCAACCCTGTCACCTTAACTTGGGGAAAGCCGGTTACGTCCATGTAATACGGATACACCGGGCAGTTATAGCCATTGGCCTCGTATGCGAACTTCACTTCAATGCTGTTAAACCGGTCATCCGCGAGCATGTCGAAGTATTTGACCCAATAATTGGCATCGTGCAGACGGTCTTCATACTGGTGCTTCTGCATGGTGAAGATGACTATGTCCCGGTCGGAGACATCTGGAGACTCGACCGTGTCTCTGATCTCGGCCAGCGGTACAGCTTTGTCTTTCGCCCACCCGATTCGATCCGCCACCTCCAGGAGGGCATACATCAAGCCGCGGTCGTCACTGCCGCCAAGCAGCAATGCCCGCCTGCCCTCCCACTCTTCCTTATGAATGACAAGCGATTCCGGCTTATCCGGTATCTTGAGGCCGAGTGCCCTAATGCGCTCAGCAACAGAGCCGGATGCTGAGTCTGAGGAAAGGCCTGCGGCGATCAACACTTCGCCATGGGCGGCATGCGGATTTGAAACCTCCTCCCAGCGAATCCCTTTGGCGGATAGGGCCGCCTTGACCTTTTCCCACCCGTGAATCGTGGCCTGTCCGGGCTGGCCATCGCTTACAAGCGAGACTTGATAGGTCTGATCCGGCGCGTGAATTAGCGCGCTTGGGCTCACAAAAGCAAAGAGTGAGATAACGAGAGAGAAGACATTGAGCATTCAACGAACCCCTTAAGAGACTCAAAAGTATAGATCCAGGTATTCCGACCGCCTAATGATCCTCGCTATCGGCGAATATCCGCCACACTGCCTACCGGGCGGAACTGTACGGCGAAAGTAGCTCACAGGGCATGGCTCAGAAACTGCCTTTGTCTGGATCGAGCCGTTTCTGGCACGTTTACCGTAGTACTTGACAGGAAATTATGCGAACAATAACGCGGTCCGTGGCAATATCGACGGTGACCGTCGTCTACTCTCCGACAAACCCATAACGACCTTGACTCTATCCCTTTGTAAGAAATCCAAAGTCTTCCGGACGTCCGCGGGACGACTAAGTTGACCTAAGGGACCAGTCCGAATGATGGTTTGGCAGTTCTCCCCCCGTGTCTCGCCCCAAAAAGAACTTTGGAAGGAATATGGGGACAACGAAAGCGGAATTTCTTGTGGGAACTAGACTCTGGGGCATCGTAGGCGAGCTGACATTTTGGGGCTCATGTTATCTTCATGTCTTTTTGATTGTCAAGACTTTTCCATTTGTTTCTTTTAAATCTGCCATAGTAGTTTGAAATCTATTGACATTGCGCTGGGCGAATAAAGAATAAGGCGATCGATAAAACCTCCAAACCCACTTCCCCAAAAGTTCGTGTTCTCATTTAATCTGATCTGGTCAGTTTACGGAAGATGAGAATCAGCTGGAAATCAAGAATAGTCTCGTTTCATCCCAGGACAACGCATCGGCCCGTCGTCGATTGATACGGATTTGAATCCTGCTGCCGGAGATTGGGCGGCGCCTCAGAAGGCCAACACTGCACTCAACCGCTATGGGAGCGTCGACGAGGTTGCCGCGCTGGTCTCGTTTGTCGCCAGTCCGGAGGCCTTCTACATCACCGGGGCGAACCTCACTGTCGATGGGGAACCAATGCCTGACCACACAGTCGTTTTTCTGTACTCCGGCAATAGTGCGGAGTTCTCTGGCTAACTCACTGATCTTCGCCAGCCTTGTCCCGCACCGTAAACCCTAGCAGAAGTCGGAAACCCTTATTCTTAGTGAGCCCGCGACGAGTGTGGCCGCGCTGGCGCGCCGGACTTGACACGTTCTCTTTCCGCGGCAGAAGAGTCATCGATAGTATTAGAGGGTGGTTCGGCCCTGACCGCGAAAAGGAGATTGAAATGAAAGCACTTCGTTTTGAGGAATTCGGTTCCCCATCTGTCCTATCGCTAGCAGGATGTTCCGATGCCTTCCGCCGGCCCGGATGAAGTCCTTGTTCAAGTACGCGCAGCGGGGATTAACCCCAGTGATCTTGCGAATCTCCGCGGCCGATTTCATGCGACTCTGCCCCGGACACCTGGCCGGGATTTCGCAGGCGTGGTGATTGGAGGTGGACCTTGGGATGGAAAGGAAGTTTGGGGTAGCGGAAAGGGATTCGGGGTGACTCGGGATGGGACTCACGCCGAGTACCTTGCGATTCCCACCGATTGGCTCGCGGAAAAGCCTTCCAATCTGTCCATGGAGCAGGCCGCCTCGATCGGCATTCCCTACCTCGTCTCATGGATGGCTCTGATCCGGACGGGTGAGGTTCGCGAGGGCGAAACGGTATTGATTACGGGCGCATCCGGCGCCGTCGGTCGTGCCGCCACACAAATTGCGCATTGGCGCAGAGCCAGAGTGATCGGTGTGGACAAGGCCAGGCGACCCAATCACACTGACGAGTTCATCGATAGCACGAACTCTGATGTCAGCAGGGAGGCGAGGAGGCTTACGGGAGGCAAAGGCGTTGATCTCGTATTAGACACTGTAGCTGGTCCACTTTTCGAGCCATGTCTTCGATCGCTGCGGATGGGTGGCCGTCAGATCGCAATCGCTGGTAGCGGCGACGGGCGCGTTGAGTTCAATATAGTGGATTTCTACCATAATTTGTCCCGGCTTATTGGAGTTGACAGTATGAAGTTCGCGGGACCAGAGATTGCTGCCATGATGAACGAGCTGAGACCTGGCTTTGAAGAAGGTCAGCTCCAGCCACCGGAGACAGATAAAGTTCCGCTAGGGAATGCTATCAAAGCATATACAGCCATCGACTCAAAGCAAAGCAAAAGGAAGCAGGTTATCACGATGGATTAGGGCGTACCGAAGCTGTTAACTCCAGGCTGCAGCAATATGTTGGCCGTCTGCATGTCGTTTGCTGACTGGGCCAAGCCGCCAAACCACAACAACCTGACCGCAATCCGCCGCTGGTGGGAACTTCTCCAGCGGACTATGTCTATCAAGCCTGGCGTTCCGAACCGGCAGACGCCCTTGCGGCTTGAGCTTGCGGCGGCATCATTCATCGAGGCCGGGTTGAGATTCATCGAGTCCATCGCGACGGCGAGTACAGCAGGGCCTTCCGAGGGCGAATCCGCCAGACGCTTGGATCGGAATTTGTTATCTCTCTTTACACGCGATGACCGCACCAACCGCCCGGCCTTGACGATACCTTTGCCTGAGTCCGTGACGCAAGAGCGGTTCACCAGTGCGGTTTCGGCCCTGGTGAATACACTTGGACAAGCAGGAGCAATAATTCTCGAATCGGCCGAGACCGCGAATTGCCACGCGATAGATGCGGCCGCTGGCCGATTTGACGGTGTAATCCCCGTATGGGCCACTGGACGGTCGTTTGAGGATTTTGAGCGGCGCCGCCGCGGCGCGCTCCCGCCGCTCGGCGATCTGCTGTTCGATGAGCATGGAGAATTCCCCTCTTGAGCAGCGTACAACAGAGCCCGCGAACATTTGTGGACTGCGTCAAGCGAACTCGGATAAAGGCCGTGCACGCCACGCCTCCAGAACCCTCTCGATTTTGCCTGCGAGCTCCTGGCGTGCAATTGCGCGGTCAATCCCACGCGCAAGCATCTCATCGTAACCGGTGTACTTGTGGCGAATTGCCGCGACGACTGCCGCAGTCAAAGCTTCTTCCCCAAGGTTGCGGCATTGAAGCGAGGGTAGTGTAAACCGGGAGCATGGGCGACCTCCGAAAGCCCGGAAAAGCAGGGCCTGAGGTGAGGTCATCGTAGAATTAATGTACAAATGTTGAGGCGTGACTATAAATTCTTATTTATGGTGGAGGCGGCGGGAGTCGAACCCGCGTCCGAAATCGTAGTCAGTACAGAGACTCCATGCTCAGTCGAGTTCCGAAGGTTTCGCGTTACGCGCTCAGAACCGACAAGATGCGTGCAACGCTAGTCCGATGATCTTGTTCTTGCGGCTCGGACCGCGCCGTAAGAACCAGCCTGCTGAATGACGTTCTTTCGCGACCCACAGGCAAAATCGCGAAGAACGGCTACTTATTTAATTAAGCAGCAAGTGCCAGTTGATTGTTATTGGCAATTGTAGTGTTCCAGGCGATTACGGGTGCCCAGACCCCGGCATGCCTCAATACTGCAATCGATCCCGTCGAAACCGTGACGCCCCCTTCGTTGAGAGTAGAAAAGCAGAACAGGCGGCTACATGCCGATTGAATTCAGGTCGATCTTTTCAAAATCCTTGTGCATGACGCCGTCGCGAATCTGCTGAACGGATTTACCCTGCATCGTCATCTGGTAAGCGTAGTAGCCTTCCTTTGCGCAGGTTGAGCACTCAGCTCCGTGCAGCCCCTCAAAACAACTGTGCAGGCTGGTGTGACCGAGTGCCCGATCGCAACGGCAGTAGCAAGGGAGCTGATAAAGGACTTTGGATACTTTCGCCGCGTCCCGATAAACAGCCTTCTGCCAGAGATGGGTGAAATTCGGTCCGGTTAATTGATTGCCCGACAGAATGGGAGGCAGCACGGTTCCTTGCGCGGGCGCCGTCGCATGGTAGGCGGGGATATCGTCAGTCGGATCGGACCATTGCGCATACGCCGCGATCGTCACCAGCGCCAGAGCCATTGATGTCAAGACTCTCTTCATCTCTACCCCTACATGTCAAATTAAACCGACTGAGGCTGGCCGCCGGTCGAAAACACAAAAAAAAGGCGGCACGAACGGTATATTGTCCGTGCCGGGAGGCCAGTGACGCAACTCAATCTCGTGAAACACCGCAAGAGCTAAGCTTCCATTGCGGGTTTACCTTCTAAACATATCAGATGCAGCCGGAAGCGTCCACATCAAAACAATTTATTTCAAAAAACAGAGCTACAATCCCGAATCCAGGATTCGTCAATTTCTTTAATCATACCCTGTCCCAATGTTTCTGTACAGGGTTCTTATAAGATTAGACGCAATTGGGGGGAAATTGTTTCGCGGTCGATGCCTTTCCGCCTGCTTTTTCCGGAAAAGGTGCTCCGCCCTGCGCCATTCACTTCGCTATCATGACCTATGGCCGTTCAGAATGAAGAAGTTGATCCCGCAGGTAAGGTCAATGTAAACGGAGAAAGGCGGGTTTTCAGAGGCTTATGGCGCACCGGATTGCTGCTGACGACCTCCGCCGCCCTGGGAGGGATTGCAGTGACTATCTGGAATCGCAGAGCGCTGGCTCGAATCCGGCAAGAGAGTGATGAGCAGCCCATTGGGCCGTCACCAAACGAGCGTGATAACTGCGAATAGATCCCTTGCGCCTTCCGCCGCAAAGGTCTTTAGAGAGTATTCAGCGCTCGGGCCATCTTGATATCGCGTTCGGTTATACCGCCGGAGTCATGAGAGGTCAATGCCAGCCTCACCTTGTCGTAGCGTATGTCGATATCCGGGTGGTGTCCGGCTGATTCCGCTTTCTCCGCCACCGAATTCACAAACCGGATCGCCGCCGGAAAACCGGGAAATTCGAACTGGCGCGTAATCTCGTTGTTCTCGAACTTCCATCCGGCAAGCGACTTCAATTCTTCGTTCACTTTCTCGGTGCTCAAAACACTCATGGATAACCCTCCTGTCCATGTCACAACTCTAGATGACTTTTTCCGGCTGATGAGTGAAACTCCCGGCTTCAAGAGAATGCCCTACGGCAGAAACAGGATGAATATACCTTCCCGGCGCGATATTCTGCGCTCCCGGGGCCTGGTGGATAAGCCGGTCATTCCCAAAAGTCAGCCCTGGTGAAAAATGCTTTCGCGGGCAGACTATTTCTTTGCAACCCATTCTTAAGGGCAGAGAACTACCAGTGCATCACTTGGCCGCCATCGACATTGATCGTTTGGCCGGTAACCTGAGCGGCTCTGGCCGACGACAGAAAGGCCGCCATATCCGCGACGTCATCAGGCTCTTGCCAGCGGCCGAGCGGCACTACAGCGCGGACCTTATCGCCCGCCCAATCTTCGTAGGAACGACGCTGTTCCGGTGGTTGTTGATCGTTCCAAGCCTGCCACACGCGACGGTTCAGCGGGGTACGCACCATGCCGGGATTCACTACATTGACGCGGACGCCGTGCGGAGCCATGTCCTTTGCCAAACACTGCGCAAAGTTAATATTGGCAGCTTTGCTTGCGCTGTAGGGCGGATCGGTTTGGGAGCCAATCTGGCCGGCAACGGAGGCCACGAAAATCATTGTGCCCGCCTTGCGCGAGACCATCCCCGGGGCAACGGCGTGCGCGACGTGAACCATTCCCAGCACATTGACCTCCAGTACACGGGACCAATCTTCCGGCTTCAGATTGGTGAACGGGAAGCCAAATCTTCCTGAACCTACCGCTGCCGCATGGATCAGATGGGAAACCGGCCCTAACCCAGCTTCCGTGCCGGACAATGCCGCCTCGACCGCCGTGAAATTGCTGATATCTACGTGCAAGCCTAGCGAGGCAACACCAAAATCCTTAGCAAGCGTCGCGGCAATCTCTTCGACACGAGCGGCAATATCCCACAACGCGACGCAGCATCCTTCAGCAGCCAGCCGGCGGCCACATGCCAAGCCGATGCCGCTGGCGCCTCCGGTAACAACTGCAACCCTTCCATTCAGTTCCAGGTCCATGTGCTCCCAGGCTTTCCGTGTTCAGCCACAATACATTTGCCGCCAGGCAGGCCGCCGCGTGTCGTGCTACTGCGCCGCCGCGATCCTATGCATCTCAGCAATCAACTGGCATACCAGCCCCCGTTGACGTTGATGGTCTGTCCCGTTATATAGCCGTTCTTCGCCAGCATTACCGCGACATCCGAGACTTCATTGACCGACCCAAACCGGCCTACGGGAATATTGCCCGCTGAGGCTCTCGGGTTCGAGGCAACCATCTCCGTTTCGATCAAGGCAGGTGCGATGGAATTCACGGTGATGCCTTCGGCGGCCAGATGGCGGGCGTAATAATGCGTCAGTCCATGCATGCCGGCCTTCGAGGCTGCATAATGCGGACCGACGACCCCGCCGACCTGCGCGGCCACGGAAGATAGATTCACAATCCGGCCCCACTTACGGGCCCGCATACCCGGCAGGACGGCCTGAGTCATCAGAAAGCAGGATTTCAGGTTGGTTGCGACCACCTCGTCCCAATCCCGCTCGGCGATCTCCTCCATCCGCTGGGGACGGGAGATCCCAGCATTGTTCACCAGGATCGCGATCGGGCCCAGCCGGTCCTGGGCGCTGCCGACGAGCCGCTCAACGCCGCTTGCCAGGGAAACATCAGCCTGGATGGTTACGCAAGGCTGGCCCAGCCGGAGGATCTCCGATTCCACCGCCTGCGCTTCGACAGACCGGCTCATAAAATTGAGCACTACGCCGGCTCCGGCCTCGGCAAACGCAACGGCGATCGCGCGGCCAATCCCGCGGCTCGAACCCGTGACGAGAGCGACTTTTCCCTTGAGGTCGTCCATCAGATAAAGGTACACGTTTCGAGCTGACGCTCTAAGCGAAGGGATTTCGTACTTTGTTTGCGGCGAAGGCGAAGGGGGAGAACCGTTTCGCATGACGCGTGATCTCCCCGCGCAGGTCCTCCCATATTCTGTCCGGCAGACTCAGGTAGGCCTCTACCACACGCGGATCAAACTGTGAGCCGGAACACCGGCTGATCTCTCCCCGAGCTGCGGAAAAACTCTTGGCTTTGCGGTAAGGCCGATCCGAGGTGATTGCATCCAGAGTGTCGGCAATGGCGAAAATTCTGGCGCCGAGGGGAATTTCCTCGCCTTTGAGTCCTCTCGGATACCCTGAGCCGTCGAAGTGTTCCTGGTGGCTATACACGATCTCCGCCGCCTCCTGCAGGAAAGGGATCTTGCGCAGCATGTGATAACCCCGGCTGCAATGTTCGCGCATCACTTTTTGCTCATCGGATTGCAGGCCGCCGGGTTTTAAGAGGATCGCATCCGGAATCGCCATCTTCCCGATATCGTGAAGAAAAGCGCCGCGTGCAATCACCCGTTGTTGAGCTAAGGGAATGCCCATCCCGCGGGCCAGCGCAATGGTAAAGGCAGTCACTCGCTTGGAGTGGCCTTCTGTCTCGGCATCCTTCAAATCTAATGCGTCGCCCAGTGCCTCCAGGGTGATGTCATAGGATCGCTCCAGATCGGCTACGGCTTTGTTCAGCATCTCAGTGCGGGCGTTTACGATCTGTTCGAGATTTTGCCGGTAAATCGCGTTTTGCTGCACCAGCCTTCGATATTCGACCGCGCGTTTGACAGTATTCAGCAACTGTTCTCTTTCGAACGGCTTCAGCAGGTAATCGTATGCTCCTTTACGCATGGCGGAGATGGCCAGCGAGGAATCGGCGATGCCGGTTAACATCACCACCGGAGTATCCGGTTGTACCGCCTGTATCCGTTCGAGTAAGCCCATGCAGTCCGATTCCCGCGTTGTCAGGTCAGAGAGGACAAGATCGTACGGTGGATCCCGATCGATGTGCTGGATAGCCTCGCGCCCGCTACCGGCGACCACAGTCGAGTATTCGGTTCGCTCGAGCATGGCCGCCACCACCGATCGAAGCTGTACCTGGCCGTCGACTACCAGGATGCGCGCAGATGCCATACATTTCCTAGCGGCTGGCGAACTGTTCGCCAGGTCATTGTTCCTAGTGCCTGATTCCAGGGGCCTGCCTGCTTAATGGAAACAACGTGGTCTGGGAAATTGAGCGTAAGGCGGAGTATTGTTCTTAAATGGTCTCGGATGTCCCTTCGTCGAGTCTATAGTCCGCCGCAGCTTCCGGCCAAAACATTTTCCCGAATATCGCCTACGGAACAACTGTTATACTCGACTCGTAACCTTCCAGCTATTACCGTCGCATAGTACTTGAATGCGGTTTGAAGGCGTGTCACTTTCAAAGCTTCTCTACGTTATAACAGGCGAAAACCTGGATTGGAGTAGCGTTTGTTCAACTTCGAAAGTGAGTTCTCCAGGCAAAAACCCGGCCTCGTCGCCACCCAGACGGCTAAACAATCGATCGAAGCACGCCAGCGCGACGTCTTCGAGAGCCATCGGCACCGCACATTTGCTCTGGCTTTTTATATGACCGGCAATGAACTGGAAGCGGAAGAAATACTTTCCGGCACATTTATCAGGGCCTTCCGGCAAAGCGAACAGCCGGACGCTTTAGCTGTGGATTCGGCACTCATCTGTGAGCTCAGCCACCGCTTCTCTCTGCGGCAGGAGCAACCGGCTGTTGCGATCTCAGGAAATTCCGGCCTGGGAAATCGGAATGTGCGCCGTTCTGACCTGGAAATCGCAGTGCAAAGCCTTCCGGCCAATGAACGGCTAGCTTTTCTCCTACGCGATGTCGAAGGCTACTCTCCCGAAACTATCGCCAACCTGCTGCAAATTTCCCAGGCACAAGTGCAACGGTCTCTCTTTTCCGCCCGCCTGCGCCTATGCCAAACCCTTGCCTCACTCGGCCGCCCCGCTTCGGAAGCTGCCTAGTTTAGTACGCTTCAGGCGTTTACTTCCTGGTTTTCATTTTCTGGCTTTCATTTTCTGGTCTTCATTTTCTGGACGGCCGTGTCCTGGCCCAGCCCTCCTTAACCGTCTGTCTGGTCCGCGCCAAAGCCAAAGCATCTTCAGGAACATCCTCTGTAATGCACGATCCCGCCGCAACATACGATCCGGCGCCCAGGGTGACCGGCGCCACCAAGATCGAGTCGCTTCCCACAAAGGCGCGATCGCTAATTGTCGTCTTTTGCTTAACTAGACCGTCGTA
The DNA here is from genome assembly GCA_963803615.1 of uncultured Acidobacteriaceae bacterium. Classification (GTDB taxonomy): domain Bacteria; phylum Acidobacteriota; class Terriglobia; order Terriglobales; family Acidobacteriaceae; genus PALSA-350. The sequence goes on from CAWDNI010000001.1 coordinate 129,172, forward strand.
GTTGCAGGTTATTACGCCTGCGCCGATATTCACCTCGGAACCGATCTCCGCGTCGCCCAGGTAGGTCAGGTGGTTAGCCTTGGAGCCATTCCCTAATCTCACTTTTTTGGTCTCGACGAAATTCCCCACGTGCGCGCCCTCGCCAATTTCGCTTTCCGGCCGGAGGTGAGCGTAGGGTCCGATCACGGCATCGTCGTGGACCTGGGATTCCGCGATGATGCAACCATTGCGAATCAAAACCTTATTCCCCACTTTCGCATTTTCGAGGACGGAATAGGAACGGATCCGGCAATCTTCCCCTATCTCTGTCTCTCCCAAGAGCTGCACAAATGGATCAATCACAGTATCTTTTCCCACGATAACTCCGGCGTCGATCACCGCGGTTTCGGGGCGGAAGATGGTCACTCCCTGGGCCATCAGCCGACGCGCGCTCCGGAACCGCAATTTCCCGTCTAGCTGCATCAACTCCTCAATCGTATTCGCCCCCAGAACCTGATCGCGATCCTGGACCTCGAGAGCCGCGACCCGCTTGCCGGCTTGGGCCAAAATGCGCGCCATATCCGTAAGATAAAATTCGCCGTGGACATTGCTGGTCTCGAGCTGACCAATGTTCTCGTACAGCGGCTCGCGGGTGAAGGCATAAGTTCCCGAATTGATCTCCCCTACCTCAGCCTGCTCCGGAGTAAGGGCCCGTTGTTCGACAATGGCCAGTACGTGGCCGGGGTTCTCCGGGTCGCGGATCAGCCGGCCGTAGCCTGTTGGGTCCTGCGGAGTCGCTGACAGGATTGTCATCGAGGCTTTACTCGACAGATGAAAATCCCGGAGTTTGGCAATGGTTTCCGGCTGAATTAAAGGAGCATCTCCGGAGAGCACGATGAGATGCTCATATCCCTTCACCGCTTCGCCGGCTTGCTGGATGGCATGTCCGGTGCCCCGCTGTTCTTCCTGATCGATAAAATTGCCTTCCCAACCCGCAAGCGAGGCTTTCACTTGATCGGCTTGGTGTCCCACGATCACGTAAATATCCTGGGGCAGAACGATCTGCTGCGCTGCCTCGATTACATGGCAAATCAAGCTCTTCCCGCCAACCTGATGAAGCACTTTGGCGCGCTTGGAATTGAGCCGCGTTCCTTTGCCCGCGGCCATGATCACGATGGCGAATTGCATCAGCTTGCCCTCGTATCCATACTAAGGCCGGGCAGAAGACCGTTGCTTGGTGCGGCTGTGTTTGAGCGTTCCGTAAGGTGGGCGCGACGATCTGGTACTGGACGACATGCCGTATGAGCATCCATGGGATGAAATGACGGAAATCCGCTTATCCCTACCCTTCACGCGAGACAACGCCGAGCAAAGGATGAGGCACGCTCAAATTGTGGTGGGAATCGGCTCTTTCTCCATCTCTGGCGCATAAGGCGCCAGAGATGGAGCACGAACTTATTCTTCCGGCGCCCGCTTCAATGTAGGGCCATTGTTGTTGAAATTGGAGTTGGAACCTGATGGTCTCGCAACCCTCGAGGTCGTCACGCTGATGGGAGTTTGCAGGTTGAAGTTCACCAGAGTTTCGGAGGGAATTTGCACTTGTTGGCCGCGCGTCACCCCATTGGTACCGGCGCCGATGCCACCGCCCGTGGCCGCCCCGATGGCCGCGCCTTTGCCTCCGCCGGCAAGAGCGCCGATTAGGGCTCCAAGTGCTGCCCCGCCGCCGGTCTTCATTGCGGTATTTTTGCCCCGGGCAGCGCCTTTCTTCGTGTACGTATCCGTGACCACGGGAATTTCGCGGCCTTGGGCCTGGATTTGCGTCAGTTGAATCGAGAGTTCAGAGCTGCCGGAGAAATGAGTTGCATCTTTAGCGGTGATTACCCGGCCGATTACGGACGCGCCTCGAGGAATTGCGACCATGCCGTCCACGATCAGGTCGCTAGCTAAGGAGCCGTGGAAAGCCGAATCAGTCTCTGTGGATTTGCTATCCAGCGTGTCGATCATGCGGATCGGGAGCACAGTACCAGCCTGCAAGGTCACTGTCTTGACCGGCGGCGGTGGCGGAGGTGGTGGTGGGGCTATAGTTCGTACGGGCTCCGGCTGGGATGGCGGAGGCGGAGGTACGGCAGCAGGCGGAGGCGGCGGAGGCGCCGCTGTTGCGGTCTGCTCGCCACGCGACCGGTCTCTTCTGGATGGCCGGGGAGCCTTCTTGGCGACGGTCTTGGGCCGCTCAATAGTGAGATTATTGACCACCGTCCTCACGCCGTCTACTGAGCCGCTATCCGCGGCGGCGAGCGCGCGGGAGGCATCGTTACTGACCGAGCCGGTTAGGGTTGCCACACCACTGGCCACTCTCACCTGGATATTTTGTCCATTCAATGCCGATTCGGCATTGATTTTGGCCTGAATGTTGCTCGAAATCTCCTGGTCGTCAGGCGGAAGAGCCTTTGGCTGCTCAGGCGCGGATGCGACTGATTTCGCTGCGTGCTCCGGAGAGGTGTTGCTCTGCTTGCAACCCGAGTTCAGCAGCAACGATCCAAATAGAGCTCCCAATGTAAGCATTTGCCGAAGAGGAAGACGTGTTTGCATATACGAGCCTTTGCCCCCTAATATTTGCCTATTTGCCCAGCCCAACGGGCGGATTTCCCAAATGTAAAGCGGATTTCACGCAGGCCTAGGTTTCGGCTTTGGCCGCTTTATCTGTCATTACCTATCATTCGACGGACGGAAAGCAAAACTGGTTGAAGCCCGGCGCTAATTCGCCGAATTTTCTTCCCACCGGGACGTAACCCGCGTGGCGGCGAAACGTTGCCCATGCCCTTTATTTTACCCGTTCGCGGATAATTCCCGTGTCATGGGCGGCATCTTTGCCCTTGCGGGCATCTACAGAGGCAAGACATTTATTTGCCGGAGAGAGAATCGATCTGGTACGATCCCGTTCTCCGGCAGCCCAAAGAATTTTAAGGAGATAGCAAAATGACGGAAGAGAAACAGGGCGGTGGATTTGGCTGGTTTTTACTCGGACTTGGCTTAGGCGCCGCGGTCGGCGTGCTCTATGCGCCCAAGGCTGGAAGCGAGACGCGTGACGATCTGCTCGAACAGGCGCGGGGGAGCGGCGAGTATCTGAAGCAGAAGTCGCGTGTCGCTGCCGATCAAGTGAACAATCTGGTCGATTCGGGCAAAGATCAGGTTAGCGATTATGTGAACCGGGGCAAGCAAGCGGTGGAGCGCGGCCGTTCACAATGGGAAGATGTCGTGGACCGCGGGCGTCAAGCTGTTTCAGAGCACGCAGGCAAAGTTTCGGCCGCCGTTGATGCGGGAAAGAACGCTTACCAGGCGACAACCGCGAACCAAGAGAAGATTTAATACACCGACGATGCCGCTCGAATCTGAGCAAATTACCGGGTTCTGGAAAGACAAATGGACCAATCAACGCAGATTGTGTTTCTGATTTTTACGATCGCTATCGCTGTCAGTGTGCTCATCCAGACGATAGCGATCGTCATAATGGGTTTTGCTGCCAGCAAGCTGCAGAAGAAGACCCATGCCTTGATCGACGAATTCCGCGCCCACGCGCTGCCCGCTGTAAACTCCTCGCGGGCGATGATTGAGGATTTCGCTCCCAAATTCAAAATCATCAGCGCCAACCTGCTTGAGACCAGCAACAAGCTAAGGTCGACGACGGCAGAGGTCGGCGGCGTAGTCGGAGATATCGCGGAGCGCACTCGAGCGCAGGCGGCCCACGTCGATGGGATGCTCCAAGGCGCCTTGGAACACCTTACGCAGGCGAGCAACAGCATTCAGCACGGGGTTGCCGTTCCGGTGCGTCAGTTAACAGGTATCGTCAACGGCTTTCGCGCGGCGATGAATGTGATGTGCCAAAAATCACCATCGCGCGATCACGACGTGGAGCGCGATCTGTTCGTCTAAAGTATTTTCCTTGAATACCGTGGTGTGGCAGGATTCGCTGTGTGTAGCCATCATTGAGCTTTGTATCAGTGCACGACTTCAGCCGTGCTGCGAATGGTGCAAAAATACTACTGGGCTTTGCCCCGGCGACGATATCATCTACGGACAGAAAGATCCCCGCAGCGGCTAAAGCCGGGCCATTGCCACCGACGGAGCGTATGGCCTAAAGACCATACCTGCTCTGACAATGGGTTGCTGCGTTCTTGAAAATACGGCCCTCTTAACTTTTGGTTTCCCACATCTGACGCAAACAGCGCGTCAGATATGGGGCACCCAGGATTTGTTGTACTTTCAATAAACGCGGATGGGCTTATATCTAACCGCCGCAACGCAAGCGCGGTGAATCCCAAGACTGTAATCCTCTTAGTAAAGGCCTCTTCTTGTTCCCGCCTTTTCCGGATGACTTATCCCCTTGGCCCGTGTTGTCGCGGTGAGATCGCGGATGATTTGAATCTCACGCGCCCGGTATGGTCTCCCATCCGGATAGAAAACATCGTGAAACCAAACGGGCGGCTGTTCCAGCACATAGGTCTCTGCCATGAATCCCAAGGCAGATACGTCTGCGTCTTGCCTGCAACAAAGCCCCAGTTGATTGCACCCACGCGATGGCGCTTGGCAATCGGCAGGATTGTGTCGAATATGCTGCCCACCCCACGGGCCATATACTCCGTGCAGATTATCGGCCGATGATACTGCTCGAGCTGCAGGATGCGCCGTTCAAAATCTTCCGGCCATCCGTAGTTATGAAATGTAACAATGTCCGATTCCCGCATCTGGGCGCGCGCCATCGGGGAGAGCGTCTGTGGAGTGGACCAGTCACCCGACCATATTCCGCTGGTCAGTGGCTGGGATGGGCGCTCTGCCCTGGCCCACCCGAACACCTGCGGTAGAAGCTGAAGAACCAATTCTGTCTTGTTCTTCGGTTCCTCCTTGCCGTAGGATCCCCCGTTCACATTATCCGGTTCATTCCACAAATCCCAAGCCAGAATACGGGGGTCGTTGGCAAATGCCCCAATCACTCCCCGCACATATGCCTCCAGGCGGGAATATTGCGCCGGGTCGGAGAGCGCCTTTTCTCCGGGACTCTGTACCCAGCCGGAATTGTGCACGCCGGGAATAGGCGGATGCTGCGGCCCAAGCTTTGGTAACGGGTCCCAACAGGAATCGAAAAGAACAAACACAGGGCGGATACGATGCCGGGCGGCAATGGCGAGAAATGTATCGATGCGGCTCCTAAAGCCCTCGGGATCCTGGCGCCAAAGCAGGTCGTGCAGAAAGACCCGCATGGTGTTCATGCCCAAGCTCTGCGCCCAGGTGAACTCGCGATCTATCTCCTGCGGATCAAAGCTTGCCGCCTGCCACATCTCAAGCTGGTTGATAGCATCATCCGGCACATAGTTGGCGCCGACCAGCCAGGGCTGTTTTGCATACCACGCGTTGGCCTGAGCTTCAGACCAGCGTGCCCTTTGTGCAGGCAGCCGGGTGACCCGGGCTATGAAAAAGGCGGCAACGAAAAATGACAGGCCCGCGATCCTCGACAGGCGGAGATATTTTGCTTTCATGCGCGTTTCCTTTTCAGAAGATTCACGCTTAGCAGCATATACCGCGTCAAAGCAATGCCGAGAGAGATACCCGCCGGCACTGCTGCGCAGGTTGCCAGTACCGATGCCTTAGTTTTCCGGCGCGATGAGACTATTCCTTTGACGGATGAATTTGTAAGTATTTGTATCTGGGGCGCCCCAGCTTCGCGAGCCCCGCCTCATACAAAACATTCGATCGAAAACTGATCCGTATGGTCCTGACCCGCATGATCTAAGGGTGCGAACCCGTGTTCGCAGTCACAACAATAATCGTCGATTCAACCCGTAGGGCTTCAGTGCCTGTGATGAAAGCGCCTGCCCCGCAATTACCGGCTCATGCCCAATCTGCCCGCTCTGCGACTTATGTGTGACCATCGTCACTTACGTGTGACGGTTGCGACTATATGTGTGATTGTGCCTACCACTGTTCTGATTTCAATATAGCCCAAGAATAGAGATTACTTCTTACTCCGTTTGGCGCTCTGAGCGTTTGTTTAGAGCTGCGCCTGCTGGTCCCTGCCTGGAAAACAAAAGAGAAGGTGGTAAGCATGCGTACTCCCCCTACGCTATTGCGGACGTGTGTGCTCTTGTTGCTGTCAGGCTTTATTGCCGGCTGCGGCTATGTTTCGAACGCTGGAAACGGACTATCGATCCAGCTCGCGACGTCGAGTGTTGCTGTGGGCCAAAGTGTAACGTTGCAAGCAATCTTAACGGCCCACGGATCCAAGCAGGATGTTACAACTCAAACGACGTGGAAGGTTTCCGACACTTCTGTCGCCACAGTTGTAAGCAATATTCTGCAAAGCAAAGCCGTAGGCATAGTTACTGTGAGTGGAGTGGTTCCATCTTCGGTTGCAGGGAACCTATCGACCGCGTCTACCTCACTCACCATTACGCCGGCCGCCTCGGTTATTACCTGGCCGCAGCCGCCCGATATGCCGGCGGGAACTGCGCTCAGTTCCGCACAGTTGGATGCGACGGCGAACGTGCCGGGAAAATTCGCCTATAGCCCGGCCGCAGGAAGTTTGCTGCCGGCAGGAAAACAGACACTCACGGTCACTTTCACACCCAACGACTCGAACGATTATTCCTCCGCAAGCGCTTCTACACCGATCAACGTCACCGGCTCTCAGGCGCCTCTATTACTGGCCCCGGTTATCAATTGGCCCCAACCGGCCAGTATCATGGCGGGAACCCCGCTCAGCTCCGCGCAGTTGGACGCGAGCGCCAATGTGCCAGGAACTTTTACCTACTCCCCGCCCCTGGGCACGGTTCTGCAAACAGGAACCCAGACCCTCACGGCTAATTTCACCCCCAACGACCCAAGCAACTATTCCTCCGCAACTGCTTCCACGACCATCGTCGTCACCGGCTCTCAGAGTCCATCGTCAACCGCCCCGGTTATCACCTGGCCGCAACCGGGCAATATCACCGCAGGAACCGCACTCAGCGCCGCGCAGCTGAACGCGGCAGCCAACGTTCCGGGGACGTTTATCTATACCCCGCCCGCGGGCGCGATCCTGGAGGCAGGAACCCAGATCCTCACCGCTCATTTCACTCCCGACGATGCGAAGGATTATTCCTCCGCAAGCGCTTCCACGACTATTACTGTTACGCCAAACACTCCGGTTATTACTTGGCCGCAACCGGGTAATATCACCGCTGGAACCGCGCTCAGCGCCGCACAATTGGATGCGACGGCCAATGTGCCGGGGACCTTCACCTACACCCCACCCGCGGGCACCGTCCTGCAGACAGGAACCCAGACCCTCACCGCCAATTTCACTCCCACCGATTCAAAGGATTATTCTTCCGCAACTGCTTCCACAACCATTACCGTCGTCAACTCAATGACCCCGGTTATCACCTGGCCCCAGCCCGCCAATGTCACCGCTGGAACTGCGCTCAGCTCCGCACAACTGGATGCGACCGCCGACGTGCCGGGGACATTCGCCTACACTCCGGGCGCCGGCGCTGTCCTACAGGTGGGAATCCAAACGCTGACGGTTCACTTCACTCCCAACGATTCCAAGAATTATTCCTCCGCTTCCGCTTCCACAACCATCACCGTCACACCTAACACTCCCGTTATCACCTGGCCGCAACCGGCCAATGTCACGGCTGGAACCGCACTCAGCTCCGCACAACTGGACGCAACCGCCAACGTACCGGGAACATTTACTTACAATCCGTCCGCCGGCGCTGTTTTGGAAGCAGGAGCTCAGATTGTCACGGCCACTTTCACCCCCAGCGATTCGAAGGACTATTCCTCCACTACAGCGTTCATAACCATCACCGTCACACCTGGCACTCCAGTTATCACTTGGCCACAACCGGGCAATGTCACAGCCGGAACCGCACTCAGCGCCGTGCAGCTTGGATGCAACTGCTAACGTGCCGGGGACGTTTACCTACACTCCGCCCCCGGGACTGTGCTGCAGACAGGGATCCAGACGCTCACCGCCAATTTCACTCCCAGCGATGCAAAGGATTATTCCGCCACTACAGCGTCCACAACGATCACTGTCACCTCGGCGGCTCCGATTATCACCTGGCCGCAACCTGCCAATGTCACAGCTGGAACCGCACTCAGTGCCGCACAACTGGATGCGACGGCAAATGTGCCGGGTACATTTACCTACACTCCGCCCGCAGGCACTGTGCTGCAATCAGGAACGCAGACGTTGACGGTCAACTTCACTCCCAACGATGCGAAAGATTATTCCTCGGCAACCGCCTCGACGACCATCACCGTCACACCAAACACTCCGGTCATCACTTGGCCGCAACCGGGCAATATCACAGCAGGAACCGCACTCAGCGCCGCACAACTGGATGCGACGGCAAATGTGCCGGGTACATTTGCGTACAACCCGCCCGCGGGCACCGTCCTACCGGCGGGGACGCAGACGCTCACGGCAAATTTCACTCCCACCGATGCGAAGGATTATTCCTCCGCAACCGCTTCGACAACCATCACCGTCACCTCAAATACCCCAGTTATTAGCTGGCCGCAGCCAGCTAATGTCACAGCCGGAACCGCACTCAGCTCGGCACAGCTGGACGCGACAGCCAACGTGCCGGGAACATTCACCTACACGCCGCCCGCAGGCACCGTCCTACAGGCGGGAGCGCAGACGCTCACGGTCAATTTCACCCCCGACGACTCTAAGGATTATTCCTCCACAACCGCCTCCAGAACCATCACTGTTACATCAGCTACTCCGGTTATCACATGGCCACAACCAGCCAATGTTACGGCCGGGACCGCACTCAGCTCCGCACAACTGGACGCGGCGGCCAACGTGCCGGGAACATTCACTTACACCCCGCCCGCCGGCACTGTGCTGAAGGCAGGAGCCCAGACGCTCACCGCCAATTTCACCCCTACTGATACCAAGGACTATTCCTCCGCAACCGCTTCCACAATCATCACCGTCGTCAACTCGACGACTCCACTTATCACCTGGCAGCAGCCTGCCAATGTCACGGCAGGAACCCCACTCAGTTCCGCGCAGTTGAACGCGACCGCCAACGTGCCGGGGACATTCACCTATACCCCGCCCGCCGGCACTGTGCTACAGGCAGGAACCCAGACCCTCACCGCCAATTTCACCCCCACAGATGCGAAGGATTATTCCTCCACTTCCGCTTCCACAACCATCACCGTCACACCAAACACTCCCGTCATCACCTGGCCGCAACCTGCCAATGCCACAGCCGGAACCGCACTCAGCTCCGCGCAATTGAATGCAACCGCCAACGTGCCGGGGACTTTCACCTATACCCCGCCCGCAGGCACTGTGCTACAGGCAGGAACCCAGACCCTCACCGCTAATTTCACGCCCACCGATGCGAAGGATTATTCCTCCGCAAGCGCTTCGACGACCATCACTGTCACCTCGACCACTCCGGTGATCACCTGGCCGCAGCCTGCCAATATCACGGCAGGAACCGCACTCAGCTCCGCACAACTGGACGCGACGGCCAACGTGCCGGGGACATTCACCTACACCCCACCCGCGGGCACTGTGCTCCAGACAGGGATCCAGACGCTGACCGCTCATTTCACTCCCGACGATGCAAAAGATTATTCCTCCACGTCTGCGTCCACAACCATCACTGTCGCCTCGACCACTCCGGTGATCACCTGGCCGCAACCTGCCAATGTCACGGCTGGAACCGCACTCAGTTCCGCGCAGTTGAATGCAACCGCCAACGTGCCGGGGACTTTCACCTATACCCCGCCCGCGGGCACTGTGCTGCAGACAGGAACGCAGACGCTCACAGTCAATTTCACGCCCACCGATACGAAGGATTATTCCTCCACATCTGCATCCACAACAATCACTGTCACCTCGACGACTCCGGTGATCACCTGGCCGCAGCCTGCCAATGTCACGGCTGGAACCGCACTCAGCTCCGCGCAGTTGAACGCAACCGCCAACGTGCCGGGGACTTTCACCTATACCCCGCCCGCGGGCACTGTGCTACAGGCAGGAACGCAGACGCTCACAGTCAATTTCACGCCCACAGATACGAAGGATTATTCCTCCACATCTGCGTCCACAACGATCACTGTCACCTCAACGACTCCGGTGATCACCTGGCCGCAGCCTGCCACTATCACGGCAGGAACCGCACTCAGCTCGGCCCAGTTGAACGCGACAACCAACGTGCCGGGAACATTCACCTACAATCCCGCTGCCGGCACCGTCCTCCCGGTCGGCCCCCAGACCCTCACGGTCAGTTTCACTCCGAGCGACGCAAAGGATTATTCCTCCGCATCCGCATCAACAACACTCACTGTCACCTCAGGAGTTTCGGGGCGTGGCACGACTTATAACGTAAACTCGTCCATGTCTGAGTCGACTATCCAATCGACCGTAAACACGGCCTGTGGAAGCTCGGGCAACACCGTAGCGTTCGCAGCGGGAAACTATACGGGTTGGACGAAAACGCTCAACGTGCCGGCGGCAAACGGCTGCGTGATAACCGGAGCGCCCAACGCATCGATACCTTTCGTCGGCACGACGATTTTGAATATCGATGGCGGTATCGGGTACAACAACCAGATCATGGCCCTGAATGGCTGCTCTGGATCCGCTCCTGGAGCAGCGGCGACCATCGAATACTTGACCTTCGACAATGCTCCCGGCATCTATAAGCCGGGCGCCTGCAGCGGTTATGAGATCACCCATAACGAGTTTGAGAATCTAAATCCAGCGCCTGGCAGCGCCTATCAACCCTCAATCCTAGGAGATGGCGCAGGTTCCGATATCAGCACCGGATGGGATATCAGTTGGAACCACTTCCACGATAATTGCGCGCAAATCGATCAAGTTATGAGCGATGAGGGAGGATATTGCACAGCGACCTACGACAACGGAACTGATACCTACAGTACGTGGGAAAACAATACGGTAAACGGGCAGGAGGAAGGCTACAAGACTCCACCCTCGGCGGCCTACATAGCCCACATGACGATCACGGGAAATCAGTTCATCAACATTCACCGGATTGCGATCGAGACGCAATACGCGGTCAGCACGTCGTCCTGGACGGTCGGCAACAACGTCTCGCAGAACTACTTCGGTCCACCCTTATTACCCTGCTTCTTTACTTTCGCTAACTCGATCCCGATGTACGGGTCGTCCTCTCCGGCCTTCACAAGCGACGACAATTTAGTCATCGCGGGGCAGCCTGTGGCCTGTCCTAATTATGGCTCCGGCGCACACTATGGGATTGCGATGGAGATCTGGGGTTCCGGCTTGACCGTCCAGAACAATCTGATCGAAGGCGGCCCGGTACAAGCATCCGGTTACGCCGTTTTTAGCCTCGGCGCGGGCTCCGGTTCTACCGTAACAAACAACATAGCCTGCGGCTATGATGCTAACCAGGCCGGCGCAGTGGGGCTGGACACCTCTGCCGGCACTCAAACCGGATACACTGATACCCCAAATACCTGGTCCCTGACGTGTCCGGTAATAATCATTCCGACACCGACGGTTTCCCCAGCCAGCGGAAGCTACGGGTCCCCTCCAACCATCACACTCTCCGACTCACGCGCGAATACGACCATCTACTACACTACCGATGGTTCAACTCCAACCGTTGCCTCCACCGTTTACACTGGGCCCTTCGTCGCGCCGGCGCTCCCTATCACCATCAAGGCCATCGCTCAGTGGGGCACTGGAGCCAACATCGGGGTTTCATTCCCCAGCGGCTACGGATATACGCCAAGCAGCGTACAATCAGCGAGCTATACGACGGCGCCTTCTCCCGCGGCTAAACCAGCTTCGGGCTCGCAAGATAAGTCATCTGCAACCCGCGCCGCGACTATGGCCGCGATTGCCTCGACCGCGGGACCGGCAGGCACTCAGAGTACAGGCGCCTCCACAACTGGAGCAGGCGGAGTCGACCGCGGGACTGGCAGGCATTCAGATCACAGGCAGTTCCACAATTGGAGCAGGCGCATCGTCGCAGTTGGCAGCCATAGGGACATACTCCAACCAGACAACAACTGATATCACCAACGCCGTAAGCTGGACATCGTCGTCCTATTCAGTGGCTACAGTGCAAGCAGGATCGGTAACCGGAGTCAATGCTGGTAAAGCCAGCATCTCGGCCACTCTCAGTGGAGTCACCGCAACGGCACTCATCACCGTGACTAAGGGCTACGTGGTGCAAATTGACTCATCGATGAGCCAGAGTGAGATCCAAAGCAAGATTACCGGAAGCCAGACCGGAGATACGATTGCCTTCGCGTCTGGCACTTACAAGTTGGCATATCCAGGTCTAAGTCTTCCCGCGGGACTCACATATAGCTGTTCGACTACGGGAACAGCGGTATTTTCCGGAAGCGGCGGTTACTCGCTCATGACTTTTCATGGCGATGGGTTGACGCTCCAGAATTGCACCTTCGATGGCGGCGGCCTATATTTGGCAGGTGCGGTAAAGGACGTTCACGTTGAATACAACACGTTCCAGAACATTCCCGCGCCCAACTCGAATTGGACATCCGAAATTGGAGTGTTCATGGACACGAGCGCGGCCGATTCCGATATTTCGTATAACAAGTTCACGAATATCGGTGGAAGCGTTCTCAACCAATACAAAGATGAAGGCTCCTCCAGCGGGATACTTGGCTATGGCCTTTCCAACACGACCATCCAGTACAACGCTTTCGACACATTCAATGAAGGCATCCACGTCTTCTATAACAATCTTGATGGAAAAAATGTCCACATCAACAACAACACATTCGTGCACGGGCATCGCATTGCCATCGAGCAGCAGGGCGCCGGCGCGGACAGTCTGGAAATCGGCAACAACAAAATAAGCGACGCACTCAACGCCTGGGCTTCCAGCTTGGGGATTTCGGCCGTCATGAGCGGTAATAGCGGTGCGGGAGCGGTCGTTCACGACAATGTAGTCGATGCAAATCTCCCATTGACCTGCCCAACCGCAGGCACTGGCTGCTACTATCCTTACGCCATTGAAGTATCGGGTACCGGAACCCGGGTTTACAACAACACCATCGAAGGTCTGTGGGCTAATGGTGTCGCGGCCGGAACGGTTCTGAATCTGGCTATAACGAACAACTTTATTTGCGGCCCAACTATGGCTCAAAACAACACCTTTGTCGACTTCCAGTATGGATCGCAGCCGGGAACAACAATTCAGGGCAACACCACCTCGGCCAATATGGCTTGCGGCGCTGGAAACTGAGTCATCAGAGACAAAAAGGGAGTTCGGCAATATGCCCGGCTCCCTTTTTCCACAATTTTCTTCAGCTTCCTATTGCCGCCGGAGCGTCACTCACTCAGTTCCAAATTTGCATAAACGCTCCAATGTGGCATAATCAATCCAACCTCAATTTCACAAGGGTGCCACTATTACATAAAGACGGGTCTCTCCTTCCGGCGCGTTCGCGACACAATCTAAGATCAGAAACCAGGATGGCCTCTCCGCTCATTGGCTGAGGTGCGATCTATGTGTGGTGTCCTTCGTACATTTCTGATCTAGCTATAGCCAAAAGTCGAAATATTCCTGCACTAAAGCATTTTAGGTTTCGGTGTAGACGAGAAAACCGCTTCCGACGCGGCCGTTCCATCGAAGAACGGCCGCTCATGGCTGACATAACCAGTTCACAGTAAAACCTAAAATGCTTTATTCCCGCTCTGTGCGCTTGCGCAGAGTCGCACCTGCTAACCCCTGCCCTGGAAAACACTTCAAGAAAGTGATAAGCATGCGTACTCCCCCTACGCTATTACAGAGTTGTGTCCTCTTGCTGCCGGCGGCTTTTATCGCCGGCTGTGGCTCTATTTCGAAGAGCCCAAACGCATTTTCCACCCAGCCTGCGGCTTCAAGCGCAGTTAGCGATGCGAGCATAACGACCTATAACGTCAACTCGTCCATGTCTGAGTCGGTTATTCAATCGACGGTGAACAAAGCCTGCGGGAGTCCCGGAAACAAGGTAGTATTCGCAGCGGGAAATTATGAAGGCTGGACGGCAACACTCAACGTGCCGGCGGCAAACGGTTGCATACTAACCGGAGCGCCTAACTCCTCAATACCTTTCGTCGGCACGACAATTCTGAACAGTGACGGGAGTATCGGGTATGACAAACACCTTATCGAGTTGAGTGGCTGTTCCGGATCGACGCCTGGAGCAGCCGCGACCGTAGAATATCTTACATTCGATAATGCCCCGGGCATCTACAAACCAGGTGGCTGTAGCGGTTACGAGATCATCCATAACGAGTTCGAGAACCTGAATCCGGCGGTCGGCAGCTCCTATCAGGCCTCAATCCTCGGAGATGGCGCGGGCTCCGATATCAGCACCGGATGGGATATCAGTTGGAACCACTTTCACGACAATTGCGCGCGGATCGACGAGGTTATGACCGATGAAGGCGGGTATTGCACCGCCACCTACGACAACGGAACTGATACCTACAGCACCTGGACCAATAATACGGTGAACGGGCAAGAAGAAGGTTTCAAAATACCTCCTTCAGCAGCTTACCTTGCCCATATGACGATCACTGGGAACCAATTCGTCAACATTCACCGGATCGCGGTTGAGACACAATATGCCGTAGGGACTTCTAAATCAACCACCGCAAATAACATCTCCTACAACTACTTCGGGCCGCCCCTAATGCCCTGCTTTTTTACTTTTGCGAACTCGATCCCAATGTATGGCGGAAGTTCACCGGCTTTCATTAGCGACGACAATTTGATCATCGCGGGCCAGCCGGTCGCCTGTTCTAATTATGGCTCCGGTGCACACTACGGGATTGCAATGGAAATCTGGGGGTCCGGCTTGCTCGTCCAGAACAACCTGATCGAAGGCGGCCCGGTACAAGCATCCGGCTACGCCGTTTTCAGCCTCGGCGCGGGCTCCGGTTCCACCGTAACAAACAACATAGCCTGCGGCTATGATGCGAATCAGGCCGGCGCAGTGGGGATCGATATCTCTGCCGGCGCGCCAATTGGGTACACTGTCACTCCCAATACCTGGTCCCTGGCGTGTCCGGAAATAATGATTCCGGCTCCCACGGTTTCCCCCGCCGGCGGAAGCTACGGATCGCCTCCAACGATCACGCTCTCCGACTCACGCGCGAATACGACCATCTACTACACTACGGATGGTTCAACTCCAACCGTCGCCTCCACGGTTTACACCGGGCCCTTCGTCGCACCGGCGCTCCCCATCACCATCAAGGCCATCGCGCAGTGGGGCACCGGAGCTAACATCGGCGTTTCATTCCCCAGCGGCTACGGATATACGCCAAGCAGCGTACAATCAGCGAGCTATACGGGAACGTCGTCGAACGCAGTTGCGCTGGAGGCGGGGCGCCGCAGATCCTTTCTCTTCGCCGCGCTTCGGAAAGGCTTCGATTCTTGGCAGCAGCCAGGCGTCTATGCTTCAATTCATCTCTTTATCCTCCAGTACTGCGCAACGCCGCATGCTGTTTTAAACACAAAAAAAGAGCTTGGCACTTAGCCAAGCTCTCCGCTTTCCGCAATTTTGTTCGGCGTCCCGAAGGTTCTCGTGAACGCTCGGTCAATTCTGGCTCAGCTATGCGCCTCAAGCTTGCTCGCAACGTCCCGTTGCGGAAGCTCATTGCCATCGGAGTTGACGGTCTCTTGAAGACGCCGCTCCAAACGCATCAGCTTTACGCTGAGATCCTTGGCCTCGATCTGCAGGCGCAACAGAGTCTCCCGCAAACGGACGGGATTCATTTCGTCATTCCCATTTTGCGGTTCGCCGTCTAGCGCGTGCCTGTTTCTGCTTAGCCACAAATCCAGCTCATCCGCGAAAGCGACCACTGCCGTTCCGCGTTTACTGGCAGGCCTGTGGACAGGCATGCCAAACTGCAGTTCCCATCGCTGTGCCGTCCGCGCGCCCCGTTCGAGGTGGGAACTAATTTCTTTCCAGCCGTTCAGAATGCTTCGTTCCATATGTTCGGTAATCTCAGTTCCGCTGGAGGAGGCGGTCGTTTCTTTGCCGTTTGATCGGCGAGGTTTTATTGCGTGCTCAAATTCAAGCAGACCGCAACGCAGAAACTCTAGCCGGCGTCTTGTCTGCTTCCTCTGATTTAACTGGGGGATCGGGATGTCCAGGATAGGGGCCCAACGACTCGCGCCGGGGGCTTAACGCGAAGCGATATACTTCACTCAAAATAGCATAGTTTGCTTCCGCCGTGTATTTCTTCTCATATTCTGCCCGAGCCTGCTGACGCATCTGATTAAGCAACTCCGGGTTAGCAAATAAAAACTGGACGGTGTCAGCAAGGTCGCCAGGGTTTCCCGCGGCAAATTGCAGACCCGTTTTCCCCGATTCCACCAGCTGGGCCAAGCTTCCGATGCGGCTGACTATCGCGGGCAGTCCAACTGCAAATGCCTCGACCAGAGTCACCGGGAAGCCCTCATACCATTGGGACGGCATGATCAGCATAGCGGCGCCCTGCATTCGCGCCAGCACCTGCTCTTTTGCAAGCCAGCCGTGCCATTGTACGTTGCGCATACTTTGCCGCGCGGCCTCTACCGCCGGCGAAAGCGGACCCTCACCAATAATCTGAAGCTGAAATCCGCTGCCGAGTTGTTTCCATGCGCGGAGCAGGGTGGTGACGCCCTTTTCCTCTGTCAGGCGGCCAACAAACAACGCATAACCGCCGCCAGAACCCACACCAGGATCCTGTCCTAGAAAATTTGATTTTACATGCAGTTTTCTGGGGTCGAAACCGCTCTCGATGAATTTCTGCCGGGCAAACTCGGTGAGTGCAATGTATGCGGCAACGTGCCGTTGCCATGAATGCGCAATACGATGCGCGGTAAGCGAGGCTACAGCCGCCGCGGTCGTCAGACGGCTCTGACGATAGCAGGCATGGGCTACAGCGGGTAACAGGCTGTGGCTGCGTACGCAGTCTTCACAAACCTGCCCCTTGCGATAAAAAGTCGCTGCCGGACAAAGAAGCCTGTAGTTGTGCAGCGTATGCACGACCGGCACACGTTCCCCGGCGGCCGCATAGAGGGCGGATGGGGAAATTACAGGAAAAGTATTATGCACGTGAACGATATCCGGCCGCTCCCGCTGCATCAAGGAACGCAGTTCACAAAAGCTTCGCTGGTTCCATACCACCTGCCCGAGCACATTCAGCCCGTTGCGGATATTTGCATTATTTGCGTGGTATAGCCGGACCTCGTGTCCATAGGAGCGAAGCAGATCCGCTTCGGCGCTCACCACCTCGTCCTCTCCTCCCCGTTGCCGGTAAGAGTTGTGCACCAGGAGCACTTTCCGGGCTGAAACAGTTTCGAGGGGCGAGGACTGGACGCTAGTAGACATGCCGCTCACAACGCATGGCGCCATTGAACTGCGCGCGCCACCCACTCCTTCCAAATACTCTGCGTTTGCAAAAGATCAACGCACTTCTGGAACAAAGGGCGAGGCAGATAGAGAGAATGCCGCCAGAAAAAGTCCACTGGCGAGCGCTTCGGCTCGGATAGAGCACAGAGCGCAGAGTGGCATTCGCGCGCCGCGGAATCGCCGAGCAATTTGAGTTGCATGTACCGCATCCTCATATAGAGTTGGTTGCTCTCGAGCGCCGGCATATGCTTGGCCAATTCAGGGTTCCGGGCCAGGAGATAGTTACTCTGCTCAAACCACAGGTCACGCATATAGCTTAGCTCACGTTCCAGGCGCTCCGCTGCAACGCAGGCGGAGTTGCCGTCATTCCGCCCGTGAAGCCGCCAAACCGAGAGCGGCTTATCGACCGCGCAGATCGAAGTCATTAGAGGGGCTATCCTGTGAATCACCTGCTCGGCATAGCCGGAGAAATTAACCGGGATGGGGAAAATGGCAAGTGCCACTTCGCGGCGCAACGCCAGATTTGATGTAGGAGGCAGGCCCATGAGGACACCGGCATTGTGCAAAGTGGCTTGCAGACAATCTCCTCGCGGGAGAGAACTGAGCAGCGGATAGACACCGCGTTGCCGGTCATGCTGATCGATCATCTGCGCCCGGTGTACAGCAAAGCCCGCCTCCGGTTCTGAGCGGAAGGCGGATACGACCGCCTCGATTTTTCCCGGCAGGAAATAATCGTCAGCATCGAGCAGGCAAACGATGTCGCCCGAACTAGCCTTGAATCCGGCATTCAGGCTGCCGGCCATCCCCTTATGTTTGCCGCGGAGCAGTTTGACTGGCTGACCACGCTGGATGTAGCGTTCGGCAATCTCGCATGAGTTATCCTCCGAGCCATCGTCTGAAACAATCACTTCCTTCGGCGGATAGGACTGACCAAGCGCACTCTCAATTGCATGGCCGAGGAAGGGCCCATAGTTGTAGCTGGTAATGATCACCGAGACTGCCGGATTCTCATCCAGAGGCTTGAGTGCAAGCAAAGGCAGAACAGCAGTCCTCCCCCAACGCATCTGAAGGACGGCCTTCCGTTGTGAGGCTAGGCTCGATACCATCGACTGATCTCGCTTTCGAAAGAGTTCGCCTGCCAATTGAGCACCTGATATCTCGGCAGCGCCCAACGGCTCGTCTTTCTTGTTACCATGCGACCGTAGTTTGCACAGCCGCAAAGGAATCCGGCGGATTGAGTGGCCCTGATTGTGTCAGCGTTGAAGTGGTTTTTCTTTCCGTAGGGGTAAGCGAAACTTCGAACTGGTTTACCGCTCAATATTTCCAAGGCATGTTTGCTAGCTGCAATCTCATGGCTTTGTTCGCTAGGTTCAAGCTTGGCTAATACTGGGTGGGTCACACTATGCGCACCGATCTCAATCAAGCGACTCGAAGCCAACCGGCTGAGCTCCGCGGATGTCAAAAAACGTGCTCTCTCGACCTGCATCGGCCTTGATCCAGACCAGCTCCTAACCACCTCGAGCGCATCTGCCCGGCTCTGATCACTCGCACCCAGCAAACGTTCGTAAAGCCCGCGATAGATCGATTGCCTCAGCTCACGCGCCGGCTCCCAGGCATACCAGGGATCTCCGTCATGCTGCAATGGCAATCGATTGCTTGGATTTAATTTCAGCAGTCCGGCCAAACGCAAGGGATCTTCGCCGGAGAGCAGAATAAGCCGCGCCAGCTCATCCGACCACACCTCATCGGCGGAATTGAGAAAGCCGGTTGTGACGAATACTGTCGCCGGAACGCACAGGCCCTCCAGGATCGGTTTAGCGTTGATCAGATTGTCAGCGTATCCATCGTCGAAGGTTATCGCGATGGGACGCTTGGGGAGGTCTTGATCGGAGCGCGCACGAACAATGGTTTCCAAAGGAACCAGGTCGGCAATTCTTTTGAGAAGTTCAAGCTGCTCGGCAAACCGTTCCGGCGACACGCATAAGGCCCAGGGATCTGCCACCGGCTCTGCAACGCGGTGGTAAACGAAGACGAGCGACGCCTTCCGCGAGGACGTCAGAAGCCGATGGCCTCTTCTCACGTATGTTTTCAGTGCTGCCGCAGCCTTTGTCTTGGTGGGAGAAAACACGGAAATACCAATTATCCGAAATACTCGAAAAGGTAACTGTAATAGAGATTATATCATCAGCTTGACCGCATGACTTTCCCGGTAAGTGATTCAGGCTCCCCTGTTCCCTCGCCCCTTCTGTAGCGTTTTCACAATTGGTGTATCCCAACGAGCATCACTCCACGCAGGCGTTCCATCAAAGAACGCCTGCACATAGCCAACTCTCACCAGGACACAGTAATTGTGAAAACGCTATAGCGAAGGACGCACCGATACAGGCACCGCCCTTATACAAAGATCATGGAGTCAAATGCCTAAAACGATGGGCCAAACCCGATGGAACGCTTGGACCCGGCAAAACGTCGAAGGATCGCGCGTGCGGTCTCTCTTGGGAGGGCCCGGATTGCAAGGACGATGAGTAATCCGATGGGATAGTTCGTCGCCAACTTGCGCCACGCCCCCAATCCGTCTCCGTTGCGGCGGGTTGCCAGCTCTTTGGTAAGCTGCCGTCCATATTTGCGGCGCCAAGATAACAGTCCATAGGTAAAGCAGTACCAGCGCCTGAGATTTTTGAAGGCATAGCGGCGCTGAGCGTGGACCACGCGGAGCGTGCTGGTCAACATCAGCTCCGAATCATGGGAGACGTTGGTCTGGTGAAGACGATACTCCGTCACCAATTCGGAGTAACAAAAAATCTTGTGTTCCCGGGCCGCCCGCAGGTAAAAGTCATAATCCTCGGCCGCATGCAATTCGGTATTGAAAAAACCTACTTGCGCAAAAATCTCGCGGCGAAATATCACAGAAGAGATGCATTCGATGAAATTGCTTTTAAGCAACTGCGCGTAATAATCGCGCTCATTAAGGGGCTTTTCACGGCGGCGAATGAGCCTACCCGAATGCGATATAACGTTATGAGCGCCCACAGCCATGCCGCACTCGGGGTGTTGCTCCAAAGCGGCAAGCCCCGCGGAGATCGCGTTGGGCAACAAGCGATCATCGGCGTCCAGGAAAACGATATATTCCCCCTGGCTCTCACGTATGCCCTTATTACGCGCGGCGGATACGCCGCCGCGATGTCCACGCAAACAGCGCACTGGATACCGTGCGATAACTTCGGCGCTTCCATCTACCGATCCGTCATCGATAACGACCGCTTCTATTCGCGGATGCGTCTGCGCAAGTACGCTCTCAATTGCTTCCGAGATGAATTCAACGCCATTGAAGCAAGGAATGATGACCGAGACCTGCGAGAGCATGCTTGTACTCCTTGAGAGAACTAAAATCGGGAAAGCAGCCAAAGAAAGGCTGGAAAAACTTGCTCTAAGGACAAAGCTTCATCCCTCAGCGGGCGAAGCCAACACATTGTTTTAACTACTTACAGCATGGCTACGGCAGAAACAGGATAGATAAATCCCAAGCCGCTGCCATCAACGGTCTTTTTCCTCAAGAAAAAGGCCATTTCGTGGAATTCATCGAAGCCACACCTTTCCTGTTTCTGCCTTAAAGCCGCGCCCCTTCAAAGAATCGAGTTTCTCTGTAACCTGCAAAGATGAGCTTTTCCAATTGCCATAAAGACTTCGCCAAGCGTCGACGAAACGTTCCTCGGAAAAACCGGAGGCGGCCCGGCAGGCATTCTCTCCCATCGCTTGCCTCTGGCTTGCGGGCAATGTTGTTATTCGTTCCAGCGCGGAGATTATAGAAGGCGCGCTGCGGGTGAGTAGAAAGCCGTTTTCTCCGTCCCGCAGCAGGTCCCGGATTCCATTCAAGGGAGGAGCGAGAATGGGCAGTCCAGCGGCTGCCGCCTCGTACGTCACGAGCGAAAAGGATTCATAGGATGAAGCGAGAATAAAAGCGTCTCCACTCCAAAGAAATGGCCGCACGTCGGCCTGCATCCCCACGAAACAGACCCGGGTTCCCAAGCCCAACCTATCTGCCCGTTGCCGGTAATCCGCGACTAAATCCCGCTCACCACCGATCACCAACAGCTTCGCCTGCGGCACGTTAGGCGACGAGAGGCATTCCAGAATCAGCGGCAGGCCTTTGCGGTCGAACTGCCCAAGAGCAGAAAACACAAGTACGAATTCGGAATCAGAGAACCCCAGCCTGCGGCGAAAATCATCGCGGTCGAAATCCGCGGGACGCAGCATGCGTTTCACGGGGATAGGATTTGCAATCACGTTGATTCTCTGCGGCGCGATGTCGAAATCGCGCTTCAACTCCTCCGCAAGCCCGATAGAGGGCGTCACAATGAGCTCGGCCGCAGGGTAACGAAAACGCTCCGCGCATGCATGGAGCCAGTTATCGATCCAGCGCAATATCCCGCGCAATCCGCGCCGGGTTGTCCGATGGTCACGCAGGTAGGTGGTGTGTGAGAAATGCGAGTATACCAGCCCTCCGAAGGACAGATCGCTCTCTACCGACTGGACGATATCAAACCGGTTTCCTGTACGGAGCTTGTGCCATACGTACATCAACGGAGCAAGTAGATGAAACACTACGAACAGCAGTGCTAAAGGACGCGTCGGTGAGGGCACGCGCACCCAGGTGATAGCTGCCGGGTCCGGATTTTCGAACTGGACGGAGAAGACTGTGAACTTGTGCTCCTGCGATAACGAGCGCAGGAGCGTCAGGTGGCAGTTTCCCGTCGGATTGCCGGGTATGATCTTGTAATCGAAGATGGCGATACGCATGTTTTCGTTCTCGTCATGAAAGCGGGTCTAAGGCAGAAACAGGAAAGGTGTGGCTTCGAGGAATTTCACAAAGTGGCCTTTTTCTCGAGGAAAAAGGCTGTTAATGGCAGCGGCTTGGGATATTATCCATCCTGTTTCTGCCGTACCGGCCTATGCGCGGGCGCTAAACGCAATGGTGGAACGCGCGGGTCGAGGAACCTGATCGATAATGTGCCTGGCAATTTCCAGTGAGGCGGTTGCCGCAGGAGATGGCGCATTCAATACGTGGAGCGAGTTCTTGCCTTCCTGGATCAGGAAGTCATCGACCAGCACGCCGTCGGATTTTAGCGCCTGAGCGCGGACTCCGGAATCACTCACAACAAGATCGTTGTCGCTAAGCTCCGGAATAAGCCGCTGCAAGCTTCGAGTGAAGAGTGTTTTGCTGGCCGAACGAAGCATCTCGGAAACTCCATCGCGATAGTAGCGGGCAGCCAGTTTCCAGAAGCCGGAGTAGGTCAGTATCTCCAGCGCATCCCTGGGCGCAAAGCTTAGCTTACTGTACCCTTCTCGCTTCAACGCGAGGACGGCGTTTGGACCGGCATGCACGCTGCCGTCGATCATGCGTGTGAAATGCACGCCCAGAAACGGGAAATTTGGGTTCGCCACCGGGTAAACCAGGCTCTTCACCAGATATCGCCGCTCCGGCTTTAACTCGTAATACTCTCCCCGGAAGGGAACAATACGCGCTTGCGGCCGAGTTCCGCTGCGCAGACTGAGGCGGTCGCTATGCAGCCCCCCACAGGTGATCAGGAACCTGGCTGGAAATTCCCCTGATGCCGTTTCGATCACATGACCGTCGGAGGTGAGGGTGCTTCGCAGCATCTCTGTACCAGCGCGCAGATCCGCTCCCCAGCCGCGAAGATCATCCATCAGCGCGTGGCAGACTGCGCGATAGTTCGTGATGCCGGTCGAGAAGACACGAATACCTGCAAGGCAGCGGACGTGAGGTTCGTATTCCCGCACCTGCTCGCTCGAGAGCATGGCCACCGGAATACCATTCTCCAATCCGCGTTGGAAGAGATTTTTGAGCAAAGGAAGCTCTCTCTCTTCCGTAGCAACGATGATCTTGCCGCAGATTTCGTGGGGAATCCCGCGTCGTTCGCAAAATGCCCGCATGGACAAATTGCCGGCGTGCGCGAGACGCGCCTTAAGGCTGCCGGGCTTGTAGTAGATGCCCGCATGGATCACACCGCTGTTCCGGCCGGTCTGGTGTTGAGCGAAGCGGTCTTCCTTTTCCAGCACCAGAATGCGGGAGCAAGGAGAGCGATCCGCTAGCGCCGCGGCCGTAGCCAAGCCGACAATACCGCCTCCGACGATTGCGTAATCGTACATTTTTGCTAGACGGCCGCTTCCACGGCTTCAATGGGCAACACTCTCGCACTCACCCTGTGCCGTCTGAGATCCGACTCGATTTCCGCGGTGTAGATAGTGTTCATGGCAATCACAATCTCCGGCCGGTAAGCCGACAGGAATGCCGGCTCTACTATCTCCTGGCCTGTGCCGGGCATAAAGAAGCCCTGGCGATAGGGGTTTATATCGACCGCGTACTCGATGCCCGCATCGTCCCCATCCGCCCGCAAAGCGGAGAGAAAGGCTACTCCCTTTGACCCGGATCCCCAAATCACCACGTGCTGGCCTTCCTGTTTCAGCCGGTCGATCGTTTGTTGCCAAAACCGGATGCGTCGTTCCGCCTCACGTGTGAAACTGCGGATCGCGCTCACCTCTTCCTTGGAAGGCGGAATGAGCGCTCTTTCAAGATCCATCGGCCGCTTGGCCGGCCGCGCCGTAATCATCAAGTATTGGTTGTCATAGTCCGTCCAGACGTCGTCTACATCGAATCCGGACATGACAAAAAGATTTCGCAGCGCACCCGCCGTGAAATAAGAGCAATGCTCGTGATACACATCCCAGAATGCGACATCCTTGAGCACACGGCCCATGTCGGGGACCTGGAAGAATACGATTGTGTCCAAACTCTCGCCGATCGCCCGGCGAACCACCTTCATGAAGTGGAGCGTATCCGGGATGTGCTCGAGCGTCATCTTGCAGGCAACGAAGTCAGCCTTGATGTGCGCGTATTTCTCGGAGTAGAAGTCCTGAATGAACTCAACCGCATCCCCTCCTTGTTCCGGCCGCCGCTGAGGCACGAACGCCGGATCGAAGCCGATGCCGCGGTTTCCGCCTAATGCACAGAGCATCGAAATAAATTCGCCCTTGCCACAGCCGATCTCGAGCACGGATTTGTTGCGCAGCGCGTAGCGCTCGATGAGGTCCTCCGCCAGACGTTGATGGAAAGATTGAAAGGTCGGGGAGAAACCCTGCGTCTCCTCGCACTCCGGCGAGTAGTTCATCTTAGACTCGTCAAACGCGGTGTTGGCCATGAATCCGCAGGCCTCGCAAAAGCCCAGAGCGATCTTGCCTGCGGGAAAGTGCAACGCCTTCTCACGCGTGGATACGAGCATCACACTATGTACCGGCACCGGATCGACAGTGTAGAAGGTTGCAACGGATTGATGAGAACAATTTGGACAAGAGAAAATCTGCGGCATAGGAGATCTCGTAAACATATAGGCTGCTTCAGAACGTGAGCCTTCGCGGAAAGACAGCCGGACTCAGGAGAAAGAAATTGACGTTCACACGAGAAGCAGTAATCAAAGAGCTTAAGTTACAACCTTCGCTATTCCTGATGCGAAAGCGCATAAGTGCGTGTCACTGTACTTTACCGCGGGATCGTCTTCCGACCATTCATATCCAAGCTCAAGAAGAAGCCGAATGCAATCCTCTCGAATGGTAGCGAACTGGGGAAGCCATTGGTGGGTCTCGATCGAGAGAAAGGGATGGCGGCGTGTGAGCATCTTCCTGGCTCCTTCCAGGATCTTCAACTCGGCGCCCTCGGCATCGATCTTGATGTAATCAGGATCGGGTAAAACCCCGGCATCGATCTCCTCATCCAGGCTGACAGTACGAACGGTCAATCCTCCCGCGGCAGATAGGTGTCCGGCCACCGGGCTGTCTGCACAGTCAAAGTGAGACACACCGGCGGCATTCGAAACCGCCGCATCGATCACCACCGTGTTGGTGAGACGATTGACCAGCAGATGCTGCTTTCAGGTGCGCCAGATTGCGAGGCACAGGCTCAAATGCGAATACGCGTCCATAGGGGCCCACCAGCAGCGAGGCATACATGGTATGGTAGCCAGCCTGCGCACCGATATCGAAGAAAACACTTCCAGGCTGAAGCCATTGCTTCATCAGCCTGGATTCTGCCGGATCATAGGTGCCGAACCAGCAGGCGTGGATGCTTGATCCCACAACCCATTGCTTTCCCTGAAGGGGCCCGCTCACCACCGGAACCCTTAGGCCGGACGGAATAAAGTGCAAAGGCACGCGCAGCAGGGACTTGAGCGGGCTGTTACTGGGAATTGCAGAAAGGCGGCTGATAACCGAATCTAGAACCGCTTTCATCAATGCCCCCTTTCAACGGGAATTAAAAGACATATGCCACCAGCCGTGCACGAGCGCGCGGATTCCAGCCAGAGCCGCGGCTTCCACCCACCGCGGAGAGCCGGGCCCGGCGCAGCGCTGGGCTACCAATCCTATTGCACGGCTGCCGCGGCCTGATCCGGCCTGAAGACCAGCACACCTTCCTTGACAGGAGCGTTGTCGTACTTGGCGATGATCTCTTCGGGCACGGGGGTTAGATCGGCGCCGCGCATGAAATCGCGCAAGGAAGTTCCCACCGGCCGGGAGTCTAAGTTCGCAGCAGCTTTCCCGCTCTTCAGATCTCCCAGATGCACGGTACGAAAATCGATGCTGAAGCGAGTACTCCCGGAAGTATTCGGCACCGTGGAATGCATCTGCGCCGCGGAAAATAGGATAGCGCCGCCGGGCTCGGTTACCAGCCGGACCTGGGGATCCAATTCGAGCGGTTCCAAAGGTTTGGGCTGGGGCCGCGTATCGCTCTTGATGTGTTGTGCGGCGTTGGCGCGGCTCTTGCTATTCCACTCGTAATAGTTGAAATCGGCTGAGCCGTTGGCCACAGGCTGATTCCAATATCCAGGATGAAATGCCATCGAACTCTCCGAGGCCATGGGAAAAATAGGCAGCCACCAATTGATCTGGCACATGGGAGCTGAGTACCAGGTATCGCGATGCGGGTGATGGGCGAAACCGACACCGGCCGTAAGATAGGCGTCTGAGGTGACGGCACGCAGACGCGGGACGTCAAGATATGTGTCGTCCATGTCACAGCCGAAATCGAGCAGCACTTCCTGAATCAATTTTTTTGTTCTGGCGTGATGGATAAACGCCGGCTTCATAGGCGCAAAAATCTTCACGAACTCCTCTACCGGCATGTCAAACTGCGCTCGTGTCGGGTCAGAAGTGTTGAAGCCTTCGCAGATCATTTCCCGGGCAAATGCGGTGAAATCCAGAGCGGATTTCCTGGGAGAATAGACAAATAGCTGTCCATCATAGAGACGATCGCGGCGCCGATCATCCGTCATTGCTGCATCTACATATATCGTGTTGTTCATAAAAGGTTCTCCATATCTCTACATCTCTACTGTGAATAGGTCACGAAAGTGGATATTTTCGAATGCCGCTCAGTTGCAGAAAGGTGAGCCACAGAAACAGCGGATTATTCTTCAGGTATCGCCTGGCCAGCCTTCGCGGCTCTTGTAACAGACGGTACAACCATTGCAGGCCGGCGGCTTTCATCCACCCTGGAGCATCTTTGAGATTACCGCTATTTATGTCAAACGCAGCTCCCACTCCTATCATTAACTTCACCGGCAGCTTGCCGGTATATTGCGCCATAAATCGCTCCTGCTTGGGAGTACTCAGACCGCACCAGAGAATATCTGCCTGTGACTGATGCAGCCGCCGCTTAAGTTCAGCTTCCTCTTCCCAGTTAAGCGGCCGGAATGGAGGCGTGTATGTGCCGGTAATCTGCAACCCGGGAAAGCGCAGAGACAACATTTGCTTCAGGTGATCGACCACCCCTGGTTTGCCGCCATAGAGAAAGTGCTTATAGCCCCGCTCCACAGAAATCTTGCACAATTCAAGCATGAAATCCGGGCCATAAACACGAGTCATATGCTCAAAACCCTGCCGATGACCAAGCCATACGGTCGGCATGCCATCCGGCGTATTCATCAACGAAGTATTCAGAATGTCACGGAAATGCTCATCGGCTTGAGCTTCCATAATGCCGTGCACGCCGGTTACGCAAATGTATCCCTGCGAGCCGTTTTGCAGAAACATATCTGAATACTGAACTGCGTCAGCCATGGAGACCGCGCTTATGCCTACCCCGAGTATGTTAGCGCGGCTTATCCGATTCATTACCGTTTCCATACGGCTTCCTCAACTAAGCGATAGCCCGGGCGCAGACGCCTACTTCCATCTGCTCGCCAATCCAGTCATAGGTGTTGCGCAGCCCCTCACGTAGTGTGATGGACGGCTCCCAGTCGAGGTACTTTTGGATCAGTGTGTTGTCGCTATTGCGCCCATTTACGCCCTTAGGCGCGCTTAAGTTATAGTTCCGGGTCAGTGTTATACCGGCAAATTTCTCGACAATATCAACCAGTTGATTGATGGTGACGGCCTCGCTGCTTCCCAGGTTGATAGGCTCGTGAATGTCGCTCTCCATGATCAATCGAGAACCTTTGATACAGTCGTCGATGTACATAAAACTGCGCGTCTGGTTGCCGTCACCCCAGATTTCGATCTCATGTTTGCCCGACAGTTTCGCTTCCAGGACCTTCCGGCAGATCGCCGCCGGAGCCTTCTCCCGGCCGCCGGTCCAGGTTCCGTAAGGTCCATATACATTGTGATAACGGGCGACGCGGCACTCAAGGCCGAAATCTTCCTCGAAATGGCGGCACATCCGCTCGCTGAATAATTTTTCCCAACCATAGCCATCTTCCGCCAGAGCCGGATAGGCATCGCTCTCCCGCAGAGAGGTTGCGTTCGTATCCCGTTGCTTGTCACCGTTATAAACACAAGCGGAAGAGGAGAAGAAGAAGCGCGAAACCTGCGCTTTCTCCGCGGCCATCAGCAAATGCGTGTTGATGAGCACGCTCAGCATACAGAGAGCTTTATTGTTTTCGATAAAGCCCATCCCGCCCATATCCGCCGCCAGGTTAAACACCACCGTGGCGCCTTGGATTGCGTGGCCGCAGGCAGGCAAACTCTTCAGGTCGGCCTGTACGTTCTCAACTTCTCCTGAAAACTGATACCACTCGTCAACCGGCTTGATATCCACGGCGCGAATGACGTCTACCCCATCTTGAAGAAGACTTTTAACCAGATGTCCTCCAATAAAACCACCAGCGCCACAGACAACCACCGTTTCATTTTTTAAGTTCACGCTCATTCCTCCTCGAGAATCAGAATCTCTTCCGATACAAAAGCCGGCGGGCCGGCGACTTGTCAAGCGAACTTACGCGGGAAGCGCCGCAGCCGCGCGGGGAAGGATTCAACCGGCTTCCACTCACCGGGAAACCGGTCAAACGATCGCGGGCGATGGTATGGGCACAATAAATTTGCCGCCGGCCTGCTTGTAGCGTTGTTGCTGCTCGATGATTTCCGGGGCAAAGTTCCAGGCAAGCACCAGCAAATAGTCCGGAGGATTCTCCTCCAGCTTCGCCGGTGAATGTATGGGCAGGTGGTTGCCCGGCATATACCGGCCCTGCTTGAACTCATTCAGGTCTACGATGTAGTCGAGCACGGAGCTATCGATGTTGCAGAAGGAAAGCAGGGTGGTAGCTTTGGCCGCCGCCGCATAACCGGCAATCTTCTTGCCGGAATGTTTGAGTTCTTTGAGCATCGCGGTCAGCCTGTCGCGCACGCCCTCCACTCGAGATGCAAAGCCCTTGTAAAAATCGATGTCAGTGAGACCCGTTTTCCGTTCTTCGTCAAGCAGAGCGGTCACCCGTTCGCCCGGCTGACCATGGCGCTGGACAAACAAGCGCAGCGATCCGCCATGGATAGACGTTCGCTCGACATCCACCAGAGAGAGGTTGTGCCGCTTGAAAAGATTAACCAAGGCGGTTACCGAGAAATAGCATAGGTGCTGGTGGTAAATGGTGTCGAATTCGCAATTCTCGATCAGGTCGACAAGATAGGGACACTCGATCACAGCGACTCCGGAGGGCTTGAGCAGCGCGCGGAAGCCTTCGACGAATCCATTCAGATCGGCCACGTGGGCAAGCACGTTGTTGGCGAGGAAGACGTCGGCCTGCTTACCCTGGGCAGCGAGGTCTTTCGCGAACTGCTCAGTGAAGAAGGCGCAGATACTGCTGATTCCTTCTTGTTGCGCCTTCGCCACCGGCCCCTCCGCCGGGTCGATGCCGAGCACCGGAATGCCTTGGGCAACGAAATTGCGCAGCATGCAGCCGTCGTTCGAAGCGGCTTCGACAACCAGGCTGCCACCGTTCAATCCGCGCTTCCCAATAATCGAGCGGGCGCTGGCCGCAAAGTGCTCGCGCAAGCTCTTTGACACGGATGAGAAGTAGGGATAGGAGCGGCAAAAGAGAATCTCCGGCGGTACCGTCTCGGTGATCTGCACCAGCGAGCAGTCCGGGCAAAAGACGAGATCAAGCGGAGCGGTGATGGCTGGCGCGGCCAATTCCTCCCGGGTAAGCAAACCGTCGGCAAGGGGCGTCCGCCCGAATGAAAGGATAGGAATGGTATTGAGCCCTGCACAGGCGCGGCAATGAAAAATAGTATCCGCCATAGTTAAACTGTCTCCAGAGCGGCCGGCAGCGGTTGTTCGAGCCATCGCAGATCGCGGTCGATCTCCCGGTCAGCCATCAGCTTCCGAATATGAGCGATGCGTTTGTATCGCTCGCCCTCAAAATCTTCCACCGTCAAACTTGTCTTGCGGTACGCCTCGTAGAGCTCGGCTGCTCCTTTACGCGCATCCCACTGCGGCTGAAAGGCAGGCAGCGCGCGCAGAATCTTGGAACAATCGACGCGGTAGCAGCGCTGATCTGCAGTCCCGCCCTGCGCGTACTCGATGGTTGTGTTCGGCACGGTAGCTTCCACGATATCGGCCAAATCGCGAATCTGGTAATTGTCTTCCGTGCGTCCCACATTGAACGCTTGATTGTGCACTACATCTAGCGGCGCTTCCAAGACAGCTAGAAAAGCCCGCGAGATATCTTCTATATGTACGATGGGACGCCAGGCGGTGCCGTCGCTCTTGATATGAACCCGGCCCGTGGCATAGGCCCAGGCAACCAGGTTATTGAGTACAAGGTCAAAACGCAGCCGCGGGGATACGCCGAATGCGGTCGCGTTGCGCAAAAACGTTGGGCTGAAATTGTCATCTGCTAATTTGGACACATCATGCTCGACCCGGACTTTCGAGAGGCCGTAAGGAGTGACGGGATTGGAAGGGGATTCTTCGGTCAGCATATCCGTCCCTCCTGCGCCGTAATTACTGCAGGAAGAGGAAAAGATGAAGCGCCGAATGCCCGCTTGCTTGGCGAGTTCCGCGAGACGCACCGAAGCGAGATGGTTGATTTCGTAAGTCAGTTCAGGATTGAGATCGCCGAGCGGATCATTTGAGAGGCCGGCCAGATGCAAAACTGCATCGAACCCGTCCAGGTCGGCGACTTTTACATCGCGCACATCTTTCTGGAAGGAGGCTACAGTCGGAACGCCATCGCAGAAGGTACAGCGTCCAAACAGGTTGGAATCAAGGCCGACGACCTCATGCCCGGCTGAGAGCAGCAGAGGTGTTAACACCGTTCCTATGTAGCCTTCGTGCCCCGTCACTAATACGCGCATCTCGTTCCTCCCAGATTTTCCAAGGTGCATTGCCTTCTGCCCACAACGTTTCCAAATAGCGCTTCTCGCGAATGGTATCCATGCATTGCCAGAACTCGGAGTGGCGATAGGCCATCAACTGGCCATCCCGAGCGAGGCGTTCCAGCGGCTCTTTCTCCCAATGCGTGCCATCGGCATCGATGTAGTCGAATACTCCGGGCTCGAGCACGAAAAATGCGCCGTTGATCCACCCCTCTTTGGTCTGTGGCTTCTCGGAAAACTCGACAATCTGATCGCCTTGCATTTCCAGGTGTCCAAAGCGAGCTGTCGGCCGCACAGCGGTGAGCGTCGCCAGCCTGCCGTGCCGGCGATGAAACGCCAGCAGTTCATGAAGGTTGAGATTGGAAACGCCATCTCCCCACGTCAACATGAAAGTGCTGTTGCCCAGAAACGGCGCAAGCCGTTTGATTCGGCCGCCGGTCTGGGTCTCCACGCCGGTGTCGATCAACTCCACGGTCCAGTCTTCCACCGGTGAGCCACTATGTTTTACTTTGCCGGTTGCAGTAGAGACTGTAAGGTCGCGATTCAGCGAACAGTAATCGATCATATATTTCTTGATAACTTCGCCCCTGTAACCAAGCCCGAGGACAAAGTCATGGAAACCGTAATGGGCATAGTGCATCATGATGTGCCAAAGGATAGGCTTGCCGCCGATCTCCACCATGGGCTTGGGACGGGTATCGGTTTCTTCGGCCAGGCGCGAACCCAAGCCTCCTGCAAGAATTGCTACTTTCATATTGATTCTCCTGATTGTTCCGTCAACGGCCCTTTGGTCTGCGGCTGCGGGGCCTGCGTCCCGATTCGCCGCGCGGCGCGGCGGTTCTGATAATTGAAGAGAATCTGGTCAGCCGCGATAAGCAGGTCCTTCATCATGCGGCGGAAATGCCTCTTCGTCCATGGCAGCAGCAGAAGATACGCATGCAGCTTCTGTCCGCCTGTGAGTGGCGCGGGCTTCACCGAGGCGGCATACTCGTAAAGCTGGCGAAACTCCGGGAAGTTGACTGCGCGGCTCTTGGTCGGGTCCCACCACTCCGGGCAGGGCAGAGTTCCATGCCGCCGCGTCAGGCGGAAGCCTTGAAACTTGACTCGCGCGGGAGCGGTTTGC
This sequence comes from uncultured Acidobacteriaceae bacterium, assembly GCA_963803615.1. Taxonomy (GTDB): domain Bacteria; phylum Acidobacteriota; class Terriglobia; order Terriglobales; family Acidobacteriaceae; genus PALSA-350. Next base: position 161,357 of record CAWDNI010000001.1, read on the forward strand.
ATGGACTGGCTCTCATGGCGGGTACTGATGAACAGAGGCTTATCCGATTCCCAAAAACGGCCAAGCAGCCCCACTTGCGCCAACAGCACGCCATCGGAATTGACATAGCTGCCTTGCGGCGGCCAGCGGCGTAACGCATCCAAGCGGAAGACACCGAAAATCTGGAAACACATATGGTCATTCAGCAGAAGGTCATGCCAGCGGACCAGCGGATCCGGTGAATCGAATCGCAGCTCCGAATCGTAATACTCCAGCAGATCACCCGCGGATGAAACCATTTTGGTTCGGGTGTGCGCCAATACCAGCTCCGGATCGGCCTCCAGCGCGGCAACGCATTCCTCCAAAAAGGTCGGCTCGAGGAAATCGTCATGGGCCGCCTGCTTGTAATATTTTCCCGTTGCCAACAAATAGACGCGGCGGAAATTCCAACCGGCCCCCATGTTCTTCTCGTTGCGAAGATAGCGGATACGCGGATCTCTCGCGGCGTACTCGCGGCAGATCTCTTCTGTGCGGTCGGTCGAAGCATTGTCGGAGATAATCAGCTCAAAATCGCCGAAGGTCTGTCCGAGGAACGAGTCCAGCGCCTGAGCAATAAAGCGCTCAGCATTATAAACGGGCATACCCACGGTCAACATCGGAGAGGAAGGCATCAAAACACCCCTTGCGTAGAGAGATAGGACGTCAAGATTCCAGTGAACGACAAGCTAATCGCCGGCGCCATCAGGCCACACCCCGAAGCCTGGCAAGAATTTCTTTGAACATACTCTGGCGGCCCATCAGATTAATGAGCGCGTCGAATACGAAGTGCGGCAGGTAAATCGAGTGCTTCCAGAACCACACCTGACGCGCTTCCGGGTCCGCCTGCATGTCGCGAATGTAATTCTGATAACTCTGCCAGGGTGAAGGCGATCGCGAAAGACGCGCATAAACGTATTCCAGATGCAGCAGGTAAGTACTGTTTTCCAGCGATCGCAGCTTGCTGACCAGGCGGGGATCGAGCGATTCCAGAAAATCCCGCTGAGCGGCCCAAAGATTTCTGCAGGTCGTGATCTCGCGCAGGATCGATTCAGCCGTGATCCTCTGGGTCCCGTAACTATTGGAACCGTGCAGCCGGTATTCAGCCAAGACCTCCTGCCGGCGCACCACCGAAGTAAGCAGCGGAGCGAACCGTGTGATCACCGAATCCGCACATAGCCTGTAGCTCTCCGGCAAGGGAAAGATCCGTTCAGCCACCGTGCGGTGCAGGCTCAATCCCGAAGTTGGGGGCATGTAGCTTAGCACCCCTCCTTCCTCCAGCATCTGCTCGCCATGCCAGCCATAGGGAAGCACCGACTTGAGCGGCCAAACCCCTTGCGGGCGGCGGCGGCGGTTGACTCTTTGTACGCGATGCACGCCAAAGCCTGCATCGGGATTCTGCCGGTGCGCCTCGACCATGCAGGCGATCTTTGCCGGCCGGAAGATATCGTCGGAGTCAAGAAAGCAAATCAGATCGCCCGTGCTCGCGGCGAAGGCCGCATTGAAGCCGGAAGCCTGGCCCCCATTCTCCTTGGTGATCAGAAAGACGCGCGGATCGCGAAGGTAGCCGGCGATAATCTCTCTTGAGTTGTCGGTTGATCCGTCGTCACAGATGACCAGTTCAATGTTCTGGTAAGTCTGCGCGAGGGCGCTCTCGATAGACTGGCCGATGTACTCTCCGTAGTTGTAGTTCGAGACGAGGATGGAAACCTTGGGCTGCTCCGGCAATGCCCTCAAGGGGATTGGCGCAAGAGTAGGACTAGCGCTCACATTCGATACTGTAGAAAACGCGCTGTTCAAGTTAGTAAGCTCCGATACCTTTGAATACAAGTGCGGGAGTTTCGAGAATGATCTTGATGTCCAGCAGCAGAGACCAATTGCGGGTGTACTCCAGGTCCAGCCGTACCATCTCTTCAAAAGGAAGCTCGCTGCGTCCGCGAATCTGCCACAGGCCGGTTATTCCCGGCTGCACCCGAGCACGGCCTTCCGCCCACTCGGCAAACGCACGGCTCATGCCATCGGGTTCGAGATCGGCCGCAGGCAGCGGCCGTGGTCCGACAATGCTCATCTCGCCGCGCAGGACATTAAAGACCTGCGGCAATTCATCGAGGCTGTAGCGGCGCAGCCAACGGCCCACACGGGTAACCCGCGGATCGTTCTTTATTTTGAAAATATGCCCGGTTTTTTCATTGGCGGCCGCCACCGCGCCCCGGTCGGAGACCGCGTACATGGAACGGAACTTCAGGCAGATAAAATGCCGTCCGCCTTTGCCCACGCGCGGCGCCCGATAAAACACCGGCCCTTCGGAATCCAATTTGATCGCCGCGGCGATGGTCAACATCATCGGAGCTACCAACACCAGCGAGATGCCGGCCACCAGCAAATCAAAAATCCTCTTAGGCAGCTCCTTGGTCTTTGAGAAGTTCAGCGGGGTAACTTCCAGGATAGGAAACCCATAAAACGTAGATAGCTGCATCCGCGCCGGCACCGCTGCAAGCTCGAAGGCAAAATTCATCGGTATTCCCATCCGCTCGCAAACTCTTCCGCACCGTTCCACTTCTGCTTGAGGAAGAGAGCCGTTCAACATGATGATCTGCGTAATCCGTTCGCGATTGATCACTTCGGCAAGCTGCGCGGTCGTTCCCAGGACCGGCAGAAGATCGGAAGCTTCGATCGCAGATTGGCTTTCGGGAACGATCAAGCCCTTGAAAATCCTCCTCCCCTGGCCCTGAGAAATCTGGCGCACCAACTGCATCGCCGCCTGGCAGCTTCCGAGCAATGCCGCGCGCACCGGAGACGGCGCCAGACGTTCCGTCTTCACGCACAGCAGCAGCGTGCCGAACCTTGCCAACGCCAGGGTGAAGAAGCTGGTAGGCAAAAAGATCAGCATGAATGCCCGCGACACATGGACACCAATGCTGCGGTCAAAAGCGGTGATCGAGACCACAACTACGCTGGCCAGCAGGCTCTGCTCGACAATGGACAGCAAGTTTTTGTGCCAGCCCTTCTGCGCGGGTGCGCCATAGTGGCCCAGCCTCCAGGCAAGCAACGACCAGAGCGCCAGCACCACCAGCAGAGAGGGCGCCCAGAAGTTCGCTTCCCTGATGGTCACATGCTGAGAGGCCAAGCCATTGAGCAGGATGCGCATGTCAATCGTGATGCGCCACGCGCAGGCGACCGCTACCGCATCGGCCAATAATCGCAGAGCTTGGTAAAGACGAAGATTTTGAATGCGCATCGCCGCTTTCTCCCATAAAGCGAGACGAACGAGAGAACGTTAGACCGCTGTGAATCGTAAACAGAGGCCGGTAAGGCGAAAGGGGGGAGTCAAGGTTTAGCTATTAGTACCCACATATGTCAAATAACTGCTGTATTGCGAGGACTTCTCACGCTGCATGTCGTAGTCGTTCAAAATCGTACCGAGGATATAGGTGCCGTCTTCGGTCAGGAGCCGGCGCGCTTCGTCCAGATCGTCGACACTGGTGCGGCCGGCGCGGCAGACCAGGATCAGGCCGTCGGCAAACTTACCCAGCAGACGCGCATCGGCAAGCCCCAGCAAAGGAGGCGCGTCTATAAGAACGAAATCGAACTCGTTGCGCACATTATCGATCACCCAGCCTAGACGGCTGGAATGCAACAGTTTGGCCACGCTGCCTTTTATTCCGCCGCTGGGCAGGATGGAGACGCCGGGAAAACCTGAGGGCTGGATAAATCTCTCCGGATGGGCGCGCTCCTCTTCATCCAGCGTGTTCGACAGGCCTGCCTCATTTTGTACGCCAAACAACTGCGGGAGCGCCGGCCTGCGCAGATCGCCGTCGATCAACAGGACACGCCGGCCCCCGCCTTCGGCTAGACTCACCGCGAGGTTGGCAATTGTAATTGTCTTTCCGCACTGCGGATGCGGACTTGTCACCAGCAAGACCCTGGGCGCAACCCCGCCTCTTCTGCTGAACAGGATCGAAGTTACCGCCGAGCGATATGCTTCGGCCATAAAGGTCTTATCCGCTTTTTTCCAATGTTCGAGCATCGGGTGCATGGAGCCGTCGCCGTGCACAATGCCGAGAGATCCGTTCGAACTGAGAAGAGCTTTTGACGCTTTACTGGAAAGGCGGTTGCGCGGGATCACCGCGAGCTCAGGGCATTCAACGCGCTGCCCGCTTTCTCCAGGATTGCGCACGCTGTTGTCCTTGCGCTCGGAGATGAGGATATAGAGCAGCGACAGGACGGCGCCGAGCAGCAGGCTCAAGAGTCCGCAGATGCTGAGCCGTGGCGAGCTGGGAAAGGTGGACGCGATTGCCGGGCTGACGACATGGGCGCTGGGCGCGCGCAGTGCGGCCATCACTCCCGCTTCCTTCACCTTTTGCAGCATGGACTGATAGACCAGGCGGTTGACATCCGCCTCATGCTTGAGCATGTTGTAATGCACTTGCTTGCCGCCCTGATCGGTTACGACGGCGAGCTGTTGCTCATACTCCTGCTTGAGCAGTTGTTGGCGCCGTACAGCGGTCTGGTCCTCCACAGAAAGCTGGCCTACGATCGCCGAGCGCTGGCGTCTCATGGCCGATTCGAGCTCCTTAATCTGAGCTTCGACTTTCTGCACCCGGTAATTCTCAGGCGTCATGGTAGTGCTCATGTCCGCCAGTTGCCTGCGCAGCTCCGTCAGCTTGGCGAGATCATCGCGTGCCGTTGGATCAGCGCCAACCTGCGGCAGATCGTCTCCCGCGGAACGCCTTGCCATCTCCGCCTGGGACTCCCGGGCGGCGCGGTCTACCTCCGCTTGCGCCAAGCCCTGTTGAATTTCCCGCAAATGTTCCGTAGCCACCGACTCACGGGAATCGTCTGTCAGAGGGATCCCGCTGGCTCGCGCGTATTGCTGCAATGCATCTTCGGAGCTCTGCAGCGCCTTCTTCGCATCCGCTACTTGCTGCTTCAAAAAGTTGCCGGTTTGAGAGACGGTAGCCGAGCGGGCATCCTCTCCCTGCTGAATGTATTGCGCCGTCAACTCGTTAGCGGCATTCGCGGCCAGCTTCGGGTCAGGACCGGCAACGGTGATTCGCACCAGATCCGACTGCCCTTCCTGCTTGGCTTTGGCGGTCGCCAGCATTTTGCCCACCAGGGCCTCGCGCGACTTGGCGTCCGGAGCAAATCTCGAAGGCACGCTCGGAGCCACCATCGAGACCACACGATCGATGAGAGCCTGGTTCTGCAACAGGTCAATCTGAGTTTCCAGATAACTGCCGTCGGATGTTGCTGTACCCGCGTTCAGATCTACATCCCGGCTATTCATAAAATCTTGATTGACGCCGGTAATTTCAAGTACCGTCTGGGTCGAGTAGGACTTGGGAGCGAACAGAGCGTAGAGCGAGCCGCCGAGCAAACACAGGGCAAAAATTACAAAAACGGCAACACGATGCCGGCGTAACAGCACGAAATACTCAATTTGTTCCTCTTGAGTGCTGTAGACAGCGGTGGCCCGGAGAAGATCTATGGATGGCCCGGTTGGCCCGATGATTTCTGCAGGAACAGGTGATTTTACCTGCTGAAGCGGGATGTGCATAACGCAAGGCTCCGTACCGCGATTGGATTAGAAACGCCAGATAGCAAGACCAGTGCCAATGCCCACGCCAGCCTCGATCGCGCGGTAACCTATAGTCTTAGCCGTGCTGTTGGGCACAAACAGGATGTCATCTGCATGAAGGGGAATGTCGGGAGACTTATTGCTCAGAATCTTGTTCAGATTGATTTCGGCCTCGACCCGGTCGCCGCTGCCTGTCGCGTGTAAGATTCTGGTCTTGCTGCTCGCGGCAGTCGAACTGGTCCCGCCGGCAAGCGCGATGGCCTGTAACACGCTCAGCGTGCTGTTGTGGCCATCGAGAACATAGCCGCCCGGCTTACCAACCGCTCCCACCACATACACCATCTTCGCTCGGGGTACTGTGACAACGTCGTTTGCCTCAACCAAGACATTCGCAGAAGGATCGGTTCCATCAATGATCTGGAGAAGATCGATTTGTTTCACATAGAACTTGGCGTTCGGGTCACTTGCGCCTGCGCTCGGAGCGCTCCCATTTTCCGCGAGGAGCGGCCGGGTGATGAGTATCTTGTCTCCTGCGTCAGCCCGCAGGCCGCCGGCCTGGGAAATAACTTGCATTAGCCGGGTCGGGCCATGGAGTTGGATGACATTCGGATTGTTGACTGCGCCTACCACCGTTACCGGCTCGCTGCGGTAGTCGGTTACGGAGACGGAGACCTGCGGATTTTTGAAAAACACCTTGTAGCGGGTAGTCAGATTGGTTTCCAGATCGCGGACCGAAATGCCGGATGCCTGCACCTTGCCGACCATAGGCAGATTGATCTTTCCGTCAGGGCCTACCTCATAAGGCCGCTGGGGCAGATCGTCGGCGCCAAAAACCTGAACCGTCAGTTGATCTCCTGTACCCAGGACGTAGGAACCCTTGTCGACCGGTTGATTCACAAACGGCGACGCAGCCAGCCGGTCTCCAATCGTTTGCGACTGGGCAACCGGCATCGTCATGGACGATCCCGACGACCGGGGAGGCGTGGTTTGGCCTCCCGCGCTGACGACGAGCAGGGATAGGCCCAAAACGGAAACGAGATGTGATCGATGAAACCCGGTTGAATAGTTCAGCATGAGAACGCCTTTATCCCTCGGTTCCAGTGCGGAACAGGGCTACCCGCGATTGATAACCCGAAAATCTGCCGCAAGGATCGGAAGCCGGTTTGGCGCAGACCGAGACCGCGGAGAGTGGTAATTCCACCAACACGGAGCGGCGGAGCATATCGACTGAGAGGATCAACCGCTCCTTGCCGCGAACCTCGATCAGCACGCCATCCAGTCCGTTGAGCGGGCCGGCGGTAATGCGCACCCGCCCGGTGGTCGAGGGATCGATATAAGGCCAGCTCTGAAGCGGGATCTCCGCCTCCGTTGCTTTGCGCAGACCTTCAATTTCCCGCCGGTTTGCGGGGAGCGGCGAGGAGCCTGCACGAATGACATCGACGATTCCCGGCGTACAACGAACCTTGCCTATCTCGGAGCGTTCGGTATCGCAAAATACGTATCCGGGAAACAGCGGCATCTCTACCGTTTTGGAGCGGTCAGCCCATTTGCGTTTGGATTTTGTAACGGGAAGAAACTCCTCATATCCCTTACCGCGCAGCGATGTGGAAACCAGCTTTTCATGTCGAGAGCGAACGCGGAAGGCATACCAATCCCTTGCTTCAGCAATCATTTCCATACGTCTCTCCATCCATGCATATCTACGTTTGTGCGAGGGGAGGTCGATGAAAGCGGAGCGCCTTGTGGGTTCGGCTCCCCGGTACTGCTGCTGTCAAGCCAAGCTACAGCACTCTCGGTTACAGGACCAAGTATCGATATCCATTCAAGCGAGCGGAGGGAGTGACTACGGCTCTACGAGCTTCGTTCAGTACTATCCCGTCCGGGAAATAACAGCCGGCGCTCGATGCCTCAGTAGAGATGAGAATAGCATTTTCGTCCGGCGATCTCCCACCAAAGTGGGACGTCAAGTTGCGACATCGCTGTCGTACCTGGCTCCTGCACAATTGATGGTGCGGAGCTCAGAACGATCGCGTTCGGCCGGCGAATGGCCCGGCGCCAACCTTCACCAGAGAATCACCGGGGGCAGGCCCAGCTTAGGCAGGCTTCGCGGCCAAATTTACCTCTGCAATCCGTTGCCGCGAAACAGTTGGCGATAAAACTGCTAGTTTGCCGCACAGGATCGGACCGATGAGCAAACCGACCATCAGGTAGTACGGGATTGCTCCCATGGGCGACTCGAAGGAGTTGCCAAAAAATGAGGAGAGGACCGTGACCACCCAGACTGCGACCCCATAGGACTGCCCGGTCAGCCGGTATACCCGCCATAGCATGGCCAGAATAGAGAACTGGAGCGAAAAGAACAAAACGACGCCAATCCAGCCTGAATATCCGAGGGCGAAGAAAAAGATGCTGTGCGGCGTTCGGATTTCCTTGTCCTTGAGGTATGGAACCAGATTCTTCAGGGGAAATCCATAGCCGTTGCCGATGAAGGATTTGGTCATCGACTCGTTCACAGAATCCCAGATCGCGCTCCACCACTCGGTCCGCCAGGAGATTGTCCCTGCGTAGAAATTGGTGTTTTTGGAATCGGTGACCTGCTCGGCTAATTGGGGACTGATTGCCGAAAGGCCGCGAGCTACGATTTCACGTGACGATATGCTGCCGCCTCGTTCCGCCGTGCTGGGCAGATCCACATCGGCGACAAATCCCGCCAGAAGCAGAACGGCGACCAGCAGGATCATCGATACGACGTTCTTCATTTTCCGTTCGAGCATTCCCCAAACCATGAAACCTGCCAGCGTGCTGATCCATTCTGTCCGCTCCTGCACGGCCAGCAGCATGATCGCGCAAAACACTATGGGCAGCCAGAAGCGCGATGGTTTCCGTTCCAAAGCGAGCAGCGATAAGATGATAAAACCGCCGCCGCCCGTCTGGCCGAAGACTGGAACATCGCTGGCGAAGGGCATACTGAGCTTGACGTTATGCAGGTACAGAAGATACAGGGGACCATAGATCGCCAGCATCCATGCATAGCATCGTATTACTTTCTGATACAGAGTCGGATGATCCGTGCCTACCCAAACACCGAGAAAGAAGTAGGCCGGATAAAGGTTGAAGACCAGGTTTTCGAGCGTGGTAAGGAGCGGATAACCCAAGTAAATTCCGTACAGCACCTCAGAGAGGCCGTACAGCATGGATAACAATAACAACCACGCAAATGGACCGAATGCGCTGCGCTTGGTCAATGCGCTGAACCAGCGGTCGCAAAACTCTCTGGGGCAGAACAAGAAAAACAGGACTAAGACGATGTCGCCGATGAACATCTTAGCCGGCGGAAATCCAATATAGTAAAAGGTCCGCCCGAAAAAAGAGCCGATCAGCATCCAAAACAGCCACTTCGTCCATCCATGCATGGACGAGAGGGGCTCTGTGTCGAGCGGACGCAAAACATGGTATTTGGTTTTTAAAGCCATCCGTGATGTTCCCCCACGGTAAATCTTTCGCCCGCGGCTTGCTTAGATTCCGATACCGGTGTACACATTCCGGCCGGCTTGGCTGAAGCGCTCGCCGGAGATTTGGCGATAAAACGTCTCCACACGATCCGCGGCCTTTTCCCAGGTGAAAATTTGGAGGGCGCGGCGCCTGGCGGCGCGGCCCATCTGCTCGCGCAGATCGTCATCCTTGAGCAAGCGCAAAATTTGCGCCGCCAATGCCCGTGCATCGTTCTTCTCAACGAGAAATCCTGTTTCGCCGTCTGCCACAGTCTCCGGCAACGCGCCGGACCGGCTGCCTACGACCGGACAACCCGCCGCCATCGCCTCCACCGGAGGAAGCCCAAAACCCTCGTTCCAAATGGGAGGAAAGACGAAAATATCCGCATCGTAAAACCGGCTGACAAGATCCTGGCGCTTGATAAACCCGGTAAATGTCACTTTCCCGGCGATTTCCGGGGTCAGTTTGTTCTTCAGATACGCCTGGTATGTTCCCGCGTCGGCAGGCTTCAATCCCAACCTTGCTTGCAGGCGGCTCATGGGATGCTTTGCGTAAAATGGGGCCACTTGCGCGATCGCCGCGCGATCTTTCATGTCGAAGGTTTCTTCCATGGGGTAGTTTCGCAATGACCCCACCAGTTCGAGATGAACGTCGGGATATTCTTTGGCCACGATGGCGAAAGCGTCGAGCAGAACATGGGAACCCTTATGAGGCGAAACGGCGCCGGAGTATAAGATCCGTTTCTGCTTCCGCCGGCGGCCCGCCCCGTAGTCTTTTTCCCGGCTGAACTCCTCCGGATCTATGTTGGAATACAGCGTTTCGCAGCGATCGGCGATCTGGGGAAAATCCCGCCTGGTCTTGCTGGTAATGTAGTCGCTTACCGTGAGCAACAGATCGACGCTCTCCAACCTGCGCTGGACGGCCTTGAAGTCGCATTGCGAAAACCACTCAGCATGGATTTGCAGAACGATCTTTACCTTGGGATTCATCGCCCGGATCACGGGCGCATACTGCGCACAATGCTGGATGTGAACTACGTCGCATTGCTGCCTCTGCAAATCCTCCGCAACCTGCCGGCCAAAGTGGGGATAGAGCAGATCGGAACTGGAGATGGGAGAGGAGGTCTGAATCAGGCTTCCCAGCTTTTTGTGCGCTTTGAACACGAACTGGTCCATTCCCTGGGAAGGGATAAGACGCAGATCCAGACTTGGATCGCAGGTTTCTGATGCGTCCTCCGGATGCACATCCTTCAGTCCGTAGATCATTACCTCAGACGATCTGGCCAGAGGCCGGGCGATCCCATAGGTATAAATTCCAACGGAACTTTGAAATGGCGGGACCATAACATCGAAAGGCTGATTGACGAAAGCAATTTTCATTCAGTTTTCTCCGAACGCAGCCGCAAATCTATGCTGCAGCTCCACTCGCCGCCTCTACCGGTTGGACGTTTACCGCGGCAAAGATGCGGCGCACCGCCCATAGCTGGATAGGCCAGAAGGTAATAAGCTTGCTGACCGCCATGCCCATGGCAATTCCGCTCAGGCCCGCCCAGCGGCCGAATACGATCCCGAAGCCGATCGTAGTAAGCGCGCAAAGAGTGATTGAGAGCGCCAGCTCATTGACCCGCTCCACCCCAACCAGCAGCTGTCCGGTGACCATTATTGTTACACCTAGCAGGTTGTACAAGCTGAGCGCCAATATGAGCGAAGTATCCGGCACCGCCGCCTGGCCTGCCCATACCCGGATCAACGGTTTGGCTATCAGCGCAATTCCCACCATAGCAGGCACTCCGCCCACCACCGACGCCAGCGTCGCATTACGGTAAGCGCGCTTGATCCACTTCCAATCGTTGCGTGCCTTGGCCTCACCGAAGGCCGGAATGAACGGCGCCGTCGCCATGTAGACCAGATCCATAGGCAAAGTGATAACCTTCTGCGCGACGACAAAGACCATAACTTTGGCTGGGCCCAGCAATTGAGTAATGATCATCGGCTGGCTTTGATAAATGCCGAGCGCGCCGATCTGGGTCACGAAATACTTGGCGCCCAGCTTGAAAAGCCTGCGGACACAATACCAACGCACTGCAGAGGGCACAGGCTTCAGCCAGCGATACCGCTTGAAGAACATGTAGTGGACGTTGACAAACGCCAGGAATGTTCTTACACCCGAGAGCGCCAACACTAACTGGGGTAACCCGCCATGAAAGCGGGTGACAATCACTAAAGCCAGCAGCGAGGAGACATTCATCGCGATGCCCCAGGCATTGGACAGATAGCCGTCCTGATAGGCGCTATAAATCGAGTACTGAACGCTCAGCGGCAAGCCGACGATAAAGAACGCAATGGTCAGCGCGCAGGCGAGGGATAGTTCATGGGGTTGCACGGTGGAGACTTTGAATACCGAGCTCCAGGGAATGTAGCGGAAGCTTACCATTGCCGCGACGGCAAACAGAGCCGCGACAAAGCTCAACGCCCAGACCGCTGAAGATGCATACTCCTGAGCTGTTCGCTGATCGTCTCTCCCGTGCGCTTCGGAGAGCACATTGACCAATGCGTTGCCCGCCAGCCCGAAGTCGGTCATCGACATCCAGACAAGAAGACTGCTGATGGTCAGCCAGACACCATAACGTTCCGGGCCCAGATAATGCACCGTGAGCGGTACGGAAGCGAAGCTGATCACGATGTTTAAGGCTTTTTGGATCAGGGATGCCGATCCGGTGATCCCCGCTCTGCGATAGCGCTCGCGGCCGCGGTCGGGATTTGGTTTGAACAATCCATTCAGCGCTTTCGGATTCTTCAAGTATCTCAACCCGCCGGCCAATCGGGTGATAAACGGGGGCGTGGAAGAAGGCAACGGCATTGGTTTCCTTTGCGAAGTGCGGAATGAATGCAGTAGCCGAAGCAGAAACACTCCGGCCTTCTCTGTGAGCCTGTGTGATTCGGCCGGCTCAAAAGAGGAGCTATGCTCAACAGATTGTCGAAAGGATGGGACCTTTAGGCGGGGGAGGGCAAAGGCTAGTTGCACGCAGCTTCGCCATCTCAGTTACATCGAAGTATTCCAGAAAGCTTGCAAGGCTGTCAACCCGAAATCTCGATTCAGCAGACCGATCGCTTGGCTTCAATCAACACTGAATTCTCAACACCGGGCTTGGCGAGTGAGAGCTCTGCACGCTGATCTTTCCCCGCTTCTATGGCGCGGCTCCGGCGAGTTCCGTCTGCGCGCGATCCAGATCTTCTGGAATTCCGATGTCCAAAAAAAATCCTTCGACGCGGTATGCTCTCGGCGCAAGCCGGGCTATTTGCTGGATCAGAAAATCCTGCTCAAAGGAGAATCGTTCCGCCAAATGAGCGGGCCAGTGAATGTCGGAATCGATAGCGTAGACGCCGCCGTTGATCCACCCCGGCCCGGACCGGCCCTTCTCTTGAAAGCCTACGATGCGCTGTTCGGCAAAGACGACTTCGCCATAACGGGAAATATCCGGCTGCTTTGTGATCGCAAGTGTTAACCGGGATGCCTGCTCTTTATGAAACTTCAGCATGGACCCATAGTCGAGCGCAAGGAATGTATCTCCGTTCAGCACCAGAACCGTCTTCTCCGATGTGCGATCGAAGGCCTTGCGCAGCGCGCCACCCGTGCCTAGCGGAGCATCCTCAACGATGTAGTCGACCCGCATTCCGTCGAATGCTTCTCCGAAATGGCGCTGGATTGCGGCATGCAGATGACCTACGGAGAGAAGCACGCGGGTACACCCTCCGCGCCCGAGCCGGCTGAGAAGTATCTCTAAGAATGGCCGGCCCGCGACAGAGACCATGGGCTTAGGAATTCCATTGAGTCTGGATGCGAGCCGGGTACCCAACCCGCCCGCTAAAACGATTGCTTCCATGTTCGCTATCCGGCAGTCAAAATGAAATGTAGAGCGGCGGCCGCGGGCTGCAGGTATTTCACTCTCCCGATCAACCCTTCCGCCACGCCTCTGCTCCTGTATGCGTAAAATGACAGCCGTACACAACGCCGGCGTGTTCGCAGCAGTGCAAGGCTTCTGAAACCTGCTGTTTGCGCATAGGATCCGCCAGGATCATCATAAAACCGCCGCCCCCGGCGCCTGAGATTTTGGCCGAATAGGCGCCCGCTTCCAGAGCGCGAGCATACAGCAGCTCCATTTTCTCGCTTACAATCTTGCGCGCCATACGCCCTTTGGCAACCCAGCTCGAACGCAGCACTTCGTGCAACAATTGGAAATTGCCGCGCAACAGGGCTTCTTTCATGCGAAGCGCCTCTTGCTTGATCTGGTGCATGGCTTGAATCGCCTGCTCTTCTTCTTCGTGAACATTCCTTGATTGCTCGGCAATAATCTGCGCCGAGGCGCGCGATGCTCCGGTATAGAAAAGCAACAGTGACGCTTCCAATTCGGAGATCACCCAGCTCTTGATCCGAAGGGGATTGACCAATACCCGGCCGTTCCCTCCGAATTCCATATAGTTGAACCCGCCAAATGCGGCCGCATATTGATCTTGCCGGCCTCCCTGCAGCGCGGCTTCCTCACGCTCGATCACATAAGCCGTGTGGGCTAGCTGATAATCGTCTAACGGCCAGTTCAGCCACTCCGCATATGCCTTCAGCATCGCCACCACCAGCGTGGAGGAGCCGCCCAATCCGGATCCCGATGGGACATCGACCCGCGTGGTGATACGCAGGCGGAGCGGGACGCCTCCGTTGAATTCCCGTACCACGTGGTTGTAAACGTACTTGAACAGATCGAGCTCGCCGTCCGGATCGAGGCGAGGTCTGGCCTGATATACGCTGCGCTCCTTGAGATCGGCGGAGACAAACTCGACGGCATCTTCTTCGAGCGGGTCGATGGTAGCGTAAGCGTAATGTCCAATGGTTGCGTTCAGGATGGCTCCGCCGAAACGGTCGCAATACGGAGAAACATCCGTACCGCCGCCCGACAAGCCTAAACGCAACGGTGCGCGAGAACGAATCTGCATAATGAAGTTACTCGGGGGCGGCTGGACAAGAACCTTCAAGAGCTGGAAAGCGCGACGGGGAAAGAGTGGAAGCAGCGGCTGTTTATGCGTAGCTTCGCCATCTCAATTACATCGGAGTATTCCAGAAGGGTCGAGACATGTCAACCGCAAAGCGGCAAATCCGCAACAGCAGGAATTCCTACAGTAGACTGTCAGCGGTGGCTTTATAGCATTTTCACAATTGGCGTATCCCAACGAGCATCACTCCACGCAGGCGGTCCATCAAGAACGCCTGCACATAGCCAACTCTCACCAGGACACAGTAATTGTGAAAACGCTATAGAAAAGCCCTATGAGGCTGGCGGCGCGCCGCCATGGAGGATTCGGCAAGCATGTTCTGGCAAGGACGCAAGGTTTTTCTTACAGGGAATACCGGATTTAAAGGAAGCTGGCTCTCGCTCTGGTTGGAGGCATTGGGTGCGGACATCATGGGATATGCGCTCGCTCCTCAAACCCAGCCTAACCTCTTTGAAGCATCGAGCGCCGGCCGTGGAGTTCGGGCGATCACGGGGGATATCCGCAACCTCGATGGCGTGCGAAATAGCTTGCTCGGTCATGCTCCCGAAATTGTGATTCACATGGCGGCACAACCGCTGGTGCGGAAATCCTATGAAGACCCCACAGGAACGTATGCCACCAATGTTCTGGGCACGGCAAATATTCTGGAAGCAGTACGGGCGTCGAAATCGGTGCGCGCGGTCGTGGTAATCACTACGGATAAATGCTATGAGAACAAGGAATGGGCCTGGGCCTACCGCGAGAACGACGTACTTGGCGGGCATGATCCCTACAGTAGCAGCAAGGCCTGTGCCGAACTGGTAGTCAGCTCTTTCCGGGATTCTTTCTTTCCTCCCGGCAAATACTCCGAACATCGGGTCGCGATTGCGTCCGCGAGGGCGGGCAACGTGATCGGCGGCGGTGACTGGTCGGCCGATCGGCTGCTCCCGGATATCGCCCGGGCATTTTCCGCCGGACAAGTTCTCAAGATTCGCAACCCTAAGGCAATCCGGCCATGGCAGCATGTGCTCGAGCCGCTGCGCGGATACCTGGCGCTTGCCGAAAACTTATACCAGCACGGGCCTAAATTCTCCGGAGCCTGGAATCTTGGCCCCGAGTACATGGATGCCAAGCCTGTGGAATGGATCGTGGAGAATGCGGCGAGGGTCTGGGGACCCTCCGCCAAATGGGAGTTCGATCGCGGCGAGCACCCCCACGAAGACCAGATGTTGAAGCTCGATTGGACAAAGGCGTGGCTCGAATTGGGGTGGCGCCCTAAGCTGCACCTGAAAGACGCTCTGGATATGACTCTCGAATGGTACAGAGACGTGTTGGCAGGCACGCAAGCCCGGGACAAATGCCTGCAACAGATCGAGAAGTACCAGAACAAATTGGACTTGCTGGTGGGCGCAGCAGGATTCGAACCTACGACTTCCACCGTGTGAAGGTGGCACTCTACCGCTGAGTTATGCGCCCGTTTGTTTCTGTTTATTTCCAGTTTGAGATTAAATGTGATGCTAATCTGCTGATTTTAAGTAATTTATTTGCTGTTTATTTTCTGTTGCGTCCCGTGTTGCAAGAGATACAATCCGTTTACCAACTGTTTGAAATCCGTTTTTCCAGAAAATACTTTCATAAAACTTTCATATGGAACTCAGACGAAAAAGCGAACGGAAATACATCAAACCGTCTACCCGATTGTACTTTACGGAACTGCAACGCGGCCTTGCCCTGGGATGGCGAAAATCAAGCCAGACGCACTCAAGCTGGACAGCGCGGCGATTCGACAGCGCCCGGTACGAATACCATGTACTTGGCTTGGCCGATGACGCGGCGGTATCAGACGGTGTGACCGTACTTTCATATGACGATGCCGCAGACGCGGCACGAGCATGGCATCGAGAACAGGCGCAGGTTGAGTCCGGGCAAGCCTCAGATAGGCCGTACACGGTCGCAGACGCGGGCAAGGCATGGTTGGACGCATGGACAGGCAGCGCGGCAGGCAAACGGAACGCGGCAGGCAATCTGAAGCATCACATCCTGCCCACATTAGGCGCAATCCGTCTCGACAAGCTGAAACGCACGGATGTGCAAGATTGGCTCTATGCGCTCGCCAACAAAGCGCCCGTCAAACAGTTGACTGAGAATCGCAAGCAATTCGATTTAACCGATCCTGAAACAGTACGCAAACGCCGCGATACAGCCAATAGGATATTTAACGATGTGAACGCAATGCTTTCGCTTGCATACGTCAACGGCAAAGTATCGAGCAAAGCAGCATGGGAAACAGTCAAGAAGTTTGAGAATGTGGGCATCAGCAAGAATGCATACTTGAGCGTTGACGAAGCCAAGCTGTTTATCAATTCGTGCGCACCAGACTTCCGCAATCTGGTGCAAGCAGGTTTAGCAACAGGTTGCCGATACATGGAACTGGCAACACTCAAGGTCAGCGGGTACGATCCACAAAATCATTCAATTTCGCTGATTCAAGGCAAAACACAGAAGCTAAAACACGTCTTTCTGACAACAGAAGAATCAGCATTCTTTGCAGACCTTGCACGCGGCAAACGCGCAAACGATCTGATATTGACGCAAGCGAACGGCAAACCTTGGATCAAATCAAGTCAACAATCGAGAATGCGCACAGCGTTACGCGCAGCCGGTATTCAGCGGCATGTTCGCTTCCATGATTTGCGCCATACGTTTGGTACGCTCTTGGCTCAACAAGGCGTAGCACTCGGCCTAATTGCAAACCAGCTTGGCCATTCAAGCGTTCGCGTCACAGAGCGATATGCCCATTTCTCACCAGAGCATGTTGCAGGCGCAATCCGCGCAGCCAAACCTGCATTGTTCTGAGTTTCACCTTATCAAGGTGGCATTCATTTGCGTTTACACGCAATGTTTATGAAGGTAGAAAGTAAGCGTCCGAAATTCCCCTCTAGCAGCAGAGCTGGGTTTAGGCGCGAGGCTTGTGTCATGGTGGATGCAGCGGGAGCGTTGGCGGAACGTCGGGTTCGCAGGTATCGATCGGCTGCGGAGAAGCGCCGGATTGTAGAGTTGACGTTGAGCCGGGTGCGAGCGTGGCGTTGGTGGCGCGTGCCAACGGGGTGAACGCGAACCAGGTGTTCAAGTGGCGTCGCGCATTGGAGAGAGGCGAACTGGCCGAACCCGCTGCGGCATCGACAGCGTTGCTGCCGGTTACAGTCTGCTTTATGTGAACTGGCGAACGGAGACGAGAGACCGCGCAGACGACGCTACGGCGGTGCATTCACATCGAGTTTCCAGGCCGGGCGATGATCAGCGTCGAGAGCGGCGCTGATGCGGGACTGTTGCGTTCGATTCTGGAGAGCCTGCGCAAGTGATCGAGCTTCGCACGGGAACGAAGATATGGCTCGCTGCCGGAGTGACCGATCTGCGGCGCGGTTTCAACGGTCTGAGTGCGCAGGTGCAGACGGTGCTGGAGCAGCAGCCGTTCTCCGGCCACGTGTTTGTTTTTCGCGGACGCAGGGGCGACATGATCAAGCTTCTCTGGTTCGATGGCGACGGCCTTTGCCTGTTTGCCAAGCGATTGGAGCGAGGCCGATTCATCTGGCCGCAGGCTACGGAAGGCACTGTTTGCCTGACCCGTGCGCAGCTTTCGATGCTGCTCGAAGGCATCGATTGGCGCAGGCCGGAGAGGACCTGGACGCCGGAGATCGCGGTTTGATTGACCAGCGAGATTCCTCTGTATTCATGCAGATTTTCTGGTGCATTCCGATTGCGTCGATGGCATACTGCGTCCATGGATACCGCTGCGCTGCCGGATCTCGATTCGCTCGATCGAGAAGCATTGAAGGCACTGGTCCTGGCGCATCAGCAAGCTGGCAGCTCTCGAAAGCAGGAGTTGGCGAGCCAGCGGCAGATACTCTCCGAACAGAGTCGGGAGCTGCGTTCCAGCAGCGAGCAGATCGAACATCTGAAGCTGATCATCGAGAAGCTGAGGCGGAGGATGTTCGGCGTCAAGAGCGAGAAGATGGTCTCCAACTCGAACAGCTCGAACTCCATCTGGAAGAGATGGAGTCCTCGCAAGCGGAGATGGAAGCCGCCGTAGAACGCATGGCCCTGCGGCTGAGGAACCGAAGGTGAGATCGCGGCGCAAGCCGCTGCCTGAACATCTTCCGCGCGAGGTGGTGACGCATGGTGTTTCTGGCGACTTGTGTCCCGATTGCGGCGGGCCGGTTGCGCCAGTTCGGCGAAGATGTCTCCGAGCAACTGGAGTGCATCCCCGACAGCTTCAAGGTCATTCGCCACGTGCGGCCCAAGTTCGCCTGCAGCGGGTGTGAACGTGTGGTGGAAGCGCCGGCGCCGTCGCGTCCGATCGAACGCGGTCTTGCCGGACCCGGGCTTCTGGCCCACGTGCTGGTCTCGAAATTCGGAGATCACTTCCGCTCTATCGCCAGTCGGAGATCTATGCCCGCCAGGGAGTTGAGATTGAGCGCTCTACGCTGGCGGGCTGGGTCGGTGGAGCCAGTGAGTTACTCTCCCCGTTGATCGATGCGATCAGAAGCACGTGCTCGCAGGCGGCAAGATTCACGCCGACGACACACCGATCCCGGTGCTTGCGCCTGGAAGTGGCAAGACCAGGACAGCCCGCCTCTGGACCTATGTGCGCGACGATCGGCCTGCCGGGTAAGATACCGCTCCGGCGGTCTGGTTTGCGTATTCGGAGGATCGCAAGGGCGAGCATCCTCGGCGGCATCTGAAGAACTTCAAGGGTGGCCTTCAGGCGGACGCTTACTGCAGGGTTCCATCATCTGTACGGCGATGGCGACATCTATGAGGTCGCCTGCTGGGCGCATGCACGCCGCAAGTTCCACGAGATCCATGCTGTCCACGCCTCACCCACAACCACCGAGGCGCTGGCCCGGATCGGGGCTCTCTACGGGATCGAGGATGAGATACGCGGCAAGCCCGCCGATCTCGGCTCTCCATCCGCCAGGCACGGGCCAGGCCGCTGCTTGGCGACTTCCGCAAGTGGATGGAGAAGTCCCTCCGATCCCTGTCCAGGAAGAGCGAAACCGCGGCTGCGATCCGATATGCGCTCTCGCACTGGCGTGCCCTCACGCGCTACATCGACGATGGACGGCTGGAGATCGACAACAGCGCGGCCGAACGGGCGCTGCGTGCTGTAGTGCTTGGACGGAAGAACTATTTCTTCATGGGATCCGATTCCGGCGGCGAACGTGCCGCTGCGATCTACAGCCTCATCGGAACAGCCAAACTGAACGGACTCGACCCGGCGCTCTACCTCCGCACGGTCCTGGCCCAGATCGCCGACCACCCCATCAACCGCATAGAGGAACTCCTGCCCTGGAACCTCGCTGCCTCACTTCAGACCGAATCTTCCCAGGCCGCTTAGCCACACTCAATAGGTGTCCACCAAAATAAGTGGACACTTCAAGAAACACTCTCCCGATCTAATCAAGAGGGGAACTCCCCACGCTTACGGTAGAAGTGCGTTTCATATATCAGCTAGTAAACAGCATATGAAAGTTTTGCGTATCAGGAGAGCAAATGGGCAAAGCAGATCGGGAGAAGCTGAGAGCAGAAATCGACGAAGCCGCCAATATAAAACAAGGCGGTTACAGTCCACCTCGTTTAGCAGCCATTCTCACCAAAGCGGTTTTACAACTCGACGAATCCAGCGAACGACTCTCTAAAGTGAATATCGCGCTCACAGTGGTTATTGCAATCTTGACTCTCGTTCAAGTCATTATGCTGTTCGTGCATCATTAGGTGCCGTCTGTTCCCTGCCCTTTTTAAGCGCCTGCCAGCTTGCGGGCGCTTTATACCCTGCCCACATTGCTAGCGACCTTACTGCGGTCATCCTGGCCTCACGGCTATGGCTTTGGCTTGGCTGGGGCATGGCCTGCGTATCCTCATGCGGTTCCTCAAAGCAATGGCTTCCGGCTGGATACCGGCGGAAATGGTGCGGGGTTTCACTCTCCTGCCCGAACAGGTCTCATTGGAAAGTCAGGAATCGGCTTATTTGCATAACAAGGCAATTTGCGCTTCCATTCAAATTCCTCAATCGCACTATTCAAAGACGCTGCATACGCCTTCGCTTGGTTAAGCGACATAATCACCGCTCCGTATTTTTCAGAAGTTTCTAACAGAGCAGCAAACATTCTAATTCCATCAGGAGTTGCACAATCAAACCGCAACAGTATTTCTGTAGCTCGCTTCGACTTACGCTTCATAACTCAATCGCCTATCCCACATTTGAATACTTCGTTAATGTATGTGCTCGCCCAAACAGAGCGAACACGCTGCTCGACTTAATTCGTTAATTCGTCGCTTCGTAGCATGTCTGGACCAGCCCCGAAAAGCCTCTAAGACCCACAAGCGATTGATGTTAAGGTACTTATATGTATTATTAATATATTAGTTTTTATATCTTTTTACGACAAAGCATTAAGGCTCCCCCGGACGCGGACATCGTACGAACTAACGAATTTACGAATTAAGCCCCTCTTTAAGTCGAATGATTGTTGTTGATCTTCCGTTTGAATTAGAAAATAACTCTTCGATTTTTCCAGCGCGGTGAAGCTGTTGAAGCGCTGATTCTATTTGCAAGCTTGATTTGTTGCGATTGAATGCGTTTGATATTTCCGTTTTGCTTAATCCTTGTGGGGCGCCTGCTAGCTTCTCTAGAATTGCGTTTGTTGTATTTTCTGTGTTTGCATCTCCGAACATATAGCGGGCGCTGTCTTCGCAGTAGCGCCACACTTCCAATGCAGCTTCTAAGTGTGGGAGTTTGATTGTTTCGGAATTGTCCAACGTTGCGTATACAAGCGCAAGACGTAATACCTTAGCTTCTGCGCGTGCTGTAATCGCTGCAAACAGTCCGTTTCCATTACCTGATGACAAACGTACGTATTCTTCGCACCAAAGATTCAGTGAGTCTTTTTCCCAATAGATTTCAGTTGGTTGAGCAACGCGCGTTACAGTCAGACGCGTAACGAGATTTTCTAGAGCTGAGTTACCAATTGGTTTTGATATAGGTAGAAATTTGCTTTTCCGTGCGCAGCACCAGAAGATACGATTTCCGAATCCGTTTGAGATGTCCTTTTGTGCTAAGCAGCGTTTAAGTTCATCAAGCGTGATGTTTCCGATTAAACTAACGTGCGGCTCCTGGCATGAATCCTTATTTGTTTTTGCCAAGATTCGTAAAGCGTTTCCATCCCATGCATTACGCATGATTGCTGAGAGTACGTTTCCTTCGCGTTTGCCGTGCTCTAGGATGCCTGCAAACTCGGATTCGAGCGCGAGCAGGCGTTTGTCTTTGACTCCAAAGTCAACAACCTTGGTTTGGGTCGTAAAAATAGCGCCGTTTTTTACTGCTTCAGTCTCTTCACGCTGATCGCGTATAGCGTTGACTAATCCTTCGCCTGTCGATAGACCGCTAAAGAGACGCTCTTTGAAGAACAACGGGTCAACCCGTTTGAGAACTTTCATCACGCGATCTGTACCGGTTCCCTTTCTTGCGGCAGAACTCTCGCCAACAATCACAGAGAACAAGTTTGTACCGTGCCGTGTGTCCTCTACGGTGTGAAAGGGATTGCGGCCAAACCAGCAACCAAACGCGGTCAGAAACGTCACTACCAGAGCGTTGATGTCCGCCTCTGTTGACTCTGCAACTAGCCGGATAAAGTCGCCTGTGAGTCCGTGAAACGCCGCCGTTCCCATCGGAGCGGGCCATGCGGACGCTAGACGTTCAACAGGCGGCAGCGGTATGCCGGATTCGATCTTGAGTTTTTCCGCAACCTCTGTTTTAAGCTTTGTGATCGCTTCGCTGTAATCACCTTGTGGGATTTGTTTATCGAAACTTTTGGCTACCATCTTTCCCACATAA
Organism: uncultured Acidobacteriaceae bacterium; assembly: GCA_963803615.1. Taxonomy (GTDB): domain Bacteria; phylum Acidobacteriota; class Terriglobia; order Terriglobales; family Acidobacteriaceae; genus PALSA-350. The sequence continues at coordinate 183,360 of CAWDNI010000001.1, forward strand.
TCCTTCCGATTGCCGTTTGTATCGTAACGAATTGGCCGATGCGCTTTCTCGCGTTCGCCTAGAGCTGAATCCTTGAACATGCGCTCGATTTGTGCCGCGTTGCCGCTGTGAAACGCGAGCAGATTTATGAGCGCAAAATCGGCCTCTGACTGGGAGTTGTAATTTCCCATGAAGTCGCCTTTCCACAGCTTGCTGAAAAGGTCACCGTTTGCCGCCTGAGAGGCGCGCTCAAAAACTTTGGCATCAGAAGCCCTTTGCTCGCTATCTAGCGCCCCTGTGGGCATCCTGGCGCTTGCATTGCCCTGTTCGCGAAGAATGTCTGCGTACAATTCGTCAAGCAACTCTTGCCGCTCGGCAATAGGTTTATCCTTGCAGAGATTACCGGTAAGCCGGATGTATCGATCAGTCGAGTAGACCTCAACCTTGTACGAGTTGAGACGCACACCAGCAGGCACACTGCCACGGACCCAAACATGACCGCCTCTGCCGGATGACGAAATTTCCGTGCAACTGTCGAAGCGTTCAAATATCTGTGCATGGCGGGCGCTAATTTCAGGGTCGGCAGTGGCATCCAAATCGATGCAGGAAAACGGGCTATTTGTTAAAACGAAGCCGGGCGCAAAGCCGGGATTCTGCTCACAGAATGCGACGGCGCTTGCATACCCACACCAGTCAGCCGGGTTGGTGCTCGACGCATGTTCGCGGTCAGATACCCTTAGAGGAATCTTGTCAGCGGCAGAGACAACGACGTTTGGATAGGCTGATAATTCAGATAAAAGGCAATTTGACGGTTGCAGTAGTTCAGCGGTCTGTGATAGCATTCTCTTATCCTTTCGTACACGTTGTGCGGATTGCGCCCGCATAATGCTTTTCGGAGCCTGCCTTTATCGGCAGGCTTTTTCTTGTCTAGCGTTTGCCCCAAACGGACGCTGCTTCTGCATCAGTCAAACGGCGATTAACAACATTCGCACCATTACCAACAGATGCCGCAACAGATGCAGTTTGCTTATGAACATCTTTCATTACAACTTCCGCAATACAATCATCAGCAACATTCTCTACAAACTTGAGTTCACTATCATCTGTAACTGTGAATTTACTCGGCATCGGCCGATGTGTACCTTTATCAATCATCCTCTGCAAATCTTCTGCATATACACGCAAAGTATTAGAAGTTAACCAAACACCACGCAATTTACCTTGCGCCATGTAATTACGAATAGTTTTTGAACACACACCTAATATCTTTCCCGCGTGTTCAGGTGCAATGAATTGCTGTTCTGTAATGTTCATTGTGCCTTTCTCCCATAAAGAGCGTAGCCTGAACCCGCCCAAACGGGCAAGGGAAAATGTTTCTTCGGCTTTCTGCCCTTTTCTCTTGACGCCCGCCCATGTGGGTATGATCCTAGTCGGGACGCTGCACACCAAAAAGCCTGTTTGTAGTTATGTTGATTTAAGCTGCTGACTTTACTTGGTAACTTATCTGCTGATTTTGTAAAGGTTTGATTATGGCCAATAACAAATTACTGATTGCTAGTGTTGAGGCAACACTATCTGAGAAATCGCAGATCGGTGCGGCAGTTAAATTGGGCATTAGCGTAAGGCAGTTGCGGACGATTCAATCCTCTGACGAATTCAAGCAAATGCTACAGATTGCCAAAGCTGATATTGTCCACAGTATTTCTGCAAGGTTATGTGGGTTGGCTGAAACTGCGGTTCGTACGCTTGGCGATGCTCTTGAATGTGTTCATACGTCTGCGGTGGATAAAGCGCCGATTGCATTGAAAATTATTGACTTGGTGAATGACGGTGTGCGTTTTGAAATTGCTGAATCCCGCCTTGCTGAATTAACCGCTGGCGGCGCATGGGAACCCACAAAGACTATTGACGCGACCATTATGCCTAAAGCATTGAAGGAGACAAACTGATGCCTGCCAGATTCAATCTTTCTTCGTTCGAGAAACCGATTGCTGATCTTGGACGCGGCGATGGCCATGATATCGCCTTACGGCTTCCGAGTGGACAAGTAGTCAAGATGTCGCAAACGCAATATTTGAATTCCTGCACAGCTGTTATACAGGGTATCGAATCCTTCGATACGGGAGCGATTTTGCAATGCACGCACGTACGAAACGGCGGCAAGTTGGTTGATTTGGTCAAGATGGTAATAGGCGAATAGCTAACCAAAGGAGAACACCATGAGCACAGCACCTACAATTACATGCTTAGCTTTGGATGCTGACGGCGATCTTTTGTGGAATAGCATCCTGACTGATATTGATGCAGTTAGTCAGCTAATTAAAACGCGGTTGCTATTATTTGCTGGTGAATGGTGGGAAACATCACGGAAGGATTACCGTTATTTCAATCGATACTTGGCGCAAGTAGTCCCAAGTCACAAGCGGCGGCAATTTCGAGTCTCATCACCCAACGCATTTTACAAACGCCGTATTGCCTGAATTGTACGCTCACAGTAGTGAAATTCAATCCAAACACTAGAACATTCTTTTATAACGCTACGATTCAGACACAGTTCGGTCTGATTGCCGTTAACTTCACTCCTGCATTAGCATCTGTGTTGCCGATCAGTTAACAATTTGCTGTTTTTGTGTTGCCCACATCTGCTGAGGTTGACTAATGGATATTGCAATCATTGGAACTGCACCAAATGCAAATCTGATCGCTGGCCGCGAACGTCGCCTGTGGTGCGAGGTAGTCAAACAGGCTGTCGGCGGATGCCAAGCAGGCTACCATCGCGATCTAGCTTGGCTTACCCATCACGACTCGTCATTCTGGGAAGTGGCTGCCTTACTAGACCTGCCTGCGGATCGCATCTCACAGCGGGCAGTCGAGACGTTCGGCACAACAAAGGTAGAAGGTCAGACGAAACAACGCACAAGCATCGTGCGGCACCTAAGTCGCTCCCTCAGTAGTTAGTAGGCTATTTTGGGCACGCGGCGGATTTCCATTGCCCTGCCCGGCAGGGCTATGCATATCCTATATCTAGAGGCAGGCACGTTATGCATAGTACTTGTCCAATATGTAGTTGTAAGTTTGTTGTTTCACCACGATATTGGTGGAAACGATATTGCTCTCAACTTTGTAACACCAGATTAAAGCATTCAAACTCGGTCGTAGCGTACGTTTGCAGAATAACCCGAATAAATAGGAGTGATAGCTATGCATCATTTGTCACCGTGGATGCCGTGGTTTACAACGATGGTTATGCTAACAATCGGTTTGTTTGTTCGCATTAGATTAGGTGCTAATAATCATGACTGATGCGCCTGTTGAACGTGGTGTATGTCGCTGGTGCGGTGATCCATTCATCGTGCCTCTGTGTCTACCGTTCCCGCACGATTTCGCGTGTTATTGCTCTGTATTGTGGGTGGCGCTGTGCAACGATTGTAGCCCTTTGTCGCGGTAAACCACAACCGCGGTCTTACGCGCAATAATCAAGGGGAGGATTAATCAAGTGAAGCTTATTGACAGTTATTTGAGTGAAGATTTACGCAGACTGTTTGTATCGCATTCTTACAAGGAGAATGAGGATAATCTGCGGTATGCGCGGTCACTCATTACCGAAGAATTTCCATTTGCATCGATTGTGTCGATAACCAATCGTCAGGGTCACCGGACGCATTTAGCTTTGGCGGATATGCGTGAGCCCTTGGAAGTGACGGCAAAACTAGCTTTGGCGAAAGATCAAATGGCCCCGCAGTTATTGTCTGATCTTGTTTCTGTTGAACATGTCGCACATAATCAGCCAGAATTGAACTGCTGATCTATCAATGCTATTTGTCGGCAGTAATAAACCATATCCACCGGTTGAAGCTGATCGAACGGTTTCAACATGCGTTTGCACAGTTTAAGGAGAGCATCTAATGTCAACAATCGCTTACTACGGGACAAAGATCAGCGACAACCTAATCACTTCACCAGATGGCGGTTTGATTTGCCGTTCAGCAGTATTGGCGCGTACGGGTTTTCAAAAATATTATCTAGGTGAAATTCCTAGGAAATTGAAACAAGATGTGGGCATAACTGGCGATGATAGAGACACTATCAATTTGTATCGTGATCCAAGTGATGTGTTCTCGAAGCGGGCGCTTGCTAGCGCAGAGGGTCGGCCAGTGACTAACAATCATCCGAGCGATGGTAAGTTGTTGGACAATGTTAGTACGACTTATGACAGTTGCGGTCATGTTCAGAATGTACGGAAATCGTCACGTCCTCTTGCTTCTGGAGATTGGGGATTGATTGGTGATCTTATCATTCACGAACAAAACCTAATTGAGGCAATTCTGGAAAAGGGTAAGCGCGAATTGTCTATGGGATATACCTACTTATTGACGAAGCGTAATAACCAGATTTGTATGACTGATTTGATATTCAATCATTGCGCTGTCTGCGACGCTGGCAGGGCCGAAGTGGCAAGTATCGTTGACGCTCTGCCCGAAACCGATCCTTACCTTGCACAACTCGAATTGATTCGAGACGTGCAAACGATCTTTACTCTCAAAAATCAGAAAGGAATTCCACCGTGCCAATTGACAACTTCAATTTAGAGATTCACAAGAAAGGCTTTTCTCAACCTATAACCGGTAAACAACTGCTTCGCGAGAACGAGAAGAACAAAATGCTGAGGGGTACGGCTAAAAAGATTGCCGAATATGAAGAAAGTTTTCCCAGTAGATTCGAGCCGAAAACAGACAAGTAGCTGGCTGGTCAACTTAAACTGCCACATTCAACCGAAAGACGGAGGGATCAATCAAATGCCAATCAAAGAAGCAGAGTACCAATATGGCAGAAAACATCAAGTTGGGAGTTCAACTATGACATTCTTCGCAGGGCAGGCGAAACAAAACTGCTTGCTGATATAAACACATTGTGGGAAAAGTCAGCGAAAGCGGTCAGTCGCTGGAATGCCAATAGACTCAAACGGCTTGATGAATTGATTTATGAACAGAATGACCGCACGCGCGCAGCTAGCAACAAACTCGACAAGCAAAATGAGCGTGCATCGGTCAAAAAACTAGATGCAATCAATTCAGATGTTGCCGTTGATTCGTCGTATCGCCTGCTGCAAACGGTCCGTCACAAATCTCAATTTACCTCGATTCAGTACGCCCGAAGAACGGCAGCTAAAGAAAGACGCTCTAAAGCAAAGCGAATCGGAGCATAAAAATGCTTTGCAAACACAAAATGCCGAAAATGCAGCGTTTGTATCGGCGGCAAAAGCGGCAGCAGATGCAGCCAACAATTTTAGGGTAGAGATTGAAAAATTGCATTTGCTTCTTGATGAATACAAAACGCTAGCGGGCGGGGCTGCTGTGCACGAGTGCGAATACCGGGAAGACACAAGCCGTTTCGTAAATCGGATTACTGGCTTGGGGTTGTAATCGGATCGCAAAAGCAAGCATCCGAGCAGCAAAAGAAGAGGCATCCAATCGGGTGCCATTTTCTTGCTCAAAAATCGCACAGAAACCGCTCTTGCTGCCACGTTTGGCCGTTGCCCCTACTTGCACCATGCCGGAATTCAGCCGGTCGCTTGTAGAGGCCATTCCGCTCGATTATTGGACGGCTTGCGAAGCGGATTGCAGCGCTAGCCAAGATCAAATCGAATCGAAAATTTCTCGGTATAGAGTGTCGGTCAGACCGGCACGTATTATCTGGGCATGTAAAAGAGCGCGCTTGACAATCGGATGGTTTGGAATAGACAGGGTTACACCCTTCACATTCGGGTGAGTTAATGTGATGTGATTAGACCTCCGTCTAGTCACCCATCCCAATTTGTTGAATGCTTTTTCGTGATCGGTTCCGCACGCGTCCGGAAGTTCAGAAAGCCCCATTTAGAGACACGCACTCGCCACCAGTAGATGGGGTACGCTGATTTCAATTCGCTCTTGTTTCGACACTCCCGTGAAGTCAACTGACCCTAGATCGCGGTTACACATCGCTTCCCTCAGCGTGTCTTCGAACATGACGGCCAGACAATCGTCAATGGCCTCTTTCAGATTTGCTTCAACTTCTTGCTGGGTTTCACCCTGAGACATGCAGCCGGGAATTTCTAGACATTCGCCGATGAAACCGCCTTCCTCACATTCGTGGAACACGGCAGTCAGTGCGACTGACCGGCCTTGCATTAATTCCACAGATGGATTCATGGTACCCTCGCACAATTCGTTTCATTCCGTTGACGTTTGCCTGATTAAATTTCTCGCTGGACTCCAAACCCGCCCCAGAATGATCTTTGAGGTCATCAGAATGATCTTTGAGGTCATTCTCAGGTCATACTACCACTTTTTTCACAGAAAACCGGACTCGCCATTGGCGGACGGCCCATATTCGTACCTTAAGTGCGCAAAGGAGTCACAGAAAAACGGACAAGTCATTTTTCAGGCGCATGCGGGCTTTGACAAATGTCAGCGATTTGCCGCGGCCTGCAAGGGGTGTTCGACACGTATGAACTAGAGATGCGACTAGATGTGCTCAAGACGCAGCAATGTTCTGTAGTGGGCGAACAAAGGGCGAAAGTATAATCCGGCTATGGATCGCCCGAAGTTGACGCCCACACAGGTGCTTGCCCGTCTCCAGACCCGGCTGCGAAAACGGATCGCGGCGCTTGAGCGTGTGGGCGTGGACGGCTATGGAATGGTCATTGCTGAATTGCGGGTGGAACTGGACTATCTGAAGCGGGCGCAGGAGTATCTGGAATCAAACTAGGGATCATCTCCGCATCAGAGCGACAAACGAAACAGTACCAGCAATGCCTTTTCTCATCGTGGTTATCGCCAAAACGGGTGATGCCCATAAAATTTTCCGTGTTGCAGCTTGGATTAGGGCATCGTTTGCGTGAACGGGTAGCCTCATCTATCCGTCCGGAGCGTATAGAAAAATAGCCGTGAGATGGCCTGAACAAGCGTAAACATCCGTTTTCAGGGCAAACAATAAAATTTTCAGGTTGTGTTTCCTCGTATTCACCAGCGAACCACGTTAGCGGAATAGTTTGGTGTTGCATTGGAGAAGAGTGCTGATCGCAAAGGCCACGTGATGTTTGTCATAGCGCGATGATACGTCCGAATTGAGGCTAAGCCTGATGCGCAAAACTAGTGCATTAGGTGGAAATGCAGGAGCAGCAACAAGCGGTACTGTTCGCACCATCTTTGGCGATTTTCGACGCGTAAGC
>CAWDNI010000002.1:0-262000 GCA_963803615.1 uncultured Acidobacteriaceae bacterium
CTTGTGCAATCATCAAAGAACGAGAGTTGTCGCGTTTAGATTACAACCGGCCGGATGCTGTTCTTATGAATCTGAGTGACACAAGAGAAGCCGTCCGAATGGCGCTGGAGACCTTGCGCTCCAACAAACTGCGCTCCGGCTTGACCATGCTCGGCATCATGATCGGCGTGACCACCGTCATCCTGATTTCTTCGGTAATCAATGGGTTGACGGGCAACGTCGATAGCCTGATTCAATCCTTGGGATCGAACGTGTATTGGGTCTTTCGGTTCGTGCCCTTCGGCTCACGGCCAACTAGCGAAATGCTGGCGAGAAAGCAACTGACATACGACGATGCGATGGCCATGAAGCAGTTGCCGCACGTCATCGCGGTCGATCCTTCGCAGCAGTACCGCACGCCGACCGGCCATCTCGGCAATTTCTCGGTCAAGTACCGGGGCATAAAAGTCCAGAACACGATTCTCGAAGGCGATTCGGAAGACCAGCCAAGGGTCTACGACATCGATCTGAAGGAAGGGCGATTCTTCACGGAAACGGAGGCCCGGCGCCGCGCCAATGTCGTCGTCTTAGGCCACGACACGGCGGAACAGCTTTTCGGCGAAGAATCCGCGGTGGGCAAGGAAGTCGATATCGGCGGAGATTTGTTCACTGTTGTAGGCGTTCTCGATAAAGAGAAGCAGGTTTTTGGGGGCGGCACGAATCCCGACGACAATTCCGCTCATTTTCCGCTCTTTACCTTCCGCAAGCTTCATCCCGAGATCCTCGACTACTGGATCAGCGTGAAATATGACGATTCGAGCAATAAACTCGCGGTCGAAGATGAATTGCGTGAGCTTCTGCGCCGCCGCCGGAAGCTTCGCTCGGACCAGCCGGACAACTTCGCCATCTTTACCGCCGACGCCCTGCTCCAGCTTTGGAATTCGCTGACCAGTGGATTGTTCATCTTTCTGGTGGCGGTTTCCAGCCTCGGCTTGATGGTGGGCGGCGTGGGAGTGATGAATATCATGCTGGTGAGCGTGACCGAGCGCACGCGGGAGATCGGTGTTCGTAAAGCCGTAGGCGCAACCAGAAGAAATATCCTTATTCAGTTCACCCTGGAGGCCGTAGTGCTCTGCGCCGTCGGGGGTCTGATTGGCATCGCCGCCGGCGGGATGCTTACTTTGTTGCTCAAGCTGCTGCTCGGCTCCATCCTGCCTGCTCGCATGTCCGCTATCTGGTCGGCCATTGCCTTTACCGTCTCATGCGGGATCGGACTCCTATTCGGAATCTATCCTGCATGGAAGGCGGCGACCCTGGATCCGATTGAAGCCCTCCGCTACGAATGAGCCAGTCCTTCCGTGCCTGGGAAAACGGCAGGAAAGGAAATAAACTGAAAGCGTTCTCATGTTCCCAACCTTTGTAGCGGCGCTCACAACCGTTCTTACCCTCGTGGGCTTGGGCTATTACTTGCTTGCGTTGTGGAGCGCCCGCGCGTTCCATCGGCAGGCGCTCCGTCCGTTGCCGGATTTTCAGCCTGGGGTCAGCATTCTAAAGCCCGTTAAAGGCCTCGAACCTGATATGTATGCGAGCTTCGCAAGCCATTGCCTGCAGGAATATGAGGGCCCATACGAGATCCTGTTCGGCGTCCGCGGCTTGGACGATCCTGCCGTGGCGGCCATCGAGCGGCTGCAGGCCGAATTTCCGTCGCGCACCATCCGCCTGGTACTTTGCCCGGAATTGCTGGGCGCCAATGGCAAAGTAAGCAATCTGGTGCAGATGATGGAGCACGCGGCCTACGACTACGTGCTGATCAATGACAGCGATATCAGAGTCTCGCGGCATTATTTGCGGCGCGTCATGGGTTGGTTTCAACTGCCCAAACACAAGCACGGCCGGGTAGGGATGGTGACATCGCTCTATCGCGGCAAGGCGCATGGAACTATCGGTTCGCGCATGGAGGCTTTAGGCATCTCTACCGATTTCATTGCCGGGGTGCTGACAGCGCGGCAGATCGAAGACGGTATCCGCTTCGGATTGGGCGCCACTCTGGCTGTCTCCCGTGCCGCGCTCACAGCCATCGGCGGACTGGAACCGCTGGTTGATTATCTGGCAGACGATTATGAGCTTGGCGCTCGCGTTTCGCGGAAGGGCTTTGAAGTAATCCTGAGTCCGGAAACGGTTGAGACCTTCGTTCCGGCTTACCGGCTGCCGCAGTTTCTGGCGCACCAGATTCGGTGGAGCCGCAGCACACGCGATTCAAGGAAATTGGGTTATGCCGGAATGGTCTTTACCTACGGTTTGCCCTGGGCGCTGTGTAACGTTGTCGCTTCCGGCGCCGGCCTGAGCAGCATCGCGCTGCTCAGCCTCACGCTGCTGGCGCGAGTGGCACTGGCGCTGATGGTTGGCGTGGGAATTGTGGGGGATGGGCAAGTGCTCCGCGATATCTGGATGCTGCCGGCGCGCGATGTGGTCGCCCTCGGTATCTGGATCTGGAGCTATGCGGGAAACACCGTCGCTTGGCGCGGCCAGCACTTTTCATTGAAGGATGGCAAGCTGAGCCGGCTCACGGCCGTCTAGCAGACTATCTGCTGTGAAAATAGGCTGCTATGTTCTTGAGAATACGGTCCTCTTAATTTGTGGTTTCCCACATCTGACGCAAACAGCGCGTTGTCAAGTTCCACCACATCCTTTACAGATGTCTCGTCACATCCTTTACACTGCCGCCTCGGCCGGGAGTGAAGAAAAGGTGAAAAAATCGTTCTCGGTTTGCCACCTTCGAGGGTTCTGCCCCCACGATTGGTGAGCGGAAAGTGGACCGTCTTTGTTAGCCTGAGAAGAGTCGAGGAAGCGGAAGCAGGCTCTCCTGGAGAAGACCCTGCTCCCGATATCGCTTTAACCACAGATAACCCGTGGGTCGAGAAATCTCGAACTCCTTGCACAAGGCTTGCAGCGGCTTCTCCCGCCCGTTGGCAGCCACCACAAATCTCACCCGCTGCTCTTGTATATCCATCGTCCCCCACGCCATTTCCTCCCCACCCCCCTGCGCGCTTTGCTCGCTCGGCAGTGTAAAGGATGTGACGAGACATTCTGTAAAGGATGTGGTGAAACTGAACAACGCGCTGTTTGCGTCAGATGTGGGAAACCAAAAATTAAGAGGACTGAATCGCCGCGGAAAAGGGGTGCCCCCTATCTCCCAACGCTTTTGTTGGCGCAAACAGCGCGCCAGCTATGGGGTACCGGCCTTAGGGCAGAAGCGGAATTGAGGAACACAATGGCTCACAACTGGATACGGGAGAAGAGATAGGCGCCCGAGGCCAGAAACACCGCGGTAAGGATTCCCAGCAGCGCTACATCAAGAGCGAAGCTAAAGTGCCAGAGGCCGATCAGTATGCCTCTCAATCCATCCACACCATACGAGAGCGGATCGATTTGCGTGATGATCGTGAGCGCTTTGGGGAGATTACTCAACGGGTAAAGGGCGCCGGAGAGAAAAAAGATCGGCAGCACCAGAAAGTTCATGACCAGCTGAAATCCCTGCATATCCTGTATAACCGATCCGATGCCCGTTCCAAGAGCGGCAAAGACGGTCGCGATGAGCACAATGAAGACCATGGATAACGGTATGGCGAACCAATGTTGCGGACGGAAGCCCGCGATCAGACAGACCACTAGAATCAGCAGACCCTGGATACACGCGACGGTCGCTCCGCCGAGCGTGCGGCCGAGCATTATGTAAATCCTCGGAACCGGAGCCACCAGAGTCTCTTTCAGAAAACCGAACTGCCGGTCCCACAGCATCGCGATCCCGGAAAATACGGAACTGAAGAGCACCGTCATCCCAATCACGCCGGGAGCCATGAACTGCAAATAACTTCCATTGCCGGCCTTGGCGAAGACCGGACCGAAGCCGAAGCCCAATGCCACCAAATAGAGCACCGGCTGGCCTAATGAAACCAGCAATTGCACGCGGGAGCGCAAATAGCGCTTTAGTTCACGCAGCCACAAAATATAAATCGCGCTCATCGGTAATGGCCTCTGGAGCATTTTAGCTTTTGGTGTATGCCCGGGAAGTGCTGCCCACGTGGCCGTTCCATCGAAGAACGGCCACATACATCTGCTCTTGCCGGATCACAGTAAAAGCTAAAATGCTCTATTTATCGTCTCCACATTTTGACAAACTGCCGCATCCGGTCCGATGAATTCGCGCCCTCTTCGCGGAGCGAGGAGCCGGTGAGCGCGAGAAACGCCTCTTCGAGAGAGTCCGTCCCGGTCCGCTCCTTCAGTTCCAGCGAAGTCCCCTGCGCGACAAGCTGGCCGTGGTCCATGATGGCAATGCGATGGGCTACGCGATCGGCCTCATCCATGTAATGTGTAGTGAGAAAGACGGTGGTGTGTTCGCTTTCGTTCATCGACTTCACGATAGTCCAAAGTTGATTGCGGCTTTGCGGATCAAGTCCCAGAGTAGGCTCATCGAGAAATAGTATCTTGGGCGTGTGCAGGAGGCCGCGCGCGATTTCCAACCGGCGCTTCATCCCGCCGGAGAACTCCTTTACATAGCTATCCCGGCGTTCCCAAAGTTCGAAGAGCTTGAGCAGTTGTTCGATGCGCCCGGCGCGAGCTTTACGCGGGACATGATAGAGGACTCCGTGCAGCTCCATGTTCTCATACGCGGTCTGCTCGTTGTCCAGGCTGGGATCCTGGAAGACGATTCCGAAGCGCTGCCGCGCTTCGTTCTGCTTCTTCGCCGGATCCAGTCCATCGAGTTCAATGGTCCCGCTGGTGGGACGAAGCAGCGTGGTGAGCATCTTGATTGTCGTCGTCTTTCCTGCCCCGTTAGGCCCGAGGAAAGCAAAGATCTCCCCTTGCTCGACTGTGAACGAGATATCGTTGACAGCGGTCACGGGACCAAAGTTCTTTGACAAATGCTCCACGTGGATCATGCAGTTGCCACCGGTTTAAAGCATTTTTGGTTTGACTGTGAACTGGTAATGTCAGTTATGAGCGGCCGTTCTTCGATGGAAGGGCCGCGTCGAAAGCGGCTTTCTCGTCTACACCGAAACCTAAAATGCTCTAGCGCTGGGCATAGTAGCCGGCGCGCGTGCGTGCTGTCAGTCCCGCTTGATCGAGCTTGACATCGAGTGCATGGTATTCGTCCGTCCGGTCGGGCGGTGAAGAATCAAAGGACAGAGTGTAATAGGCTTCAGTATCCGCCATGCAGGTTGCAACCAATCGTGATAAATCACTGCCGGAATTCAAGACCAGGCCACCGCTTTGCGTGGCGAGCACTTGCAGGCTCAGGTTGCCGGCCTGCGCCGCCGACGGCTTGGCGACTCCATGGAGAAACGACTGATAATAGAAAAGCCAGGACATGTTTTCCTGCATCCCTAGAGGATTGGCGTTGTAGAGCGTCATCCGCGCCTGACGTAATGCGGTCGATAATGCAACGATGGAGTTGAAGATACCTTGTTGTTCCTTGGCGCTCAGCGTGACATTGGGTCCGGAAAGGATGGGCCATCCCGGTCCGATCCAGATCAACAGCTTTCGCCCTGGCCTTTTTTCCTCATAGGAGGCAAGCTGCCCGATGGTGCGTAGCGATAGCTCGAGCCGGTCGGCTGCGCCGTAGAAACCCTCCGAGCGGCGGATGGTGCGCAGACCGGTTACATTCTGATCCAGGCTTGCACTCAGGGCGTTGCCGTCGCGCGAAGGCTGGTTTTGGACCTTGGCTCCCGCATCGGAAAATACGATCAATGATACCGGCTGATCAAGCTTCCCTCCATTTTGTTTCAGGAATTTGTCCAGCGACTGCCGCTCATAGGCGACGTTTGAGTACGACGCATTCACCGCATCGAGCAGCAAGATAACCTCGACCGGAGGAGTTGCCGCCGTAGCAGTCTGCTCGAAGGCATGAAAGGAAAGTATCTTGCGCGGTTGCTTGTTGTCTAAAATCGTGAAGTCACGCTGGTCGAGGCCCGCCACCGGCTTTCCAGCCTTGCCGGTCACCACCACGTCCAGCCGAATCTCACGATCCGAACTGTCGGGCAGTTGAGTTCCCGGAGCTTCATTCTGTCCCGCAACCCCTTGTGCCCCGGCAGTCGCAGCTCCTGGCGGGAGGGGCTGCTGTGCGAAAACCGGGAGCGATAAACAGAACAGGACAAGCCACTCCACCCTCCGAGCCATCATTCTGAAATACCTCGCTTAACGATTAGAGCATTTTATTGAATGTGTTGATTCGTTTTTGCGCTCTATCCCTTCGATGGATCAAAGGGGCGCCCCCCGCGTGTTTGGCAAGATGTGGGATACGGGGACGCCCCAACACGCCATAGGCGTTTTGTTCGTATCGACCGGAGCGCTCTATTGGCCGCCGGGCGCTGGGGCGGAAACAGAATGGATATGTCCCAAGCCGCTGCCATGAACGGCCTTTTTCCTCAAGAAAAAGGCCACTTTGTGGAATTCATCGAAGCCACACCTTTACTGTTTCTGCCTTAGCCCACGGTCCTTCAACATAGGTTCGACGCTGGGTTTGCTCCCGAGCCACGCTTCATACATTTTGGCCAGCTCCTCCGTGTTGCCGCGCGAGAGCACCATCCGGCGGAAGCGGTCGCCGTTCGCCCTGGTCAACCCGCCGTGATCCTCGAACCATTGGTAGGCATCGTCGTCCAGCATCTCGCTCCACAGGTAAGCATAGTAACCGGCGGCATAGCCATTGCCCCATATATGCATAAAGTAGCTGGAACGGTAGCGCGGCGGGACGCAGGGGATGAGGAGATGGGTTCTCTCCAACGCCTCCCTTTGAAATACATCGGGATTCTGCAAGGGCGCGCCGGCCGGAAGTGTATGCCATTGCATGTCGAGTTCGGCGGCAGCCAGCAGCTCGGTAAGCATATAACCCTGATTAAACTTGGCCGCCTTCTTAATTTTGGCTGCCAGTTCCGGCGGCATCGGCGCTCCGGTCCCATAGTGCTTCGCGTAATGATTGAAGATGGCCGGATATGTCGCCCAATGTTCATTGAACTGCGAAGGAAACTCGACGAAATCGCGCGCCACCGAAGTTCCGGAAAGGCTGGGGTACTCAGTATCTGCGAACATTCCGTGCAGCGCATGGCCGAACTCGTGGAACATCGTGGTCACGTCATCAAAGCTGATCAGGGCCGGTTGACCGGCGACGGGCTTACTGAAATTGGCGACATTATAGATCACCGGAAGAGTCCCAAGCAGCTTTGATTGGCCGACGAAAGAGTCCATCCAGGCTCCGCCATTTTTGTTATCGCGCTTGAAATAATCGCAATACCACAGCGCCAATGGCTTGCCGTCAGCATCGAAAACTTCGAAGACACGCACGTCGGGGTGGTAAACCGGAATGTCATTACGTTCCTTGAAGGTCAGCCCATAGAGCTGGTTCGCGGCGTAGAACACCCCGTTTTCAAGCACATTGTTCAACTCAAAATAAGGCTTGATCTGTGCTTCATCCAAATCGTACTTGGCCTTGCGCACCTGCTCGGAGTAGAAGTTCCAGTCCCAAGGCTGCAAGGCGAAGCCGCCGTGCTGGGCATCGATCAGAGCTTGGATTTCTTTGGCTTCGCCCGCAGCGTGGGCCGTCGATGCGGGGACTAAATCGTCCATGAATTTGATAGCGGCTTGCGGCGTCTTGGCCATCTGGTCTTCGAGGGTCCAGGCGGCGAAATTGGGAAAGCCAAGCAGCTTGGCTTTCTGCGCGCGAAGCTGCGCCAATCGAGCGATGGTCTCACGGGTATCGTTCGGACCACCGTGTTCGGCCCGGTTCCAGGAATCCTCAAAGAGCGAGTGCCGGGTGTTGCGATTGCTCAACAGCGTGAGATCGGGTTGTTGTGTGGTGTTCTGCAGGGGGATGATCCAGCCAGTCTGCTTGCGTTGCTTGGCTGCATCCCCGGCGGCGGCGATCTGCGCATCGCTCAAGCCTGCGAGAGCGGACTTGTCCTCGGTGCGATAGGCGGCATCCTTGGTCGCAGCCAGCAGTTTGGTGATGAAGGCGTTGGAAAGAGTTGATTCTTCTTCGTTGATCTTCTTCAGCCTGGCCTTATCGGCGGCGGAGAGATTCGCCCCGGCATGGACGAATTCCTTGTAGTAATACTCCGCCAGGCGCAGCGATTCGGGATCGAGCTTAAGCGAATGCCGCTCGTTGTAAATTGTTCGGACGCGCTCGAAGAGCTTGGGGTTGAGGAAAATAGCATCCTGGTGGGCCGCTAATTTGGGCGCTTCAACGGCCTGCACCTTCTGCAGCTCGGGATCGGTGTTCGCGCCAGTGACACCGTTGAAGGCAGCCGTCACACGATTGAACAACTGACCACTTTTTTCCAATGCGATCAACGTGTTCTCAAAAGTAGGCGCGGCGGGATCATCGGCAATCGCCTGCACCTCCCTGATTTGCTGCGCCATGCCCGCCTCGATCGCGGGCTGGTAATCGGCATCCTTGATTCTGTCGAAGGGAGGCGCCTGAAAAGGCAGCGCGCTCGGCGCATAAAAGGGATTGCCCGGGCCGAAGACCTCATCGGCAGCCAAAGCCGCTCCCGGATTGAAGCCTAGCGCGAAGGCGCCGGCAGCCATGAGAGTAAAGATTTGCGGCAAAACAATCTTTCTTTTGTGTACGCGAATAGCGGAGTTCATTCCTGGCATTTTCCTTCACAGAGTCGATTGTAGGAGATGGAGCGGCCGTCCGATGGTTTTCGACGGAAAGTGTAACAATCGGTTCCAGCGGTGCGGAAGTTGGGCGCACGGGTGCGGGTCCTGCAGAAATAATCTGCGGTATAGACTCAGCAATAACTTGCTCAAAAGTTTCCGAATTCCTACGGAGAAAGAATGGCAAAGCAAAGCTGCGACATCGGGCTGGTCGGACTGGCCGTCATGGGCCAGAATCTGGTCCTCAACATGAACGATCACGGCTATAAGGTCGCGGTTTATAACCGCACTGTATCCAAGGTGGACGATTTTCTAAGCGATGAGGCAAAGGGCACGAATGTAAAAGGGAGCCATTCGATCGAGGAATTTCTCGATCTGCTGAAGCGGCCCCGGCGCGTGATGCTTATGGTGAAGGCAGGAGAGACGGTCGACAAAATGATTGAACAGTTGCTGCCCCGGCTGGAGGCGGGCGACATCCTGATCGACGGCGGCAACTCGCTTTTCACCGATTCGAACCGGCGCTCGAAGACGCTTGCGGAAAAGGAAATTCTCTTTATAGGCACAGGCGTCTCGGGGGGCGAGGAAGGGGCGCGCTTCGGCCCGTCGATCATGCCTGGAGGCAATCCCGCAGCCTGGCCGCACGTGAAGGAGATCTTGCAATCGATTGCGGCCAAGGTCGATGGTGACGTTCCCTGCTGCGATTGGGTAGGCGAAGATGGCGCCGGGCATTATGTGAAGATGGTGCACAACGGCATCGAATACGGAGATATGCAGCTAATCTGCGAAGCCTATCAGCTTTTGAAAACAGGGCTCGGTGTGAGCGCCGGCGAACTGAGCGGCATTTTTGAAGAGTGGAACCAAGGTGAACTGGATAGCTTTCTGATCGAAATTTCCAGCCTCATCTTCGCTAAGAAAGACGAGGATGGGCAGCCGCTGGTAGACAAGATTCTGGATACTGCGGGACAGAAGGGTACGGGCAAGTGGACGGTGATAAGTTCGCTTGATCTTGGCATGCCGGTAACGCTGATCGGCGAGGCGGTTTTTGCGCGTTGCCTCTCGGCGCTTAAGGAGGAACGGGTTACGGCGTCGGGTATTCTGCACGGTCCTAACGAAACGCAGCAAGAGGGCAGCAAGCGTAAAGAATTCATCGAAGAGGTGCGCCGCGCCTTGTATTGTTCCAAAATCGTTTCCTATGCACAGGGTTACATGCTGCTGCGGGAGGCTGCAAAAGAGAATGGCTGGCGATTGAATATGGGCGGCATCGCACAGATGTGGCGCGGCGGTTGCATTATCCGCAGCCGTTTTCTGGCGCGGATTAAGGATGCGTATGACCGCAACCCTGAACTCAAGAATCTGCTGCTGGAGGACTTTTTCGCGGAGGCGCTCAACAACTATCAGGATTCGTGGCGAAAGGCTTTGATCCATGCTATTGAGCTCGGTGTTCCGACACCCGCATTTTCAACCGCGCTGGCTTTTTACGATGGTTACCGGACCAAGCGGCTGCCCGCCAACCTGCTGCAGGCGCAACGCGATTTCTTTGGCGCCCACACCTATGAGCGAACGGATCAGCCGAGGGGAAAGTTTTTCCACACCAATTGGACTGGACGGGGCGGAAGAGTTTCGTCGAGCACGTATAGCGTGTGACAGATGACCTGCCGGCCATCACCAGGGATGAAAATCCGGGCCATCGTGTTTTTTTGTTGAAAGTACAACAAATCCTGGGTGCTCCATATCTGACGCGCTGTTTGCGTCAGATGTGGGAAACCAAAAATTAAGAGGACCGTATTTTCAAGAACATAGCAGCCTATTTTCAGAGCACAACAACGCAATAACGAGGGCTATTTAGCCCCTGCCGCAAACTCACCTGCGTACCGAAAATCCCGCAGCGGCTAGCCGATCAATTTTCAGAGCGGAAACGTATGGCCTAAAGGCCATACCTAATACAAGGCACTCTTATTCTTACAGGTTTTCACAATTACTGTGTCCTGGTGAGAGTTGCTATGTGCAGGCGTTCTTGGATGGAACGCCTGCATCGAGAGTAGTTTCCTGGGGTACACCAATCGTGAAAACACATCTAGCGGGGCGGCTGAGCCGGTAAGTTCCGCTGCTCTTGCGGTGTCAACTGAGGTTGCGGCGGCAACGCTGGAGGGGCGTTTGGCGGATGCTCGGTCTGCTGCAGCCGCTGCTGCTGCTCAGGTACATTCGCCTCCGGAGCAGACTTCGCCGGCTCGATTCCGGGGATCGCAGGCTGCTGTGATACCGTCCCGCTCAAGGCATCGGAGAGCTGGATGCCATAGCGCTGGAGCGTCTCAGCCAGAAGCTGTTCAAGTGACGCCCGGTCTTTCGCGTAGGTAGCCTCGGTGGAGATGACGTTATTCTCCGCGGCCGCGAGATTTTTTTCCTGCAGAAGCACATTGGCCGTAGTCGAGGCTCCCAGGTGCAGCTTCTTGACCTCGGCTTGGTAGGACTGGAAGTTATACTCGCGCGCGGTTTGCGCCGCCTGCAGCGCGGCACGGTCGTTGGTCAGGGCATATTGGCCGTTAATGACCTGAATGCGAACCTGAATATAAAGCTGCTGCAACCGCATCTCCGCCTGGCGGTATTCGAGCAGCGCACGAGCCTGCAACGCTTGCGCGGTGCGATTGCGGATAGGGATGCTGATGTTCACGCCAACACCCTTGTCCGGACCGCTGTTGTTGAAAGTATTGGTGAAGACTGTGCCGTAATCAACCGGAGGCGCATTGCAGGCGGTGCCAAGAAACTCCCTATTGCAAAAAGGGCTGGCAGATCCGCCAAGGCCGCTGCCGCCATAAAACCCGTAGAGATCCACGATCGGCAGAAGTCCGTTCTTGACTGCCTTCAAGGTAATCTCATCGTTCCTGAGATTCAGAATATTCTGCTCGATCTCAGGACGGTTGGCGTAAGCCTGTTGCACAAGCTGCTCGACAGGCGTCCGCTCTTCCGGCGTTTCCACCAGCGAGACACGGTCGGTCGGGATCACCGGCGCGGAGGAAAGCGCAGGGTCGTTCAGATCGCGGCTGATGGCCTGCTTCATGATCAATTGCTGGTATTCGAGGGCGGTCTGCGAGGTGATCAGAGCCTGAGTATCGCTGGCTACTCCATTTTCGGCGTTCAGCACATCAAGCGGCGCCAAGGTCCCAATCTGTAGTTGCTTGCGATTGTCTGCCGCGAGTTGCGTGGATTGCTGCAAAGCCCGCTGCTTCGCCTGAACGTCTTCATAATCGCTGACCAGTTGCCAATAGATATCCTCAATCTGGTTGATGGTGTAAAGAATCTGCTGGCGGAAGGCCGAGTCTGTGATGCGCCGGTTATTTTTGGCTTCAATAATGAAGCGGCCGTTGATACCGGGGCCAAAGCCATACAGCAGGTGTTGGGTGATGGTCGCCCTGAAGTTGGACTGAAGCTCAGGACTGAACACATTGAATCCATTATTGGACGTGACACGGTTATTGTTGAATCCCACCTGAAGCGCAGTGCCGGTGATGAATCCCTGGTTGTAGGTAAAGTTGTACTCGTTGGTATTCTGGTTCAAAGTTGCGCGCGCCGCCATTAAGGAAAGGGCTAGCCGACTGGCGTAGTGGTGCGCTCTCCTTGGACCGTTCCCGCAAGCACCGGATCCATCTGTTCCGGGCGTCGGCCCCGCTCCGGTGGTGCTGGTCACAATGCCGCCTGCTCCGGCTCCGGCGCCCCCGATTGCGGTCGAAGTGCCGCCCGGACCGCCTCCCGAGCTGAGAGAGTTTGTAGTCGCACTTAGGCCGCTTAGCGTGCCCTGGACCAAGCCGGATGAAACACCCAAAAGGTTCGAACCGGCGCGCGCGCGCAGAAGATCGGTAGCGGCGATGTCCAGGTTGTAACGCTGAATAGCGATGTCGTAGTTATTTTCCAGGGCGAGGACGATAGCATCGGAGAGACTTAGGTAGATCTTTCCGCCCCGCAACAGATCGGCCAATCGTCCTGAGTTGAGGACCACGGGCGCAGGCACGCCGATTGGCTCGTACGGCTTAAAAATATTCGGAAACGGGCGATTCGGTTTGCTGTAGTCCCGCTGCCCCGGCCGCTTGACAAACGGCTGGGTGAAATTCGGCTGCGGCTCGGCGGGAAGACTCTGCGCGGGAGGAACTGCTTGAGGAGCCGGCTGCTGCGCAAAGGCGGGCTGAATAACCGATGAGCTCAACATGCAGGCGACCGCCGCGGCGGACCGCAGCCGGAGAAAAGACCGGTTTGGTTGCCGCCGGCCGCGCAGTTCCAAACTTCTCACTGTTGCGTCAAGATCCTGAAAGCAAAAGGCCATTCGCCCGTCTCCATCTGATTATTCGTGTTCGTTCCGCTGCCGCGCTTTTTTGGGCGAGGACTAGCCTCCACCACTGCTATACGCCTGACGCGAAACGGTTTTAGGTGCTCGCATGGCAGATGCGGCAAGATCCTCATATGACTCTAGTTTTCTCGCTAATGCCTCAGGCCGGGCACTCATTCCGGTTGGCGGGTTTCCAGATGGTCGGAAGAGTTGAGTATATCTCAGGGGTCATTTCAGGGGTCAGGGGACAGGCAGTGGTTTTAATCCTGATCCCTGACCCCTGATTAGAATTGGTGGGAAATGCAAGAGACCGGTGTGAACCATGTGTGGAAATTGGTGCTTGCCTATGATGGCGCCCCCTTTCAAGGCTGGCAGATCCAACCCGGCCGGATGACGATACAGGGCGAATTGCGGGCAGCGATCGAACGGGTTACCGGGGAGGATGTGTTGCCGCAAGGCTCGGGCCGAACCGACGCAGGTGTTCATGCGCTGGGACAAGTAGCTTCTTTCGCTCTCTCGGCGCCCATTCCCGAAGCGAACCTCGCTCGCGCACTCAACCGGACACTGCCGCCCGCCATTCGCGTGCTCACCGCCCGGCACGCGCCCCGGGATTTTCACGCCCGGCACTCCGCTACGGCCAAAACCTACGAGTATCGGCTCTTTCGTGGAGAGATTTGCCCACCTTGGCTGGCGCGCTACACCTTCGCAATGAGCCAACCACTCGATGTTGACGCGATGCAGCGCGCGGCTTCGCTGATTCTCGGCCGGCACGACTTCACTTCGTTCGCGGCCAGCGACCCAGAGAAGGCGCGCCGTGCCGTGGAGCCGGCCGTGTTTGCCGATGGACGACGGGAGCCCGGTAATTTGCGAACTATCTATCAATCCGAGTGGATTATTACGCCGGTGTGCGTATCCGGCTTGCAGTCGTCTGGAAGCTATTTTGAGGATGCGCCGCCGGCCCTCATCTATCGAGTGCGAGGAAGTGGTTTTCTCCATCACATGGTGCGCAACCTGGTCGGGTCATTCCTGGAAGTAGGCCGGGGAAATATGACTGACGCCGACATTCCCAGGATATTGAGAGCGCGGGCGCGGACCCAAGCCGGGCCCACGGCTCCGGCCCGCGGTCTCTTCCTGGCCAGCGTCGACTATTAGTGTTAGTAGGCGCTAAGTCATCGCTGCGCGGGTCCGGAGACTCCCTGCTACTCTGGGTCTTGCATGGCGGGCGCTCCTACATCCTCGGCCTTCTCCCGTGTCAATCGGCTGGCCTCCCTGTCCCAAGTCCATGCCGCCTTCCGCTGGTTCCATCTGCAGGAGCGCAAAATCATGCAGTGGCAGCAGGAGTTGGTTTCCATTGCCGCCCCACCTTTCGCCGAGGCCGCACGCGCCGCTTGGCTGGCTGCGCGATTCCGCGAGCTTAACTTGCAGGAAGTGGAAATCGATGGGGAGGGAAATGTGCTTGGGTGGCTGCGGAAGCATTCGCCAGGTCCCCACCCTTGCATCATGCTCTCCGCTCATATCGATACGGTATTTCCCAAAGACCTCCTGATCGCGCCGGTGCTGGATGACAATCGCCTTTGCGCTCCGGGAGCGTGTGATAACGGGGCGGGAGTAGCAGGGCTGCTGGCCTTAGCCGCGGCGATTGAGAGCTGCGGGATCCAGGCGCCCGGCGATCTTCTCTTCGCTGGAAATGTGGGCGAGGAAGGCGAAGGCAACTTGCGCGGAATGCGGCATCTATATGGAACGTCGCCGGGACGGGAGCGAATTTCCGCCAATGTGGTGCTGGATGGCGCCGGCAGTGGAGTAGTGGTGACGCAGGCCTTGGGCAGCCGGCGTTATTTGGCGGCGATTCATGGTCCCGGTGGCCATTCCTGGACCGACGCGGGAACTCCCAACCCGATTGTAGCCATGAGCCAGGCGATCGCCGCCTTGAGCCAACTGCCCCTTCCTGCCTCACCACGCACCACCCTGAATGTTGGAATCATTGAAGGTGGCGGGTCGGTGAACTCAATTCCCGAACACGCGATGGCGCGCTTCGATTTTCGCAGTCTGGAAGCCGCGCAGCTAGTACGGCTGGAAGTAGCGCTGCACCGCGCCATCGAGGACGCCACTCTAGCGGCTAACCAGTTAGCCAACCAAGCTGCAAACCAGGCTGCAAATCAGGCGCAAACAGGCCGCGCGGAATCAAGCAAACGAGCGCCGCACAAAAGGGCCACTGCATTTCGAGATTCAGCGGATAGGCGAGCGGCCCGCCGGCTGCCTCGACGAAGGTGCGCCTTTGCTCGATCTTTTGCGAGCCGTCGACCGCCACCTGGGAATTCGCACCGAAGAGCGCGTAGCCTCTACCGATGCCAACATACCTCTCTCCGTCGGAGTACCCGCTCTCAGCGTTGGGGCGGGCGGCGAGGGTGGCGGCATACATACCCGCGGGGAATGGTATGACGCGACCGGCCGCGAGCTGGCTCTCAAACGAATCCTGCTGCTTCTTCTGGGAGCTTTCTAAGGCAGAAACAGGAAAGGTGTGGCTTCGATGAATTCCACAAAGTGGCCTTTTTCTTGAGGAAAAAGGCCGTTGATGGCAGCGGCTTGAGATATATCCATCCTGTTTCTGCCGTAAGCTGCGCACGCACCCGGGCCAATTTTTGAGGAGAACCAGCGGAACATTGTGCGTGTGCAATCAACCTGACCGAACCAACCACCGGACAGAGCGCAGGAATCCCATGAAGGTATCATTTTATTCCCCGCTGCGGCGGCCGGCCGGTCAACAATAACTCGCGAAACACTCTATACTGGAGCCTAGCGCCCATACCCGCGCGAACCCTCCGGGATCTTTGGATGTTTCTGAATGACGAGGTTAGATCTGAAATGAAATCACTGCTCGAACGGCTACGCGTTCGCCGTCTCGCTTCCACCTTCACCATTCTTGGTGCGCTTTCCGCCGGCATACTTATCGGTTCCGTCGCAGTACATGGCGTTCATGGAGATGAAGCGACCGTAAATAGCTCGGACGCCACCCCGCTCAAGATCCCGGACCCGGTGAATCTCTCCACCAGCTTCACACAGATCGCGAAACAAGTGGGACCGGCTGTAGTGAATATCAACACCGAAACTATACCTCAGCAGGAGCCGCGAACCCGCAGGCGCTTCAATGAAGGTCCGAACGGCCCCGGCGGGGAAGAGAACCCAAATGGAGGTCAAGGTCAAGGCCAGGGTCAGGGTCAGGGTCCGGACCAGAACTTTCAGGACTTCTTCAATCGATTTTTTGGACAAGGTCCGGGAGGCGATGAAGACCAGGGAGATCAGGTACGCGAGTCGCTCGGATCGGGGTTCATCGTCGATCCCAGAGGCTACATCCTCACCAACAATCACGTGGTCGAAAAGGCCGACCGGATATACGTAAAGCTTTCGACGGATTCCGAAGGCGCCGAGGGACGGCCCGCGAAGGTGGTGGGCGTAGATAAGGATACCGACCTCGCTGTGATCAAGATCACCACCAACGACCCGCTGCCTACGGTAAAGCTGGGCAATTCCGATGGAGCGCAGGTAGGCGACTGGGTTTTAGCCATCGGCGAGCCGTTCGCCCTCTCGCATACCGTGACCGCAGGTATAGTCTCGGCAAAAAACCGCACTATCGAACAGGGCCCGGCCGGTCAGTTCCAGCACTTCATCCAGACGGATGCGGCAATCAATCCCGGCAACTCGGGCGGCCCCCTGGTAAACATGACCGGTCAGGTTATCGGCGTGAACACCGCAATCTATACGCAGTCCAATGGGTATCAGGGCATCGGTTTCGCTATGCCCTCAAACACCGTCATCCAGGTATATGACGACCTCATCGGACCGGACCACAAGGTTGTCCGAGGCTCGATCGGTGTCCAATTCCAGGAAAATCTCTCCCCCGCGGTAGGAAGAGTCTACGGCTTCAAAAATGGCGTCCTGATCAACGCCGTCACGCCCAATGGCCCTGCGGACAAAGCCGGATTGAAGGCGGGCGATATCATCGTTTCTGTCAATGGCAGGCCAATCAAGGACGGCGACGCTCTGGTCACCGAAATCGCCGGCAGCAGACCAGGATCGACTGTCCGCCTCGGCTATCTGCGCAATGGACATCAGGCGGCAGCCACCTTAACCATTGCGGACCGGGCGAAGTTGTACGGGGCCCAAGCCAACAACAACAATGGACAGAATGGGCCGGAAAACGCGCCCAGCGCCGCACAAGGAAAATTGGGCATTACCATCCAGGCGGCGCCCCAATCCCTGACCAGCAAGGGTATCAACGGTGTGCTGGTTACCCAAGTGAAGCCCGGTACGCTCGCCGACGAGATAGGTCTGGCGCCGGGAGTTGTGATCACGGAATTGAACAAGCAGCCTGTAACCGGTGTGGATCAATTCAACTCTCTCGTCTCCGCTTTGAAATCGGGAGAGGATGTCGTCTTCCGCATAGTCGATTCCAGAAACCCGACAGCGGGTGGCACCTATCTCGGAGGTACTTTGCCCTAAGCATTTTAGGTTTCGGTGTAGACGAGAAAACCGCTTCCGACGCGGCCGTTCCATCGAAGAACGGCCGCTCAGAGCTGACATAACCAGTTTACGGAAAACCTAAAATGCTTTAAAACTGGGCGGCCTTCCGCGATCAACTCGCTTTTCTTGTGCGACTTAGCACAATCGGCAAGACTACCCGGCCACGGCTTCGCCGGCGGCCGGGTAGCCGTTTTCGGGCCCTCAGGGATCGGTACTGGAAAGGCAGTAATAGTTACCTCAAGCTTAGAAATTGCTGCTTAGGCCTAACATCGGTTGCAATTGAGCCGAGCAATGATTAACGTTACAGAACAGCTTTGATTTCCCCCAGAGAGGTTGTTTGCATGCAGTTTGTACGAGCAGGCCAAGCAATGTTGTTGACCGCTGCGTTGGCCATAACTCCCGCGCTCGCAAGCCGGATCCACCGTGCTCCCACTTCCGGTCATGCGAAAACGGCGTCGTCCAGGAAGAGCCATCATTCGAGGACGAAAAAGGTACACGGACAACGCGCCATCGATTCAACCAGAGCCACTCAAATTCAGACGGCCCTAATAAACCAGAAATATCTTAGCGGCGCTCCCAGCGGTCAATGGGACGCACAAACCCAGGCCGCCATGCAGAAGTATCAAGCGGATCATGGGTGGCAAACCAAGCTTATGCCGGACAGCCGGGCTTTGATCAGCCTCGGTCTGGGACCGGACCACCCGGCAGGCGCCGCAGTCCCAAACCCAACGCCCGATGCTGACGTCTCTGCTCAGGCATCCGAACCGGCGGCAAACACGCTTGCCTCAGTCCATTCGATTTCCCAGTAAAGGGTAATGCTGTTCGGTTAACCGCAGCGGCTAAAGCCGCTTCATTTTCAGCGATGGGAGGTATGGCCTAAAGGCCATACCTGCTACAAAGCATCGCAATTCGATACGAAAAAGCTCGGTTTTGTAATCAGGGCTCGGCTTTAGCCGCTGCGGGAATAGCTTTCGCCCCATGTTTACCGCTTTATAGTTAGGGCTATGCGCTTCTACCTGTGAACGTGGCCGGAGAAAATCTGCTAACTTGGGCTAACCGGGATGTCTCATAAGGGTGACATAACGTGACCCGAATCACAGCACCAGGGCTAAAAGCCCTTGATTTAACTGGCCTCTTTCGGCGGACCTAAAAGGTCCGCCTCCCTGGGCTGAAGCCCAGGGCTTCCACCCGCGTAAGCAATTGGGCTGAACAAAATCGGGCTTTTAGCCCTGGTCTTCCTTGTGAGAAATTGCAGCTAAAAGGCCTTCCTTTGGAGATGAAAAGCTACTCGTGGGCCTGGAAGGCCCACTTCCCCGGAATAAAAGTCCAGGGCTTCCACCTCCCCCTTTTCTGAATCCTCAGATTAAAAGTTGAAGACGGCTTGGAGAAAGATGCTGCGGTTGCCCGAGGTCGGAGGACCAAAAAATCCGCCGGCTAGCGATTGCGATATGCCGAAGAAACGTTGCGGCTGGAGCACGCCCTCAGTATTGGCCTGCGGGCTGAGCGTGCCATTCGGGGTGCCCAGGTTTTCGTGATTGAACAGGTTTGCGGCGTAGGCTGTAAGCGTCAGGTTGTACTTATGCGAAGTGCCCTGATCCAAGCGGCCGGGACCGCCTCTGCTGCCGCTCAGGCCGCCTGCTCCAAGTCCTCCGCCGTGGCCGCCATGGTCCCCCCCGCCCCCTCCGCGGTTCGCATGGCCGCCCTCAAGTACCGGACCCAGACCGATTACTTTGCTCACGCGCATATTCAAGCTGTAATTGGAAGGACCTGTGCCCAGGCCATAGGGGATGATCTTCTCGTTGGTGCCATACGGGTTGGTATCCAGACAGCCGAATTGGGCGGTATCGACCACATTCGGCTCGTTGCAACTGGCAGCATAGGTGGGCCGCCCGTTAAAGCTGTTGTTGCTGGTGAGATCGCTTCCAGCAGTCACATTATACGGGATGCCTGAGTTGTAGCCGAAGAAAGGCGTGAGCGAGACGCCATAGGGCGCCATCACATTGCCTAAGATGACGAAGCGATTATGGACATCGAAGTTCGAGCGTCCATAGTCTAGTCCTGGATTCTGCGCGACGGATGGGGTGTAAGTTACTCCGCTGGTGTCGCTCCTCGCGTTGTTGTACATATAGAACGTAAAAAAACTCACTCTGGAATAAGCGGCCCGGCCCGAGGCGATGATCTGGTTCTGTCTATATACGCCTCCCGATTGGTATTGATAATTGTTCTCTTCCGGCGCGGGCAGGGGAGTGGAAGGGTAGATGCCGAGGTTCGCAGTATCGAAGAACGGGGCGCCGATATTGTTGGTGTAATACTGGTGAACTCCGCGCCCATAAAGATAAGTGATGTTGGCGGTAATTCGTTTTGCTATCTGGCGGTCGATGCCTATTGCCGCCGACATATCGTTGGAGGCGTGGAAATGCGGGTCGATGGTGTAGCGGCTGGGCGCGGTGACAGCGCCGGCGAGCGTAGGATTAATTGCCTGACCCGGAGATGTTTCACTGTAGGGTGGATTGGTGATGGTGAAAACCTGCTGATTGATTCCGTTCTGATGAATCGCCTGAATTACGTATGGCGTGCCCGCATTAGAACCAAAGCTGTTGGGAACGGTGAAACGTTGATAGAACCAGCCATACCCGGCGCGTAGCACGGTTTTGGCCGGTTGCTTGGCGCCGCTGTGCCCAAGAGCATAGGCAAACGATATTCGGGGCGCCCAATCGCTCTTGTCGTTGATCCGATTTTGTGTCTCCCAGCGCAGCCCATAGCTGAAGGTAAATTTCTGGTTCACTTTCCAGTCGTCCTGATAGAAAAGCGCTCCATCGAAGAGGATGGCGCGGGCGGTGTACTTGTTAATCTCCGCAATGGTGTACTTCTGCGGCGTCTTGTTCTGGTAATCGGCGAGGGTTTTGAACGTGTAGCTCCCGTTGGTTTGGCCGTTGGTGAAGTTTGCGTCACGATAGGCGCGCAGGCGCGTTCCGAAACTCAACGAGTGATTGCCCATCGCTCCGGTAAAGTAGTTTTGCAACTCATAGATATCCTGATGGTCGCGCACCGTGCCGCCATTACTGCCGCCGGAGTCAAAAGAGCCTTGCACGGAGATCGAGGGCAAATCGGATACAGGAGTGGTCTGGTAGTGAAAGCGGCGGTACTGGAAGCGGATGTCGTCGACGAAATTTTTGCTGAGCACCAGGCTGTCGCTTGCCCGGAAGGTGTTCTCGATGCTCTCGCTGTTGGTGGCCCGGGTCGGCAAAGATAGCTGGCCAACGCCCCCGTTGGTCGTTACCGCGCGATAGAACTCATAGCGAAGCGTCAATGTGTTGGCCTGGCCAAGCTGCAGATCCACCCGCGGGCTGAAATCGATACGCGAGCTGGGATTGGGGAATGGCTCGTTCAGATTGGCGCCATTAGGCTGCTCCGGAGTGACGCTTGCCGGGTCTATGGCATCGATCACGCTTACGTTTTGCGTGTTGCGTCCGAAAAAGCTTGCGTAGTAGGAAGCGTTCTTGGAGATAGGGCCGCCCACGCTACTCTCAAGGTTGTACGAGTAGTAGGGTGGCTCCGCTGTTTGCAGAATGGGATTTCTAGAATTGAAGCTGGAGTCGTTGCCCCGCGCTTCGATCTGCCCGTGCAGTTTGTCGGTGCCCGGCTTGGTCAGGATTTCGATCCGTCCATAACCGAGCCGGTCGAATTCGGCGGAAAAAGGATTCTGGTTCACGCGAATTTCACGAATCGAAGACTTGGGCGGAAGCTGCCCGCCGGTGAATCCGTCGATGTAGATTTCGCCGCCGTTCGGACCTGCCGCCGGTCCGGCCAAAGCCTGGAGCTGATTCTCCAATTCGTCCGGATCGTCGGAAAGGGCATCGAGATCCTTGCCCTTGATGACAATCGCATTCGCATTCTGGTCCGGGCTGGTGTCTACCGTCGGGGTGTCGGCCTCAACCTGCACCTGCTGTTGCTGGGTCTCGATCTGCAGTGCGATATTCAGAGATCTCGATTGGCCGGGAGCAATGGTCACCGTCGAGGTGTATCCCGCAAATCCCGGCGATGCGGCGGTAACAATGTAGGTTCCCGGACCAAGACCGCGCACCTGGTATACGCCGCTCCCGTCCGCTTGGGCGCTGCTCGCCTTGCCGGAAGAGGAGGTCGCCGTGACTTGGGCCTGTGGAATGACAGCGCCGGATGGGTCGGTGACCTGCCCCCGGAGAGTGCCCGTATTCCCCTGGCCAAAAAGTCTTTGCGGAGAAGCCGCGGCTAAGCCTAGAGCGAGACTGATAATAAGCAACGAAAAGCAGCGCATATGATTCATCATTGAGTGTGCAGGTCAATCTGGAAGAGAATCGTTATTTAGCTCCCGCGCTTTTGGTTCAACAGGCAATATCGGTAGGCGTCAGAATTCCCGAAGCGCAGGACCAGCAAAGAAAACGACCCTATGGAAAAGACGCAGCAGGCTGCGCATAAGTTTCTTCCAAAGCCACGGGTTAGCTGGACTTTAGCCTCACCGGAACTCGACAACGATTCAGAGGCCGTCTTGCTGCACAACCGTAACAATCGGGCGGTGGTACCCGTCTAAGAGCTGTTGAAAAACGGATTCGCGGACCACAAGTGCTGCAGCGCGTTTTTCAACAAAGCCTAACGCTCACATAAACGCACTCGCACGGGGAACCGCATGACTGCCTTCTTCAATTGTATATCTCTTATTTGGTATGGAGTCTCACGAAAGCCCTGGCGGTATGCGCTTGGCATGGCCTTTTTCGCAGGTTGCATGCTGCACCACATGCAAAGTTTCGCTCAGGCTCCGAAACCGGGCACCGCTACCGCCCCAGCCCAAGCCGCAACGCCCGCGTCTTCCATTAACGCCAAGGTAGTCACTTTGCCGGTGACGGTGAGAGATAAGAAGGGTCAAATCGTTCGCAATCTTACCAAGGAGGATTTCGATCTCCAGCAAGATAACCGCCCGCAAACGATTCTTTATATCAGTCAGGAACCCAATTCGCCTCTGACCCTTGGCCTGCTGGTCGATACCAGCGCGAGCCAGCGTAATGACCTCGATCAGGAGCGCGCCGCCAGCAAGAGCTTTCTGGATCAGATGGTGACCGGCAAGGACCGCGCATTTGTCATTCATTTTGATCGCGATGTGGAGCTGCTGCAGGATATGACTACGGAGCACGACAAGCTGGAATCCGCGCTCCAGTTGTTGCAAACCGTTCAGGCAGAGCAACCGTCGAGCAGGGACGATCCGGACCGGACTTCCCGGAGCGCGGATAATCTGCTCTACGATTCGATCTTTCTGGCTTGCGATGAACTGATGAAGAAGCAGACCGGCCGTAAGGCGATCGTGATTTTGTCGGATGGAGTCGACCGGGGAAGCAAGGAATCGCTATCCACCGCGATCGAGGCCGCGCAACGCAGCGACACCATTGTGTACTCCATCTATTCCGGAGAGAAGTTCACGGCGAACAATGGTGGGTTCCGCCGCGGCATGGACGACGGCTACCCTGGGGGTGGTTATCCCGGTGGCGGCTATCCGGGCGGCCGCTATCCCGGGGGAGGATATCCGGGAGGCTATCCTGGCGGCTATCCAGGAGGCGGCTATCCCGGAGGTGGTTATCCCGGCGGTGGGTCCTCACCGTTACCTCATATAGACGGCAAGAAAATCCTCGCGCAGATTTCCGCCGAGACAGGCGGCCGCCTTTATGAGGTTACTAAGAAAGACACGGTGGATCAGATTTACGGCAACATCGCCGATGAACTGCGCAGCCAATATACGTTGGGCTTTACGCCTGCAAAATCCGATGTCGAGGGCTTTCACACCATTACCCTCACCACCAAGAAAAAGGAGCTCACAGTACAAACGAGGTCGGGACATTACTAGGGCCCTTTAATCCGGATGTCTCACCCGATGTATGCAAAAGGGGAAGGGTGGAAGCCCTGGACTTTTAGTCCGGGGAAGTGGGCCTTCCAGGCCCACGAGTAGCTTCTCATCTCCAAGTGAGGCCTTTAGGCCTGGTGGCGTTGACGCTGCCGCGTAGGTTGAAAAAGGATATGCGGATCTTGTCTCGCAAAAGTATCAAGAGACACTCTGGACTACAGGCGGGGTGCACTCCAAGACAACTCAACACGGACTTCCGAACGCGGTGAACACCAGGGCTACGGCAGAAACAGGATGGATATATCCCAGGCCACTCCCATCAACGGCCTTTTTCTTCAAAGAAAAAGGCCACTTTGTGGAATTCATCGAGGCCACACCTTTCCTGTTTCTGCCTTAAAAGCCCGGTTTGCTTGGATCCAACCGTATTCCCGCGGGTCTAAAGACCCGCTACCCCGGACTGAAGTCCAGGGCTTCCACCCCGCCTCTTGTGAGCAAC
Source organism: uncultured Acidobacteriaceae bacterium (assembly GCA_963803615.1). Lineage (GTDB taxonomy): Bacteria > Acidobacteriota > Terriglobia > Terriglobales > Acidobacteriaceae > PALSA-350. The sequence goes on from CAWDNI010000002.1 coordinate 23,827, forward strand.
CCAAGTTAAATCCACGGTCTCGTTCTCCTCAACGGGGTGGCGCTCGGCATCTGCTACCTTTCGGTGATTGCGGCCCAATCTTTTCCTCCATACAGTTAACCAGATTGGAGGCGGCGATCTATGAGCAACATGGGCACGGTGATTGGCAAGGGCATTTGCATTCGTGGCGAGATTTTCGGCGCGGAGGATTTCTTTCTCGATGGCATGATCGAGGGCAACATCACACTGGACGAAAAAAGGCTGACCGTTGGTCCTAATGGTCTTGCCCAAGCCGATATCGTCACTGGCGATCTCGTGGTATTCGGCCGTGTCGAGGGTACCGTCAAGGCAAGCGCTCGCGCGGAGTTGAAACGAACCGCATGTTTTACCGGCGATCTGACCGCATCCCGGCTCTCTATCGAAGACAATGCCTCAATGCAGGGCAATGTGGATCTTACCCAGACCGTTACCGTTCCTAAGAAAGCAGCCGTTGCGGAACTGCCGGCGGAGACTGGGTTGACGGTCGTGGAGGAGCCGGAATACAGAGAAGCAGTGTAAGACCGTGTCCGGGGAGTGGAGTGCCGCTTAGCTGCGGGGATTCGGCGGCTCATTTTTCGATGCTTACGATCTTTTCGATCCACCCATAAACAGTTGAAATCCGATCGCAAAGCTCCAGTCACTCTCCGAGCATTAACCGGCGGATGGAAATAGCTTTCCCGGTTTTTCCGTCGCATTCGATCAGTGCCGCGCACATTCGCGGGTCTCCTTTGGCGGCCTCGAATTTGCTGGGCATTCCGCTCAGAAACCGGGCTAGAACCAGCTCCTTTTCCACACCAATGACGCTGTCAAAGGGCCCGCTCATCCCCACATCAGTCTGATAGGCTGTCCCGCCGGGCAACACCCGCTCGTCCGCGGTTGGCACATGAGTGTGCGTGCCGATTACTCCAGTAACTCTCCCATCTAGGTACCAACCGAGCGCAACCTTCTCCGAAGTAGCTTCCCCATGGAAGTCCACCAGGATGACCTTGGCGGATATGTTCCGGAGCAGGGAATCGGCGGTCCGGAAGGGGTCTTCCAGGGCGGCCATGAAGACCCGGCCCTGAAGATTAATCACAGCATAGCTTTGCCCCGAAGCAAGCGTTCCTTCATAGAAGCCGTGCCCGGGGACGCCCTGTACATAGTTGGCCGGCCGCAGGAGGCGTCTTGGGCGCTCACGGCTTTCCGCTGGAGCAGCTTGCATATACTCGATGATCTCGCGCTTGTCCCAGACATGATTTCCGGTGGTGATGACATGTGCGCCTAAGTCGAATAACTCCTCAGCGATGGCCGGGGTTATGCCAAATCCTCCCGCGGCGTTCTCACCATTGATCACTACCAGGTCGATACCTTGTTCTTGGATCGAGTGGGGAAGGTGTTCGTGCACGATTTTCCGTCCTGCCGATCCAAAAACGTCGCCCACAAACAAAATCCGCACAAAGTCCCCGATCGATTTTCAGTTATGTGTCAAACGATGCTAGCACGGCTACAAAATGCGATGGTTACCGCTAGGTATTTCTGCAACTTTGCAAGTGACTAACGTTCTCCCCTTGGTTCAATTGCGTTGTGCTTTCTATGTGTTAGGGTTCCGGCATGGCTGTCAATTGTAGATTTGCTACCGGTGTGCACGTGCTTGTCCTGCTTGCTGCAAAGCCAGACACATTGCAAACATCGACTAATATCGCGGAGAAACTGGATACCAATCCGGTTGTTGTCCGTCGCGTGCTTGCGTCGCTTCAGCAAGCGAACCTAATCGAGAGTCAAAAGGGTCCAACTGGGGGGTCGCGTCTGCTCAAGTCTCCCAAGGCCATTTCGCTCGCGGACGTATATAAAGCTGTTGAGACCAGCGCGTTATTTCATACTCCCCAGGTACGCGCCGCTGGTCCGGTTCGGGTGAATAGCGCCCTGGAGAGGGTATTCTCAGCCTCCATGGCGGCTCTGTTTGGGGATTTTGAGAAAACCAATCTCAGCCAAATCCTCAAACGGGTCGACCGAGCTCGAAAGAAGTAGCTTGCGGCTGGGGCAGACCTCTCGACTGAGGCGCGAAGGCCATCGTGTCAACTTTGACCGGCGATCTCGCCTTCGGCTTGCGGCGCACGGAGCAGCGGGAAGAGAATGACGTCCCGAATCGACTTGGCGCCGGTCAGCACCATGGTGAGGCGGTCAATCCCTATCCCCTCGCCAGCCGTAGGCGGAAGTCCATAGGCTAAGGCGCGCACATAGTCCTCATCCATGGCATGTGCTTCGGCATCCCCCCGTTCCCGCTGAGCGATTTGCTCTACAAAGCGCAGCCGTTGTTCCTCGGGGTCATTCAACTCGCTGAAGGCGTTCCCCAATTCAAGACCGCCGATGTAGAACTCGAAGCGCTCAACCCAGTCGGGCTCGTCCGGCTTCTTCTTGGAAAGCGGCGAAATGGCAAGAGGAAAGTCGTAGATGATGGTCGGTTGTATGAGGTGTTCCTCGGCGACTGCCTCAAAGATATTGGCGATGGTTTTGCCCTGGGCCTCCCCTGGCTGAAACTCGACATCAACTTTGGCGCGGCGCAACCGAGTCACCAATTCCTCGACAGCGCCTTGTTGCATGCGGTTGCCGGAAAAATCCTCAATCCGCGGCTTTGGATCGGCTGCTTCCGGCCAGAATTCCACAATGGCCTCCCGCATCGAATAGCGCCGCCATTTGCCCAGATCGATTGGATGACCGGCAAAGTTGACCGTCGTTGTTCCATTAACACTCAAGGCTACATTCGCGATCAATTCTTCAGTCAGTTGCATCAGGTCGTGGTAATTGGCGTAAGCCTGATAAAACTCGAGCATGGTGAACTCAGGATTGTGCTGAGTCGAGACACCCTCGTTGCGGAAGTTACGGTTGATCTCGTAAACCCGGTCCAGGCCGCCGACTACCAGGCGCTTGAGATAAAGCTCCGGAGCGATACGCAGATAAAGCGGCATATCCAGCGCATTATGGTGGGTGCGAAAGGGTTTGGCCGCCGCTCCTCCGGGAATGGGCTGCATCATCGGCGTCTCCACCTCCAGATAGCCTCGCTGGTCGAAGAATGCGCGTATCGCCCGCAACGCCTGAGCACGCTTGACAAACGTCTCGCGGACGTCGGCATTCATGAACAGATCGACGTAGCGTTGACGGTAGCGTAGTTCGACATCGGATAAGCCGTGGTATTTTTCCGGCAGCGCCAGCATGGCCTTGGCCAGGAAAGTAATTGTGTCGACATGTACGCTCAGCTCTCCGGTCCGCGTACGGAAGAGATAGCCGGAGACACCGATATGGTCCCCCAGATCGAGTAACCTATAAACCTCAAAGCCGGTTTCCCCCACGGCATCCCGCCGCACATAGATCTGCAGGCGTTGTCCGCCTTGCTGTAGGTGGGCAAATCCGGCTTTACCTTGCAACCGGATGGTCATCACCCGTCCGGCAATTTGGACCATGGTCCTGTTCTGCTCCAACTCTTCCGTGGTGCGGGGATCGAAGGCCTGGCGCAATTCGCCGATGGTGTGCGATGTCAGGAACTGGTTGGGATAGGACTGCTGGCCAAGCGCGCCGATATTGCTCAGTTTTTCTTTGCGAAGCGCAAAAAGGCTGCGCTCAAACTCCGACTCAAACACTTTGACGCCTCTCGTTTGCTTGAAAAAGTAAGTATACCGGCGGCCGGAGCATTATCAGAGGCGGTTCTGACGACGCCATTCGGGCGAGCAGCCAGGCGCTTGGTGTATAACAACGCAGAACCTATGAGCACACCGGACCGGCCGGACAAAGCGGCGCCTCCAGTTGGCGCTCCTCGCACAGCATCGAAAGACAGCGCCTTAGGCTCGATGGTTCGAGCGCAAAGCCTTATCCAGCTCGCTATTCTGCTGCCCGCGGCAACTGTGATCGGATGGGCGATCGGGCTGGCCTTGGATCATTGGCTTAACCAGCATTGGATCTATATTGCCGGGCTGCTGCTTGGAGCCGCCGCCGGTTTCGTCCAGATCTTTCGCGTGATCCTGTCGCTCAATAAGGAATGAGAGAGAGCCTTGGCGGCAGAAGTGGAATTTAACGATCGGGATTTGAGGATCGCGCTCAACCGGGCGCTGCGCAGCGTGGGTTTCGCCGCGCTGGCGGGAGTTCCCCTCATCTGGCTGGCATGGGGCTGGCAATCCGTGCTGCTGTTCTTGGTTGGGGCGGCGATCGCCGCAACCGGAATTCTCGAATGGCGGCAACTCATGTCTGCCATCGTCAGCCGCCTGGATGCAGGCGGAACGCCGCGCCCCATAGGCCCTGTATTGGTCTGGTTTTTCCTTCGCCTCGCCGCCGCCGCGGCCCTTCTTTATGTTAGCCTTAAGAGTCTAGAAGGCAGAATTTCCGCTCTTATCGCGGGGCTGGCCTTAGCCATGCTGGCTCTGCTTATCGAGGCTATTCGACTCCTACGCTTGTGGTCAGCATAGGATTCCGCAGGGTCTGTCCGGATCAGCCGTAAATTCATAACTCCATCCGCTGAGGGATTTAGAACTCGTGAACGGTCAAACTGCATTCACCGCATTCCTAAACCGCCATTTCGGCGATCTGGTTGTGCGTCTGTTGAACGTCGTGCATGTTGCTCCCTATCACGCGCAGGCGCCCATCACCAACGCCTTTGCCATGGAAGTGCTGGCTCTCATTCTGCTGCTGATCTTCTTTGTTGCGGTTCGTCTTTCGCTCAGCGTGGAACATCCGGGCGCCATTCAGCAGATTGCGGAGATGATTCACGGCTTCGTCTCCGATCAAGCCGAGTCCATTATCGGCCCAGGTGGCCAACGCTATGTCCTGTTCACGACCTGCGTGCTGCTCTTTATCCTCCTCTCTAATCTCATGGGGCTGGTGCCAGGGTTGGTTTCCCCAACCGCTAAGCCGACCGTTCCCCTCGGGGTCGCGCTTCTGGCGTTTTTTTACTATCACTTTCACGGTCTGCGCGAGCAGGGCCTGGTGGGGTATATAAAGCATTTCCTCGGGCCGCTCTGGTGGATCGCCTGGATGATGCTGCCGATCGAGATCATCTCCCACTGTGCCCGCATTCTCTCTCTCACCGTTCGTCTTTACGCCAACATGTTCGCGGGTGAGATGGTCTACCTGGTCTTTTTCTCGCTAGTGCCCTTCGCCATTCCAGTGGTCTTTCTCGGTTTGCACCTTTTCGTTGGATTGATCCAGGCATACATCTTCATGCTGCTCACAATGATCTATCTCAGCGAGGCGGTGGCGCACCAGCAGTAAAATATCTCTTAAAAAAAGTTTCTCGCCTGGAGAGCCGCTTCCGCTCCGGTGCGAGCGCCGCAAGCGTGAGGGGGCCAGCACGGTGAGCCTCAACCACCCACTGGCGGCAATTTCCAGGGAAGCCAGGAGGAAGAAATGCGTAAGTTGCAATATCTATTCATGACGCTTGCCGCCCTATTCATGTCGGCGCCGGCGTTTGCTCAGAACGCAGGCGCCGGCGGCGCGAGCATGGGCGCCGGTCTCACCTCGATCGCCGCCGGTCTGGGCATGGGTCTCGCCGCCGGTCTCTGCGGGCTCGGCCAGGGCCGTGCAACGGCATCAGCCACAGAAGCGGTTGCCCGCAACCCCGGAGCGCGCGCAGGTATTCTGCTGCTGCTTACGCTGGGCCTGGCGTTTATGGAATCGCTCTCGCTGTTTACTCTGGTTATCGTTTTCGTTAAGGTTCACTAAGTTTGGTGAAATACAAGCTCCAGTCCTGCAGGCGCGGCTGAAACATATCACAATGATTCAGCCGCTCTTGCGGGACTTTTCCTTTCCTATCCGTGCTTAGTGCGTCGCGGGCCCATATCGGAAACAAAGAACGACCCTGGACTGGAGGCTCTCTTGCCAGAAATCTCAGGTGCGCCGAAACTTCCTCATGTGGTGATTGTAGGTGGTGGATTCGGAGGGCTGTATACTGCCCGCGGCTTGGCCAAGGCTGCCGTTCGTGTAACTCTGGTCGACAAGCGTAACTACCACCTGTTCCGGCCGATGATGTATCAGGTTGCTACAGGACTTCTCTCCGACGACGAGATCGCTCCGCCGCTGCGTAGCCTCTTTAGGCGGCAGCCGAATATAGAAGTGCTCATGTCCGCAGTTACCGGCGTGGATACGGAGAACAAATTAGTTCATCTCGAGCATTGCGATCTGCACTACGACTACCTGGTTTTGGCAACAGGGATTCACGTCAACTATTTCGGTCACAACGAGTGGAAGTCCATTGCGCCGGGACTCGATTCTCTGGATGACGCAGACCGGATTCGCGGAAAGATTCTGATGGCTTTTGAGGAAGCGGAGCGCCATGCCGCTTGTTGTAACTCTAGCCCGGAGCTCATCAGGGAGCTGCTCACATTCGTCATCGTAGGAGGGGGAACCGTTGGGGTAGAGATGGCGGGGACTATAGCCGAGATGTCGAAAATGGCCTTGGCTCACGATTTTCGCCACATCGATCCACGTTCGGCTCAAATCCTTCTCTACGAGGGAGCGCCGAGGATATTGCCTGGCTTTCCTGCAAAGCTATCATCCAAAGCGCAATCTCATCTCGAGCAGTTGGGCGTGAAGGTCTACACCGGTGTTCAAGTCGGCAAGATAGATGCCGAGAGCGTTGAAGCCGGGGGAAAACGGATTGGCAGCCGGACAGTGCTATGGGCCGCCGGCGTTTCCGCTTCACCGGCAGCCGTTTGGCTGAAGGCGGAAGCGGGCAGATCCGGAAAAGTAAAGGTCAATCCGGATCTCTCAGTGCCTGGACATCCGAACATATTTGCGATTGGTGACACAGCGCTGGTGATTGCCTCGAAGCGGAACTTGCTCGGCTTCAGGAGCGGGACGGCCGAGTTGCCCGGAGTCGCGCAACCCGCGATTCAGGAAGGCGGATATGTCGCGAATCTGATTCGCCGCCGGGTCAAAGGTCAACCGCCGCCCGACTCTTTCTGGTACTGGGATAAGGGCGACTTGGCGGTTGTCGGACGTACGTTCGCTGTAGCCGACCTGAGGTTCTGGCGATCGGCCGGACTGCTGGCATGGTTTCTATGGGCCGGCGTCCATATTTACTTTTTGATCGGGTTTGCCAATCGCTTTTCGGTGATGATGCGATGGTTTTATGCCTTTGTAACCAAGCGCCGGGCAGTGAGGGTTTTTACAGAGTTCGAATCACCGCCAGAAGTTCCTGAGCAACCGGCCGCGAGAAGGCAGCCACAGATTCAGGAGTAGCCTTGAATGCCGCCCCGGTTGGAGTTCCATGCCGTCACCAAGATCTTCGGCGTCCGGACGGTGCTCGACCGGCTGACGCTGGCTCTCGAGCCGGGTGAAATCCTGGGCTTTTTAGGTCCCAATGGCGCCGGAAAAACAACCGCGATCCAATTAGCTCTCGGTCTGCTGCGTCCGTCTTCAGGAACGGGATCGCTATTAGGCAAGCCTTTCGGCGAAGCATCGGCCCGCGCCCGGCTGGGCTTCGTTCCGGATATTCCGGTCTTCTTCGCCGAGCCGGCCTCGAGCAGCGTGGAATTCGCCGCCCGGCTGAATGACGTCCAAGACCCGCAATTGCAGGAGAGCATTCGCGGACTCTTGATTTCGGTCGGCCTGTCTGAGAATGCTGTCCGGGACGCGCGGAAATTTTCCCGAGGCATGCAGCAGCGTCTTGCTCTCGCTCAGGCATTGATCAACGATCCGGAGCTGCTGATTCTGGATGAGCCCGCCTCTGCGCTCGATCCGGCGGGCGTGCTCCAGGTGCGTGAATTGCTCCGTCAGGCGCGTCAGGCAGGCAAAAGCGTTTTCTTCAGCTCGCATCAGCTTACCGAGGTGGAGCATATTTGCGACCGCATCGCCTTCCTGCGGGAGGGCCGGCTAGTGGGCTACGGAAGGCTCGAAGCTCTGCTGAAGGAATCGAGCCAAATGGAGGCTCGCATCCGCGATCGTTTCGGAGTCGAATCGAATCGCATCTTCGACCGTCATGAACAGCGCCGGGTCTTAGAAGAAATCTGGAATTCCGGCGGCGAGATCGTGAGCCTGACACCAATTCGGCGAAGTCTGGAAGAGCTGTTCCTAGAATGGAGTGAAAGGGGCCGGAGTGAAAAGGACTCGAGCGAAAGGAATGGGAGCGAGCGGCCGTCCGGGAGCGCGCCAGGTCCGCAGCCATGAAGGTATGGCAGATCGCCCGCCGGCTGCTCTACCAGAATCGCTGGCTTTACCTCCTGCTGGTACTTCTGCCGCCCGCCTTGGCCGTAGTTGTTCTTTCGACCGGCAGGCCGCCTGGTTTAGAGGACGTACTCTCAATCCTTCATCAGGAATGCCTCTATGGAATTGCCCTGGTGGTTTTTTCCGGAGGCGCTCAACTGGGGAACGAGCAGCGGTCCCGCCGTATCGCCGGCGTTCTTTCCCGCGCAGTGAGCCGCCGGCAATACCTTCTGGCGTTGTTCTTTGCTGCCTGGATTCCACTGGTGCTCTTTGCGGCCAGTGTCCTGGCAAGTGGAATTGTTCTTGCCGCGGGGACCAGCCAACCGATCGCGGGACTGGTGACCATGACGCTCTCGTTGCTGCTTATGGGGCTGTGGGTGGCCGCGGTGAGTTTATTCTTTGCTACCTGGCTGGCTTCCTTGCTGGCATCGGCGGCTGCCTTGGCCCTTATCGCGGCCATTGCTTTTCTCGGACAACACAACTTGGGACCGGGAAAGCTGCTGGACGCGCTGCTTGGAATGGGACTGGATGGTTGGGCGCCGATCCAGCCTGCGTGGCAAATTTCGGATTGGTTGATCCTCGTGCTGGCGGGGGTTGGCTTCTTTGCCGCTGCGGTCGCAATCTTCAATCGCCGGGATCTACATCTGAAGGGAGATTAAAGTTGCCAGGGTGAAATCCGCAGAGTATGCTTCAGGATCAATCAGCGGGCCCGCACTTCCGAGCGGGCGTAAATGCCCAAACCGCACGTATTCTCTCTTATTGCTGACGCGCCCGCGCTCGGGTGTGCACCCGTACTCACGAGGAGATGAATATGGCTACATCCGCACCTACACAAATACGACCTATTGACCCGGACAAACTCAACGCACTGATAGGACAAGCGGTGCAGGATATGGGCGCCGCCATGCAGGCGCCGCTTATCGTTATCGGAGACAAGCTGGGGCTCTATCGCGCTATGGGAGACGGGGTTCCCGTGACCCCGGCGGAACTGGCTGAACGCACGGGAACAGCGGAGCGTTATGTACGCGAATGGCTGAACGCCAACGCCGCCGGAAAATTTGTAGAGTTTGACCCTGCCAGCGGGACGTATTTCATGACTCCGGAGCAGGCTCTGGCATTGGCATTAGACGATACTCCGATTCACCTTCCAGGCTTCTATCACATGTTGGCATCGTTGATGAAAGACGAGGAGAAGATCACCGAGATATATCGTACCGGCCGCGGAATGGGTTGGCACGAGCACGAGAAAGGACTGTTCGAGGGCTGCGAGCGATTTTTCAGGCCTTCTTATTTGGCGAATCTGGTCTCAAACTGGATTCCAGCACTCGACGGAGTGGAAGCAAAACTGAAAACCGGTGCGCGGGTAGCAGATATTGGTTGTGGGCACGGAGCGTCGACCTTGCTGATGGCCAAAGCCTATCCAGAATCGCAGTTCTTTGGTTTTGACTATCACGCTCCGTCCATTCAAACCGCGCATGACAAAGCTAAAGCGGCCGGAGTGAGCGACCGTGTGAGTTTTGAGGTAGCGCCGTCTATGGACTTTCCGGGCGATAACTACGACTTAGTGGCATTTTTTGACTGTTTGCATGATATGGGCGACCCGGCGGGCGTTGCGCGGCACGTTCGCGAATCTCTCTCCAAGGGAGCTACCTGGATGATCGTTGAGCCGTTTGCAGAAGATGAAACTGCTGCAAACATGACTCCTGTGGGGCGAATTATGTATTCGGCCTCTGCATCGGTCTGCGTGCCCTGTTCCCTCTCGCAGGAAGTAGGCCTTGGGCTCGGTGCACAGGCAGGTCCCGCCAAGATCGAGAAGGTGACGCGCGAAGGAGGATTCACGCACTTCCGCATGGCAGCCAAGACCCCATTCAATATGGTTTTTGAAGCTCGGGCGTGAGTGGAGGGCATGTTTGAATCGGCGTAAATTTCTGTCTGCGGCGCTTGCGGCAGGGGCGATGGAAATAGCTTCGGGATTCAGCAGCTTGGGCCATTCTGCAACTACGGTGAGTATTGAAGTGTCGGGGGAGCGCGCACGCTTGATGCCGCTGGACTTTACCGGGCTGAGCTATGAGGCGGGACAGCTCTACGATGCGGAGTTTTTCTCGGCTCAGAACGTGGCGCTGGTGAGCGCGTTTCGCGGACTTACTGAACATGGCGTGCTGAGGCTGGGCGGTCACCTGAGCAACGTCACGGCGTGGGAGGGTGTTGGCCAGGATGATCCGAAGCAGGTGCGCGGCGTGCGGCATGGCATCGTCGACTACTGGGAGTGGCCGCTGGTGGACCCAGCCGTTCAACGCAACAAGAAGGGCATGATTACGCGAAAGGCGATCGAGAACCTTGGCGGTTTCCTGGATGCGGTGAACTGGCGGCTGATCTATGGGTTGAATTTTGCATGTGGCAGTGCTGCGCGGGCGGCGGATGAGGCCGCGGTGGTCTCCAGGGTGATGGGCGACCGTTTGATCGCGTTCGTAGTCGGCAATGAGGCGGACGGCTTCGGCGAGGATCCGTTTTTTCGCGCTAAGGGATATGACTTCGAGCAGTACTTCGCCGAGTACGAGACGTGGGTTAAGGCGGTGCGGGCGAAGACGCCGCATGCTCCGTTCGCCGGTCCGGACACGGCCGACAATATAGATACATGGGTGAAGGAGTATGCGTGGCGCACCAAGAGTGATGCGGTGATGCTGACAAGTCATTTCTATGCGATAGGACCTGCAAGCGATCCACGGATGACGGCGGAGCGTCTGCTGCAGAAGGTCAACACGAGCTTAGAGCAGCAGATAGCAGGAGCCAGGGAGGCGAGTGCGGCCGCAGGTGGAACGCCGTACAGAATGGATGAAGGCAACTCGTGTTTTGGCGGCGGCAAGCCTGGTGTAAGCGATGCCTATGCTTCGGCTCTATGGGCAGCGGATTACATGCTGCACGTAGCCTGCGCGGGATTTGCAGGCGTGAACCTGCATGGCGGCGGAACCGGATTCTATACGCCGATCGAGAGCAGCGAAAAAGCGCGAGCGGAGCCGAGGCCGCTGTACTACGGAATGCAGTTTGCCCAGCAGTTTTCGGGTTTCATGGTGACTCCTTGCAGCTTGAAAACGGATGCGAATGTCACCGCTTATCTAGGCACAAAGGGTATGCAGGTGAAGCTGGCGGTGGTGAACAAGAGCGCACAGCCGGTCCATGTGGAGCTGCCGGAAATCCTGCGAAAGCACAAGTTGACCGAGCGCTTTATGCTGAGCGGACCTGCTCTTGACGCCAAACAAGGAGTGCGGTTTGGCGAGGAAAGAGTGACGGATAAGACGGCGTTGATTCAAGTGGGCAGTTACTCCGCGATGATTCTGCAGAGCTGATTGCAGCCGGTTCCGCGGCAGGCGAAGCTTGTTTGGTGTAAGCGAAGCGGAGGGATCTGCGGTTCTTCACTTCGCTGCTTTATGTGTAGTCTGCAGGGCCCGGTCTATGGCGTGGCTTAGGGAATCGAAATCGAAGGGTCCGTTGTGACGCTGTCCATCGATGAAAAAGGTTGGAGTTCCATTGACGCCGCTACGGACACCGCCTGCAAAATCGGCTTGCACGCGCTCCCGATATTTCTGCTCCGCGACGGCAGCTTGCAGCTGCGAAGCAGGCAGCTCGAGCGTTTCGGCGAGTTCCAGAAAAAGAGCATCGCCCAGACTCTCTTGATTTTCGTAGAGCAGGTCGTGCATCTCCCAAAATTTGCCATGGTCCGCGGCAAACTCTGCAGCCTCAGCAGCCGGCTCCGCCCACGGATGCATCTGGCTTAACGGAAAATTGCGGAACACAAACGCAAGACGTTTTCCGAAGTGCTTCTGCAGCCTTTTGACGATCGGAAAAGCCTGTCCGCATGAGGGGCATTCATAATCCCCGTATTCGACCAAAATGCATCCGGAGACAAGATCGCCCTGAACGTGGTCTTCCGCACTGACCGGAATTGAAAGATTGCTCATTGAATGAATCTCCTAGTTCGGCAATTTCTCAAGAGCTTCGAGTATGCCGTCCGCCCCTGGATTGACCGCGATCGGCGAGCAATAGCTCCAGGCGATGACTCCAGCCCGATCGATAACAAAGAGCGCTCGTTCAGAGAAACCTTCCTGGGGCCTATAGGCTCCGTAACTCCGCGCGATCTCGCCCTTCGGCTCAAAATCCGCAAGCAGCGGGAAATGAAGATTTCGATGCTTCGCGAAAGCTTCGTGGCACCACACGCCATCGACCGAAACGCCCAGCAACTGGGCCCCATGCTTCTGAAACTCCGGAAGGATTTCGTTGTAGAGAGCCATTTGATCGCCGCAAACCGGACTCCAGTCTGCCGGATAGAAAGCTAATATGACGGGTTTACCGCGCAAGGCGCTGAGCGAAAGTTTTTGATCGGGGGTGACGGAAGCATTGAACTCGGGAGCCGGAGTTCCGGCAGTCAAAATTTCGGCCATGACATTCTCCATGATTTGCGGATGTCCTTAGGGTTGGATGCCATCGGCGTCGACATCGTCGGCGTAGATCGATACATTCGTGTCGACAGAGCGTTCATGCAATTCATCTCCGGAGTTCACTAACCGCTTTCGAATTTGGGCATATGGTTCTCCCGCAAGATTGACGTGGACACAGGTAGTTTATGTGTAGCGCTGTGCGCCGCGTCGGGTGAAGTCTCATTCAGGCAACTTCCGACGAGTTGACCTTCTGCACTCCTGGCGGATACCAGTTCCCGCCTGTTACTGCGTCACCAGGCCAGTACATCCGCAGGAATAAGATGAACTCCCCCCTCGGAGCGGGCAGCCAGTTGCTGAATTCCTTGGGATCGGAAGGCCGGTGCTCCTGAATGTATATGTCCAGCGATCCGTCGGAGTTGAAAGTCGCCTTATGAGCCTGGACTTCGAACCCGCCGATGGCGTTGTAGTCGACTATTTTGTTGTCGACCAATGTTCCGTCGCTGTTGTACATCGTCAGGGACCAGAAGCCGTTGCGATGGACGGGCGGCAATTCGCCGGCTTTCATTTTATGGGTCGGGGCGTCGAAGTGCAGCACGTAACGATTGGCTCCGGTCAGCACGTTCTCCTTTGCAGCTCCGGCGCTGTCGTGCGTGGTATAGCCATAAACCGCGTCCTCGGCCCTATTCGCTCCGAGAGCGTTCTTGGCTACGAGCGCTCGAAGCAGATAGCGCCTCCCATAGTCGCCCACGTCGAGAGGCATAGACCAGTTTGTCGGCGTGAGCGAAGGCGGAGGGGCGCCGTTCAGAACCCTCTTGGCTGCCGCAACCGCCAGTTGCAGTGTCGCCCGCAATTCGGGGTCTTCGCAGGCCCAAGCGCCGCAATCGAACTGATTGCCCGGTATGACGTGAAGTTTTGCCAGACGATCAACTGTAGGCTGGTCATACTTAAGGGGCGCATTGGACGTCATCATCGCCGCCATCGTTCCAAAGAAAGCGCAGGCGTCCATGTTTGCAACCTGCTCAACAGGTGTCGTAGAGGTGTCGATGGAGGGGTTGATCGGTAAGTTGGCAGGTGGGGTGTAATTCTTGCCGAATGCGCTGAGCGGCGTCAGAGTGATTTTGGGAAAGATCTTGTCCACCACGATCCGTAAGTCGGCCACCGTTCCGGTTGTATAGATGCGGCCGATAATCCACATCGTATTTGTCTGCAATCTTATAATGTTGGCAATCTTGGGCCGCAGAGGTTCTTTCCAATCGGGACCAACAAGGGCGTAGTCACCCGGAGGGCTGTCCAGGCGTCTGCTGGGAGAATCACGGCTGACGTTTGTCCATGCATTCAATATCTGAAATATGAAGAAGCGTTTCCCGACTCCGGGAATCGGCAGAATTTCCGGGATATGCAACACGACGGGCTCCGCACTGAGGTTAAGAAAGGCGGAGGCATAGAGCGTGGTGGTGCTGGGCAGCACAACGTCTTTGTATGAGCCGTTGGGCAGCTTTGTCCCCTTTGCGAATTGGTTGATCGGAGCCCGGCCGATGGTTGTCGTAGTATCCGCCGCCGTAGTCGCAACCCGTTCGGTCATTGCCAATACGACCAGGGGATAGCCGTAGATGTATGCCTCAACTCCACTGGCCAAGTCGGGAAGATCGATAATATCCGGCTGATCGGAATTGTCATTGTTGCTTTGGATTGGCTTCGGCATTGTTATAGAGCTCTCCTTCGTACAGATTGGAATGAACAAGGGTTTATCCAGGGAAGACCGTATCCTAATCTCAAAGAGCCGATCGCGCCAGGGGCCGTCTGTTCACCACATCCACGTTCTGGCCGGTCCGAAACGCCGGGAAGCTCCGGCGGAAGAGAACAGATGCCGCGCGCCCTTAGGGGTTGGATGCATCCGGCGCCGCGAAAATACACTCAAAGCATTTTACGTTTCGGTGTAGACGAGAAAACCGCTTCCGACGCGGCCGTTCCATCGAAGAACGGCCGCTCATAGCTGAAATGACCAGTTCACAGTAAAACCTAAAATGCTTTAAAATCCCTATGCTCGCGGTTTCATGTACCGAATCTCTCCGCGGCGCGCGCCTTCGCCTTCGCAGCCTCTTCTTCTCGATTCTTCGGCGGCGAGTTCGTTTCGAGCGAAGAAAGGAGACGCGTCGAGATCGCCGCAATTTCATCGATAGCGGCTAGAAATGCCGTTTCGTTTGCCTGCGACGGCTTGCTAAAGCCGCTGATCTTTCTCACAAATTGCAGAGACGCTGCTTGGATCTCTTCCGCAGTCACAGGCGGATCGAAGTTGAAGAGGGTTTTGATATTCCTGCACATTCGTAGGGACCTCAGCTAGGGCAGAAACAGGATAGATATCCCAAGCCGCTGCCATCAACGGCCTTTTTCCTCAAGAAAAAGGCCACTTTGTGGAATTCATCGAAGCCACACCTTTCCTGCTTCTGCCTTACGGATGCGATGAATCCTGGCTCATGCCGGCGGCGACTGCACCGTTGCCGCCACTGCTGCCAATCACCGCGTAGGTTGCCGCTCCGGCTTGGGCTGCCTTCAATGTGCGGCCTGGAAAAATGCCCAGGATGAGCGTGGCTGAGATGGTGATCAGTAAAGCGGCGAAGAGGGCAGGCCTCAGCCGCGGAACAGGTTGAGGTGGAACGTCTCCGGTAGGTCTGGCATAGACCGATGTCAGCAGGCGGAGATAGTAGAAGGCGGCAATGCCGCTATTGACCAAGCCTAGAATCGTAAGCCAAATAACTCCGGAGCTGAGCGCGGCAGCAAAAACGTAGAACTTACCGAAGAAGCCGGCGGTAAACGGAATTCCAATCAGGGAGAGCAAGAAGAAAGCCAGCGCCCCGCCAAGGAGAGGCGCGCGGTATGCGAAGCCGCGATAATCGGAGAACGAGATCAGCTTGTCCTCGTAGCCGCCGGCATGGCTCAGGATTGCGAAGATCCCTACATTGGTGACCGCATAGGCAGCGGTGTAGAAGATGGCGGCTGCGATTCCCTGACGGGAAAGCGCGGTAAAGGCCACCAGAAGATAGCCGCCATGGGCAATAGAGGAATAGGCCAGCATGCGCTTCACATTCTGCTGGCGCAGAGCTCCCAGATTGCCCAACGTCATGGAGATGGCTGCCATCAGCCAGATGAGCACGAACCAGTGGGCATGCAGCGAGGGATAGGCGCCGAAGGCAATACGCAGGAGCACGGCGAAAGCGGCGGCCTTGGGAGCCGTGGACATCAACCCAACCACAACCGAAGGCGCTCCCTCGTAAACGTCGGGAGTCCAGACGTGAAAGGGGGCTGCCGACACCTTGAATCCTAATCCGATCAGAATCATCGCCATTGCGATGTAAGTGAACATAGGAGTGGAGGTTGATGGAAGCATGGCGGCAATGGCGGCGATATTGGTTGTCCCGGTAGCGCCGAAGGTGAGGGCGATACCGTAGAGAAAGAACGCTGTGGCGAAAGATCCGAGCAGAAAATACTTAAGTCCCGCTTCCAGGCTCTTGCCGTTGTGTTTGCGAAATCCGGCCAGGATGTAAGTCGAGATGGAGGAGATCTCGAGGCTTACAAAAACCAGCAGCAGTTCGACCGCGCTGGTCATCAGGCACATGCCTACGGCCCCAAATAGGAATAACGCGTAGAACTCGCCCGTATCTTCCGTTTTGCTGTCAAAGGTGTCGAGCGCCGTCAGCAGCGAGACCAGAACGATGGCCGTGATGAGCACATGGAAGAAGCCGCTGAAGGCGTCGGTCTGAACCACTCCATAGAATGCGGTTCCCGGCGGCAGGCCGATTTGCCAGACGCCGGCGATCAAGGCCGCGAGCGTGCCGGCCACGGCAAGACCACCCATCGATTTGCGGCTCATGCCGCGCGGCATCAGCGGCTCGATCAGCATGATGAGCACTCCGGTGACGGTGAGCAGCACTTCGGGCAAAATGCGGTAGACCTGCGCCACTTGCGCTCCGCTTTCCATCTGCATCACTGCTTCTCCGCCATGCCGGGCAGCGACGCTCCCGGCGCGGATGCCAGCGGCTGAACAAACCTGGTAACCGTATCGTCGATGGCGCGCATCCACACAGGAGTGGCCAGACCCATGGCCAGCATCAGGACCACCATCGGCCACACAGTCAACTGTTCGCGGAGACCCATGTCGTTGCTCCGTTCCTCACGTACCATATCCGACTCGCCGCCGTAGAAAACCTTCTGCACCAAGCCAAGCATAAAGGCCGCGCTAAGGATCACGCCGGCGGTTGCGGCCGCGACCCAGCCTGTGTGACCGGCGAAGCTGCCGCTGAGGACGAGGAACTCTCCGATAAAGCCGTTAAACATCGGCAAGCCAATAAGAGCGAGCGAGGTAATCACAAACAGGGTCGCCAGCCACGGCATGCGCGCAGCTAAACCTCCATAGGCTGAGATTTCATAGGTGCCGTACCGCTCGTAAAGAATGCCCAGGAGGATCAGCAACGCTCCGCCGATGATGCCTTCATTGACGGTCTGATAGACGGCGCCGTCGATGCCGGTAATCGCGAAGCTAAAGATACCGAGGACGCAAAAGCTCAAACCGCTCACGGTGGCATAAGCCGCCAGCCGCTTCATGTCTTTTTGCACCAGCGCGAGCAGCGCACCGTACAGAATTCCGATCGCCGCCAGCGCAATCATCCATGGCGCAATCCGCCGCGCCTGGTCGGGAAACAGACCCAGGTTGAAGCGCAGGATTGAGTAAAGGCCAAGTTTGCCGGCTGCGATCATGGCTATCGCGGTCGGCGCCTCGCTGAAAGTGTCGCCCAACCACCCATGCAGGGGGAAGACCGGTACTTTTACGGCGAAGGCTACAAGGAATGCCAAGGATACCCAGTACAGTGCTCCGGCAGGCAAGAGAACGTGATTCGCGAGACTGGATTGCAGGCGGACAAAGTCGAAGGTTCCGGTCTTCGAGTAGAGCCACAGGATGCCAACCAGCAAGAGCGCAGAAGGCAAAAACGTGTAGAGAAAAAACTTGAGCGCGGCGGCCGCTCCGCGGTCCCTGCCGAACATGGCAATCAGTATTGCCATCGGAACCAAAGTCAGCTCCCAGTAAGCGTAGTAGAGGAAGAGATCAAGCGCTGTAAAGACGCCGATCATCGCAGTCTGCTGAAGAAGAAATAAGAAATAGAACTCTTTGGTGCGGTGATCGATGGCTTTCCATGAAGCCAGCACGCCGAGCGGCGCAAGAAAGCCGGTGAGCACCACCAGCCAGAGCGAGATACCGTCTAGGCCCAGGTGATAGCGGATATTAGGGCTTGCGATCCAGGGCAGATCTTGCTCGAACTGGAAGCCGCCGCGGCCATAGAGATAATGGGCCGGCAGATAGAGCGTAAGTGCGAAGAAGACCAGCGTCACCAGCAACGCGAACCACTGAATTACCCGGCCGCGCCGCGGGAGCAAGGCCACTGCCACCGCCCCCGCGGCCGGTATCAGAGCCAAAAGCGTCAAGATTGAATCGTTCAGCACAAAATTGTCCTTCAACTGGCCCTGCGAGTGCTTTAAGCCTCAACCGGCTTGCGCAACCCGGGGATTCTATAAGTGCACCGCAAAACCAAAAAATGTAATCAAGAGGAAAGCGGCCGCGCCAATGGCGAGCCAACCCGCATAGGAACGAATATTTCCCGACTGCACGCGCTGCACAATAGCTCCTAAACCTCTTGCCCCGCCGGCCACAATCTGTCCTCCTCCATCGATAATTCCGCGATCCACTGTGCTCCACAACACGTACCGGGAGAGGAAGAGAAGCGGGACCACGAATACACGGGAGTAGAGCTCGTCGACGCAGTACTTATGGAGGAGCAGGAAATAGACTCCGCGCATCTGTTCAGCCAATTGCGCCGGCAACCGACGCTTGCGGAGATATAACAAATCGGCGAGGAACCAGCCAATCAGCGCCATCAGGACTGAGAGCGCGCTGAAGAGGCGTTCCTGATGCGCATTGCCCTCGGCCGGGCCGGGGCGCTCAGGAGTGGTGGCCTGCGCCGCGGCCGAAATACCCTCCACGTTCATCTTGATGCTGATCTCCTCGAAGCTATAGCGCGGCGTGGCGAATACCGGCTCAAGGAAATGCGCGATGTGGTCCCCGCCGCCCAGCGCTTGAGGAATTCCAATCCAACCGCCCCCAACCGAGAGAATGCCCAGGAGAACCAGCGGAAGCAACATGATCCAGGGGCTTTCATGGACGTGGCGCGCATGGTCTGCCTGCGTACCCTCCTGGGGCGTTCTCGATTCACCAAAGAAGGTCAGATACCAGAAGCGGAACATGTATAACGAGGTCAGCAAAACCGTGACCAGGCCCACGATCCACAAAGCTGGGCCGGCGCTCGATGACAGGTAGCTCTGGTAGAGAATCGCATCTTTGCTGAAGAAACCGGAGAAAGGAGGCAATCCGGAGATCGCGAACACCGCTGCCGTCATGGTCCAAAACGTGACCGGCAGCTTGGTTCGCAGGCCGCCCATCTTGCGCATATCCTGTTCGCCGCTCAACGCATGGATCACCGAGCCGGCGGCCAGGAAGAGCAACGCCTTGAAGAAGGCGTGCGTGACCAAATGGAAGATCGCCGCCGAATAAGCCGCGGCGCCGCAGGCGAGAAACATATAACCGAGCTGGGAAATGGTGGAATAGGCCAGCACACGCTTGATGTCGTTTTGCACCAGCCCGATGGTGGCGGCAAAGATTGCGGTCGCCGCTCCAATCATGGCCACCACGCCCAAGGCAAAGGGCGACCGGTCAAAGAGGATGTGGGAGCGCGCGATCATGTAAACGCCGGCGGTCACCATGGTGGCTGCGTGGATCAGCGCGGAAACCGGGGTAGGACCCTCCATGGCGTCGGGCAGCCAAACGTAGAGCGGAATCTGCGCCGACTTCCCGGCTGCGCCCAGCAGCAGCAGCAGAGCGATCGCCGTCACAAAGCCGCCTTGCATTTGAGGATGGGCGGAGATTGCCGTGAAGACGGTTGCAAAGTTCAGCGATCCGAAGTGGGCAATCATCAGGAACAGCGCCAGCAGAAAACCGTAGTCGCCGATGCGGTTCACGATGAATGCTTTGTTGCCTGCATCCGTAGCCGACTTCCTTTTTAAGAAGAAGCCGATTAAGAGGTAGGAAGCCAGCCCCACTCCTTCCCAGCCGACGAACATGAGCAGGAAGTTGTCCGCCAATACCAGGGTCAGCATGAAAAACATGAAGAGATTGAGATAGGCAAAATAGCGCCAGTATCCCTCTTCGTCCGCCATGTATCCGACTGAGTAGAGGTGGATCAGAAACCCTACGCCGGTCACCACCAGCAGCATGACAAGCGTCAACTGATCGAGCAGCAGATTGAAATCGGCGTGAAAGGTGGAAAGCGCGATCCAGTGAGCCGGATAAGCCTCCACATAGGGCAGGCGAAGACCGCCAAAGCGGCCGGCGATTTCGGCGACCAAGCCCAACGGCGCGGCTGTAAAAAGCAATGCAATGGCTGAGACCAGCGCCTTGGGCAGGCGGCGGCCAAGGAGCCCATTCAGCAGAAAACCAGCGAATGGCAGAATCGGAATCAGCCAGAGATGGAGCGATGGGGTCCCGTTCATAGTTTCATCAGATCGACTTGATCTACGTTCAGGGTGTTACGGGCGCGGAAGATCGCAATGATAATGGCCAATCCCACGGCAGCTTCCGCGGCCGCTACGACCATCACGAAGAAGACGAAAATCTGGCCGTTCACCCGGTGCCACTGGTGGGCGAAGGCGACAAAGGTAAGATTGACGGCATTCAACATCAGCTCAATCGACATGAAGATGGTGATGATGCTGCGCCTGATAAGAAACGCTCCCACCCCAATCGAAAACAGGATGGCGCTGAGCACCAGGTAATAAGCGATAGGGACAACCATGGTCAGTTACCTCTCCTGGCCAGCGCGACCGCGCCCAATATGGCGATCAGAATCAGCACGGAGGTGACCTCAAAGGGAAGCAGCAGGTCGCGAAAGAGCACGGCGCTCAAGTCATGGGTTGTGACCAGGTAGTCTCCTAGCCGCGCCTGCGCCAGGTGGCTGCGCGCGGAAAGAAAGATAAATGTCAGCAGCCCGAGCAGCGCCGCAATGCCCGGGATTCCGACCATGTAAGCCGCAGTGCTGCCGTGGGTGCGTTCTTCCTTGCCGGCATTGAGCAGCATAATGACAAACGTGAACAGCACCATAATCGCGCCGGAATAGACAATCACTTGTACGGCGGCCAGGAACTCCGCGCCCAGCAGCAGGTAGAGCACGGCCAGCGAAGTCATGACCACGATCAGCGAAAGCGCGCTGTTGATTGGATGGCGCTGCAGCAGGAGATTCAAGGCCCCAGCCACGCAGAGTGCGCCGAAAATGATGAAAAGCGTCAGATACATGTCAGGCCAAAAGATAAATTGTAGAACACCTGAGTCAAAGCCGTTCAGCGGCGGAGAGCGGTATACCGTTTTCACGATTGGTGTATCCCAAGCAACTACTCTCGACGCAGGCGTTCCATCAAAGAACGCCTGCACATAGCCAACTCTCACCAGGACACAGTAATTGTGAAAACGCTATAGAAGGGGTCTGGTTTCTGAAGCTTTTCGATCGCGGTCGTCCAAAGAACTCTTTTAAGTTAAGCGCGCAGGGCAAGCCACAAGCTGGTGGCGATGATGTTGGCGACGGCCAGAGGCATAAGAAACTTCCAGCCAAAGCCCATCAGTTGATCGTAGCGAAAGCGGGGCAGCGTGCCGCGGACCCAGACATACAGGAACAGAAAACACAGGACCTTGAGCACGAACCAGAAGAGGGGCATAACAGCCTGGACAAAAATGCCGCCAAAGGCCGGAAACAAATGTCCAAAGGGACTGGTCCATCCTCCCAAAAACAGCAGTGTCGCCACGCAACCCACAATAATCATGTTCGCGTATTCGGCCATGAAAAACATGGCGAATTTCATTGAGCTATATTCCGTATGGTAGCCGGCGGTCAGTTCGCTCTCCGCTTCAGGAAGGTCGAAGGGCGAGCGGTTGGTCTCCGCAAAGGCTGCCATCAGGTAGATGAAAAAAGCGATGAATTGGAAGCCGCCAAAGAAATTCCAGGAGAGAAGACCGTGCGCCGCCTGGCTATCGACAATGGTCCGCAAGCTGAGCGATCCTGCCCGCAGTACTACCCCGATCAGCGATAATCCCAGAGCCAGTTCGTAGCTGACCATCTGAGCGCAGGAGCGCAGCGATCCCAGCAGGGAATACTTGTTATTGGAAGACCAACCGGAGAGCGCAATGCCATAGACGCCGACGGAGGTGACGCCGAGGATCACCAGCAGCCCGATGTTGATGTCGGAGATTTGGAACATATCCACGCCGTGCCAGGTGATCGGCGCTCCGAAGGGCACAACGGCAATTGAGATAAGCGCGCAGGTAAGCGCAATCATGGGCGCGAGAATGAAGAGCGGCCGGTCGACCGCGGTAGGCATGAGGTCTTCTTTGAGGAACAGCTTGGCGCCGTCGGCCAGCGGCTGGAGCAGGCCGAACGGTCCCACGCGGCTCGGTCCCCAGCGATTCTGGATACGTCCGACCAGCTTGCGCTCAAGCAGGACGGTGTAGGCCACGGCGGTAAGAAAGATCACCAGCACTACGGCTATTTTCAGTACGCTCAACAGGAAAAACGTCAGCAAGCTCACGCGTCTCTATCGCTTTCTATCCCGCATAAATTCGGGCGCTCCCAGCCGGGTGCCCCATATCTGGCGCGCCGTTTGCGCCAGATATGGGAAACTACAAATCTTGATGCAAATCTTGGCAGTCTCGCCGCCTTGCTGCGCAAGGCACGGGTCGCGCTCCAGATCCAACTGAACCTAATTCTCTTAATCCGCCGCGGCTTCTCGCGGCTTAGTCTCGCGCGATTCCATTACAGAGTGCAATTTGTCGCTATAAAGGCCTAAAGTCCCCGAGGTAAACAGTGTGTCCTCCGACGGCAGAACAAGATCGCGGCGCGGCGTATTCCCGGCTATTTGCACTAATGATGGTTGCACATGAACATCGTTGCCCGCCATCAGGTTGACTCGCGAGGACTCATAGCCCGGCGCCAGGCGCTCTATCTCATCCAGAATCGCAAAGGGATCGAAAGGGCTGAGTTTCGGCTCCAGATTGTGCGCTGCCAGCCACACGGCGTGGCGATCCGCCTCGCCCGATTGCGCGCCCCGGCTTTGACCCATGTCCGCCAGCACTCCCCGGCCAAAGGGAACCAGCGCCTTGGGCTGCGCGCCCATTTTGGCTGCAATGCGCACGATCAGCTCGAAGTCGGTGCGCACCCCCGCGAGATCGCCGGCCTTGTTTACCAATTGGTGGTCGCCATAAGTGTTAGTGACGGTCCCGGATTTTTCATAGAGGTTGGCGGCGGGCAATACCACATCGGCCAGGAGCGCCGTTTCGGTCAGAAACATGTCTTGCACGACAAGGAATGTATTTTTGAGCGCCGCGGCATCGACGCCGTAACGCGCCACCGGGTTCGAGCCGACAACATAGAGTGCAGCCAGCTCGCCGCGCCCCGCCGCGTCGAACATCTCTACCAGGTCTTTGCCGGGAGCGCGCGGCAAGAGGCTGCCGTATTCGGCGGCAAAAGCACCGGGCTGAGCGACAGGGATGTATCCAGGCAGGAAATCCGGCAGCAGCCCCATATCGGCCGCGCCGCGCGAGTTGACGTAATCGCCCAAGCAGGCAAACTTGCTATTGGGCAATCCCAGGCCGAACTCAACCAGCGCCGCGATATCGCCGCCGCGGTATTCGGAGCCAAAGACGATCAGCAGATTCTGCTCGGCGCGAACAGCATCGCGGAATTTCCCGGCTTGTTCGGAATCGGAGCCGGAGTAGGCGGAGTCGTCTCCGGCAAGAAAGCGCACTGCATCGCTGTAGCCATCCTGGGGAATGGTGAGCACGCCGCGGGCCTGCCGGACCAGCTTGATTCCCGCATGATTCACCACAAATAGTTTTCCCTTGTTCAGCCGCACATTTGTGCGCAGGTTCCAGGCCAGCATAGGATGCTGCTCGGTGGGATCGTTGCCCAGCAGCAGAATGGCGCCCGCGCTTGCCGTCTCCCGCAGCGACGCCGCGCGGCCACTCTGGCCCTTCAGGGCGCTCACAAAGGCAACATAATCGGCGGTGCGGTGATGGTCGATATTGTTGGTCCCAAGCACGGTGCGGGCAAACTTCTGCAGCAGGTAGTTCTCCTCGTTGGTAGTGCGGTTGGAGCCGATTAACCCAATCGAAGCACCGCCCCGGCTTTCGCGAATTTCGCGCAGCCTGCTCCCCGCATGTTCCAGCGCCTCGTCCCAGCTCACTTCCTTGAACTGGCCATCGGTTCCGCGCACTAACGGTTTGGTTAACCGGTCGGAGCGATTGGCGAAATCGAAGGCATACCGCCCCTTGATGCACAAAAAATCCCCGTTGATTCCGCTCTTATCGCGGTTGTCTCCACGCAATATCTCCGAGCCGTTGTTGACGCTACGCACTCCCAGAGTTGTCTTACAGCCATCGCCGCAATGGGTGCAGATGGTGGAGACATGGTTCATCTCCCAAGGACGCGTCTTGTAGCGGTAGGTGCCTGAGGTGAGCGCGCCGACCGGGCAGATGTCGATGCACATGCCGCACTCTTCGCAATCCAGATGGTCTTCTTTGTTGGGCGCGATCACGCTGGTGACGCCGCGATTTTGCACGCCCAGCGCCCATACGTCCATGCCTTCGCCGCAGACGCGAACGCAGCGATAGCACAGGATGCAGCGCGGCCGGTCAAAAAACACCACCGGCGACCACTGCTGCTCATCACGATGCTGCTTGGCCTCGGTATAGAGCGATTCGCCGGCGCCGTATTTGAAGGTCATATCCTGCAGTTCGCATTCGCCGCCGGCGTCGCAGACCGGGCAATCGAGCGGATGATTGCCCAATAGCAGCTCAATAGTCGCCTTGCGCGCTTGGGCGATTTCCGGGCTTTCTGTGGTGAAGACCTGGCCTTCAGCCACCTGGGTGGTGCAAGCGGTTTGCAGCTTTGGCACTTTCTCCTGCCGCACCACGCACATGCGGCAGGCGGCCTGGAGAGTTAGTCCGGGATAATAGCAGAACTGCGGCACAGCAATTCCCGCGGCGCGGCAGGCCTCGATCAACAGCGTCCCGGCAGGCGCGGTCAGTTTTTTGCCATCGACAGTAAAGGTTACGTCAGCCATTGAATCAGTTCCATTTCGGGATATTTGTTGCGTGTTCGGGCTTCGCTGAATGCGCAAACTGATAGAAGGAGTTGCAATTCGATCATCAAGCAGGTAGCTTCACATCCATTTGTTCTACAATCGTCGACGGTTCTGGAACGTGTTGGCCGGATTTGCGCAATCCTTCAATATGGAACTCGATGCCTTCGCGAATGAGATGCCTAGTTTCCTCCAATGTCTCTCCCACTACGCCTAACCCTGGCAAATCTGGAACGTACGCTCCCCAACCATTGATTGATTGTTCAAATACCACCGTGTACTTGCTCATCTCAGCCCCGCTTGCTTCAGAATACTGCGTAACGTTCCCTGTGGCACATCCCTGCTTGGCTTGCCGGCGATCGTCACCTTCCCAGGTTTATGTGGATGCTCGTATTGCCGATGGCTCCCGCGTTGAGAATCAAGCCTCCACCCGTTCGCTTCTATGATCTTGATCAATTACCGATAGTTCACGCGCCTACTAACTCGCGCGAGTGCTCATAGGGGCATCCGTTACCGTTCAGATGGTCTTCGAATTCTTTACGAAATTTCTTGACGAAGGCGATGGTGGGCATGGCGGCCGCGTCTCCCAACGGGCATAGGGTTCGGCCCATGATGTTTTCCGCCAGATAGCGCATATTGTCGATATCCTTGGGCACTCCGCCGCCGGCGTGGAAGCGGGTCAACGTCTTCTTCAGCCAGTCGGTGCCCTCGCGGCAGGGAATGCACCATCCGCAGCTCTCGTGTTGATAGAACTGCATGGTGCGCAGAGCGAACTCGACCATGCAGACGGTCTCGTCCAGCACCACAACTCCGCCCGAACCCAGCATGCTGCCGGCCTTGCCAACCTGATCGAAGTCCATGCCGATATCGATCTCTTCCGGCAGCAGGCATGGCGTGGAGGCGCCTCCGGGAACTACGGCCTTCAGCTTTTTGCCGTTGGGAATACCTCCGCCCACCTCGTAGATCATCTTTTTCAGGTTGTAGCCCATGGCCAGCTCATACACACCAGGCTTCTCAATATTTCCGCTAAGGCAGAAAAGGCGCGTTCCGCCGTTTCGCTCGGTGCCGATCTTGGCGTATTCTGCGCCTCCAATGCGGAACACGTGGGGAACAGTGGCCAAGGTCTCGGCATTGTTGATAATCGTCGGGCCGCCGTAGAGACCTACCACTGCGGGGAAAGGCGGCCGGATGCGTGGTATCCCACGTTTGCCTTCGAGCGACTCCATCAATGCCGACTCCTCACCTACTTCATAGGCGCCGGCGCCGGTGTGCGAAATGATGTCGAAGTCCAAGCCGCTGCCGAAGATATTCTTTCCCAAAAAGCCTTTGGCATAGGCATCCGCAATTGCCCGCTCCATAATAGTGAGCAGGTAGCGGTATTCGCCGCGAAGATAAACGAAGCCCATCTTGGAGCCGATGGCTAATCCGGCAATAATTACGCCCTCGATAATGGAGTGGGGGTCCTGTTCGAAAATCAGGCGGTCCTTGCAGGTCCCCGGCTCGCTCTCATCTCCATTGAGCAGCACGTACTTGGGCCGGTCGCTCTGCTTGGGCACGAATGACCACTTCATGCCGGTAGGGAAGCCCGCTCCGCCCCGCCCGCGCAGGTTCGATGCCTTCATCTCGGCGATAATTCCCTCGGCTCCGAGCTCGATAGCCTTGCGCACCGCCGTATATCCGTCGAGCTCAAGGTATTTGTCGATCGAGGTCGCGCCTTTCCCGAAGCGGTAGGAGACCAGCTTGACTTCATCGGGATGGGAGACTAATTGCGCCATGTTTTCTCCGGCTGCGAGACTTTCTACTGCTTCGCTTGATACGACTCCAGAACCTTGTCCATCGACTCCGGCGTGAGGTTCTCGTGGAAGTCATAGTTTACTTGCACAGCGGGCGCCCACGAGCAGGCTCCGATGCACTCGACTTCCTCTAGAGAGAACAGACCGTCCGCGGTGGTCTGCTTATTGCCGATGCCGAGCCGTTCTTTGCAGTGATCGAATAGCTGATTGCCGCCGCGCACCATGCAGCTGATATTGGTGCAGACCTGTACGTGATACTTGCCGCGCGGGGCGGTGTGCAACATCGAGTAGTAGGTGATTACGTTGCGTACTTCAAGCTCCGTTATCCCGATGCGCTCCGCCACCTCGGCGATTACCGCATCGGAGAGATAGCCCAGCTCATCCTGGGCATAGAGCAGCATGGGGATCAAAGCCGAGCGGCGCACCGGATAAAGAGTCACCAGACGGTCGAAGCGCGCAGCCAAATTTGGGGAAAAGAGAGTTTTGCTTTCTGTGCTCATCGGTTCTTATGTCCAAAATTGCCCGGTTGCCCCCAAAATCGCCGGTTGCCCATGGTTCGCGAAGCTAATTTGGGGCGCCCGGCTTTGCTGTCTCCCACCAGCTCTGATCTTGCGCCGGCGACGAACCTATTGCTTTCTCTTCGATACTGCGCGCCGCATGTGCCAGATCCTCGATCCAGTCAATTGCCGCCAGATCCAATTCTTTTTCCTGGCCGTAGATATTCAGTTTCCCGCTTTCAAGAATTTGGAAGTTTCCCCACCCCTTCATGCAGTCCAGGTCCATAAGTCTCCAACCCGCCCGCCCGTCGGCGGGAATAAAGGAGAGGCACAAAACACAGCCCTTGTGCTCCACGCAGACTGCATCGGAAAGGGGCGTCACCGTGAACTCGCCGCGGTCCAGGCCGGCGGCGTACGCGTAAACGCGAAGCATGGATACCAGCGATTCCCAAATCTCCCGGCGAACGCGCACCTCCGAGGGAGGTGACTCCGCGAAGCTTCTTGCGCTCATCGGTCGATCTCTCCCAGCACGATGTCGATCGAGCCTATGACCGCCACCACATCGGCCAGCAATCGGCCTACGCACATCGTCTCCAAAGCCTGCAGGGTGGCGAAGGTGGGGTTCCGCATGTGTACCCGATAGGGCTTGGCGGTCCCATCGCTGACTACGAAGTATCCCATCTCCCCCCGAGGCGATTCGATGGCCTGATAAACCCGGCCGGCCGGAACGGCAAACCCTTCGGTCACGATCTTGAAGTGATAGATCAATGCCTCCATCTGAGTCTTCATCTTTTCGCGATCGGGTAACACGACCTTGGGCGCGTCCGCATTCAGCGGACCCTCGGGCATTCCATCCAGCGCCTGCTGGCAGATCTTCACCGATTCACGCATCTCCTGAATACGCACCACATAGCGGGCCCACACGTCGCCGGCATCGGAGACTGGCACCTGGAACTGAAATTTCTCATAACTGGAGTAGGGCATATCGCGCCGCAGGTCCCAATCGACGCCGCTGGCGCGGAGAGGAGGTCCGGTCACACCAAAAGCAATCGCATCCGCCGCGCTTAAATATCCCACGCCCTTCAACCGGTTCTGCCAGATGGGATTGCCGGTCAACAGGTTCTGGTACTCGTCGATTTTTTCCGGCATCATTCGCAAAAGGTTCTGCACGCGCTCGTAGAAGTCGACCGGGGGTTCGAGAGACAGGCCGCCAATGCGGAAATATGAACCCATCATCCGCTGCCCGCTGACATGCTCGAAAATTTTGAGAATCTCTTCCCGCTCGCGGAAAGTGTAGAGAAAAACAGTGAGCGCGCCGATATCCATAGCGTGCGTGCCCAACCAAACCAAATGAGACTGGATCCGCGTCAGCTCGTTCAACAGAACACGCAGGAACTGCGCCCGCGGCGGAATCTCCAACCCCAGCAGCTTTTCGACGGCTAGGCAGTAGCACAGGTTGTTGGTCATCGGGCACAGATAGTCGATGCGGTCCGTCAACGGTACGACCTGCTGATAGAACTTGGCCTCGCAGGTTTTCTCGATTCCGGTATGGAGGAAGCCAATATCCGGCGCCACGCGCAGAACGGTCTCGCCATCGATCTCCAGAACCAGGCGAAGAACGCCGTGCGTGGACGGGTGTTGCGGGCCCATGTTGAGGACCATGGTCTTGTCGTGCGAGCCCTCGACCTCGCGAGGTTCGATCAAGGGAGAGATGGCAAAATCCGCGGCGTCCATCAGCGATAGCCCTCTACCGGATAATCTTTCCGTAACGGGTGGCCTTCCCACTGGTCGGGCATCATGATGCGCCGCAAATTCGGATGGCCGCCGAAGCGCACGCCGAAAAGATCCCAAATCTCGCGTTCATAAAAGTTGGCCGCCGGCCATATTGGCGTGATGCTGGCGACCTCCGGGTCCAGACTTCCGGCCATGACGCAGAGACGCACCCGCTCCTTGAGGCCGAGCGAGAGAAGGTGATAGGTGATCTCAAATCGTGGTTCAGCGGGATACCAGTCTACGCAGGTAACGTCCGCGAGGAAGTTGTAGCCGGCATCCTGCAGCGTCTTGGCGGCAGTGCGAATATCATCGCGAGCGATCCACAATGTCAACTCGTTCTTCGCATATTGGGCGTTTTCAATGGAGACAGCCGGCACTGCGAGCAGGGAAGCGATGGCGCGGTTTTCCGCGTGGGTTGCCAGAACGGCGTCTCTCTGGTGAACGGAATCCATAATCAGTCGATTCCAGCCTTATCCGACGACCAGTCCAGGATGCCTTTTTTCCAGATATAGAAAAATCCCACCATCACGAAACCGAGATAGACCACAATCTCCCAAAAACCGAACATGCGGGACCCTACCAGCTTGGGAAGATCGCGGTAGATCACTGCCCAAGGCAGCATAAAAACAGCTTCCACATCGAAGAGGATGAACAGCATGGCAACCATGTAGAAGCGGACAGAGAAGCGGCCGCGGGCATCGCCCTCCGCCTCGATGCCGCACTCGTAGGTTTCCAGAGTCACAGCGTTCGCCCTCCGCCGGCCGATGAAGCGGGAACCCAAAACCATTCCGGCGCCAAGCCCCATCGCCACCAGGATCTGCAAGAGGAGCGGCAGGTAATTCCAAAAATACTCAGGCGCGTGCATCGAAATTCACCCGTTTGGACTGTATTTGCGCGTTGCTCTGGTGAACAAGCCCACTTTCTAGCTTACACCAACGGCGCGGGCCTTTTCGCCCACGCTCCTCCGCGCATTTTGTGGCGATCGCGCGGGAAAACGTGTGCGGCGGCTCATCGCGCGCTATGTCCCAATATGGGGAAAACGCGCTGTAACTGTTCCAAATTGAAACGCCGGTCCCCAGCAGCACGAAAAAACTTCAAGCAACACTCCTCGCCCCGTCCATAGTGTCGCTAGGGCAGGTTTCCCAACGGATTGGGATCAGCCTCCACGGGAAGACTATGGCTACGGAATCGTTTGTCAATACAATTGCCGGCGGCGCGGCGGCGTCGAAGAATGGCTGCTGTTCCAGCCCGGCTCGCGCACTGCGGCGGCAAATCTCTCCGGCCAACGGCCGCGCGCTGGAAATGCTAGGGCATGCAATCGAATATCTGACTGACGAATATGCTTTAAGGGCGATCCAGACGGGAACGCTAGAGGCAGGCGCGCCACGCCTTGAGGCCATCCAGATGCTCATGGCGCTCAACCGGCAGATTTACTACGCCTGCCCGGTTAAGGAATCGTCATTCCGGCGCATCGCTCGTTGGCTCTTATAGCGTTTTCACAATTACTGTGTCCTGACGAGAGTTGGCTATGTGCAGCGTTCTTTGATGGAACGCCTGCGTCGAGAGTAGTTTCTTGGGATACACCAATCGTGAAAACGCTATAGGCTCGCCGGCAAGAAAGTCGGAGCCAAATTGAGATCGGTTTTAATCAGTCCCGCAGGGACGGCACGGGGAAACGCAAATTTACGCCTCTAAGCCCACCACGGCGAGCAACTTTTCCATGCCGATTGGTTCATTCGACACCGCGCCTCGCCTCAAAGCGGGTGAAACGATCAGCGCCTCCTGGTGATCTTCGAACAAAACTAGAAAAGACGCTTGATCGCTCTCCGGCAGCCTTAGTGTATTGAGCCAGATGTAGTAGGCTCCCATATCGGCGTCCACCAGCGACCCTTCAGGATCCAAAGGAAACGATTCGCCTTGGTCGGCGAGCATTTCATCCATCGGCCGCTGCCTCTGTCGCGGCGCGAACCGCACTAAGGTGGTCAAAGGCTGTGCTCGTCTTAACAACTCGTGGGCGGTCCATTGGGCAAAGGTTGTGCTGTAAAGTTGGGTTCCGGAACCCTCGGTAAAAATGCTGACCTGAAAATGATCCATAACCGAGGTTTTCCCGCTGCCGGTCAATCCAAACTCTTCCGGCTGAAGGCTGAAAAGGGACTGCTGCACTCCTTCCGGTCCTCCGGCGGCTTGGCCGATGGTTCGCACTTTCTTCAATACCGCCAACCTCAAAGGCGCAAGCGCCGCATAAGAGACGCAAGTTAAGCCCGCGTCTGAGGATTGCAGCCCATTTCCGCCATCGACATACCAGTGGGCAAAGGGTATCGGATGCGAGCGGATTCGCGCCGAGACAACCTCGAGCAATCTCGCCATTCCCCCTTCCGTATCGACTGCCGTAAAGTAAACGCCATGTTCGCGAAGTTTCCGGAAGAGCGGATAATTAGTTTCTTTCACTCCCTCACCGAGCACGACCATCGTCAGCCGCTTCAAGGATAGTTGCTCAGATGGCGTGGCCGCCCGGTATCGGTTCACATACTGGGTGGATGCTGCGCGAAAGCTGTCGACCTGATCGGTCGCCCAGAGCAACGCCGACAGATGCGCTGAGAAGACCTCCGGAGCGTTGACCCAGTCGGAGCCGGTCAACTCAGCGGGGAGTTCTATTTGGTTAAAACTCTCCATGATCTGCTGCAGCTGTTCTCCGCTGAGAGAGCGCAGGTATGTAAATTGCGCATCCAGGTCTTTCTGTTCCGCGGGGAATTTCCAATCGTAAGCCTTCACCTCTCTCAGAAAAAGAGGGATAAAGACGGGCGGGAATTTTCTTAACAGGTCCAGGTTGGCAATCGCCAGCCTCCTCGCCTGGGGAGGATAGGCTGAGAACCGGCCGGCGGTAAGCTCGCTGGGTAGCATGGCAGTTTACAGTACCTCGAATAACGGTTTTCCCTGGGCGAATCGGGGCGAAAAGCTATACATGGCTCCTATGGTCGGCACCAGATCCGTAGACGCCACAGGTCTGTCGACGACCACGTTCTCCGTTATGCCCGGCCCCAGCACCATCATCCATGTCGTCCGGGAAACTGCGTCGCCCGTTCGATGATGTTGAAATCCGTTTCCGCCCACGGTATTGTCCGAATCCCGCCCGAAGTCGGGCGCTATAAACATTGTGGTTTTGCCCGCGTATTCCGGATTTGCTTGAATCTCCTGCCAAATCTCACTACATAAGCGGTCGGACCGCCGGATGCCTTCGATGTAAAGCGAAAACGCTCCGCAATGCGCAACATCGATATCGTGCAGAGTGATCCAAAGCAGGCTCGGCGCATATTGCTGCATGAGCCGCTTTGCAATGTAAACAGACAATTCGTCGGCGCTGGCGAGGCTGCGCGCATGGCCCGTGAAGTCGGCGACTGAGAGCCGCAGCGTTTCCGCCAGCCGGTCCAGATCCATCTCGTTGCCGCGCAATTGAGGGGAATAAAACGGCGATTCGTAGTTGTCGTGCAGCAGATGCTGATATTCCTTCCCCGCGCCCTGAGGCAGAAGTGCGGAAAGCAACAGCTTGGGCAAAATGACTCCCGCTCCAAATCCAGGCCCATAGTTAGAATTTCCGCTCTCGCCGATGCGGTTGAATCCATTGCTGGGAGCAACTACCCAGGTGTCGGTTGCCGGACGATTCAAAGCTTTGCGGAAGTACTCAAAGACGGTCGGATTCTGCGGAGGAACGGCCGCGAAATTATCGAATCTCTCGTATGTTCCAGTGGCCAGGCTAGCGGTAGCTACATAGTGGCCTAAGATCCCGCCGTTGATTACTTGCGAGAAGAACATCGCCTGCGGCATCAGCTCATGTAACAGATGGGGAATATTTTCCTGGCCCGCAGGCCGAAATGTTTCATCATCTCGGGCGCCGCCGCCGAAGGTCACCACTACGGTTTTTCGCAGTGAGGGCGCCGCCGGGGAATGCAACGCGGGAAAGCCGCGAAGTTTCGAATAGAGGCAGGAACCCGCCGCCATTCGCAAGAACTCGCGACGGTTCGAGGAAAGACCCGTGCTCACTTCATGCATAAAGCATTGCGAAATTCATGGTGAATCCCTCGGCTCTTTTTACTGTTTCCGCCGAGAGACCTATTTTCTCAAATAATGAGGTGACCTGCCGCAGGTCGTCGAGGAAGATTCTGGTATCGCGCTCACGGTCCTCGTCCGTGCGGGCGCGCAAAATTGCCGAAGGGTGCAATGTGGCAATAATCGGGGGCAACCCATCCGCCTGCTGAACCTTGC
Organism: uncultured Acidobacteriaceae bacterium; assembly: GCA_963803615.1. Lineage (GTDB taxonomy): Bacteria > Acidobacteriota > Terriglobia > Terriglobales > Acidobacteriaceae > PALSA-350. The sequence goes on from CAWDNI010000002.1 coordinate 56,992, forward strand.
CATGCGATTGCGTGATTTTGAAGCTTGAGCCAAGCAAGGATTGGGCAGCGACAGCTCCGAGACAGACGATCAGCTCCGGGCGAACCGCCTCCAATTCGGCTTCCAGCCACGGTCTGCAGGCATGGATCTCTTTCATGCTGGGCTTCTTGTGGATACGGAGCTTGCCGCGAGGCTCCCAGCGAAAGTGTTTGACCGTGTTGGTGACATAGACCTCCCGCCGGTCTATATCCGCCTCTTCCAAACACTTATCCAATAGTCTGCCGGCAGGACCTACAAATGGGCGGCCCTGCCTATCTTCCTGGTCACCCGGCTGTTCGCCGATCATCATAATTGCTACTTTCGGCATTTCAGCCTTGGCTCCTGTCTCCAGTTCTCCGAAGACAGCTTGCGTAGCATTGAGATAGAGATCGCAGCCGCGGCACTTCTGCACAGCCTCTCTCAGGATGGGCAACGTTCGTTCTTCAGGCACGAATGGAGCTGCGCTTTGTACCGCGCTTATAGGCATAGGGTTACGCTCCCTCCTGTTGCGCTTAGATGCTTGGAGAAGTTATTTGCGTTTGAGAGCTTCCAGTTCATCCAGAGTCCGCGGCCAATCTTTCCCCAGTAGCCGGGAAAGACTGCGGTCCGCTAAGACCTTGCCGCCGGTCTGACATTGGGCACAATAGTTCGTTTCATTGTCGGCATAACGAATCCGCTGCACTGGTTGACCGCAGCGGGGACAGGGCTGTCCAAAGCGTCCGTGGACAGCCATTTCTTTGCGAAAGGCGGTTACCTTCTCTGGGAAGTCGATCCTTGCTTCTGCTTTAAGCCTGTCGATCCAGAGTTGTAACGTCTCTCGGGTGGCGCTGAACAGCCGCTCCCATTCCTCCGGCGTCAGTTTATGAGTCAGCAGAATCGGCGAGAGCCGGGCGGCATGCAGAATCTCATCCGAGTAGGCATTGCCGATTCCGCTCACGATACGCGGATCGGTTAAGGCCCGCTTCAAAGTTCGATTCTCTTCCGTGAGTGCCGCACGAAAGCCATCGAGATCAATGGCAAAGACATCGACCCCGCCGGGATCTACCGACTGCATCTCTTCTTCATTGTGGAATAGATGGAGCGAGGCGCGGCGCTTGGCTCCGGCCTCGGTAAGAACCAGCGAACCCTGGGGAAAATCAAAGGCGGCAAGGTTATTCCGTCCACCCAGTTTTGCTCCGGCAGGCCGCCAGTGAAGGCGTCCGGCAATCATCAGGTGCAGCACCATCCAGATGCCGTTATCGAATCCAATGGCAATCCGCTTGCCAATTCTGCGCAGAGAACGTACCGCATGTCCCTCGATCTCTTCGCTTGAGGGATGGACTGTCCGTAAGATAAAAGGACTGGCCACCCGTACTTTTATGAGCGGCTGGCCCACGATACGTGTTTCGAGCGCATTCAGGTAAGCCGCGATGTCGGGAAGCTCTGGCATAAATATCAGCTTGCATGGCGAATGGTGAGCTTTGCAATTCTGAAGCCGATTGCCAGTTGCAAAACGGGTGCAATCTTAGCTGATGCCGCTTCAATTTCGAGGCCACCGGTGCTCAACATACATCTCTCCCGTGCTTTGCGGGTGCGGCAAGAGCCAATCCGGCGAACCGAGGTGGGTCCGATTTGCAGGCGGCGTGCGATTTCGGCTTTTGCCACGCCATCTCGATTTGAGTCTGGGGAGACGACTGAGGCGGCTCGGAATTCCGCTGCCGGCGGCCACGCAATGGGAACTGGTGGAGGAAACCTCCGCATTTGATCAAAACCGTACACGAAGAGTGGCCGCAGCGGGATTCAATAGCCCGATGCTTTGTCTGGTTAACGGCCGTCGACGGAAAAGGCCAGCAGGACGTTGTCGGAGCTTCCGCCGAGGACGCCACGATAGCCGGAGATGAGGAAGAGCATCCCGTTGGCGAGAGAGCCTGAGCTGACGTCGATGGCCCCCCCGGACGGGCGCCCGGTGTCGAAATCCCAAAGGACACGGCCATTGGCTGCGGCGTAGGCGCGTTCGTGGCCGTCGGTGGTTCCTGCGAAGACGGCACCGGGGGTGGCGAAGGGTGCGGCGGACTGCGCGTTGAAACAGGGCGCGCCGGATGTCCAACTGCATGGGATTTTGGGTGCGGGCGCATACCAGATGTCTTTGCCGGTCGCGGGGTTTAAGGCGAAGAGGCCGGGGCGGCCGTTGCCGGCTACGACCACATCGGCATTGGCGACGTAGAGGTAGCGCGCATCGGCCGCCATCCCCCACAGGATTCCGCCCAGGAAACCACCGGCGCCGACCTGGGTGCGCCAGAGGACGGCGCCCGAGGCGGGATCGATGCCGAAGACCGTGCCGGACTTCTGTCCCGCTGCGAGGATGTCCCGGCCGTCAGGCAGTGGCAGGAGAATCGGCGAGGCGCCGAAATCGTAGTCGTGGCCGCGGGTAGATGGGCAGTTGACGAGCTTGCGTCCGGAGGTGCAGCCGGAAAGGTCGGCGTCGTTTTCGGTGACCTGGCGGCGCCAGATGATGTGGCCGGTTGCCAGGTCCACCGCAATCACGGCATCCGACCCGTCTTCCTGTGCGTCGGTGTAGGAATTGCCCGTGGCGAAGTAGAGACGGTTGCGTTTGGCATCGATGGTTGGGGCGGACCAGACGGCCGCGCCCGCGGGACCGTACATCTGTGTGCCGGCACTGTTCTTTTTTGTCGGGGCCGGGGTGCGATCGATAGCATAGGCTTTCCAAACGATCTTTCCCGTGGCGGCGTCCAGGGCGACGACGCTGCCGCGGAAGGTGCAGCACGAATAGGCGGCGAGAGTGGAAGTCGACTCCTCGTAAGACGAGACTGGCACGTAGAGCCGATCGTGGAAGAGAGTCGGCGAGCCGGTCAAGATGGCGCGGGAATGGGAGTCGACGCGGGTTTTCCAGAGAAGATCACCGGTAGCCGCGTCGACGGCGTAGATGTTGGCGGTGGTGTCGCCGAAGTATGCCGCATAGCCGCTTCGAGCGATTCTGGGCAGGGGACCGATCGAGATGGTGGTGCGCGAAGGGGTGGGTTGCGCGAAGCGCCAGTAGAGGCAGCCGGTTTGCGCATCGAGAGAATAGATTGCGCCGCCGTGGCTGGTGAGAAAGACACGGCCTCCGACTATGGTTGGCTGGCCGTAGTTCCCTCCCGGGTAAGCAAAGGACCACCTCACTTTGAGCCGGGGGATTTCGTCGACGGAAAGGCCGGGCTCGGGCTGGAAGCGCGAGTTCCGCGGGTCGATACTCCAACCGCTCCAGCCGCCTGGTGTGATGCTGAACGTTCCCGGATTCGGGCAGGGCGGAGGGTCTATGGCGGTGTCGACGGTGGGGGCTTTGGACTGCCGGCCGGTTTGATCGGCCGGGTGGGGCAGGGCGCGTTTGTGCCGCAGGGTAATCGCGACGACGGCGACGGTGACGGCCAAGGATACGACCACGATACGACGCCGGCTGACCGGGATGTGAAAGCCACGGCCGGTCTGAATGAGATTGGTTTCGAAGAGGCGCGCGAGCACGAGCAACTCGAGGACGCCGAACAAGACGAGCACAGCCGCGGTGCCGAATAGATCGAAGGAGGAGACGCCGCTTTGGAGGCGCGCCAACATGGCCACGGGAGTGTAGATGGGTATCCACGAGAAGATGCGCGGGAGCAGTCCATTGGGGTCGCGAGAGATCACGGATGCCAGTGACACGGAGGGCACGGCAATCAGCAGAGCCAGCGGCATGAGATAGGCCTGGGCCTCCTGCATGCTGTCGCGAACCAGGGCGACGGCGAGGAAGATCATGCCGATGGTCAGGAATCCGGCCAGAAAGTAGAAAAATATAGCAGCCGCTATCCCCGGGGTTTGCCACAAAGAGGCGAGCGCCGGAATGAGGAAGCCGAGGGGAGAAGACGGGTTGACTTTGACGATCACGACGGTGGCGAGGACCCAGATGGCGACGATGGAGAGTCCGATGGCGGAGATTCCCACGAGTTTGCCGATCATCAATTCGCGGGGGCCGACGCATGCCAGGACGGCCTCTAAAAGTTTGTTGGCGCGCTCTTCGACGAGCCCCTGGAGCATCATGGAGCCAGTGATCATCATGGACACGAGCAGCAGATAGGCGAGCGCGAGGGGCAGCCGGGAGTGGGCTAGGGCAGGGGTTCCGGTTGCGTGTGTCTCGGGGGGCGCGATGGAAACGGGCGCGGCGAGGGTCTCGATGCGGGCGGCGGATAGAGGATCGACGCCGGCGGCTTGGAGAGCTTTGAGGCGCAGGCTGCCGATGAGTTCGAGCTTGACGTCCTGCACGAGGGCCGCACCGGCCGCGCCGCTGGTCCAGACGCGGACCTGACCGCCGGAGTCGACATCGGCGGGAATGTAGACGGCAACGGCGAGGACTGCGCTGCCCGAGGAAGTATTGATGGATTGCTGAAAATGAGGTCCGATGGTGGCGCCAAAGCGAGCGGCGCTGGCGGTGTCGATGTCTTGCGGGAGGGGCAGTTCCACGAGTGGGCGAGGCGGCGGTTGAAACGGCGGCGCACCGGGCGACAGCATGGGCTTCAATTTCCGCAGCGCGGCCGTCGCCCCGCCCGCCGAGACGAAAGCTTCGACGAGCGAATCGTTCGAAGAGGCTCCGGCTTGAAGCGACGTTTGAACGTTTGGGGGCGCGGTGCCGGCCGTGCGCCATTCTTCGGCGTAGGCCAACAGTTGCACCAGCACCTGGCGTTGATAGTCGAGCTCCACACGCCGATTGACCTGCGCGCGGTAGCGTCCGGATTGGTCCACCAGCACGTAGCCGGCGGTTTTCAACCTGCCGAAGAATGTTTGCGCGAGGGGCGCGACGATCACGAGCACGGGCACGATGAGCGCGACGATCCAGAATGCGGGCAAGGTGACCATGCGGCGATATTCGCGCGCGGTGACGAGCAGGATGCGTCTCACGGACCAGGCTCCGGCTGCGGCCCGGCCAGATGGAGGAAGACATCATGCAGGGTGGCTCCGTGGGCTTCGAAGTCCCGGAGGGCGAATCCGCGGGCGATGCAGGCCTGAAGGAGATCGCCCGGCTCGCTGCCCGGCGTGAGCACGACTTGCCAGTCGGTCCAGCCGTCTTCGGTTGCAGAGAGCGGTTCGGCGCGGGCGACGCCGGGCAGATGGGACGGATCGGCCTGGGCGCGCAGGCGGACGCGGCCCGGCAGCAGGGACCTGGCCTGTTCCTGATCGCCATCGAAAACTTTCGCGCCGCGAGCGAGCATAATGAGACGCGTGCAGAGCCTTTCGGCGTGCTCCATGACGTGAGTGGAGAAGACGATGGTGGCGCCGCGATGGGCCGCGGCGAGAATTTCATCCTGGAGCACGGCCTGATTGACGGGATCCAGGCCGGAGAAGGGCTCATCGAGCAAAATGAGTTTTGGAGAATTGACGAGGGCAGTGGCGAGTTGGACCTTCTGGGCCATGCCCTTTGACAGGCGGTCCACGCGGGCGGCGGCGAAGGAAGCGAGGCCGAAGCGTTCGATCAACGGGCCGACGGCTTGGCGGGCGGTTTGACGGGACAGACCTTTGAGGCGTCCGAAATAGGCGACGGTATCGAAGACAGTCATGCCGCGATAGAGCCCGCGCTCCTCGGGCAGGAAACCGATTTCGGGCGCCTTCGCGCGACCGGGGGGTCCGCCCAATACCTCGATTGTGCCGGAGGTGGGGCGAAGGATGTCGAGGATCATCCGTAAGGCGGTGGTCTTGCCGGCTCCGTTGGCGCCGAGGAACCCGACCAGCTCGCCTTCGGCGATGGAGAAGCTCAGATGGTTTACGGCGACAAAATCGCCGAAGCATCTGGTTACACGTTCGAGGTGGAGAACGTTCATGCCGGTCCAGCGCCTGCTTCGCAGGTGAAGGCGTGTGCTTCGCCCGCGCGGACAGACTGAAGTAGGCATCGGGCGAGCCGCACAGCCGAGCATGAAAACGGGCGTCTGCCGGGAGTTTTCAAGGGAGTCTGTCCCACAGTCTAGCGCAGGTCATGGCGTCGCAGCCATTGCGCGTCCGGCCGGGCAGATACATGATCGCCTGCCCCGGCGCAGAGTTTGGCTCCGTCCGCCGCTAGGCTAACTGCGCCTCCAGCCATCCGTGTAGTTGGTCCATCACCGGTCCGCTGCGATCCTGATGGAGCCGCAGCCGCCCATCCGGCATCCGGCCGCCTTAACGCGCTTCGGCATCATCGCCATACACCCGACCCAGCATTTCCAGCACGTAGCGACATTCGTTAGGGAAGTTCTCCGCAACGTTTACAAACTGCCGACGTCATCGAGATATCTGAGCTTAGGCTGATTTAACCCTTACCATCTTCTCAATCAAGCTGGCCATTCTGACCAAATCGGCCAGCGAAGGAGCCTGCATCTTTTCCATCACATGCCGCGGTGAAGCTTGACTGTGATTTCGCTCAGGTTTAGGTCCGCGGCAATTTGCTTGGTCAGCAATCCCGCCGTCATCATCTTCATCACTTCGCGCTCTCGGGGGCTGAGGGTCGCGAAACCGCGCTCCTACCAGCCGTGTCGCAGCCTCTTCTTCGCGGCGCGCCGCCGAGGTTTCTAACGCTTGGCGAATTGCACTCAGCAACTCCTCTTTTGAAATGGCTTGGTAAGGAATTCGATTGCCCCTGCTTTTATGACTTTGCGAACCATGGGGATGTCTCCATGAGCTGTCATGAAAATAACCGGGATGTGGATGCCGCACCGAATTAATTCCTGCTGAAAATCCACCCCAGTCATCCCTGGCAATCTTACGTCGAGGATAAGGCAGCCTGCCGATCCGCTTCTTCCGCTACGCAGGAATTCTTCAGTCGACGAAAAGTGTTCGCTGGGGAGACCTACTGACTCAAGCAAATTCGAGATCGCTTCACGTATGGATTCGTCATCATCCACAATGAATACGGTCGGAATAAGATCATCGCTCAGGCCAGTCATGATTGCACGGGAATTGTAAACTGAAACGTTGCGCCGCCCGCTACCCCGGCAGCGGCCCACAAGTGTCCGTCGTGCGCTTCGATAATAGAACGGCTTATAGCAAGACCCATGCCGATCCCGTGCGGTTTTGTCGTATAGAACGGGTCGAAGATCTTCGTGGCTGTCTCCGGGTCCAAGCCGATCCCGCAGTCCTCCACTCGAACAAGGATTTGCTGAGGGTTCCTTCTTGCCGAACTAATTAGCAATTCTTTCGGGCCTTGAGCTCCCACCATTGCGTCCATGCCATTCATGGCCAGGTTGATCAGAACCTGTTCGATCTGAACTCGGTCCGCGTTTATGTTTGGCAGACTCCTCCCAAGATCGGTGCGTATGCGTATATCGCGGCGGATCGACTCGTCCCGTAGCAGCCAAACCACGTTCTGTATCACCCTATTGATTTCCAAGCGCTCTTTCAACGGCGGCTCCTTTTGAAACAGCGCGCGAACACGGCCCATTACCGCAGTTGCACGTGTACTCTCCTGTACAATCTTCTCCGCGGTCGAATGAGCCTTATCAAGATTCGGCGAGCCCCGCAGCCATTCGAGGCAGGCGTAGGAATGTGTAACAATCGCTGTAAGCGGTTGGCTGATCTCATGCATTATCGATGCCGCTAACTCCCCCATGCCCAACGTGCGCGATAGATGAGCCACTTCCAATTGAGCTTGAACTAAAGCCTGTTCGGCGCGATGGCGCTCCTCGATATCAATATGGGTTCCATACCACCGTGCGATCGCTCCGTCGTCGGAATTTTGCGGCGTACCGCGGACCAGAAACCATCGAAATTGCCCATCGGCTCCCCGAATTCGCCACTCTCCTTCAAATCGCTCCCGGGTATCAACCGCATTTTCCCATGCCTGCCGGAATAGACTCAGATCCTCGGGGTGGAGCACCCCGAAAAAGCCGCCCCCGCGCATCTCAGCCATAGTTTTTCCCACATACGCAAGTAGATGCCCGTTGCAGTACTCTACCTTTCCGTCCGGACCTGCGCTCCAGATCTGCTGAGGAATGGCTTCCGTCAGCAGTCGCAGCTGACGCTCGCTTTCCCGGATGACAGCGTTGGACCGTTCAAGTTCAGCGGTGCGTTCCCGCACTCTTTGCTCAAGGTGGTCGTGCGCCTCCCGAATAAGCAGCTCACTCCGCTTCCGGGAAGAACTCGCCCAGCTCGCCGCCAAGGCGCAAACCACGAATGCTCCGAAGTACGTCTCCGCGGTTGCATCGATCGACCATGAGAAGAATGGAGGAACAAAGAAATAAGCGATCGCCAGCGTAGAGAAGATCACGGCCAAGAATCCCGCAATGGTTCCGCCGAACCAGGCGCTTCCCGTAACCGCGGCGAAGAAAAGAAAGACAAATGGATAGGCGAACTCATGCTGGAGGAAGAGGGTCCATAGGAACGCCAGCAACACGAAGAATCCAGCCACCGCGAAGGGCTTTATGCCGAAATCCACGATGTAGAAGAGGATACGATCTACGCGTGAACCAGTCATGATGCCGATGATAGCGAGTTTGTACAGCGGAGACATCAGGAGGGCACCACAAGTTTTGATCTCAAATGTTGGGCGCGTCAAGGCGAAGGAATTCATTTTCAGCACGCCAGGCTATCGCGAATTTTTATGGAGGGCCGTTGCCATTGAGAGCCGCCCCACTTCCGCCCCTCGCCCTTTGATCTGTGCAGTAGATTTCCCCGAAACTCGGTCGACCGGTTCCTCCTCATATCACATCAATGCTGGAAAAGGTATAGTGCTTCTGCCTATACCAAGGTATGGCTTGTTTCCCCTATCACCAGGCCTTAGGCTCATCTGAGAATCTCTCCGGCGGGAAACTCGGCCATAAGCGCCTTAGACGGTTCAGCTTGCTTCTGGCACCGACAGCAGCCCGAATTTGAGAACAGAGGAGCTACATGATGACACCCATTGCGGGGCGAGGGATATCCCTATCCTTTTCCCAGAGACTTTCCCGGTTATCGGCGCGCCTCCGTGAGCCGGAATGGCGCCGGTATGGAACAACATTGTTGGCAGGCAAGATTGCCGGGCTAGGATTGACGTTGCTAATCATGGCGGGGATCAGCGGCATCTTCTTTGCGAAGGTCCTGGCCGCCGATACGGTTGTGAAGGCAGCCGATATCGTCAATCCAGTCAACACGGCATGGACGCTGATCGCGGCATTCCTTGTCTTTGGCATGCAGGTCGGCTTCACCATGCTGGAAGCCGGATTCTGCCGCTCGCGCGAGACCGTCAACGTATTGATGGAATGTATTGTCGATACCTGTCTATGCGGGATCTTGTTCTACGCAATTGGTTTTGCCTTCATGTTCAGCCACGGCAATGGCTTCATCGGCTACCATTGGTTTTTCCTCCAGAATGCCCCTGAGACATACGAATCTACCGGTGTTGCGTTTCTTGCCGTCTGGATTTTTCAATTCGCCTTCGCTGATACCTGCTCCACGATAACCTCGGGCGCGATGATTGGCCGTACCGGATTCGTCGGCGATCTACTCTACTCGTTAGCGGTTTCCGGTTTTATTTATCCCATCATCGGTCACTGGGCGTGGGGACCAGACGGCTTTCTGGCTACCATGGGATCTTCCGGCAACTTTCTGCCTGGTTTGGGGACCGGGTTCCACGATTTCGCCGGATCGACCGTCGTCCACACCATTGGCGGGTTCATCGCCCTGGCCGGCTCGATCGTTCTAGGCCCGCGCTTAGGCCGGAGATTCAAGCGTGATGGCGGCGGACCCATGCTGCCTCACGATTTGACCATCGCCGCATCGGGCGGCCTAATTCTCTGGTTCGGCTGGTACGGATTCAACCCGGGATCCACACTTTCAGCAATGGACTTCGGCGGCATCGGCCGAGTTGCTGCTAATACCACTTTGGCAGCCTGCGCCGCGGGTCTTACCGCAATGTTTTATGCCTATCTCTTCAGCAAGAAATGGGATGTCGGCTTCACGGTCAACGGCTTCCTTGCTGGGCTGGTTGCCATCACCTGTCCTTGCTATTGGGTTAGCCCGACGGGAGCCATTATCCTTGGCGGGGTGGCGGGTGTGTTAGTTGTGATGGGCGTTGAACTGCTCGAATGGTTGCGCATTGACGACCCTATCGGCGCAGTTCCAGTGCACGGTTTTTGCGGTATCTGGGGCACTCTTTCCTTGGGGCTGTTTGCCTGCGGAAAGTACGGAGCCTCAGGACCGACCGGTCCTGACAATTCCGCCGCCCTGAACGGTCTCTTTTATCATGGAGGGTTCACAGTACTTAAGGCGCAGTTCATAGGCAGCGCCATCATCACCTGTTCCACCTTTGCGATTGCGATGTTGGTGATGTACCTCGTTAATCTCACAGGCACTCTCCGCGTCTCAGCGGAAGGCGAGCTCTACGGCCTGGACCTTCACGAGCACGGTATCTCCGCTTACCCCGAATATGTTATCTCGTCGCTTGCCGCCCCGTCCGGTCTGGCAAAGGACCTGACTGGGCCCAGCTACACGACAACCCCCGCAGCTAAGCGCGACGCGGTTACTGCCGGCCGTTGACCGAAATGAGAGAGGAACCATGACCAAAATCGAAGCAATCATTCGACCGAACAAGTTCGAAGCTGTTAAAGAGGCACTCATCCAGGTCGGTACCGAGGGAATGACGATCTCCGAGGTTCGTGGCCATGGCCGGCAGAAAGGACATACCGAGTTCTATCGAGGGCGTGAGTACGAAACGGATCTGCTGCCTAAGATTAAACTCGAAGTCGTGGTTCAAGACGATGTTGTTAACAAGGTCGTGCAGGTCATTCTAGATACTGCCTATACAGGCAAGATTGGCGACGGCAAGATCTTTCTCTACAAGCTCGAAGATGCAATCCGGATTAGGAACCAGGAACGCGGTGCCGTAGCTGTCTGACCGTTTCTCCTCCCTACTAAGGCAGAAACAGGAGAGGCGTGGCTTCGATGAATTCCACAAAGTGGCTTTTTCTTAAGGAAAAAGGCCGTTGATGGCAGCGGCTTGGGATATGTCCATCCATCCTGTTTCTGCCGTAGGCAGCGGAGAAGTACATGTCATTCATATCTACTGTCACTCCCTTCGATGCGATAGGAGACGATATGCCGTCGAAGGCTAGGGCGAGGCTGGCAAAGCGGATTAGCGACGCCAGCCACTTTCTTCGCGATTTTCGGGTGCGGATGCGCTTCGGTGAGCTCACACGCGCCCCGATGCGGTTGCTCCGCTTTCAGATGTCGGAAGCTCGGGCGGAATGCGACTGGGTGGCACGCGAACCAGATTCATGGGACGCCAATCTGCCCAGCAGTGTAGGCCAGCGGCACGCGTCACTCCAGGCCCTCAAAGATGCCATCGCCGTCCGTAATTTGCTGTTTGATATCGTGCCTGAAGTTGATACTGCGTTGCTTCGCGTCTATCGATCGGGTCCCGGTTCCGGCGAGCTGATCATTGCGGGAACATCCGAAAGGACTGATTGGCACGCGCGGAGCGTCCGTTCCCTGGCGATGCGGGCGCAATTATTAGGGCTCCGCTTCTCGATGGAGAACGGTATCCTCAATGAGCTTTCATTGGACTTGCAATCACAGGTCGGAACTTAGAGCGCCTTCCACGACAATACCACTGCAGCAGGGGAAGCGAGCTTACCCTTTGCAAGATCTAAATACATTCGATAGATGCAGGGGCTACGGCAGTTTAGGAAATGGTGTAGACCGAAGCCACTATTGCCAAGGCGACGCGACCAGCAGGGAGCGGCGGCCGCGAGCAAATTGGAAAAGACCACAGTATTTCCTAAACTGCCCTGCAGGAAGCGTTTGGTTGTGAAAGGGATCACCGGGCGGTTGATGATCTCGTGGTGAGTTGGGACCCTGGCAAGCCCGGGGACCAGTAACAAAGCGAAGGGCGATTCCCCTTTCGGAGAATCGCCCTTTACGCTGTCCGAATTTTCGAAGATCTGGTCGGCTGCCAGATCACAACCCTATTACCCCGGAATTACTCGGGGCGCGCGAGCTCAGCCCGCGTTTCCCTCACTTTTCCGTTGTCACATCGGTTGTTAGAGTTTCCTCGCTGCCATCTCCGCACGTCCAGTCTCCTGGATGCGCTGCGAGTTTCGTTGCCGAATCTCATGATGGCCATAGTCTACTCTCTCCTTCCTGGAAGATTTCTCTTCCCGTTAGTGAGTAAGACTCGGCGTATCGCGGCGGGGTTGCCCGCCTCTATGATCTGCGGCGCACAATCTCCTGATAAATGCGGATGTATTCCCGCGCCGGGCTGGTCCAGGAGTAGTCGCATCCCATGCCGTTCCGCATTAGCTTTCGCCACTGCTCCTTGTCGGGGAAGGCGGAGAACGCCAGTCTGAGCGTGTTCAGCAGATCGTCGGGCTCATAGCTGTGAAATTTGAAGCCGGTACCGGCGCCCGTTTCCGCGTTCCACTCCTGTACGGTGTCGTCCAAGCCTCCGGTCGCCCGCACAACTGGAACCGTACCGTACCTCATGCCGTAAATCTGATTCAAGCCGCATGGCTCTGAGCGCGAAGGCATCAAGACAATGTCCGAGCCGGCTTCTATTTTGTGGGCCAATGTCTCATCGTAGGCTATGCGCACCGCGATTTTGCCGGGATTCCGCTCGGCCAGGGTGCGCAGCAGATTCTCGTAGTACGGCTCGCCCATTCCCAATACCAGCAACAACATATTTTCCTGGAACAGCCGGTCGGCGGCCTGCGCGATCAGGTCAAAACCCTTTTGCGTGGAAAGGTGGGAAACCATTCCCACGACCGGAGTAGTCTCCGCCACGTTCGTTACCCCGAAAGCGTGCAGCAGGTCTTTGCGGCAGGCCGCCTTTCCTTCCAGCCGCTCTGCCGTATAGTGGGCGGCGATCTTGCTATCCGTCGCGGGATCCCACTCCTGGTAATCGACTCCGTTCAGAATGCCGTGCAGGTCCGCTGCGCGTTCGCGGAGCACCGGATCGAGGCCATTGCCGAATTCCGGTGTCTGAAGTTCCTCGGCATACTTACGGCTCACCGTGGTAATTGCATCCGAATAAACGATTCCGCCTTTCAGAAAATTGAAGGTGTCGAAGAACTCCACTCCGGCCGGGGAATAGATGTCCCACGGCAGCAGCAGCTGTTCCACGGTTTTGGCCGCAAAACGCCCCTGGCGATCGGCATTGTGGATGGTTAAAAGACACGCCACGTTTTTCAGTACCGGATCGAAGTAATAGACAGTGCGTAACAGAATGGCCAGCGCCGCAGGCGGCCAGCCATGAACGTGAAAGAGGTTGGGAACGCCCAATTGCTTGCTGCTTTCAAGCACCGCTCGCGAGAAAAGGCCAAAGCGTTCCGCGTTATCCGCATACTCGGAACTGGGCGTTTCATAGAGATATTCGCGATCGAAGAGCTCCGGGCAATCGATGAAATAGAACTGCACTCCCTCGGGGCTGCCGCCATCGACCACTCTGACAAACCGGTTGTAGTAAGGGAAAGGGATAGTGAGGCTATGGATTGCGACCTTGGTCTCTTTCAAATGCTTTTGCGCCTGGCGATAGAGCGGCATGTAAACCGTCACCCGATGGCCCTGCCGCACAATCTCTCGCGGCAGTGAGCCGGTCACGTCTGCAACTCCGCCCGTCTTGGCATAAGGAACAGCCTCGGGCGCGGCAAAAACAATATGCATGGACGGTACTCCTTCGTATTCGTCGACTCGTTCCGTATGATGCGGAGAAGAAGCCAACCCAAACCCGTAGTCTAGAGCATATCTCCTGTTGCCATGGCACAGTCTTCACTCAATCGCCGGAGAGCCAAGCTGGGGCAGAACTTTCTCGTCAGTCCGACGGCCCCGCGCGCCATCGTGGAGGCCTTAGGCGATCTCAGCGGAGCCACTGTGCTCGAAATTGGTCCGGGCCGAGGAGTGATCACCCGGCTTCTGGCTGCGCAAAGCAAACGCCTGGTTGCTGTCGAACTCGATCGCTCGCTCGCATCGGCACTCGAGCAGGAGTTTGCCGGTCTCTCGGGGTCCGTTCCTGAAATCATCTGCCAGGACATCCTGAGCGTGGATCTCGATCAGCTCGCCTCGCGTTTTTCCGGACGGCTGCGCATTGCCGGCAATTTGCCCTACTACATCACCTCGGATATCCTGCTGCACCTGTTCCGGTATCACCAGGTCATCGAAAGCGCCGTGCTCATGCTTCAGCGTGAGGTTGCCGCCCGGATCGTGGCTTCGCCCGGCAGCCGCGACTACGGCCTGCTCTCCGCCACTACACAGATGTATGCCCGGACAGAGCCTCTGTTCACACTGCCGCCCGGCGCATTTTCTCCCCCTCCGGAGGTCCACTCCACAGTCGTCCGTCTTACCATGCAGCCGCGTTTTGCGGAACTGGACGTGGAGCGCAAATCGTTTCTGCATTTTCTGCGGCAAGCCTTCGCGCAAAAGCGGAAGACGCTGGCGAATAACCTTCGTGCCGCCGGGTACGATCCTGCGCAAATTCAAGCAGCGCTTGCAGCATGCGAGATGAACTTAGCCATCCGCGCGGAAGCCGTACCGCTCGAAGTTATGGCGTGCCTCTTTCATGCACTGGCGAAGGAGAGTAACTGAGGCTGATCTGTGGCTTCACACAACTGACGCAAGGAGCGCATCAGATATGGGAGCCCAAGCTCCGGCTGGAGTATGCATGGTTTCTAAAATCACCGGCGCGTGAGGGTGCACCACCCTTCGCACGGTTTTGTTGCGCGCGAAGGGTGGGATATCGGATGAGGTCTCAGCGCCGTCCGTGACCGCCGCCTCCCGCGGGAGCCGAATAGTGCGGTTGCGGAGGCGGAGAGTAGTGCTGCTGCGGAGGCGGAGAGTAGTGCTGCTGCGGAGGAGCTGAGTAATGAGGCGTGGACATAGGACGCGGAGCATATGTCGAGCGGGAATCCGGACGGTAGAAAGTATTCGGCCGCGGCTGCACCGGCTGAATGTGAGACTGAGCCGGCATCGGTTGCCGGTTCTGTACTGCGCCGTATTGGTAGGAGCCGCGAACGTTGTTCTGCAACACCGCGCGCACGCCGGGAGTTGTTCCCCTGTTGCCGGCAAATCCCTGCGCACTAAAGGCGGTGCGGCCAATCGGCGCGATCGTACGTCCGCCCACCCTCAGCGCTTCGTCATGGTTGACGACCGGAACTGAGTGGTTGAATCCCCAGGGGCCGGTCGACCGCGGTCCACGATTCACGATCAGCAGCCTATTCGCAGGAATTGGGACGCCGCGTCCAGGGCGCCAGACCGGCCGCGCTGGAATAAAGTATCCCGGATATCCCCGAAAGCCCGCGATTGGAA
Organism: uncultured Acidobacteriaceae bacterium; assembly: GCA_963803615.1. Taxonomy (GTDB): domain Bacteria; phylum Acidobacteriota; class Terriglobia; order Terriglobales; family Acidobacteriaceae; genus PALSA-350. Next base: position 72,250 of record CAWDNI010000002.1, read on the forward strand.
CCCAGGCCCGTCCACCTACACCCGGAGCCCAGCCCCATCCGAAAGAGTAGTAGTTCCAAGATCCGCAGTGATAAGGCAACCAACCCCATGGATACGCTGAAATCCAGGTATAACCCAAGCCTGGATAATAGCCCCAGTAGCCGGCGCCATATGGATCCCATCCTGCCTGAACTCCTGCCGGAACCCAAACATTTCCGCTACCCTCTACCGGGTACCAATTGCCGTAATAGTCGAGGTCGTTCCAGTTCTCGTCTCCGGAGTCGCCTGAATTCTCGCGAGCCGGTGTCTGCTGCGCCGCCTCTTGAGAAATAGCCTGGTCGCGATCCTTGTTCCACTGGTCCCAGGAATCGGGATTGACGCTCTGCGTGACGGTGTAAGGCGTTCCGTTGCCAGGCACGAAGCGCACACTTTGGTTTTCGCTTACGGTAGTGGCGGGAACGCCATTCCCCGAAACTTCTACAGCGCCGCTGGTCACGGCTACTTCCGGAGTATTGTCGAGATCCAAGCGGAAGATTGCGTTGGCCGTAGGTAGAGCTTCGGCTCCGGGAAATTCCACGTGAAACGGCGGATGACCCTGGCCGACATTCAACTCGTAATAGGCCAAGCCGGAGTTCTGTTGCAGTTCAACCCCGTCCTGCCCAAGATGATTCACCGCGAGGGAACTGTTGGGCGTCAGCCGGGCCACGCTTCCATCATCGAATTCGACTTCCGCTTGTCCATTCGCTCCAGTCTGCAGGCTCGAACCGGCCAGTAAGGGCATGTTCGCCACCGCCTGCTGAAAATCTGTCTGTCCGCTGGAAACCATCTTGACGTCGCCCTGAACGAAGCTCAAACGGGCCACACTGCCCAAAGACTGCGCAGGGCCTTGTTCCGGGGATTGAGAGGGGCCCTGCTGCGCCGCCCCTTCCTGAGGAGGTAGAGGAGGGCCTTGATCCTGCTGACCTTGCGGAGCCTGATCCGGATATTGTGGCGGTCCTTGGTCTTGAGGTCCCTGCGGAGCTTGCTGAGGGTATTGCGGGGGTCCCTGATCCTGTCCCTGATCTTGTGCAAACGCGTGGCTAGTAGCAGCGCCGAGACATAGCGCCAATCCAAGGCAGCTTGCGGCAAATCTTCTTCCACACGCTTTTTTAGCCACGCTGCAATTGCTCTTCTTCTCACTAAGGCGCTTCATAATTCGCACCCCCAGTACTGCGTAATAACAGACTTCCACTCTATTGAACACGTCTTGCGGCCCCGAGTTTCCGCGCCCTATTCGGCTTGCGAGAGGGTGAGCAAATCCTGTGCACGGCGTTGGACGCGTTTCAGCACTGCTTGGTCATTAGCGATTGTTCGCAAGATGGACGCAATGTTGCCAAACTCCAAGGCGCGGCCCTGCCGTGCCAGCTGATCCAGCAACTCTAATTCGGGATCCAGCGAAAGGCGGGAATGTTCATACTCCATCTGCAGCTTGGCGCCCTCTTCCAAAGTTAAAGAGATACCTTCAAAGATATTGGTAAGTTCTTCTACGCTCTTGTTTTTTGACCAGTCGTATGTGCAGCTTCCCTGGCCCTCGCGCCCCTTGAATTCGAGAGTCTTTGTCCCCTGAAAGGCAACGTGCTTTCCTCCGCCATCACAGGCGATCGCGAAGTACTTGTTCTGCCGGGCAACTGCGAATATCTTGTCGCGGGTGACTTTGGAAATGTGAATTGCGCGATCCTGCGGACGAGTTGGAGCTTCTTCCTTGTCCTGCGGGGCGTCGCCTATCTCCGAGTGGTAACTGCCGGAACCGTCCTGATTGACGGTCAGGGAGTACTTCGCGGGCTGCAATTGCGGGTTCTGATAGGTGAATCGTACCTGCGCGGCCGGCGCATCTGCCGCGGACTCTGTTTGAGCAGCGGCGCTGCAAGGGTTTGGCCACGTCATAAGGGCGGATAGCAAGCTTGTAAGCAAAATGCCGGGCAACAACGACCGCCTCAATGTGTCGGCTCCAACTGCATGGCAAGCGTTTGCGCTGTGTGCAGGTGACATATGGCGATAGCCAAAGCATCGGCGGCATCGGCAGGCTGGGGCGCTTGTTTGAGGTTCAGCAGGCGAGCCACCATGTATCCCACCTGTTCCTTCTCCGCCTGCCCGTATCCGACGACGGACGATTTGATGGTAAGGGGAGCATATTCGGCCACGGGAAGTCCGTAGCGGGCTGCTGCCAACAGTGCAACTCCTCGCACATGTCCCAGCTTGAGTGCTGATTTAGCATTCACCGAATAGAAAACTTCTTCAACCGCGACCACATCCGGCCGATGGATTTCTAAAAGCCTGGTGAGTTCCTCGAAAACAAAGGCCAGACGCTGGGACAGCGAATCTTTCTTGGCCAAGTTCAAGCCGCCCGCAGCCAGCGCGATCAGCCGCGATTCACGGGGTCCATACTCGGCCTCCACTACCCCGTAGCCGGTACAGGCGGTTCCGCAATCGATGCCTAAGACGCGCATGTGACCGAGTCTATAGCATTTCTACTGAGATTCTAGAGACTGTTCCTCAAGGAGAATCCGGCAATCAGTGTAGATCTGGGCACTCCATGATTTGGGGTGAACCACCCTGGGGGCAGAATACAGAATCCGAGCCAATTGGCGGCGAGGGTTACCGGGAAATGCCCTCAAGCGGCGAGCTTGCCGTGGCGTAAAGTTTGCGCGGCATGCGTCCGGCAAGGAAGGATTGCCGCCCGGCCAGAACAGCGTGCTGCATCGCCTCGGCCATCAGCACCGGCTTGGCGGCATGGGCAATAGCAGAATTGATCAGCACTGCATCCGCGCCCAAGTCCATGGCGAGACAGACATCCGAGGCCATTCCCACCCCGGCGTCCACAATCAGGGGAACGTCCGTGATTCTCTCCCGGAGGATGCGCAGGCTCGCCAGGTTCTGCAACCCCATTCCGCTGCCGATAGGCGCACCCAGGGGCATGACGGCGGCTGCCCCCGCATCGATCAGCCTTAACGCGAAAACAATGTCGTCGGAGGTATAGGGCAGTACCGTGAAACCCTCCTTCACCAGGACCCGGGTAGCTTCCAAGGTTGCATGCACATCCGGATACAACGTCTCCGTGTCGCCTATCACTTCAATCTTCACCCAATCGGAGAGTCCGACTTCGCGGCCCAATCTGGCCGCGCGTATAGCTTCTTCGGCGGTGTAGCAGCCCGCCGTATTGGGCAGCAGAAAATACCGCCGCGGATCGATGAAGTCCAGCAGCGACTCCTTGGAGCGGTCTAGATTCACGCGCCGGACCGCAACCGTCACCATCTCCGCTCCTGAAGCTTCAATGGCAGCCTGTGTTTCCAGTCCATCCTTGTACTTTCCTGTGCCGACAATCAACCGGGACTGGAAAGCTTTGCCCGCAATCACTAGAGGTTCCATAGAATTATTGTAAGCCTGAGAAAGTGAAAGGTCCGCGCCAGGCTGGGCCGCGGACCTCGATCACCGGTGGAACTGTTGAGTTTGGCCTGAGGCGTCCACACTCGCATCGTAGTGGGCCTCGGCGGAATATTTACCACCAGGTCTAGAGCGGGACGGCTCTAAGCCTCAGCCACCTCACGTAAATTACAACTACTACCATCAGAATTTTTCATTCGCTGGATCATCCTCCTTTCCCGTGTACTTCTAACTTAAAACCGATGGAGGGACGCGGTCAAGAGGTGAGGCGTTGCCGGGCTCACCATGAATGCCAATATCCGTTTCTTTCCGTCAACTCCAGATCATCGATTCCAAAAAGATCCGAGAGCTTTTCCGGCTGCAGCAGCTCCGCCTTGCGGCCGTCACCCACAATGCGTCCGGCGCGCATCATGATGACGCGATCCATCTCCGGCAAAATGTCGGCCAGATGATGTGTCACCATCACGATTCCGGTTTTTCGATGACCGGAGTTTCTCGCCAGGCCGCGCAGAATCTCTCTTAGTTCGCGTTGCGATGCCAAGTCCAGCGCGTTGCTCGGCTCGTCCAGCAAGAGCATCTCCGGTTTGTGCACCAAAGCTCGCGCGATCATGACGCGGCGGGTTTCTCCCGCCGACATCTGGCCAACCAAACGATCGCGCAGATATCGCGCCTCCAGCAGGTCCAAGGCTTCCATCGCGCTCTCGCGCATCGCTTCGGTTACCTCTAAATTGGGCCAGATGGTCGAGCTTGAAAAGAATCCGGAAACGACCGCGTCCAATCCTTTGGTCCGGTGCGTTCTTTCGCCGGGTAATTCGGCCGCGACCACCCCGAGATGCTTGCGCAGTTGCTGCACCTCCCAGCGATCGCGGCCGTAGATCTTGATCTCCATTCCCGGCCGCACCACCGGATAGCATTCGCAGGTGATGGTCTTGATCAGTGTCGATTTTCCGCAACCGTTGGGTCCAAGAATGGCCGCGTGTTCGCCGGTGGCAATGGTTAAGTCAAGGCAGTGCAGCACCACGTTCTCCCCGCGCGCGACATCTACGTTGCGCATGGTGACGAACTGGGGATGCACTTGAGGTCTTTGGTCAGCTTGCATTCGTCGAATTTCCGCCGCGGGATCGGAAAGAGCCGCTGGTCTCTTGATAGAGTAAAAGGCTCATGGATACCAAGTTTCAACTTACACAGGAACCCCGTTTAACGGAAGAGCAAGTGCCTCTCGGCTTTCGTTTTGCGGCGGTGCGAGCCGGCATCAAAGCCAGCGGCAAGCCCGACTTTGCGTGTGCGGTCGCGGATAAAACCGCGACAGCCGCGGCCATGTTCACCAGCAATCAGGTGGTCGCGGCGCCGCTCATCGTCGGACGGCGCCATCTAGAGAGCAGCCAAGGCCATCTGCGCGCCGTTGTAGTGAATGCCGGCAATGCAAATTGCGCCACCGGCGAAGCGGGAATTCGTTCTGCCGAACATGTTTGCGCCAAGGCCGGCGAGGTCTTCCGGTGTGATGCTCACGCGGTGTTTCCTTCATCCACTGGAATTATCGGCGTACCGTTGCCGGAGCAGAAGCTTATCGCTTCTCTGCCCGACTTGAACTCGGCATTGGGCAGCTCCGCCGCGCACCTGGAGCAGATGGCGCGCGCTATCATGACCACCGACACACGAATAAAACTGGCGAGCGCGAGTATTGAGGCGGAGGGCCGCATCGTCCGGCTGGCAGGAGTGGCCAAGGGAGCAGGTATGATCTATCCGCGATTGGCGGCTCCGCATGCGACGATGCTGGTTTACATCTTTACCGACGCTATTATCCAGCCGGAAGCGGCGGCCGATTTGCTGGGCCGCGCCGTTGAAACCACATTTAATCGCATTTCTATCGACGGCGATACTTCGACAAACGATACTGTCCTGCTGTTGGCGAGCGGGGCCAGCGGAGTAGCCGTCGACGCGGCTCGGACCAGCGATGGCGCTCTCCCGAAGAATTTCTTTTCCGCGCTGCACCAGGTTTGTCTTTCCCTTGCCAAGCAGGTGGTCGCGGACGGCGAAGGCATCGAGCACGTAGTAGAGCTGAACATTTGCGGCGCTCTCAGCGATAGCGATGCTCTGCGTGTGGCGCATTCGATCGCTCACTCGCCGCTGGTCAAAACTTCTTGGGCCGGCTGTGATCCCAATTGGGGGCGCATTCTGGCTGCCATAGGGAATTCCGGCGTGCCGGTCACTCCCGCGCTGGTCGATATTCATTTAGGAGAAATGGAGATTTGCAGACAGGGCGGCGTCTCACCTCATTTAGACAAAGCGGCCGCTCACCAATACCTTAAGCAGCGCGAACTTTACCTGCGTGTTGATCTCGGGCTCGGCCAGGGAGCTTGCCGTTTTTGGACAACGGATCTTACAGCCGAATATGTTCATATCAACGCCGATTATTCGACTTAAATGGGGGCCGCGCGGCGTTGAGCATCGAAAGCGGTGCAGAGAGTAGTAACTCCCGCGAATTCAAGGTTTGCGGCTTTTCCGCGCCGGGAAATGCACAGGCTTTTTCACATTTCTGTGAAAAACTTCCCTGGCTGAGGGCGTTCATCTGACGCCATTTACAATCGGCCTTATGGCAGACGCATCCATGGATCCGGGGATGACTTTCGAGAGAGCCGCGGTTCTGTTTCTGCCCTAAAGGTCCATTGAATTTTTCACCAATGAGTGTCAAAGCTAAAAACCGTTCGTCTATCGGCGACGAGAAATTGCATCAGCTTTACCTTGCAATGCTCAAGCGTCCCGACCTGGGAGAACGCACTCCGCTGTCCCGGAAGCGGCGAAATTTTTCCGAAGCGGGGTGCACCATCGATTTGCGGCGGGAAGACGTCGTCTTGTCGGTGCAAAAGATCCCGATTGCAAATTCCACATCGAGCGTTATGCTTAGCGCCGCCGTGAGGGCGGCGAGCAGGATCAAGAAGACCGGGAACGTCGTGGTGGCGGTTTCCGATGTCTCTTCTCAGAGCGAATGGCGGAGGGGTGTTCAGTCTTGCCGGTATCAAGTCGCTGCCCATCGTCTTTATCCACTGCGGCGGTCTTTGCGGCGGCGATCGCGGAGCTAAAACGTCCGTTAAGCAAGAGGATATCGGCTTGCTGGCGGAGGACAATGATATTCCCAGCATACCGGTTGACGGTCTTGATCTGGCCGCCGTGTACCGGGTTGCCCACGAGTCGGTGCTGCGGGCTCGCCGGGGAGGCGGTCCCACGCTGATCGAGTGCAAGCCTTATCGTATTGTGTGATTGTGCCTTTGATTGTGCTTTCCCGTCTTCGGAGACTCCCGCTGCGGCATTCTATGGCGCTTGTTTGCCGCTGGTTTCTTGTTCAATGGATACCGGCTCCAAATTGACCCCTGCTTCCGCATTCGATAGCTTGGAATCACAGGCTATAGAAATCCAGGTCCTTTGCCCCGCATCTGACTCCGCCGCGGAGAGAATCGGGCATCAGAATCGTATTGAGGTCCTATTGAAATTTCTCGGCGCCCGCTGGATGTTTGCCGCCTTGATCCCGCTTTTGGCAGCATTAGCTTTGCCCGCGGCGGCGCAGGATCAAACCCCGGCGGCACAGCAAACAGCGCCGCCCGCTCCGCAGCAGCCCGTAAACCAACCGCAGGGGCAGACGCAGCCGACTCAGGATCAATTGCCCGCGCCAACTCCCATTTGGTGGGGCAAGCCCTCGCCCGACCAGCTTCCCGTGCCCGGCCAGGGAATTCATTTCGAAAATCCCGAGCCTATCAAGTCGATCGAGGCTTTCAGTTCGCCCTATATTCCGCTGGATAGCTGGATCTATCCAGCGATGATGCGGCTCTACTCGATGGGTTTCGCCGATACCGTGTTTCTTGGTTTACGCCCCTGGACTCGTCTGAGCGTTGCCAACATGCTGGACCAGAGTTCGGACAGGATTACCGGCAGCGATAATGACACCGCAATCGATATCTATGAAGCAATTGAACATGAATTAGAACCCGATCTGCGGATCCCGATGGACCGGAAGGTTGGCCGGGCTGCGATTGAATCCGTCTATACGCGAGCCATGGGAATAGCGGGCTTGCCTTTGCGCGATAGTTTTCACCTTGGCCAGACAGACATCAACGACTTTGGCCGGCCCTACGCCGGAGGCTTCAACAGCTACAGCGGCCTGAGCGCCACAGCTCGCTACGGACGCTTCTCGCTGTACTTTCGTGGCGAATACCAGCACGCTCCATCCTGGGCAGGCTATTCTCCCAGCTTGGCCAACGCCATGGCGATCATTGACGGTTTTGGCACCGATGCGCCGGTTGCGTTGCCGGGCAACACCACCATCCCGTTAGGGCCGGTATCATCGGTGAATAATCTGACCGTTCTCGAAGGCTACGTTTCCGCTCACCTTGCAGGACACGAGATCTCGCTTGGAAAAATGGACAATTGGTATGGTCCAGGGGCCGGCGGCGGCATGGCGTGGAGCAATAATGCGGAGAATGTCTACAGCTTCCGCATCAATCGCGTCGAGCCGCTTTACATTCCCTACGTCTCGCGCATCGCCGGGCTCATTCGCTACGACTTCTTTGTTGGACCGCTCAAAGGACATAATGTGCCCGTCAGTCCTTGGGTTCACGCCGAGCAGATCTCATTTAAACCCACGCCCAATTTCGAATTTGGCTTTGAACGCACTGTCATCTGGGGCGGCATAGGGCACGAGCCAGTCACCCTTGGCACCTTCTGGCACAGCTTCTACAGCATCAGCGATACCAACGGAGGAGAGAAGTTCTCGCGCAGCGATCCCGGCGCGCGCTTCAGCGCCTTCAACTTCTCCTGGCGGCTCCCCTTCCTGGAGAAATGGCTGACACTTTATACCGATTCCGAGACTCACGATGACGTTTTTCCGGTGAGCGCACCAAGACGCGCAGCCTATCGGCCTGGCCTTTATTTATCGCATTTTCCCGGCGCGCCAAAACTGGATTTGCGGGTGGAAGCTGCCTCTACCGCGCCCAACAATGGACAGGCCAATGGCGGACAGTTCATGTATATCGAGGTCGTCCAGCGAAACGGTTACACGAACAATGGACAATTGATGGGCGATTGGATCGGCCGGGAAAACAAAGGCGGACAGGCCTGGCTCACCTACCACCTTTCACCTGAGGAATGGCTCCAATTCGCCTATCGCAGAGATAAAGCCGCGTCGGATTTTATCCACGGCGGCACCACCCAGAGCGACTTCAACTTCGAAGCAGTCAAACGTTTTGGACCGCAGGTAGAAGCCAGGGCCGACGTGCAGTACGAGCATTGGAAGATTCCCATCTACAAGCCGGGCCCACAATCGGATACCAGCGTGACCTTCCAATTGAAGTGGTTCCCGAAGCGGGAACACCGGTTTTGAGTTATTCGCGTAGCTGTTTAGGCCCTAAGACTTGATCAATTCTTCAAGAAGAAGCTTTGCCTTGGTGGCTAAGGTATGCGCTCCGTCGGAATCGCCGTTAGCCAGAGCCTTCTTCGCCTGATCTAAAAAGGCGCGAATTTGTGCGGCTGTGGTCTGCTCCTCGCTGGAGAGGGCTCTCTTGATCTCTTGCAGACCGCGCTCTGTCGTGCTGATTAAAGTTACGGTATCCCGCTTGGTCTGTTCCTCGGTTGCGCTATCTCCTCCGGTCAATTGTCCAATCGCGGATACTGGAGTCGCGGAGCCGGAAGGCGGGGCCGGCGCTGAGTTTGCCGCCTGCTGAACCGGCGGGGAAGACTGAGTGGGTTCCGCCGGTTTGGGCTTCTTGGGACGCTTTACTTTGCGTTGCTTCGCCGGAGGCAGGGGCGGGGGCGTTGCTTGCGCCGACGTCTGCGGAGGGCTGGAAGGCGGGGGCGCCTGATGTTGTTGCTGCTCCTGCTGCTGGAGCGCCCCTTGCCCTGTCTGCAGCGGAGGAGCTTGCGCCTGCTGGGCTGGTTGCTTGTGGAGAAGGGAACACCCGGTCAGAGACACTGCGAGCAGTATCGTCCAAGCCAGTTGCTTCCCTGGAGCCATCATCCTCTTGGTTCCTCAGCCACGCCCGCCTGCCCTAGATCTCGCGCGCTTGCCACCAGATATCCGCGCGTCCTGCTTTCCGCAGCCGCCACAAGCGGCAGGCGCAAAGTAAACGTGGTACCGGTGGTTGCACCAGATTGTACTTCAATCGAACCGTTGTGAAGTTGCACGATGCGGTAGGTCATCGCTAAGCCAATACCGCTGCCGCCCTTTTTGGTGGTGAAATACAAGTCGAAAATCTTGTCCCGGATATTATCCGGAATCCCGGCGCCTTGATCGTGGATGCTGAGCAGGGCAGCGCGTCCGTTTTCCGCCAGCCGTACCTCCAGCTTGCCTCCGGCCGACATTGCCTGCGCTCCATTCAGGACAACGTTCAGCAGAGCCTGCTTTAACAGATCGGAATCGACCTTGGCCATGAGAGGGTGTTCGGGAAGAGTGCTCTGTACATACACATCGCGGGTTTCGAGCTCGGCCGAGGCGAGCATCAGCACGCCGGAAACGATACGGCGAAGATCCTGTTCCTCAAGCTGCAACTCCACCGGACGGGAGAAATCAACCAGGGTCTGCACCACCCGGTCGAGTCTCTGAATTTCGCTGGAGATAATTTCCAGATGGCGCAATGCATTGGCGTCGGAAGCATCCAATTTGTTTCGCATCAATTCCAGGTGGACCACAATGGCATTGATCGGATTCTTCACCTCATGGCCGACCCCGGCAGTCAGCCTCCCGATATCCGCAAGCCTGCGGGAGATCTCCAATTCGCTCTCGATCTCGCGTACCGATTCCAGGTCATGCAGGGTCAGAAGCGCTCCCAATGCTCCTTGAGGAGCCCGCGCCCGGTCATCGTGGATGAAGTCAAGCGAAATCTCCACCCGCCTGCCGGTTTCAGTCGTGATCTCCTCCTGCACCAATGCCATGCGAGCGTCGAACGACTCCCGCACCATGCTCCCCAGGCGCGTATTCTTGCTGAAGACTTCGTGCAGTTCGCAGCCAAGAATACTTTCCCGGCTGATCCCAAGGAAGCGCTCGACCGAATCGCTTACCAATACGGCCCGAGCATCGTGGGTGAACAACACGATGCCGTCCTGAAGGTTGGTCATGATCTGATCCAAACCTTCTTTGAGAGCGGAGAAGACCTCCTCTACATTGCGCATGCGCCGGCCGATTCGCTCGATCTTGTGCGATACCACGACTACCGCATCCTCCTCCGCCTCAGGAGCACTTTCGATTTCACCGGCCGCTGCCCCCGCCCGGTCCAGTGCATCCAGTCTGTAACCGATCTGTTCGATGGGTTTGAGCGCGAGGTTGGCGAGGAAGGCGGCCACGATCAGAGAGCAGACAATCGCCAGGCCGGTGTAAGTGAGCGCGGTGACCAGCCAGGGCTCTACCACGTAGCGCAGAAAGGTAGTGCGAACACCCACGCGAACCGTCAAAAACGGTTTTCCCCCGGCCCGCTCCAAAGGTAGGGTCACGTTATAGACGCGGGGCGGACCAAAGACGATGGTTAGCAAGCGCAGCAGCCCTCCGCTTTGCAGCTCGCCATATTCTTTGCGCGCCGGAAGCGGAGCGTCGATGCCCGCGGGATCCGTACTCACCAAGCCCACTCCCTGACTATCGGCTATAGCCACGTCAAGGACTGTGGGCGAATAGCGGATGGCGGAATCCAGGAGCGATTTCAGACCGGCATCGCGGCGCAGGGCATCAGCCACAGTTCTGCGCAAGACCTGGGGATCGTTAGCGCTCACCTGGCGCACGGCAGCATCGGTTTCCAGCGCCTGGCGGGTAGCGAACAGAATCTGATGGGCCACCATATCATTGGCTGCGTAAGATTGGGAGATGCGCTGTTCGAGAAGCTGATAGAGGAAGATCCACGAAAGAGCGCACACCATCAGGCAAACCAGGCCTGAAATTGCGAGTACGAGCTTGGTCTTGAGTCGCATGGTGACGCCTTGGAGGAACTTATAGCATTTCCCGCTGAGGCGCGTTCCGGGATAGCTAAGCCGCGTCTGGCTTTACCCTACGCCATCGGGGAGAAATGCTCCAGAGAATTTGCTTCAGGTCTGGTTGCGATTTGATCCGGGCTATTTTGTATGTCCATCCCATAGCGCCCCGCAAAGAACGCGGGGAGATATGGGGCGCCCATTGTTCTTCTCGTCCTGAAATTCAACCGGCCCGAGATATCAGTAATCCACAAATTCGTCCGGTTTAGCCTTATCTGGAGCTTCCCCAAAAGAGAGACCGTTCCTGGATGCCTTCCGTCCCGGTTGTGTTCCCGTACTCCTTCAGCTTGTTGTGCAGAGTCTTCAGGCTGATCCCCAGAATCTCGGCCGCCCGCGTCTTATTGTTATGCGTTGACTCTAAGGTTTTGACAATAAGCTTCCGCTCCGCTTCGTCGACCGTTGTGCCTACCTCTACATGGACGCCGCTGGAGGATTCAGCAGGCTCGGCTGTCACCGGGCGCATGGTCCGCTCGCCAAAGCCCGGCGGTAGATGAAGCGTTTCGAGCGAACCCTCGCCGCACAGAATCACCGCCCGCTCGACCGTATTTCTGAGCTCGCGTACATTGCCGGGCCAGTCGTGAGCGATCAATTTCTGCAGCAGTTCGGCATCGAGCCCTCTCACATGCCGGTCATGTTTGGCGTTCATGTCATTCAGCATGGTGTCGATGATTGCCGGGATATCTTCTTTATGTTCCCGCAGAGGTGGCATATGCAAGTTAAAAACATTCAGCCGATAGTACAAATCGCCGCGCAGTTGCCCGGCAGCGACGGCGTCCTCGGGATTCTTGTTGGTCGCGGCCAGCACCCGCACGTCCATGGGCGTCTCCACCTTGCTGCCCAAACGCCGTAACTTCTTGTCTTCGAGCACCCGCAGCAGCTTTGCCTGGGTACCTACCGGCATCTCCCCGATCTCATCCAGAAGAAGTGTCCCTTCTTCAGCCAATTCGAAACAGCCGGCGCGGCGTTCCATCGCTCCGGTAAATGCGCCTTTTTCATGACCGAAAATCTCGCTCTCGATCAAAGTTTCAGGAATCGCGGCGCAGTTCACCGCCACGAAGGGTTTGCTTTTCCGCGGACTTAATTCGTGCAGAGTCCTCGCCACCAACTCCTTGCCTGTGCCGCTCTCCCCGGTAATCAGGACAGATACATTGCTGGGCGCCACTCGTTCGATCATGGCGAACATTTCCTGCATTTTCCTGGAGCTGCCGACAAGCGATCCGAGAAAGCCGCTTTCTCTCAGCCGGCGGCGCGTCACTTCCAGCTCGCGCTCCATGGCGCGCTGCCGGCTGGCGTTGGCCAGGATGGTTTTCAACCGCGTAGGATCGATAGGCTTCTGGATGAAATCGTAAGCGCCCATCTTCATCGCCTCGACGGCGCGCTCAATACTGCCTTGTGCGGTCAAAACGATAACGGCCAGCTTGAGCTGCATTTCCCCCAGCCGGGTCAGCAGCTCTAGCCCGTCCATACGGGGCATTTTCAAATCTGTTACAACGATTCCGGGGGACCAATCCATGGCCTTCTCCAGGCCCTCAACCCCGTCGCGCGCCGTTTCGGTGCGGTAACCCCAGCCGGAAATCAATTCCGCTAATCCGGCAAGCGAATGCAGCTCGTCTTCAACGATCAATACTCTTTCCGCGTTGGTCATTCCTGCCTGTTCTGAACCCTCTCTGAAGATGACAATCGTAAGTGTTAACAGGCCCTAATACCGCGGGACCTTGGTGTCTACCTCGCGCGACCACGCATCGATGCCGCCGCGCAATGACTGGACGCTCTCAAAGCCCTGGTTGCGCAGCCACACCGTCACGTTCATGGATCGAACTCCCGAGTGGCAGATCGCGATGATGTGCGCTGCCGGGTCGAGCTCCTGAAAGACACGCGAAGGAATCTCCCCCATCGGCATGGCTTTCGAGCCCTCGATCTTGGCAGTAGCGCATTCCCACGGCTCGCGAACATCGAGCAGTACCAGCCCGGATGGACCAGCCTCGACCAGGGCCGCCAAATCCCGCGGGGCAATCTCAAATTCAAGCATAGGTTTAGGATACAGCTAAGAGCAGCGCCGCTAAAAAGCGGTCAGCTAAAAGCCGGTCAGCTAAGAAGCGGTCAGCGGCATTTCCACGGCTCGCGAACATCGAGGAGAACCAGCCCGGATCGGCCAGCCTCGACCATGTCCGCTAAATCCCGCGGACTAATCTCAAATTCAAGCAGAGGTTTAGGATACAGCTCAGAGCAGCGCCGCTAAAAAGGGGGTCAGCAACTCAGCTAAGAAGCGGTCAGCTAAAAGCCGGTCAGCTAAGAAGCGGTCAGCGAGTTCCGTTGCAAATGCCGCTGACCGCTTTTTAGCTGACCGGCTCTTAGCTATCCGCTTTTTAGCTGACCGCTCTTTAGCTGTTTTTCGGAGCCCCCATGCCATCCGCCGTCGAGTTTGCCCGCAGCCAACAACCACGCTTTCTCGAAGAACTGAAGGCTCTTTTGCGTATTCCCTCGATTTCCACCCTGCCGGAACACGCCCCCGACGTGCGCCGCGCCGCGGAAACCTTGGCTGCGGAACTGGCGCGTGTGGGGCTTGAGAATGTCCGCCTGATCGAAGGTTCCGGTCACCCCTTGGTCTATGGAGATTGGCTGCACGCGGCGGGAAAACCCACCTGCATCGCCTACGGGCACTATGACGTCCAGCCGCCCGATCCGCTGGACGAGTGGCATAGCCCGCCGTTTGAGCCTACCGAGCGTAACGGGAACCTCTACGCGCGGGGGGCCGTTGACGACAAGGGCCAGATGTACATGCACATCAAGGCTCTGGAATCCCTGTTTCGGACCCATTCAGGAAAACTCCCCGTAAATGTGCGGGTGATCCTGGAAGGAGAGGAGGAGGTAGGCGGCGAATCGATCGCTCGCTTGGTGCGGGAACATCCGGAGCAACTGCAAGGTGATTTCGCTCTGGTTTCCGATACGGAAATGTTCGCGCCGGATCTGCCGACTCTCTGCGTAGGCTTGCGCGGAATGATTTACACCGAAGTGGAAGTGCGGGGCGCCCGCACCGATTTGCACTCCGGCATCTATGGCGGATCGGCTCCCAACCCCTTCATTGCTCTTTCCCAGATTATCTGTGCGCTGAAAGACCGGGAGGGCCGAATCCTGATCCCCGGCTTTTACGACAAGGTTGCCGCGCCGGGCGAGAGCGAGCTTCGTGACTGGAAAAGTCTTCCATTCGATGAAGAGCAGTACCGCGAATCGGAAGTTGGATCGCGCGAGCTTACCGGTGAGCCGGGCTATTCCGTGCTGGAGCGCACCTGGGCCCGTCCTTCCCTGGATGTACACGGGATGCCCGGAGGTTTTACGGGGGCCGGCGCAAAAACCGTGATCCCGGCCAAGGCTAGCGCCAAAATCTCTCTTCGCCTGGTTCCGGAGATGGATCCGCGGGAGGTCTTCGCCCAATACAAAGCCTACATCGACCTGATCGAGCCCAAGGGTGTTGAGGTCAAAGTGCGCTTGATCCATTCCGGAGAGCCTATCGTCATCAGCACCAGCAATCCGTATATCAAAGCGGCCACCAGCGCGATGGGTCAAGTCTTTGGAAGAGAGACGGTCTTTGTGCGGGGAGGGGGATCGATCCCCATCGTGGGCGATTTTGAACGTCATTTGAAAATCCCCACCGTTATGATGGGATTTGGTTTGCCCGACGATAACCTTCACGCGCCGAACGAGAAGTTCCACATTGCCAACTTCCATCGCGGCATAGAGTCGATCATTCTCTTTTTGGAAGAGGCAGGTGCGATTCCGGAGTCCGCCGGCCGAACCCGTACATGAACCGGCGGCTCGCTTTCGTTCCTCTGCCTGCGGCCGGAGGCTTTGTACTCGCCGGCGGCCGCAGCACGCGCATGGGACAGGACAAGGCGCTGCTTACTATATCCGGCCGCACGCTGGTGACCATTGCCCTGGACAAGCTCCGTTCGCTTCATTTTTCCCCGGATGCAGACCCGCGAATCGCGGGCTCCCGTGCGGATCTGGCAGCCTATGCCCCCGTAGTCGAAGATATTCATCCGGCCTGCGGTCCCTTGAGCGGCATCGAATCCGCATTGGCGGCGGCCATCGCGCCTCTCAATCTATTTATTCCTGTCGATTTGCCGTTTGTGCCCGCGGGTTTCCTCCACTGGATGCTGCTGCGCGCGGCAACGACGGGCGCTCTGGTCACCTATCCCCGGGTGAATGGATGGGCACAACCGCTCTGCGCTGTTTACCACCGCAGTCTGCTTGCTCCAATCACGAGATCCATTACCGCCGCGAATTATAAAGTCGTTCACGCTCTGGCCGCCGCAGCCCATGAAATTGCCGGTCCGGACCGGTTGAGCCAAGCGATAGACATCTTCGATATCGAGTTGCTCGCGGCGGCTTTTCCTGAGTGGCGCTCTTTTTCCCCGGTGCCCTTGTATCGCTGGTTTCACAACTGTAATTCACCGGAGGATTTGGGCGTCATTCGTGCATTCGCGGACTTTTCGGAGATCCTCTAGAGCATTTCTTTATTGCGGTGTCCCTTTCAAGAGCGGCTATGTCCAGCTTTTCTTCAAAAAAAGGTGCG
Source organism: uncultured Acidobacteriaceae bacterium (assembly GCA_963803615.1). GTDB lineage: Bacteria > Acidobacteriota > Terriglobia > Terriglobales > Acidobacteriaceae > PALSA-350. The sequence goes on from CAWDNI010000002.1 coordinate 88,223, forward strand.
TATAAAGCCTAGCTCCGGTCTACACCTATACGAGATGCTCTAATCTGAAACCGATGGAGATCTCCGACAATCCGGGAAACGGTCAGCCCACAGGGCCAGTCACCGAGATCCCTCGGGGCACACCTATCGAGATCATCGATGAGGCGGAGAGGAGCCAGCCTGCGAAGGAGCAGCCTGAGGTCAACCAGCCTTATATCGCTTTTGAAAACGTCTCAAAATCCTTTGGCAGTCTCAATGTGCTTGAAGATGTGAGCTTTTCTGTAGCAGCCGGAGAAACGCTCTGCATTCTGGGCCGCTCAGGTGTCGGCAAGTCGGTCTCGCTGCAGCAGATTATGGGGTTCCTAAAACCCGACTCCGGACGGATTATCGTCGCCGGCGAGGACATCACCCAATTCGATGAGAATCAGATGGAGTTCGTGCGCAAGAAAGTAACCATGGTTTTTCAGAACGGCGCGCTTTTCGACTCACTTTCAGTGGGAGAAAACGTGGCCTTCCCGCTGCGCGAGCGCCGTGAACTTCAGGAGGATCAAATCCAGCAAGTGGTCAATGGACTCCTGGATATGGTGGGAGTATCCGGATTGGCGGATCAGTTGCCATCCGACCTGTCCACCGGCATGAAGCGATCCGTAGCCATAGCCCGTGCTCTGGCCGCGCAGCCTGAAGCCATTCTTTACGATGAGCCTACCACCATGGTAGATCCGCTGATGGGGCGCAGGCTGGGCAGCCTGATTCAGAAGCTTAAGCATCAACTTCACCTCACCAGTATTGTGGTCACCCATGATATGCGATTTGCTACCCGGCTGGCGGACCACGTTCTTTTCCTCCACCAGGGGAGGGCGCGTTTTTTTGGCTCTCTGGAAGAGATGGAAAAGACGAACGATGAAATTTTGCGGCAGTTTCTCGATTACGATGAGCTCGTTTTGCCGCAAGCCTGAAGTGTTGAGCGCCACAGGATTCGCCGGTTATCCGATCGGTTAACAGGTTGCATCATTCGTAATCTGCGTTCACCATTATTTTATCTTGCAGCCGGAAAAACGCGGTGTATGATGGGGCTTTAGCTTCTATATACACTCTCTGCATTCATGGGCAGCTAGCATTTGGACGGAGAAGAGAAAATAGCCCCCAACAGGTATTCGCACCGCAGATCTTTTTGAGTGAAAAACACCGAAAATCAGATCATCCACGCGGGAGGCGGACATCTCCACTTACGGTATCTAGCCTCTTAGAGGACTAGGTCGTTCCCTTTATAGCGTTTTCACGATTGCTGTGTCCTGGTGAGAGTTGGCTATTTGCAGGCGTTCTTTGATGGAACGCCTGCGTCGAGAGTAGTTTCTTGGGGATATACCAATCGTGAAAGCGCTATAACGAATTCATCCTGAATTATTCGCGATGCCTCATCGCCAGACGCTTACATCTTTTGTGTACTCCCATCTTTAACTTTTCGGGAGTATATGTGAAGTCTGCAAGGGCCATTCATCGGCAGGACATCAGCATGGCGACCTCTGAATTCTTAAAGCGCTTTGCCGCCGCCTCCCCCCGCAGTTCGCCCGCCGGGGAGTCGTCCAGCCGTAGCAAATCGAATGCCAATCTCTCGCCGGGGAAGGGTCTGCTTAGCGAGGCCCTGTGGATGTTGGGCGACGTGGCCATTGTGCTCATCGCGCTTTTGATTGCGATCCGCGGTTGGTTGGGCAAGGGGTTCCGCAGCGCCGGTTCGCCATACCATACCAATGCAATGTTCCATACCCATCCCGCCACTTGCCTGGGGATTCTGGGGTGGTTCATATTTTCCCTCATCCTGGTGAGCCGCCGTTATCATCTGTACGGCCCCATGCAGATGCGCAATGCCCTGCACGAGCAGCGCCTTACGGTCCAAGCCTGCCTGACCGCCGGCCTCCTGCTGGCAGGCGCCCTCTATCTAATGCGCGGCGAGATCATCTCCCGCGGAATCGTGATCATCACCGTCATCACGACCGCCTTACTGCTGTGTGGACGCCGTCTGCTCTGGCGCATGATGATGTACCGCCGATTCGAGCGCGGATTGGAGACTCGAAATATCATCATTGCGGGTACCGGACGTGTGGGCCAAGCCCTGCGTAATCATCTGGAGAGCATTCGCCACCTCGGATATACGTTCAAAGGTTATGTATATATTCCGGGCTGCGATCCGGATACGGCCAGCGAAAACGGCGATGTTCTAGGTTCGATAGGCGAGGTGCTGGAGATTGCGCGCAAACATTTTGCGGATGAAATATTTCTCTCCGCCAGATGCGAGCCTGAGATGGTGAAGGATATCGTCAGCCAAGCACGAGAAGCGGGGGTGGACATCCGGGTTGTGCCTGAACTCTACGACGGTTTGGCCTGGAATAGCCCCATCGAATATGTCGGGCAGTTTCCCACGATCCCGCTGCATCGCAGTAATGTGCCGGTTTTAGGATTCTTCCTCAAACGCATTCTGGATGTCGTACTTTCTTCGCTTGCGATTCTCGTTCTTGCTCCGTTCGCCTTGATGATCGCCCTGTGCATCCGCCTGGACTCGTACGGGTCCATCTTCTATTGCTCCGAGCGCATCGGCAAGAAGGGCCGTATCTTCCGCTGCATTAAGTTCCGCACCATGGTTGCCGACGCTGAATACCGCCGTGCGGAAATTCTGCACATGAATGAACGGGACAACGTGCTGTTCAAGGTAGCCAACGATCCGCGTGTCACGCGCATAGGCCGCATCCTGCGCAAGTACTCGCTCGACGAGCTGCCCCAGTTCATTAATGTTTTGCGCGGAGATATGAGCATGGTCGGTCCGCGCCCTCCTATTGCCAGTGAGGTCAAGAATTATCAGCTCAGCCATTTGCGCCGCCTTGATGTGATGCCCGGTATGACCGGTCTTTGGCAGGTGCAGGCGCGCCAGGATCCCTCTTTCGACAGCTACATTTCAATGGACACGGCCTATATCGAAAACTGGAACATCTGGCTGGATATCAAAATATTGGTCCGCACGTTGGCCGTCGTCGCCGGGGGCACCGGCAGTTAGTGGAATAGCGCTCTACAATCCCCCAATCCTATTTAAGGCCGGCCGGGTGCCGGGTGAGCCGTTCTTCGCAGGGCGCTGTTCTATGCGAAGAATGGGGAGGCTGCAAAATTTTCATCCGGGACTGATCGTGTGTGCCGTTGGCGCCATCGCGGTACAAAACCCTAATGCCTTAGAGTCTCTTACAAAGTTACATATCAAAGCTTGTCCTGCCGCTGCAACGAATTATTTACATCTTTGCAAGGCAGATTTTTCCCACTTCGGCAACCGCAGAGCGGCTCTTCGCCGTCTCAACTTCTAGATAGATGATTCCGGTTTGCGCCTCTTGCGGCGCAGCTTTTATCGCAGCCAGTGCGTATCGGCCCATAAATATATTCACAAGGAGTGACTTCAATGAGGGATTACAAAAGACCCCTGGCGATCGCCACTGCGGTGCTTGCACTTCCGCTCTTCGCTTTGGCGCAGAATTCCAACACACAAAACCAAAATACAAACGCGACGAATCAGTCTCAGAGCATGAGTTCGCATCATACCGGCAGACGGGAAGCTCAACGAATGGTGCCCGCGAACGCCGAATTATTGCACAATCTGGATGCTAAGGACATGCATCCCGGCTATGCCTTCAAGGCTAAGCTCAGCAAAGACGTAAAGCTGGACGATGGCATGAAATTGGATTCGGGCACGATCCTTTATGGACGGGTAGAACAGGATGACATGCAAACGCAAGGTATGTCCAAGCTTGCGCTTCGCTTTACCCGAGCTGAATTGAAAGACGGAAAGGTCGTCCCTATCAAGGCGACCATTGTCGGTATCTTCAAGCCGCAGTCTACAAATTTCGAGGGTTATCCGGTTGCGCCGGGAAACCAGGTGCCGAATAGCTGGAACGACGGTACTCTGCAAGTAGACCAGCTCAACGTTATGCCTGGCGTCGATCTGCACAGCAGCATCAACAGCAGGAACTCCGGCGTCTTTGTCTCTAAAACCAAAGATAACGTGAAGCTTGACACCGGCAGCGAGATTCAGCTCGCAGTTGCCGGCCGCGGGGGTAATCGGAATACGGCGACAAGCGGCGGCGTTTAGAGAATTTTCACAGTTGACGTGAGCAACAAAGACTCACCCGACGCAGGCATTCCGCCAAAGAATGCCTGCTGTGAAAATGCAGTAGACCCGAGTGACCCGACGGAAATTAGGAGCGCGATACACTCAATAGTGTGAGGATTGCATTAGCTCAGATCAACCCAACCGTCGGGGATTTCGAGGGAAATACCCGAAAAATTGTTGAGTTTGCCGACCGGGCGGCCAAGTCCCATGCGGATTTGGCCGTCTTTCCGGAGTTGGCCGTGTGCGGATATCCGCCTGCCGATTTCCTGGAAAAGCCGTCCTTCGTAGCCCGCGCCGGACGGGCAGTGGAGGAGATAGCGGCCAAAGCGGATCCTTCCCTGGCAATTATCTGCGGCTACGTTACTCCCGCTCCTGCGGGATCAGGCAAGCGGGTGGTCAACTCCGCTGCTCTCTTGCGCGACGGCAAAATAGAGTTCGTACAATCCAAGCGCCTTTTACCCTTCTATGACGTCTTTGACGAGCAGCGCTATTTTGCTCCCGCGGAACATCAGCAGCTTTGTAACTTTAACGGAGAGCATGTTGCCCTCACTATTTGCGAAGACGCGTGGAACGATAAGCATTTTTGGCCCAGCCGCTTGTATTCCGTCGATCCGATCGAGGATCTGATGCGCGCTGGAGGCTCTCTCATCCTCAATATCTCCGCCTCTCCTTACCATCGCGGCAAAAGGGAACTACGCTATCGGATGCTCTCCGCGATAGCAAAACATCACCGCGTTCCTGTCGTGATGGTCAATCAGACCGGAGGAAACGATAGCCTGATTTTCGACGGCAGCAGCTTCGCATTGGCGCCCGATGGCTCCGTTGCCGCGCAAGCGCGCTCCTTTGAAGAGGACTTGGTCTTCTTCGATACCTCAACCCTCATCGGGGAGAAGAGAGCGATCGATCCCAACGAAGATCGCGGAGTCTATGACGCTCTGGTTTTGGGTACGCGGGATTATGTGCGCAAGTGCGGATTCTCAAAGGCGATCGTAGGGTTGAGTGGCGGCATCGATTCCGCGTTGGTTGCCGCCGTCGCCGTCGCTGCTTTAGGCAAGGAGAATGTTACCGGCGTAGGGATGCCTAGCCATTACTCCTCCACCGGCTCGGTCGAGGACGCCCGCGCGCTGGCGGGTAATCTGGGAATTGCTTTTGAGGTGATCCCCATTCACGACCTTTTCTCAAGCTTCGGCGCCGCGCTCCAGCCTTTTTTTGCCGGCCTCAAACCCGACATTACGGAAGAGAATATTCAGTCGCGCATTCGCGGCAGCCTGCTCATGGCGCTTTCCAACAAATTCAACTCTCTGGTGCTCACGACCGGTAATAAGTCTGAAATGTCGGTCGGCTATTGCACTCTTTACGGAGATATGGTGGGCGCCTTGGCGGTGATAGGAGACGTTGTCAAAACCGAAGTCTACCAGCTTTGCCGCTATGTCAATCGCGAGCGTACCGTCATTCCACAAGCTATCCTGGACAAGGCTCCGTCGGCGGAACTTCGGCCTGGCCAGAAGGATACGGATTCCTTGCCGCCTTACGAGATCCTCGACCCTATTCTGAAAGATTACGTCGAGTGCTATCGCACCCCGGAGGAGATCGCAGTTGAGCACAACTACGACCTCGCGATGGTTCGCGAAGTGGTCAAACTGGTAGAGCGGAGTGAATACAAACGCCAGCAGGCAGCACTGGTTCTTAAGGTGACCAGCAAGTCCTTTGGCATGGGACGCCGCTTTCCCATAGCCGTCAAAGTTCAGGTATAAGCAATGAAGGGCGTCTGCGGCCGAAGCAATCTGCCGTTGCATCGCCTCCGCGAACGCGGAAGTTTTTTCAGTAGAGGTTTTGAATGCAATTTCGTTCCTTGATGCACTCCTCCATCCTCGCCCTCGGGCTTGCGGCATTTCTCACACCAAACGGTTTCTCCCAGAATGCGCCCGCCGGCGGAGCTACCCCGACGCAAAGCCAAGCGCTTCCGGCTGCTCCGGCCTCTACCAACGCCAATCCTTTTCCGCCCGCGGATCCGCGTAATTTTACCGCCGCCTCTCCCAGCAAAGAGACAGTCGACGCGTTTTTGAAAGCCTCGTGGGGCTACGACCCTAACCGCGTTTGGCAGGTGCAGGCCATTCTCAAGACCCCGGCTGCTGGTGTCAGCCGAGTGGTGGTTCTGGTCGCGGAGAAAGGCGGCGCCAAAGAACAGACGCAACCACTTACCTTCTACACGCTTCCCGGCGGAAAGTACATCGTCGCGGATGGAGTCTTGCCTTTCGGCGATAAGCCCTTCGACGAGAATCGTCAGTTACTGCAGAGCGAGGCTAACGGCCCGTCTCAGGGCGCCTCCTCCAAGGCTCTTGAATTGGTCGAATTTTCGGATTTTGAATGCCCCCACTGCAAGGACGCGCAAAGCACGATCCAAAAGTTGATTACGGATTATCCGATGGCGCATTTCGTCTTTCAACATTTTCCCTTGGTTGAGATCCACCCTGAAGCTTTCAAGGCTGCGGCCTATGGGGTTTGTGTGACCAAGGCATCTGGAGATGCCGCCTTCTTCAAGTTTTCCGATGCTGTCTTTGCGGCTCAAGCTGAGCTCACGCCGCAATCCGCCGATCAGACCCTGAAGGATGCCGTGACCAAAGCAGGCGGAGACCCGGCGAAGGCAGCGGCCTGTGCCGCTAGCGCCGAGACCAAGGCTGCGGTCAACGCATCGCTCAATCTCGGAGAGCAGCTCGGAGTTAACTCCACGCCTACGCTCTTTGTGAACGGCCGGGGGCTTCCTCTTGGCGGTATCCCTTACGAGACATTGCAGAAGATTGTCGACTTCCAGGCGCAACAGGATGGTGTGAGCCTGCCCGCGCGTCCGCCCGCACCCCAAGCTCCGTCTTTGAAATTGACGCCTCCCCAAAGTTGAGGCACAGACGGCATGTCCAGCGGGCATCGCCGGCGAATTCTCCAAAATGCAAATAGCTCTCGAGGTTTTAAGGTGAGCTATGTCTGTGCAGGTAAGAACGGCTGCTCATAGCAGCTGTAACTAGGGCCTGTTAATAGATCTTAAATACCGTGTATAGTAGGAGGCCCCCATTGAAAACATAAAAGGGAGATACCGAATGAGGCCGCAGGCTAGAAATGTGACCCTAGCAATAGTGTTTCTTGCCGTTCTCATAACAACCCCAGCAATGGTTCAGGCCCAGAATACCTGTGGCGGCGATGCCGTCGATGTTCCTGCCGACATAAAAGCGGTACTCGACAAACCTCTTTACAAGAATTCTGTGTGGGGACTCCGCGTTGTCGACCTTTCCACGGGAAAAGAACTGATCAACCTGGAACCGCATTGTCAGTTCTTTATAGGCTCGGTTCGCAAGGTCTTCTCTGTCGGACAGTTGTTGAATGAAGTAGGTCCAGCTCGCAGGTACAATACGCCGGTCTACCGTAAAGGTGAGATAAATCGAGCAGGCGTGCTGCGCGGCGATCTGATACTTGTCGCGTCCGGCGACCTGACCATGGGCGGGAGGACTAATCCCGACGGTTCCGTCGCAATAACCGATTACGATCACAACGAGGCCGATAGCCTGGGCAATGCTTTGCTTACCAAACCCAATCCGCTGGCGGGCTACAGAGCGCTCGCGAGGCAGGTCGCAAAATCGGGCGTAACCGAGATAACCGGCGACGTCGTCATTGACGATCGCCTCTTTCAACCCTTCAATTTCCGCGGCGAATTCGATGTCAAGCCCATATTCGTCAACGACGATGTGGTGGATCTGACGATCAATCCGACAACCCCGGGCGATCGCGCTTCAGTGGTATGGCGTCCCGTCTCGGCCGCCTTGGGAGTCGACAACGATCTGGTTACCAGCGCATCGGGTTCCGACTATACCCTCGCATTGAACCCGCAGGAACCGGCGTGCATAGGCCAGCCCGGCTGTACGGCCGAAATCACCGGACAACTCCCATTGGATTATGTTCCTCCGCTCACCAACCAATTTCCATTGGTACAGGTGTTCAGAATCACCAAGCCTTCCAACTATGCGCGAACGATCTTCATCGAGGCGCTCCAGGCGGCAGGCGTAACCGTCGATGCAGCGCCCGTTGCCGAGAACCCGGTGCAGTTACTACCAGCCAAGGCATGGTATCCGGCCCGCACAAAACTAGCGGAGCTAAAAGGCCTGCCCTATTCCGAAGACGCGAAATTCATTCTGAAGGTGAGCTATAACATCGGCGCCGACACCAGCCTTGTTCTGTTCGGAGTTGCTCGCGGCGTCAACAACATAAACGATGCGCTGAAGGTGGAACAACAAAACCTGGCCGCCAATTACGGGATACCAGCAGACGAATACCACTTCATCGACGGCAGCGGGGGAGGGGATACGGCAGCGACTTCCCGGGCAGTAACCCAAATGCTTGCGGAAATGAAACAAAGGCCTGATTTTCCCACCTTCTTCAATGCCTTGCCCATAATGGGCATTGATGGTTCACTTGGCTTCGTTACCGATTTCCAGTCCGATCCCACACTTGCCGGCGCAACCGGCCAAGTGCATGCTAAACCCGGAAGCTATGTCGCAGGCTCAAACTCCGGTCTCGTAGTGAAAGGGCAGGCATTCGCAGGGTATATTACGCAAAAAGCGGAAAGTCAGCTGATTTATCAACTGGTGGTTAACGATGTCGCGGTTACCGGCATTCCCGAACTGCTCAAGATTTTCCAGGACGAGGGAAAGATTTCGGCAATCCTCTGGCGCGACAATTGAGGTTATGACCTGGTTCCCTCCGCTGCAGCCGGCGGCCTCTTTCATCGGGAAAAGGCCACTTTATAAGTGTGATCGAAGCCACTGCTCTGTCTTTGCTTTTTGCGCCGGATGGGATTACCTCAAATCAGTCCTGCGCCCGATGGGCATGTAATCTGAAGAGAGATGCTGGCTGACGTTCCCCACCAGGAGTATGCGCGCCGCCTCAGTCTGGCGCGAAAGCGCCATCGCGAACAGCAGCGCGAGAGCGTGGTTGGCTATTGCCAGCTAGCCGTGGCCTCGGTTGTGATGGAAAGGCCGGTTGGGATGCCCAGAGACTCCCCGAAGCTTCCGGGATCGTTTGTGCTGGGCCGCGCCTGCAAGCTGCCGTGAAAGCTCGGTCCGCCGGCGAACAGCTCATCCAGGCCCAGGACAGTGCCGATATCTATGGCGACTCCGCAGATAAGGCCGCAGCCTTCCCCGTCCAAGCCAGTGGGATCCGTGTAGAAGGTTGGCCTGCCGCTCACGTTGGTCGTTCGAAACCCGTTGTTGTGCGAACCAAGTCCACAATCTCAGCGGAGGCATAATCAGGCCCAGCAGACCGCGTTTTCGGAGCAAATACTCGAAGTCGAGCCTTGTCAGGGATCAACGACTCTAGTTCTTGCTTAGAGACATCGACGGTGTAACGAAATAGGACCTCCGCCCCGTCTTCTAAGGGATCAAGGATTTCATCAAGATCTGCTATCCCTACGAATCTGATCCGTACGGCTTCACCGGCTGGATTTTTATAAGCGGTCTCTCCACGTCCGCCTAACAAAGCCGCCTTAGAATAGGCCTCCTCGTTCGATGAGGCCCTGATCAGAACATGATTATGGTGTACTACGTTTCTGGAGTCGCCGCTCACCGTGATCTCCATAACCAATTCAGCAATAAACCAGGTCTGTTCTGCCCCCGTCATAGTCGTCATGTCAGTAGCCTCGGCAGTCTTGCTTGTAAGTTGCTTTAGCATCATTGAACAGCTTCGAATTGCCAGACCTTTCTCGCCGAATCTACTATAGCTTTTAGTGCTGAGCAATAGTCGCCTCCTGCTGCGCGAGCGAGATCACGAACATAGTCATGCCCTACCTCTCCTTTGCCGCCCCTAGACATCTGGTAAATGTCGTAGCCCGCAACTCCGATTGCCCCAATGATTAGAAGCGAGTCTTCAATCGCGCCGCAGGGTTCCGCGAATTGGCAAACAATCGTACCTGCGACAACACCTCCAGCAGCTTGGAAGGAGCTCGGGCCGCCGCCACAAGGTCCGAAGTCGCATATCATCTCCGGTTGGCAGACCGAGAGCGCCGGTGATACCGGGACTCGGGATGGAGAGGCCGGTTGGGATCCCCAGATGACTCCCCGAAGCTTCCGGGATCGTTCGTGCTGGGCCGCGGCTGCAAGCTGCCATGAAAGCTCGGTCCGCCGAACAGGCCCAGAATATCCTGGAACAAGGACCAACCGCAGCCTATATCCGCAGGGACATCCCCGCCTCCTGAAAGCACAGCGCCTGAGCAGCTCCCAGCAGCGCCACCAATGCCGATTGGACTTTCTCCGTCCAAGCCAGTGGGATCGGTGTAGAAGGTTGGGCCTGCCGCCCACGTAGGCGTAGCGGTTGAAGGTTTGCGGATCCATCGGGTCGTAGCTGCCGTGATAGAGATCCGGGGTCAGCCAACGGTCCTCCGTCGCATCGTACTGCCGGTAGAGGGCCCGGTCCGTGCCCGCGTTCGCTTCCCGCTCCAGCCCGGTGAACAGAAACGGATCCAGCGTTCCTCCCGAGAGCTGCTGTCCGTAGGGAAGCAGGCTGTTGCTCTCCAGAATGTTGCCCGAGCCGTCGGTTAATACGGCCAGCGATCCCTGATAGTCGTTCAAATGGTAGTCGGGTACCCATTCTGGGTTCCTGCCACGGTGGCGATCAGGTTGCCGTTGCCGTAGATCATGTCCGTCCAACTTCCCGAGCCGGGCTGATATTTTGCCGCCAGAAGATCGCCCAGGTAAAGATAATCCATCTCACCCGCCGCCGTGGTGCTATAGGCCAGATGCCCATCCGCTCCATAGTTGTAAGCGTCCGCGTTGATCTGGACCAACCGCCCGTCCGTGTCATAGACAAAGCTGTTGCGGCCATCCGAGAGCAGGTCCCCGGCGCCGTCATAAGTATAGCCATCGGAGGCGGGGAACTGGTTGGCGGCGGTGTAGAAAGTAAGGCCCGATGTTGCGAAATCTCAACCCGGTGCTGCGCCCGATGGGCATGTAATCTGAAGAGAGATGCTCGCTGACGTTCCCCACCAGGAGTATGTGCGCCGCCTCAGTGTGGCGCGGAAGCGCCATCGCGAACAGCAGCAGCGGGAGCGCGTGGTTGGCTATTGCCAGCTAGCCGTGGCCTCGGTTGCGGTCATTTGGGCCGTATGGCTATTGCGGCACTGGTCAACATCCGCGTTCTTATTGATTATTCCGGCCGCCGCCTTTATTGTCCTAGCCGCGGTGCATGAAGGCCTGATCCGTTCGGTAGGTCACTGGGCTCGCGTCGTGCGCTTCTACGAACGGGGAGTTGAACGGCTTGAGAATCGCTGGGCGGGAACCGGCGAAACCGGAGAACGGTTTCTCGATCTATCTCACGCTTACGCGCAGGATCTCGACCTCTTCGGGAAGGGGTCCATCTTCGAGCTGCTCTGCACCGCACGTACCCGCGCCGGCGAGGAAACACTTGCTCGCTGGCTGCTTGCGCCGGCGCCGGTTGCAGAAATCCTTGGACGCCAGGCGGCGGCCCTCGAGCTCAGAGAACGGCTTCAGTTCCGGGAAACAATATCCACCTTGGGTGAGAGCGTCAGGGCAGGCGTACATCCCGAAGCGCTCGCCGCTTGGGGAGAAGAACAGCCCATATTCGAATCCAGGCCCCTGCGCATCGTAACGCCGTTGTTGGCATTGGTTTGGTTGATCAGCGTCGTTTGCTGGGGCGTCTTCGGCAATCTCACATTCGTTTTACTGACCACGTTACTGAACCTGATAATTTCCCAGCGCTATCGCCTGCGGGTCAACGCGCGGGCGCATGCACTCAAGGACGCGGGGCGCGATCTCGAACTCTTATCGCAGGTTCTAACTGCCTTTGAAGATGAGCCATTCACGGCTCCTAAGCTGGCTGAACTTCAGGCTAAGCTTAAGCACGCGAGCATTGTTCCCTCGATTGCCATTGCCGAGTTGAATCGCCGGCTGGAATTTCTGGAATCCGGACACAATCTCATCGTCAAGATGGTCGATCCTGTAATTTTCTGGAGTCTTCAATTCGTTCTCGCAATCGAAGCGTGGCGCAAACGCTTCGGTCCTGCGATCCGTGAATGGATTGAAGCCTTGGGTGAACTTGAGGCGCTCCTGGCTCTGGCGGGATACGCCTATGAGCATCCCGGCGACGTATTTCCTGAATTCATCGAATCTCTGGGAGTGGAATGGCGCGGCTGCTTTCGAGCCGAGGGTTTGGCTCATCCGCTAATTCCCCCGGACAAGGTAGAGCGCAACGACTTGGAATTGGGGCGCGACTTGCAAATCGTTATTCTGAGCGGGCCGAACATGGCGGGGAAGAGTACGTTCCTTCGCGGCATCGGCGTCAATGCGGTGCTGGCGCAATGCGGCGCTCCGGTGCGGGCCAACAAATTAGAGCTTTCCAGGCTGGCGGTTACTGCTTCAATCTGCGTTTTGGATTCATTGCAAGGCGGCATTTCCCGCTTTTATGCGGAGATTCACCGGCTGAAGCAGATCGTCGATTTGACCGATGGATCATTACCGGTCCTGTTTTTACTGGATGAGCTACTCTCCGGAACAAACTCTCATGATCGCCTGATCGGGAGCAGATCGATCGTTGAGAAGCTGTTTGAGCGTAACGCAATCGGATTGGTTACCACACACGATCTGGCCCTCACACAAATTCCCGAGACACTGGGTCCACGCGTGATGAACTGCCACTTTGCGGACCAGTTGGAAAATGGAGAGCTGAGATTCGACTATAAGCTGCGCCCCGGACCCGTTCAGACCAGCAACGCGCTACAACTGATGCGGTCGATCGGTCTTGAAGTGTGATCGCCTCATGATTGGTACGATAACCTAGCTTGAGGTTCTGCCGGAGCGCCGGATCCAATGGCCATCATGCTTTTCCAGATAGACCCACTCCGCCTGGGCACACAAATTTCCGCACCAATCGAGCATATAGACCAGCGCGGCGGTGCGCTTTGGATTGAAATAGATCTCGCTGAAGTAAGTGATGCCGGGATATCCGGTGTATTTCGCGCGAATGGCAGAGGTGGAGCTTGCGGAAGTACGCGAGGCGCGAAATTCCGCTACTTCGCCGGGGTCGAGCAGTGAGTAAGGACGATCGACCTGAAAGTGACGCGTAAGAACAAGGCGCTCGTTCTTGCGCGAGTTGTAGTCGGCCACAGCTTCATGAAAAGCCTTGGCATGGTTAGCCGGCGGCTGAAGAGCGGCTTCCGGCGCCAACGCGGGATTGATGTCCTCCGCATTTACGGTGGTAGCGGCGACGGCCCAACGCTGGTTCTGGCTCGAATCCATCTTCGCGAGAACATCGCCGGGTAACAGCAGCGAATAAATCGCATATGCATCCTTCATGCGTTCGGTGGGAAGGGCGCCGGCAGAGGGCTCGGACTGCGCCGAGGAAACGCAAAGACCGGCGACTAAGAGCGCAAGCGCCGCCACACACTTCACCGGCGTTGGCGGGTAAGCAGTAGCGCGCATACGCATCTGATCTCCTGCCCTCCATCATATGGCAGAAACCCGTTAATGCGGGTGCTGGTCAGCCCCGGCCGCTTTGTCAAGAGCCAGATTGAGCTCGAGCACATTCACCCGAGGGTCTCCCAAAAAACCGAATTGCCGCCCCTGCACATGCTGGAGAACAAGAGCCCGTACTCTCTGCTCCGGCAGGTGGCGGACTTGGGCCACCCGAGGCGCCTGAAAGAGGGCGGCGGCGGGCGAGATATCGCTATCCAGGCCGGAGCCCGAAGCTGTCACCAAGTCAATGGGCACCGGTTGGCGATTGCCGTTTGCGGAATACTTTGCGACGTCGGTATTGATGCGGGTCAGCAGTTTCTGGTTCGTTGGTCCAAAGTTCGATCCGCCCGAGGATGTCGCATCGTAACCGTTTCCGGCAGCGGAAGGACGGCTATGGAAGTATCGATCGCTGACAAAGGTCTGGCCGATCAGCGAAGAGCCGATTACCTGGCCATCTTCGATCATCAGGTCTCCACCTGCCTGGCGGGGCAGGGCGATATGTGCGATGACGGTCAAGGCCAGCGGGTACAGGATACCGAACAACACCGCGGTGACGGCCATAAAACGGATGGAGATTTTAAGTTCACTGCGCAGCATAAGAGTCCTCTTCTAACCACGAACAGCGTGATTGCCTTAAGCCAGGTGCAGGCCGGCTAAGCATACGTCGATGATCTTGATCCCGATGAAGGGGACGATGACGCCTCCCACACCATAGATCAGGAGATTGCGGCGCAACAGCGCCTGAGCGGACTTGGGCTCGTACTTCACTCCTCGCAGCGCCAGTGGAATAAGCGCGACGATGATCAGCGCGTTGAAGATCACAGCTGAGAGAATCGCCGAGTGAGGTGTTTCGAGATGCATGATGTTGAGCCGGTTAAGAACCGGAAACACGCCGGCGAACATCGCGGGAAGAATCGCGAAATACTTCGCTACATCGTTGGCAATGGAGAAGGTGGTCAGCGCGCCGCGAGTCATCAACAACTGCTTGCCGATCTCTACGATTTCAATCAGTTTGGTGGGATTGGAATCCAGATCGACCATATTGCCCGCTTCCTTGGCGGCCTGCGTGCCGGTGTTCATGGCCACGCCCACATCGGCCTGGGCCAAGGCCGGCGCGTCGTTGGTTCCGTCTCCAGTCATGGCTACCAGCTTGCCCTTCCCTTGTTCGCGCTTGATCAGATCCATCTTGTCCTTGGGCTTGGCCTCGGCGAGGAAATCGTCCACCCCGGCTTCGCGGGCGATCACCGCGGCGGTAAGCGGGTTATCGCCGGTGATCATGATGCTGCGGATGCCCATAGCGCGCAGTCTGGCCAGCCTCTCCTTGAGGCCGCCCTTCACAATATCTTTCAGGTGAATCACTCCGAGCGCGGTCGAATTCTCGGCGACAACCAGGGGCGTCCCACCCATGCGCGCGATATTCTCTACGCTCTCCCGTACCTTCTGCGGAAGGGCCGAGCCTTGCTCTTCCAGAAAGCGCGTGATCGCATCCACCGAACCCTTGCGGATCGTGTGTCCGGGGAAGTTGACGCCGGACATGCGGGTTTGTGCGCTAAAGGGCACAAATTCGGCCTGTAACGCGATCAGGTCCCGTCCCCGCATCCCATACTGTTCTTTGGCCAGAACGACGATAGAACGGCCCTCGGGAGTCTCATCCGCGAAGGAAGAGAGCTGCGCCGCATCCGCCAGCCGTTCCGGATTCACGTTAGGCGCGGGGATAAACTCCGTGGCTTGCCGGTTGCCCAGAGTAATGGTCCCGGTCTTATCCAGCAGCAGAGTATTCACATCGCCGGCAGCCTCTACGGCGCGGCCAGACATTGCGAGCACGTTATATTGCACCAGCCGGTCCATGCCGGCGATACCGATTGCGGAGAGCAGGCCGCCAATGGTTGTCGGGATCAGGCATACCAGCAATGAGACCAATACAAAGATGGTCTGCGGCGCACTCGAGTAGACGGCAAACGGCTGCAGAGTGGCAACCGCGAGCAGGAAGATGATAGTGAGGCCGGAGAGCAGGATGCTGAGGGCGATCTCGTTAGGAGTTTTCTGCCGTTCCGCGCCTTCCACCAGCGCGATCATGCGGTCCAGGAAGGTTTCGCCGGGATTCGAAGTGATCCTGACTTTGATCCAGTCGGAGAGGACCTTAGTGCCGCCTGTGACCGCCGAGCGGTCCCCGCCGGCTTCGCGGATGACCGGCGCGGATTCACCTGTAATCGCCGATTCGTCTACCGAGGCTACGCCGTCGATCACCTCGCCATCGCCCGCGATGTAAGCCCCCGCGACAACATAGATCACGTCCCCGGCGCGAAGCGCGGAACTCGATACCTGTTCCTGGCTGCCGTCCGCCTTGTAACGCAGGGCGACGGTTTCGCCCTTGGCTTTGCGCAGAGTGTCGGCCTGCGCCTTGCCCCGTCCCTCGGCCATGGCCTCGGCGAAGTTCGCGAAGAGAACGGTAAACCAGAGCCACAAGGTGATCTGCAGATCGAAGGCGAAGCTGCCTGCATGCCGTATGGTGTCTTCGATAAGCAGAGCGGTGGTAAGGACGCTGCCTACTTCAACCACCAGCATGACCGGGTTCTTCACCATGACCCGAGGGTCGAGCTTGATGAATGCTTCGAGGATCGCCTGACGCAAGATTGCAGTGTCCCAGAGATTTTGTTTTGTCGCCATTGCTGTTTTCTCCCGTGCTCGATCTGGTTAAAAGGTTTTTCCCGCATGGAGCAGCAGGTGCTCAAGAATTGGCCCCAAGCTCAGCGCGGGGAAAAACGTCAGTGCGCCGACAATCAAAATCACGCTGACCAGCAGTACCGTGAACAGAGTAGTGTTGACGGGAAATGTCCCCGATGATGGCGGAACAATCTTTTTCTGCGCCAGATGCCCGGCTAACGCGAGCATCGGAACCTTCATCAGGAAGCGACCCGCCAGCATGTTCAAGGTGAGTGTCAGGTTGTACCAAGAGGTGTTTGCATTCAGGCCGGCGAATGCGGAACCGTTATTGCCGGCGGTTGAGACATAGGCATAAAGAATTTCGGAAAGGCCGTGCGGGCCGCCGTTGTTCAGGCTGCCGAGAGCTGCAGGATTGAGCACGGCGACGGCGGCCATCACCAGAATCAACAGAGGAAATATGAGAATAAAGAGCATCGCCAGTTTTATGTCGTAGCTCTCTATCTTCTTGCCCAGGTATTCCGGCGTTCGCCCGACCATAAGGCCGGCTATAAAGACGGAGAGCACGACAAAGATGAGCATTCCGTAAAGCCCGGAGCCGACGCCGCCAAAGACGATCTCGCCCAGCATGATGTTGACCATGGGAATCATGCCCCCGAGCGGCATGAAGGAGTCGTGCATGGAGTTGACCGCGCCGCAGCTCGTATCGGTGGTTACGGTGGCGAAAAGCGCCGACTGCGAGATCCCGAAGCGCACCTCTTTGCCTTCCATGTTGCCGCCGGAATTGAGAGCTGTGGTGTGCTGGTCCACTCCGTGCAGCAGCGGATGAGCTTGCGATTCCGCCCAGTAGGCCGTGGTGTACGCTCCAGCGAAGAGGATGGCCATGGCCGCGAATACGGCCCAACCATGCCCGGAGGAGCCCGTCATTTTGCCCAGCGTGACAGTAAGCGCCGCCGGGATAAGGAAGATCAGCTCCATCTCAATGAAGTTGGTCAAGGGGGTGGGATTTTCGAAGGGGTGGGCGCTGTTGGCATTGAAGAAGCCGCCACCGTTGGTCCCCAACTCCTTGATGATCTCCTGCGAGGCAACAGGGCCTTGGCCGATGGTCTGCGCCTGTTTGGGATTTTCCAGAGGCGCGGCGACAGTATAGGGTTTGAGGTTTTGCGGTACGCCCTGTTCGATGAGAATGGGCGCAATCAGCAGGCAAATCGGCAGCAGCACCCAGAGCGCGATGCGCGTGGTGTCTACCCAAAAATTGCCGATGGTAGCCGATTGTCTGCGGGCGATGCCCCGAACCAGCGCGATGCCGACGGCAATGCCGATGGCCGCGCTCAGAAAGTTGTGATACGCGAGCCCCAGCATCTCGGTGAGATAACTCATCGTCGTTTCCGGGGTGTAGGACTGCCAGTTGGTATTTGTCGTGAAGGAGGCTGCGGTGTTCAACGCCAGTGCGGGCGCGACGGCGGCCAAGTGCTGCGGATTCCAGGGCAGGAAATACTGCACCCGCTCGACGGCATACGTTAGCAGAAGAGATACGAAGCTGAACAGCAGCATAGCGATGGAGTATTGCTGCCAGCCCATTTCGCGATCGGCATGGACCCCGCAAGTTTTGTAGATCAGCCGTTCCACCGGCCGAAGCACGGGGTCTAGAAAAGTCTTTTCGCCTTCCACAACCCGGGCCAGATAGAGACCGAGAGGCCGCATCAACGCGAGTAATACGCCAAAATACAAGGCAAACTGCAACCAACCGTTAGCTGTCATTTCAAAATTTCTCCGGACGGAGCAGGGTGATCACGAGATAGACCAGGATCAATACGGTCAGGATGAGAACGATGAGCGTGGTAGTGGACATTGCTTCCTTACCTCAACTTGTCGCAGGCAAAAACGTATGCGATGGCGATCGCAAAAAATACGACGGTGTAGGCCAGCATCAATAAATCTTGCATATCCGTAGTAGATATTCGCGCTGGTAATAGCGGCGTAAGCGAAAGATAAGGAGTTTATAAGGGGAGGGAGCCGGCTACTCTATGCCTTCCGGGAGAAAGCGGTATCCGATCCAGGGTTCGGTCTGGATATATTGCTTGCTGTTTCCTGCCTCGAGCTTGCGGCGAAGTTGGCCGATGAAGACGCGAAGATACTCCGGCTGATGAGCCGACTGCACTCCCCAGATAGCAGTCAGCAGCGCGCGATGGGTGAGCGCCTTTCCGGCGTTTCGCGCGAAGTAGAGCAGCAACTCGAACTCGGTCGGCGTCAGGTGAAGCGCTTTGCCGTTCACTGCCGCCGTGTGCGCATCCACATCTACCGCGAAGTCGCCGATCTCGATAGCGGCCCCGGTGGCGCGCTCCGGCGCACGCCTGAGGTGCGCCCGAACCCGCGCCAGCAGCTCTTGAATACCGAAGGGTTTGGTCACGTAATCATCGGCGCCGGCGTCGAGGGCCTCCACCTTGGTTCGTTCCTGATCACGGACAGATAGCACGATGACCGGCGTCGCCGCCTTGCTCCTTATTTTTCTGCAGAGCTCGACGCCGCTCACCCCCGGCATCATCAGATCGGTGACAATGAGGTCCGGATGCCATTCTTCAAAAAGCAGCAAGGCCTCCTCGGGATCGTTGGCGGCGCGGACGTCATAACCCTGGGCGGAGAGCGCGGTACGCAGCACGCGCGTGATCTGGACTTCGTCGTCGATCACCAAAACTCGTTCCGGCATTCGCTTCCTCTACTTTCAATCTCGCCCGGCAAAGCACGGTGCGGTATCATCGGCCAGCTATGATTCGCACCCGCCCACCGGCTGGCCGGCTGATTCTCCGTTATCTGGCAATGAGCGGAGCGGCTCTGCTGATCGTATTGATTTATCGCAGCATACTCCATGTCAACCAGACAACAGTCGCCCTGAGCTTTCTCGTTCTCGTCCAGGTAGTGGCGCTTGGCTGGGGCCTGGCCTGCTCTATCTATCTCTCAGTTTTCTGTACGCTGCTTTACAACTTTTTCTTTCTTCCTCCCACCGGCACTTTCGTCATTTCGGACCCGCAGAATTGGATTGCCCTGCTGGCGTTTTTGGCCTCCGCCATTTTTATCGGAAAAATCTCGGAAAGCGAGCGGCGCCATGCGGATGTTGCGGAGGCGCGCCGCAGGGAGATGGAGCGTCTCTACGAGCTCAGCCAACAACTTTTAATGGAAGAGCAGTTATTTGAGCTGGCGCACAGGGCTCCGCGCGTTGTCGCCACGGTCTTCAATTTCCCTTGCGTAGCTCTGTACCTTGGGGAGAACGACTCCGTATATTTTTCCGATCCGCTTAACGAATTCGTTTCTATCGACCGGCTCCGCGCGGTAACGCAGGCGCCGGATGCGCCGCAATTTCCATTGGAGAACGCGCGTATCGTTCCGCTGATGCTGGGTATGCGGGCCAGCGGAGCAGTGGCCATGATCCAGGCGGAATACTCTGACGGGCTGTATGACGCTATCGGAGGATTGTTGGCCATCGCGCTGGAGCGCACCGCTGCCCTGGAGCGCTTTAGCCGAATTGAAGCGGCGCGCGAGG
This sequence comes from uncultured Acidobacteriaceae bacterium, assembly GCA_963803615.1. Classification (GTDB taxonomy): domain Bacteria; phylum Acidobacteriota; class Terriglobia; order Terriglobales; family Acidobacteriaceae; genus PALSA-350. The sequence goes on from CAWDNI010000002.1 coordinate 108,051, forward strand.
GCGAGCGTCTTCGCGGGGCTATGCTGGATTCTGTGACCCACGAGCTGCGTACGCCACTCACCGCCATTCGTGCGGCCGCGACCAGTCTGCTGTCACAGCCGTCTTTGGTCGAAAGCCAGCGGCGGGAGATGTTTTCGATCGTCGATGAAGAAAGTAAACGGCTCGACCGGCTGATCGGCCAGGCGGTCGAGATGGCCGAACTGGATACGGCCGGCATTCAACTCCATATTCGGCCGCAGTGCCTGCAAGAGGTTATCGACATGGCGCTGGAGGATTCGCATGCCCTGCTGCGCGGCCGCGAGGTAAGCGTCCGCCTGCCCCCAGGTGTTCCAGAGATCCCGATGGACGGCGAATTGATACGGCGCGTGCTCCGTCATTTGCTGGAGAATGCTGCTCGCTACTCCCCAACCGGGTCGCCGGTACACATCACAGCGAAGCTCGCGGACCGCCGCCTATCGGTGAGCATTCGCGATGAAGGGCAGGGAATCGATGAGGCCGAGCAGCCGTTCATCTTCGGCAAGTTCTATCGAGGCAGCCGGCAGCGTCATCTCTGGCAGGGCACAGGAATGGGTTTGGCCATCGCCAAGGCGATTCTTGGCGCTCACCAGGGCGGCATCGACGTGGTGAGCCATCCCAATCAGGGAGCTACCTTTACGTTCTGGATTCCGGTGCAGACGCTTGGCTCAAAGGATTGATGCGGATGAGCGTCAGTGGACGGTCGATTGCCCCAGGATAAACTGAACGGAATGGCAGGGATAAAAAGAGGCCGATTTTTGATGAAGAGGTTTGCCGCGGGCCTTTTTTTCTGCGCGTTGCCGCTACTGTGCCAGAGCAACAACGGCGAATTGCGCCTTAAAGTGACCGATCCTTCGGGTCTTGGCGTAAAAACAACCGTTCACATCCTAAGCGAGGCAAACGAGTATAGAAAAGCTCTCGCGACCAGCAATCAGGGTAGCCTCGAGGTGCAGCGCCTGCCTTATGGCATCTATCAGCTCAGAATCGAGCAGCCCGGCTTTGCCGCCGTATCCGAGGCGGTCGTGATCCGTTCCCCGCTCCCGGTGGAAGATACCATTCGGCTCAAACTGCCGATGGTGAATCAGTCGGTAACAGTCAGCGCGGCCGATACATTGATCGACCCATATCGGCCCGGCTCGGTGAACCACATCGGCTCGGAGTTTATCCAGCACCGGGTCGGCTCGATTCCCGGCCGTTCCCTGCAGGATTTGGTGAATTCTCAGCCCGGGTGGCTATACGAAGGCAATGCGGTCCTGCATCCCCGCGGGTCGGAGTATCAGACCCAGTTTGTGGTGAACGGTATCCCTCTCACCGATAACCGATCGCCCAGCTTCGGGCCTGAGATTGAAGCCAACGACGTGCAATCGATGAACATCTTCACCGCGGGGATCCCCGCGGAATATGGCCGAAAAATGGGTGGAGTGGTCGAGGTGAACACGATCCAGGATTCACAGCCGGGGCTTCATGGCCAAGTCGTGCTCTCCGGAGGCAGCTTCGATACAGCCGGAGCTTTCGCTCAAGGGCAATACGCCTGGGGCAAGAACACTTTGGGCGGCAGCGCTAATGGCAGCATGACGAACCATTATCTGAATCCGGTGGTTTTAGAGAACTATTCGAACACCGGCACGCTGGGGGATTTTTCGGTCAATGGCCAGCGGAACCTGACGCCGGGCGATCGCGTAACTTTCAGCGTTCGTCATGAACTCTCCCGCTACGACCTTCCGAATGAATATGTGCAGCAGGCAGCAGGCCAGCGGCAAACTGCCGACAACATCGAGACCATGGGAATCGCCTCTTATCAGCACATTTTCTCTTCCCATGTGCTGGCGGATTTTCGCGGGATGGTCCGCGACAATGCAAATGATTTCAACTCTAACCAGGAGTCGACTCCCATCGAGGTCTTTCAGCACAACTGGTTTCGCGAAGGATATTTCAATAGCGCGATCACCGTCGATCGGGGCCGGCATGAATTTAAGTTTGGGTTGGAGTCGGACAACACATTTCTTAACGAGAATTTCAGCTACTTTATTACAGATCCGACTCAGTTCGATCCGGGCACGCCGCGCACTTTTAGCTTCAGGGGAAACCGTCCGGACCTGGAGCAGGCCTTATTCGCGCAGGATCTGATTCGTCTAGGGAAGTGGACGATAAGCGCCGGGCTGCGCTGGGACCACTATCAGCTTCTACTCAACCGGCAAGCGGTGCAGCCGCGCTTCTCGATTTCCCGTTATTTTCCATCGGCCGGATTGGTGATGCATTTTTCCTATGACCGGGTATTTCAGACACCGTCCTTCGAGAACATCCTGCTTTCGAGCTCGACCCTGATCGAATCCATAAGTCCAACGAATTTCCTCCGGCTGCCGGTGCAGCCTTCGCAAGGGGATTATTACGAAGGAGGTTTAACCAAAGCGTTCTTCGGTAAACTCCGCCTGGACGCCAACTATTTCCGGCGGTTCGTAGATAATTCCGCGGATGACAGCCAGATCGATAACACGACCATCAGCTTTCCCATCGCCTTCCGCAAAGCAATCGTCTACGGCGCAGAGGGAAAGCTGTATGTTCCCGACTGGCATCGATTCTCGGGCTTTTTGAGCTATTCGTATGAAGTCGGCAATGCCTGGTTTCCGGTGACGGGCGGACTCTTTTTAGGGGCCAACGCGTCGGCCGCGGCATCCCAGCTTTCGGGCCATTTTCCCAATACGCAGGATCAGCGCAACACGCTTCGCGGACGTGTTCGCTACCAGGTGGCGCCGCGCTTCTGGATCGCGGGTGGAATCCAATATGATTCCGGTCTTCCGTTTCAATTTGATGGAGACCCTGCCACCGTGCTTGCCGAATACGGTCAGCAGATACTGAATCGCATTAACTTCAACCGCGGCCGGATCTATCCGTCTTTCCAAGTCAACGCCTCCGCGGGCGCGGACATTTATAAGTCGGACCGCTTGCAAATGCGCTTCCAAGCCGACGGGCAAAACCTTACTAACCTGGTTGACGTAATCGATTTCGGCGGCCTCTTCTCCGGCAACGCGATCGGTCCATCGCGCAGCTTTGCCCTGCGCCTTACAGCCGATTTCTAGAGCATTTTAGCTTTTGTGTGATCTGGCAAGAGCAGTTGTGTGTGGCCGTTCTTCGATGGAACGGCCACGTGGGCAGTGCTTCCCGCGCATACACCAAAAGCTAAAATGCTCTAGAGCCGGTTGGCTTTCGGCGCAAGGAAAGATTACGATGTCGCAGACATGATTACTCGACGCAAATTTGTGCAATTCTCGACGGCAGCATTGCCGTTGTTCGCGCGTCCGCTTCGGGCGCTAACGCATATTCCGCTTGGACTGCAACTCTACACCTTGAGGAAGATGGCTGCGCAGGACCTCCCTGCCACTCTCCGCCAGATCCGTGGCGCCGGCTATCAGCAGGTTGAGTTGATACCGCTGGCCTATGAGCGGCCGGCCAATGAACTGCGAGCAATGATTACCGACTCCGGTTTAACTGCGCTGAGCGGCCATTTTAATTATGCCGACATCGCTACAAAGATAAGCTATGCCAAAAGTCTTGGCCTTCAATGGATGGTCTGTCCCGTGATCCCCAGAGATCAATGGACAGAGAACGGCTTTCGCCGCACCGCCCTGCAGTTCAACGCCTGGGGCAAGCAGATACGCGCCATGGGGATGAGGTTCGCCTTCCACAACCATGATTACGAGTTCCGCAAGCTCGACGGGGGGACGGGTTACGACATTCTGGTGAAGGAAACAGATCCGGAGCTGGTTTCCTTCGAAATGGATTGTTATTGGGTCGCGCAGGCAGGAATCGATCCGGCCGTGATGCTCAAAAAACTGGGTAGACGCGTCCGCCTGCTGCACCTCAAGGATCTAAAACCAGGCTTTCCCCCGTCGAACGACATGAGCGCGAGCTCAGCGCATTTTACAGAGGTTGGCAGTGGGAAGCTGAATTGGCGGGAGATTCTAGCGCTGGCGCAAAAGCTCCAAGTCCAAGAGTACATCGTCGAACAGGATAAGACAGACGGTCCACCGGTCGACAGCATTCGGATCAGCTATAACTATCTGCGGAAGATTTTGCCGTAAGTAGCTTGGCCGCGTAAGTCTGGGCTATAGCGTTTTCACGATTGGTGTATCCCAAGAAACTACTCTCGACGCAGGCGTCCATCAAAGAACGCCTGCACATCGCCAACTCTCACCAGGACACAGTAATTGTGAAAACGCTATAGCCCTTTGAGCGTGTGATTCTGGTGGTATGCGACATCTGGGCTGGTCGGATTCTAGGATCGCCAGAACGATGGATGCGCCATATCGCCCCGCGTTGTTTGCGAGGAGATATGAAATGGATGCTTGGCGCGAAGCTCCGTGGTTTCCCACATCTGGCGCAAAAGCGCGCCAGATATGGGGCACCCGTAATTTGTGGAGCGATCTGCGATGCGCTTCGCTTTCACCCCAGCAAGCTTCGCTTGCCGGAGACCCCGGCTGCGCTCGGGTCGGGGTGACAATACTTAGCTCGTGTTCAGCAAGAGGCATGTTACGCCTCTTTCATCCGGTTATCGGCGGCGGCTGGCGCGGGCGTCAAATCGCTGCTGCCAAAAAGCCGGTCTGCTATCCAGGCCAGCGGCGGCATCAGGAGCACCAGTGCTCCTGCGACCATCAGACGCCTGAAAAGAGGCGCCAGCGGGATATAGTCGCATGCGGCGATAGCCGCCGCGATCGCGAAATAGGTAATTGGGTTCAGCAGCAGGATCATCCGGATGGCGTGGAAACCGCTGTAGGTTTTGTCATCGGTGATGAGGTGCAGTGCATTTGCAGAGGTGCTGTACTTTGCGCCCGCATTCGGACAACTGGAACTCCACGAAAATCTTTCATCGAGATCCCAAACTTGAAAGAATTTCTTAACTCGTCTTGCGAGTTTGCTTGAGGGATCGTAGAACACCGTAAGAGATCCCGCCGGCCATGTTACGAACGCCAAGGATGCTCCCGTCATGCTGTAGAAGAATAGAGTGAAGGTCGTGCCCGTAAAAAGCAGCAGTCCCGCCTGAAAAAGGACGTTCAGGACAATTGCCCAATAATAGAGGCGCGGAAGCAGAATACAAGGCACGATTCCAAGTTCGGTAATGATTGTCGACCAGCACATGATCCGTGCAAGCAGCATGGGAGGAAGCCATGAGTCCAGCGCCATGTACCACGTCTGATGGAGGCGGTTCACAGCCCAATTCTCGAAGAACAACCCTGTCTGCCAGTCGTGAAGTAGCAGCTTATTGATGCCTGCGCCAAAGTAGGTGATTGCGAGCTGCCAACGCAGGAAGGGGAGTCCTCCGGGCTTATAGAGCCCAGCCAACAAAAGCATCAGACCACAGAAGGTCTTATTGTTCCCGTAGTACGCCTTTGAAGAGACTACGGCAATCAGCATCGTAGTTCCGAGAACCAGGGAGGCTATCCGGATACGCCGGTTGAATACAATCGCAAGCGCCGCAATGACGAAAACGGTTTGCAGCGTGCGCTGAAACGGAACTGCCGGGATCAAGGCGATGGAAGGTATGAACGGCAGCCATGGATCCGGCAGGATTCGTACATGATCGGTCACCAGCAGAACGATGGCGAGCATCTTCACCATTATTGTTAGGTTGGTCGGCAGGTCGGTCCCGCTGCACTTGAGAGGGTTCCAAGATTGCAACAATGACGGCGTCGACGTGGCCTCGGAACTCATGAGCTGCTATCCCTCCCGGTGAAGATGTGAAATGTGTGCCTCAGCGCGGATTGCGCGGCGTGGTAACCGCACATGCCATGCACTCCTCCGCCCGGCGGTGTCGATGAAGAGCAAATGTAGAGCCCCTTCGCCGGAGTTCGATAAGGATCGAAGGACAGGACAGGACGGGCGAGGAGCTGCCAAAGATTATTGGCTCCCCCTCCGATATCTCCGCCCACGAGATTGGCGTTCGATTGCTCCAATTGCACAGAGTTTTTCGTGTGGCGGGCGAGTACCAGACGGCGAAACCCAGGGGCGTACCTCTCGACTTGAGCTTCGATAGCCTCTGTCATGTCTGCCGTAGATCCATTCGGGACATGGCAATAAGCCCAGCCGGTATGGCGCCCGGCAGGCGCGCGTGTCGGATCGAAGAGACTTGGCTGCGCCAGAAGCACGAACGGTTTTTCCGCACGGCGCCCATACCAGACAGCCTTTTCTCCTATTGCAATCTCCCCGAAGCTTGAACCAAGATGCAGCGTTGCACTCTGCGCGCATTCCGGGTAGGTCCAAGGGATTCTATCTTCCAGCGCCCAGTCGATTTTGAAGATGCCCGGCCCGTAGGAGAACCGGGTCAGACTGCGCTTGTAGCTTTCCGGCAGATGCATGGCCGCGATTCGGATAACTTGGCGGGGAGTTAAGTCGAGGAGTATCGCGCGCGCCGGCGGCAGCTCTTCCAGTGTTTCCACCGGTGCGCTGGTTTCCAGCGTTCCACCGAGCGATTGAAAAAAGGAGGCCAGTGCCTGGGCTATATTTTGCGAGCCGCCTCGAGGAAAAGGCCATCCGCCTGCATGGCCTGCTGCCGCCAGCACTAAGCCGATAGCCGAACTAGCCAGCTTGTCGAGCGGCACCACGGAATGAGCTGCCAAGCCGGCAAAAAGAGCTTTGGCGCGGTTTCCCCGGAATGCGATCTCCGCCAGTCCGGCAGCGGGCCACAGCGCCCGTAATCCGAATCGCGCCAGCGCAAGCGGATCGGAGGGTAAGTGAAGCATCGGCGACAGGATCTCAGGAGCAAGTCGATCCCAGTGACGAATCAAAGGAGCCATCAGACGCCGGTAAGCTGCGCCATCGGGGCTCAGTGTGGCTCCTGTCGCCCCCACGCTGCGATCTAATATGGCTGGCGGCGAATTATCAAAAGGATGTACTAGAGGCAGCGGCGGGTGAATCCACTCAAGGCCATGGGCCCTCAGCGGCAACGAACGAAAAAAGGGAGACGCTATCGCCATCGGATGAATGGCGGAGCAGACGTCGTGAACAAACCCAGGTAAAGTCAGCTCGGCCGAGCGGGCGCCCCCTCCGATGGTAGCGTTGGCTTCCCGCACGAGCACGGAGAGTCCGGCGCGGGCGAGCACGATTGCTGCTGACAATCCGTTGGGACCTGAACCCACTACGATGGCGTCATAGTCCTTCATCGAGCGAGAGGATTCTCCTTTTCTGAAGGCGTTGCTTTTTGACCAGTTCGTAAAAACAAGAAGCTCCATCGGCTCAAGCCGCTGAGAGAATGCGTTTCAACAAGCCCCTAAGGCATGGAGCGAGCAGGCGGCCAATCCCATTCGCGGAGTTCCTGTCCGTCCACGCGATATTTCATCACAATAGTGGCCCGGTCGCCCAGCTTGGCTCGCTTCTCTTCTACCTGCTGGAACATGTCGATAACGTGCTGAGGCGAGCGATTATCAAATCCCCGTTCGGTTCTGCGGTAGCGGTGCCGGAACTCAGCCGGTGTCAGGCGATGGCCGTTCACAATAGAAGTGGCGGCGTACTCTGTTTGTGTGTCAAAGGGCGCCCAGCAAAAATATCGAGTTGGGACGAAGCGCGCGTATCCTATCGCGCATAGCTGGAAAGCAAGCAGCAGGATCGGTATCACGGTTCGCATCATCGCTGAAAGCATCTTTCCGACATTGGGAGTAGCCTTTTAGAAATCTTTCACGGTTGACCTACGCAAGAAGGATTCACTTAACGTAGTCATTCCATCTGACGCGGTCCCGGTAAGCAGCACTTGCTGGGGCGGCAAAGAATGCGTGCACATAGCCGACTCTGCCCCAGACCACAGTAACCGTAAAAAATGCTCTCATAGCATTCCCCAGCAATCTATCATCATCGGGCGATCCCAGCCGCCATAATATGCCATCGGCTGGTTCATCGGCGTGAGCGGGTCTGATGCAGTGCACGAACTGCCAACAGATGTTCGAGAATTTGGCTTGACAGCCCAGAAAACAGCCAATACCATTACCTGCGATCCGGTTTCGTGTTGTGAGATTTACAATTTTTCAACAGCTTTGCCATGATTCCTGCGCCCAACGTGGCCTGAATGGGAGTGAAGACAAACGGCTGGCGGATTGAACTCCCCTCAGCAATCCCTCTTCTCCTGGTCCCGTGTTTCCGATCCTGCCTTCATCCCAAGGAGTGGGAAAAATGTTTAAACGGCTTCCATTATTGGTAACTCTCGCGATTTTTGTCTGCACTGCGGCATGGGCTCAATTTGAGCTTGGGTCGGTTGTAGGCGTAGTGACGGATCCCTCCGGTTCGGTCATCCCAAATGCCGCGGTGCAGATCAAGAGCCTCTCGACTAACGTGGTGCGTCAGACGGTGACCTCGGGCGCCGGAGAATTCGACTTTGTCGCGCTCCAGCCGGGTGAGTACTCGGTTACCGCCAAGGAGCAAGGGTTCGAAGAAACGACCAAGACCTTTGAGATCGTTATCGGCCAGAGATTGCAACTCAACCTTTCGCTCACAGTCGGAGCCGCGACCCAGAATGTCATTGTGAGCGCCAATGTGGAGACTATCGAAACGGCTTCATCAGATGTGAGCAATCTGCGTACCCGTCAACAGGTGGTGGACCTTCCGCTGAACAGCCGCAACTTTACACAACTCGTCCAACTCGCTCCCGGGGTGAACAACCACGGCAACTCGACCAATAGCACAAATGGCGGTTATACGGCGGGGCGGGGAACGAGCGGAGCAATAGTCAATGGCAACCCTTCGGATATTGGGGTCTACTTATTCGATGGAATACAAAGCGTGGATGCGGACGCAAACGTTCTGATCTTCTATCCTCCCGTCGATGCGATCCAGGAATTTAAAGTTCAGACCAGCGCCGCGCCCGCCGCTTACGGCGGGGGTCCATCGATCATCAATGTTACGTTTCGATCGGGGACCAATACGTTTCACGGCGCATTTTACGAGTTTCTGCGCAACTCAGCCTTCGATGCCAAGAACTACTTTGACTCTCATACCAATCCGATTCCGCCGTTTCATCTGAATCAGTTTGGCGCGAACGTGGGAGGGCCTGTCATCATTCCTCACCTGTACAACGGGAAGGATAAGCTCTTTTTCTTCGCGGACTATGAAGGAAAACGCCAGAATCAGTCCCAGACATACATCAGCACAATTCCTACGATCGCCTTTCGTGCCGGAGATTTTTCCGCGCTTCCGACTACCCTGCATGTACCCGGGGTACCTTCCCAGCCGCTCCCGAACAACAGGGTGCAAACCATTGACCCGACCTCGGCAAACCTTGTCGCTCTCTTTCCGTTGCCGAATTATGGCCCTGCCGGCGCGATAGGAAATAACTATCTGTTCAACGGTCCGCTCATTAACGATATCGACCAGGGAGATATCCGGGTGGATTACCGGACAGCCCAATCGACGATATTCGGCCGCTACAGCAAAGAAAATGCGGCTACGACCAATCCAGGTTATCTACCTGCTCCTGCCATCGGTGGTGGTCCTGGCTATCCCGGGCTGACCTTGGCGCCGGGAAACCAAGTGGTCCTCGGTTACGGCCGCGCGATCAGCCAGAATAGATACTATGAAGCGCGACTCGGATTCTCTCGGCTGGTTGAGCACATCATTACGGCAGATAGTATGCGGGGGAATCTGGCCGAAGAGCTTGGCATTCCTGGCGCCAATGCCGGGAACACTCCGGGTTTGACGAACTTCAGCATCTCAGGGATTATCGGTCTGGGCGATGGCAACGGAAATGTCCAAAAAGCCAATAACCTGTGGGAGTTCGATCAGGATTTGAGCATAGTGAAAGGCAATCACGAGCTAAAATTTGGATTCAACTGGATGAGTACTCGATTTGCCTTCCTCACTCCCGCGCACCCTAACGGAACCATGACATTCAATGGTTCGTACACCGGTAATGGCCTGGCGGATTTCCTCTATGGCCGCCCCATAAGCTCTCAATTGGATGTTAGTAAGTTTTTCAGCATGTTACGTTTTCGTCCCAGCTTCTATGTGCAGGACAACTGGCGTGCCACTGCGAAGTTGACTTTGAATCTCGGCCTCCGGGACGACCTGGTAACTCCTTGGAGAGAGCGTGACAACCGGCTTGCCGGATTTGACCCGTCCGGCGCGGGAAACTTGGTGCCGGTGGGTACTGCGCCTTTCGCTGGGGACACGATCACCGACGGCCGCTATACCAACTTCGCCCCGCGCTTAGGTTTTGCCTATAGCATCGATCCCAACACCGTGATCCGAGGAGCCTTCGGTATCTTTTATACATACGAAACCTACAATTCCAATCCGCAGGCAAAGAATGCGCCCTTCAATGGATCTTTTGTGGTAACGAATAACAGCACAAGCGCGGCAGGGTACGCCGCGGCTCTGCCGGTTTCTGCGGGCTTTCCATCCTCCCGTCCCAATCTCTTTCCCGTGGCCGGCACTGCTTTTCAAGTCTACCGGCGGAGGAATCCGAACGGCTCCGCCAACGAGTGGAACCTCAACGTGCAGAGGCAACTGACAACTCACGATGTACTTTCGGTTGCTTATGTCGGCCAGACGGGCGTTCACATCCTCATCAACCCTAACATCAACCAAGCTGTTCCCGGTGCCGGGGCGGTTGCCAGCCGGAGGGCATATCCGAACTTCTCTGATGGAACCCTAAACTGCACCTGTGCCAATTCCTCATTCAATTCGTTGCAGGTAAGTTATCAGAATAGAATTGCCTCCGGGCTGGATTTTCAGGGAGCCTATACCTATGCACACAGTATCGATACTTCGAGCGGCAATTCAAATTTAATAGGTATACAGGATCCCACGAATCTAAACGCATATAGGGGAAGCTCGGATTTCGATGTTCGCCACATCGCCGCTTTAAGTTGGTCTTATGACTTGCCTTTTGGCCGTGGTAAGAAATTCGCGGGTGATGCTCACGGGTTGCTTCAAACGGCGATTGGAGGCTGGCAACTGAACAGTATTGATTCGTTTGCCACGGGATCTCCGTTCACGCCCGTCATGGCAACGAGTCTGTTGAATTCCGGGAGCGTTACGCAATGGCCCAACCGCATCGGCTCCGGGAGGCTCGCTAACCCCACGGTCAATGCCTGGTTCAACGTCGCCGATTTTGTGTCTCCCGGGAATTACAACGCTCCCAACCACGGATACGGTAACTCGGGAAGAAACATTCTCTATGGGCCCGGGACCAAGCAATTTGACTTTTCTCTTTTCAAGAACGTCGCTATCAACCGGGATGGAAGCCGCTACATTCAGCTTCGCGTGGAGACCTTCAACACCTTCAATACTCCCCAATTCAACAATCCCACCGGGACGAGTTTGCAAATCGGCAATATCAGTGCCGGAACAATCACCAGCGCCGGCGCGCCGTTGCTTTTTCAAAGAACATCCAGGGAAGTCCAGCTTGCAGCCAAATTGTATTGGTAGTAAGTATGTTGTCAGGGGCCATTGCGAACCGGATAAGTGGTAGACTTTTTGTCATGTAGAGGTATAGACGCTTGAGCAGAGTGCCTGAGTTCTACTCCGCTGATAGTGAAATGAAAGCGGTTGCGGATCGCGTCTACCACAACAACAGCGCCTGCCCTTCCGGCATTGCTGTACCGGAGGATAAACGCCTTCCTGGCACCAACGGTTATAGGATTTGCGATGAGTGCAAGGACTTAAATCTGCAAGGCCGCTAGGAGATTTCTCCTCGCCATATTAGTGTTAACAGGCCCTAGATGGAGACGCGATGGATATCGATAGGATTCTTCGGGAAATCGACGCAGAAATTGGCCGTCTAACGCAAGCCCGTGACCTGGTCGCCGGCCGGGTGCGCCCAAAGGTAGGACGTAATCCGCGCAAGGCAGGTTTGACGCCTCCGAAGCCCAGAGCCATAGGCAGGAAAAGGACTATCTCGGCGGAAGGAAGAGCAAGAATTGCCGCTGCACAGAAGCGCCGCTGGGCCAAGCAAAGAAGAGCCAAAGAATGAGATTGAAGGACTCCGCAGCTTGCGCCGATCGGGTCATGCGGTCCCGAGCTTAGGAGAAGGTCCTCTTCAACCAAGCAGAATGCTCATCGTTTGGCTATCGTAGCGCCCCATTCATCCGGGCTCACGTCCCGTGCGTGTTGAGAGAAGAGCCAATGGTGACCTTCGAGGTCCTCGACTCCGTATTGCCTTTCGCCGTAAATAGTCTCGTGAAGGTCCTCCAATATTCTGGCTCCCTTCGACTTCGTCCGCGCGAAATGCGCATCAACATCTTCGACCATCACCGTCAAAGACTGAGTTCCATAACCCAGCCGCGCGGGTGTCGCGTGCTCTGGCGCACTCTTTAGCATGATGTAAGCCTTGCCAAGATATATCTGCGCCCCACTTATTGGGCCGTCAGGCTCTCCATAGCGGTAATGCTCGGCGAACCCAAATACTGAGGTAAGCCAAGCCAACGCATCGGGAAGGCTGGAATAAAAGATGTGCGGCAGTATGGCATCTGTCGGTACCGATCGATTCGCCACCATCGCATAAGTTTACAGCTGCACAGTTCACGACGCCATCGCCAGCTTGGACGTGGGGCCAAATTTGTTGGGAGTGCATAGAATTTCGCGGGGGAATGGAAATCTTCTGCGCTCCAGTCAAGGCCCCGATACAATGGTGGTCTTTGCGATTGGACAAGGCGAGCGGCACAAGCGCAGATCTTGCAGTCTCTGCACAAGTAATTCGGGAGAATTCAATGGAACACCAGAAACGAGGGAGCACCGTGCGAGACTGGTTTTTGGCAACTGCTCTATTGGCGGCTGGCGCGGCGTTGGGCTTGGGCGCCGTGCGGCAACCTGCCGCGGGAGCGAAGACGGAGATCTGGAGATTCGATCAGACGGAATCGCTGGGTGGCTACCCTACAAGAATCTTGGGACATCCTCGGGTGATCGAAACGCCCTACGGAAAGGCAGTAGAATTCAACGGCAAAGACGACGCTTTGTTCGTTCCGGTCCATCCGCTGGCAGGGGCAAATACCTGGACCTGGGAAGTAATCTTCAGGCCTGATTCGGACGGTGCGGCAGCGCAGAGATTTTTTCATCTCTCGGTATTGGATTCCGCTGGGCACGATACCGACGAACGGATGTTGTTTGAGATCCGCATTGTAAAAGGGCAGTGGTGCCTTGACAGCTTTGCCATGGCCGGCGGACAGTCCAAGGCGTTGCTCAACTGCCAAAAGTTGTATCCGCTCGGCCGCTGGTACCGGGTGACGGCAGTATATGACGGCAAAACGCTCAAGAACTATATTGGCAATGAACTGCAGGGCGAGGGCGACGTGCGCCTGGTTCCCCAGGGTGCAGGCCATACATCGATTGGAGTACGAATCAACCTGAAGGACTATTTCAAGGGAGCAGTCTATGAAGCGCGATTCACCCGGCGTGCTCTGAGCGTGGACCAGTTCCTTAAGATGCCGCAGGCCAGATGACTTAAACAGTTAGCCGATGGAGGTTGATCGTGGCGCTCATAGACTCTAAAAATGCTCGTGGTCCGTTTCTCCCCGCTCGCCGCGATCTATTTAAGCTGCCGTTGGCGGCGGCTTACGGGCTTATTCCAAGCTCGGCGCGGGCGATGGGCGATGTTCCATCTCTCAAAGACGAAGACGATCCGGACAACACAAAAATCGCCGTGAAGGTCTTCGTCCCGGCCATGACTGATGATGAGTTGCGCTTTCTCAAACAGATCGGCCTGCACTGGCTGCACGCCGACTTCGGCAATAGCGCATCCTATGACGTGATACGAAGCACACGGGAGCGGTTTGCTCAATATGGCCTCAAAATAGACTGCGCGCTAATGGAGGGCTACCGCACTCTGAAGATTCAGCTTGGACAGCCGGGCAGAGATGAAGATATCGAAAAATTCAATACATTCCTTACCGATTGCGGCCGCTTAGGCATCCGGACCTCGCACATCGACTTTCACCCGGGTAATACTTATACGACTAATATGATCGAGACTCCGCGCGGATATTCGGCTCGTGAGTTCAGCGTGGACGACTTCCGCCATAAGGTTGAAGAACAGATGTTCGATCGGCAATATTCCGCCGATGATATCTGGGCGAATTACACCTACTTCCTTAGGGCGGTCTTGCCTGTGGCCGAAAAGGTAAATATCAAGCTGGCCCACCACCCGGATGACCCTCCGATTTCTCCGATGAATGGAGTAGCAAAGGTCTTTATCAATTACGCAGGCTACAAGCATGCCGAGGATGTGGTTGCCAACGGCAGCAAGAACTGGGGACTCTGTTTGTGCCTGGGGACCTGGCTCGAAGGCGGCGACACAATGGGGAAGGATGCCGTCGGCATGATCAAGGACTTCGGCGGCCGGGGCAAGATCTTTACCGTCCATTTCCGCAACGTCAGTTCTCCTCTGCCGCGTTTTCACGAGACTTTTCAGGATGACGGCTACCAGGACATGTACCTGCTCATGAAGGCTCTGCGTCAAGTGCGCTCGACCGCCTCATTGATCCCCGACCACTATCCCGGGCTGGTGAGCGATAGCAACCATCGTATCGCCAATGCATACATGGTCTCCGTGATGCGCAACATGCTTCGCCGCGCCAATGAGGAGGTCGGGTGACGAGCGCTGAAGGAACCTACACCGATCTTTCCTAAGGAATCAGATATGCTCCAGGAATCCTCTGATCCAGTGTCGCAAGAACTGCCCCATTCGCGTTCGCAAGCTGTACCAAGTGACCGTCCGTCGTCTGTTTGGGAGCCTTGACCCACATAGGAAGGTGCGAGATATCATGACCGTCCGAAATGAAGATGAAAGATAAGACTTTTGTTTTTTTCAATCGCAGCAACGAGGTTCGCGCCTGCGCGACCGTAAACCCATAAGCTGGAGCCTGTGAAAGCACTCTCACGAAGCCTAATTCTGTGATGGAGCAGGTAGCCAATGCCGGGAACCGTTGCGCTCGCACCCAAGCTGACAAGCGGTCATGAAATTCGTGGTGGATGAATCCAAGTGCGACAAGAGCATTTACATCGAGAAGATAGGTCATGGAAAGTTCGACAGAATCTCTCTAACCTCGTTGCTGCTCAACGCTGGAGCATGAGCCCCCGCGCTAAGAACAGGGAGCCCGGTAACGGGATCAGCGATAATGCTGACCGTACGGGGGAGTTTTTTACGAGGTGTTAAAACAATGGATCCGGCTTCGATGTTGGCATCGAGCGGATCACCAGCGCGGATGCCAAGTCTGCGGCGAAGCGGTCCTGGAAGAACGACCTGGCCTTTAGTTGAAACCTTGGTCTGCATCGTAAGACGATCTTACCTTTATTTCTAGCTCGGATGCAACGGTCCGCGTTTCGTGCCTTTGCGAAGAGGGGCCGTATGAAACACTCAAAGCTCTACACCGGGGGAAGCTTGCTGACGTTCCAATCGCCGCCGAGAGCTTTGATCAGGAGCACGCTCGAATCGAGTTGGCGCCGCATAATGTCGATGTCATTCCGCTGGTTCGACAGGGCGGTGGTTTGCGAAGTTACGACCTGGAGATAGGTGTCTACTCCGCCCTCATAACGGTTCTCGAAAAGCTGGAGAGACTGGTTCGCGGAATCGGTCGCCTGGTGCTGCTGTTGGGATTCCGTTGAGAGTACGCGCAGCACGGCCAGCGAATCCTCTACCTGCTGAAAGGCGCTGAGAGTCGTTTGACGATAGGTTGCTACGGCAGAGTCGTAGCCGGAGCGTGCAATATCTGTCGTTGCACGCCGCCTGCCGGCATCGAAGATGGTCTGCGAGAGCGTGGGACCAACTGCCCAGAAGCGGCTTGGCCAATCGAGCCAGTTCAGGATCGATGTGCCTTGAAATCCGGCTGAACCGCCCAGACTCAAGGTCGGGTAGTAAGCGGCTTGGGCAATGCCGATCTCTTCATTTGCTGCCGCCATTCGTCTTTCTGAGGCGGCAATGTCCGGACGGCGCTCGAGCAATTCTGAGGGCAACACATTTGGGATCTCCGGCAAAGCCGGCGGAGCAATATTGAGCGGTAGCGGCCCCAGAGCGAAGGCCGCAGGCGGCTTGCCGGTCAGCACCGCAATCGCGTGTTCGAACTGCGCTCGCTCGATGGAAATTTCCGAATCCAGAACGCGCGCGTCCTGGAGCTGGGTTCGCGCCTGAGTCACGTCGGACTGGGGCGCCACGCCACCTTCAAAACGATTCAGAGTGAGATCGAGCGCATCGCTATAGGCTTTCACCGTGTCGTCGAGTAGTTTCTTGTCCGCATCCGCGCTGCGCAAATCGAAGTAATCCGCGGCCAGCTCAGCGTGCAGGCTCAAGCGGGCGCTTTCCATGTCCGCCGCGCTGGCTTGCGCTTGCTCTTTGGCTTGCGCCACGCTGCGGCGAATTCGCCCCCAGAGGTCGATTTCCCAGGAGATGTCAAGCGGTAGCGTAAACTCACCTTCTCCATTATTCGCGGAAGTGGCCGGAAGGTAGGGCTGATGGGCCGAATCACGAACGGCTCCGATGGCTGGGCCCGCTCCAATGGTTGGCGCTTCGGCGGACCGGTTCACGCGAATGACGGCTCGCGCCTGGCGGAAGTTGGCTTCGGCTATCTTGAGTGTCTGATTCGCGGAATCGACTTGCGTTTCCAGAGCATCAAGCTGCGGGTCGCCATAGAGTTCCCACCAATTGCCGCGCGGAGCCGCATCCGCGGGCTGGGCCAGGCTCCAGCCCTTAGAAGCAGCGGACGGCGGCGGTGCTTCCTTAAATGTGGGGGTGAGCGGCGCTGCGGGCCTTACGTAATTTGGTCCCACGGTGCAGCCGGAGAGCAGCAACCAACTGAGACAGGCCGGAACAATTTGTTTTCGCAGCCCGTTCATCGCGCCTGCTCAGCCCCTGGCGCGTTCTCAACCTGCACCGCTGCTCCGTTCTCCAGGGAATCGGATGGATCGACGACGATCGCATCTCGCGGACTAAGTCCGGTCACCACTTCTACGCTGCTGCCATAATCGTGTCCAATAGTAATCGGCGTCAGTGCAACATGGCCATTCCGCACCACCCCGACTTGCAAACCCTCGGAACGGAAAAGCAACGTGTTGGCCGGGATAGTCATTGAATGAGCCGTTGGCGGTAACTTGAGATGAACGAATGCATACGCTCCCGGCATCAGCCGCCCGTCGGGATTGTCTACATCCACTTCGACATTCAAGGTGCGGGATGCCGGGTCGATCGCATTCGAATTGCGCACGATTGTTCCGCTAAAGGTCTGGCCGGGCAGAGAATCAAGCGTGAGGGTAGCCTTTTGCCCGTCCCGTACTTCTGCTGAATATACTTCCGGCACAGCGATATAGACGCGCAGCTTATGAATGGAAGCCAGGTGAAACAACTCCTTGGGAGTGCTGTTGTCGCCTGCCTGGATAAGCGCCCCTATATCTGTATTGCGCGCAGTGATAACCCCGTCGAAAGGAGCATAGATATGCTCATAGGCCTGTAGCTGCTGCAAGCGGCGTACATTGGCTTGGCTTGCGGCGAGTATCGCCTGTTTTGAGTTCAGATCGCTGACCGCCTGATCCGTTTCTTGTTTCGAGACCGAGTTGGTCTTAAGCAGATGCTGCCAACGAGCTGCCGTGGTCTGCGCGAATGCGAGGTTTGCCTGAGAGTTTTTGAGATCGGCCTGAGCCGCGGCAAGCTGCTGGTCTAACTCAGGCGTTTGAATTACCGCCAGCAATTGACCTTGCTTGACGCGGGCGCCGATGTCCACATACCAACGGCTGAGATAGCCGCTGGTACGGGCATAAATGGGAGTATCGATGAACGCTTGCGTATTGCCGGGCAACGAAAGCTCTTGAGCCGAAGAACCGGCCATCGGATAGACCACTTCAACCGAAGGAGTCTGCGAAGCCTGCGTGGCCTCGACCAGCACGGATTGAGCTCGCATACGAGAACGTATGCCGGAGTAGACGATCCAACCCAGACATACGCACGCAACCACTGCGACGATCCAGGTTAGACGGTCGGGACGTGACGGGCCTTGGCGACGGCGGCCATCGCGCGGCGCAGCCGGATTTGCTGCCGGCGTTTCCTCTGCCGCAGCCAATTGAGTTCCGCCGGGTTCAATGATTCCGGATGCGGCCGGATGGACCGCTTGACCGCCGGATTCGCGCGGCTCGTTCGTCTTCATGAACTCTCCCTCATGCGTGCGCCGTACGCCCCTCATCCTCGATTGTCCATTCACTATCCCGGTTTCCATTCTGAGATCCACGGCTGCCGTGAAGCAGAGCGAAGACCGCCGGAACAAAGACCAGGGTTGCAACCGTCGCGCACAGCAGACCGCCGATCACCGCGCGGCCGAGAGGAGCATTCTGCTCCCCGCCGTCGCCGAGGCCCAAGGCCATCGGGACCATCCCGATAATCATGGCGCAAGCTGTCATTATGACCGGGCGAAAGCGGGTGGCTCCGGCCTCGATGGCGGCGCGGATCGCATTGCCATGAATGAGAAGCCGCTCCTTGGCGAATGAAACCACAAGGATGCTGTTGGCCGTGGCGACGCCCATGCACATGATAGCGCCCATCAGCGCAGGAACACTCAGAGTGGTGTGCGTGGCAAAGAGAAAGAGGAGGATTCCTGCCAGCGCCGCGGGCAGCGCGGTGATGATGATGAATGGGTCAAGCCACGATTGAAAGTTGACCACGATCAGCATGTACACCAGCACAATCGCAATCACCAGCCCGGAGAGCAAACCCAGGTAGGAGCTGCGCATCGTCTCCACTTGGCCGCGTACGGTGATGAATGTGCCGCGCGGCAGAGATTCCCGGGTGTGCGCGACAACTCGATTTACTGCCCGGCTGATTGCCCCAAGATCCCGGTCCTGGACCGATCCGTAGATATCGACTACCCGGCGGATGTTGTACTCCGACACAACGGCCATTTCGCGTGAGCGCCCGATCGAGGCGACGTCGCCCAGGATCTCCTGGGCTTGCCCGCTGCCTGCTGGCGGTTTCGCGCTTACCGAAAGCGGGATATTCTCCAGGTCTTGGAGCGACTGGATGCGGTACTGCGGCGTTTGCGCGGCCATGTTGTAAGTGACGCCGTTCTTCCAGTTCAGGAAGAACATCGGATTGGTCTGGAAGCTTCCATTCAGCGTATCGAGAACGCTGTTTGCCACGTCGCTTTCCGTGTAGCCTCCCTGTGCGGCTTTGGTGCGGTCCACATCCACAGTGAGCGTCGGATAATCGAAGGGCTGTTGCACGCGCAGATCCACCAGGCCTGGAATGGTATGCAACTCATCCATCATGTGAACGGCAATTGCGTGGCTGGCCTCGATGTCGGCGCCCTCGATCTGGATATCGATAGGCGCGGGCAGACCGAAGTTGAGGATCTGGGTGACGATATCCGCCGGCAGGAAATAAAAGACGACTCCGGGAAACTCTCGCGGAAGCCGCCGCCGCAGCTCACGCATATAACCGGCGGTGGGATGGTGGTTCCTGTTGAGCGAAACCATGATGTCGGCGTCGCTTGATCCGACGGCGCCGGAAGTCATGTGCATAGTGTTGTTTTGGCTGTAAGGTAGGCCAATGTTGTCGAGGATATTCGCGATCTCACCGTGCGGAATGGCGCGTCGAATGGAGTTCTCCACCAGATCACAAAGGCGCGCCGCCTCTTCAATCCTCATGCCGGTTTTGCCGCGAAGATGCAGGATAAATTCTCCGCTATCTGTGTTTGGGAAGAAGTCCTGGCCCATCCAGGGCAATAGCAGCACACTGCAGCTACACATAGCCACGAAGATTGGCACGAAAGGCTTGCGCCTCAATACCAGAGTGGTGAGCAGCAGGCGATAGCTGCTCCGCACCCGCTCGAATCCGCGTTCAAAGGAGCGCTGAAAACGGCTGAAGATGTTGCGGGATTGATTATGCGGCTCGTGCGGCCTGAGCAGGTACATCGCCAGCGTGGGCACGAGCGTTCTCGAAAAGATATAGGAGGCAAGCATGGCGAATACCACCGCCTCGGCCAGCGGCACGAAGAGATAGCGGGCCACTCCTCCCAACAGGAACATCGGCAAAAACACAATGCAGATGCACAGAGTAGAAACCAGCGCAGGAACAGCGATCTGGGCGGCGCCTTCGAGGATGGCGTCATGCAAAGGAAGCCCCTGCTCCAGATAGCGCTCGATGTTTTCAATCGTCACCGTGGCGTCGTCCACCAGGATACCCACGGCCAGGGCCAAGCCGCCGAGCGTCATGATGTTGATCGTCTCGCCGAGGAAGCTCAGTGTAATGATGGAGGTCAGGATCGACAGCGGAATAGAAATAGCGATGATGAGCGTGCTGCGCCAGCTGCCCAGAAACAGAAGAATCATCAAGCCGGTGAGCGCGGCGGCGAGGATCGCCTCGCGAATCACGCCATTGACCGCGCCGCGAACGAAGATCGATTGATCTGCCAGCGGCTCGATCTTAAGCGCCGGAGGAACCATCGTAGCAATTCTCGGCAACGTGTGCCGGATGGCATTCACTACGGTCAGCGTAGATGCATTTCCGCTTTTCAAAATTCCAATGAGAACGCCGCGATGGCCATTCAGCCGTACGATGTTTGTTTGGACCTGAAATCCGTCGCTCACCGTGGCCACATCGCGGAGGTAGACGGTTGAGCTGCCATTCTGGCGGATGGGAAGGCCGTTCAGCTCCGCGATGGTGCGCGGGGCCGCATTCAGGCGGACATCGTATTCGTTCTCCCCGATTTTGGCCGTCCCGGAAGGCAGAATCAGGTTCTGGGCGTTGACCGCATTGAGCACCTCCGCGGGCGAGATTCCCTTGGACTGCATCAGCCCCTGGTCCATGTTGATCATGATCTGGCGCTGTTTACCGCCGTAGGGCAGAGGGATGGCCACACCGGGAACCGTGATGAGCTGGGGCCGGATGAAGTTTTGCGCGTAGTCGTTGAGCTGCTGTTCCGAAAAATTCCTACCCGAAACGCCCAACTGCAAAATGGGTACTTCCGAGGCGCTGAAGTCGATGATTTCAGGCGGCTGGGTTCCTGGCGGCAGTTGGCGAAGCAGATATTGCGATGTGGCCGTGACTTGGGCGGCCGCCCTGTCCAGACTGGCGCCCGGTTGCAGGAAAACTTTGACCACGGCAGTGCCATTGTAAGAGGTGGACTCGATATGCTGGATATCGTCCACCAGGCTCACCAGGACCTTTTCGTACGGGGTGACCAGCCGGCCTTCCAT
Organism: uncultured Acidobacteriaceae bacterium; assembly: GCA_963803615.1. Taxonomy (GTDB): domain Bacteria; phylum Acidobacteriota; class Terriglobia; order Terriglobales; family Acidobacteriaceae; genus PALSA-350. Next base: position 129,210 of record CAWDNI010000002.1, read on the forward strand.
TTCTTCGGGATTAAGGCCGGTATAGACCCAGTCGATCGCGATGACCGGGATGTCGATATTGGGAAAAATGTCCGTCGGCGTCCGCAGAATTACGATCGGACTCAAAAAGAGAATCAGGATCGCGAGAACGATAAACGTGTAAGGACGCGAAAGCGCAATTTTGACAATCCACATCGGATGCGTCCCCTTTTCTCCCGACGAAGCAACGTTGGACCAATCAAGTTATGGTGTGCGAGGTTAGCCTCACACAGCCGCTTTTCTGGATACTTTCAAGTCTAAATCAACGGCTTTCGTCCCCCCAGCTCTCACGGCGCACTGTTTTCCTTGCCATGCCGTGGTTTGTCGCGTAATTTGATGGTCGAATATCAGCAAACAGGTTCGAGGAGGAGGCCCATGAAACGAAGCAAATCCCTATTCGCATGCATGATGCTCACTATGACCATCTGGGCGAGCGCGCAAACCCGGAACTGGCAAAAAGGAACACTTCTTGAGACCGAGCAGACCAAGGTGCGCGATGGCAGCACCAGGAATACGTCCCGTGACGACGATTCGCACCGCACCACCACTACGACCGACAATTACGACACCTATCAGGTGTTCACGATAGATGCCGGGGGGAAGACCTATGTGGCCCGCGAGCGTCTCTTTTTCCCCTGGTCCAAGCCCGCGTTGGCAACAGTGGGCGAGCCGGTGAAGTTCGCAGTGGAGAAGAACAACCTATATATCATGGGCGAGGATGGAAAGCAGCATAAGACCGGAGTGGTCAAAGTTTCGATGAAAGCGGTCCAGTAGGGGATTTCTTGATGACGAGAGTCATCAGACGAACCAGGCGTGTGGATTCGTAACCGCGGATCTCTCCCGTGCTTCCGCCCAACAAGCTGATCTGCCGGCGCCCCGCTGTCGCTTCGGCCGGATGGCAACGTTGTTGTTATTGCTGGAATCCCCCGCGCTTACATGGGGAACACCTATTGCACCGTCAATGTAAAGTTCACGGGGGTGCTGGAAACGTTGTTCGTGGTATCGTCTCCCGTCACGGTCATGGTGTAAGTTCCCGCAGGAGCGCTTGCTGAAGTACTGGTCGAGGTTTCACTGCTAGTGGCGCTGCTGCTGCCTCCCCCGCAACCGATACCCCAACTCAGCACTCCAAGGAAGGCCATGCCGAGCAAAGCGGAACGTAGGCGCTTGCGCCGCCCTGTCAATCCGAAAAGAAAAACAGAAGCAAAGGCTGCACCCAATCCGCCCAGACCGGTGGCCGCGCCCAGCTTACTGGTGGATGAAGGCTGCGCAGGAGAACCGGAGACTGAGAAATGCCTGCGGCCGGCCGTCGTGCACGCTGACTCCGTCGTGTAAATCGTAATTGTGGCGGTGGCTGGGCTCGTTCCCGAGATGACAGCGTTGGTCGAGCTATAGCAGGAATCAGTGAGGGAGCTGGGTGCGCTTACCGTCAAGCTGACAGTCCCGGTGTAACCGCCGCTCGGGGTCACGGTGACTGTCGAGGTTCCGCTGCTCGCCGGCGCCACGCTTACGTTGGTCGCCGATAGCCCGAAAGAGCCCTTGGATACGCTCGTTGTGCTCGCAACAGTGATAGTCAGAGAGCTCGATGAAGCGCTGTGCGCGCTGTCGCCGGAATAGTTGGCCACCACGGTGTGCGAGCCGGCAGTGGTGAAGGTGTTGGCGTCGGTGGCTGTTCCGCTGGAGAGGGTGACGGCGCTGCCCGCCGTACCGTCGACCGTAAACTGCACCGTGCCGGTGGGTGTGGTCTTCGCATCATCCGACGCAACCGCGGCGGTAAATGTCACCGAACTGTTGATGGTTGGAGTTGTGGTTGAGGCAGTTAACACGGTAGTGGTTCCGACGAGCGATGCGGTTGAGCCGGCAATTTGACCGGCGAACGCCTGTGCAAGCTTGTAGGCATCGAACGACCCCCATCCACTGGCGAGATCGTATCCCGGAGCCGCAGCATAGCCGATCTCGCCTGAACTGCCGCAGTCCGGCGAGCCTGCCACGCAAGGGATCTCGTTGTTTCCGGCAGTAACATCATGGAAGGCTGTCGGGCTCGCGGCGGCGGCGGCATAGATAACCGGATTTACATTGCCCTGTCCCGCTGTTGCCGACTGCTGGTTGATTAAGGCCAGCAATCCGGAAAAAATTGGAGCTCCGAAGGAGGTGCCTCCAAATACGTCGAGGTTGCCGGAGCTGTCGGCAAAGCCGCTGGAGCAGATGGTCGAATCACCGGTTTCGGTTTGTTTCGCCGGATTGTAACCCGACGCGCAAACCAGATACCCGTCGTGATCGGAAGACGCGGCCAAGGCTATGTCCGGAACATCCCTGGCGCCATCCGCCGGTACTCCGGTTCCCGTTTGCCAGGAAGGCTTGCCGAAGAGAATACTCTTTCCTCCGCCACCCGCGGCGATCCCAATACTTGTCGAAGTATCGTTCCACACTTCCTCGGGTATATAACCGGTCGCCGATCCGCCCGCAGTATCATTACTGCCGTTCCAGTAGTCGCCCGATCCCTCGGCAAACTCCGTGCCGCCTACCGAAGTGACATCTGGCGAAGAGCCGGGAAAATCAACGGCCAATCCCTGGGTCGCCTGGTCGCCGTTCTCGACAGTTGCCGGAGATCCAGGGCTGCTGGTGGAGACTTCGCAATCTGCTGCTCCGTCGTCGCCGGCGGCAGCAACGATGGTCTGGCCCTGTAAATTCGCCTGTTCGAAAACTCCCTGCAAGGACAAAGTCTCAGCTACCGTGTTATCGGCTTCGCATGCTCCATAGCTGATGCTGATGACCGGCGCCAGGTTGTTGTCAACAGCGTATTGCAGTGCGTCAAATACGCTGTAAGTTGAGTTATTCCCCACATAGACGAAGTTGATCGTTGCCTCTTTGGCAATGGCGCCCGACCACTCTACATCCAGATCCGATTCATCCTCGTCGCCGTTGGTATCATCCACTGTGCTCGTGCCCGTGTTAGGAACCTGAGTTAATGTGGGAGGATTGGCCGGCAGCCCCGCGGCTGCGCGAAAGTTCGCCACATCACTGGCTTCGATTGCCGATTGGCCAGCAACAGCGATGGTCTGGCCGGAGCCGGTATATCCCGCGTTGTACTGAGCCTTGACATCGTAAATCGTCGTGAAATCGTCGGGTACGACATAGTGGCTGCCGTTGCTTGCCGTGTATCGGGGAGAGGGTTTCGGCAGTTGTCTGGCCTTGGGGCGAAAGTCTGACAGGTTGCGCACTCCCACAACTACTCCGGATAGAGCAGCCGGGATAGAAAGCTCGGTTGCATTCGCTATGTGACTCTCGCCGTTGACCTGGTAGCGATGCATCTGGGTTTGAAAGGCAGAGTTGATTTGCGCAACGCTGCCGGAAAACGAGATGCGGTTATGAGAGTTCGATATGCTGTCGATTTGAAAACCCTGCGACTGGAGCCAGGTTTGGACCTGATTAAGATCGTCCGCCGACATGCCAAACCGGCTCGCATATTGTTGCGGTGTCAGCCACTGGTGGTAATAAGGCGAGCTTGGCGTCTGCTGTGCCTGGAGCAATAGATTCAGATCCGCCTGTTGGGCGGCCGACGGCTTGAAGTAGATCGACACTCCGTTGATCCTGGTATTACCGCTCAGCGGGCCGGCATCATATCTGGATTGAGCAAGCGGGTGAACCGAACCTTTGAGCGCTACGGCCTGGTTGGCGCTGATCGCCTCGGTGATACGATCGTGGACTCCGGCTTGTGCCCACGCGTGAAGAGCGCAGGAGAGGCAAGCCAGCGAGGCAGCCAGTACGGCTCCCATCCTGAAGATTCCGCAGGCGAGCCGGCGGCCGGGCGTGTGGCCCGAGCGATTTGTGGACACAGATTTAGTTCTCCTCGCCCCGGTGTTTTGACCAGCTTCCGGTTCCCGGGTTTGGCTCTATCTGTAGACACGCTTCCAGAATAATAGTTAGCCAGGGTGTTGTTTTGTCATTTCCGGAGCAGCGGATTCAGAGACGAGGAAGGGGTTTAGGGCGCGATGCTGTTCAGTTAGAATTTCGCGTATGCACCTGAACAAGCTTCAAAAAGGGGTGAACATGGTGCGAAAGCTATTCCCGCAGCGGCTAAAAGCCGAGCGAATTTTTGAGCTTTGTTGCGGCATGGCTGAAGCCATGCCCTGTTACAAAACGAATCTTTTTCGTACCGAATTTGCGATGCGTTGTATCAGGTATGGCCTTTTAGGCCATACGTCTCATCGCTGAAAATGAAGCGGCTTTAGCCGCTGCGGCTTAAGTGAACAGTATTAGGTTTAGGCGGGATTTTTCATAAGCGTGACACAACGTGACCGAACATCACGGACCGGTGTAGTTCCCGGCTTTAGCCGGCAAAGCGGGTTCGACGCGGCGAACCCGCGTAAGCAATTGGGCCAAACAAAATCGAGCTTTTAGCCCTGGTCTTTGTTGTGAGAGATCCAGTTTAGAGCGGAAAAGGATAGGTGTAGCTTCGATGAGTTGAGGATTGTTTTGTAGCAGGCAAGACTCCCTTGAAAACTCCTGGTAGGCGCCCTTTCCATGCCCGGCTGTGCGGCTCGCCCCATGCCTACTTCAGTCGTGCTCAGAGGTGAAATCCCACCCTTGCTACGCCCCGGCTTGAGAGGATGGGCCGCCAAAAGATCCGGGTGGGATACAGATTTCTAAAATCACTCCAACCTGAGGGCGCCTCATCCTTCCTCTATTCGTCGAGAGCCTCGTAGCAGGCGCGTGAAGACGTGCAGCGGGAGAGATGAACATAATGCTCGTCGGGGCCGGCGGGACCCATGGTACGCAGACACCAATAGGTAGAGGTGGCGGCGACCCCGGGCAGCCAGGATTCAGCATTCTGCGGAGTGGTTCCGTAGGGGTTTTTGGTGCGAAGGCACTGGCAGGGCTGGGGATGAAGTTCGGTGGCGCTCATGCTCGTTCCTTTCTGCGGCGCTCGTTCTCGCGAGCGCAAGGGTTAACCAGCGGCGCTGGGATCGCGATCCATTTGTCCGGCGGCCAGCAGAATGGTGCGGTAGATAGCGACCGGAAAGAGATGTACTTTGTAGGCGTTCATGGAGAGCGGCATGGCGCCTTGCATAGAGGCCTGTCCGGCGGCACGGGCGGTCTCCGGAGTGATGGGTTTGCCGGTAAGGGCGGCCTCCGCTTCATGCGAACGGCGGACGACGGGCGAGGCAGCTCCCATAGTGACGACGGCCCGGCGGCAGGTATTGCCGTCCATCTCGAGCAGGATACCGGCATCGGCAATGGCCCAGTCGTTGCTCTCTTTCTCTCCATACTTCTGATAAGCGGAGCGGGTACCGGGCGCGGGCTTCGGGATGTGTACCGCGGTCAGCAACTCGTCCGGCGCCATGACATTGAAGCGGTGAGGATTAGCGTCGGGCTGCAGATAAAAGTCCCGGATCGCTACGAGCCGTTTGCCTTTCGCCGCGGAACTGAGCTCGAGGTTGGCATCCAGCGCCAGCAGAGCGACGGCTGACGAGGAAGGGGCAACGGAGGGGCAGCCGCCGTAATCCATGATGGCGTGGTATTGGTTCAGCCCGGAGAAGGCGAAGCAAATCTCCTTGCCTTTGCGCAGGCACTCGAAGTCCGCAGAGCGGAAGTACCAGCATTGCAGACGCTGCAGCAGGTTGCCGCCGAGCGTGGCCATATTGCGGATGTGGGGAGTAGCGGCGTGTCCGCAGGCGTCGGCCAGCAAGCTGTATTGCGCGCGGATTGCCGGCTCTTCGCTGATTTCAGCGAGGGTGGTGAGCGGGCCGATAGTGAGCCCCTGGGACGTGGAGTGAATGCCGCGAAGCGCCGGGATGTTGCGAATGTTGACCAAGCGGCTGGGCGTGTCGGTGCCGTTCTTCATGCGATCGAGAAGATCTATTCCGCCGGCCTTGACGACAGCCCCATCTTTCAGCTGGGAGAGCGCGGCATCAACAGTGGTGCAATCTGCAAGAGTGAAGGAATTCATATGGACTCCGTCGACGATTTTGGCTGGTTGAGGGCGGAAAGCACGACCGAAGGGGTCATAGGCAATTGCCGGATGCGAATCCCAGTGGCGTTATAGACGGCATTGCCGATGGCGGCGCCGGCGGAGATGATGCCGGCCGCTTCACCTATGCCCGAAGCATCGGTAGAGCTTTGGCCGATGTAGGACTCGACCAGATGGACCTCGATTTGAGGAACCTCATAAGAACCGGCGATCTTATAGCGGTCGAGATCCGGATTGACCATTAGGCCGTGATTGGGATCGATCAGACGATGCTCGAACAGAGTGTAGGAGACGCCCTGGATGATGCCTCCATTGATCTGGCTGATGACTTGATTGGGATTCATCGGGCGGCCGCAGTCGTGAACAGCAAAGTAGCGCTTCACGTGGATGCGTCCGGTTTCGGTATCGACGGCTACCTCGGCTATATCGACGCCGCCATAAGTATCGTATTTGCTGGGATCGTAGTCAGGGACGCGTTTCGCCTGAGCGGAAACCTCGTCAATGTTCATTTTGGCGGCGGCCACCCGGAACGGAATCGGCTGGAACTTTCCGGAGGTGCTGCGGACCATGCCTTTGCTGAGGGTGAGATCGGAGGGGGCTGCGCCCAGGGCAGGAGCAATGCTGGCAAGGAATTTCTGAGAGGCCTGCCATGCTGCGTCCCTCACCGCCGGGGTTAACGAGGCGGTGGTGACGCTGCCGCCCGAGTTCGGACCGACAGGATAGTTGGTATCGCCGACTTTGACGGAGACCTTGGCGGGCGGAACGCCGAACTGCTCGGCGAGTACCTGCGCCAGAACAGTCTTGATGCCGCTGCCGATATCCTGCACGGCGGAGAGAACTTCGACTGAGCCGTCCTTGTGGACGCGAACTTCTGCGCCGCAGTTCATAGTCAGATGACGGTACCAGATCGACTGGGAGAGACCTACTCCACGCTTGATGGGTCCGGCATCGGCATTAGGGCGGGGATTGCGGGATTTCCAAACAGCGTTTTCGCGGATGATTTGCCGCTCCACCCGGCGGACGGGATTCTCGTCGATCCGGTCGCGGAGATCAATAGGATCCATTTGCAGACGCTCGGCAAGCTCGTCGATCGACTGCTCAAGTGCGAAGGCCCCTTGGGGATGACCGGGAGCGCGGAAAGCCGCGGCGGGCCCGGCGTTGATGAAGACATCGTTCTCCTCGGTATGGAGAGTAGCCCACTTGTAGAGATTGGTGGCGGGCCCGGAGCAGCCGGCACCAGTGCCGCAGCCGGCAGTGCCGTAGCTGATGAGCTGAATGGCGGTGATCGTGCCGTCCTTTTTTGCGCCGATACGGAGGCGCTGATCGGAGCTGGGCCGATTGCCGACGGAGAGGTGTTCCTCCTGGCGATCGAGCATGAGCCAGACGGGCGCGCCGGTTTTGCGGGAAAGCGCGGCAGCAACTACTCCGGGATTGCCGGCTCCGAACTTAGCGCCGAAGCCGCCCCCCATATATTCGGTGATCACGCGCACCTGGGATTTAGGCAAACGGAAAAAGGCGGAAAGCTCTTCGCGCACGCTGGCCGTACCTTGGGTGGAGGCATAAACGGTAAGCAGTTCGGGCTTCCAGTCGGCAACGACGCCATGGGTTTCAAGAGCAGAGTGGGTCTGCACCTGGGTGGTGTAGCGGCTATCCACGACCACGTCAGCATCCTTAAATCCCTGCTCGGCATCCCCGTGTTTGTGCACGGTGGGCCCGTGAACGTTACCTGTCTGGGAGACGTTGTGCGCGCCTCCGCCTCCCCCCGCAGTGCCGGCCTGATCCGCTGCGCCGGGGAAAACCAGAGGAGCATCGGGCTCGCGAGCTTTGTCTGCGTCGACCACGAAGGGCATGGTTTCGTACTTCACGATGACCTTGCCGGCGGCTTCGTCGGCTGCCTGAGGACTCGTGGCGGCGACGGCGGCAATCGGCTGGCCGGCGTAGCGCACGATCGGATACTTCGACGCATCGAGCGAAGGATTGCGCAATACGGCGGTGCCCAAAACCGAACCGATGACATGCACCCCTTTTACGCCAGGATGGCTCTCGGCCGCGGAGGTATCAATGGAAACAATCCTGGCGTGCGGGACCGAGGCGTTGACGAATGAGGCGTAGAGCATTCCGGGAAGCTGGACGTCGATGGTATAGCGCGCGCTGCCGGTTACCTTGGCCCGGGCGTCCCAACGCTCCGGGGACTTGCCGATAAAATCAAGATCTTTGTTTAACCCCAAGACAGGCGGTTCAGAGGCCGGCACGGTGCGCTGTTCATCATGCAGGGTATAACCGGGAACACCGATGGGCATTGCGACGGTCTTAGTGGCGGCGCCAGATGGATCGGCAGCGGCGCCCAGGACAGCGTCAGGAACGGGATGCGTGGTATCGGTCGCCATGATTCGTTTTCTCCTACGCCTTACTTGTATTTTGGCCGGCTGCGTCGAGGGTGGCGGCAAAGACTTTGGGATAGGTGCCGCAACGGCAGATATTGCCGGAAACGGCATACTTGACGTCGGCCTCGGTGGGGTGGGGATTCTTCTCGAGCAATGACGCGCAACTCATGACCATGCCGGGCGTGCAGAAGCCACATTGCATGGCATCATGACGGATGAAGGCGGCTTGCAATGGGTGAATCTGGTCCCCGGAAGAAAGGCCTTCGATGGTAGTGACGTGGTGGCCGACGGCGTCGATGGCCAACGTCATGCAACTGTTGACCGGCGTCTTGTCCAGCCAGACGGTGCAACTGGAGCAGGCGCCGCGGTCGCAACTGATTTTGGTGCCCGTCATGCCGAGCTGGAGCCGCAATGCTTCAGCTAGAGTGGTGCGCGGTTCGATATGCAGAGCGCGTTCCTTGCCGTTGATACGCAATGTAACGGGAAATGGCTCGGCGCCGAATTCCTTGATATCGCTGTGGGTCGCGGCAACGGCTTCCCGTTGAAATCCCTGAACGCCCTCCAGGAGCGCAGTCCCGGCGGCGGTGATGCCCGCGCCTTTGAGAAAGCCGCGGCGGGTGATGCCGGGCGAAACGGGAGCGGGGGACGCCGATTCCGGCTTCTCTTTCTTTGGCGGCTGGTGGTCTGACATGCTTCCTCCTTGACTGATCAACGGGTGCAGCAGCGTTCTCTCGCATTACGGCGGCGCAAACAGCCGGAGGAACAGCGAGATGCACTCCCACAGTATAATCCCGGAGAAACCCGCTTCCGGCCGCACGGCGTCAAATTTTACATAAAGGCCATACCAACTTACCTGGCCTGCTTGGGCTGGCGCCGGCGTTTAACATCACCTTCAACGGCAACTACACGGGTGAAATATTCGGCACAGTTCAGGAAATCTGAACGCCGGCAGAAGCAGGTCCACGGCGCCATACCAGCTCTTCCGTGTCTCGATGCCATCATATAGGTAACTGACATCGTCTTCTCTTAAGCCGGCAATCGAGAGGCTGACAGTTTGCGTGCCAGTCCATGAAGACGCCGGCGGGCTCATGCCTGAGCCGATTCAGAGGCAAGTCTTCGATCTGCTTATTTTCGATGACTTGCCCTACACTGGAGTTCACTGTATCCAGCAACAAGGGGGCCGGTCACCCTGAAAGGGTGGGGCGTCTGCTTTGAAGAACCCGTCAGATCCTTAGCTCCCAGCCCTTCTCATATTCACGCGTCCACCACTTCATCGCCTCGGGATCGTTCAGTACGCACCCGGTCTTGGTATCCAGATTGAGCTCCCGGTTCACCGTCCAGGCAATGTTCGATAGCTGCAGCATAGTCACATCGATATTCCCAAGATCTATAGGGGCGTGGAGTTTCTCACCGCTTTGGATTCCAGCAATAAAGTTTGCGAAGTGAAGATTGGTCATTGAGTCCTGCCCGGTAAGATCGCCGGAAGATGTTTTGCCTCCGGTCTTGAACTCATCGACCTTCCTGCCCTTGAGATCGTAGACTTCATATCCATCGCGGTCTACGAGCACCGAGCCGGTGGTTCCCATGATGGTCGATCCACGATCACGGTTGTAATACTTCATTCCGTTGCAGCTCTTGCCCTCCCACGCAAGCATCTTGTCGGGATATTCGAAGCTGGTAACCAGCGTGTCATAGAACTGCCAGTCGTCTTTGAACTGGTATCGTCCGCCACTGGCGGTGACCCGATTGGGATAGTCGACTCCAAGCGCCCAACGGCAGACATCGACCTCGTGGGTTCCGTTGTTGAGAGCTTCGCCCGTACCCCAGATTCTGAACCAATGCCAGTTGTAGGGCGCGACATTATCTTTGTAGGGTCTTCTTGGCGCAGGCCCTTGCCACAGATCCCAGTCGAGCGTTGCCGGCACCGGGACTTCCTTCCCAATGCCTATCGACTTGCGGGTGTTGCAGTACCAGGCCTTCGCGAAATAGGCCCTGCCGATCAGGCCATCGTGAATCTTGCCGACGATCTCGATGGTATGCGGAGAGGAACGTTGCTGGATGCCCATCTGCACCAGCTTGCCGTATTTCTGCTGGGCCTGGACAAGCAGCGCGCCTTCCGCCGGATTGTGGCTGCACGGCTTCTCCACATAGACGTGTTTCCCCGCCTGAAGGCCACGCACGGCCATCGGAGTATGCCAATGATCGGGAGTGGCAATGCTAATGGCGTCCACATCCTTGGCGTCCAGCACTTTGCGAAAATCGCTCGTCGTCGCGGGCGCATAGCCCAAATCCTGCTGTGCCTTGCCGGCAAACTTTTCCATTATGGTGGAATCAACATCGCAGATATGAGAGATTCTGGACGTTTTGCTGTTCGCCTGCAGCGCGGAAAGATGGGCATAGCCACGGCTATGCAAGCCCATCACTCCGAAGTTCACCCGATTGTTGGCGCCTATGATTTGTGCGTAGCTTTTAGCAGTTGACCCGATCGCCGCGCCCGCCACACCAACCGCAAGACCATCCAGGAATTCACGTCGAGAAATCATCTCTTCTCCTTCAACAATTCTCTGCGGTCTCCCTTATACACGGTCGAGCCGCTACTTGAAAAACGTCCCGCAGAGCGGGAACTGGAGTTTCACTTATTTATGATAAAGCGAAAGCGATGCCGGCTGCAGGCTGCTAAGCACCGTTGTGACCGATCATCTATTTACGACCTGCAAAAGGTCCTTGTCTGGGACATTCCATGCTAGGGCGCCCTGGTGAGTGAACTTGCCGGCGGCGTCATTCCAATGCAGATGAGTGATACTGCTGCTGCCGTTCTCGTACCCATAGGTCGTGCCGTCATCCTGGTAAAGCGTGAAATCGCCGTTCGCTCCGGGATAAATGCGCAGTTTGGCCAACACCTGTTTCTGCCCGGTGTTCTCGACCGGTACCCCCAACGGCAGGATCGATCCTGCGCGGACGAAGAGGGGAAGGGTATCGATCGGCGCACTGACGGTGATAGTCTCACCGCCGTGGAAACGCCGGTTCGTCCAGTAATTAAACCAGTCGGTTCCCGCCGGCAGATAAACCCTTCGGCTGGTGGCGCCTTGCTCGGTGACAGGAGCCACGAGCAGGGCCGGCCCAAACATGTATTCATCGCCCAACTCGTCCGCCTTCGGGTCGTTGGGGAAATCCATGAAGAGAGCGCGCATGTATGGAGCGCCGGTCTTGTAAGTGTTATAGCTCAGCGAATAGATGTAGGGCATAAGTTGATAACGCAGCCTGAGATATTTCTCCAGAATCGGCTCGGCCTGTTTACCATAAGACCAGACCTCGTTATATCTGCGGCTGCCGTGAGTGCGAAAAATTGGTTCGAACGCGCCGTACTCAAACCAACGGACGTAGAGCTCCGGGTAATCATCGTAGCCGCCGACATTATCGCGCGCATCGGAAGGGTTGATGAGGGGAGGATGCGCGGGATGGTGCACCGCAGGCAGATACTGCCACCCGCCGATGTCATTGCTCCAGTTGGCCATGCCGGAAGCGGTGAAATCCAGGCCGGTAGGAATCTGGCGCTTCAGGGTATCCCAGGTGGGATAGATGTCGGAAGACCAGAAGATTGCGCCGTTGCGTTGTGCGCCGAGATACGCATCCCGAGATAGGATGAGCGCGCGGTGAGTGAGATCGCGGCGAAAGCCATCGTAAATTGCGGCGGTGTGAAACAAGGGATAAACGTCGTAGTAGCGGGTGCCGGGGCCGATCGAAAAATAGCTTCCATTGGGAGGCAGATCGGGTTCCGTTTCATCCGCCCAGAAGGCATCGAAGCCTTTGCTTACAAGATTGTCCCGTATCACGCTCCAATACCAGTGCGCCGCGTCAGGATTGGTGGTGTCAATATCGGAGCCCGCACGGTCATAAGGCAAGCCGTTGGTCGGCGTGCCATCCGCCAGGTGCTCGAACCAGCCCTTGTGGAGCAGGAAATCATAGTAGCGGGAGCCGGCGGTAAAGCGCGGCCACACGCTGATCATGGTTTGAAATCCCATCTGATGCAGTTGACGGTTCATCGCCGTAGGATCCGGCCATCTCGCCGGATCCATATCCATCTGACCCATTTTGGTGTAATAGAACCAGTCAATCACGATCATGTCGGCGGGCAGGTGACGCCGGCGATAGCCGTGTGCAACGGCGAGCACTTCAGCCTGGGTGCTGTAACGCTGCTTGCACTGAATAAAACCATAGGCGGCTTTGGGTAAGAGCGGTGTGGCTCCGGTGAGCAGCCGGTAGCCGGAATAGATCTCGTCGGTCGTCGTGCCGGCGATGACGAAGAAGGAAACGCGGTCGCCCACCTGGGATGTCCACCTGGTCTGCTCGTTGAAGCCGGGCTCAATCGTGGTCTTCGAGGGATTATCCCAAATCAGACCGTAGCCCTTGTTGGTTATCAGAAAGGGAACGCAGACACTGGGGCCTCCGGTCGCGGTGTAATTGTGCCAGCACTCGACGGTGTGGCCACGGTGGTCGAGGAATCCCTCCTGGTTCTGTCCCAGGCCGTAGTAGTGCTCATCATCCGGCGAAGCGAAGGTCGCGCCTACCTGAAAAAAGGGCGCATCGGATGGCCTCCTGTCATTGAGGACGCCGGCAGTACCGTCCTTATGATTGGGGACCGCCATGGACCAGCCCTCCATATCGAGCAGCATTCCGCCCTGAGACGTGCGAAATGTAATATGCGCCGGCGGGGCCGAGCCGTTGAAATACTTCGCGATATCCTGCTGCGTCGCGCTCCGTTTGGCCGGATGGTTAGCCGCGACGGTGACAATCATACGGTTTGACTGATAAGTATCTCCCGCGTCATTCTGCCGATGCTCCCAACCAGTCCCCGATGGCGAAGCATTGAATCCATAACCCGGCGCTGCGAGAGCCGATGCCTTTATCCAGCTCAGGGTCACTCTGACAATGTTAGGAGCATACGGCTCGAGCATGATGGTGCTGCCCCCACGGTCTAGTACGACCTGCCGGGTCTGGCCGCGGGCCGCGAGGGCGAAAGGCAGCGCCATCAAGAAAAGGACAAAAGAATACTTTCCGGGAAAGTCCATTTTAGTTGTTTCGACCAACACAATTGTCGCTCATTTCCATGCTGCCTATAATCCGGCTATGGATTTTAGCCGACGGTCGTTCGTATCCGGAATGCTTGCTGCTCCGCTCGCTGCCTCCTATTCCACATCAGCTCAGGCCATAGCCCCAATGAAAATTACCCGCGTCGAGACGGTCTACTGGAACTCGCGTGACGACGCTCCGTTCTGGCCGCATTGGACTTGGCTGAAGATCGATACAGATGCCGGTATCTCCGGCATCGGAGAAACCTATCCTCGCAACGCCGTTGAAGCCGAGGTTGTGCATACGATCGCGCCTTTGCTGATCGGACGCGATCCAAGGGATATTGAGCGTATTTGGGCGGACCTTTACCGCGCCTTTGATTTCCAAATCGCCGGCGGCGCTGAGATGCGCGTATTAAGCGCGGTCAATCTGGCGCTCTGGGACTTGCTGGGAAAATCATTGAACGCGCCGGTCTATCGTCTGATCGGCGGAAAAGCCAATCCGCAGGTACGGTTGTACAACACCTGTTTCCCTTATAAATACGACTTCAATCGCGAGCCTGAGAAGATCATGCGAGAGTTGATCGACTCCCGCGGCATCAAGGGAATTAAGATCTGGCCATTCGATGGCGCGGCCGAGCGCAACAAAAATCAGTACATCACGTGGAACGATATCGACCAGGCTCTCATCCCGGTCAAGAAGCTGCGCGACACCTTCGGTTACGAAATTGAGATCGCCATCGAGTTCCATGGCCAATGGAATCTGACGTCGGCAATTCGCATCGCTCACGCATTGGAGCCTTATAGGCCGATGTGGCTCGAAGATATGCTTATGCCGGGCAACTACCGGCAATATCACGAGCTCGCCCAATCGACTGCATTGCCGCTAACGGTTGGGGAGCGTGTTGCGGGCAAAATGCAATTCGATCAGCTTCTGGAATCGCGTACGCCAAAGTTCGTGATGTTCGATATCACCTGGTGCGGAGGAATGACGGAGGCCCGCAAAATCGCCGCCATGGCGGATGCTCAAGAGCTGCCGATTGCGCCGCATACTGCCGGCGGACCGTTGTTGTTTTACGCCTCCACACATCTCACTACGTCATGTCCGAATGTCTGGATACAGGAAAGCTGCCAGCGATTTTATGAACATGATTGGCCCCTTATGCTCGAGGATCCTATCGTGCCGAAAGGGGGCTGCATCGAGGTACCGGAAGGACCGGGTTTTGGGATGCGAATCAAGCCCGAAGCGTGGAACCATCCGGCGTCGATTCACAGAGTGACAGGCCGAAGTTAGGACTGCCTCCTATTCATAATGCAGCAACTGAGCCGTCTTGATGAAAAACGAAAGCCATAGGTTTAGTGCCGCCGAACGGATATTTGCTCAAAGAAGCTTCGCTCAGCTCAAAGCCCAGGCCGGGTTTTGAGGGCAACGGGACACGGCCATTTACCATGCGCATCACGGGAAAGCCAAACCACTCGGCCCAGATTTGCTCTTTCCGCCCTGGCTTGACGTAGCTGCAGATCTCCTGCACCAGGAAGTTAGGCATGGAACAGTCTACGTGTAGAGTCGCAAGGCCGCCGATGGGCCCTTCACAGGCATGAGGCGCCATTGAGATATTCGAAATGTTCGCTATGGCCCCTACTTTCCAAAGCGCGGAGATACCGCCGACGTGATTAGCGTCGGTTTGCAAGATATCGACAACCCCCATTTCTATCAATTCGCGGCAACCGTAGGATGCGATAAGGCGCTCGCCTGTCGCAATAGGGGTGGTCGAGCGGCGCGCTATACGAGCCATGGCCTGTACGTTTTCCGGCGGGCAGGGCTCTTCCACAAAAAGCAGGTGCAGCGGCTCAATTTGCTTGATCAGGATAGATGCCACGCTGGGGCCCATTTTCGCGTGGAAGTCCACGGCTATGTCGATGGAATCACCTAATCCTTCACGCGCTTGTTGAAGATATTTTATGGCGCGGTCGATCTTGGCATTGGTTTCGATCCACTCGTAATCGTGGTCGGGAAGTTCAAGCTTGAAGCAGGAAACTCCCTCCCGCAGCCCATTTTCGCGAAGTTCCGCCAAATCCTCGGCTGTCTTCACATTCTCGGCATGATAGTAGCCCCGCACCCCGCGAGCGTCATACGGTCCTCCCAGAAGCTGATACACAGGAAGATCGAATGCTTTGCCCCGAATATCCCAAAGCGCCTGGTCGATAGCGGAGATTGCCGATCCGATGACCGGACCCGCTCGATAGAAGCTATGTACATACATGGACTGCCAGAGATGTTCCACCTGCATGGGGTCTCTGCCGATGAGGAAGTCACGGAAGTCTTGAATGCAAGACATGGCGGACTGCGCTTTGCCCTCGAGCGTGCCCTCTCCCCACCCCACAATACCTTGGTTCGTCTCCAGTTTGACGAAGACGTAGGGACGATCGGAGTTGGGCGTAAGCGAAACGCCGAAGACTTTAAGGTTAGTGATCGTCAGTCCCGAGCTTATGTCGCGAAATGCCTCTATTCCGGAGGCCTGGGCCGGATTGTAGGCGTAAGTTGCGTCTGCGGCTTGGAGGAAGGGGTCACAGTTGCAAAGATCGTAAGCTCCCGAGCCGGGCGCTGCGGCAATTTGGGAGCCCGGTATGGCGGCTGCCATTACTGCCGCTCCACCAAGAAAGCTTCGTCGATTCATGCGGCTCATGCGGTTCGATTCCTCAAAGAACTTAGTTGCAATTTCTCACAAGAAAGACCAGGGCTAAAGCCCGATTTTGTTTAGCCCAATTGCTTACGCGGGTTCGCCGCGGCGAACCCGCTTTCCCGGCTAAAGCCGGGAACTTTAGTTCCGGGAAAATTAAGGGACTGGCGAAATGCTCGATGGAGAGAGTAGAAGAAGATGAGAAATAAATAGGAGGAAAGGAAAGAAATATGCAAAAATAGAGTAAAGATGAGAGAGCATCAGTGGTAAAGGAGGAAAAAGAAAAGAAGGCGGTGATGAGAATGTACTAGAGAGGGGAGGAAAGGTAAGAAAGAAGGTAATATAGAAGAAACAAAAGAAAGAAGGCTATAAAAGCTGAAGGTAAGAATGCATGTAGAAGAAGGAGAAGCGCTCTACACCGACGTGCTGAAGTCCTATGAAGGGACTTGCGAGGCAGATTACACGCATCAGGTAATCGATCACGCCGTAGAAGAAGTACGGGAGAATGTCCACACGAACGGGCTGGAGAAGTTCTGGAGTCTCAGCTGAAGCGCGGACAGGCGGTACCTAGATTTAAGGTAGAACCGTATCACTAGTACCGCTATGTGGAAGAGCAAGCGTTTCGCTTCAATAATTAGCAGGGATATGCACTGACGGTGACCGCTGTGATCTTGGCAGAACGTCAGATCGTCGGAAAGAGTTTGACTAGGGCAGAAGACACCGGCAAAGAGGAAGAAAAACAGACGGTCAACTAGTTGCCGTTTACCCCGTGGTCCGAAGCGGAAGGCGTGACACGAGCGCTTCCCTTAGGCTTCGGGAATGGAATGTTAGGATAATGTGAGGAAAGTATAAGATGTACTAAGATAAGATGCTTAATAACACTGTGCGGAACTGCGAGCACGAGATAAACAAGAGCAGTAAAGAGCTAGTATAAGACTGAGTGTTTATATATAAACATATAAATATATACTAGTTTACTAATAGTTTACGGCTTTTCGGTTTTGTGACGGAAAGATAATACTAAAAAGAATAGCAGAATGGATGGGAGATATGAGAATAGGATGGGTGTAAGGTAAAAAAATAGTGAATACTAGTATAGTGGTAGATAGATAAAGAAAGAGATGGCACTATAAAAAAACAGATGGAGCATATAGGCGAAAGAAGTAGCAACTCTCGCATGGCGACTACAGACTTCACCTGTATGGAAAATATAGTAACAGGCTTATATAAGTATAGAGATACAGATGGCTGAAGATATGAATAGATAGGATAAGAGGTAATGACATCTACAACTTTTTGTGCAGAAGATAGACGATACAATAGAAGAAACACTTGCTTGTAAAATAGTCCAAGGTAGGCATGACAGGAACTCTTCGTAAAAAACTTACGAACAACTAGGCTAACGAGCGCTCTGTTACTCACCAAAAAATCTTCGAGCGCCTGTCTAATGCTTATGAACTCTGGAAGTTTGCGCCCTTGGTCATATTCGATAAACATTTGCGCCACCACCAGAAACAGGACGGGCTGCTGTTTTCCTGTCCAGCTGTAGAAGTATACAGCGGGATGCAATCCTAGCGAGGAAGGATGATCTGATAGCAGTAGCTGCATGACGCGACGGCAACGTGTTAGATATACGATCGTCTTTTGACCTGTCTCGTCCTTTTCAGTGGTTGGAGTGCCTACGCAACTATACACCATCAGGAGAATGCTGTTATGTCACGCTTATGAGAAATCCCGGTTAGTTCCGGGAAACAGCGGTGATGAGTGGCGAATCGTTCAACCCTCCACGCCAAGATCCGTGAAGGGGCATCGATCCTGATGGGACGGCTGCGCGGAGGATGGAAGAGCTGTGCCTCAGAGGTTGCTCCGGCTTCCGCCTTCAGTGAAATGGTAGCCGCGGCTTTGGTGTGGCCGCTTACTGGTGCTCGCTTAGTATCTCCTCGATCCGCTCCTTAGGAACCGATAGGTGGTCCTCATTCTGTTTTAACCATGCCCTGTAATCCTGTTCGATCGCAGGCGACCAACGCGCGTCGATTTGCCCGGCCGTATACTTTCCCTCCTCCAGCCGTTGATGTCCGAAGGTGTCGCGCAGATGCGTTTCCTCGGAACTCTTCACCACTGCTTCGGCCAATTGCGGCGGAATGAAAATCACTCCGCCATTCCTGCCCAGAACCACGTCGCCCGGCATTGCCATCGCATGACCGATCCGAGTTGGGGCATTGATGCTCACCATGGTCGAATTGAGTAGTTTTCCCGAGCGGAGGGAGCCGTAATGGTGCGAGGGATCGTAGAAACGCACGAACGAGGTGAAGTTCGGCAGCGCCTCCAATCCATTGATATCGCGCACCGCGCCGTCGTACACGATGCCGTTCCCAGACTTGGCATAGATCGCGTTGCCTACGTTGTCGCCGATCGAGGGTCCATTGACCTTCAAGCCGAAATGGTCGCAGACATAGACATCGCGCTTTTGCAGCATATCTACCGGCCATGCGTTCATCGCGCCGATCCGGTGGTCCTTCACGCCCTGCGCTTCGATCAGCTTCTGGACATCCGGTCTGCCCGGCATCCACTCCGCCGTCAGCGCCCGTCCCACCAGAACTTGATCCGGATGAATGGAAAGCCAGCCGTCTTCGTACTGATGCATGAAGCCGGCTTCCTCCAGCACCTCCCACGCTTCTTCGAGCGTCACTTTTTTCATCCGATCCAGAATTCCGTCCGGCACCTTGGGCCGGCCGTCTGGAAAGCGCTCCCCGTGCCAATCGGGAGTGTATTTGATCACGTCTTCGCGGGTAAAAAAACCTTGTTGGGCTAAGGCGCGGGGAAGAGGCGCGCCCAGCGCCGCCCAGCACACCGCCACTACGACTATCCTTCGGAAAATTGTCCTTATCATCTAATCTCGCTCCACGGCTGCTATGCTTTGTTGGACGGTTCAAACCAAGGGGTTCCGGGGATCTGGGCTTTTCGCGCCACTTCTTCGTTCATCTCCACCCCGATGCCCGGTTTATCCGTAACTGTCACATAACCTTTGTGAATGATTTCGCCTTCCTTCACCCAGCCCGTCCATAGATCCATATGGTTAATCCAGTGCCACTCGCAAACCAGGAAGTTCGGCACCGAAGCGCAAACGTGAGCCGAAGCCATGGTGCCGATAGGAGAGACGACACAGTGCGGCGCGAAGGGAACATAATAAGCTTGCGCCATGTTGGCGATTTTCCGCGCCTCCGAAAGCCCCCCTACTTTCTGAATGTCCGGCATGATGATGTCGGCCGCGCGCTTCTGCAACAGCTCGGTGTAGCCCCAGCGCATATACAGGTTCTCACCGCAACAAATCGGCGTTGTTGTCGAATGCCGTATGTCGGCCATGGCGTCGATGTCCTCCGGCGGTACCGGCTCTTCCAGCCAAAGCAGGCGGTAAGGCTCCAGCGCCACGGCTACCCGCTTTCCCGTCGTCGCGTCATAGCGGCCATGCATATCGCATGCCAAGTCCATCTCTTTTGGAATAGATTCACGCACGTGTTTTACCCAACTGACCATGCGATCGATCTCGCCATTGCTTGCCGTCCAGTTCACCTTGTCGAAACGCGCTGGATCGTTGGCGTCATCCAAGTCGATTTTCATCGCTGTGAAACCCTGGGCCTGAATCCACGGAAGCTTCCGGTCCGACTCCGCTCCAATGGGACTTTCCATATCTGAGTCGCAATAGATGCGCACACGGTCGCGGAACTTGCCTCCGAGCAATTGATATATCGGCAGTCCCAAAGCCTTGCCGGTTAGATCCCAGAGCGCAATCTCCACTCCGGTCAAGGCGGTGATGTATTGTCCGCCTTGGGCGCCGGCGAAGATTCCCGAGACTCGCACCTTCTCCCATAGCGCGTCTACGTTCATAGGATCTTGGCCTATAAGCATGCGGCGAAAGCCATGCACCAGGGAAGTGGTTCCGACCGCTGCGTCGGTCGACTCTCCTTGGCCGTAAATTCCCTGATCGGTATAAACGCGCACGTGCGTCTGTGGTCCATGCACGTTCACTTGGGCCGTGCGGATATCTGTGATTTTTAATTTTGGCCGCTGCTGCGGAGAGCTGTTTTCCTGTATCGCCGCCGCTAATGATGGGAGTGCGAATGCTCCGGCCACAGGCAGGGCCGCTCTTTTCAGCATCGACCTTCTGGTGTATTTGATTCATTGAGGGTCCCTTTTCTGTTGACGTGCGATTTTTTCCCCGTTCGCACGGCCGCATTAGTTTACGGCCGGGCAGCGGGAGCTTAGGTCAGAAAATTAGCTTGAGCGAGCCCTGAAGGTCGCGGTTATCGGCACCGGGGACGGTAGAGGTGATAGCGGTCGACGTTTGCGATGGGGCGTTGACGTTGATGCTCGCAGGGTTCGGATTGTTGGGAGTCGACAGCGGAGGATGGTTCAGCGCGTCGAAAGCATCAAGACGGAACTGTACCGTAACACGCTCTTTGATGGGGAAATTCTTCGCGGCAGAGAGGTCAAAATTGACTGTTTGCGGTCCACGGAGAATCCCGCGGCCCGCGGTTCCGTAGCGGTAAGCAGGTACGGAACATGCTCCCGTTGCGCTGACAGCTACCTGACAAGGTACCGCGAAAGCGGCGGCGTTATACCAGTTTGCGTAAGTCTGGTGGGCCGGTTTCGTTGGGCCGACCAAGTCGGGCCAGCAGTTCGTGGCATTATTAGGGCAGGCAGTCATATTGCCTACGGTAAACGGAATACCGCTTTGGACGGTCGCGATTCCATCCAGTTCCCAGCCTCCGAGAACATAGGCAACAACACCGTTGTTGTTCAGGAATGCTCTGCCTGGGCCGGCTGGGAGGTTCCAAACCCAGCTTTCGACAAAACGTTGAGGAATGTTATAACCGGCAGGGCCATAGCCGGCACGGAGATTGGTGACCGTTTGCGGATTGCCCACAACGCTGCCGCCGTTGGCCGCCGATCCGCCATCATCCAGTGCTTTGGACCAGGTATAAGCGGTGAGAGAGCTTAACCCATGACTCAGGCGCTTGGTGAGCTTTGCTGAAAAGGCATTGAAATTTACGAAGTTAGTGTTACCGCATTGCTCTATGGTGCGGAGGCTTGCGATGGCGGGAATCGTGATGCGGTTGGCGACAGGTTCGCTGGTGGGACCAGGCTCAACCTCCTGCGGGTTGGGGCAGAATAACAGGTGAACCGAACGGCTCCCCGCATAGGCAAGCTCCAGAAGGTAATCACTCGCAAATTGCCTTTCGACATTCAAGCTGTAGCTTTGGAAAGAGGGCGTTTGGTTTGTATAGTTCATGCCGACAATGCTCGGATTAACCGCCAGCAACTGGGCCGTCGTCATTGGCCGCGAGGGTACAGGCGAGGGGAACGGCTGAGTGATAGGTGTCTCGCCCGTGAAATTAGTAGGATAAAGCGGTAAGGTTGGCGTGTTCTGAGAGACGGTTTGCGGGATGTTCTCCGATAGCTCGGCGGACGCGCTAGGTTGTTGTGGGGTGTAAGAGATAGCATAACCGCCGCGGACCACCATGTCACCCTTACCGGTCAAGTCATAGGAGAATCCCAGGCGTGGCCCGAAATCGTGGTATTGAGTCTGCACATTTGCCGTCTTTGAAGTTCCGTTGACTCCGGCATAAACCAGCGTCAGCGCGGAAAGATCAAAGTTTGTAAGCTCGTTGTGTTTTTCGGTATATGGCGGGAAGAGATCCCAGCGGATGCCAAGATTCAGAGTCAAGCGCGGGCTGGCTTTCCAATTGTCCTGCACGTAGAGGGCGTGCTCGTAAGAGGTGAGAACAGGGATCGCCAAATAAAAACCTCTGGTCGCGGCCGGGCTGGTGTTATTGGCCATAAGACCCATCAGCAGTGACGCTAATCCGCTGCCTCCCGATCCATCGATTGGATTATTGGTAAGGTTCAATTGAAAGTTCAGAGTGCCTCGGGTAACTGAATTTGAGTATGGTGCGGCCACATTTTTTACGATGCGATAGCCGTAGCTGAACTGATGAGCGCCTTTCGTCCAGGACACGTCATCTTCCAACTGGTAACTCGTCTGCCGCGGATTGGAGGGCAAAAAATTCGGACCGTCATTGATCGCCGTGTACGTGGCGCCGGAGCCGGCCCCGTAGATATTTAAGGTGGGAATCCCCGTTGTGCTCGGCGAGATATTGATGCCGGAGATTCCCAATGCGGTGGCGCCATTTAGTCCGTAGTCCGACTGCTGGGTCAACGGATTCGTGTGGGCGAAGCCGGCAATGAATTGATTAACGATGGTTGGCGAGAAGACGTGAGTTTCGTTGAGCGCAAGCCCCGATGTGAGCAGGACAGTATTCTGGCCGCCTGAGATGAAAGGTCCCAGGTTGTATTTCTGCTGATCGCCGGGAAGGGTCCGGATGCAACAGCCGCCTTGGCCTTTCGCAGCGAACGCAGTGTACCTCTCATAGCTGTAGCGGCTGAAAATTGAATCTTTCTCGCTAAAGCGGTTGTCAATGCGGACGTTTCCGCCATTGTCGTTGAGCGTATTGTCGAAGGTATCGATGTAGTTGTTGATCAAGCCCGGAGCATTCGGTAGCGGGTATAGATTCACGATAGTGCTGCCCACCTGGTTGATCAGGTTTGGCGGAATAGTATTGTTGGGAAACGGGGTACGAACCGTCTGCCCCTGGGCATTGACTGTCGTTGAATAAGGATTGTACACAGTGAATCTTTGATCGCTGAAGTTGCCTGTCCGGTCAAGCGCTGTCGGCACTGTATTGACGAACGTGGCTCCTTGGATCTGGGTTTCGCCATAGTAATCCATGAAAAAGAAAGTTCTATCTTTCCAGATCGGACCGCCTAGAGCGGCGCCAAACTGATTCCGTATGTAAGGGGGCTTTTTCTGATTGGTGGTATTGAAATAGCTTCTAGCATCCAGATCGGAGGTCCGGTAGAACTCGAAGGCCTCGCCATGAAACTGGTTGCTTCCCGAACGAGTCTGTGTGGTCACAATCCCGGAGCCACGCCCGTATTCCGAGGAATAAACGCCGGTCAGCACCTTAAATTCCTGGATGGATTCGACTGAGGGCTGCACCATGACGGTGTTGAAGGTAAACTCGTTATCCATGATGCCGTCAATCAGCCAGGCGCTGGTGGACTCCTGCGCCCCTAAAGCATTGAAATTCGATCCGGCCCGTGGGTTGAATGTGCTCGAGCCTCCGAGATTCTCCCCCTGCTGCCCGGGAGTAACTCCGGGCACGAGATAGACGAGCTGGGCGAAGTTTCGCCCGTTGAGCGGCAGATCTTGCACCTTTTGCTGACCGATCACCTCGCCTAACTCGGCGCTCTCCGATCGGATCAACGGCGCCGCTCCGGTCACTTGGACGGTTTGCTGCACACTCCCCACGCTGAGAGAGAAGTCGAGCTTGACATGCTGGTCTACATCCAGTTGGGTGGGCGGAGAATCTTGTCTTTGAAAGCCTTGTTTCTCGACGCCTACACGGTAGTTTCCCGGCGGCAGAAAGGGAACCACGTAATTGCCGTCCTGGCCGGTTGCCACGGTTTGGCTGGTGCCTTTGTCGATGTTGGTCACAGTTATGGTAGCGCCGGCGATCTGCGCTCCGCTCGCATCATGTACATTACCCAAGATCGTGCCGCTGGTTTGAGCCAGCACAGCGGAAGCCGAAAGTATGATGAAACTGGCATATATCCCAACTAGCCTCGACATGAAGGTGTTCTCCTTTGAGCTATATCTGCTGGAGCGGGCGCCTGCGTTCGCATTTTCGCTACGAAAACCTTCGCGCTGAGAGGCGAGATTTCTTACCTATAACGTTCCGGTCTTAAGAACAATTCATTTTTGCTTCTCAAAGACTTTGTTGGCGCAAACAACAATACGCTTGCCATCTATGACAAATCAGGCGAACCAGGCCCTTAAGTTGTGGATTGAGGAGTACGGCAGTGCGAACGATCTCCATCGGCAGTGTATTATGCAGCAGCCATTGCATTCCGTCGGGAGGAACCGTATCACGGCGTTAAAAAGGCAGTCAAGAACAATTTCCATCAGCCGAGCCAAGGCTACAACTGCCGCAGCGTTGCAGAGCAATACAAAAGTTAGCGTGATCGCTCGATTTCGAGGTGCAGCGATTGCAAGTGAAAGCGGTTTAGTGCAGGCATTGCTTTATCGAAGGGCTGCGTAAAGAGTCGCATCAAACAGAGAGGCCCAGGTTAGCTTCGCGAACTTGGGGAAGATAATAGTAGTTCGCGGCCCTCAGGCATATTTGCGGAGCATCCCTAGAACGCGGCCCTGAATCGCAAGCTCTGACAGTGGGACGTATATGGGCTCCATTTCAAGATTGGACGGCTGCAGGCGGGCCATGCTTCCCTCAATGTAATAGCGCTTCAGGGTAGTCTCGCTATCGCGCACCAGGGCAACGACAATCTCGCCCTGACGCGCAGTCCGGGTGCGCTCCACCAATACGTAATCGCCGTCCACTATGTGCTCATCGCGCATGGAATCTCCGCGGACCTGGAGCGCGAAAACCTCGCGATTACCGATGATGTCTCCCAATGAGATGCTCTCATTGATTTCGGAAGCTTCTACGGGTAGGCCGGCTGCGATGCGGCCCATGAGAGGAAGACGCTCCGATTGCCTTGCCTTGCTGCGCGGCGGCAATACGTCTATCGATCGGCTGCGGTTGTGATCGCGCTGCAGCAAGCCCTTCTTGTGCAGGTTGGTGATGTGCTTGTGTACCGTTGCCAGTGACTTAAGGCTGAGGCCGCGGGCAATTTCCTCGAAGGACGGAGAATATCCGTTCCGCTGCACAAAGCCGCTGATGAAATCGAGAACCTCTTTTTGTCTCCGGGTCACAGACATGTTTGCCATTATAGCGAACAAAAGGCGAACCACAAAGAAGTTTTTTGGAGCCGCTTGTAAGCTCCTATTCGTGAATTTTGAGATAGTTCCCATAACCTACAATTAAAGTCGAAGAGACCAGCAGCAGCAGGCCAAGGGTCACCAGCCATTTTGTCCGCCTGCTGGTTCCGCTCCATTCGCGCAAGGCTATCCCCCAAAGCGTAGCGAAGATGATGATGCTCGCCATGTGCAGCGTCCAACTGGAAAATGCATATTTGCCCATCTTAGTTTCGCCCATGGAGTAGAAGAAGAATTGAAAGTACCAGATCACGCCGGCGAGGACCGCCATCAGGTAATTGACGGTCAACACACCAGGAGAGATCACCGTGGTATCGGGTCCAGCCGGAGCGCCGGCGTGGTTGGAAGCGTGGCCGGCGTGAAAGGGATTCTCGCCGGGCTCCCCGGCAAATTGCCGGACCGAGTGGTTCTTGATAATGAGGATCGCCGACCAGACAAAATTGGTGAGGAAGCCTCCCCATAGAACGACGATCAACACAGGCAGATTCTGCCAAAGATCCGCGCGGCCGCCGGCTAGCAGTTCTCGCTTCGCGATCACTGCAATGGGGGCGCCCGCGTCCAAGCCGAAGGCGAAGCAGGCGCTCATCACCCCGGCAAAAACAGCTACCGCCAAGCCTTTGCCCAGCGAATAGTCTCGCTCGCCGGCCTCGGCCTTCTCTTCTTCTGTGATTTCCTGTTCCTTGGAATAGCCCGCCGCTCCGCTGACGGCAACAGCGACGAGACATAAGGCGACTCCAAAGAGGATGACGCGGCCTGAGGACGCATGAAGGATAGCGGCCATTTCTCCATGAAAAATTGGCGGCATAAGCGTGCCGAAGACGGTACATAGGCCAAGAGCGATGGCGTAACCCAATCCGAGTCCCAGATAACGGATGGCAAGCCCGAAGGTCAGACCTCCGAATCCCCAGAGGATTCCCCAGAACACGGCGTAGCCGATGCTCGACCGCGGCGCGCTTTCAAGAATGGAGAAGACTCCCGGAACAAAAATCAAGGCCAGCACGGTGGGCGCGATCAGCCACGCGGCGATGCCCTGAATGATCCAGTAGATCTCCCATGACCAGCGGCGAATGCCCCGGAACGGGATAAAGTTTGTAGCGGAAGCGAATCCGCCGATCCAGTGAAAAATGACGCCAAGAAAAGGGTTTGGTCCCACTTAAACTCCGCAGCCTTCGGATTCTCTATTGTGAAAACGCTATGAGCTGCACTCATGCTAACGGAAGCGCAGAAATTTCCAGAAACTCACATCCATAACCTCCCTCCGGCTCGCGATCAGCCAAAGGATGGTTTGAATCGGACCTTCAGATCGGCTTTCGCTATAACGAGGTATTTTTAGATCTGTCATTCCTGAAAGAGCTCTTTTCCGGGTACGATTGGAGTCTCTTCTTTTGGGGCCCCGTCGTTGTGGCCGGCCGTTTCAGGCATACCGAACCAGAGCAGTGCAAACGCCACGAGAGCAATGCCGGCTAATCCAAGAAATGAAGCCCGATAACTAATCCGTTGAGCGAGTTGACCGCCGATGGTATTGCTGAGGGCAGCGCCGATCCCGACCATGGTCGCGAGCGCGCCTTGCGCAAAATTGAATCTTCCAGTGCCGCGCGTACGATCCGCTATCACGAGAATCGAAACGATGCCAAAAATTGAGTTCGCGACTCCATCGAGGATTTGAATTCCTATGAGCCCTGCTGTGGTATGGATCAAGGTGTAGAGAAGTCCTCGAAGGGGCAATACTCCGAAGCCAACGAGCAACAGCGGCTTTCGTCCGACGGCGCCCGCTTTTTTGCCCACCCACGCCGCGGAAACGGTAATGACGAGTTGCGTCACGATAATGCAGGCAGACATGAACGGAGCCGCGGATTTGACGTTGCCTTTCGACAACATCTCGCCTAGTTCCGGCAACATGGCCGCATTTGCCAAATGAAAAAGAAACGCGCAGACGAGGAAGAGCAGCAGCACGCGATCTTTCAAGAGAGCACTCAGCGCAGAGGCATGCGGTACGTTCGCCGAATCCCCGGCGCCGCGAGCCCGTGCGTAATCGATGCTGCTGCCATCGATGAGCCGAAGGCAGAACAGGGTGGGAATCGCCAGAAGCGCCGCAGTGACGAAGATCCATCGACCGCCCAGCTCGTAACTGATTCCAGCGAGTAATAACGCGGTGAAGACGTTGCCGGCCGCGTTGAAACCCTGATTCCTTCCGAACTGTCTATCGAAAGCTGCTTTGCCGACGATTCCGAGCGTAATCGCGGCAACAGTTGGGCCTAGAAACGCGCCTGCCCCGCCAATGAGAAACTGTCCCACGCCCACGGAGAAAATACTTGTGTTCCAGGTGAGCGCGAGCGCCCCGATGACAAGAGCTCCTATCATCCACGCCAGCAAAGCTCTCTTGCGGTGCATTGCATCGATGACCGCTCCCGCAGGGGTTTGCAGCGCGACTGTAACCAGTCCGCCAAAGGTCAAGGCCAGACCCACCCGACCTGGATTCCAGCCGGTTGCTGCCAGATAAGCGGCGAGAAACGGCCCAACTCCCGTCTGGACGTCAGCCAGGAAGAAGTTGAGCCATTCGAGCGCGCGTAGGTTCCGGCGGGAGATATTAGATGCCGCGTTCAACTCGGATGCTCCAATTCCACTTTTCGCATCGTTTATCTTTTACCGCATATAACGTCGTACTTCTCAGAAAGCAAGTTGGCAGCCGTTTTAAAGCATCGCTTAAACCCATGAAGATAGGGACACTGCGTTCAGGGTTCTCTCAGAAAACGTTCAAAAGGCGCTCACTCGGTGTACGGAAAACACACATCCACCGGCTGTCCGCTTGCCGCTCTCGCCCTGCCCGCTTTGCGGACTGGCAGAGCACATTCGAGTACTTCGTGCGTGAGAATCCCAATCGCGGAGTAAACGCCGCAGAGTTGGAGCCCAACAACCCCGTGCTCCATTTTGAGCTTGCGAAAACTTACGAAGACCTGCGCAACTGGCAGAAGCACAGCTCAGAACAGTGCTGACGCTAGCTACTTTTCGTCGCAAAATAGCTGACCGTTGTTTGACAAAAGTGGCGGGTGGAGTATTCTTGTCTCGACTTTGGTTCTATTCCTGGAGCCAGCTATGAATCGCGCCGCTGCCTTCTCTCTCCTGATCTTTCTCGGATCAATCGCATCCCCAGCCCAGAGTTCCGGCTTGTCAGCCACGCGGCCGACCGTTCTCCATATGCCTCCGGTGAGTACCGGTTGCCCTATCGGTATGCGAGCACAGCACCTGCCCGGCCTGGGGGCGGTTATCGCTACTAAGGGTAATCCTCCCGCAAATCGTCCCGCGGGGCCCGTCCAGGTGCTTCAGTTGACTCTGAGTAATACGAAGCCGAAGGAGGTTGTGGGAGCCCAGATTACGGTTCACGGCTTTACCCGCAAAGGCCGCTTGACACCTGCGCGCTCCGCTCAAACTGAGCCGGGGGAGATTACAACGACAATCAATATCAAACTTACGGTCGGCGCCAAAGAGGATGCATCCACCGAGCTTTCGCTGCGCTCATTTACCGCTGTCAGCTTGATCGAACTGGATTCAGTGAACTACTCGGATGGCTCCGCTTGGCGCGCGTCTGATCTTCAGACCTGTCATGTAGTTCCTGATGGAATGATGCTGATCAGCAGCCGGTGAGAGAGTATTGTCGAACTCTGGATGCCGGTTTCTGGCGCGTCGCTTGCGCCGGATAGAAACACAACGCACACTTTATGGAAGTACCCAGGTTAGCTTCGCGAACCTGGGGCACCCAGAATCTCACATCCCACAGGTGATGTGGTCAAATGTCTAGCTAGCCTCTCAACGGCCTCTACCTGCTCCGCCTCCGCCCCCACCTGAATGTCCCGCAGCCGAGCCTTGACTTCCGCCCGCGCCAGACGAATGAGAATAGCTGCCCGGTGCGCCCGAGGACGCGTGAGAATAGCCGCCCGATTCGCTCCGGCCAGCGCCCGATTCGCCCCGGTAACCACCAGATTCGCTCCGGGCAGGGGAGCCTACTCGAAGCGACGAATTCCGCTCTCCATTGACGGTTCGCTCTCCAGTCATGGTTCGCTCTCCAGTCATGGTTCGTCCAGCCATGGTTCGTCCTGTCTGCAGGGGTTCAGAATAAACAGGCGTAGCGACAGAACCGTGCCGCTCCGCTCCGTTAGAGAATTTATTTAGCTTCCCAAGGCTGCCGCGAGGGACGCCCAAGCCTGCGGAATCATTGCGGAAAACAAAAGAATCGCCCTTGCTCAGAGTAGAAACCGCGAGTGGCCTGGAGTTTACAGGCACAAGCGACGACTGTCCGCGAAGCGGCGGATGGGAGGGTGGGAGAGGTCTGCCCGGACGTGTTGGTAAAGTTCGCAGGTTCGTCAGTCCTAACCAGGAGCCGCCTGGCCGCCATCCCCACCCGATCCCTGAACAGAAACCCCAAGCACCGTAATGGTAAGGCATCCAGCCCCAAGGATATGGAGATACCCAGGAATAGCCCGCGCCGGAATACCAGGCCCAAGCCCCATTGGAGAAGGGATCCCAGGCAGCGCTCGCAAAATAAGGCCGCCACATCGAGCCGCAGCCTCCGGCATCCATAAAGCTGCCGTAGTAATTCATGTCGCTTATGCCATAAGCATAGGGCGAGTTCCCGAAGGCGCTGCTGTTCGCATAACGCTTCTGGTACTCAACCGCGTCGTGGTCCCACGCGTCATTCTCATTCTCCGCCACATTCTTTGCCAGTGTGGGTTGAGCTGGTGAAGCCAAGTTGAAGGTGAGGGTCTTCTTCTTGCCCACCTCCGTCGGACCTGATGGTTCGTTGACCTGGACCGTTCCATCAAGCACAGCCAGTTTGGCTTCGGCGGGTTCCATCTGCAGGCGGATGTGGCTGGACGGCACAAGATTTAGCTTCTCGGGGCCGAAGGTGAGCGTGAATTCGTTGCCCTTGGTGCTTGCCATGCTGACGTAAACCGTGCCTTTTAGCACATTCACAGTCGAGGCTTTGGCGCCCGACGGGCGGAGTTCCAGTTGAGGAAACTCGATGAGCGTGTCCGGCGCGATGCGCAGCGAGCTGTTGTCCTCGAACTCGACCTCGGCGAAGCCGGACTCCGTCTGAAGCTTGGCTCCCTCGACAACCGGTAGATTGGGCAACGCAGCTTCAAAACCGTGGCCGGCATTGGGATCAAGCCATACTGTCCCCTTCACCTGGCTCAAACGCACGATGCGCACCTTGGAATCCGCGAAAGTTGGCGAGGCTTGGGGGCTTTTATCAGAGGCGGCGCCGTTATTGCTCAAGGTCTGCGCGGGAGCGGCGGATTGCTGCGCCGCCCACGTTGTTCCAACTAACATGAGCGCCGCCGCGGCGCTGGCCGCATAAATGGTTTTCATGTCCGCCTCCTTATAAGTTCTATTTCTGGCAGGGGACCCGGTGTGATTTCGGAAGATACTCGAGCGAAGAGACAGGATGCCCGGAAGTGAGAATCCAGCAAGTCAAGCTCGAGTAGCTGCCAAAGCTCGCATCAGCATAGTAGCACCGTAACTCGACGAGTGGCGAGGCGAGTTCGACCGTACCAACAATCAAGCAGGCCCTGATCTATAGCGTTTTCACAATTACTGTGTCCTGGTGAGAGTTGGCTATGTGCAGGCGTTCTTTGATGGAACGCCTGCGTCGAGAGTAGTTTCTTGGGGTACACCAATCGTGAAAACGATTTAGGGCGTGGGATTCTTGGCGGTGAAGGGAGAACAGCATGGCTGCTCGACGTTGTTGAATTCCATGAGTTCGACCCGGCTGCCGTCCGGATCATAGAGGTTAAGCTGCCATTTTCCATCGCGGCCGATTTTTGGCCCTGCGCCGCGGGCCGTGCCCAGGCGATCCCCAGCTTTCAATTCCGCCGCCGTCGCCGCCATGTTCACAACGCCGATGGACAAGTGATTCATGACGCCCAAGGACCGCTGGTTGGGAGAAGGTCCGCCAGCCAGCATATATTCCAGCCAGTCCGTACCATTGGGAACCTGCTGGGAAATCCAGCTAAGTTGACCGGGTTTATTTCCGCCAAACCAGTAAGGCCTAAAGCCAAGAAGACCTTTGTAGAACTTATCTTCCTGGTCACGGCTGTGCACCAGGAAACCTACGTGGATTATGTGGCGGCCGATAGGATGGGCATTGCCCATTGCATGCGGCTTAGATGGATTCTGCACGAACTCTACGACATTGCCTTCCGGGTCAGCCACTTTGAACCAGCGGCTGCCGTCGCTTGAGCTTTGGAGCTTTCCGGGTTGCGCCGCATGCGCTGCAAGGTAAGCGCGAAGCGCTTTGGCGTTGGTTGTTATGTAGCCGGTGTGGTCCAGATCGGTGGGTGTTTTTCCGGCGGGCAACGGAAGCACTTCGACATACTGCGTGCTATCAATGTAGTATCGCTGCCCGGCGGGGTTCTCCGGATCAGGAGCTTTCGCCGCCCCGATATCGAAGACAAAGAAGTGATCAGTCGCCGCTGCATCCGTCGTGTACAAGCCGATGTTGGAGATGCCGGTGATCGAGGGACGGCTTGGTGCGGCATTTGCGGATGCAGAAAAGACCAAGCCAAGCAGAGAGGCTGAAAGGGCGACGAACAGAAGACGCATGGACCCTCGTTCCAGAAGCGAGTCAAAAAGCTCCGTCTAAAAATTCAAGTTTCGCACGTATTCGGCATCGATCTTGAGCGATTCCATGGGAGGGACATCGAAACCCTCCTGCTCTACGAAGGCATGCCGTATGTGTGCTTTGACCGCGGCCCGGAAAATTGGCCGGTAATCGATGCTTCCGCGTCCCAGTTCCGTAGGAGGAGGGGGAGGGGTCGACGTGATCGGCTCACCACGTTTGAAATCTTTGAGGTGCAACATGGAAAAACGCGTGGGATAACGGGTCAGATACTTCGCGGGGCTTTGGCCGCCCACTACCATCCAGCCGCAGTCCAGCTCCATGGTCACTTTGGAAGGGTCGGTAATGCGCAACAGCTCATCGTAGGGGAGCACGCCGTTATCCTCTTTGAACTCCGCTACGTGATTGTGGTAACCGAACTGGAAACCTGCCCGCTTGACCTTTTCGCCGAAGCGATTGAATTGCTCGGCGTTCCACCGCCAATCTTCCAAAGTGAGGGAACGGTGGGGGCCGTGCGTTTGCGTGGGGTTTTTGAGTCCGGGGGAGGAGCAGATGATGTATCGGAGACCCAAAACTCCGGCGAAGTGGAGAATGTCGTCGAAGCTGGAATCAAGCTGCGCATAAGGATAATGTGCGCTGACGCAATTCAAGCCCGCACTCTTCATCGACTGTTTCACCTGCTCGGCGGAATGTCCGAAGAATCCGGCAGCTTCAACTTCGCGATAGCCCAAGGCTGCTATCTGGTGAAGTGTTCCGTCATAATCCTTGGGAAGTTGTTCGCGCAGCGAGTAGAGCTGCAAGCCGAGCGGCAGAGGAAGGGTTTCCGCGCGCAGCGAGAGCGTGCTGTCTAGGGCCGCAGCGTAGGCAGCGGCGCCCAGGCTGGTTGTGAGAAACGTGCGTCGAGAGATCATTCGTTTTTTGCCAATCTATTCCCTGTTTCCCACATCTGACACGCAAACAGCGCGCCAGATATGGGGCACCCGGCTATAAGCAGCTCTGGATGTCACATCTCCCCGCGCTTTTTTGCGGGGAGACGTGTGATGGAATGCCAGACTTCGGACGCCCCATCCTTACACAGGCAGATCTCCGGAAGGCAATCCCTACACTTTGACCGGTTCTTCGATCCGCGGCGCACCGCTCTGGCTGTCAACCGTGACAGTAATAGGATCGAGGAAAGGCATTTGCGCGCGCAGCTTACTTCCCACTTTCTCGATCGGATGGGAGGCGTCCTGGGTCCGCAATTTTTCAAATTCCTTGCGGCCTGTCTCATTTTCCCGAATCCACTTTTTAGCGAAGGTGCCATCTTGAATCTCGGTGAGCAACTGCTTCATCGCGGCGCGGGTGCTATCTGTAACCAGACGCGGTCCTGCGGTGTAATCTCCGTACTCGGCGGTATCGGAGATCGAGTAGCGCATATAGCCGAGGCCGCCGCGATAGATCAGATCCACGATCAGCTTCAATTCATGCAAACACTCGAAGTATGCGACCTCCGGCTGATAACCGGCTGCAACCAGAGTTTCAAAGGCCGCTTTCACCAGCGCGCTTGTTCCCCCGCACAAAACCGCCTGTTCGCCGAAGAGGTCGGTTTCGGTTTCCTCAGTGAAGGTGGTCTCAAGAACGCCGGCGCGGGTGCTGCCGATCCCCTTGGCATAGGAGAGCGCAAGCGCGTGGGCGCGGCCGGAGGCATCCTGATGAACGGCTATGAGAGCGGGAACTCCGCCGCCCTCGACAAAGACTTCCCGGACCCGGTGACCTGGAGCTTTCGGCGCAACCATGCTGACATCGATTTCCGGGCTGGGGAGGATCGTGCCGTAGCGAATGTTGAAGCCGTGCGCGAACATCACCGTCTTACCTTTTTCCAAGTGGGGCGCGATCTGCTGGTTGTAAATGGCCGCCTGGGAGGTGTCCGGCGCGAGGATCATGATCACATCGGCCCACTTGGCGGCATCCGCTACGGAGAGCACTTCCAGACCGGCGGTCTGAGCCTTTTTTATGGAGCGGCTGTTTGCGGGCAGGCCGACGCGTACATCGACCCCCGAGTCTTTGAGGTTGAGCGAGTGGGCATGGCCCTGCGAACCGTAGCCGATAATGGCTACTTTCTTGCTCTGAATCAGGGAAAGATCGGCATTGTTGTCGTAGTAGGTCTTGGCTGGCATTGAGTTCCTTTATCAGTCGTAGTTGCGATTTACGCTTAGTGACCCGTGGTACGGGGCGCCCCAGGTTCGCGAAGCTAACCTGGGTCTTTCCATAAGATGAAGATTGTTCCCACATCTGGCGCAAACGGCGCGCCAGATATGGGGCACCCAAACGTTCTGGTGGGTTCTCCCAAAAGCCCACGTTAGCTTCGCGAACCTGGGGCGGCACCCAGACCTCAATATCGCGAACATCATGCGCTAATCCGGGGAAGCTCCGTTTTCCAGGGGCAGAGCTTCCGCAGCGTTCGGTTTCAGCCCCGCAAGGGATTCCGTATCACCCAGGGCCTGCAGCACGCGGCTGGTGTGATGGCCGCGGCGCATCACCATCTGGCCAGTGCGTGAGATT
Source organism: uncultured Acidobacteriaceae bacterium (assembly GCA_963803615.1). Classification (GTDB taxonomy): domain Bacteria; phylum Acidobacteriota; class Terriglobia; order Terriglobales; family Acidobacteriaceae; genus PALSA-350. Next base: position 163,377 of record CAWDNI010000002.1, read on the forward strand.
TCAAGGACCCGGTCTTCGCTTTCGTTCAGCACCTGAAGGAGGCCTTCGATCTTGCTTTCCGTCCCGGTCATCTCAATCATCAGAGACTCTGGCGCAAGATCGACCACGCGGGCGCGAAAGACCTCGACCAGCTCGAAGATATGCGAGCGGGTCTTTGGAGTGGCTGCGACTTTGATCAAGGCCAGCTCACGGTTGACGGAAGAAAAGCGTCCAATGTCATCCACCTCGATCACGTTTTCCAGCTTGTAGAGCGACGCCATAATGCGTGGACCTGCGGCAGAAGGCGCGTCGGCGACGATGGTCATGCGGGACAGGCCTACCCGTTCCGACCGTCCCACGGTGAGCGAGACAATATTGATATTCAAGCGGCGAAACAATGACGCCACGCGGGTAAGCACACCCGGCTTGTCGTCCACGTAGGCGACGAATCTGTGCTGCATGCACGTCTCTCCTTGCTCGTTCACACGTCGGACGCGGTTTCTACCAGCGGATTTCCCTGCGGCCTGCGGATCATCTCGTGCAAGCCGGCTCCGGCGGGAACCATGGGATAAACCGAGTCTTCCTGCTCTACCAGGAAGTTGATCAGAAAGGGTCCCCGATGCGCCCGGGCGGCATTGACGGCGCTCAGCACCTCGCTGCGGGTACGCACCGCGGCTGCGCGGATGCCGTAAGCGTCCGCCAGCTTCACGAAGTCCGGCGATAAGATGGGCGACGATTGATAGTTCTTCTCATAGAATGCCTCTTGCCATTGCCGGATCATGCCCAGATAGCCGTTGTTGACGATGGCGATATTGATGTCCAACTGCTCTTGCGCGATGGTAGCCAGCTCGGCGCTCGTCATCTGGAAACCGCCGTCGCCGGCAATTGCCCAGACTTCCTTGCCGGGGCAGGCTATCTTTGCTCCGATGGCCGCGGGCAGTGCGAAGCCCATGGTTCCCAATCCGCCGGAGGTGACCAGCGAACGCGGCTCATCATGCTTGTAGTACTGGGCCTCCCACATCTGATGCTGGCCGACGTCGGTCGCGATGATTGCGCCGCCGGAGGTTGCGCGCCATAAATCGAACATCACGTGGGCTGCGTACAGATGACCGTCGTCCGGCAGGTTTTGGATATCGCGGACAGCGTGGTCTCCCTTTAATGAACGGATCGTTTTCAGCCAGGCCGAGCCGTCGCGCGAAGGCAGCCGAGGCAACAATGCATCCAGTACCTGAGCGAGGTCGCCAACCAGCGCGACGTCGGCAGGCACATTCTTATTGATTTCGGCGGGATCGATGTCGATATGGATTTTCTTAGCGTTGGGCGCGTAGGTTGCCAGTGAACCGGTTACGCGATCGTCAAAGCGCATGCCGCAGGCAATCAGAAGATCGGCCTGCTGGATGGAATGATTCACGAAATATTCACCGTGCATGCCCATCATGCCCAAGTTGAGTTCGTGGGAAGCGGGGAAGCTGCCTAGCCCGAGCAAGGTGCAGGAGACGGGAATCTGAGCGCACTCGGCCAGGGCGCGTACCTGGCGCATCGCGCCGGATGCAACGATTCCGTGCCCTGCCAGGATGAGAGGCCGCTTGGAGGCGCCGATCAGCTCAACTGCCTGCGCTATTTTGTCGCTGGAAGAGTCGAGCATAGGATGCGGCCTGCTGGGGCGCGGAGCGGCAGCCGCGAAATCAAATTCCGCTTTCCCCTGTTGCGCGTCCTTGGTGATATCGACCAGCACCGGTCCAGGGCGGCCGCCAGCGGCTACGCGGAAGGCGTCGCGCAATACCGGCGCTACATCTTCGGCGCGGGTCACGAGATAGTTGTGCTTGGTCACCGGGAGAGTGATCCCGGTGATATCGACTTCCTGGAAAGCATCCGAGCCCAGGACCTTGCTTGAGACCTGACCGGTGATGCAAACCAGCGGAACCGAATCCAGCATGGCTGTGGCAATGCCGGTCACCATATTGGTGGCGCCCGGACCGGAGGTAGCAAGCGCTACTCCGACCCGGCCCGAAGCCCGCGCATAGCCGTCGGCCATGTGCACCGCGCCTTGCTCGTGACGCACCAGGATGTGGCGGATGGGGAAATTTCGCAGCGCATCATAGGCAGGCAGAACGGCGCCGCCAGGATACCCGAAGACTTCGCGTACGCCTTCCCCTTCCAAGGTTGCCCAAAGAATTTCCGCGCCCGTGAGGCTGGTGGGCCGGTCGAGAATCGAATGGTCTCGGTTGCTCATATCTTTCCTCAATGCGTGACCGCTCCCAGCGAAGCGGAGGATACGCTGTCGGCATATTTACGAAAGACCCCGCGGGCAAAATGCGGCGCCGGAGCCTTCCAGGCGCTCAATCGTTCGCTGAGTTCCTGTTCGGGAATTTCCAGTGTGAGGCGCCGGTTGGGAATGTCGAAGTGGATTAGATCTCCGTCCCGCACCGCGGCGATAGGTCCGCCATCGGCGGCCTCCGGCGCGACGTGCCCAGCCATAAGTCCACGCGTAGCTCCGGAGAAGCGGCCATCCGTGATAAGTGCGACGGTGGAAGCGAGCTCAGCAATGCCGGCGATGGCGGCGGTGACGCCCAGCATCTCGCGCATCCCTGGACCGCCCCGCGGACCTTCGTAGCGAATCACCACAACATCGTTGGGCTGAATATTGCCGGATTCGACGGCGGCGAAAGCGGCCTCTTCGGTATCGAATACCCGCGCCGGTCCACGATGCTCAAGACGCTCGTGACCGGCTACTTTGATCACGCATCCGTCGGGCGCGAGATTGCCTTTCAATATCACGAGTCCGCCAGTCGGTTTGAGAGGATTGGTCAGGGGGCGAATGACCTGCTGTCCTGGAGCTTCGCTGGCTTCGGCAGCCTCTTCGCCGAGGGTGCGGCCGGTGGCGTTGAGCGCCTTACCATCGATCAGGCCAGCCTCGATCAGACGCTTGGCCAGCAAGCGGCTGCCGCCGGCGCGCTGGTAATCGGTCGCCACGTAGCGCCCGCCCGGTTTTAGATCGCACAGCAGAGGCGTGCGTGAACTAAGCCGGTCGAAGTCATCCACACCGAGCGCAATTCCAACTTCATGCGCGATGGCAATAAAGTGGAGCACCGCGTTGGTCGAGCCGCCGGATGCGGCGACGCTGGTGATTGCGTTTTCTAACGCTTGCCGCGTGATGATGTGCGAGGGCCGGATGCCAAGGCGGGCCAGCTCAAGCACCAATGCGCCGGCGCTGCGCGCAGCCGGGCTCTTTTCCGGCGAGAGTGCGGGTACGCCGGAGATTCCTATGGGTGAAATTCCCAGGAACTCACAGGCCGTGGCCATGGTGTTGGCGGTGAATTGGCCGCCGCAGGCTCCGGCCCCGGGACAGGCGTTAGCTTCCAACAGCTCCAGCCCGGCATCGTCGAGCGCGCCGCGAGAGTGGGCGCCGATGCCTTCGAAAACATCCTGAATCGTGATGTCGTGGCCATTCGCATGCCCCGGCGCGATCGAACCTCCGTACAGCATCAGGCTGGGAAGATCGAGACGAGCCAGCGCCATTACTGTACCGGGAAGATTCTTGTCGCAGCCGGCGATGGCGACGACCCCGTCGAAGAGATTGCCCCGAGCCACCAATTCGATGGAATCGGCGATCACTTCGCGGCTGATGAGCGATGCCTTCATGCCCTGAGTGCCCATAGTGATGCCGTCGGAGATGGTGATGGTATTGAACTCCATCGGCGTGCCTCCGGCATCCCGCACTCCCTGCTTTACGGCTTCGGCTACATGGCGTAGATGGAAGTTGCAGGGGCCGATCTCGGTCCAGGTATTAGCAATGCCGATGATGGGCTTGCTTAGATCTTCACGGCTGAAGCCGACGCCGCGCAAAAAAGCCCGGGCTGCGGCCCGATTTGGCCCCTCGGTGAGCGGCACGCTGTTCTTCTTAGGATCCAGAGTCATTCAACCTTCCCTTTGTGCATTTAGAGGTTCCGCGGGCCGGGGCATCAGCCAAAATGCGTTGTCATGCCGCCGTTCAAAATCGTCCAACGCAGCGGCGCTGCGCAGCGATAAATCGATATCATCCAAGCCCCCAAGCAAGCATTCACGGCGAAACGGATCGATGGAGAAAGAGGCCGAGAAGCCGTGGGAGTCCCGCACAGTTTGGTCTTCCAGTGAAACCTCGATCTGGTATGGGTGCAGCTTGGAGGCGCGCTCCATCAGGGTCTGTACCTGATCCTGCGGGAGCGTGATCAGCAGGATGCCGTTCTTGCCGGCATTGGAGTGGAAGATATCGGCAAACGACGGTGCGATGACGCAGCGGAAGCCATAATCGGAAAGCGCCCAGGCGGCATGCTCACGCGATGAGCCGCATCCGAAATTGTTTCCGGCAACAAGGATCTCGGCTCCGGCATGGCGTGGATGGTTGAGAACGAAGTCGGGATTCAGGGCGCCTCCCTCGGAAGCGTCGGCTGGTCCATCCTGCTTCCGCCGCCAGTCGTAAAAGAGGAACTCCCCATATCCTGTGCGCTCGATCCGTTTGAGGAACTGCTTGGGAATAATCTGATCGGTATCGACGTTATGGCGGTCCAGAGGAGCCGCATGTCCGGTAAGTTTGCGAAATGGCTTCATGCTAGTTTCTTGACCCCGTTGTACTGGATACAAATGGCTTGAACTCCCATTGGCGGACATCGGTGAAGTGGCCGGCGATCGCCGCCGCGGCCGCCATAGCCGGACTGACAAGGTGTGTGCGTCCGCCGCGCCCTTGCCGCCCTTCGAAATTGCGGTTGCTGGTTGAGGCACAGCGCTCGCCGGGAGAAAGGATGTCCGGGTTCATGCCCAGGCACATGGAGCAGCCAGGGTCTCGCCACTCGAACCCCGCTGTGCGAAATACATGGTCCAGCCCTTCCTGTTCTGCCTGCAGCTTCACCTGCTGCGAACCGGGAACGACCATGGCGCGCACCTTGGGATGCACATGGTACCCGCTGACCACGTGGGCCGCGGCCCGCAGGTCTTCTATTCGCGCATTGGTGCAGGAACCGATGAAGACCCGATCGATGGCCAGTTCCGCAAGCGCCTTGCCGGGTTGGAGCGCCATGTACTCGAGAGCGCGTTCCCAGGAACGCCGCTCAGCATCGGATTTGCCGGCTGCCGGATCGGGCACCCGCGCGGTGACGGGCGCCACCATACCCGGGTTGGTGCCCCAGGTTACGAAAGGAGCCAGATCTTCGGCATGAAGAACAATCTCTCGGTCAAACCTGGCTCCAGGATCGGTGGCTAACGTCCGCCAGGCGGCGACCGCCTGATCCCAGGCTGCGCCGGGAGGGCTGAACTCCCGCCCCTTGAGATAAGCGAATGTAACATCGTCGGGAGCAATCATACCGGCTCGCGCGCCGGCTTCAATGCTCATGTTGCACAACGTCATGCGGCCTTCCATAGATAAGGAACGAATGGCTGGACCGGCATACTCGATCACACAGCCGGTCGCGCCGTCGGTTCCGATATGGCCGATGATGCCGAGAGCGATATCCTTTGCTGTTACCGCCGGAGCGAGCTTGCCTTCCACGGTGATGCGCAAGGTCTTAGCCGGGGATTGCTGCAGGCATTGCGTGGCCAGCACGTGCTCCACCTCAGAGGTGCCGATGCCGAAGGCCAAAGCGCCGAAAGCCCCGTGCGTGCTGGTGTGGCTGTCCCCGCAAACGATCGTCATTCCTGGTTTGGTGAGGCCAAGTTCCGGACCGATCACGTGCACGATGCCCTGGTTCTTGGATTGCACGTCGTACAGTGGAATTCCGAACTCCGCGCAGTTCGCCCGTAATGCTTCAATCTGCCGGGACGCAATCGCGTCTTCAATGATGAGGCGGTTTCCCGTTGTGGGCACATTGTGATCGACCGTCGCTACCGATCGATCGGGCCGGCGTACCGGCCGGCCGGCCATGCGGAGCCCCTCGAATGCCTGCGGCGAGGTCACCTCGTGAATCAGATGAAGGTCAATGTAGAGCAGGGCCGGCTCGCCTGCAGGCGCGGTTACAACATGCGATTCCCAAACTTTCTCGAAGAGCGTTTTTGCTGGCTGTGACATTGTGACTTGCCTTCTGCCTTTCCTGGAATTGCTAGCGCAGCTTTGTTGTGAAAGCCCTCGCTCCCTGCTTTAGCAGGGGGCTTACACCGCATGCAAAGACTGGCGGTTGCCAAGTATCTTGTTGAGCGCCTGGTGAACCAGCTTGCCCATCTCTTGCGTGGATACATGGTGGCCGGAACCGCCGGCAGGCTCCAGATCGGCGGTACGGGATCCCTGTTCCAGAACTCCCTTGACTGCGAGTTCGACAGCATCCGCATCCTGTTCGAGATTGGCCGAATAGCGAAGCAGCATGGCCGCCGTAAGAATGGCTCCCAGCGGATTGGCTATCCCTTTGCCGGCAATATCGGGCGCTGAACCATGTACCGGCTCATAGAGATTCACCGTCCCGCCAATCGTGGCGGACGGCAGCATGCCAAGCGACCCGGTAATGACCGCTGCCTCATCGCTGAGGATATCTCCAAAAAGGTTTTCCGCAAGCACCACGTCAAAGTTGCGCGGGGTGTTCATCAGGTGCATTGCGCATGCGTCGACATATTGATGCTCCAGGGCGATGCCGGGATATTGCTGCGCGATTTCCGTAACCGTAGCTCGCCAGAGTTGCGAGACTTCGAGAACATTCGCCTTATCAACGGACGTGACCTTCTTGCGCCGTTGTCCAGCCAGACGAAAAGCCACATGGGCCACCCTGGAAACTTCATCGCGGGTATAGCGCATGGTATTCCACGCCGATCCGCTTTCCCGGTCCCAGGAACGCGGCTCTCCGAAATAGAGGCCTCCGAGCAACTCGCGAACGAAGAGAATATCGGCTCCGTTGGTAACTTCCGCGCGCAGCGGAGAGTTTCCGGCAAGCGCTGGATGAGCGAAGGCGGGGCGGAGATTGGCGAAGCCGCCGAGAGCTTGGCGAAGCTGCAGAAGTCCCGCTTCCGGGCGGCGGCTGGGAGCAAGAGAATTGAATTCATTCCCGCCCACCGCTCCCAGCAGCACGGCATCGCTGTTGAGCGCCGCATCGAGCGTAGCCGGAGGCAACGGAACGCCGGCTTGGCGAATAGCCGCCCCGCCGATCGGCATCTCGGAGAATTGAAAATCATGGCCGCCCGTCTCGGCCACCGATTTAAGAACGCGCACCGCCTCCAGAGTGACTTCCGGACCGATCCCATCTCCGGCGACGACGAGTATCTTCAACTTCATTGCGCATGCTCCTGGCATTTTGTGATAGGTGCGAACCTGTCAGATCAGAGAACTCAAGGAACTTGAAACCAAGGACGGAGCATTGGCCATGCGGCGCTGATGCGCCGGAACCAGTGAGATCAGATCCTGGTCAAAAATCGATTTCTTGCGATCGGCAAGTTCGCTAAAGCGGCGATAGGCGCAATCGAGATCGGCAGGTTCCAGAACAAATCCAAGCTCCTGCAGGCGGTGAGCCAAGGCATGCCTGCCGGAGTGCTTGCCCAACACCATGCGATTGTGGGGCACGCCTACTGAAGCGGGCGTCATGATTTCATAGGTGAGCGGGTTGGCCAGAACGCCGTGCTGATGGATGCCGGCCTCGTGGGCGAAGGCGTTGCTGCCCACCACAGCCTTATTGGGCGCAGGCCCAAAGCTGATCAGTTCAGAGAGGAGCTGACTTGTCGGATAAAGGCGATCGAGCACAATCGAGTGCGTGCAGGGGAATTTGTCCCTGCGCACCAGCATGGTGGCCGCCACCTCTTCCAAAGCCGCATTGCCGGCGCGCTCGCCGATTCCATTGATGGTGCATTCGATCTGCCGGGCGCCAGCAGCGACCGCCGCCAAACTATTGGCTACGGCCATGCCTAGATCGTTGTGGCAATGCGAGGAAAGCGTAATGCCGGCAACCTGCGGAACACGTCTCCGCAGCATTTCGAACATTGCGCCGTACTCCTCCGGGACACAATAGCCGACGGTGTCAGGAAGATTGATGATAGTAGCCCCCGCGGCGATGGCTGTCGCGACGATCTTACAGAGAAAATCGGGGTCGGTGCGGGTGGCGTCTTCCGGCGAAAATTCAACTTCGTCGACATAGCCGCGCGCCAGCCGAACCGAGGAGTCGGTCTGCTCGAGCGCCTCGGAGCGGGTAATCTTCAGCTTGTATTCGAGGTGGATATCGGAACTCGCTAGAAAAATATGGATGCGCGAGCGATGAGCGGGTTCGAGTGAACCGGCTGCCGCTTCAATATCTTCTTTGCGGGCGCGGGCAAGCGAGGCGATGGTTGGGCCGCGGAGTTCCCGGCTGATGGCGCTGATCGCATTGAAGTCGCCTTCCGAGGCAATCGCGAAGCCGCCCTCGAGAACGTCTACGCCGAGCGATCCGAGAGCATGGGCCATGCGCAGCTTTTCCTGGATAGTCATGCTGCAGCCAGGGGACTGCTCGCCATCCCGCAAGGTCGTGTCGAAAAAGAAAACGCGATCCGATGTCATCGATCTTCCACCTTTGCAACACTCCGTGAGTACTATCTTCCAGGAAACCGCCTTCATAAAGCAAATTTATTATTCTTCTTATGTCCATAAATAATACTTATGCTATTGTGTTAGCAATTCGGCTCTACTCATTATTCCTATGGACATCAGCCAATTAGAGACCTTCCTCGCGGTTGCTGAAGAGAGAGGATTCTCCCGGGCAGCGGCTCGTTTGCGCCGCACCCAGCCGGCGGTTAGCCAGGCGGTTCGCAAGCTTGAGGCCGATCTGGGGGAAGTGCTTTTCGAGCGCAGTTCGCGGGATGGAACCCTCACCGCTGCGGGCGAGGTATTACGCGATTATGCCCGCAGAATGCTGAAGCTGAAAGCCGAGGCATCGAGCGCGATTGAAGAATTGAGGAATCTTGAGCGCGGGCGGCTGCAGCTGGCGGCGAATGAGTACACATGTCTCTATCTGCTCAGAGTGCTGCATCGCTTTCGCGAGGTGTGCCCGCAGATAGGCGTGACCGTGCATCGTTCTTTAGCGACCAGGATTCCCGAGGAAGTGCTCGATCGCACCGTGGAGGTGGGGATCCTGTCGTTCCCTCCTGGAGGGGATCAATTCAAGACCATCGCCGTCTATACCGACGAGCTGGCTTTTGTGGTAAGCCCGCGGCACCCGCTGGCGCGCGAGAAGCGAGTGGCGATCGAAGATTTGGGTGCGGAGAACTTTATTGCTCATAATGTTCCTTCGCCGTTGCGCCGCCAGGTGATCGCCGCCTTTGCGAAGCACAAAACGCCGCTGAACATGGGAGTGGAGTTGCCCAGCCTGGAGGCAATCAAGCGATTCGTTGCCATGGGGAACGGTGTGGCGCTGGTTCCTGGCCTTACTGTCGAGCAAGAGATCAAGAGCGGCGAGTTGGTAAAAATTCCTGTGGAGGCTCTGCGTTTCGAGCGCCATCTCCGCTTGTTGCATCGCAAGCAGGCTACCTTATCGCATGCGGCGATCGCATTTCTCAAAGTCGTTCGCGCGTTTGCCGCGGACGAAGGCTGGCCCTTTGAATTTCGCGTCGAACGTTCCAGCTAAGCTCTTTGCTTCTTGAAGCGGAACAGAATCAGGTTCGGCGCTCCATGGTTCGTGCGCGCAGCGCCCGCTGGCAGGTACAATTGCGGGAGCGAGTCACGGATCGAGACTCCTTCAAGGAAATTGACAAACCCGAGAGGCGGGTGCGCCTGCTGGCGGGTGGAGCAGGCGAGAGGTTCAGGAACGAATGAGGAAAAATTTGCTGTTGTTTCTGCTGCTGCCCTTTTTGGCAGTGGCAAGTTTTGCCCAGGAAAGCCGCCAGGATATCAGCTTGAGCGTGGCTGGCTTTTTCCCCCCATTTATCACCGGGAATGACGTACAGCAGACCGGGACCTATGGACTCGGCGGCTTGGCGAGCTACCGTTACATGCTTACGCCGAGAAGCGCTCTGGAGGTGAATTATCAATACGTTCAGAATGCGCAGAAATATTTCACCAGCTTCAACAATATTCGTGTCCACGACCGCATCCAGGAGTTCTCAGGCGCCTACGTCCTGAATATCAACTTCAAGAACTTCAATCCGTTCCTTGAGGCCGGCCCGGCAGGCTTCATGCTGACTCCTCTCAATGACGCCAGCACTACCTCGATCGATGCCAAGCAGACGACGTTGATCGGCGGTATGTACGGCGGCGGCATCGCTTACGAGATCAGCCCAAGTTTCGACATCCGCGCGGAGTACCGCGGCCTGATCATGAAGACCCCCAACTTCGGTCTTTCGCCACAGAAGGTGGGCCGGTACTACAACATCTCCGATCCAGTGATCGGCATCGCCTATCATTTCTAATCTAGAGCTGCATAGCGGGCCTATCTGCGCACTGGGCTTTGGAACCATGCGTGGGCGACTTCGTCGTCAATATCTCCATGCATCGAATCTGGATCAGCGGCGTCGAAATCCCTCTGACCCCCGCCCAGTTTGAATTGCTGACGATCTTCGCCAGGCGCCCCGGGGAATTGATGAGGGAGCGCAACCCTCTGCGAGATCTTCTGGCAGAATCCGGCTGCCAAGCAGGAGGCGCTGCGGGTTCTGGTTTCCGGTCTTCGCGCCAAAATTGATGGGAGCACAACCCCGCGATACATCGTCACGGAGCGCAACGTCGGTTATCGATTTTATTCCGTCGCGAGCAGGTGAGTTCCCAGCTATAGCTCCCCGCGTAATTGGTGGCTTATCTGATGAGCCTTAATGCCCCGGCGGCGAAAACAGATCCAAGCGAACCCTCCAGGTAACCGATTGTCCGGGGCGCAAAGTCACCATGCCGGTATTCATGCCCTTCCATTCGGCGCCCCAGGGATCCGGATAATTAAACTGATCTTCGATGGCGACGAAGCTGGCGTTTTTGGGTGAGTAGATCTGCACTGTCCGGATCTGGGGTGAAAGCGCCCGCACGCGAAGCCCATAGTTGGATTTTGCATCGACCAGCCACGCCGCGAACCCATCACGCGTCCGATCGAGGGCTGAGAAGTTGACATTCAACCCTTCGCCCAGCAAACTTCCGTCCACTGGCCGAAAATCGAAAGCCGTATTCCCTACTGGTTGAAATTCCCCCGTTGTCCGTCCATCCGTGTCATTCACGACGGCGCGTCTGGATGCCGGAAGATGCAGCCGCGCCTGGGTTCGATCCCCGCTGGGTATCGAGAAATATGGGTGCCAACCGATGGCCATCGGCTCCGGCTCATTACCGGCATTGGTCGCGGTGATGCGAAAATCAACAGCTTCGCCGCTCAGCGCAAATTGTGAAATGCAGGTCACTTTTCGACAACCAATGCCCGTCAAAGTCGCCGGCGTGGATGATGCCTGTTTGCGTTTCTCCATCTGCGGTCCTGCTGGTCTTGAGATCTTGAGCCTTTTCCGTGTTGAGCAAACCGTGCGTCGCATATGTACCCGAATTCAGCGGAAGAGTAATGGTCTTCCCGCGCCACTTCGTCGTCAGCAGCTGACCATCCGGTGAAAGCTCGCCCGTAATCCGGCTGGAGAAGGGAATCAGGAAGGCTCCGCCAAAGGAATGGTTCAGAACCCCCCATCGATCCTTGCCTTCGCCACTCAGTTGCTGCGCGGCTTCCTCGAGCGACGGAGACTTGAGCAGTGGAGTCTCGCCCTTGCCCGGAATGTTAGCCGTGATCTGAAATGCGTTCATGCCCCGGCCGGGGAACAGAGTCACGGAAAGGAACTCCAGCTTTCGACCGTGGCTCGTCGCTCGGCGCTGCAGGCGAACGACATCTGCTTCGCCCACCTGGATGTGCTGCGACCCGCCCGCAATCTGCGCCTGCGACAGAATCAGCGGATGACAACAGGCCGCCAGTAGTATTGCCATCACTAACTTGGAACCCACCCGGTTCATGGACGGCCCGAGGCGGGTGACCGATCGTTCATGTATTGGTGAACAATGCCCACGCTTGAACAATCTTCGGGTGAGCCGTTCTCCGAGAAAGCCGGCTCCGCCGGTGAGCATCACCTTCATCGCTTTATCCCCGGGTCACTAGGAGTTTGAGTAAAGCCCTGCTATTTCATAGTCCTCGACAGAGGGGATGGTGAACTCGACCGATCCCTCTCTCATCCGAAAGGGAATATCCTTGCCGGCTCGCAATAGTTCTACCCGCTTGATTCCTTGCCCAGCCGGCAATTTCATGCGTACTTTCTGTTCGCCGATGGGATAGAACTCGCGTATCCAGCCCCGGTGCACATTGGGATTGGTATAGTTCAGTACATGCAGGGCAAAACCGGGTTCCGTCTCCCATGCAAACACCTCGATAAATCCTCGGCCTTCGATCGAGACCGGCGCGCTGCTCGCGGAGATCCAGCGAATCGCGTTCTGCAGCAACCGGCTCAGGTCGGTGTTTCCCGCGAGCCACATGGTGCGCTCGATATCGCCGGGGAAAAAGACCAGACGTCCCTTACCGGTTTCCCGCAATACGACCGCCGGTTCGCCCGTGTGCGGTTGCCGCGGATACGAGAGTTCCGGCGGGTAAGCGGGGTAGCCAGGGATCACCGTGAGCACCGGAGCACTTCACCGGCGCCAGGGGCACCCGATATTCTGATCCCGGCAGGATGCTGGTGTTGCTGAAGCCATCCAATAGCGGATGCTGTTTTTCTATCCGCGCATAAAATGGATTGGAGTTTCCGACCCTCCCGATCACCGCTCCCGTGGCGTGGATACCGAAAACATCCGCCAAGCCGAAGTCCACCCGCCGTTCGTTATGCTCCGTATACATGCTCGTCTCGAAGGTGCCCAGCAGAGAGCCTCCCTGCTGCACGTAATCACGTAATTGCTGGCACTGCTCATCGCTCAGCAGCGCGATGTTGGGCAGAATCAGCGCGGAGTATTTCTTCAGCCGCTCCAGCTGCATTCTGTCCTCATGCACAAAATCAAACAGGAACCGGCCTTCGAGCAGGGCATAGTACATCCCATCCATGTATTGGGGCATGCGCACATCGTGCGGCGTCTTATAAAACAGCTGGGTGCGCTGGCCAATTACCACGCCGATGTTTGCGATCGAGCGCTTGTTTACAAAATGCGGGTCATGCTTTGCCGTCCAACTGAAATAGTCCAGGCCGATCTTCTCAAACCGGCGGTCTTCCCCCAGTCCCGTCTCCCCGCCAACAGAGTGCACATACGGGGTCATGCCGCTGGCCGAGGTTTCATCCAGCCACATCTGCGCCTCGGCCGCGGACTTGGTGCTCTCTCTCCAGCGAATAGAACCGGTGGACCAAAGTCCCACTACGTTCGCCGCCATCTTGCCATCCAACGTTGCACTGCATACGCGGCCTTGCAGCGTACACCCCCAGATCGGTTCATCCTGGCCGCCGCGGCCCTGGTTATCCGCCTGGAACCACTCGCAAATTTGCCCTAGCTGCGCCAGGTTCGGACCAGCATGGATTCCGCCACCCAGGTTGGCAAAGAAGAAGCTGCTGCCTTTCTTCTCCTTCGCCAGACCGTCGTATAGTTTCCACAGATACAGCACTCGCTCGTTGAACTTGTCCCAATAGGCCGGCGTTCCTGATGGCGGCAGTTGCTGGCAGGCCGCGCAGTGGCAGGTTTGCAGGCTGCCCAGCGGCGGCCAGCCATTCATGAAATGGGCATCGACGTCATACAGAGAGTTGATCTCGCGGATGATGGCCGTCATGTAATCCGTCATGTAGCTGGTGAACATGCACGTTGAGTACAGCTCCGGATCATCCGCCGCTGTCCGGGGCTTTCCTTCCGCGTCCCGCTGAAACCATTCCGGATGAGCGGCCAGTGCATCTCCCCAGTTCAGGTCGGGACTCATGCGGGCAACAGTCCGAATGCCCCGCTTTTTGGCGGCCGCATTACAATCGCCAAAAAAATCGCGGTTCCCCAGGTACTTACCCTTGCGATGAAACGGAACTTTTGTCTGGTAGAAGGCAAGAATACCGGTCACGCTGATAAATGTGGCGCCCACCTGGAGTCCCTTCATGTAGTCAGCCCATGCTTCCACATCCATCACCACGGGATCGTGCTCGGTCATGTTCACCTGGGCCACGCGGCGCATCCTGCGCTGCCAGGGAATTTCGCCCGCCGGCTCTGCTGCTGCCGGGAAGCCCGTCAACAGCGAACCCTCCGCATAGTTCGATGGGCTGTGCGCCGCCAGGTAAGCTGCGGGGAGTGCCGCTGCGCCCGTCTTCACGAAGTTGCGCCGATTCATCAAAGTAGAAATCCTCCTGGAGATGTTTTGACGGCCGGAAGAGAATCCCAAACCACCATGGAAAGACAGCCGGCCAAAGAGCAAAATCGTCATCTCGGCTGCCCCCGGCGTGCCGCGCGGGAACCGAGTGCAGAGATCTACGATCCATCCGCATTCCGGAAACGGATCTTGTCCATCTACTTAGATCACCGAAGAAAATTTTCGCCGGCGGCGGCGGCAGTTTTTGCGCGGACCAGTTTTTCGCCCGTCACTTCAATACCTGTTCCGGAGCCGTCAAAATCTTGAACCAGCTGTCGCAGCCCGACGGTCCAGAACTCCGAGTCAGCCGACTTAAGCCGAATCGCAGCATTGAGCATGTGCGTTTTTGCGGCTGTAGCTGCCGCCTCCGGATCCTGCCGATCAATCGCATCCGCAATTGCAGCGTGTTCTCCGCGGACCTGTTCGAAAAATTCCCTGCGCCGGTCTTCGTTGGCTCTGGTCACGCGCACTGCAGCGTAAAGGAACCGTCCCAAAAATCGCAGCAACTCGGGAAATAGAGGGTTGCCCGTCGCCTTGGCGATCGACAAATGAAAATTGAGATCCTCAGCCACCGCATCGCGCCCCGCTTTGACCGCCCGTTGGATATCGGCCAGCGCCCGCTTGATGGTGGTCATCTGATACCGTTTGCGGCGTTCTGCTGCCAGGAATGCTATCTCCGCATCCAGACCTTGTCGAAGCTCAATAATGTGTAGCAGGGAACTCCTCGGGTCTTCCGCGTCCAGGTCAATTCGATACGGAACATCGAGGCGATCGGCGCGAACAAACGCCCCAAGACCCTGGCGCGTCTGGATCAACCCTTCGGATTTCAACCGGGAAATCGCTTCCCGGATAACCGTGCGGCTGACTCCGAATCCCTCCGCCATCGCCTGCTCCGAGGGGAGCTGGGATCCGGCAAACTCGTCGCCTACCATCTTGTTTTTCAGTACCTCGGTCACTTGGTCGGCCAGGGTCTTATTGCCCATGATCGGCTGTGGCGAGAACACGGGATTGCTTTTTGGAAGACCTCCGTTCGACCGCACTTTCTTGGCCATGATCCCCATCTGAGCAGGCTGCTGCCCGCTTCAGCCTCTCACGCTGCAATCAGCGAAATCTCTGCAAATTATCGCATCCTGCCTGATTTGTCCTGGCGCTCAGAGGAGCGAAGCTGCGGCAGGAGCTTGTTGAAAAACGGATTGCGGATCGCAGGATACCCAATATCTTGTATGCAGCAGCGGCGCTGCCTAGGGCAGAAACAGGATGGATATACCCCAAGCCACTGCCATCAACGGCCTTTTTCTTTAAGCAAAAGGCCACTTTGTGGAATTCATCGAAGCCACACCTTTCCTGTTTCTGCCTTAAAGTCCAATGGCGCATCGCTTGGCCTTCGCGTGTTTTTCAAAGCTCCTAGGCCACAGCTTCCAATTATCCACTTACCAGTAGAACTTTCCTGCAAACTGCATCTCTCGCGATGTCCTTTGAAAGAGTGTAGGAGTCCCGGCGCTATTGATCGTTCCTGCCGCACTGCTGCCAATCGTAGCAATCGGGTTATTGAACTGGGGAGTATTGAAAACATTGAAGGCTTCCACACGCAACTGAAGCCGCCTAGCGCCATCGCTGCTGATGGCGAAGTTCTTGAAGACGGAAGCATCCACTTCCTTGGTTCCCGGTCCGTACAGAATGTTTCGTCCCGAATTCCCGAACATGAGTGGGCCGGGAGCAGCAAAGTCGGCGACATTGAACCACGCCGCGGGCGTCGGATTCGATAGCTTCCCGCTCCCAAGCCGGTTTGGGTACTGCACCGATCCACCCGTATTCAACCCACTGGTGGTCATCGTCGGAGTGAAGGGCGTTCCGGTCTGAAAGGTATCGATACTGTTGAGCTGCCATCCTCCAATAACCAAGTCCTGCACTCGATTTGCTCCGCCCCCAATCAGCTTGTTTCTGCCGAAGGGAAGATCGTAGGTCCAGCTCAGCACCAGACTGTGACGAATGTCCCAATCCGAATTGCCTCTGTAGGTTTGCCACCAGTTATAAGGATTTTGTGGCGCGGTCACATTTCCCGCGCCGCTCGAATCATCCGTGCTGTGCGAGTAGGTGTAGGAGGCAAGAAAGTCCAGCATGTTTGGAAAACGCGCCCGATAACTTGCCTGCAGAGAATTGAAGTCCCCATTGGCGCACTGGCAAGTCTCGTTGATCGCCGCAAAACCGGGGAAGGGTCGGCGTGGATTCACCGCGCCAAGGCCGGGCGTCGGCTGGTTCACGTTAGGAACAATCATCACGTGAGTGGCCGTTTGCCCGACATAAGCAACCGAAAGCACGTC
This sequence comes from uncultured Acidobacteriaceae bacterium, assembly GCA_963803615.1. Lineage (GTDB taxonomy): Bacteria > Acidobacteriota > Terriglobia > Terriglobales > Acidobacteriaceae > PALSA-350. The sequence goes on from CAWDNI010000002.1 coordinate 179,887, forward strand.
GTGGCTTGTCAACTGCCGCTGGACGTTCAAACTGTATTCGTTTGACGTCATGTTCTTGTATGAGCGGGGATAATAATTGACCGTGGTGCCGGCAGTAGGAAAGAGCGTCGGCCGCTCGGCTGGAAAACCAGCCGAAATCGGCTTAGCCGCTGCAAATCCGGCCGTCCCGGACGAATTCGGCGTGATATACGATCCGTGGAACGGGGCGTTTGCCTGAAAGGGATTACCCGATTGGTTTTCATTCGCATAGTAGATCCCGAATCCACCACGAATCACCGTCTTCGAACCGAACGAGTAGGCAAATCCGAATCGCGGACCCCAGTTAGTGTACCGCCCATCCACTACCGAGTCGCCCAGGAAGGGCGCAGTCCCCACTGGAACCAACGCTCCGGCGCCGTTGTTACCCGTCGGATCCCAACCGGCGAGCTTATTATGTTTGATCGTCCACGGTGTGACCAGGTCGTTGCGGATTCCATACTCCAATACCAGCTTAGGCGTTGCACGATAGGTATCCTGTATATAGAAGCTCGGCAAGAGACGTCTTAGTTGCAGGAATTCTGCGCTGTCCAACTCCGAACTGATCGGGTGGCCGAGTAGAAAGTCGGCCAGTCCATAACCGGTATAGGCTCCGGTGAACGTGAAATTACCTGCCGGGTAAAGCGGATCGTAGTTATCCTGCCGACGATGCAAATAATCGAAACCCGCCTTGAACTCATGGTTTCCATGGATCAGGGTGAAAGCCTGGTCGAACTCCCAGTTATTGTCGATCTTCGATAGGTTGCCGTAGCCGTCGCCCAGCCCCACCTGCCCGGAGATGGCGAAGTTGGTGAGCCCTGGAATACCGGCGGCGTTTGCCCCCGGAATACCGTATTGAGTGGAGAGATTGGGCAGACCATTATTGGCAATCACAATCTCTTCGTTCAAGCGTGACCACGCCAGCCGCGCCTCGTAGAACTTGTTGGCGCCGATCGACCGGCTATAGCCGAGCACGATTTGTTCTCCGGGAATTGGCGTAGTACCTGGGCGAGAGGGGCCGCCCCCAATTGCTGGGGCCGGGAGGTAGCCTGGGTTGACCGTATTCGGATTCTCTTTGCTGAAGCGTCCGAAAATCGAAGTCTCGTTTCTACGGTAGTCGATTCGCAGGTCACCCTGATCGATGTTGTTAATCACCGCCCCGTTGTACAGGTAGTTATTGACCAGCGCCGTCGTTCCCGGAGAAGGATAATTAGGAGCCGGGAACAGGGTGATCAGTTTCGCAACCGGTGTATCCCAGAGAGCCGGCGGCACGTAGTTGTTGAGAAACTTCCCGCCGGTGATCGGATTCGTGAGCTGGTAGGTGGGCTTAGTGCAGATTCCTGCCGCAAAGACGCCCCCGTTACCGGTACAAAGCGCGGAGAAATCGCCAGTCAGAAATGCCGGCAGCGGCAAGGTGCTGATGTAGGTTTGCGCCTGATTTTGCCGCCTCCCCTCCCAGTCCGCGAAAAAGAAGAGCTTGTCGCGCCCATTCAGTAGATGAGGAATAATCACCGGGCCACCGATATTGGCCCCATATTGATTCAGATGAAACGGTGTAATCGGCGCAGTATGCGAGTCGAAGTAATTCTTGGCGTCGAATTGCGAGGTACGCACGAATTCATAGAGCGTGCCGTGGAAATTATTGGTGCCCGAGCGGGTGGTCAGGTTCACAATTGACGGCCCGCCTCCATAGGCGGCGGGCGCTCCGCTGGTCTGCACCTTGAATTCGTCGATGCCATCCACCGGGGGAAAGAAGATAACCGCCGCAATATCGTTGTTGACGCTCTGGATGCCATCGAAGAGGTAAATGGTGGTTTCCCCTGGATTACCGTTGACCACCGCTCCGTTAGTGCCACGGCCATTCGTGTAGCCGAGCGACTGGGAGTTGTTCGAATGCCCGCGCATATTGGCGCCCGGGGTGAGACCGATCAACTGGGTAAAGTTGCGGCTATCCAGCGGAAGATTCTGGATTGCCTGTTGGCTCTCGATATTTCCCAGTTCCGCGGACGCGGTTTCTACCGTGCTTGGAGTCTCGGCACTGACGGCCACGGTCTGGCTGGCCGTTGCCACTTCGAGCACGAGATCAACCGCGAGGCGCTGACCGACGGAGAGATCAAATGACTCGACAGGGCTACGGAAACCCTGCTGGCTGGCAGTGAGCGTATACTTCCCCGGTTCCAGGGCGACGAAGTCGAACTCGCCGCCGTCTGACGATTTGGCCGTTCGCACCACGTTGGTCAGGGTATTGCGTGCTTCGACCGTCGCCCCGGGTATTACGGCTCCTGAAGAGTCTTTGACGGTCCCGGTTACCGACCCGCTCTCGAATTGAGCGAAAGCAGCCGCCGTGGTCACTAGCCCTATTGCCAGCAAAAAGAAAAATCGCTTCAACATGCGTCTGTACCTCGTTTGAAAGGAGCGCCGGCAAACATGGCGGGCGTTCGAGCCGTCTGCGTCAGTTGCCCTCACTTTCTAATCTCCGCCGCTTGTCAGTGTCAAGTAAAATAATTTAATCACTTCATATGGTAGGCAGGTTGTATGATAAGTCGGGCTCGTGCGGAATCACACCCCGGCGACATCGCAGTTAATCCGGCTGGATGGAGGCAATGAGTGTCTGAGTCGGGGGCCGTATGACGAAAAGATCGGTGCGGGCTGTTGGTTCTTCTAGCCCTCGGCCTCCGGGCTCATCCCTTCGTCGCCCAGCAGCACTTCACCATCTCCGCAAATGATCAGGGATCCTCGCACGCCGTCCTGGTGTTGCATGATTCCGTCGCCGGAATCGAGGCTACCGTCAATCCTTCCCGCGGAGCGCAACTCAGCAGCTTCCGGGTTATCTTCAAAAACCAATGGATCGAATTACTCCATCCCGCGGACAACAACTCGTCCGCTCAGAGTTTTGCGGGGCAGGCGGCGATCTTATGGCCGGCTGGTAGGGCGGGCTATATCCCGGGTTTTACTTGCCGCACTACCTCCCGGCAACCCACAAACAGCAGTCTCGGCTTTGCCCGTAATCTACCCTGGACTGAAGTAGACCAATCCGCAGACAACCAGGGCGCGCGCGTCACACTAGAGCTCCGCGACTCTCCCCTTACAAGGCATTGTTACCCTTTTGCCTTCCGCCTCGACGCCAGCTTCGAACTGAGCGGCGGCCAGCTCACCATCGATTACACCGTAAAGGCCGACCCCGCGAACAGCAAGCCGATGATCTTCTCCGTCGGCGACCAGATCGCCTTTAAAGTTCCTTTTGTCCCGGGCAGTGATCCCGCGGCCATGACCTTCGAGAGTTGCTCCACCACGCAACTGCTGCGCGACCCGCGTGGCTTCCTCAGCGGGCGAGTGAAGGCGCGCTCGTTTGCCTCTCCGCTGCGCCTGGGAGACTTCGACGCCCGCCTCCCGCTGCCTCTGGCCGGATATCACATCATGCAGCCCTACGCATTGCTGCGTGACCCGCAGGGGCTGTCTCTGCGCCTCACGCAGCAGACTCTGTCTACCCTGCCTGAACCGCTGGTCCGCTTCAATGTTTACGGCGGCCCTCGGGCAGGCTTTTTCACTCCACAGTCTTGGTTCGGCATGCAGGATGCGCGCAGTCACCAAGCTGCCGTCACTCTGCCGCCGGCAAGCTCCTGGGTATGGCGCCTCCAACTGAAGCCAGCGGCGCCTCCACCGGATTCACCGCGCAGCGAGGGCGTAGTCCGAGTTGCCGGCGGCCTGGGTTACGTCGAAGGGCCGGTCTGGTCGAACCAAGGTTTCCTGATTTTCAGCGATATGCTCGCCCAACATATCTTCAAGATGACCCTGGCCGGTCACATCGGGATATATCGCGCCGATTCAAACGGCGCCAACGGCAACACGCTGGATGCGCTAGGGCGGCTCTATAGTTGCGAACGGGATGGGCGTCGCGTGGTCCGGATGGAGAAAGACGGCCGTCTCACCGTCATTGCTTCCCGGTTCGAGGGAAAACGCCTCAACGATCCAAATGACGTCGTGGTCAGACGCGACGGGCAAGTGTATTTCTCCGATTCCGAACCAAAAGACTCTCTGCAACACTTCGAACTTGGCTATGCCGGCGTCTATCACGTAACCCCACAAGGAAATATCTCACTTGTGGCCAAGATGTCCCGGCCCAATGGAGTCACCCTCACCCCTGACGGGCGCACTCTCTATATTGCCGACACCATGAAGCGGAAAATCGTGGCATACGATCTCGATGCCGATGGCAACCCGTCGCATGAAAGGGTCTTCATTTCGGGCATCAACGGCGGGCCGGATGGCCTTCGCGTCGCCGCCAGCGGAAATGTTTACATCGCCGCCCGCGGCATTGCGGTCTACTCACCCGCGGGTAAACTCATACAGACTATTGAATTGCCGGAAACTCCGGCGAACTGCACCTTTGGCGACCGCGATCTGCACACGCTCTACATTACCGCGCGGACCTCGGTCTACCGTGTACGCATTCCAGAGAAAGGGTTCCTTTTGTATTGACCGGAGCAGAGGGACAGGAGAAAGAAACCGCGATTATGACGAAACCTGATCCAACTGGCAACCAGGGTCTCTTCCTGATGAACTTATTTCTTGGCGCTCTGCTGTTGCTGGCTTGGACGGTCTCCTCTGCTCCGGCTCAGGGCGTCCATCCCGCGAATCCTCTGGGCAAAGGGCCGGAAGTAGTCGCCGCCGGACATGTACTCTTCAACCGGACCTGCACCGGATGTCATGGGGTAGATGGTGGAGAGGGTGAGCGGGCTCCGGCCCTGGTTGGAGAGCGCCGCTTTTTCCGGTTGAGCGAGAACTCCATCTTCGACACCGTCAAGAACGGCATTCCCGGCACCGCCATGCCACCGTTCAACCTGCCGGACGAGGATATCTGGCGAATCGTTGTCTGGATCCGCGCCATGCGCGGTCCAGCGTCAGAATCTGTCGTCCCGGGAGACGCAGCGCTGGGTGCAGCTGTCTTCTCCGGCAAGGGTGGGTGTCTGAGATGCCACACCCTGAACGGGAGAGGCGGAACTATCGGTCCCGACCTCTCCAATATCGGAGGGCAAGTTACCCTCAAGCAGCTGGAGCAATCCTTGACCCGGGAAGGCCCCATTCCACCCGGCTATCGTCCCGTCAAGGTCGTCACCAAGAAAGGTGAGATCGTCGAAGGAATCGCTAAGAATGAGGACGCCTTTTCGATCGAGATTCTCGACTACAAGGACAAGCTACATCTGTACGACACCAACGAATTACGCCAGATCGATCTTGGGAAAACCTCGCTGATGCCGCATAACTACGATAAGGTTCTTGCCCCCAACGAATATCAGGGTCTGGTGGCCATGCTGGCCAAGCAGGTCGTGGCCACTGTGCATAAGCAAATGGTGGGAGAGGGTGAGGCCGGGCGATGAAAACCGTAGCATGCGTTCTCTTGTTAGCAGCGGCGTCGGCCTTATCCGCTCAGGTCACCGACCAGCAGTTGCAGCAACCTCCCGGCGAAAATTGGCTCACCTACAACGGCAGTTACAATAGCGGGCGTCACAGCGGCCTGGATCAGATCACGTTGGCCAACGTCAATTCCCTGGAGAGCAAATGGGTCTATCACATGCCCGGCAGCGCGGGCGACCTTCAATGTGTGCCTATCGTCGTCAACGGCGTCATGTACGTCACGCAGCCAAATGAGATTTATGCCCTCGACGGCCGTAGCGGCCGCCTCATCTGGCAGTATCAGCACATTCTTTCAAAAACACCCTACCGGGAAGGCCCCAATCGCGGCGCCGCTGTCTTTGAAAATAAAGTCTATTTCACCACCACAGACGCCCAATTGGTCGCGCTGAGCGCAACTAACGGAGACATCCTTTGGCAAAGCAAGATCGCCGAGGTCAGCGAAGGCTATCATTCGCCGGCCGCTCCGCTCATCGCGAAAGGCAAAGTGATTGTCGGCGATACCTATGGGGACCGTGGACTTGTCGGCTCTTTGGTTGCTTTTGACGCCCGCACCGGAAACCGTTTGTGGAGTTTCCACACCATACCCCAGGCCGGAGAACCCGGCGTCGAAAGCTGGGCCGGCGACTCCTGGAAGCATGGCGGCGGAGCTACCTGGCTAACCGGCAGCTACGATCCTCAGCTAAATCTGCTGTATTGGGGCATCGGCAATCCTTCGCCGGACTACAACGGGGATGTGCGCGAGGGCGATAATCTTTACTCCGACTCTATGGTAGCTCTCGACGTGGACACAGGAAAACTCAAATGGCACTTCCAATTCACGCCTCACGACGTCATGGATTGGGATGGAACCGAGATTCCCGTGCTCGTAGACGCGCCTTTTGAAGGCAAGAAGCGCAAGCTCCTGGTGCAGGCTGATCGTAACGGCTTTTACTACATCCTGGACCGCGAAACCGGTCAATTCCTGCACGGCAATCGCTTTGCAACCCAGCTCAATTGGGCCACGGGTCTCACTTCGCAGGGCCGTCCGATTCGTGTTTCCGGAATCGGTCCCAGCCTAACCGGAACCAAGGTCTGCCCTTCGTCGATTGGCGCAACCAACTGGATGTCGCCCACCTACGATCCGCAAACCGGTCTCCTCTATCTCGTTACCCTCGAGAGTTGTGGCATCGCCACCAAAAATACAGAAAAGTTCCGTCCCGGGGGCTTTCAGTACCTGGCGGGCGGTGATGTGCTTATCCGCGATGACACGTGGAGAGTTTACGTACGGGCGCTTGAGCTAACCACCGGAAAAGAAGTCTGGAAACAAGAGCGAATCGGATCCGAAGGCCTTGGAGGCGGCTTACTTTCGACCGCGGGCGGCGTGGTTTTTTCCGCCGAGGGCATCGGCGAATTCGTTGCCCTGGACCCTAAAACGGGCAAACCTTTGTGGCACTTCAACACCGGTCAGAAGATCAATGCTCAGCCTATGACTTACATGATTAATGGTAAGCAGTATGTAGCCATTGCCTCAAATTCCGACATATTCGCCTTTGCCCTATTCGAACCGGAAAAGGTAGAAGCCAAGTAAGCTTCCCGTCTCCAGCCCAGACGCGAGATCTCCGCTCCGCTTCCGTCATATGGCAATACTTTGATCCTGGCTTTGCGGGCACCCGAAATTCGCCGCTCTACACACGAGAACATCAGAAGATGCGGTAGGCAATCCCGGTGCTGAAGCCGTTCGGGGAGAGAGAACTACTCTGAAAGCCGCTCCAGTGCTGGTATTCGTAATCGATAGGCCGCCACACCCAATGATGGCCTAGATTGATGTCCACGCCGCCGCCAGGGGCGAGTACGAGATATCCGCCATGGGCAAAATTGTCGGGAAAATTGAACTGCCCATTCCCCAAAAGAAATTTGACGTAGGGCTGGGTGTGATGCCAATGGAATCTATACCTGGGGCCGATCAGATAAGTGTCTTCGTGCACGTCGACTGATTGATTGAAACGCAGAAATCGCCCTTCCGCTTCCGCGCTCAGATGGGACGCCACATTGAAATCCGCATAGAAGCCAATTCCCAGCAGTTCATTGGAGCCATAATCCGGGCGGAATGCCGAGAAGAACCCTCCAGCGTTCAGATGGGAGCCGCCGCGGCCCGCAGCCTCAACCTGCCCACGGAGAAGAGAGGGGAACAACAACATCAAGAGGCTTGAGAGGAGAAGGTATTTTTTGAGCACGCAGATCTCTCAGAATGGAATTTCCCCTGAGGTAATAAAAAGGCGGGGTAGATTGAGTCTACCCCGCCTTGCTTCCGAGCAATTCCACAGCTTACTGCGGGTTGGGTTGCGAAGTCGAAGCCTGAGCAGCCGTGCCCTGTTGCGTATCCACTGCAGGTGCGTTTGATTGTCCGCCTGCTTCTCCTCCAGCCGCCTGCTGAGAGCTCTGGCCGGCCTGAAAACGAGTCAGCCGGAAGAAGACAGGAGTGACCTCAAACGGCATCTTATCGCGAGCATTCAGAATTACCGGCGGCCGGGGATTCAAGCGCAGCACTTTGTCGTCCCAGGCGTCGATTTTCAGATTGCTGCCCAACGGCAGAGCGGCGATCTGGTCCAACTTGTTCATATCGAGCTTGGGCGCCTTGCTCATCAGCGCATTGAGCCATGGTTCGCCGTCAGGGCGGAGCAGGGAATCTCCCAGCCGAGGTGTGTTCAGAGCTTGCAATTCTTTAGAGCGAGCCTCAAGCTGCTCGAAGAAAAGTCCTGGTTGAGAGAGCTGGCTGGCGTAAACGGAGTGATTCAGCAGTGCGACCGCTTTGGTTGCAGCCAGATCGTTATCCGTATCGGTATGCGACATGTGAATGCGTTCGAAGGTCGCTTCATCCGGGAAAAGAAGGCGATCGTTGAAGGCGTACCGCGTATCGATGTGATGACCGAGCACGATGTGCGCCAGTTGGAATGAGATTACCGCCGCCAAATCCGCCTCGGTCGGCAGTACGTCGATCAGGCCCTTGCTCAGGATGATAGTGTTGCCGACTGCCAGCGACTCCAGAGGAGCCGTCAGCATGACCCGGCAGTGAATCGAATCCGCCAATTGAACGTTGTTGCCAATGATAATGTTGTTGGCAACCTGCTCAAGAATATTGTCGAAGGGACTGGGGGGCGCCAGAAGACCGGCTTGGACGAGACGATCAAGCACGTTCTCCTCGGCCTGGGAGATCCAGGCGCGTTGTGCCGCCAGCGGGCTCATGTCCTGGCTTTGGTCACTCTGGTCCTGAACATCGTCGATCTTGATCGACTCGTTGTCAGACTCATGGGTGGGCAGTTTGAGGCTGTAGCCCCAGATGTGGGTCTGTGCTTTGAAAGAGACGGGATGCTCGTCGCTCTTCTGCGTTTCTTCAACGTAGACGCCGACGGGAAGCCAGAGGCCAGGCTGGAGATTCTCGCGCCAGCTATCGAAGTGGAAGTAGTTGGAGCTGTCATCGTCGCCGTTCCCGCCGGTGTAGGTACCGTTGAAGCGAACGATGTTGCCGCCTTGGTCCTCAATCCAGATCCGGCCGGTGAAGCGGCCGTTTCCGGTGCCCGGCTTGGGATGGACATCAAACACCAGCGTCCTCACGGAACCGAGAAAATCGCGCCGAACATAGGAAAAGTCGTAGTGCTGCTGGTCAAAGGAGATGGGATCCAGGAACATCATCTCCATGAAACCGGCGGAGATGTACTGCATCTTGAATGCCTTGGTCAGGCCGGATACGTACTTCATCGAACCCTTGAACATGCCGTGCGATGAGCCCGCGCCGCCCTCGTAGGTAGTGTCGGATATCGATTTTGCGAAGTCGACCCGGCCCAGGAGATATTGATCCGATTCCGGAACAGCGTACAGCAGTTGGTCAGGCCGCATGTTCTGGATGTAGGTCTGCACCAGAGGAGAATGTTTCTGGATCTCCCGTACGGTGACTTTTTCTGCTGCGATGGCCTTTTGTACTAAGGCCTTCTGCTGCGGCGAGAGGGGCGTGGGCGGCTCATACTTTTGCTTTGCCTGGACTGCGGACGCACCTAAAGTCAGCAGCAAACTAAAAATCCAAAGTCTACGCAGGGTCATTTCCTGGCTCCTGTAACCTCTACTGTTCTCATTACCCGATACTTCCTACCCAGAACTTGTTGTCCAACTACGCCCCTAGGCCAGTTGGAACGTCACGTGAATCAGTGTGGTGTGATCCACCGGATGCCCGTCTTTTTCCGCAGGTTTAAAGCGAATTTGCTCGGCCACCCGCTTTGCTTGCTCATCCAGACCATGTCCCAGTCCATTGACTACCCGCAATACCTCTACCTGGCCAGTTGCCAGGAAACGCACTTGCAGAGTCACTTCGCCTTGAATCCGCAAATGCTCGGCCTCGGCAGTGTACTGCGGATGAGGTTCGGAGAGGACCACTGGCGGAATGAAAGCCGGCTCGCCCGGCTTGATCGCGACTTCCGTGGGAGCTTTTCCTATATTGTTGGAGAAACCAGCCGTTTCAACCTTACCCGTTCCGCCCGGTTTCCCTGTTCCGCCTACCGAGCCGTTGGCGAAACCGGCGGAGGCTACTTTGCCGTGGTCATGTCCGCCGGGAACGCCGTTGGCTACTCCGGCGCCGAAGGAAGTGCCCGTGACGGCTCCCTTGCGGGCAGCTCCCGCCCCGCTGGCAACTCCCGGCGCGGCATTGAAGCTCCCAGTCGCTACCATCTGCGATTTGGTTGAGTTCGGATTGGGCTTGGCGCCGAGCGGATCGCCGAATCCGCCGGCCTTGATTGAGGGCATCACCTTATTGTTGGCGACCTCGGTCGGCTTCGGACTGGAAAACAGGCCGACTTTGGGCTGCGGCGGAGGCGCAACTGCCTTCGGCGGCGCCGGCGGAAGCTTTGGCTGATCCGGCACGTTCATCTTGATCGGCTTGGGCGGCTCAGGTACAGGCGTCGGCTTGGGTATTACGATTTTGGGCGGCTCCAACTTAGCTAAGACAGGTTGCGGAGGAGCAAAGACCTTGACCTTAGGCACCACAACCTTGGGCTGTGGCGGCGGCTCAACCGGCAGGATCAGGGTCTCGTTATACTTCTCTCTTTGCACTTGATGGATCTTCGCCGCCGTGAAAAGCAGCAGCAGCACCGCGATAGTAACGTTGGTGACGAAGCTAACGCCGAACGAACGCCAGCGGCCCTCTTCTTCGGGGAGAAGTCCAAAATTCGCGCGATTCAGAAGATCTTGAGCCATATTGATTACCCTGGTTCTCTCGTAATGAGGTTCTGTGCGAGTCATCCGGAGCCATGACCAAACGGCTCACTTTAGTTTCCTGCGAGTTCGATTCGTCTGCAGGGCCGAAGCTTTGGTCCAGTGCAAGACTTGTGCTCTCGCCTGACGACTCTGCTATTTGCCTTAGGCGAATGGTTCGCCTTTCGTTCCACTTCGACCTCAGTACCAAAGTACTGGCGACAAACCGTACGATAGACGAGATCGGTCGCGGATGCAGTAACCCAAAAGTGGACCCGATGGAAACAGAAGTGTATGGGTTCGCAATTGACCGGGCCATGGTCTTTTTCGTTCACGAACGGAACGCACCTGCACGTAAAAAGCCTTCTCGCAATTACTTAGTCTTCTCGCGCTCGATACCGTTTGAGACGTGGGAGACTACATTGTGGTTGCCTTTTCGCGGGGGAGGACCCGGCAACTCTGTACTGATTAGACTACCAAGAAGGAGGCATGGAATCTTGAAGATTTTGATTACAGGGGGAGCCGGTTACATAGGGGGGACAGTCGCGCAAATGCTGGCAGAGAAGGGCCACACCGTGGTTATTTACGACAATTTGGCACATGCCGATCCCTCTATGCTTCCCGCGGGCTCCACCTTTGTAGAAGGTGAACTCGCTGACCTCAAACGACTTGAAGACATCCTTGAGACGGGTTCTTTTACCGGCGTTATGCATTTTGCGGCGCTGATCGAGGCCGGAGAGAGTATGCAACGCCCGGAGCTTTATTTCGAAAATAACACCGCTGCAACCTTAAAGTTGCTGCAGGCAATGATCAAAAAAAATGTGAAGCGGTTGGTCTTCTCCTCAACTGCCGCGGTTTACGGCGAGCCGGAGGCTACTCCGATCCTGGAAAGCGCCGCTCTCCGGCCGTCCAATCCCTACGGAGAGTCGAAATTACTGGTCGAGCAGATGCTCACATGGATCAACCGCGTCCACGGGCTACGTTACGCCAGCTTGCGCTATTTCAACGTTGCCGGCGCCATCCCCGGTCGCGGCGAAGCTCATGAACCGGAGTCTCACCTGATTCCGCTGATTCTCGACGTCGCTTTGGGACGGAGAAAAAATATCAAGATCTACGGTCAGGACTATGCGACGCCAGACGGCACTTGCATCCGCGACTACATCCATGTCGAGGATTTAGCCGAGGCTCATTTTCTCGCGTTTCATGCGTTGGCCGAGCGCGACCGGTTGATTTACAACCTGGGCAATGGCCGTGGATTCAGCGTGCGGGAGGTCATCGAGTCGGCTCGCCGGGTGACCAGCCATCCCATTCCAATCGAGGAAATGCCGCGCCGGCCCGGCGATCCGGCGGTGCTGGTCGCCTGCCCGGACAAAATCGCCGCCGAACTCGGCTGGAGACCGAAATACACCCAACTTGACGACATTCTCGTCAGTGCGTGGGAGTGGCACCAGCAACGTTATCTGAAGCAGGGAATGAGCGTTCACAAGTGAACGCGCTTCCGCTCAGCCTGCAATAATCCTGCCGCTTGCTCTCTGGCGTACCCTGCCGTGACAATGTGAGGGGCGCCGATAAGCCTTGACGGGCTTGTTTGCACCTCTGCGTTTGAAAGGGAAAGAACCATGGCCGCGCCCTCGCAAAATCAAAACGATCCACACCTAAGCTCCACTCTCCGTGAGCACAGAGTTTTTCCGCCCCCGCCTGAGTTTGCCGCCAAGGCCCATGTGAAAAGCCTGGAAGAGTATGAATCGCTCTATAAGGAATCCATTCAAAACCCGGATGATTTCTGGGGGAGAGCCGCCCAGGAGTTGCACTGGTTTGCTCCCTGGACCAAGGTCCTCAACTGGGATCTGCCTCATGCGCAGTGGTTTGCAGGCGGCAAAATTAATCTTTGCTATAACTCGGTCGATCGCCACGCGCTGGGCGGCAAGAGCAACAAAGTCGCCATTTTGTGGGAGAGCGAGCCTGGGGAGGTCCGCCGGCTTACATTTGGCGAACTCTACGTTGAAGTGCAAAAGTTTGCCAATGTGCTTAAAGAGCTGGGTATTCGCAAGGGTGATCGAGTTGCAATCTATATGGGCATGACGCCAGAGTTGGCGATTGCCCTGCTGGCCTGCGCCCGGCTCGGCATTGTGCATTCGGTGATCTTTGGGGGATTCGCGGCCAATGCCTTGGTCGATCGCATCAACGATGCGGCTTGTGTCGCGGTTCTTACGCAGGACGGAACTTACCGGAGGGGTTCAGAAGTGCCGCTGAAGCCGGTAGTGGATGAAGCATTGGCCAACTGCCCCACGGTAAAAAATGTTGTTGTCTATCGCCGCACCGGGTCGAAAGTGAATATGCAGAAAGGGCGCGACCAATGGTGGGCGGATCTAATGGCGAAGGTTCCAGCGGAATGCCCGGCAGAGCAGCTCGACTCGGAGGATCCGCTTTACATTCTCTACACCTCGGGGACTACGGGCAAACCTAAGGGCCTGGTGCATACGGTTGGCGGCTACTCGGTGCAGACTTACCTGACCAGCAAGCTGGTGTTCGATCTCAAAGATGATGATGTGTACTGGTGCACCGCCGACATCGGGTGGGTTACAGGGCATTCCTACGTCGTGTATGGGATCCTGCAGAACGGCGTCACGACGGTAATGTATGAAGGCGCACCCAACCATCCTGAGCCGGACCGCTTGTGGAAGATTGTCGACGATCACAAGGTCTCGGTCTTCTATACTGCACCGACCGCGATTCGGGCCTGCATTAAATGGGGCGACCAGTACCCGAAGAGGCGCAAGTTGGACAGTCTGCGCCTGCTGGGCTCCGTGGGCGAGCCGATCAACCCCGAGGCGTGGATGTGGTATCGCGAGGTAATCGGCCGAGGGCGTTGCCCTATCGTCGATACCTGGTGGCAGACGGAAACCGGCTCCATCATGTTGGCTCCTCTACCCGGCGCGATTCCCACAAAACCAGGTTCAGCTACCCGGCCGTTTTTTGGGGTGGCGCCTGAAGTTGTCGATCATCAAGGCGATCCTGTTCCTGCCGGGAGCGGCGGACTGCTGGTGATCCGGCGGCCATGGCCCTCTATGGCGCGCACTATCTTCAACGATCCGGAGCGCTATCAGAAACAGTATTGGTCGCAAATTCCCGGCAGCTATTTGAGCGGTGACGGCGCGCGCGTTGATCCGGACGGCGACTACTGGCTGATGGGGCGGGTGGATGATGTGATCAACGTGAGCGGACATAGGCTGGGCACAATGGAAGTGGAGTCGGCGTTGGTTGCCCATCCGAAAGTAGCTGAGGCCGCGGTTGTCGGCCGCCCGCATGAATTGAAGGGTCAGGCGATCGCCGCGTTCATTTCGCTCGAAGGCAGCTTTCAGCCCTCTCCTGAGTTGAAGGAAGAGTTACGCTCATGGGTGGCGAATGAGATAGGAGCGCTGGCCCGGCCGGAAGATATCCGGTTTACCCAGGCTCTTCCCAAGACGCGCAGCGGCAAGATCATGCGCCGCTTGCTCCGTGAACTGGCCAGCAGCGGAGAGATCAAGGGCGACACCAGCACGTTGGAAGATTTTAGCGTGATCGCGAGCCTGCGCGAATCCGACGAGTAGGCTTTCGATCAGTTGTTGCCCGAAAGGTTCTTTTCAGATATGCCCAGGTTGACCCGCCGCAGTTTCGTCACGAGGGCATCGGCCGCGTGCTTGTCAAACTGGAAGCCGGCCGTAATTACCGCCTGGAGTTTTAACCGGCATGGGCATGGTCCTCAGGTTAGTTAACGGTCCGTAAAACCGCGTCAGCAAGGCCAAAGCGGCGCAAGACGCTAAGAAGAATATTTCCTTTAGAGAGGAGAAATGTGGATATCCTGGGTGCTTCAAGGTCGCACCCCTCGCTGTTCAATGGCATATTCGCAGATTCGAAAAGCGATTCGACCCGGAGAGTTCCGCGCGCATGGTCACATTCAGGACTAAGGGCAGCTTACTGCTGTTACTGTCCACGACACTCAGTCTCTATGCCCAGGACCGTTCCTACGGTCGCTCTGTCGTCTCCACGCAATACGGTATTGTTGCCTCCAGTCAGGTTGCGGCTTCACAGGCCGGGGCGCGCATGCTCGAGCAGGGAGGATCGGCCATCGATGCTGCGATCGCGGCAAACGCTGTTCTCAACGTTACCGAACCGACTTCGAACGGGTTGGGCGGCGATCTTTTTGCAATTTATTGGGAGGCGAAGACCGGCAAAGTCTATGGCCTGAACGCCAGCGGATGGGCTCCGAAGGCTCTCACCGTGGAACATCTCCGCCGGAAGGGAATTACGGAGATGCCCCAGGCGGGCATCGACTCAGTGACTGTTCCCGGGGCTGTGGAGGGATGGACCAAGCTGCATGATCGCTGGGGAAGGCTGCCTTGGCGCGATCTCTTTCAACCCGCAATCTTTTATGCCGGGCACGGGTTCCCGGTGGCAGAGGTCATTCATGCCTGGTGGGACGGATCTCACGATGATCTGCTGACCAATGCGGAAAGCCGCCGCGTCTTCCTTCCCGGGGGCAAGGTCCCGGATACCGGCGAGATCTTCCGCAATCCCGATCTCGCAAACGCGCTCACGCTGGTCGCCAATCAGGGAGAGTCCGCACTCTACAAGGGCGAAATAGCTCAGGCCATCCTGAAAACCTCCGCAGCCCTCGGGGGAACCATGACGGCTGACGACCTTGCGTCCTACTCTGCCGAATGGGTAGAGCCGATCTCGACGAAATACCGCGATTGGTCAATATACGAACTGCCGCCCAATGGAGATGGCATCGCGGCGCTTGAGATGCTCAATATCATGGAGCAGTTCAAGCCGGACCCCGCCGGTCCTCACAGTCCTGGCGAGTTGCACACCCGGATAGAAGCCATGAAGCTCGCATACGCCGACGTGAAGGCCTACGATGGCGATCCGCGCTTCAGCAAGATTCCGGTCGAGCAGCTTCTCTCCAAGAGCTTTGCCGCCCGGCGCGCCTCTCTCATCAACCCGGCTAAAGCCAACTGCACGGTGGCTCCCGGAGCGCTCGGGACCAGCGATACGACCTATTTCACGGTGGCCGATCGCGAAGGCAATATCCTTTCCATCATTCAAAGCAATTACAACAACTTCGGATCGGACGTCACGGTACAGGGTATGGGATTTGTTTTGCAGAACCGCGGAGGCCTCTTCTCGCTTGATCCCGCATCACCCAACGTGCTTGCGGGCCGCAAGCGCCCGTTCCACACCATCATTCCGGCCTTCATGGAGCAGGGCGATCAGCACATTGGCTTCGGCATAATGGGAGGACTCAATCAGCCACTCGCCCACGCGCAATTTGTCTCCAACGTGGTTGATTACCACATGAATATCCAAGCCGCCATGGAGGAGCCGCGTTTCACTGACCGCCAGCAGCTCGGATGCAAGATCGTCATCGAGTCGCGCGTTACCCCCGCCACCCTCAACGCCCTGACCAAGATGGGACACGTGCTGCAGGTACATAATGGATACACATCAGAGATGGGGCGAGGCCAGGCTATCCTTCACGACAGCAGGACCGGCATCAACTCTGGCGCATCCGATCCGCGTGCTGATGGCGCAGCAGTCCCGGAGCAGCCAGACTTCTCCGGCGGATCGGCCAAGCGTTGAGCGCCGGGGATTGGACCACGACACGTTGAACCTTTGATTCGGGAACCTGGAGACGATTTGGATGAGTACACAGGTCCTGGGCCGGCAAGCTGTCCGGCCAGTAAACCGCACCCCTCTGCATTCATGGCCGTCGACTTATCTGAATACCGTCTATGTAAACGCGAGTTCCGTGACCACGAGGCCCGGAGTGCCGTCCCAAAACCTTGATCTTGACATGATGCGTTCCTGGATTGGAAAAAGTCTTGGTGTATATGCCGACCCCGAAGATGTCATCCGCGGAATAGGTGTCGACGGCCGCTTCTTCGCGGTTATCAATGCTGATCCCGGCGACTCCGCACTCGGCGCACATACGGGTGAACCAAGTGAACTTCGATCCGGCCACGGTGAACTCTGCGCTCGCTCCCTTGTCAGCAGAACTGGCAAGAGTTCCCAAGTAAGCCGGCGGCAAGTTCGTTTCATGCTGCCAATTTCCTGAGAACGACAGGCCGGCGCCTGGAGCATCGTCGAGGATCACGGCTGGTTGAAGCTTGGAAGCACCTATCGCATCTGCACTGTGCGACTTCATGCCGCCGCCATTGACGGCTTTCACGGAATAGGTGGCGGCTAAATCGGCTCCGGCTGAATGATCGAAGTAATAGTTGCCTTTAGCGATTTTATCCACAATCCTGCCGTCGCGTGCTACCTCATAATAGGAAACCCAATGCTCATCGTGAATCGGGTTCCATCTCACCTCGATGCCCGGATATCCCATATTGCTCGCAGACTGTTTTCTTACATCAGTAGGCGTGGCAGGTGCGTTCCGGTAGAGCCTGCTTCCGGGATGATAGGGCACGTTCAAATAAACCAGCTCTCCGGAAGCCATCTTATTAAGGCGAATGCCGGATTTCATGAGGTCGGCTCCCGTCCTTGACTCACTCAGCTCCGACTCCTGAAACGAGACCAAGTATTTCTGCGAGGGGTTGAGTCCTTTGGGTCGAATGATGATTGGTCCCGGAGCGAGATGTTTCGGAATAATAATGCCGCGAGATCCATCCCGGCTGAGCCGTTCGAAGTACAGTGTAGGGTCGTCCCCGTCGATGTACGGGCGAAAGACGTGAACCCAACGTCCAACCAGACCCTGAGTTTCGAGGTAGTGATAAATATCGATAAGCTGCCGAATCCCTTCGAGCTTGGATGGATCCCAGGTGTCGCCGGTCATGTCGAAGTTGATGGTGAGCAACCCGCGCCAGCTCGATTTGTCATAGTGGTCGGGCTGCCACTTATCCGGAATATCGCTGGATTTGTCAGGCGGCAATATAAGCGCCGCCCAGTAGTTGCGAAGAACGCCGACGGCCCCGTCACTAAAAGAAAGCGTCGATGCGTACCGCGCGTAGTCGTAGCCTACGTCGTTGCCGCCGTCATTTACTCCTTGGAAAGCACAAGCCGGATGACGATCAAGAAAGTTGCGCAAGATCTGACGAAATCCCTGGTCCTGACCCAGAAGCGGCGTGTCGTCGCTTCCGTGAGGAACGGTTGGAACACTGTCATTACGCCACTCGAAAGGTCCGAAGCGCTGTGCAAACTCGCCCAGTTGTCCTTCCAGATGCTGCACTACTGCGGGGTTCGACATGTCGAGCGTGTCATTGAAGACCCAGCTCGGATGGGCCTGCGCCAGCTTCGAATGACGATCGACGGTATAGATGAAGGCATAGATAAGCTGCCCCATGTCTCGCTTGCGCAAGTATTCACCCATCGTCTTGAAGTCGGGTCCACTCCAATCGCCCGCGTGGTCCCACCATCCCCAATCGCGATGGTAGACATCGGCGCCCACCTCGCTCATCAGGTCTGCCACACGAAATACCTTGCGGAAAGCTGAGTCGCGGTCTCCATTGCCGCCCACCCACGTATTACCGGGATCCTTCCAAGGGGTTCCGTTCCACCACCAGCCGAGCATTCGAATCGCCGGGAACCAGCCAGGCCGGGTGTAATCCCAGAGATATTGATATTGCCAGTCCAGAACCTCATTGCCGGCGTTGTCGAGATCATCGCGGAACAAGCCGGTAAAAGCCTTCGGCGTGATAATCGAGGCGCCGGGAGCCAAGGTCTGGCGATATCCGGCGAGCTTGAACTGGCTGGTTATCGATTGATTTTGCGCCGGCGCGAAACTCGCTTGCCAGCGGCCGAAGTAATCGTACCCGATAAACAGGCCCTGCTTCGAAGAACGGTCATACAGCGCAAACCACGGCGCGTAGCTTGCGCTACCCATTTTGAATCCAAATTTGGAGTCTGCCGCGCCCGGAAAAGGATCGTACGAGTCAAAGTTGCGATGTTGACCAGCCCCTAACGCTTCCTTCTTCAGTAACCATGATCCTGGCCTATTCTCTCCTCCGGTCATCCAGAAAAAATCTACCGAATTAAGCTTGCCGAACCGTACAGCAGCGTTTAGAAAGTGAGGATCGGCGATGGTGAGATTGCCAGGGCCGGCGTTCTTGAAGGTAACCCACTCACGGATAATGGAAGATCCCGGATAGGTTACATAGGACTTGGTTGCTTCTAGATCGCCCTGCCGGATTGTCAGATCCAACTCTACCGATCCATCTTTTTCCCGCTCGTTCCGTTGGGAAACCAGAGACCAGCCGCCGGCGATGCCCGAGAGGTCCTTGCCGGCTACTATTGCGCCCAATTCGTCAGCTTGCGTCCCGCTTTGCAAATCACGGCCTGTACTGCGGTCGATCCAGCTTCGCGTAAAGAAGCGGCCGCCTTCGAGGACAATGGTCCGCTGCACTTTGCCTGTGCTCAGTTTCCATACGCGCTGGCGACGCGAACTCGATGGCTGCTGCGCGAGCATGCCGGAGGAAAGAAGTAGCAGGGCCAGCAACACGATTTTCTCGGTGACTTGACGACCTCGCAAGATGCGGCCTCTAGATCACAAATCGGCATGGTACAACGGTTGAAGATAGAGGTGGACCGGAAAACAGCAACCGGGGCGACGGAACTCTGTGTTTTTAGGACTTATGGTGTTGGCCCTCCACGATCGAGGAAACTCCTTCCAAGGCGAAAGTAGTGAGCGCGTCCCGGATGATAGCGCTGAATTCCGGTTCGAACGCACTCTTCAAAGCATGAATGATTTGTATGTGCTGCCTTGCCACCGCCTCCTGTACTGTGTCAGCGCTGGCATTGAGTACAAAGGCAAAGAGCGGAGGGACGAGGTTTTCTAAGCTGCGCTCAAGGAATTTATTTCCCGAGAGTCTCCAGCAATAGCGATGGAATTCCAGATCGTGTTCAAAGAATTCCCGGGTATTTTTGTCGACGCTCGCCGTTAGCATTAACTGAACAAAGCGCTCGAGACTCGCAATGTCTGTTTCCTTCACTCGAAGCTTGGCCCACTTGAAGGCCACAAGTTCAAATTCGATGCGAAGCTCGTACAGCTGCCGGACTTCGTCCACCGTGAAGCTATTAACATAAGTTCCGGTATTTGCCACGCGATGGACAAATCCTTGCTGTTGAAGCGTAATGAGGGCCTCCCGCACAGCCGGCGAACCGATCTTCATTTGTTGTGCGAGGTGCCGTTCGACGATTGCATCGCCCGGTTTGAGTTCTCCAGAGAAAAATGCGTCCTTGAGAGATGCGATCACCTTGTCGCGGAGAGATTCCGCGGCTATTTCCGGGAACGCACGCCGGTTGTAGGGAGTAGCCGGCCGATCTACAAATCCGTTCTCAAGCTTCTTTTTCAGAGACATGGCAGCCACCTTGTGGTTGATGAACAAGTGTAATTATCACACCCGTCCAAATCCCTCTCAGGTTGTCTGAGAGGGGAAAATGTCTACAACGCACGTGTTAGTTCATCGCCGTGTATAGCCGGCCTGCATGCTTTTACCGACGGTGTATCCGCCGTCTACCACGATTTCCTGAGCAGTTACATGACTTGCCAGATCGGAGAGAAGAAAGGCACAGACATTCCCGATTTCGTCAGCATGCGCCGGCCGTCCGGTGGGAATCGAGGATTCGGCTTCTTCCGCGCTCATCAGACGTTGCGCTCCTTCGGTGGTAGTAAAACCCGGCGCAACTGAATTGGTGCGTATACCGCGTCGTGCCCACTCCACCCCGAGCTGGCGCGTCAAACCGGCGACACCGGCTTTGACCGAGCAATATGCAGCACCCCCAGCCACAGCTTGCTTGCTTGCAATGGAGGTGACGAGTACGATCGCGCCGCGCCCTTGCTGCATCATCTGGCGCGCGGATTCCTGAGCGCATCGGAAATATCCCGTCAGCCCCTGCGACACCACTAATTCCCACTCTTCATCGGTGAACTCCTCTGCGGGGCGGTAAAGGCGGCGCATGCCGGCGCAGACAAGGCCATCGACTGAGCCAAACCTGGCAACTGTCTCTTCGATCAGGCGGCGAATGTCTTCCCTGCGACTCGCATCCATCTCCACTGCAAACGCATTTCCCCCCGAAGCTGTAATCGAGCTGGCCACCGAACGGGCTAGTTCACCGTTGATGTCGGCTATGGTGACCTTGGCGCCCTCCCGCGCGCTTATCACGGCTGCAGCTTTCCCGATGCCCTGAGCAGCGCCGGTCACGATGATCGATTTACCTTCCAGCATCGACATAGTCTTTATATCGTCTCTATGGTTCTCGATCTGAGGCGCGTTCTTAGCGGAATTTGTAAGCTGCTCTTAAGGTGTTGAAAATCTGTGGCTGAAAACAAACCCGCAACTCGATAAAGCAACGCGCCGGCTCATTCGGAGAGTTCGTCTGTCACAGCATCTATAACCAGCAAACAATCGTTCTTAGCGGCTTCCGTTCCGGAAGACTCCCTAGTCCGAGTCGATGAGCGCCAGTACGTCGCCCACCGGGACTAACGCGCCGGCCGACTGTAGGATTTTTGCCACCGAACCGCGAACTTCTGATTCAACCGCGAAATTAACTTTTTCGGTCTCGAGTTCAACCAGTGGCG
Source organism: uncultured Acidobacteriaceae bacterium (assembly GCA_963803615.1). Taxonomy (GTDB): domain Bacteria; phylum Acidobacteriota; class Terriglobia; order Terriglobales; family Acidobacteriaceae; genus PALSA-350. Next base: position 201,095 of record CAWDNI010000002.1, read on the forward strand.
TACCCTTCTCCACCTGCTGGCCTTCGGCAACCATCCATGCAGTGACTACGGCTTCAGTCGTATCCATGCCCAGCTTAGGAACCCGCACCTCAACTTGCTTCAATTCAGTAACCTCCTTGCAAACTCTCGTTAAGCATGGGATGACGGTATTGCATGACCTGACAGATGGCCCGCTCCAATTGTTCGCCATTAGGCAGAACATGCTTATCTAAAGCGATGCTGAAGGGAACAGGAAGATCTGCGCGCGTGATACGTATAACGGGCGATCTGAGAACACCGAAGAGTTTTTCCGCAGCATAAGCTCCGACCTCGGCCGCGAATCCGCAGGTGCGGTTCGCATCGTCGAAGATGACCAGGCGTCCCGTCTTATTTACAGAACTTTCGAGCAGAGCATGGTCGAATGGCAACAGGGACCGGGGATCGAGTACTTCGACTGAGGTCCCCTCCTTTTGCAGGCGGGCGGCAACCTTAAGAGCTTCTGCCAGTAAAGGGGCCGAAGCAACCACGGTTACATCGGATCCAGGCTGGCGAATCTCCCCGCAGCCAAGCGGCATTGAGATATCGCCTTCAGGGACTGCTCCGCGCAGCCCCATCACATTAGCGGGCGCAAAGAGAACGACCGGATCATCTTCCCGTATGGCCGCTGTAAACAGGGCTTTGGCATCGTAGGGCGTTGCCGGCATCAACACCTTCAGGCCGCACTGCATCAAGAGTGGGTAAAGATGATCCGAATGTTGCCCCGCAAGACCAGGCCGTGCTCCGGAACCGGGGACGATGTAGGTCACCGGGATCTTGCCTTGGCCGCCCATCATGTAGCGCAGCTTCTGTACTTGATTGGCGAGTTGATCCATGACGACATAGAGCAATGTTCCTATCTGGAACTCAATTACCGGCCGCAGTCCGGCTATGGCTGCACCGGTTCCCATTCCGACGAACCCGGCTTCGGAAATGGGTGTATCCCAGATACGTTCCGGCCCGAATTCCTCCAGGCATCCTTTGGTAATGCCGCGCAAGGATTGCCTGATGTCCTCGCCCATCACGACCACGCTAGGGTCTGCTCGCATCTCCTGCATCAAGGCTTCACGCAGCGCCTGCAGGTACGTTAGTTGGCGTTCCACGCACTCCCCCTCGCCGGCAGTCCGGGATAGTTCGTTACATACATATCTCGAAAAGCTTCGGCCGCCTCAGGCCAATCGCTGGCTCGGGCGAAGACCACCGCCTCTTCGATCTGTGCTTCGACTTCGTCATCCACCGCCGCACGCTGATCCGGCGAAAGGATTCCCCGTTCTGCGAGTGTTGCGCCCCACCGGATAATCGGATCCTGCTCGCGCCATAGATCGATCTCATCCTGCAGACGGTAGGTAAGTTTCAGGGCTCGCTCGGCTGTGAAGTGTCCTTGAAAGCGATATGCCTTGCATTCAAGCAGCGTGGGGCCGGCTCCGTTCCGGGCACGCTCCACGGCCTCGCGAACGCGCGACATAACCTGCTCAACGTCCATCCCATCCACCAGGTGCCCAGGAAAGCCGTAGGCGGCGGCACGATGGCTGATGCCCGGTCCGGCAGTTGCGAAAGTGCAGGAGGTCGTAACCGCATACTGATTGTTCTCACAAACAAAGATCAGGGGCAGCTGCCAGATGGCGGCAAGGTTCATCGTTTCGTGCAGAACTCCCTGGTTGGCTCCTCCATCTCCGAAAAAAGCCACGGCCACCTGACCGGTTTTGCGGATCTTCGCCGCCCACGCCGCGCCTGCTGCAATCGGTGCTCCAGCCGCGACGATGCCGTTCGCGCCGTAGATCCCGAGCGCGAGATCGGCGATATGCATAGATCCGCCCTTGCCGCGGTTATAACCAGTAACCCGGCCAAATAGCTCCGCCATCATTCGTTTCACGTCGCCGCCCTTGGCAATGATGTGGCCGTGACCGCGATGCGTGCTGGCGATGATGTCCGTCTGCTTAAGCGTGCTGCATACGCCCACCGCAATGGCTTCTTCGCCAATGTATTCGTGGGTAGTACCGGCGATCTCATTGGCGTTTACGAGCTGGATGACGCGTTCTTCAAAGCGCCTTATCAGACGCATCTGCCGATACGCCTCGCGGCACATAATTGGATCGCTACAAACGTCCTGTTGAACCATATGTTCTTCCAATCAACTCATGCAGATTCCGCCGCAGACATTCAGTGTCTGCCCGGTAATATAGGCGGCGGCATCACTTGCCAAAAACAGCGCTGTGGCGGCGATCTCTTCGGGTTGTGCGATGCGGCCAAGTGGGATTATGTTCAGCCCGGGCTGGCCAGCAGCCGGACCGGCCGAGCCTTCCTCCAGATCAGAGCGCAGCGTGTGAAGCATTTCCGTATCCATCATCCCAGGGGCGATGGCGTTGACGCGTATCTTATCGCCCGCGAGCGCCAATGCCGCCGATCGTGTGATTGAGATTACGGCTGCCTTACTGGCGGCGTAGTGCATTAGCTTGGGGCGCGGCAAGCGGCCCGCTACGGAAGCAATATTGATGATCGAACCGCCGTGCTGGAGCATATGTTTGGACGCTGTCTGCAACACGAAGAAAAGTGCTTTGACATTCACATCCAAGACGCTGTCCCAGTCCTCTTCTTTCAGATCCCAAAAGGACTTCGCCTGGGAGACGCCGGCATTATTCACGACCGTATCGATCCGGCTGTAACTTTGGAAAGCTTTGTCGATAATCTCTCCTGCTCGAGCAGTATGGGCGAAATCAATGGGCTCGCCGGCAACCATTGCACCCTTTCCGCCAAGTTCGGTCATCACTTCACCAAGACCGCCTTCGTGCTTGTCCGTGAGGAAGAGTCGACAACCTTCGCGCGCAAAGCTACGGGCAAGCGCGCGACCTAGTCCTCCTCCTGCTCCGGTTATGACCACGACTCTGCCCTGCAGGCTATGCATGGATCTCCTCTTGAATCATTGAGCCGCTTCCAAGCCTTGCAAAGGAACCCGCGGGATGACGGAGGGATTGACCCAGTGTTGTGGCAATCTTCCACTTAGAACTGTAACCGCCTCACGGGCGCCATCTAACTTTAGCTGCTCCAATGCTTCTATAGAGCTGCCCGCTGAGTGTGGCGTGAGCACGACATTTTCCAAATCAAAAAGCGGGTGCCGGATGAATGCCGGATGGAGCTCGAACATCGGCAGATTTTCATAAACATCAATGCCGGCCCCTGCAATCCAACCTTCCGATAGCGCCCGTACCAGCGCCGCCTCGTCCACCAAGCCGCCGCGCGCCGTATTGATCAGGATCGACCCCGCCTTCATCTGCCGCAGCTGCGTCTCGCCTATCATGTGTGAAGTCTGACTGGAGAGCGGAACATGCAGAGAGACGAAATCCGACTCCTCAAGCAATTCTTCCAATCCCACTTGGAGCACGCCCAAGCTCTGGGCACGCCCGCGATCTAAATACGGATCGTAGGCGACCACTCTAAGATCGAACGCTCCGGCCCGCCGCGCTACCTGTTGTGCGATGCTTCCGAAGCCAACCAGCCCGAGAGTTTTGCCGGCAACGCGCCGTACTTCCTCCTCAGATCTGGCTTGCCATCGTCCGGTGCGGGTATATCGATCCATTAATAGCAGCTTTCGTGCGGCCGCCAGCAGTAGGGCCATGGTGTGATCGGCGACCTCAGATAAGCAAAAACCGGGTACATTTGCGACGACAATTCCTCGCCCGGTGGCGCGCTGCACATCGACGTTGTCGGTCCCACTCCCATAGCGAACGATCACGCGGCAATTATCAAGCCGGTCGATGACGTCCCGCCTAAGTTTGGCTGAGACGACGAGCAACGCGTCGATGGAAGGGAAGAGTGAAACAGAAAGCGGGTCATCGACGGACTCCGCGGAGAAAACCGTGACCCCGGCGGTCAGAGAACTCCTGCATTTCTGCCTGAGTCTTGGGGAAAGTCTCTGAATTCAGCCGAAGAGCATTCATACATGATAGGAAGTAGAGCAAGAAGAACTATGGACTGATCCCCCATAAAAGTCAATCGTATCGCGGGTATCTTACGGAGACTGAGTTTCCCTTGACGCTCGTTTGTGCCCTATGATAGGTTTCCTACCGTTCGGAAAGATCTAATTCGAGCGCACGCTATTGGCCCTTCCTCTTCGTGCCTCGCTGATCTTTTCTCCGCAACCTCGATCGAAGGCGATGCCAGTCTGCGCGTGGCTCACCTGCGACCGTTAGGCGGCATTGATGCTGAAAAAGGGCCCCGCCAGAGGCGGACTCACGAACAATTCGAACTGCCTGCAGGGAGCGTGGTTCCAACTCGCCGGCAAGCACATTCGTTAAGAGCGTCAATTTCATTCCGGTTCGCTTGGAGGCCACTATGGTCAAAAAACTATGCTTGATTGCATCCGCCACTTGCTGGCTCGTCCTGAGTTCACCAGCACAGACTACGAACGGCTTAATCACGGGAACGATCACCGACTCCACCGGAGCGGTTGTTCCTCAAGCAGTAGTCGACGTTACCAATCAGGGCACAACCCAGCTTAGGACAGCTACTACCGATAACAGCGGCTCTTATATCGTTCCCCAGTTGCCACCCGGCACTTATGACATCTCCGTCAAGAAAGCGGGCTTCGCAACGGAAAACCGGGCCAACGTCCAACTGCAAGTGAACCAAAACGCCACGCTCAATTTTTCGCTCAGTGTTTCCTCTTCGGCGGAAACGGTTCAAGTCACCGGAGCGCCCCCTCCACTGAACACTACGTCGGCGACGCTGACCGACGTTGTGGGACATGAGGCTACGGTCGACTTACCTCTCAATGGGCGGGAGTTCACGCAGCTCACTCTGCTGACGCCGGGAGCGGCTCCAATACAAGACGCTCAGCAGTCCGGATTCGCTGTCACCCAAGGTGCAGGAGGAATCAGCCCGTCGGTAAACGGCCAGCGAGGCGAGCAGAATAATTTCACGATGGATGGACTGCTCAATAATCAGCTCTTTACCAACATTTGGGCGATTAGTCCGCCCCCGGATGCACTCCAGGAATTCAATGTGCAATCGCACATTACCGACGCTCAGTTCGCGATCAGCTCCGGAGCGAACATCAATATCGTCACCCGATCCGGAACGAATGAATTCCATGGTTCAGGTTGGGAGTTCGCCCGCAACTCTGAGTTGGACGGCAGGAATTTCTTCGAAACCAAGCGCCTTCCTTACAGCCAAAACCAATATGGCGTTTACTTTGGCGGCCCGGTTATCCTGCCTCACTTTCATGGCAGGAATAATACCTGGTTTTCCGCGTACTGGGAGGGATTCAGATCCGCACAAACTCTAACCTATTTCGGCAGTACCTTCACCCCAGCCATGCGGACGGGTGACTTCTCAGCGCTGTTGGGCTCCCAAGTAGGCGTGGACAGCCTTGGCCGGCCGGAATATCAGAACGAGATATACGATCCTGCCACCAGCCGACCCGACCCCAAGAATCCGGGAGCAGTCCTGCGTGACCCGTTTCCCGGTAATGTCATCCCGGCTGCTCGAATCAATGCTACCGCGCCAATCATCCTGCAGAAGTATTATCCCCAGCCCAACTTGACTGTCGCGCCCGGTGTTCTTCCTAACCTCCAGTTCTCCGGGACAACCGCGATAGCAAGCGATGTAGCCGGAATCAGGATTGACCACCAGTTTAAGAACAACGATACGCTCTTTGGCCGGTACAACCGATCCAATGCGAATAACACGACTCCGGAAGCTCTTCCCGGATATCTCGGGGTTCTTTTGAACTATGCACAAGCGGTGGGCGCCGGTTACACGCATCTCTTTGGCGCGTCGACTATCCTTAACCTGCATTATGGATATTCGAATATGAACCTAAACACCTCATCCCAAGGGGCCGGACCTGCCTTCACCAGTGCGCTCGGTTTCACCCTGAACGGTAATCCCGATTATGGTCCTTCCGTGAATATTTCTAATGGCTACAGCGGCGTAACCCAATACAACTACCCACTTGGTCCTCAGTGGGCAAGTGATTACCACGCCGACCTGTCCAAGACCATTGGCCATCATACTGTTGGTCTTGGCGGCATGTATTACCGGATCACCAGCTTCGATGGGGCGACTAACATTGTTACCGGCTTCACCCAAAATGCAACCTCACAGGGCGCGCTAGCAGGCGCGACAGGCATGGGACCTGCTAGCTTTATGATGGGCCTTGTGGACAATATCAGCGGCTATACGGGGAATCTTAACGAGACCATAACCGCCAACTGGTTTGGCGGTTATATACAGGACCAGTGGAAGGCGTCAAAGAAATTAACAGTAACAGCGGGTCTTCGCTATGACTATGTCGCGCCCCCGAGTCCTAACAAGGCACTCGCCGGACTTGATTTCTACACAGGGAAATTCATCGTTACCAGGCCGGTGCTGCCTCTCTTCCCACAGGCGACAGGGCCGAGTACATACTACAATCCTCAGTATGACGGATTTGAACCGCGGTTTGGAGTAGCTTACCAGGCCGCTGATCGAACTGTTGTACGAGCAGCGTTTGCGATCCTGGACGACCATAATAATCAATTGGTTCAGCAGTCCCAGAATATAAGGTTGGGTTGGCCGAGCGCCGCTTCTCCTAACATCACTCTTCAAAACCGGGGCGTACCCAACCTGTACTTGAGCAATCTGCCTCCGGAATCGTCATTTATCAATCCGCTCGTTCCGCTGATCGGTCAATCTGCCGATCCCAATATGAAAATTTCCTATTCCATGGAGTACAACCTGGGCGTAGAGCAGCAGTTGCCTTATTCCATGTTGATGAAGCTCGACTACGTGGGCTCGCTGGGACGTCATCAATATTTACAGGTGACTGCGAACACCGCGCCGATCCCCGGCCCAGGATCGCTGGCGTCGCGCGGCCAACCCTATACTCAATATGGCGGCTCAGCCTTCACCTTTGAAACAGGCGCAGGCAACGCGGGTTACAATGCACTCCAGGCAGAGCTTAAGCGATCGTTTGCCTCGGGACTTTACTTTGTTGCTTCCTACACGTGGTCAAAATCTTTGGACATCGAATCTGATCCTTATGGTGGGTCAGGCGTTCAGAACTTCTATAATATCGCGGCCGATCGTGGTCCGTCCGACTATAACTTATCTCAACTGTTTGTGTTTAGCGGTGTGTACGCTTTGCCTGTGGGCAGAGGTAAGCAATTCTTGTCTCGCCCCAACCGCTTTACGCAGGGTCTTCTCGGCAATTGGAATATAGGGTCTATCGTCAGCCTTCGTTCGGGACTGGCGTTTCAATGCAATGCCGGCGGCGATATTGCTAATGTAGGAGGCGGTGCGCAACGGTGCGATCAAATTGGCAATCCGTATGCCGGGGCAGGATTCCAGCAGAGTCACACAAGCTGGATTAATCGCGCCTCGTTCAGGACAACGCCTTACACGTTTGGTACGGAGAGTAGGAATAACCTGGTAGGGCCTCCGTATAAAGATGTCGACTTCAGTGCGTTCAAGAATTTCCCGGTAACTGAGCGAGCGACGCTTCAGTTCCGGGCGGAATTTTTTAATCTTTTAAATCACACCAACTTCCAAAATCCCACGAATAACATTCAGAGTTCGGCGTTTGGAGGTATATTTAACAGCTACTTTGCGCGCGAAATTCAGCTTGCGGCGAAAGTGATGTTTTGAGTGAGTTATGCAAGGGAGAAGCAGCGCTGTGAAAAGGTCTTCCATAGTCCTGGGAGTGCTATGCGGATATCCATAATGGCCGGTCCCACTCTAAAAGCGATAGCTGCGGGCGCGCTCCTTCTCCTCTTTTCCTCCGCCTGTTTTGCGATCACCGCCACCTCGCATGACGCCTATGCTCGTGTAGATAATCGAGCAGGGATCTTGGTTCTTGGGACGAACACGGTAGAAGAAAAGATAGAGCTCGATCATGGCAAATACCTTGTCAAAAGCTTCCGCAATTTATTAACCCACCGGGATTACTTACCGGAGATGTCCTCTTCAGACGAATTCCGGGTGACTGTAAACGGAACGACCACTACTGGAGCGAGCGGCGAGTGGAGCTGGATCAGTGGGAGCGCGACAGTTGTTGCCCAGGGAGAAATTGAAGCGACTGTCCGGCTCAAGGGAAAGCTTCTTGAGGTGGAGAAGCATTACGTCCTGTATCCCAACACCGGCATAATCCGCCAGTGGGCGGTATTCAGGAACGGGAGTGATGGGGAAGTCACGCTGGCCAATCCCTACATGCTGAACGAACGCCTTTCAGTGATCGGAGCGGCTAACCAGACCTTGTCCTACATGACAGGAGGAGGGTCCTTCAGCGGCAGCCAAGTTCTGAAGCAAGTTCCTTTATCCCCTGCATATGCCCGAACATTCGATACTACCGACAAGGCCGAAGTCGAGCCGGTAGAGGGTATTGAATTTGATCACTCCATGGCGTATGGGTCGGGTAGGTATATGCCTTGGTTTTGTATCAGCAATGCCGCTTCGACAGAAGGTCTCTTTGTAGGCTTGGACTATTACGGTCACTGGGCAGCAGAGATAGGAAATTTTGAGGGTAGTCCGGGCTATCTGAGCTTCAGACTGGCAGGATACGAAAAAAGACTTAAGCCGGGCGAATCTATTGAGACGCCGAAGGCTCTTACAGGGGTATATACGGGCGATCTCGACGCCATGGGGAACCAGCTTAAGGCTTGGCAATACCGCTATCTGTGGGACTATACCAACGACGATTATTTCTCCAAGATACGCTACGCCGCGGAAATGCGTTGGCAGCCGGGCAAGGAAGGCGAGTGGGGTGGCGGCACCGATGATAACTGGGACTATCGCCTTTCGATTATGTTCCATACGGCGGACGTAATACGCTACGTCGGCGCGGACATCCTGTGGCAAGATGCAGGCTGGCATGACAATCTTGGGGACAATGATGGGCCGGACTTTTCGGAGATCAATCGATATCTGAATAAGTCCGGCGTTCGGCTGGCCGTCTGGTGGCCTTTATGGTATGCGGAGAAACAGTCAAAGGTGCTCCGCGAGCATCCTGACTGGGGATCAGGTGGAGTGTTTCGCGGCCCCCTAGACGCTGCACGTCCTGAAGTCATTGATTGGATGACAAACCAACTTAATCAGAAAGTCGCGAAGTGGGGCAACTTCCAATGGCGGGAGGATGGAAGCGCCGTAGCACCGGTCGGCAAAAATGAAACGCCCATGCTGGCCCAGTACGACAACATCATGGAAATGCAAAAGCAATTCCGAAAGCGCCATCCCGGCTCCTCCATCGATCTTTGCTCTGGAGGAGGGAATCTGATGAGCTTCGAAGGCCTCCGCATGGCGGACGTCAGCCAGCTTACGGACGGAGGCTCCCTGGTATTCGGAAACTACTATAGCTCCTACCTCTTTCCGCCAGACAAGATCGACGATTGGACGAGAACCCAGAACGCTACGTGGACGAATGTGGCGACCACCCTCAATATGGCGCCTGCCTGGATGGGAGACCGGGGACTGTACGGACATGAGCAGGGTATTTTGCTGGATGAAGGCACGGAAAATCTACGCAAGACGTTCGAGACTTACCACTACTTAGTGCGCCAAGGAGTGGCAGGCCGTTGGGTGCGGATCTATCACCCCAAGATCGAAGGGGATGACTCAATCTTCTATTTAGAGCGATTGAGCAATGATGGCCACCGCGGAGCCATCGTTTTGAAACATTTCATCTCCGGTCAAGTCCGGATCTACCCTAAAGGACTCCATCCGGCGGAGATGTATGATCTGCGGTTCCAAATTGCGAAATCGACCGCCAAGCGTACGGGGGAGGACCTGGCTAAAAATGGGATCACATTGATGAACCCTGCGCCGGGCGAGTTGATCTACCTAGGCCTGCCGAACCATCCCGGAAGCGGAACCGACGTGATTCCTCCGACCGCTCCCGCCCATGTAACGAAGAACCTTGGAACAAATGTAGGGGTCACAGGTGTTGAACTGCGATGGACGCCAGCTTCCGACAATAACTGGATTTCCTACTACCAGATTTATCGTAACGGTAAGCCGATCGACAGAGTATCGAAAGGTGTTTTTTACTTTGACCACAGCGCGCAGGCCGACCTGGCTGCAGCCTATGCAGTGCAAACTGTCGATGGAGATGGAAACGTCTCCGCCAGGGTTACGGGTGTGCAAGGAGGGATGGGCACCGAGATATATACCGCTCTGGGTGGTTATCTGGCGGGAAAAGACTACAGTTACCAGGGTGCTAACGGTTGGTCGTACGAAGAGTGGAACGGCAAAGAACGAAACTCTGCCGTATGGAATGGAGCTTTGGGCCAAATGGGATTGTATGAGGGATCCCCCGGGCAACATCAACTCTTGATCGGCGCAACGTGGATGCGTCCGAGTAACCAGGCGGATGCTGTTCGAGTATTCACCGTGCCGGCTTCGGGCCAAGTGAGAATTACCAGCAACGTCCACAAGGATGTCTATCACACAGCTGGTGATGGGGTTCGCATCAAGATGCTGAAGGGCGATCAACAGATCTGGCCGAATGAAGGATGGGAAACGATTGCGGCTAATGATATCCACGGTAAAGATATCGAAAAGACCATCTCTGTGAATGCCGGCGACAAGCTCTATTTCATCGTGAATCGCAACAAAGATGCCACAGATGACGAGACCGTATGGAATCCCGAAGTGAAATATCTGACGTCTGGAGAGCCGGCAACCGCTCAAACCCGGAAAGAATTGGACGACCTCGATCACGAGGTCGAATATTCGGGAGTGGGCTGGCAGAGAAAGGGAACTCCTCCGTGGGCCCGAGGTGCAGGACTCGGGGAAGACATAGGCTACTTGCAGGACCGTTTCAAGGGAACATTGTCGGTGAGCGGTACTTCCGGAGACAAAATGATGTTGAAATTTCGAGGAACCGGCGTGGAGATACTCGGGGATACGGGAAGCGACCGAGGGATCGCAAGCATAAGGGTCGACGGAAAGGACGAAGGATTGATCGACACGTTTGTTCCGGAGAACTATCCTAACTTTGCCGCAGCATCCAGTAGCTCGGTCCGTGAGCCGAACAATGTGGCTCTCAATCCTCCAATCGTATTATGGGGAACCTCCGGTCTCACACCAGGTGAGCATGCACTCGAAGTAACCGTCACAGGTAAAAAAAATCAGGAAAGCATTGGGACCTACATTGGGATTGACGAGCTCGTGATTAGTGGGGGGACCATGAACGGCGCGGCGGGAAATCCAAAGCAGCGCTAGTGCATGTCTCTCCCTGCTTGCGACCTCGATGCACTCGATAGCGCGCGGCTGAAGAGAGTGGATGGCCGTCAGGAGAGCGAGCTGTCCTGTGGAGTGGCTGTGGAGTGGCTGTCGCGCAAAGGATCGACCCACCATGCGGGGTTTCGTAATAGGTCATAGGAATCCGCAGGAGGAGCCGTTACCCTGCTAAGCTATCGCACATTCTAAATGACTTCATACTTGATACACAATTTATTGGACAGGGTTTAGCGACCTATGATAGTGTGCGGGGCGAATGCTACGAGGAGCGATATCATGTTCTTCTTTGCAAAACGCGCTTTGCTGCTAGCAGCCGCAATCTTATCCACCCTTTCACCAGCTCTGGGCCAGAACGCTGCTACTGTCCTTGGCTCCGTGACGGATGCAAGTGGCGCCACGGTCTCGAATGCACCGGTCACGATATCTCAGCCAAAGACCGGCTATAGCAGATCGACACAGACCAACACCCAAGGTGAATATGTCCTGCCTCTCATACCGGTAGGCAGCGACTACAGCCTCACAGTGCAAGCGCCCGGATTTGAGACTTTCAGGCAAAGCGGCATCACACTGGAGCTCAACCAGAATGCACGGGTGGATATCCAACTGAAAGTCGGCACCGTTTCACAAAGCGTTAACGTAACGGCGGCGACGCCCATGGTCGACACCTACAGTGCTGAAGGCGGAGACGTGGTCGAGGCTAAGCGGATTGTTCAGCTGCCGCTCAACGGCCGCAATGCTCTGCAATTGGCCGCGACCTTGCCGGGAGTATCGTATTCCTACAATCCGCCAGCACTCACGGGCGGCGACAGAAGCGCCAATCAAGTCAGCGTGAATGGTTCTCGCCTCAACGAAACTGACTACATGCTCGATGGAATGCGGTTTCAGGGCTCCTACGATTCTTTTGGCCTCAATTACCCCGCGCCTGATGCGTTGCAGGAGTTCAAGCTCCTCACCAACTCGTATCCTGCGCAATATGGGTTTTATGCAGGCTCCATCTTTACTGCTGTCACTCGCTCAGGTACCAACCAATACCACGGATCGGCTTGGGAGTTTCTGCGGAACACTGCACTGAATTCACGGAACTGGTTTCTCACTTCTGTACCAAAACTGGTGCAGAATCAATTTGGCGGGGCACTGGGCTTCCCTATTTGGCAAAAGTACAGAATGTTTGGGTTTGCTGAGTATCAAGGCCTGCGAATAAGTGAAGGTGCAATCACTTCTTCCTTTCCGTTCACTGCGGCGGAAAGACAGGGTGTATTTAGCTCTCCAATTACGAATCCTGCCACGGGCCGGCCGTTTGCCAACAATACCATACCGGCTAGTCAGATAAGTCCTGTCGCCCAGAATATCTTGAGTTTCGTCCCCCCTGCTCCGTCAACAAACGGAGGCGAGCTGGTTACGACCAGTTCAGAGCCAATTAACGTGAATCAGTGGACGGGTAAAATTGACGCTGGACTTAGTCATCTTGATCAAGCCAGTGCGACCTACTTCTTCGACAGAACTACTTTCTCTCTCCCTTTCGGCAACGGTCCATATGCAAACTTCGGCGGCCCGATGTACGAGGATCAGGATATCTGGGTGGTTGCAATCAATGAAACCCATACTTTCTCAGCAAATCTTCTAAACCAGTTTAGTGGTGGTCTCAGCGGGCAGCAAGAGACTCATAGGTGCTCAACCAACGTGACTCCGGCAAGTCTCGGGATCAGCAACTTCGCTCTGGGTGGCCCGCCACAACCTCCAACCATAAGCGTCTCCGGCTTCTTTACTATGGGAGGTTCGGGCGTATGCTCCTGGGTAGAGGGTGGGGAAAACTGGCAAGTCAGCGATGGTGTGGCGTGGTTGAGGGGCCGCCACAATTTCAGGTTTGGGGCTGATTTATATGACCGCGCCTGGGTTCTGCAGACGGCCTATCTCGATCCGGGCGTTTTTGCTTTTAACGGTACTTTGACCGGGAACCCTGCCGCAGATTTCCTGCTGGGAAGTCCAGCGTCTGTCCAACGGAACTCCGTCATCGATACAGCCTTTAAAACGCTAGATTCCGGGTACTATGCGCAGGACAATTTCAAAGTCTCCCAGAGGCTGGCGTTGAACCTGGGATTACGGTACGAATTATTGCCGCCCTTCTCCGAGTATCGGGGCAGAGAGCTGAAAAACGTCGGAATTCCGCAAAACGCTACATTTCGTTATGGACAGCAATCCAAAATATTCCCCAACGCGCCTGTAGGCTTGTTATTCGTGGGAGACAAGACTTCTGATTATCCCAACGGACTTCCGGCTTCCATGGTCCAGACCGATCACGGGCAATTTCAGCCCAGGTTGGGCATAGTTTTTGATGTTTTCGGAAATGGCAGAACCAGCTTGCGCGGCAGCTATGGGCTGTACAGCAATGCCCAGTTTGGGGATGAAGCTGCGCAGAGCTTCCAAAATCAACCATTTGATCTGGCCCAATCCATCTTCTCGCCTGCCGGCGGTCTAGCTAATCCATGGCAAGGACTGGTGAACCCATTCCCTCTGCAGGTCGACGTGAAAAATCCGGCCACGCAGATTTTCTTTCTGCCGGCTCAGGCTTTCGGATGGGATCAGCACTTCGTTGTTCCACGAGTGCAAGCGATTGGCGCGGATATCCAACAGCAAATCAAGTCGAATTTCATGTTTGACATTGCTTATATCGGCAAGCTTAGCCAACACTTGGAGGACACCATCAACGTTAATCAGGCCGCTTATATCCCCGGAACAGGTCCTAACGGGCAGCCTCTTTCGACAGAGGCTAATACAAATGCCAGGCGCATTCTGGTGCCCAACATTTATGAGAAGATCGATATCAACAACAGCCACCCTCCCGCCAATTATCACGCGCTCCAGCTATCGGCTAGATACGCCTCAAAAAGCCTTACGGCATTTGCTAATTACACGTTTTCTAGATCGATCGATACCGGCCAGACTACAAATGTTCAAGGCGACACCCATCAAAACAACCTAAATCCAAATGCTGATGTCGGTCCGTCTGATTATAACGCTGCGCAGATCTTTCGCTTATCGCTGGTCTATAGCGTGCCTCAATTTCACCTGCAGCCGATCGTGGACGTAATTGCAAATAACTGGCAGGTCTCCGACATAACATCTATTCTATCGGGCTACCCCTTTACGGTTTACTCAGGCGCTGATAACTCGCTCAGCTCGAACGGCTCAGACCGGCCGAACTTGGTTGGTAATCCTCACCTTCCCAGTGGGCGCTCGCGGCGAGACAAGGTGAATGAATTCTTCAATACGGCTGCATTTGTTCCTAATCCAACTGGACAATTTGGGAATGTAGGACGCAACAGCCTTTACGGGCCGGGACTGGCGAATTCTGACTTCGCGCTGATGAGGGTCTTCTTCCCTGAGCGGCGTGTTAACTTTCAGTTCCGTGCGGAATTTTATAATGGATTCAATCAGGTGAATTTCGGCGCTCCGTCGGCCACACTCAACTCGGCCGCAAGCTTTGGCCGTCTAACTTCGGCTGCCGCTGCCCGAGAGGTTCAGTTTGCATTGAAGGCGCAATGGTAGCTGAAAACTTTCTTACTCGCGCTTTTCTTCTCCTGCTGTTGTTTTCGACTGCATCGCTTCATGCCGTGCAAAGCACCACTCTGGATGGCTCGTGGAAAATAGCGATCGATCCAAGCAACACCGGGAAAGCTAACAAATGGTATGCTTCCGGGGCAATACCGGAAGCAAGGGATTGCACGGTTCCGGGAGTTATTCAGCAGACCTTTCCCGCTTATCATGGCGTCGTCTGGTATTGGAAGAGCGTGGACGTCCCGCGCATCTCAGGGCAAGAGCGATTACAGCTTAAGTTCGGTGCCGCAGATTATTTCGCGGAGGCATGGCTCAATGGGCAGTATCTGGGATCCCATGAGGGTGGGGAGACTCCTTTCACCTTTGATATCACCAGGCAAGCAAAGGCGGGGGAGAAGAACTCTCTGGTGGTCCGGCTCCTGAATCCGGACCAGCGGCGGATTGATGGCATCACGCTCGACGAAACTCCTCACGGCATCAAGAAGGTGCCGATGGCGGTGGGAAACTTTTGGGATCCGGGCGGTCTTTGGCAAGACGTGGAGTTGCTCCGCGTTCCGGCCATTCGCATCGCAGATGTCTTTCTTAATCCGCAAAGAGAAGCGAAAACGATCTACGCAGAGGTGAGAGTAGCGAACGATACGAATCGAGATCAAAAGGCTCAACTGTTCTTCAACCTAACGCCGAATGGTGCGGACCGGCCCCTCCTCGATCAGACGACAGAGTGTCGATATTCCCGCGGAGGGGAAGACTGTAGAAGTTGTGTTGAAGCTCGATCAAGTGCATGCCTGGAGCCCGGATGATCCCTACCTTTATCGTCTGACCTCAAGACTTGTTACCGCACAATCCTCAGACGTGCACGTCACGCGAACCGGTTTTCGCGACCTTGTTTTCAGCAATGGTTATTTCCGCTTGAACGGCCGCCGCATCTTTTTGAGAAGCGCGCACTCGGTCGGGCACTTCCCCATCGGACAACATGTTCCTACCGATCCTGAGCTGCTGCGCCGGGAGCTCATCTATGTAAAGGCGATGGGCTTCAACACGGTGCGCTGGCTGGGCCGCACGATGTTTCCCTCGCAGCTTGAGCTATGCGATGAACTTGGGCTGATGGTTTACGAAGAGAGTTATGCTTCGTGGAACCTGAAGGATTCGCCGGAGATGGGGCGGCGCTTTGATTTTTCGGTTCGAGAAATGATTCTGCGAGATCGAAATCATCCTTCCCTGGTCATGTGGGGCCTGCTGAATGAAACGGTGGCAAATCCCACGTTTTGGCATGCGACGAAGATGCTGCCGCTGGTCCGTTCCGTCGATCCGACACGCATAGTGATGCTCAGCAGCGGCAGGTGGGACGCACAGTGGTCCATTGGCTCCATTTCAAATCCCGGCACGACGACCTGGCAATATGAGTTGGGGTCGGAAGCGGCTGGCGCAGTTCCACCCAAACAGGAGCATCCGGCTGGTTACACCGAGGGTTCGGGAGACATTCACATGTATCCCGTTCGGCCATGGACTGATGATGCCATGAAATTTTTTCGGACTGTAGGAGAGGGCACGAAAAGCGTTTTCCTTTCGGAGTATGGGAATGGGAGCGAGATTGACCCTATACGAATCATTCACCTGATGCAGCAGAACGGCGCCAATCCGGAGCTGGAGGATTATAAGCTTTACGACAAAATGGCTGTTCAGATGCAGCGGGATTGGAAGGCATGGAAGCTTGATGACGCCTTTGCGTCTCCTTCCGACATGATTACGGCAAGTCAGCAGCTGCAATCCGAGCAGCGGCGGCTCGCGCTGGTCGCGATACGCTCCAATCCGCGCATTGCGGGCTACAACCTGACCGGGTTGAGCGACCAAGCGATCGAAGGAGAAGGGCTCATGACCACGTTCCGTGAGCTGAAGCCGGGCATCGTGGACGCGATGAACGACGGCTTTGCTCGGGTGAAATGGTGCGTCTTTGCCGGACCAACTCACGTTTATCGAGGTGCAACGGTTCACCTCGAGGCGGTTCTGGCGGATGAAGATGTACTTAAGCCGGGAGCGTATCGCGTGCGGATGAAAGTCGTGGGTCCTGATGGCGTTGTGTTCGAGAAGCCTTCAACGTTGCAGATTCCCGATCCGCACAGTTCTCCTGAACCACCGATGGTATTTCCAGCCTTCAAAGAAAATGTCCAACTCAACGGACCGGCGGGCCGGTATGAAGTGGAAGTCTCATTTGATGAAGGTGCGGCTGCGCTCGGGCGCGAAGAGATCATTGTTGGAGATGCGGCACGTCTTCCATCCGTTCAAGCGAATGCGCAGATTCTGGGCGCGAACGAGAGCGTATCCCGTCTGTTGACTTCGCACGGAGTGAAGCTTACCGCTTTCCAAGCGGGCGCTAGCGGAAGCCCGCAGGTTCTGTTGATTCCAAAAGGGACGGGAGCTCACTCCGATGATTGGTTAAGTCGAGTATCTTCGGGAAGCATTGCGATCCTGCTCGAACCGGATGCCCTCCCGGCCAGCATGACTGGAAAGATCGAAGATTCCGGCCCTCGATTCTGGGGCCGCGATGATGTCGTGAAGCCACACCCAATCTTCCACGGTCTGCCATCCCGGCGCCTGATGGACCTGTACTTCTATCGCGATCTGATCGCACGCAGGTCGATTGTCAATTTCAGTGCCGATACGGAAAACGTGGTCCCGACCTTTGCTGTCGGCAAACCTGGCGGCCAAGGATACTGGGCTGGTTCAAACTTGCTGATCTACAATGTTGGTCGAGGCGAAGTCATCGTTTCAACGCTGCGCATATTGGAGAATCTCGAAAAGAATCCGGCGGCGGATCGTGTACTTCTGAATATGGTTTCGTTCGCTGCGTCAAGACTCAATGCATCCAAATGAAAAATAGCTCGACGCCTGAAAGCGTTACCGGCCACAATCAAACGAATGAACAAATTCAACCTCCAACGAGGCCACTCGATCGCATGGGCCGGGTTGGCTTCGAAATGCCCTTAGACAGATGAATCAGACTCTGGTGGATACATTAGAGGCGGTCGGTAAGCCTACACAGGTATGCACCGGCGCCGACGGGAGTACGGTATTGGTGCTGCCTTATGGCGGACGGGTAGTAGGGCTCTTTGCGCCCGGATCCGACCAGAATTTCCTTTGGACACACCCCGCGCTTAATTCTGCGAGTACGGCCTGGTCCTTTTATGAAAGCACGGACTGGCACAACTCCGGTGGCGATCGGACATGGCTTTCACCTGAAGTGGATTTCTTCCTGCCGAATTTTCCCCTCCTCGATGTCTATCTGCAACCTCGCGAATTCGACCCCGGAGACTATCAAGTTACTCGCAAAAACGGCTGCATCACTCTAACCAATAGTTTTGCTTCCAGGTTATCGCGATCGCGTTCTACGGTGCATCTCCGGCTGACCAAGCGCGTGTCTGCAGCACAAAACCCGCTGCGGAAGATGGGCCCCGAGCTCCTCGATCGGCTTCATTATGCAGGCTATAGCTTGCATACTCGTTTGGAGTTTACAACTCAACACCCAGAGCTCCCTTCGATCGGGCTGTGGAGTTTACTTCAGTTGCCCCATGGTGGAGAGCTTCTGATACCCACATTTTCGAAAGCGAAGGTCAAAACATACATGGGGGCGATCGGTTCTAGCGACCTGACAGTTACCGAGCAGTTGATTCGCTACAAAATGCGGACGGCCGGTGAGCACAAGCTGGGACTGGAGGCGCCCTATGCCATCGGGCGGGCGGGTTACCTGATGCGCATGGGAGAGGATAGCTCGATCGTGATCCGCAATTTCTCTGTCAACCCTTCAGGCGACTATGTAGACGTACCCTGGGGAGAACCCGACTCTCCCGGTGCGGCAATCGAGGCGTGCAATGTGAACAGCAAGTGGGGCATCTTCTCCGAGCTGGAGTACCATTCGCCGGCGATCGGTGGATCAACCGGTGATTGGTATGGCGAGGATGAATCTCAGGTTTGGGCTTTTCGTGGTGCGGAAGAGACTATTTTGAAAGTGTCGCGGCTCTTGCTTTCATCCGCGATCTAATCCGGATGGGAAGTGCTTGGCGTAGCCTGAAACCGCAGGTTATGACAGCTGTCTAAAATTAAAGGTGATGATCAGAATGGATGTATCGGGAAAGCTAGCGAATAAGCGGGCGCTCGTAACCGGCGCCGGCACTGGTATTGGGCGCGAGATCGCTTTGGAGTTTGCCCGACAGGGCGCCGATGTGGTTCTCCACTACAGCCAAGGCCCGGAGGGAGCAGAGTCCGCAGCTAGAGAGATCCAGGCGATGGGCAGAAGGGCCGCAATTTTAGGAGCCGACTTCAACGATGCAGATGCAGCGCTTCGCCTGGCGGATTCTGCGCTCCAATTTTGGGGCGGCATAGACTGCCTGGTAAACAATGCGGGAATCACGCTGAACCGTCCGTTCCTCAAGATGACGCCGGAACAACTCGACATTCTGCTCAACGTAAACTTCCGTACTCCCTACCTGCTGACTCAGAGAATTGTTGCACCAATGCTCAAGAATGGTGCGGGAGCCATTTGCAATCTTTCATCGGTTCACGGCTTGCAGGGAGCGCCGGAACATTCGGCATACGCGGCCACCAAGGGAGCAATCGCGGCCTGCACGCGGTCTTTGGCGGTAGAACTGAGCTATCAAGGCGTGCGGGTGAACGCCATCGCACCGGGCTGGATCATGGTCGAAAATCATGCTGCCGCGATTCCCGATTTCAGTATGGAGAAGTCTGCTGAGCAGGCGCGAACTGCGGTGCCGGTGGCGCGCTATGGACTTCCGCTCGACATAGCCAAGATGGCCGCGTATTTATGTTCCGAAGATGCGGGATTCATAACCGGCCAGACTTTTGTCGTCGATGGTGGAACCACTACGCTCATGTCGCTGATTTCGGATTTTCGTAGTGAGTCGACAGCACGGTTTGGAAGGGGATTCATTCCCGGCGTTTAGAGCATTTCTCCTGATACCGTGGCGTGGCCCAGAATAGCGATGTGTAGCCTACTCTGCGCTTTACACTATCAGGAGAAAGGCTCTAGCAGACCGAAGTACACCCAATTACGGCCCTTGGTAGAATGTTGCGGCTCTCAGGCCCTTGGCTCCATTCTGCCCACACGATTGCGGCATAATGTAGAAGGTCAAATGAATTCTGCCAATGCACACATCGGTGAATGGCTGGGCCTACAGCCTCCCGCCACAGAGAGCGAGATTCTTCGTATCGTGGAGGGGCGGCTTGCTCCCTCGGTGATCAAGCGCCTCGGCGCGCTTGGTCTCGAGCGGACAGAAATTGACACGGTCGTGATTCCGTCGCGAACGCTTCAGCATCGACGTTCCCGCCGGGAAAAGCTGACGGTGGAGGAATCCGACCGTGTGTTGCGTGTCATCCGGGTTCTTTCATTGGCGGAGTCCGTCTACGGAAGCCGTGAGCGTGCCCTGAGCTGGTTGCGGAAACCACACGCGCGCCTGGATGGACGAACGCCGCTCTCTCTACTTAAGACGGACACCGGCAGCCGAATCGTAGAGGAACTGCTGATTCAGATTGATGAAGGCATGTTCGTTTAAAGCATTTCTCCTGATACTGTGACGTGGCGAGAGTAGTGATGTGTAGCCATTCTTTGATGGAATGGCTACATATAGCCCTGCTCTTCGCTTTACACCATCAGGAGAAATGCTGTAATGGTTCTGTGGCGAATCAGCCGGCATCGTGATCTCAGTGGGATGGGGGGGACTGAGCGCTGCTGGCCGATGGCACTATGCCGGCCGGCGGATTGTTTATCTAGCCGAGAGTCCGGCCTCTGCGCTGCTCGAAGTCTGCGTTCATACCGCTGCAAACGATGTGCCTCCCGAATTCACGATGCTGAAAATCGAGCTGCCGGATGCAGAGATTTCTTCTGTTGAAGCGGACGATTTGCCGGAAGACTGGCGGACGCGCTTAGAAGTGACTCGCGATTTGGGGACTGCATGGCTCGAAAGCAGCGAGAGCGTTCTGCTGCGCGTGCCGAGCGCAATCGTCCCTGAGACGACGAATTTTCTCTTTAACCCCGCTCACACTCAGGCGAAGAATGTCCGCATCGCCGATGCATTTTCGCATCCATTCGATCTTCGGCAAAATTGACGGATTCTTTCTGCCGCATCAAGGTTGAGCGATATCCGCCTGAAAATATCTGGTCCCGGCTTCATAGTCTTGTATCAGACGAAAAGAGCCCTCCTGCCCAGCGGCCCCCCTGGATGAGCGTGTCGAGATCGTCGATGACGCGCTGATATAAGCGGTCGAGCTGAGACCGTTTTGGATCTTGTAAATTGTGGTCACCGGGAAGTGGGCGCAGGATGGCGGCGGTGATAGGGGCGTAGATTCGTTCGAAGAGCTTTAGAACGATGAGACACACCGAGTACCCGCTGGGCGGCAATTTGTATGGACGTGAATGGGGTAGCTTCTCGAGCAAGTTCTTGGCCTTGAGCTTGGAAAGGTCGTAACGCAAGGACGCCAGGCTGTAGTTGGAGGTGGAACAGCCAAGTGCTTCGACAACGTAGGCTGGGGAAGGCTGCCTTGGCGCGATCTTTTTCAACCAGCAATTTTTTATGCCGGGCACGGGTTCCCGGTGGCAGAGGTCATTCATGCCTGGTGGGACGGAGCTCACGATGGTCTGCTGACCAATGCGGAAAGCCGCCGCGTCTTTCTTCCCGGGGCAAGGTTCCGGATACCGGCGAGATCTTCCGCAATCCCGACCTCGCACATGCGCTCACGCTGGTCGCCAATCAGGGAGAGTCCGCACTCTACAAGGGCGAAATAGCTCAGGCCATCCTGAAAACCTCCGCAGCCCTCGGCGGAACCATGACGGCTGACGACCTTTCGTCTTACTCTGCCGAATGGGTAGAGCCGATCTCGACGAAATACCGCGATTGGTCAATATACGAACTGCCGCCCAATGGAGATGGCATCGCGGCGCTTGAGATGCTCAATATCATGGAGCAGTTCAAGCCGGACCCCGCCGGTCCTCACAGTCCTGGCGAGTTGCACACCCGGATAGAAGCCATGAAGCTCGCGTACGCCGACGTGAAGGCCTACGATGGCGATCCGCGCTTCAGCAAGATTCCGGTCGAGCAGCTTCTCTCCAAGAGCTTTGCCGCCCGGCGCGCCTCTCTCATCAACCCGGCTAAAGCCAACTGCACGGTGGCTCCCGGAGCGCTCGGGACCAGCGATACCACCTATTTCACGGTGGCCGATCGCGAAGGCAATATCCTTTCCATCATTCAAAGCAATTACAACAACTTCGGATCGGACGTCACGGTACAGGGTATGGGATTTGTTTTGCAGAACCGCGGAGGCCTCTTCTCGCTTGATCCCGCATCACCCAACGTGCTTGCGGGCCGCAAGCGCCCGTTCCACACCATCATTCCGGCCTTCATGGAGCATGGCGATCAGCACATTGGCTTCGGCATAATGGGAGGACTCAATCAGCCACTCGCCCACGCGCAATTTGTCTCCAACGTGGTTGATTACCACATGAATATCCAAGCCGCCATGGAGGAGCCGCGTTTCACTGACCGCCAGCAGCTCGGATGCAAGATCGTCATCGAGTCGCGCGTTACCCCCGCCACCCTCAACGCCCTGACCAAGATGGGACACGTGCTGCAGGTACATAATGGATACACATCAGAGATGGGGCGAGGCCAGGCTATCCTTCACGACAGCAGGACCGGCATCAACTCTGGCGCATCCGATCCGCGTGCTGATGGCGCAGCAGTCCCGGAGCAGCCAGACTTCGCCGGCGGATCGGCCAAGCGTTGAGCGCCGGGGATTGGACCACGACACGTTGAACCTTTGAGCCACAATCAAAGGCGGCCTTTATTCCCGATACAACGACAACTTGTTGGGCTACGCGTTTCCGACCAGTGAAGGCCTGCGCGCTCCACAGCGTGCGTTGTGCAAGCTGAATCCTTGAGCGCGCTCAATATGCGCTGAAGGAGGATGAGCGCCACAAGGACGCCCACACAAGTTCAAGCGCGGCAACCATCTTCCAAAGCCGGCGTGTCTTGATGCTTGTACATTAAAAAATACTCCCGGTGGCCAAGACTCTCGGGTTTGCTCAAGGCGCCTGATGCCACCCCGCGGACCAGTGCAGCCAAATTGGCTGCGGCCTCGTCCAGCGACTGCGCCCCACTCAAAATCGTGCTGGCATCGAAATCCATATCTTCTTCCATCCGCTTGAAGGTCCGCGCGTTGCCTGTCACTTTGATCAGGGGAGCGATCGGGCTGCCAATCACGCTTCCACGGCCCGTGATAAAGAGCACAATGTGCGCCCCGATCGATATCAGATCCATGATGCCTTCGGTGTCATTTGGATTTGTAAAGCCGAACTGCATGAAGTGCTCGTCCGGAACGGAGTCGAGTAACCAGAGACCGGGCGCGGGCACACGCTCAGAGACACGGATAACGCCCTGGATCGGTCGTTTGCCGGCTTTCGCAAACGCGCCCATGCTTTTTTCCTCAATCGTTGTCAATCCGCCGGCAAAATTACCGGGCGAGATGGAGTAATGGCGCACAGACCTACAGTAAGCATCGGCTTTTCCATAAGTCGCGTCCAGTTGCGAGGCCGCTTCGGGCGTTGCCGCGCGAGAGATCAGAATGTCGCGGAGACCAATCATCTCCACCACCTCTTCGAAAACCGCACAGCCGCCCTGGTCCACCAAAAAGTCATAGAATCTGCCGGCAACAGGATTGCCGGCGAGCCCGGAAGTTCCATCAGAGCCGCCGCACTCCGCCCCGACCGTAAGATCGCTCCAGCCCATTGGAACAAGAGTGACATTCTGTATCATCCTCGAGCGCAAGGCGGCTAGCGCACTCTTTCCACGCTCGATACTTGTTCGAGTGCCTCCATTCTCCTGGATGTAGTACCAGTCGCTCGGCCGGCCTGAGGCCTCGGAAACATCGGCAAGCTTGGACGGCTTTGTGTACTCGCAGCCAAGCCCAATCGCGAGAACGCCACCGATATTGGGATGCGTGGCAAGCGCATTCATCAATCGAATTGCATACGCGTTATCGTAACAACCGGGAAATCCAATGACATGCGCGTCATGCTCACCGCGCGCGACCTCATGCGCCACGAAGCTGGCGCACTCGACTGTGTAAATTACAAGTATGAGATTGCGAATGCCTTTGCTGCCGTCGTTGCGCAGATATCCTTGCCATCCGCTCTCACTCATGGCTTTTCTGCTCCAGAACTCCCGTGTTCACGTCAAAAGTGTTCGAGCGCTCATCCACCTTGCTGCGGCAGTTATGAAGATGGACCCATGCTCCTGGCTGGATTTCTGTAGTGGACAATCCGATGGTTACGCCATACTTCACAATCGCACTACCTTGTTGAATGGGAGTAAGCGCCACCTTGTGACCTAAACCAATAGATTGGTGAGCGCGAATAGTCCGCAGGAGGCCGGCGGCGAAGACGATCAGATCGTCTGTCCCCGCATCTTCCAGAAGCGTGGCCACGTTATCCTCGGGCTCGACCTGAAAACAACGCCTACATACCGGGTCGGTCATCACAGGATTCCATACTTTCGAAAGGCCTCAGTGCTTGTCATTCCCGCCTCAATGGCCCTGCGTACAACCTTTTCTCCCTGCGCTTTCTCAAGCGCTCGTTCGATGACCTCATCTTCCAATCGGCTCGGTATGACAACCACGCCATCGAGGTCGCCGACGATTATATCTCCCGGCATAATTTGCACACCACCTATCTCGACTGGGCACCGGAAATCCACAACTTTGGCCCGTGCGCCGGCGTCCTGGGCGTACCGGCCCCGGCTGAATACCGGCCAGTTCTGTTCCAAAACTCGATCCGTGTCGCGGTGGAAACCGTCAATAACGGCGCCTGCCCCTTTGCGCATGCGTGCCGTTGCTGTCATAATTTCGCCCCAGGCCGCGCAATGGATAGCAATGCGCCGGTCGCAGATAAATCTCACGCGGCTGGATGTCGTCGAGTGCTTCGGTCATTCTGCCAAAAGGTGTGTCGGGATGCCTTTATGCGTCGGCGATATGCACTGGCAAAGCGCGGCCTACGATCTTCATTTTCAAGGTCATCGGCTGAATAGGTTGCGGCAGGAATTGATGACAGCAGCCCAGCGCGTCCAAGATATCACCGATCACCGGCGTGAAAAGGGCGTTCGATATTAGGTCGAATTTCTGATCTTCGCTTGCGGTGGGCACGCTGTGCTTCCTTAAGTGCTTAGTTTATTTTTATCCGGTCATCGCGAAGAACAACCGCTGGTAATAATTATCTCTCTTTCGAGATGCCCTGGATTCAAAGTGGACTTCGGCGTTCCCCAGACCGTCATGTTTGCAGCATGGAATGAGGGGTCCTATCGGTTACCAACACTTCTAAGGGCTCCCAGCTAGCTAGTCTCATAAACGCGACCGGACTAGACTCAAAAAAGATCGGCCTCGACTGTATGAATTGAGGTTTGGCTACCAGGCTGGCCCACCGTCGGATACACGTCGAGAAGCAACTCTCAGATTGGCCGTTCGTCAAAGGAGAAACAATGCAAAAGCGCAGGTTGGGTAAAAGCGGTCTTGAGGTTTCGGCGTTGGGCTTTGGCTGTATGGGACTGAGCTTCGGCTACGGACCACCAACGGAGAAGAGTGAAGCCATCAAACTGATCCGCACAGCTATGGAGCGAGGCGTCACGTTCTTCGACACTGCGGAGGTGTACGGTCCATTGACCAACGAAGAACTCGTCGGCGAGGCCCTCGCTTCCTTCCGCGGCCAGGTAGTGATTGCTACCAAATTCGGCTGGGAAGCGAATCCGAATGATGGGGGTAAATGGACTGCTCTGAATAGCCGGCCGGAGCATATCAAGCAGGTCGCGGAGGCTTCCCTCAAGCGCCTCCGGGTTGATGCGATCGATCTGTTCTATCAACATCGCGTCGATCAGAACGTGCCTATCGAGGATGTTGCCGGCACAGTCAAGCAACTGATTCAGGAAGGCAAGGTCAAGCACTTCGGGATGTCCGAAGCTGCCGCGAAGACCATCCGCCGGGCTCATGCTGTTCAACCCGTGACCGCACTCCAAAGCGAATATTCGCTGTGATGGCGAGAACCTGAGGAGGAGATTCTGCCGACGCTGGAGGAACTCGGAATCGGGTTTGTGCCATTTAGCCCGCTCGGTAAGGGCTTCCTCACCGGGGCGATCAATGAAAGTACGACATTCGCAAGCAATGATTTCCGGAATAGCGTTCCCCGTTTTCATCCGGAGGCTCGCAAAGCGAACCAGCGGTTGGTGGACGTGCTCGGGGAACTCGCAGACAAGAAGAAGGTAACGCGAGCGCAGATTGCCCTTGCCTGGCTGCTTGCCCAAAAGCCTTGGATCGTTCCAATTCCGGGAACCACGAAGCTCCATCGCTTGGAAGAAAATCTCGAAGCCGTTACGGTGGAACTCACCCCTGATGATCTGGGCGAAATTCAGGATGCGCTGGGTGGAATCGAGGTACATGGCGCCAGGTATCCGGAACAAATGCAGAAGCTGGTCAACCGGTAAGCCGGTTACGAAGAGGGGGCCGCTACGAGCGGTCCCTTCTCGCAAACTCCATGCCGATCACATTTCTAAATATCAAAACTGCGTTCTTCTGTGGCCCGATGGCATTTGGGCGAGCCACAGCCTACTGTTCATTGTGAATTTGTGGTTGCCCGGTGATCATTTTCCGAGCCGATTCTCGAAAACGGACGTCAAGATCGAGAGACAGGCTAAATTGCCGTCCTTCGGATGGCAATTTGCGAGGCATAGCGCAGAAACACTTCGATCCGAGAGTTGATCGTAGCCATGTTCCTTTTGAGATCCTTCCTTTCCAATGCATGTGTGGTGCAACCCCGAAAATCATGCCACCTCGATATCACCGGTAGCAACGCCGCCCCAACCCATCGTTGGATCTCTGTCCGCAAAAAGAGTGCGTTTCCGGGTCCGAAAAACAGCCACCGGCCCCGCATTCATCCGGCGTGTAAATGCTGTTGAAAATACCCAGCATCATTCCAGGTGACTTGCAAGTATAAGGACGATGTACTCTGCCGGTATCGCGAACTTCTATATCCGCTTACCCCGAGACATTAGGAATAGACTACCGGTCAGCAGCAACCCGATTCCGGCGGTTGCTGCTAGAGCGGGATAAGGCGGATTTTCCTGCACAAAGCCGGTCTCCACATATTCCGATCTGGAGATGGCTGGCGCATTGCCATCTGGATTACCTCCGCCAGATGCATCGCGTGCCGCCGTATTCCGTGCATAACCTGCTCGCGACAACTGAAACCATCGGTGACTATCAGCGTATCCCGCGCCGCCTCGCGCACTTTGGGCAGCAGAACCCGCTCACCGACTTTCATCGATACCTCATAATGATCCTCTTCATAGCCGAAGGAGCCAGCCAAGCCGCAGCATCCCGAGTCCAATAGTTCGGCATCGAGACCCACGCGCGCGAGCAGCTTCTGCTCATTCGCCATGCCGAACAGTGCTTTCTGATGGCAGTGACCGTGCAGGACCGCTTTTCGCTTGAGGGTTGGAGGCTGGTACTCAATCCGGTTAAGAAATTCACTCAATATGAAGGTCTGCTGCCTCAGGCGCTTGGCGTCTTCGTCGTTGGGCATCAGACTGTTGAGCTCATCCCGAAAAACCGAAGCACAGCTTGGTTCCAGCACCACCATCGGTGTGCCGGCGGTGATCTGCGGACGGAGAGCTTCAAGGATCTCGTCAAGGTTGTGCTTCGCTTGATGAAGAAACCCGTAGTCGTAGAGGGGACGGCCGCAGCAAAGATTCGTTTCCGGGACCAACACGCGATACCCTGCGGACTCCAGCACCTCAACGGCGGCTTGGGCGGTATGAGGGAAAAAGTAATTGTTGAAGGTATCGGTCGAAAGGATCACGGTAGGACGCGCAGCGTGCGAGCATGTTGTGTTCGCCGTGACGTTGGAGCATCGAATAAAGACTCTCTTGGGAACACCGGCATTTTGAACGCTTAATTGTAAGCGGCGGCTGATCTCCCAGCGAAGAAAGGCCTGGCGTCTGCGTGACCAGATTGATGATTTCAGGAAACTGCGAGGCAATGGGAGCGAGGCGAAAGATCTGGCCCATGCTGTAGGCGCTAAGGGGGCGCCGGCGACCTTCGTAATAGTGCGCCAGGAACTCGGCTTTATAGGTTGCAACATCGACATTGACTGGGCAGTCTCCTTTACAGCCTTTGCACGCAAGACAGAGATCGAGCGCGTCCTTGATATGTTCGTCATGCCAGCCGTCCTGGATTACTTCGCCGCGCAGCATCTCGAAAAGCAAACGCGTGCGGCCGCGGGTACTGTGCATTTCCTCGCGCGTCGCAGGAAAGCTGGCGCACAAGGTTCCGCCAGCCATGCCGCGGCATTTCCCAACGCCGAAGCAGCGCTCCGTGGCTTGCGACAGGCTTCCGTGATCCTCGGGAAATTGGAAGTAGTCAACAGGCTTGGGCTTGTCGTTGGGTGAGAGGTAAAGATGGAGCGCGCCGAAGATCGATCACCTTGCCCGGATTCATGCGCCATTGCGGGTCCCATGCGGATTTGAATTCGCGAAACGCTTGGATGAGATCGGAACCGAACATGATGGGAAGCATTTCGGCACGTGGCTGTCCATCCCCATGTTCGCCGGAGAGAGAACCGCATGCCGCACACGAGGTGGGCAGCTTCAGTCATGAACTGTCTGAAGTTCTTTACGCCTTCCGTCGTCTTTGTGTTGAAAGTGATGCGCGTGTGAATGCAGCCTCCACCGAAATGGCCGAAAAGCGTGCAAACGTAATGGTGCTTGTCCATCAACTGGTAGAAATCACGAAGATACGCGCCAATAGCTTCGGGGGCAATCGCAGCATCTTCCCAACTGGGCCATGCATCTTCCTTTCCAGGAATACGGCTCGCGCCCACTCCCGACTCCCGGATCTTCACGACCTTCTCGTAATCTTCCGGATCCGCGAGCAGGCGGATACCGATCTGATCGCGGTCTTCCTCACGGATTCTCCGCATCGCGGTCTTGGCTTTCTCAACTGACTCTTCCCGTGTTTCTCCGCCGAACTCAGCCAAGAGCCAGGTACTGCCCTCAGGCAACAGGTCGAGACCTTCAATCTTATTGCCCTTGAGCTTTTCGTTTTCGATGAGGTGTTTGTCGAAGCCTTCGAGACCGACGGCCCCAGATCGCGATGGGAACAGCGTATCGCCGGCGAGAAAGACATTGGGATAGGCAATTACGACCCATGTGCGGCAGGGCGGACTGTGCAGAGGGTCAATTTGCGCGCAAGACATCGGAGATGCACTCTGATCCGACCAGTGCCTGGGCAACATGAAATCCGTTCTCCGGCAACAAGGAATCGAGATTGCAGCCGCAAACCCGTCGCGGAATTTTTGATAGCGTTCCCGGATATGATCGGCGTAGCGGTCGCGAATGTCTTTCAACTTCGCATAGATTTCCCCGCGCCGGCCGCCCTTGGCAATAATGGAATGGAGCTCTTTCTCGCTGGTCTGGCCAACCGTCATCCGCAAGCCATCATATGTGAGGATATCCAGCTCCTCGACATTATCTACCGTTTTGCCGCCCATGACCGAGTGCACACCGCAGGAGTTGTTGCCGATCATTCCGCCCAGCGTGCAGTATGCGTGTGTAGCCGGATCGGGCGCCAAGATCAGCTTGCGCTTTTCCGCAGCATTGCGCAATTTCATTGATGACCGGGTTCGACCATGCGTATTTCTTCTGCGCATTGAGTTCAAGGATATTGTTCAGGTACTTCGAGAAATCGATAACGACGGCAATATTGCAGGTCTGACCGGCAAGACTGGTGCCGCATCCCCGGCCCAGCACCGGAACCTGGCGGTCACGGCACACTGTCATGGTATGGACTACATCATCGATGCTCTTAGGGATCACCACGCCAATGGGAACCTGCCGGTACATGGAGAGATCCGAAGCATAGAGGGCGCGGGAGCCATCATCGAACCGCACTTCGCCGTCGATTCCACGGCGCAGCGCAGCCTCTAACTCTTTGGCTTCGTTCGCGGATAAGCCGTGTGTGGGAGGAATCATTTCTCGTCCCTGCCTTCATCTTTGTTTTTGTTTCCCATACTGAGCGCATCCTTCGCTCGCCCAGCCACACCGTAAGAGCTGGCGGGAAAGAGCGTTTCGTCCATAGCCGCGCGCCCGATGGTTAGCCCGATGCGCATCCGGTCGCGTTCCCCGCCTGCCATTGCCTTGGTGAGGTTTTTCATTTGTTTTTCGGTGACGAGCGGCGGCATGGGCGGCTCAAGCGGATCCGTCACGCACTCGATCACCACCGGGCCATCGGTCGCCAGCGCCTCTTTCATCCGCGCCTTGCAATGCTTTGGATCATCGATGCGAATACCGGTCGCGCCGCAGCCCTCCGCAACTTTCACAAAATCGATTGGCCGCAGGTCCACGCCATATTCGGGGTTGCCGAGATAAATCATTTGCTCCCATTTAATCAGGCCCAGCGTATTGTTCTTGAGCACAACGATTTTGACGGGAAGGCCGTGCTGGGCCAACGTGACCAGGTCGCCCATCATCATGCTGAGCGAGCCGTCGCCGGTGAAGCTCACCACCTGGCGGCCGGGATAGGCGACCTGCGCTCCGATAGCATAGGGAAGACCCGCGGCCATGCTGCACATAGTTCCACTAAAGGAAAACCGCTGTTGCGCCCGCAGCTTCATGCGCGCGGCCCAGGTAGTTACGGTGCCTGAGTCGCCGGTGACAATCGCGTCATCGTCGAGGAGCTGGCCAAGATTCCAGGCGACGACCTGCGGCTTCATTGGCTTGCTGTTCCTTGTCCCGCGTTCCTCCATCAGCTCCCACCACTCTTCCATTCCCTTCTGCGCCTGCTGAAGAAAGCTGCGGTCCTGATTGCGCGGCAAATACATCAGCAACTCGCGCAGCGTCGCCTGGGCATCGCCCACCAACCCATAATCAACCGGATAGCGAAGTCCGATACGCTCCGGTTTGTCGTCGATTTGAATGCCGACGGCCTGCCCGGGCTTGGGAAGAAACTCAATATAAGGAAACGAGCTGCCGATGATAAGGAGCGCGTCACAATTGTTCAATGCCTCGGACGAAGGTCGAGTGCCGACCACGCCCGTTCCGCCCGTTGTGTAAGGACTGTCATCCGGCAGCACGTCTTTTCCCAGCAGCGCCTTTATGACCGGAGCGGCCAGTCGCTCGGCCACTTGCAAGACCTCTTGCCGGGCGCCACGCGCTCCCGCTCCCGCGAGGATCGCAATCTTCCGTTTGCCCTGAAGCGCCTTTGCCGCTTTTTCCAACTGACTCCTCTCCGGAACGCGTTTAGGAATGGTAAACGCCTCCGACGTGTGGCCCTTCAGGTTACGCATGGAGCGCTTCTCATCGGCCATCTCAGCGGTCTGATAATCGATGGGTAGCGCAAGGTGCGAAACCGCGCGATTGCTGAGCGCGGCGCGGCAGGCGTAATCGGCGATGTTCTTAGCATGGGCCGGCCCCATCAGGCGCTGGTTGTAAAACGCAACATCCTGATAGAGGTAATCCTGATTGATGTCCTGAAGGTAGTTGGTTCCGATCAGGTCGTGATAGGTCATGCCTGTAATGGCCAATACCGGCGCCTGATCAACCTTCGCGTCATATAGGCCATTCAGCATGTGTACGGCTCCGGGGGCCGCGGTAGAGAAGCAGACTCCCAGTTTGCCGGAGAATTTCGCGTAGCCCGTGGCGGCCATGGCAGCGGCTTCTTCATGGCGCACGTGGACATACCGTATCCGGTCCTTATGCGTCCGCAACGCCTCCATGAAGCCGTTGATCCCATCTCCTGGAAGCCCGAAAACTACCTCCACCCTCCAGTCGAGCAGGGACTCGACAAGCACATCCGATGCAGTCATAAGATGAGCACCACCTACCAATATGGATAGCATTTCCGCTCAACAAAGATGCTCAACTAATAAATAAACATTTGGTTGTAGCGTCACACTTGGCCTGGATTGAAGGCTCATACAGAGACAGCGACATTACCATGCCCCAAAAGCTGTTCAAGCATACGTTTGAGATCGATCACATGGCACGGCGGTACTGCATGGATAGGAAGAGAATGTGACTCGCGAGACGAGCTTGACCGGCAGGACCGATGGAGTCACACAGAATCGCGAGATCGAAGTCATAGTTGCACAGTGCTAAGATCGCGCCCTCGGCAGTGCGCTCTACAAAATTCCACTGCTGCAAAACATCACTCCGAGACCTTAAAGAGAACCGGGTTAGAACTGACGTGGAGAATGAGGCGGCGCTTCATTCCTTCATTCAGCACCTTGCGCAGTGTCAAAAAATGTTTACACAAAACATTTGTCACTGCCCCGGTCAGGTTCCGGTCGAAAATAATCGCCGTCGAACTCGCCTCTTCATCCAGTAGGTAGGAGGCATGTGCCAGGCAGCCCAGATAGTACTGTTTCAGGATCATGAGGATCTCTTTCGTTCACCACAGCGCGTAGGGCACCCGTAAGTGGACTTTGAGTCGCGGGCTTACAAGTCAAGTTAGAGCATTTTCGTCGCGGGCGTTCATTGTACCTCGGCGATCCGGCTACCCAGAGAGCCCGATCAGCTGGGTTGAGCGAGCGTAACTCCACCGCGGCTGTCCTACATAAGCTGTCGGTTCTTTCTATACATCACCACTGTTTGCCTGTTCGTGGTCTTACTCGATCGAAACGAACAATTCCTGTCGCCAGTCAGGAGCAAGCTGTATACACCGGCTGGCCCTTCTGCGCAGTGCTGAGCGGGAATGGTCGGGAAGCGCGGAGAGTCTTCAGCAGGGCCTGCAAAAGGACCTCGTCCCGCCAACAGTTTAGGAAACAAACAAATTGACGGATTCTTTCCGGCGCATCAAGGTTGAGCGATACCCGCCCGCTAATATCTGGTCCCGGCTTCCTAGTCTTGTATCAGATGGAAAAGAGGCCTCTTGCCCAGCGGACCAAACTTGTGGCAGCAGAGAGGCGTTTGCAACTCACGTCCAGGAGAACACTAAGGATGTACCGTCTGATTGCACAACTCTCCAGGGTTATACCGCTCATGACGGTTACTTCCCGACGTGCGCTCTTTCACCCTCTAACAACTGAATTGAAGATCGAAGGAGAATATCGTGCTACGAATGTACATGATGGCCTGTCAGGCCCTGTTATCAACATTTAGCTGTGGCGGCAATGTCTTTGCAGCCTCCAATACCAATACCAGTGCCTTTGCATTCTCCAATAGAGATATTGTTGATACTGCCGTAGCAGCCGGTAACTTCAACACCTTGGCTGCGGCACTGAAGGCAGCAGGCCTGGCGGACACACTGAAGATAGCGGGCCCCTTTACCGTCTTCGCCCCCACAGATGACGCGTTTGCGAAGCTGCCTGCCGGAACCGTGGAAGATCTGCTCAAGCCCGAGAACAAAGACAAGCTGGTCTCTATCCTTACTTATCACGTACTGGCAGGCAAGGTAGTGGCCAGGGATGTGGTCAAGTTGAGCGAGGCGAGGACTCTCAACGGCAAGAGCGTAAAGATCACGATTCAGGACGGTAAATTCACGGTTGACAATTCTAACTTCGTCAAGACCGATATCGAGTGTAGCAACGGCGTCATTCACGCGATTGATTCCGTACTGTTGCCGAAGTAGCTAGCTTGCATCGCTCTTTGCTCCTCTCGGCTGGGCGCTATTTTGCCCAGCTTTTTTTCGTTGAGACGAGCCGGAAATTAGATTTCGGTGATCGAACCGCGGAGGCGTAGTCGGCGAGTGGGTGAGGAAAACGTGGCGGATGTGGAGGCGCTAACGCCTATCTTGCAGGTGTTGAAAATACATTACACATTGCTGGTCACCTCAGTTAAGCTCGCGATGAGAGACATGCCATGGAGGGAAAGTGCTGGATCAGACTCAAGTGAGTGGGCCGGATGGAGGGAGTGGGTTGCCGCATCCTCGCCCGCAGATGCGCCGGGAGACGTGGCAATCGTTGGACGGAGAGTGGGAATTTTCGAAGGGCCGGGGTGAGGTCTGGAACCTGCCAAAGCAGGTAGGTTGGGGGAACAAGATCCAGGTGCCATTCAGTCCGGAAACGGAAGCAAGCGGCGTGCACGACACCGGGTTTTATACGATTGTGTGGTATCGCCGCACGTGGGAGCAGGCGCCCATTCCTTCCGGACGGCGCTTGTTGTTGCACTTTGAAGCTGTGGACTGGCGTGCGACGGTATGGATCAATGGGAGCAGAATCTGCTCCCACGAAGGCGGCTATACCCCATTCACCGCCGACATCACCCACGCTCTTGTAAACGGGCCTGTCCAAGAAATAGTGGTGCGTGCGGAGGACGATCACGCCGACCTGGCGAAGCCGCGGGGCAAGCAAGACTGGAAACTCGAACCGCACTCGATATGGTATCCCCGGACGACGGGCATCTGGCAAACGGTGTGGCTTGAAACAGTAAGTGAGACGCGGATACGTTCCCTGCACTGGTCCAGCAACCTGGAGTGCTGGGAAATCGGCCTTGAAGCGATGATCCTGAATGACGGTGTACTGGAGACGGAACGCGGAGGCCTCGGGGAGCAGGCCCTGGAAACCCTGCAGCTCTCTGTCCGGCTCTCGGTTGGAAAACGGCTGCTTGCGTCCGACAGCTATACCGTGGTGGCGGGCGAGGTGCATCGGCGCATTGCTTTGTCCGACCCGGGAATTGACGATTTCCGCAACACGCTTTTGTGGTCGCCTTCTACACCGACTCTCATCGATGCACAGGCGGAGCTACGGGATGCGAATGGACGTCTACTGGATTCAGTTCGCAGTTACACCGCACTGCGCTCGGTGACGACACAGCAGGACCGCTTCGTGCTGAACGGGCGGCCCCTGAACCTGCGGCTGGTACTCGACCAAGGCTATTGGCCGGAAAGCGGTCTTACCGCACCGGACGATGCAGCGATTCGCAAGGACATCGAGCTGGTGAAACGGATGGGCTTCAACGGGGTCCGTAAGCACCAGAAAATCGAGAGTGCCCGCTATCTCTACTGGGCTGACCGAATGGGATTGCTGGTCTGGGAGGAGATGCCGAGCGCCTATCGCTATACCACCAAATCCATCCATCGGCTAACTCGTGAGTGGCTGGAAGTGGTGGAGCGCGACAGGAGCCATCCGAGCATCGTGGCCTGGGTGCCATTCAATGAAAGCTGGGGAGTGCCTGGCCTTCCAGATAGTCCCGCGCAACGGCATTATGTGCAGGCGCTCTATCATTTGACCAAGGCATTGGATTCAAGCCGGCCGGTGATTGGCAATGATGGCTGGGAGAGTGTTGCGACAGACGTCATCGGCATACACGATTACGACGATCAGCCTGCTCGCATCGCCCAGCGTTATGGCAGCCACGGCGTCGAGTCCAAGCTGCTGAAGAGTGAGCGCCCAGGCGGCCGGATACTGATCCTGGGCAAGGAAGCCGTTGCCGGCAGTCAGCCGATCGTACTGACCGAGTTTGGCGGCATCGCGCTGGACAACGGCGACGATGAGGAAGAGAACTGGGGCTACTCGCGCTCCTGCACGCCGGAGGAGTTTCTGGAACGCTATCGCGAGCTGCTCGAAACTGTCCGCAATTTGCCGGCGCTGGCGGGGTTCTGCTATACCCAGTTCGCGGACACGTACCAGGAAGTCAACGGACTTCTCTACGCGGACCGCACCCCAAAGGTGCCGCTTGAAGAGATCGCACAGGCGACCAGCGGTGCGCTGTCGGACTTCGACAGGCAAGCGGACACAGCATGGAGAGAGCAGATCATGCAGCATTAGACGGGCGATGATGGGCAGATGCTCCCT
This sequence comes from uncultured Acidobacteriaceae bacterium, assembly GCA_963803615.1. GTDB lineage: Bacteria > Acidobacteriota > Terriglobia > Terriglobales > Acidobacteriaceae > PALSA-350. The sequence continues at coordinate 236,709 of CAWDNI010000002.1, forward strand.
CTCAGACGACGAGTTCGGCCTCGATGTCGTACTGAATCCGGCCAGGTTGATGCCACCAGCCCAATTCGGTGAGCGCGGGATGGCAAGGAGTTTCTCCGCGTGCACACTGGCGGACCAGTTCCGCTAGTCCCGTTGGTTGAGGTTCGCCGCGAAGCATCTCGAACACGCCCGGCTCGTAGTGGCCGTTGTCGGTCGTTACGAGTGTGTTCCAGAAGTATGAGCCGAGCAGAGCCCAAAATGTGACAGCACGGCATGGAACTCCCGCGTCTCGTATGCGGACTGCTCCATTCCACGCCTCAGCGGCCCAGCGAATCTGCTCCTCCGCTCGGTCCCCCAAATGCACCTCCGTGATGGCCAGCGGCAGACTGTAACGCTCGTGCGCTTTGCGCAACACCGTCTCAAATCCCTGGATGCCCGCAGGGCGGACGCGGATCGCTTCGATATCGACGAACGGGCCTTCCGCTGAGCGGCCACTCGTTGGATAAAGATCCAGGCGTTGATCGAGAAATCGGTCGCTGGTCGCGTAATAGTTCAGGCCGAGAATGTCCGGCGGGCATGGATTGTCCGCGAACCAAAAGATCTCGTGCTCGCGGATGCCCGCACCACGAACATAGTCGTACAAAGGGTGGAGTCGATCGACAGTTCCGCATAGCAGATCGTACGTAAGCCAGCGGCGCTCGCTGAACAGCGCGGCGGTTTCGGCCAGTTCGGGAGTGGACCACGTGCATCCCATGTCTTCCGTCTGCACAAGTTGAGCATCGGACCGCACATTGCGGATGGCGCGCATGCTCAACACAACAGCCTTCACCTGGTGGAGCATACCGCGAAGATAACTCTCTCGCGAACGATGATGCGGATACCACAAGCCGTAGTGGCAGGCGAAGCGCGCTGTTGTGTGCGGCTCATTCACGGGCGTGTAGGCGCACACCCAAGGATATCTCGCAGCCGCCTCGCCCGCGTAGCACGCGAGTTTGTTTGCGAATTCCGGATCGAGCAAACTTGTATGCCTGGGCCCGCTGCCATGATGCTCCAATCCGACAATGGGGCGGATACCAGACCGGTACATAGTGTTCAGGTGCGCGTCCGGCCATTGCCAGGAAGGATCGACATCGTGTCGCTCCCAAAGCACTCCGCATCGCATGGCGCGGATGCCCAGCTCCGCGAACAGCTCAATATCGCGAGCCGTATGCCCGGAAAGCTCCATCTGGTCGATGTAGCGGTCTCCTACACGATTGCAGGTGCATTCCGCGCCGCCCCACACTTCCATCGGGGCATTCTCCGGTTCCATTCTGCTGGAGTTGCCGTGGTCCATGCCGACTATGCCGCTCTCTCTTCATCAGGATCTGAGAGCAGCGCGCCCGGATTATTGACCCGTACAACAGAATTCGCGATGAGACCTTTCTCTCGCTGCAATCCACCGGTCTTCGCTTCGACCTCGGCAATTTTGTCGAAGAGTGCCAGGGCCTGCCCGACAACCTGGTCCATGTTGTAATACTTGTACGTGGCCAGCCTTCCAGCAAAGTGGACGTCCGGCACCGCATCGGCGAGCGCCTTGTACTTCGCGTACAGTTCCGCGTTTTGTGCCTGCGGTATTGGATAGTAAGGGTCCCCGTCGCTGATGGGATATTCGTAAACGATGCTTGTCTTCGGATGCACCTGGCCGGTGAGGTATTTGAACTCAGTCACCCGCGTGTACGCGTGTTCGTTCGGGTAGTTGATGACTGCCGCAGGCTGAAAGATCGGATGATCGTGCGTCTGATGGTCAAAACGGAGCGAGCGATACGGCAGCTTCCCATAGCAGTAGTCGAAATACTCATCCACCGGGCCGGTAAAGATCAGCTCCCGAAAAGACACTTCATCTTTGAAATCAGAATAATCCGTATGGAGAAGGATGCTGATGTTGGGGTGGTCGAGCATCTTCTCAAACATCCGGGTGTAACCATGCAGCGGCATAGCCTGGTACTGGTCGGTGAAGTAGCGGTCATCTCTGCTGGTGCGCACAGGAACGCGTGCAGCGACCGAGGCGTCCAGTTCCGACGGATCCAGGCCCCACTGCTTGCGCGTGTAGTTCCGAAAGAACTTGGTGTATAGTTCGCGGCCTACCCGGTTTACGACCACATCTTCCGAGGTGAGGATCGGATCTTTTCGCTCTGCCAGAGAAGCCAGGAAAGCGTCGACTTGATTACAGTTCAGATTCAGGCCATAGAGCCGGTTCAGCGTGTCGACGTTGATCGGCATCGGCACGAGTTGCCCGTCCACACTGGCCTGTACACGATGTTCATAGGGCCTCCACTCAGTGAAGCGCGACAGATAGTCGAAGACCTTCTTTGCGTTGGTATGGAAAATATGGGGGCCGTATTTATGAACAAGAACGCCTGCGTCGTTATAGAAATCGTAAGCGTTCCCTCCGATATGCGGCCGTTTCTCGACAATCAGCACACGCGCGTTTAGTTGAGACGCGAGGCGCTCGGCGAGCACGCTTCCGGCAAAGCCCGCGCCCACGATCAGGTAGTCAAACATGGATTCTCTCGTCTCTTGAAGTCCGCGTGTTGCCAGCAACGAAGCACTTCATCCCACATGTCTCGAAATGTCTGGTCCCAAGAGGTACGCCTCAGGAAATCGTCCACTGTGCGGCGCCGTCCAGGATCCCGTGATGCAAGGGAGCTTCTGATCGCTGCACAGAATTCGTCCGCATTCGCCGCGATGCGGACCAGACCAAGCTGACCGTAAGGGTCCGTAACATCGCGAACTGGGGTGGAAATTACAGGTTTGCCGGCGGCCAGATACTCAAGCGTTTTTGTAGGGCTGATGAACCGAGTGGAGGCATTCTGTGCGAAAGGCAGCATGGCTGCGTCCCAATGAGCAATGTAGCTCGGTAGCACAGCATACTGCTTCTGCCCCAGATAATGAATGTTCGGTGCGTGCGGGAGTTGCTCTTCGCGAATCTTAACTACGGGACCGATGAACACGAAGTGCCAGGAGGGTTCGCATGCAGCCACTTCGCGAAGCAAGTCTCGATCCATCCTCTCATCCAGCACCCCAAAAAATCCGATGCGGGGATGAGGGATGGGAGATTGGTCTGACGGGTCGGGCTGAACCGCACGGCTGCCGGCGAAGTGGGCGTAATCCACGCTACTGGGAAGAAGATGAATGTTGCTGTGCAGCGGCGCTTTGGCTGCGTAGAGACTTTTGCCGCCCGCGAAGACAACATCGGCCCGCTTGAATAAGTGCTGCTCCAATTCCACTAGTTCAGGTGGCGCCCCCTGAAAGGCGGAGAGCTCGTCCATGCAGTCGTAAATCGTGACAGCCGGGCGCAATTGGCTTGTGAAGAGAAGCGCCATCGGCGTGTAGTACCAGGAAATGAAGTCTTCCAAACCCGAGTCATCTATCCAGCGATTCAATAAATTTCGCTGAATCTCTACTGCGTCACACCCATTCGTGTCGTGCGGCAATAGCGGTGTGAGAACATGCACCCCGCATCGTTGAAGCTCGATTAGCAGTTCAGGCCTTTGCACATCGGTTAGGATCGGCTCTTCCAAAAAGAAGACGGCGGCATGTTCAGCCGCGCGCGAGAGCAGATGCTGAGGGCGCTGATAGACGAAATTCCAGCGCAAGTGAGAGAAACATAGGATTGTCGGCCCCGCCGGGCTACTTATAAACCGAGTTGCTCCCTTTGGCTTCATTGCTGGCATTTGTACCTTTTGGGGGTTAGATGCAATTCAACCGTATTAGGCTTCCTGAGTTCGATCCGAAGGCCGTAGAGGAACTCGCGGAAGGGACCAATCCTTGTGTTAGCACATGGTTCCAGCATTCATTCATGGGCACAAATACCTATAGTTAGGGACCTGAGTCAAATTGGGAGGCTGCGCACGCAGCCTCGCCCTTATGCCGTTCCTTTTTAAGTCGTTTTCCCACTTCTGCGAGTTCCTGATTGATCTGTTTTGCGGTCTGTGGGAACTGAATAGTCCATTAGTTACTATCGCGGACCTTAGTAGCGGGTCTTGGATACTAGGTCATTGTCCCTGGGTCCACGATTCCTCGCCTTGGTTCCATGGCCCACGAATGCTTGCGCGATCTGACATAGTGAATCAAGCACGAATAAATCGGGCTTGATCCCTTCAGCACTTGTTAGCCATGCTTTCTATCTGTCATGCACATCTATTGTGATGATCCACAAAGAAGTGATATTTACATCGGCCGAGTCCTGACCGGCTAAATCTCTCCGGACGGGTCGGGAATAGTGGAAGGAGGGTCGCTCGTCGGGAAAGAATCTGCCAGCGTCTTATCCAGGTTCTTTTCACGCTTAGATTGCTCATCGTCTGTGGGGCGATCTTCCGGATCTCGGGACGCTGGATATTCTTCCCCGGTGATCCCCATGATATCTTCCATTTCTGCCACAGCATCCTCCGGTTGAGTAACCTCAGCTTCTGTTCCGCATCTTGTTAGATGCGGCAGGACAGGTTGCCGGCAACACATCGGCTCAGCGGCGAGAAATGAAAAAGCCATGAACTTGCCTTTGGAACTACCCAGGTAAAGCGATTCTTCTCAGCCTTTCTTAATTGGCGGGGTTTACCGCTTACTTCTGGATTTGCTTTTGGATGCAGATTTAGAAGCGGATTTCTTGCGTGCAGGCTTCTCCTCCTCTTCAGCGTCGTCGGTTTCCTCCTCGTCCCCGTCTTCCTCTTCTTCATCGTCTTCCTCTTCTTCACCCTCCTCCAGTGCTTCGCTGTTCACGCTTCTGGATACTTCAGTCAGTTTCTCGTCCGTGTTCTTTTCCTCCTGCAAGGTTTCCGCCAGCAGTTCATGGATATCTTCCTCGCCCATTGCCTCGGCCAGCGTGGCGACTGTGCCGTAGGCGGAAATCTCATAATGTTCCACACGCTGCAGTGCGCCGATCAGCGCGGCATCCAGAATGGGTCCCTTTTCAATCTCCCCGATATGCGCGTCTGCCTCATCCAGCAAGCCCTTCATGCCTCCGCAGGTTTTGCCGGCAGCGCGTTTTCCGAGTATTTCAAAGGCACGGTCCAGCCGATCGACTTGCTGCTTCGTTTGCTCAAGGTGCTCCTGCATTGCCTGTTTCAACTCCTCGGACTGGACCACCTTCGCGATCCGGGGATAAGCGCGGACCGCCTGCTTTTCCGCGGAATAGATGTCCTTCAGTTCATCGACAAACAATTCCCGTGCCGTTGTGACGCTCATTTCTGCTCCTTGTGCGAGATATCGAATTCGAACTTCAGCCAGTTTGATGCACGGCGGGGCCGCTCATCGGAATTCTGGAATTGCATCCTGTCAAAAGCGATGGATATATCCTCAATTCTGAGTCAGACAAACACCGACGACGTCTGAGCATTCATCTCGCTCTGTTATCGCGAGGGCATCCACAACGGGGAAGTTGCCGCCAATCCGGCTCGGCTAATGCAGCATCGCAAAAAAGCGTTGGGCGCTTACGCTTTCTCAGCCGTGCGGGGTACGACCGCCTGTACAGGATAATCGCTCGAAGATTTCCTGAACATCTGGTGGAGTTTATCGTGAGCGTCCATACCGCGATGAGATTGAGCGAGCAATACTCCAGCACATGTCGGAGGTGCATCTCGATTGGAGACGAGGCAGCCGCCCACGTCGGTCTTAGCCTTGAGTTCTTTTGCGTGGGCGAGCAGTTGCTCCATTGTGCTCGGAGGATTACCGGATTCCAACATGGATCGGAAGACACTGTAGGGATCGGTTTTAGATCCTGCTTTGCGGAGGGTGCGCTCGTCATTCACCCAAGCGTAGATGATGACCTTCTCCTTGCTGGAAAAACGGTAGAAGAGGCGATATCGCTCGTGAAACTTGGCATGGAACCAGTGCCGATTATCCTTGCCCAGGATATTACCCTGGCGAAACTCAGCAGCATTTGAGAATGCCATGTCGCAGCAAGCTCAGGCGGAACGGGAGAGACAGGCCCGCAGGCGTAGACCTCGAGCACCTCTTCGACGCTTGCTTCCGAGTCGGGCACGATTGTGAAAGCGAGGACATACTCGGCGCATCTACGGGTCTTAGCGCTTGTGAAAAGCCGCTCAATGGGGAGCTAAGGTAAAGAAGAAATAATGATGGACGAGACAGGCTTAGGATAAGCAGATCGCATAATCTTGGCCAACCTAAATTCCCTCAGTGATGTGGCCCAATTTTTGTTGCTTGACCAGCAGGTAGCGCTCAAAGCTCGCCAGCGGCTCGACGTCGGCGGAGATGCGCTCAACCACCTGGACGCCGGCCGACTGCAGTGCTTCAACCTTCTCCGGGTTGTTTGTGATAAGGCGCACGCGGGTTACGCCGAGCAGTTTCAAGATTTCGGCGGGCAGCTCGAACTCGCGGCAATCAGGCTTAAATCCGAGTTTAAGATTGGCTTCTACCGTATCGAATCCGCTGTCCTGCAACTCGTAGGCGCGTAATTTGGCCATCAATCCGATCCCGCGCCCTTCCTGCTGCTCATAAATCAGAATGCCGGCCCCGGCCTCGGCGATCTTGCGCAATGCCAGCTCGAGTTGCAGCCGGCAGTCGCAACGGAGCGAGCCGAAAACGTCTCCTGTCAGGCATTGCGAGTGTACGCGAACCAGCGGTGGCGCGCTTAAGATATGGCCCAGGGTCAGAGCTATGGCGCCCTCAATCTTCCCGGCCGGTTGCGGGTGTTCCGGACCACAAGGCGCGGAGTCGACGCGCACGCCTTCAAATCCGAGAATGCGGAAATGTGCCCAGCGCGTCGGGAAATCGGCGTTTGCAATCTGCCGGACTTCTTTGAAAGGCATAATTTCGATTATGGCAGAAACAAGGTGGTATATACCAAGCCGCTTCCGCCAACGTTCAGCAAAATGAAGCGGCAAAGGGAGCGTAGAGTAGAAGCGTGTATGAGCCCAAGCTAGTCCTGATCTCGGTACTGATTAAGTTGGGCGTCGCCGCGGCTGTGTCGTCCGCCTTAGGGCGATCGCGGGTCTTCCAGAGGTTGCTGTTTGCCGAGCGCCGAAGTACCGCGCAGTTGCTGGGTCTTCTTGCCTTCATCTGTATTCCGCTTACGTTGGGGGTGTGGGTCCGGGTCAGCGTGCCCAATTTTCTGGCTGCGGATATCGCCTTCGAGACGGTCGTTATTTTAGGCATTCTCCTGGGCCCGTTCTCGGCTCTTCTAGGCGGAGCGGTGCTTTCGTTTCCGGCCATGATGCACCACGAATATCTCACATTGCCTTTTTTCTTGATCGTAGGTATGGTCGCGGGCCTTTATGGGCGAGCGGTCGAGCCGGAAGAGGTCTGGTCGTTTTCTCCCTTCATCGACCTAAGCCTCTATCGCTGGGTGCGCCGCAATCTGCACAGGCCGCGTTTCGATTCTCAGGTCTTGCTGCTGGTGCTGATCGTGGGCATGCAAATCGTTCGCATGTGGTTGGGCCGGCTTTATCCAGGCCGGCTCTTCAGCCTGGATTCATCCGGCTGGGTGGAAAACATTGCCGTCTGCGCCTGTCCCGCGGTGGTAGTGGCGATTCCCCTAAAAATCTGGAATGCAAGCCGAATTGAGATCAAGTTGGAAGAGCAAAAGCGATTACTGCTGGAGGCGCGTTTCGATGCGCTGCAGCGGCAAATCAATCCCCATTTCCTCTTCAACACCTTGAACTCAATCGCTTCTCTGGTGCGCTTCCGGCCGGAGATGGCGCGAGAGATGATTGTGCGTTTGGCTAACATTCTTCGCGCGCTGCTCAAAGGCCGCGAGGCATACGTGCCTTTTCGCGAGGAGCTTAATTTCACCGACGATTATCTGGGTATCGAGGTCGTACGCTTTGGCCCCGAAAAACTGAATGTTGTTAAAGAGATCGATCCCAATACTTTAGATCTCCTGGTGCCTTGCATGTTGCTGCAGCCCCTGATCGAGAACAGCATCAAGCATGGCCTGGAGCCGCGTTTGCGTGGCGGCACCATCGTCTTGCGAAGCCGGATCGAGGCCGCGAACCTGATCGTCGAGGTGGAAGATGACGGCGTAGGTATGCCGGAGGGCCGGGCGCCGGCGCTTGGCGCAGTGAACCATGGAGCCGGCATCGGGATGCGCAACGTCCGGGAGCGGTTGGAAGTGCTCTATGGAACCGGCGCCCGTTTCGATTTCGTCAGCCGTCCTGGGCGAGGCACTCGCGTGACGCTTGAAATGCCGATGCTTCCCAATGAGCTGGCGATTGCCGCTCAGACCGCCGGCCGTTCCAGAACTCTCTCGTAGTAACGCTCGTAAAGAGGAATGATACGGGTCGAGCAGTAGCGCTCGCGCGCGGCAGCTCGGCAAGCTTCCCCCATCGCGAGGAGTTTTTCAGGATTGACGAGCAGGTCTATGGCCGCCTGTGCCATCCCAGCGGTGTCGCCCACCGGGAAGAGACGTCCCGTCATTCCATCCTCTATCAACTCCGGGACTCCGCCGACGCGCGTGGCGATCGAGGGAACCTTGCAGGCCATGGCTTCCAGTGCAGCCAGGCCGAAGGACTCAAGCTGGCTAGGCATGAGCATGAGATCGGCGACAGGCAGCAGCTCATGGACCCGATCCTGCTTGCCCAGGAAATGTACGCGATCGTGAATGCCTTTGCTGGAGGCCAGCCATTCAGCGGCGGACCGGTCCGGACCATCGCCAATCAGCAGAAGACGCGCAGGCATTACTGCGGCGATTCGGGCGAAGATTTCGACCACATCTATTACACGCTTTACCGGACGGAAATTAGAAAGGTGAACCAGGATCTTCTCGCCGGGCTCGGCAAACTGAGCCCGGGCGGCTTCGCGTTCTTCGCCCAAGGCCACATAGAGGTCGCAGTTGACGAAATTGGGGATAACTTCGATGGCCCGGTCGATCTTAAAATCCTGCACTGTTTTCTCTCGCAGGTAATCGGAGATGGAGGTGACGCCGTCGCTCTCCTCGATGGCAAAACGTGTGATCGGCAGATAAGACCGGTCCAGGCCCACCAGGGTAATATCAGTGCCGTGCAAGGTGGTCACAAAAGGGAGACGCTTGCGCTTGGCAAGCATCGAGCGGGCGAGCAATGCGCTTACAGAATGGGGAATGGCATAGTGAACGTGGAGCAGGTCGAGCTCATAATATTCAGCCACCTCGGACATACGGGTCGCTAATGCTAAATCGTAAGGCGGGTACTCGAAAAGCGGATAGGTGGTTACCTGCACCTCATGATAGAAGATTCCGGTTTCCCGCCCCGTAAGCCGGAAGGGCGGCGAATAAGTGATGAAGTGGACCTGGTGACCACGCGCGGCCAATTCAATGCCGAGTTCGGTTGCAACCACGCCGCTCCCGCCGTATGTCGGATAGCAAGTTATCCCGATTTTCATGCCGCTCTAAGTCTATAACCCTTTGAATGTTCTGGTACCCTCCGAAGAAAGGAAGAGGATTGAATGTCAATTATTGATTTCCTGATCGGACGGCCAATCGCCACGTCCGATGAGCGCGCGGAGCAGATCGGCACAGCCAAGGGTATTCCCATCTTCGGGCTCGATGCCCTTAGCTCCGCGGCCTACGGACCGGAGGCCGCGCTGACGTTGCTGATTCCTTTGGGCGTCGCTGGACTCGCCTACATCGTTCCTATCACTGCGAGTATCGTTGCCCTGCTCATCATTGTTTTCTTTTCTTACCGTCAGACCATCGCGGCGTATCCGGGAGGAGGAGGATCGTACACGGTTGCGCATGAGAATCTTGGCACATTCCCCAGCCTGCTAGCCGGTTCGGCGCTGATGATCGATTACGTGCTGACCGCAGCTGTAGGAATTTCCGCCGGTATCGGCGCACTGACTTCCGCTGTTCCCTCCTTGCATTCAAGGACTTTGCTATGGTGCTTGATCGCGCTGGTAATCATCACGCTTATCAATCTCCGCGGCGTCAGTGAATCCGGAGGCGTCTTCCTCCTCCCTACATATCTGTTCCTCATTTGCATGTTCCTGGTGATCGCCATAGGCGTGGTCAAAACGTTCTTGTCCGGCGGCCATCCCTTGCCGGTTGTCGCCCCGCCCTCGGCTCCCGCCGCGGCTGCCGGGGCGGTGAGTCTCTGGTTGCTGCTCAAAGCATTCTCCAGCGGCTGCACTGCCATGACCGGCGTCGAGGCTGTAAGCAATGGTGTTCGGGCATTTCGCGAGCCCACGTCGCAAACAGCGCAGCGCACGCTCGCCATCATCATCGCCTGTCTGGTAGGCATGCTGGGAGGAATCGCCTACTTGGTTCACCAGTACAAAGTGGTCGCTACCGATCCGGGAGGCAGCCACTACCAGAGCATCTTGTCGATGTTATTTCAGGCAGTCGCGGGGCGCGGCTGGTTCTATTACGTCGCGATCGGCTCCGTTTTACTGGTCCTGATTTTCTCCGCCAATACGGCGTTCGCCGACTTTCCCAGAGTCTGCCGCGTAATCGCCGAAGACCGTTTTCTGCCCGTCTCTTTTGCGACACGTGGCCGGCGGCTGGTTTACACGGAAGGTATATGGGTGCTCGCGATCCTCACCGGCGCTCTCTTAATCGTCTTCGGCGGCGTGACCGATCGCCTGATTCCTTTATATGCCGTGGGAGCATTTCTGGCATTCACCCTGTCGCAAGCCGGGATGCTGGTCCATTGGCGCAGAAATCCCGGTCCCGGTGCGGGCCAAAAAATCTTCGTCAATGGATTGGGCGCCCTTGCCACCGGCGCCACCGTGGTTGTCGTCATCGTTTCAAAGTTTGCAGAAGGCGCCTGGATCACGGTAGTGACCATTCCCGCAATGTTGCTGCTCATGTATGGCGTGCGGAGGCATTATGAAAGAGTCGACCGTCAGATTGCCTGCGTGACGCCTCTCGATTTAACGGCGATCAAGGAGCCGTTAGTGGTAATCCCTCTGCAGCGATGGAGTGAACTTACCAGGGATGCGCTGTGTGCCGGTTTGGCCGTTTCGAAGGATGTGCGCGGTCTCCTGGTCAGCGACGAGCAGAGCTCGGATCAACTCCGCCAGGTCTGGAATCGCAATGTAATCGAGCCTGCCGAGCGGGCTAACTCCGCGGTTCCCGAACTGGTCGTGCTTCCATCCCCCTTTCGCTTTGTTGTGACCCCGATTGTGGATTACGTTATCAAGCTGTCCAACGAGAACCCGGACCGGCGCGTCATCACAATCATCCCTGAGCTCGTCGAACACCGCTGGTACAACTACTTCCTCCACACACAACGGGCAACCATGCTCAAAGCCCTCTTACTCATCAAGGGCAATAACCGGATCTCGGTTTTGAACATCCCCTGGTATTTCAAATAGCAGGCGGCAACCAGGCGCTTCGCTACCGGTACGTGCTGAGCTTACGAACCCTTCAATTTCAAAGGAAATCTCGACGACTTTCCATTGACGCTTGCTTACGGCAGGAAAATGGACGCGCTGCGCAAGCAATACCATGATTATTTGTGGGATGCGGAGTTCCGCGACGGCCAGGATGCGGAAGTGAGCGTCGACCGGCAGCACTATTGCGACTATTCGGTTTTCAAACGGCACGACGGCAAACTCGCGGTAGTGGTGGTTAACACAACCAAGTCCTCAATCACGGCGCAGATAACCTTCCCCCAAGTGAAGGACTCGCTTGCCTGGGCCGGCCCGGAAGAGCCTGCGCTGCATCCATCGACAGGGACAATCCACGTTCCCTTCCGATCCGCTGAGGTGCTTATGGAGCGTTGAGCGGCTCTTGGAAAACGACACAGTAACAGGAAAAATGATCTAAACCACGCAGCGGAAGCCGATGTGCGAGGTGGAGCTGTCCGGCGTGTTAGAAGTGCGCGCCGCCACGCGGTAGCGATTGCAATAAGACTTATGGCATAGAAACGAGCCGCCCTTGGTCACGCGGCCGGTCCCCGAAGGTGGGCCTTTGGGGTTGTTGCGATCGGCTGTGCGATGGAATTCCGCATCGAACCAATCGGCGCACCATTCCCAGGTATTGCCGGTCATGGAATAGAGTCCGAAGCCATTCGGCGGAAAGGCATCGACGGGACAAGTACCCGCAAAACCATCGTCCCCGGTATCTTCGGCGGGAAACTGCCCCTGCCAGATGTTGCAGTAGTGCTTGCCCCCGGGGCGCAGCTTATCGCCCCACGGATATAGTTTCTGCTCCAGCCCGCCGCGCGCTGCATATTCCCACTCGGCCTCCGTGGGCAAACGCTTGCCCGCCCATCGGGAGTATGCCGCGCAGTCATTCCAGGAGACGTGGACTACGGGATGATCGGCCCTATGCTTCAAATCGGAGCCCGGCCCTTCCGGACTGTCCCACTTTGCGCCCGCCACCTTGCACCACCAAGGCGCCTGCGCGACAGTATCCTCTACCAGTTCATTGAAGCGGGCGGGCGGAATATGTGCCCAGAAGACGAAGGACCAGCCAAAGCCCTCCGCTTCGGTGCGGTAACCGGTCTCTTTGACGAATTGCCGGAAGCGCTCGTTTGTCACTGAAAAGCGGTCGATCGAGAATGGATCCAGAGAGACGGCGCGAATAGGTCCTTCGCCATCCTGAGGAAATCCGTCCGGATTTTCGGTGCCCATCAGGAATGTTCCGCCTGGGAGGGAGATCAGGTCGTCGGCGAAAGCGATACGCGTCGCCGCCAAATCGCTACATACGGCCGAGGACGCGGCCGGGTCGCGCGCGGCGGCAGGCGCGCAGCATCCGCCACTTTTATATGCCATAGCGGCACTGGGATCGCCCGGATTCATATATGGAATCATACTGCTTCCCGGGCAACGTGTCTTCAGGCAGGGCCCTCGATTGCAGCCAAAATAGGAGTGGAGCGAGAACACTGCAGCGGGGGAATGCGTGTCCCCAGGGACGCGAAATTCGCCCGGCGCCGGAAAGCATTGAAAGCAGAGCCTTGCGATGCTTGGTCCAATCTTGCCAATCCTCCGGAGCAATTCATGGAATGGGCACGCAACTGAGAAACCGGTATCGCACGGGCCGCGCCATGGATAGCTCTCCTACACGCGCAGAATTACCTGAGGGCCATGATCGTGGGCTGAAATGATCTCCTCGAAGGTAAGTTATGCTGACTGGCTTCTAGGTGAGCTGATGGAGGCGGTGAAGCGAACTAACCACGAGAAGGACGCCGCCATGATCGTGCTCTCCGATCACGGAGATTATGCGGGTGATTTTGGGCTGGTGAAGAAGTGGACCAGCGGCCCGGAAGATTCACTCACGTGCGTGCCGCTGATCGCACGAGTTCCGGGCGGCATGAAGGCGCACAATTCCCGAGGACATGGTAGAGCTATTCGGCCTCATGCGGACATGCCTTGATCTGGGTGGGATGAGCGCGCAACATTACCAACTTTTCGCGAAGCCTTGTCAGCAGATCGCAAGGGACTGCCCGGTTAAGACAGGATCCAAAGCGCAGTCATCCCGTCGATTGGCTGATCAACGGTGTCACCGGCCAGAAGGCTGCAGGTTCGCTCGTGGTGTTTCTATGGATCACGAACCTCCGGATTGACAGGTTGACACATCACATTTCCACATGCTCTAATGGGCGTCGCTTTGTAATATCTCACTGGCCTCATCTGAAATGTTACCAATGGCGACTGAGCCGTGCCGAGCCGGATGGTGAAAATGAATCGGCGCGACCTCCTCAACGGTAATCGACGACCCTGGGGAGAAAAGCCCAAGCATGTGTTTCTGGTCCATGACGAAGCAGGCATTCGAGGATCGGTGTACTCCTTTGCACGATTTCTTACAGATGCTGCGACCAAAAAACCGTGGCCCAGGGTTTACGGTCACCAAACCACTCAACAGGGTGAACACCCGGCGAGACAAGCCGCCGGCGGCCCCGGAAAGCATTCCAAACTTTGAAGGAGTCCATGCGATGTATCGTCAGCAGTTACAACTTCCGACTTTCCAGAGGAGAAGTGGCGATCGAGGCGCTCGTGGTTCGGCAATCTCCAGATTCTGCACTAAGGTGTCCACGGTTTATGCGCTGATTTCGATCCTCGTTTTGCTCATTTCGACCAATGGGCACGCCCAAACCAACCTGAGCAGCATTACCGGCACGGTGACGGATAATAGCGGAGCCGCTATCCCGAATTGCAAAATCACGATAACAAATTTGGCGACCACAACTGTCCGTAACGTCGTTACGAACTCCAGCGGGTTCTATAGCGCTCCTGCGCTAACCATCGGTAACTATACAGTCAGCGCCTCCACACCTGGATTCAAGACTTCAACGTCAACGGTAGACCTGACACTCAATGGAGTAACCGCAAACTTCCGGCTGGTGCTCGGCAATGTATCTCAAAGTGTAACGGTCAATGCGGGCTCCGGATCGGTAGCGCTGCAGACGGACAGCCACGAAGTGTCGACAACGTTCAGCCCGGCGCAACTCACGAATCTTCCCAACACAAATGGAGTAAGCGTAATCAATATCGCGGTGCTCGGGCCGGCTTCTCAGGCCGGCACCGACGAACCGACTGCCGGCGACGTGGGATTTTTCAATCAAACAGCGAGCACGGCGAACATCGCAGGGCTCGGAATAACACGCACGGAATTTCTTCAAGACGGCATAGAAAATGTCAATCTCCTGACCCAGTCGGCAAATGTAGTGTCTACAGTCGAGGCTTCTGGCGGAGTAACCACCCTGCTCAACGGCTCGCCCGCGCGTTTCGGTCAACCGGCTGTGATTAACGTAATCACGCAAGGCGGAACGAATCAGTTCCACGGTTCGGTTTATGATTTTCTGCAAAACGACGCGATGAATGCGACCAATTACTTCGCAGTCACCAAACCGCCCTTACGCTATAACTTGTTTGGCGGTGATCTGGGAGGACCCATTCTTAAAAACAGGCTATTTGGCTTTTTTGATTATTCCGGCTTGCGAAGCCATTCCCAGGTCGTCAGCCAGGACCGCGTGCCGACACTAGCCGAGCGAAGCGGCAACTTCGCCAATGACAATATCTCGCAAACAATATACGACCCTGCCACCTACAACCCAATCACTGGCTCAACCAGCCCATTTCCAGGCAACATTATATCCCCGTCCAGATTCGATAACTTCGCAAAACTCTGGCTCGCAAACTATCCAGCGCCAAACTTCCCTTTAGGCTCAGCCAACATAAACTATGTGGCAAATGTGCCCCACACTTCGACCAGCGATGAAGAAATATCCCGCGTAGACTGGAACATGTCAGATAAGAACCAGGTCACGGCAACCTTCTTCCATTTCACAAATACTACCGGCACAAACTCGATCGTGCCGAAATTGTTCGGTACGTTTTACGATTCCTCCGGGACCAACGCTATGCTTCAGGATACATATATTATCAATCCCAATGTCGTGAATAGCGTAAAGGTAGGCTATAACCGGGGCAACGTACTTGAAACGCTATTAGGAGCAGGCGCTCAGAACTATGGGACATTGTATGGCCTTAAGAATGTGAACTCGCTGCCACAGCAGTGGGCGCCCCCTACGGTCAGCATTGCAACTTATACATCCTTCGGCAACCCATATGCTCCCGACGGTGCCCTTCAGAACCGCTTTCAATACGCGGACGACGTCGATTGGAAACTGGGAAATCATACGGTTGCTTTCGGCGGCGACTTTGTCCGTGACCAGTTCAACCCCTTCTGGGTAGTCGCCAATAACGGCATATACAATTTTGACGGAAGTGCTACATCGCAATACGTCAACGGGAAGCGGAGCAGTACGGCCACCGGGAACGGGTTTGCAGATTTCCTTCTGGGGTTTCCGCAAAGTGCATCGGTTGCCAATGGAACGTCCGTAGCATATTTCCGTGGTTATTCGGTGGAAGCCTATATCCAGGACGACTGGAAGGTTCGTCCCAATTTAACCCTCAACCTCGGACTCCGATATACCTTCTATAATCCACCTACTGACAAAGATGGCCGTTCAGCGATATATAGCGTCGCTGAGAATAGACCGATTCCTGGGGCCTGGAATACCAATTATAACGATTGGGGACCGCGACTTGGGTTTGCGTGGAGTGCAAATAGTAAAATGCTGGTTCGCGGGGGATATGGCATTTATTACACCCCGATTCTTTACAACAGTCTCCAGTTTGAGCTGCTATATGCGCCCAACTTCATCACTCAGAACACAACTATCAACATTAGCAATCCGGTAAGTACACAAAACCAATTTGGACCGCCGACAACAGGCGCAACGGCGTGGAGCATAACAAAGACTTTGAAGGATCAATCCGCGCAAGAGTGGAACCTCAATATCCAACAGAGCTTAAATGACAATACACTGCTTACCATTGCATACATTGGAGATGTATTGCGTCATGAGGCTTCGTTTGCGGATACCAATCAGCCATACGCTCTGTCGGCCGGGAATACATCCGGACTTCTCGATGTCAAGCCACAACCGCTTGCAGCCGCGGTTACGACGCAAGTAAATATGTTCAACGCAAGCTACAATGCGCTCGCTGTCTCTTTGCAACGGCGCTATGTGAATGGACTTCAATTCCTGGCCAGCTATACCTGGTCGAAGGCAATGGACATCATCGACGGGGACAATGAGACCCTGCAGGATTTCCATGATCCAAACCTGCAGTGGTCGCCTGCGGCATTCGATCGCACCAACAATTTCCTGTTTAGCGGAGTCTACGATCTGCCTGTCGGACAGGGAATGCGTTTTGCAAACGACAAAGGATGGATCAGCAGGGACGTAATCGGAGGTTGGCGGCTTGCGATCATACAGCAGATAGCCTCAGGACAGCCCATCAGCATAACCGCCAAAAATACCGCGGATATCAGTACGAATCATGCGATGTTTGCTCGGGAGACATGTAACCCAAGAGATGGATTTATCCGTTCAAGATTCACCTTCTTTAATGCTGGGTGTTTTGCGCAGCCGGCAGTCGGACATTATGGAACAACTCGCGATGCGGTCCGTGTGCCCGGGGTGAACCCGACGAATATCTCATTGTTCAAATCGTTTCCGACTTTCAGGGAGCAGCAGCTGCAATTTCGAGTAGACGGATTCAGCCTGCTCAACCATCCCCAGTTCGGTCAGGGATCACAGATTGTGAGTGCACCGAATTTGGGACAGTTGACCTATGAAGCGTCCGGGGTAAGAACGCTGCAGGTAGCGTTAAAATATGTATTTTGAGGATTGATTGCCCCAGCGGATCTTAGATTTAAAGGTAAGAACCGCTGGGGTTCGTCGAGCATCGTTGATAGCCGAGCATCATGGATAATGGAGCTCTTCCATCGCATGAGTATGAATTGCTGAACGCTCGGCTGCATTTACAATGCGCAATGCATCCGCGGCGTCATCCAGGGTGGACAACGGCTGTTCACCTTCAAGAATGCATTTGGAAATGAAGTGATCTATCTCATGGATGAATCCTTCTTCGTAGCATGGCAAACCCCAAGCTGGGCCTCCTCGATCTTCAAATTGTGCTTCGTTCCATGAAAATGTAATCCCCCCTTTGGCGCCGAGGATCTTATAGATTACGGTCCAGGGATCGTTGGTGGGATCACTGGCGGCGAAGCTGCACCATAGATTGGCTATGGCCCCGTCCGGCATCTCAGCGACGATCATTGCCTGATCCTCGCATGTCAGTGCTTTATAGTGTACCCGCGTGGCCATTGTCATCAAGCGTTGCGGGCGGCCCAGCAGGTAGAGCAAGGAGTAGGCGTGGTGCGTACACACTGCCCGCAGCACTCCGCCGTAGAGCGCCGCCGTCTCTTCCGCATGAAAGATGTTGTAGATGATCCAGAGACTCGCAATTTGGCCAAGCTTTCCCGATTGGATGATGCGCTTGGCGCGCTGGAGAGAGGACACATAGATGTAGTTATGCGCCGGCATGCAGATGCGGCCGGAGCTGCGCGCAACATTGGTTAAGGAGGTCAACTCATCCAGACTCATCGCGACAGGTTTTTCGACTAGCACGTGTTTGCCGGCTTTCAGGCTGGCAATAGACGTCTCGACGTGGTGCTGTGCGGGATTAAGAATATGCACCGCCTCGACGAGCGGATCAGAAAGAAGCTCTTCCAGGCTTTCGTAGACCCGGCCGCCGAATTTCTTCGTTATGCAGCGAGACCTCTCGGGCTCCGGGTCGAAGGCGCCCACCAACTGAGCCTTTGAATTCGCCAAGATTCCCCGGCCATGCATCTCCGCAACGATTCCCGCTCCGATGAAAGCGACTCCTACCTTGTCCCGGTTCATGAGGCCACGCCGGTTAACTTATAGAATCGCACGGCGTTCGCCCCGAAAATAGCAGCTGTCGAATGCTCGTTCAGATGAGGGGCTAGGGTCTCATGAAAGGCGCTTAGGACCTGTTCGTATTCTCCCGCCAATCGGCATACAGGCCAATCGCTGCCGAACATCAGCCGTTGCCATCCGAAGGTTTCGACCAGATGGTCTACATACGGACGCAGATCGGCCGTAGTCCAGTTTTGATGGTCTGCCTCGGTTATCATTCCCGAGACCTTGCAGTGCAGGTTGGGGTGCTGCGCTGCTTCGGCCATAAGAGTTTTCCACGGCTCCAACTTTTTCGCCTTGATCTCCGGCTTGGAGGCGTGATCGATCACTGCGCGCAGTTGGGGAACCATCTCCAATACCTTAAGCACGTGTGGCAGATGCCGCGTATAGGTTAGAAATTCAAAGGGAAAATCCGCGCTTGCAATCAGCCTAAGCGCTTCAATAACCCGTGGCCGCAGTATCCAGTCATCATCAGGAAGGTCCTGCAACATGGGCCGGATGCCGATGAACTTGGGATTGGAGCAAGATTGCGCAAATTGTTCCGGAAATGTGCGGCTTTCCAGATCCAGCCAACCAACCACCCCGGCTATAAAGTCGTGAACACCCGCGAGTTCGAGCAGGAAGCTGGTTTCGGCAGTAGTTTGGGCCGCCTGCACCAGTATGGTTTTGTCGATGCCGCACTCTTGAAGGATCCCTCTGAGATCCTCAGGCAAGTAGTCTCTATACAGGACCGGAATATCCGGGCTCATCCAATGATAGTCTCCCCGGCTCGCTCTCCAGAAATGTTGGTGACTATCGATTTTCATGCGTCCACCTTGTAGCTGCGGAGCTTCTCCCAGTCAAACGGAATGCCTAGCCCGGGCTCTTCACTGGGCCGATAACAGCCGTCGGTCAATCGCAGCGGCTCGGAAAGCACGGCATCCAACGATGGGATGTATTCGACGAAGAGGCCGTTTGGGATAGCGGCAACTAAGGGAAGGTGGAGCTCCATCACAAAATGCGGGCTGACCTGCATATTGTAGCAATCCGCCATGTGTGCGATCTTCAGCCATTCGGTAATTCCTCCGCAGCGGCATACATCCGGCTGCAAGATCGAGGCGCCACCGCAAGCGATATAATCTCGAAACTGCTGTCGCGTGAAGAGCGATTCACCAATGGCAATCGGAATCGCTGTATGAGAGCGCAGGCTGGCATGACCGAGCGTATCTTCCGCCGGCAGGGGTTCCTCGAACCAGAATAAGTTGTAGGTTTCCCACATTCGAGCTCGCTTGATGGCTTCGGCGCTGGTAAATCGTTCGTTTGCATCCACCATCAAATTGCGGCGAGGTCCTAATACCTCACGGACCGCGGCGATGCGTTCTGTATCTTCGGATGCATCTTCCTTGCCCACCTTGATCTTGGTTCCGCGAAATCCAGCCGCGACGACTTGCTTTGTCTCTTCTACCAATTGGCCGACGGTGTGATTCAGCCAACCGCCATCGGTACTGTACACCGGAACCCGCTCCCGAGCCCCTCCAAGCAACCGATATAAAGGCAGATTGCCAAGTTTGGATTTCAAATCCCAGATAGCGATGTCTAGCGCTGCAATCGCCAGCACAGCGATTCCTCCCCGCCCCACCCAGTCGACCTGCCTCCACATACGAGACCAGATTCGTTCATGATCCCTTGGATCCATTTGGCGAATGAGCTCACCCAGTCCCTGATTGATCAATGACGCGATCTGACGCGCGCCGAAGGGGATAATGCTATAGGTGAAGCCCGCGCCTGTTACTCCTTCGTTGGTTTCAACAAAAGCGAATATTACATCCATCTTGCTGAAGTGGCGGATGGCGTCGTGCATCTCGCGATGCACCGGAACGCTATATACCTCAGCCCAGATTTTTTCTATGTGCATTGTTCCTCGCCGTACAGAAGTTGGCGTTAGAGCATTTTAGCTTTTGGTGTACGCGCGGGAAGCAACTTCCCACGTGGCCGTTCTATCGAAGAACGGCCACACACAGCTGCTCTTGCCAGATCACAGTAAAAGCTAAAATGCTCTAGAACTAGTCTCATAAACCCAATGCCCTCGCCAACGCTGCGGATGAGACCCGCCACCGAAGCGGGGCTCATGCTTTCGACCGAAGCCTCAAATTGAATTTATGAGACCAGTTCTAGTGAATCAAACTACCCAAGCCTAAGACAGATATCGACGTGATGATGAGCGTTACGCCCAGACGCATGCGCAGGCGGGCACGGGCTGATGCCAGACGCCACTCTCCTGCGAAGACACCAAGCATGCTCGACCAGACTAGGAGAACAGCCATGCAGGCGGCAAAGCCAATTGAGTTGCCGTAAGTCCCCATCAGACTGGCACCGACTCCATAGCCCAGCATGCCAAAGAGCCAAAGAACCGCCGCAGTTGCGGCCAACAGTGTCTCTCGAACGTAAGATGTTTGAAAGCGACCCGCGGAACCGTTGTTCAACAGAAGATAGAGCGTGTAGGCGACATTTGGAAGATATCCGGCTGCCAGCACTACTGCCCATACACTGAGCGTGGCGCTTTCTGGCGAAACCCCGCGGCCTATAGCTTTATCCGCAATGCCGCCGCCGAAGACAAATCCCATATTGATCATCGATCCGAAACATCCGGTGAAGATGCACAGCAGAAGACCATGCAGAAAGAGGCCGCGAGACGGGCTTTGGACAAGGATGCTGATTTCCCGTTCCCGCCCTGCAAGGGCATAGAGAGCCAAGCCCCCGACCAGGAGCACAGCACTCGCGAGTAAGACCACGCCGGGTTGACCAAAGAGAGATTGTGGATGGAAAACCGCCAAAGGAACAATACTCCCGAGCAGGGAACTGAGCCCTATAACGATAGCGAATGCCATGGCCATTCCCACGCGTTCGATCGAGAGTCCAAACGTGACTTGGGCAATACCCCACCCGAATCCGAAGAGAATGGGGAGAGCCAGGGTTCGCGCCGGAATCGATGCATAGAACGAGAGAAGGTGCGGCACGGTCCAGGCAGCAAGTGAGATAGGAATAACCAGAAGCGCAAGAGTCGCATAGATAAGCCACGTATTCTCCCATTGCCATACCCGCGACCACTTCATCGGTAGGGGAAAACTGGCCGTAAGTATGCCGCTTAACAGAACGATTCCCAGTCCCAACCCTGAATGCGAGGCGCCTGTCATGGCTTTACAACTACTGCCAATTGATGAGGGGGAATAGAAACCTGGACAGGTAAGGTGGCCTTGCGATCCGGGCTGAAGGGCGCCGCGACGTTGACATCGCCGCTCTCGCCCTCAAGGTTGATCTCTGCCGATTCCGGATTGTCACCGTAATTGACTACGACGCACGCCCGCGCCTCACCCTTTGCCGGAAGTAAATTGAAAACGGAGTAGCGAACGTCCGGACCGCCTTGAACGGTAGCGCCTATCGTGTCGTTGAAGCGCCCAAAAAAGAGAAGGTCTGCATACTCTTTGCGTATCCGAATCAACTCGCTTACATACCGGGCCAACGGCCGGGTAAGCGGCTCGTCGACGGAATCGTTGTAATGCCGCGGCGCGAGATCCCAAACCAACCCATATCTCATCCCATTATTCATCGGATTGAAGTCGCCCGGACTTTCCCCGAAAATGGTTGATGTCCACTCTGGAAAGGTATAGCGGAGAGCGGTGGAATCCATATCGATATCCCCCATGCGCATATAAGAGACATCGACGTAGGGCATCGCACGATCGATCCAGTTTTCTGAGGCAAGAGAGAAATTCGGGTCAATTGCGCGCGCGTTAGCCAGCAATTCTTTGAAGGTTTCAAGAACTCCTTGAACCAGGGACTTGTCAGGAGATACTGGAAGCCCATGGTTGAAATCGAGTGAGGACATGGCAATGGTCTTGTCGAGTTGGAAGCCTTCGGCCCCATCTCGAACGAGTTGAAGGTATTGGTCCATCAGAAACTTCCGGAATTCGGGATGTGACGGGCTAACCAGGGTCATATTGGATCGCGCTAACCCTTCACGGGCGCTGATTGTGCCCTCTCCCCACCCTACGATTAGCCAATCCGGCGCCCACAGGCCGTCTACCGTGTACTGCTTGAGCTTTTCTTTAAACAGCGGTGTGGCGGTATCCGCGAATTGAATATTCGAGAAGATCAACGGATGGACACCCTCCGCTCGAATTTCAGCAAGGGCCTTGCGAAACTCTGCCGGAGTTCCAAGTCTCGGATCCGGCTGGTACTGTGGATATCCCCTATCAATTCCGCCAATATCCCACCCTAGAATTTCAAAAGTGGTTATTCCGTACTTCTTTGCGTCTGCGGCAAGCTTTGGCAATTCGTTGAACCGATGCACAATCACGTCTTCCGGATTGGAGAGGATTATGGATTGCCAGGCGTTTTCCCGGCGCAACCAGTCTGGAGGACGTTTGACGGTGAAATGCTGATCGAACCAGGATCGATAGATTCCACTGGCCGTGTGCCAATCGCCTGTGTGTACTTGCAATGCCACTGGTCCCGCTGTGAAAGTTCCTTTACTCAGATAAGGAAAATTCACCCAACCCATGGTCAAACCAAATGGCTCTCCTTTGGGCAACTCCGAAGGGGAAGGCCAACTGTCCTTAACGGTCGCTCCTTTGGTGTACGGGCGCATCTCGAAGTAGAGCAGAGTAAGACGGGTTTCCGGATCCTGATTTGCGTAATAGTAACCAATGCCGGCCTTTGGATTGAAGATATCCATCCAGCCCATGGGCATGATTCCCGGGTAGGTAAACCCGGCGGCATCATAACGTATCCCTAAGTTACCGCCGCCATACGCGCCGCCGTGGAATCGCGAGAATAACTTCGGAGCCAAGTTCTTAATTCCGCCAGGAACGATCGATTCCGTATCCAGCCGGTTGCCGATTCCTTGTTGACCTCCCACGATCCCATACATAACTTCGGCTAACTTCCTGTCGGTTGGATTGTCAACCTGGATTGAAAACAGTACCTGCTGGCCTGAAACACGGATTCGATAACGTACCCGGACCGGCACCGTCTCCTGGTCATTGTGCAGCGACTCGTAGGTACAGAGAGCTCCGTCGGGCGCTGGATCGATCCGGCTCACGTTTTGATCCCGGCTGTTGAAATATGCTGCCTCGTAGCCGGGCTTTGGCAGAAGCACGCGAAAATTTTCGCCCAGACGCGGTTCGGCTATCACCTCGAGATTCGGATTTTTCCAATCTACGCCCACCAAATCGCCGGTACGTTCAGACAAGCGCAGGGTCGCAGTGGGCGTTTCGATCACGCGGATTTGGGCTGACGCAACCAAACAGCCTGCCAAGACCATGGCGGAAAGAAGCGTGGCGCTCCGAAATTTGCGGCAGAAGTTTTGCTCGGCTGGCAACGGGGAATCCTCCGGCGAAATGTCATCTCGCGGTTCTGAGATGCCACAAGACGTTGCTGACAATAGCAAGTTGTATTATTGTTGTCAACATATGCCCTCACCAATTTCTGCCGACGACGATAAGCGCACGAATGAAGGATTAGCTGAAAAGGCCTATCGGCATATACGCGGCCGTATTTTGGCCGGCGAACTTCCCTTTGGCAGCGTCCTATCACGCCGGGATCTTGCGACGGAATTGGGCATGAGTCTGGTGCCGATCAATGAGGCAATGTCTCGTCTGGAGCATGAATATCTCATCGAGAACACGCCCCGCGTCGGCACGAAGGTGAGAATTCCCAGTCCGCAAGATATTCGGGGATTTTGGGCGGTAAGGGAAGGCCTGGAAACGCAAGCGGCGAGGCTATATGCGCGCACATCGACAGGCAGGGAGCGTAAAGAGCTCGTGGAAATGGCAAAGCAGCTTGATCTCATGCATGAGTCAACCACCAGCTCGGATGACCCCGATCCGAAGGCGCTTCACCAGTGGCGCTGCGCTCACATGCGATTCCATATGCGAATAGCCGAGTGCGCCCATCTCCCATTCCTGACCCAGCAAATTGAGAAGAATCAGCTCTTAGTCTTCAATTGGTTTTACCATCATCAGCTCTATGGCGGCCGGAAGCTTCCCGCACAATGGCATGAGCAGTTGGCATCGTCGCTCAGCGAGGGGTCTGAAGAACGGGCGGATGCGGCTATGCGCAAGCACCTGCATAATCGGTTGGAGGACCTCATGCGGAGTCTCGAGCGCTTTCTGCTAATGGACGAAGCTCAGATTGTCAGATGGAGCAGCGCGGAGCTGCAAACACCCGCAAACGATTCGTCTCGTACCATCCTCCAAACGGAGAATTCCGTGGCTGCTCAAGAGAGTCAGGGAGCATCAACGGGACCTTCTCGATAAGCTCAAGGATGGATCCCCGGTCGGTCGTTATCAGAGCGTAAAGCGGTGGTGCGCAACTTTGTGTTTATCCAAAAAATCCCAATCGTACGCGACCCCGAGTCCCGGCCCATTCGGAACGGGCAGGGTGCCATCCTTGGCAATGGTATCTTGCTGATCGCTATAGCCGCACGCATAGACCGGAGGTATTAAGTTCGGCATGTTTGGTCCGATCAGGGCCATTTCGTAGAAGTGAGTATTCCGCATGGCCGCAATGCAGAGCCGATGCGCAGGTCCACAGGCATGCACCTGTACGTCAACTCCGAGCGCCTCGGCCATGTGCGCAATTTTCATCACTCCCGTGATGCCCATGTCGTATTCCGGATCGGCATGGATGTAGTCGCAGCCGCCGCTGATAAGGAAGGATGCCTTTTGCTCGGGTCCGCGGACATGCTCGGTGATGAGAAGCGGAGTTCTTAGACGCTCCCGCAGCATTTTGTGGGAGAAGGCAGAGACCCCTCCATCCCGGTACGGATCTTCAAACCAGAAACATTTCGCCTCATCGCAGGCATAACCGACATAGAGCGCATCCGCAAATGTGCGGAGCTCGCAAGCACAATCGACCATGATTTCCATATCCGGTCCCACTGCGTCGCGCACTTCGAGTATCGTATTGGCTTCCCGTTTGCGATTGCCGTCATGCCAGCCATGAATTTTGAACCCGGCGAAGCCCTGTTCGCGGCATTCGAGCGCGTACTCGGCAAAGCGTTTGCCCGAATTCAGCCCAAACTCACCGTCTTGCCCATGGTAGCTGCTTGCATAGACGGGCAAC
>CAWDNI010000003.1:0-9767 GCA_963803615.1 uncultured Acidobacteriaceae bacterium
GAACAGCAGGAAAAGGCTCAACGACAGACTTTGCAGGACGTCATTGTCAGGGCAGCACCTTCCTCCGCGATACCGCGACAAACCAAATGCTTCGGCCGCAATCTGTGCCATAAAGCAACGTTTTTGAGTCGTGCTCCCATGAGGGTTGGATCTGGTTGCAGGGAACATTGGCGATTCTCCGTGTTGTGCCGTCCGACTGATTGCGTAGCCACAGATTCCAAACACCATGATCGAGATGGCTGTATGCCATCCAACGCTTGTCAGGTGAAAGGGCCGGATAGCGCGTCCCCGCAATTGCGATAGGCGAGTTCGTGTGGGTGGCGTCCGTAAGGTATACCTGCGGAAGTCCGTCACCTTCGGTGGCCGAAAAGGCATAATCATTCTCGGAAAGAAAAGACGCCTCGTAGACATTAACCTGGGATGGGGTGAGCGAAGTTTCACCTGCGGCATCGGACTGGAAAGCCCTTCGGACCATCAGGCGGCCTCGGCCGTGATCGTCGCGGATGAAGGCGAGACTCTGCTGATCGGCGGAAAGTATTGGCTCGCGCGCATCGTAGATGACAAATCGTGAAGGCTGCTGAAGATCGATGATCTGCGAGCCGGAGCCGGAGGCCCGTTCTGCCCAGATATGCCCCGCCCCGTTGGTAAACGAAAGGTCGTCGTATGCGGCATCGGTGGATGGATCCTGCCGCAGGCCGTCCCGGTCTTGTGTAATCAAGCGGTATCCCGTCATTGTGAATGCGGCATAGCGAATACCGGTCGCTGTAGATTGCGGCTCCGCGTTGAGAAACCCTTGCGTTTGCAACGGCACCCGATATGCATACTCCTCTCGCTCGGCGCGTTCCAGATAAAGCGTGGAATGCACGCTGAAGACTACAAATGCAATCATGGCTGCCGCCCACGCATAGCGGGTCCAGTCTGGGGAAGAAGATTCTTCCCGCAGATCGCGCCATAACAAAGCGTAGATCCCCAGGAGCACCGCCAACATCAATGGGAGTCTCGGCACATAGAGGAAGATTGCAAGCCCCGGCATATTATGAGGCGCCGCAATTGGAAACCCAATACCGAGATAAGCGACTACCAAGGCCGTGAGCCACCCATATTGTTTTTGCCGGAGCAATAGGGACGCGAGCACGCACAAGGGGAACACCATGAGTACGAAGTTGTACGAAGCGGGAATCGTGGAAATCGCGAGCGATGCCGTCAACAACGCAGACCACTCCATAAGAATCCGCTTCTTGCTCCCATCGTTTCTGCGAATCAGCAGGATAGCGGGGGCCAACGCAAGCATCTGCGAGGCAGGTGCTAGAAGGGCGTAGCAGAGCGGAGAGGAGTGCCACGGATGTGGGTTCCACTGTGGCTCGGAGAGCAGGAGGCAATGTAGTACGCCGGAGATGGAGGCGGTTGCTGAATATGTCCCTAGCCCTTCGCCACGCATCACCCAAGGCAAAATCTCCAGCAGCCATGTGCGGTGCGCATTCAGGCCAAACACCGCAATGGACACGGCAACGGCAGAGAGGCCCGTAATCGAGCCGGAGACGAGCGCGCGCCAGTCTCTTCTCTGAAGAAAGAATGCGAAAAGCAGCAGTGGGAAGATTTTGCAGGCAGCGGCGAGCGCCACCAGCGCTCCAGCCAACGCGCGGAAACCACGCAGATAGCTCCAACATGCCGCAATAAGCAATAGGAGAAGAAGCACATAGAATTGCCCGAACAGCAGATTGCGATGCAAGGGGAAGCTGAGCGAAATCGCGAGTGCGATCTGCCGGTAGCTCAAACGTGTCATCGCCCGCAACATCCATCCGATGGGGATCAGGAAGGCAAGGTTGAGGAGTATCCAGACATGCTTGGCGGCAAGCGGTGACAGTCTAATCAGCGGCCACACGGCTAGTGTCGAAAACGGTGTAATCGGAAGCAATCCGATGACGCGGATATCGACGGCGCGATGATCCTTCTCGCGTTCTATCCATGGCCACTCATACATGCGAGAAGTGTCGTATCCTTCATTTGCCAGCCGCGCGGACATGTAGTAGTTGGGAAAATCCGTGTTCAGCGTCCGCCAGGCACGCGGCAACGTGTGCATGCACAGAAAGAGCACAGACAGGCACAGCACGGCGCCTTCAAGTCCGGAGACAATGCGATGAGACGGAATGGTCACACCTCAGAGTATCGGCACGTTCTCGGACTAGTTGTCACTTGCTTGTCAAGCGACCGTCATTCTTGTCTTCCGGTTGGGACAAATCATCGCCGTCATGATGTCATTGAACTCGGAACAGCACATGTGGGTGTGAATCTGCGTGGTGTCCCGAATACCGGAGGAGGCAAGACGAAGGGCCTCGACACTCCAATCCAGGTATTCCGGCCAGTCTGCGCGCCTACCTGAACAGCAGCAAAAGGCTCAACGACTGCGGCCGCCGGATCGCAACCCGCTCAGCGATCGATCTGGGTAAGCATCGACCTCTGCAAGCCAACCTTGATTTGATCCGCCAAATGGGCGTACATTTCGCGACAAGGAAGACGCGAGAACCAAGTTCCCTCGAAACATTCGCGCGGCGCGGGTGGAAACAGCGCTAGAAGGAGAGACCCCATGGATTCCAAAAGAAACGCGGCATCGAAAAAACCGACCGATTTGACGAAGGCTAGCCGAAGGAGATTTTTAACGACCGGCGCCGCGGCAGCCGCGTTGGGCGCCGTGCAAACCGTAACCGGCCAAACATCGGCTGCCGAAACAAAGCCGCTGAAGGACCTGATCGCGTATGGCGATCGGTCGCATTACGTGACCTCGCTTCGCGTGCCGGTAAACGAGAGACCTTCACCGGACGAATTTGGGCTGACGTTTCACGTGTCAGCGCCGCTGCAGGATTCGGTGGGCATTATCACACCGTCGTCGCTTCACTTCATAGGGACGCATCGCGGGTCGATCGTGCCGGATATCGATCCCCAGCAGCATCGGCTGATGATTCACGGCATGGTCGACCGGCCGTTGGAGTTCAGCATGGATGATCTGAAGCGATTTCCCTCAGTATCGCGCGTTCATTTCATCGAGTGCCTAGGCAACCATTCCAAGCCGCAAGACAAAACGGTGCAGGAGACTCACGGGCTGACGAGTTGCAGCGAATGGACAGGCGTGCTGCTTTCGGTTTTGCTCAAAGATTGCGGCGTACAGAAGGACGCCTCGTGGGTAGTGTCGGAAGGCTCGGAAGAGGTCAAGGGCGCCGGCAGCATCCGGCTGGCGAAGGCGATGGACGATTGCATCGTCGCCTACGGGCAAAACGGCGAGCCGATACGCCCGCAGCAAGGTTTTCCGTTGCGCTTGGTGGTTCCGGGATTCGAAGGCATATACAACACCAAATGGCTGCGGCGGATCAAGGTCGTGGACCGCTATTACATGACGTACAACGATTATGGACATATTTCGAAGGATGAAGAAGTGGCCGCGTTGACGTTCCAGTGGGGGCCGAAATCGGTGATCACGTTTCCGTCAGGAGGCCAGAAGCTCCCCGGTCCCGGAATCTACCAACTGACAGGGTTGGCGTGGTCGGGCGGAGGCGCGGTGCGGCGCATAGAAGTTTCCACGGACGGCGGGCAAACGTGGAAAGACGCGGAGATCCGCGGGATGGTCCATGCGAAAGCGCATACGCGATTTGGCATGGACTGGAAGTGGGACGGGCGGGAATGCGTGCTGCAGTCGCGCTGCACCGATGAACTTGGGCAGGTGCAACCTTCGCGCGCGGAATTGGCTGCGTTTTTCAAGGTGCCGCCGGACTACTACAAAACTCACGGCGTCCAAGGCTCGGACAACACGATACAGCCGTGGCGGGTCGCGGGCGATGGGAGCGTGCACAATGCGATTTAGTGTTCTGCTTCCAGCGCTGATGTTGTGCGCGTGCGGCGCTGCGTGGGCCCAATCGCCGGTCTCGGGTGTCGGAAGGACACCGACGCCCGAGGAGATTCGCGCCGAGGATATCACCATCAGCCCGGACGGGAAGAATCTTCCACCGGGGAAGGGAACGGCAAAAGAGGGCGCGGCGATTTTTGGCCAGAAATGCGCGATGTGCCACGGAGAGAACGGTTCGGGCGGACAGGCTCCGATGTTGATCAAGCCCGAAACGCCTGTAAAGAGCTCGACGCCATGTCTTGCGCCATGCATCGGACCGAGAAATGTAATGGCGTCGCATGCGCCTTACGCGACGACCATATGGGACTACATCAATCGCGCCATGCCCTTCACGCAGGAAGGCTCGCTCAAGCCGGACGAAGTGTACTCGCTCACCGCGTTCCTGCTCTACAAGAACGGTGTGATTCAGGAGGGTGAGGTCCTCGATCAAACGACGCTGCCGCAAGTGAAAATGCCGAATCGAGACGGATACGCCATACCCGACTGGAAGCCAGGCATGCCACGGCCGTTTCCGAACAAACAGTAGCCTGTGCTTTCGTTTTGCGGCGAAGCGCGCGGCTTAGCACAGAGAATCACGTCAGAACAGAGAATCACGTCAGAGATGAATCTTGCATGGTGAACCATCCCTTTTCTCTGCCCGCGCGCTATCCTCGGCTCAGCGGATTACGCGTGAGCCGTTCTTGTCTTCATCAACTGTGAGCATGCTCCAGTTGCTGCGGCTGCGTGACCGGTTCTTTGGTCATTTCCCCATCCACCATTCGCCAGATATGAAGAGGATTCCCGTTCTTTAGCTCCTCGGGCAGCGCAGCGTCGGGAAAGTCCTGGTAGCAGACCGGCCGCGAGAAACGGAAGATCGCTTGGCTGCCCACGGACGTGGAGCGCCCATCGGAGGTCGATGGATAGGGGCCGCCGTGCACCATGGCATGGGAGACTTCCACACCGGTCGGGAAACCATTGAAGACCAGCCTGCCCACCTTGGTCTCGAGAATCGCAATCAGATCGCTATACTCGCGCAAGTCCTGCTCCGTTCCGTGAATGGTCCCGGTCAGGTGGCCTTCTAAATTGCGCGCCGCCTCCAGCATCTCATCGCGGCTGGAGTGGCGGATCAACAAGGTCGCCGGACCGAAAATCTCGTCGGCGAGCTCCGGGTCCTTGAGGAACGTCTGGCCATCCGTCTCAAAGAGCGCGGCGCCCACGCCAAACTCCCGGCCATTGCCCGCCATAGGCTTCTCGGCGACCAGCTTCACTCCCTGCCTTGTCTTGCGGCCGGCGATCCCTGAGTCATAAGCCGATTTGATGCCCCCAGTCAGCAAGTGGAATGGCGCCGATTCTTTGACCGACTGCTCCAGCTTGCCGACGAATCCGGAAGCGTAGTCGCCTTGGGGCAGAAACACCATTCCCGGCTTGGTGCAAAACTGGCCGGCGCCTAGCGTAAAGGACGCGTGCAGTCCGGCGGCAATGCTCTCCGCACGCTCGCGCAGTGCGCCGGGCAGAATAAACACCGGATTGGTGCTGCTCATCTCGGCATAAAACGGGATCGGCTCCGGACGGGAGGCCGCCGTATCCATCAGGATCCTGCCCGCAGTCCGCGAGCCTGTGAACCCGCCGGCCTTGACCAAGGGATGCTTCATCAAGGCGATGCCGATCTGGGCGCCGCGTCCAAACAGAAGTGAAAATACGCCTTCCGGCAGATTGCATTGCCGCACGGCCTGCTGCACCGCCTGGCCTACCAGCTCGCTGGTGCCGGGGTGCGCCGTATGGGCTTTGACGATGACCGGATTTCCCGCCGCTAAGGCAGATGCGGTATCCCCGCCCGCCACGGAAAAAGCCAGAGGAAAGTTACTCGCCCCGAATACCACCACCGGGCCCAGGGGACGCAGCAAGGAGCGAAGATCCGGTTTTGGAGCAGGCTTGCGTTCCGGATTTGCGCGGTCGATACGGGCCATCAGCCACGAGCCTTCCTCGACCACCTGGGCGAACAAGCGAAGCTGTCCGCAGGTACGCGCAGTTTCACCTTGCAGGCGCGCCTTGGGAAGAGCGGTCTCCTGTTCGGCGCGTTCGACTACTTCGCTGGCGATCGATTCAATATTGGCCGCGATGGCGCGTAAGAATACAGCCTTCTCACGGCCTGTCGCGCGGCTGTAGACGGCAAAGGCCTGGTGCGCCAAAAGCGCCGCTCGATTCACTTCCTCAGGCGTCGCCGAGAAAAATCGCGGCTGCATCTGTTCACCGGTGCGGGGATTGACAGCGTGAAAGACCTCTCCGGTCTCAGCGCCTGCTTGGAAACCAATGGTGGATCGTCCTGAAATTTTCATGGGTGTACTCCGAAGCTAATATCGTTTGCGGCGGGCTGGGTACGGCGTAACTACCACTATACAAGCTACGGAAAAGCGATGTATCGTCTTTGCCTTCCTTTGTGTCAAAGATGGGTCTTCAGTCAGCCAGCGGATTGGGTCGAATTTGGAAATGCACCACTTTGGGGTTCGTCCCTTTTCCCGTCTCGCTATGGAACGGTGCGCGGGTGCCCCAGGTGGTCCAAACTCCCTTCCCCTTCCAGCCTGCCTGCGGATCGTCGAAGCGGCCGTCCATGCCCTTGGCATAGAAGCCCATGGGATAAGGAACCCGGAGTATGGTGAACTTGCCGTTTACCAGGGCGAGAAGCGAATCTGAGCCATTGCCGGTAATGATCGGCGTGTTCTCTCCCAGTCCCAGAGTGTTGAACTGATCCACCCAGACGTAGTAATGAGAGTCGGCGCTGCCGGAGAGTGTCACATTCTTGAACTTCGGCCCCGGCGTCTGATAGAGCGTCCACCCTTCGGGACACTGGCGGCCAGTCGCCTTGGGCCCGTTGAGCGGACCTTTGCACTTGCTTCGGTCGAAGCTCGCCAGGTGCCCACTGGCCAACGCTACCCAGACGACGCCATTGCCGTCGATGTCCATTCCCCGCGGCGAAAAGCCCCAAACCGGAGCCTTGGGATCCTTCCACGGCACTTCGTAGTATTCCGCCAGCGTTGTCTGCGGAGGGTTGTTTCCCGGATTCAGACGCACGATTCCGCCGGGGAAGCCCAGCACCGTGCCCCAAACCATTCCGTCCCTGCCCACGGCCACTCCGTAGAACGCTGCGTTCAGCCGGGTGTCCTTGGTGGGGTCAGCCGCTGCATTGAGAGCCGCTGAGGCGCCTAGACTTTCACCACTGGGCGCGGTAGCTACTTTCTGCTCGCCTTCAACATAGGCGTCCCGCTTGCCGTTTCCGTTGGTGTCCAGCACCAGGGCCGTCCAGCCTTGGGATTGCGCGGCGTCGTGCGTCTGGTCCCACATCTTCGTATTCAACCAGCCTACGACTCCGCCGCCACCGCCGCTGCTGGTCCACAGAGTGTTATTGGCATCGCCGGCGAAGACCAGGTGGTGCGTGCCGTAGCAGGTATCGATCATTGAAATCTGTTTAGTCGCCGGATCGTACATCTCCAACTGCCGTCCCGAGGTGTCGACAGGAGTGAGCTTTGCCGAAGCAAGGCTGGATCCCGTCTTGCAAAACGCCGGGTTGTCTTTGGCGCGAATTCGCGCCGTGAACCACAAACGCCCGCGCTGGTCGAACATTGGATTATGCACGGTGGTATGGCTGTCCCAGATCGCCTCATTGCCCCATATCGGGGATGAGTTCAGCGGCTGTGGCTGGCCAGGAGTATCCGGATCGCGATATTGAACCTTCAGCCGGCCGATGGTGTTGTGCACCGGATCGAGTACCGGCAAATAGTCGCGGCTCTCCTCGGGCGCGCCGTAGAGCGGCCCATTGGCGTTTACCTCCGGGTTGCGCTTGTCGGTGGAGATCGAATCGTGCAGGTAAGCCTTGGGATCGGCCCAATCCCACTGTGTGATTACCAGATTGCGCTCGATTCCCTGCGGCCGCGGAGGCGCCTCCGCCGGTAATTCGCCCTTCGCGATCCGCGTCGTC
This sequence comes from uncultured Acidobacteriaceae bacterium, assembly GCA_963803615.1. Classification (GTDB taxonomy): domain Bacteria; phylum Acidobacteriota; class Terriglobia; order Terriglobales; family Acidobacteriaceae; genus PALSA-350. Next base: position 7,848 of record CAWDNI010000003.1, read on the forward strand.
CAATCGCCGAAGAGCTCGGTCGCGCGCCCGGGGCCGAGCTGCGAGAGGCCGCCCACCATGGATGTGCCGGCCTGTCCGGACTGCACCCGGCGCATCCATGCCTGTGCCGGATCGAGATTGCTGAACATCGACGGAATGGTCCGCGTATATTGGTTGCCGAGCTGGTGGCACGACTCACAGCTATCGGTCTTGATCAGGTGGATCCACTGGGCCTGGCTCTTGATGTTGGTTGAAATACCGTTCCCGGCCGGGCCCGTGCCGGGAAATTCGCTTTCCCCAGGTACCTCCAGCAGGGCGTACCAGTAGTTTCCCGGATAATAGTGCGCAGCGGTCTTGGCATCCGGCGCTAAGCCGGGTTGCAGATCCACCCGTTTGCCAGGCTCGGCCTGCACTTTGGGCGAATCCACCAATCCGTAACCCCGCGCCCAAACCGTGTACCGGGCCTTGGGCAGGCTGGGTATCAGGTAGCGGCCGCTGTCGTCGGTGACTACTTCCTTGATATAGCGCGTGGGCAGATCCGTGGTTTCCGCAATGACCCACACTCCTGCTTCCGGTCCCTTAGGGCTGGTGACTGTTCCACCAATGTTGTCGCCGCTTATAGGGATTCCGGTCTGCCCGGCTCTCCTTGTGCTGAGGGCAATGACGAGCAATACGGCGACCAGCACGGCGACGCCGAGCGCCACCTTGCCGCGAGACGAGATTCCGGGCATTGTTCTGACCTCCCAGTGGAACTTTCTAAATTACAGCCGGGAAAATCCTGGGTTGCCGGTTGGCGGACAATATACGCTCGGCGGCCTGTGTAGGCAATCCGACGGCGATGATTCTCAAAGGGGGCTTCCAGGCTCAAAGATGTTCGTAGCAAGTTAAAATGTCCGGTTTTCTTAGCACATGAAATGTCCGGTTTTGGTTTATGAATAACCAGCAGCGGTCGCAGCCGGTGCGGTCCGTGGGTCATGCTGAGCGTTCCGTCCAGATGCTGATGCACGGTCACCGTGCAGCCGGCCAGCGTTGCTCGCCAGCCTACTGGTTCGATTTGTAGGTTCAGGTTTCGGAAACCAACCGTGTTATCGCGGTTCGCCCTGCGCTCGAACTGCAAGGAGAAGATAAGGTCCAGATCCTTGCTTCTGCGCGGCACAAAGGCGCTACCCCGGTCTGCGGCCCGCACCTGGAATCGGCGGTTGAACTCGGCAATGTAGTGCTCTCGCAAAAAGTCGTTGGCCGCCTCCAGAGTTGCAATCCCGCGCAACCGGAGATCCTGCGGCAGCCGTCCTTGCCAGGTCGAGAAGCTACGCTCGCTGCGCCCGCGCGCTTGGGGAGAATAAGCCGGGATCATCTGTATCCCTCGCTCGTCCTGGAACCATTGATGGTGACTGCCGTCGATGTGCAACAACATTCCAGGCAGCGGCCGCCGCTCCCGCCGTTTGCGATGTATGCCCCGCTTCCGCTCCCGCGCCACCAACCCCGCCCCTGCAATGCCTTCTTCACCCAGGTGTAACTCAGCCCAATCCCGTGCTCTTCCTTCAGCTTTTCGTGAAAATGCCGCACGTTCAGATCAAAATACTTCTCCCGGTAAAGCCTTAACACCTGCTCCACCTGGGCCAAAGGCACTCGCCTGCTACTCGGCTTACCTCGCTGCCGATCCATCAACCCGTCATAGCCGTGCTCTTCGTAGCGCTCTCGCCACCGCCGCATCTGCCGGTCGCTCCTGCAATATCACTTCTTGCACCTTCATTGCCCGCTCCCCCGCAGCCCTCGAATAGTGCTCCATGCTCTCTTGCATGGACCCATCCTCGCCGCCCGCTATGCGGACATTTCATCTGCTAATTCACCCGGACATATCATCTGCTAACGATAGATGGACGCTAAGAGGGTAGGCTCCGCTGTCTCGCAGCCTGTATCGTGTATCGGGCTTACACCAAC
>CAWDNI010000004.1:0-41801 GCA_963803615.1 uncultured Acidobacteriaceae bacterium
GTTTTCGACCCGCAGTCCAGATAGCTTTTCGAAACCGGACCACTGCTTCCAACTGCAAAGAAAAGGGTATCTAAGTCTCAGGATTGGTCCGGATCTGATTCTCTTATTCGAGGAAATATTTAGCCTTTCCGGCCAAATGGGGGGATTTATCGAATCTTAAGTGGCTGAGTGAAAGAGAGAAGGACACGGTGGCGGGGGGAGAGTCATTCGAACTCTCAGTAGAGTTTCTCCGTGGTCTAAGTCTCAACCTCTTAGTGCTAGGGTAAGTAGGTTTCAAACCACGGCCGACCACGGTCCGGTTTGTTCCTAGAAACCGGACTACCGCTTCAGGTAGCAGAGAAACGCACGCCTCAGGAGGGAGGATTCCCCTTCTGCCGGATTCTCTGTTCGGAACAAAATCCCCACATTTCGTTTCTCCGGATTTCCGCAGCCGCGTCTCACACGGTTCCTGGCACTGCTCTCAGTGCCAGCTTTGCTCGCTTGTTTTTCCGCATTTAACCACCTTCCGGTGGACCACCTATAGACTTTTCCGTTCAGAACTGCTGTTGACACCTAATCGTAGTAGCCAGCAGGAAATATCCGTCGGAGCTTCGCAGTGGTGAATACAACTATCGTGCCGTTTGCAACCGTCTGGAGCGCGGGCAGCCCTTAGGACACAAACAGATCAAGGCGCTGACCCAAATGTTCACCGCACCGTTGGGAATGCTCGGTTTTCAGCAGGAGCTTTTGTGCGCCGCCAGCGATCGGCCGCACGCAGCAGCGGATCCTCGTCGGCCAAATTGGCCATAGCCTCGACATCGACGCGCACGCGCAGCAGCTTCGCCCAGTGTTACCCAAATCAAACTAAGGTTAAGAAGTACCCTTAGTAATATTGAACGTGACAGTTCCGCCTGAAACCGCAAAGGGGGGGTCCTTAGGATCACCGCCAAGCCACCTGCCACCCTCCTGAGCCTGCGCTCCAATACTGAGAGACTTGAAGTTCCCGACCTTCAACGTACCATCGGAGTGCGGCTCAATCCATTTGGTGTCGAAAGGAATTGCGTTGTCCCCTGCATTGAAGTCAGAGAAAAGTATTCTGGTGGCTGAGTTATTGATCACCTTAATGTCTGACATTTTGTGACTCCTTCGCGGTGTGAAAAATTGATCATTTTGACCGGATTGAGACTAACACACACTCTCGCAGGGTATCACCGCCAAATAATCTTGCTGTGTTCGCTTCAGAAGCAACGACATCGCTCATGCACGCACCTCGTCAAGTAAGGTTTCGTTGGAACAGGTGAAGCAAGCCGTACGAGACGAGCGGGCGGGAACCGGCACAGAGCGCTTGTGGCAGGACATGCGATTCGGGTTTCGGCAACTGCGCCGTTCGCCGGGATGGCGGGGGGAGAGTCATTCGAACTCTCAGTAGAGTTTCACCGTGGTCTAAGTCTCAACCTCTTAGTGCTAGGGTAAGCAGGTTTCAAACCACGGTCCGGTTTGTTCCTAGAAACCGGACTACCGCTTCAGGTAGCAGAGAAACGCACGCCTCACGAGGGAGGACTCCCCTTCTGGCGGATTCTCTGTTCGGAACAGAATGCCCACATTTCCCGCCAAATGCCGCGAATATCTCAAACCTAAGTTATTGAATATAAAGGAGAAATACTCGATGGCGGGGGAGAGTCATTCGAACTCTCAGTAGAGTTCTCCATGGTCTAAGTCTCAACGTCTTAGTTGCTAGGGTAAGTAGGTTTCAAACCACGGTCAGGTTTGTTCCTAGAAACCGGACTACCGCTTCAGGTAGCAGAGAAACGCACGCCTCACGAGGGAGGATTCCCCTTCTGGCGGATTCTCTGTTCGGAACAGAATGCCCACATTTCCCGCCAAATGCCGCGAATATCTCTAACCTAAGCTATTGAATATAAAGGAGAAAGACTCGATGGCGGAGAGAGGGGGATTCGAACCCCCGGTAGAGCTTTTGACCCTACAACGGTTTAGCAAACCGCCGCCTTCAGCCACTCGGCCATCTCTCCGGCTGTGCTGAACGGATTATATCCGATGCTATTGCGGCTGCGGCAAAGCTCTCTTCTCCGTATCTCGCGGCGCAGAAGCGCTGTAGCGCAGCACGGGCTTGCGCGCGGCCCTCACTTCGTCCAGGCGGGAGATGCGCGTCGAGTGCGGCGCGTCCAGAATGATTTCAGGATTTTCGTCGCTCTCCCGCGCGATCTGCCGCATGGCGTCAATAAAGAGATCCAGCTCCTCCCTCGACTCGCTCTCTGTGGGCTCAATCATCAATGCGCCGGGAACGATCAACGGGAACGACGTGGTGTAGGGATGAAAGCCATAGTCGATCAGCCGCTTGGCGATGTCACCCGTCTTGACTCCCTTTTGCGCCTGGCGGCGATCGCTGAAGACAACCTCGTGCAGCGTGGGTGTTTTGTACGGCAGCTCATAGAGGTCTTCGAGTTTCTTGCGGATGTAGTTAGCATTGAGGACCGCGTCTTCCGTGGTCTGGCGCAGGCCGTCGGGGCCGTTGGCCATGATATAGGCCAGGGCGCGAACGAACATCCCAAAGTTGCCGTAGAACATGCGCACGCGGCCTATGGAGTGAGGACGATTGTAATCCAGGCGAAGAGTGGCGCGGCCATTCTCATTTTGCGGCCCTTCGATCACCACCGGCGTAGGGAGAAATGGCTCCAGGATTCGTTTTGCCGCCACCGGCCCGGAACCGGGACCGCCCCCGCCGTGCGGAGTGGAAAAGGTCTTATGCAGATTGAGGTGCATCACATCGACGCCGAAGTCGCCGGGTCGGGTCTTTCCCACCAGAGCGTTCATATTAGCGCCATCCATGTAGAGCAGCGCGCCCTTGGCGTGCAGGATGTCGGCAATCTTGTGGATCTCGCTCTCGAAGACGCCTATGGTGCTGGGGTTGGTCAGCATCAATGCGGCCGTGTCCTCAGTGACGATGCGTTCCAGCTGCGCCACATCCACCATGCCTAAAGAATTCGAGCGGAGATTTTCAACTTCGTAGCCGCAAATCGCCGCAGTGGCGGGATTGGTGCCGTGCGCCGAATCGGGGATAAGGACCTTCTTGCGCGGGTTTCCTTTGGACTCGTGATAGGCGCGGACCAGTAGGATTCCAGTAAATTCTCCATGCGCTCCCGCCGCCGGCTGGAGCGTAATCGCATCCATGCCGGTGATATCGAGCAAACACGATTGGAGCAGGCGGATGACCTCCAACGCGCCCTGGGAAAGCGATTCGGGCTGGTAGGGATGCGCTTCGGCAATCCCTTCTAAACGCGACACAAATTCGTTGACCCGCGGATTATATTTCATGGTGCAACTGCCCAGCGGATACATGCCAAGATCGATTGCGTAGTTCCAGGTTGAAAGACGGGTGAAGTGGCGGATGATCTCTATTTCGCTGAGCTCCGGCAGCAGCCCGGTATTCTCGCGCGTAGATTTCCCGAGAAGCTCCCGCGGGTCCACCTCGGGCACATCAAGCGGCGGCAGCCGGTAAGCCTTCTTGCCGGGAGAGGACTTCTCGAAGATTAGACCCTCATTCTGCGTCAGGTGCGCGGAGACCTTGCGCCGCGCGCCCTCGAACAAAGAGCCGGCCGTGCTTTCCGTAATTTCCTGGCTGGGTGATCCCATTTGGCGCCGCCTTTCGATAACAGGTTGAGAGCCGGACATTGCTATGCCTAGGCTATGCCCTGGTCAGTGCCTCTTCCGAGGCTGCTTTGAGCAAAGACGCCGCCTGGTCGATCTGTTCGCGGGTATTGAGCTCGGTGACGCACCAAAGGCTGGCGTTGCCCAGCTCCGGATACCAGCGGGCAAGAGGCAATCCGCCGATTACTCTCCGCTCCAGCAGTTGCGCGTTGACCTGCTCCGCCGGCTCAGCCGTCCTCACCACAAACTCATTGAAGCGCGGAGAAGAGGAGAAGAGCACCTCGGCCACGCCGCCGCTCGCCAGTTGCCTGGCCGCATATTGCGCTTTGGCGAGATTCTGCACTGCCAGTTCCCGCAAGCCCTCCCGGCCATAGATGGTAAGGAAGATGGTGGCCATCAGCGCGATCAATCCCTGGTTAGTGCAGATGTTGGAGGTCGCCTTCTCCCGGCGGATGTGTTGCTCGCGCGTGGAAAGAGTGAGCACAAAGCCGCGCCGGCCTTGCCGGTCGACAGTTTCACCGACCAGCCGTCCAGGCATTTGCCGAAGATACTTTTCCTTGGTAGCGATTACGCCGCAATAAGGACCGCCATAGCTGAGCGCGACGCCGAAAGACTGTGCTTCGAGAGAAACGATATCCGCCTCCCGCGGCGGCTCTACGATGCCGAGCGAAATCGCCTCAGCGATCGACACAACGAGCAGGGCCCCGTGGTTGTGGACTATGGCGGCAATGGCCGGAATATCTTCGATGACGCCGAAGAAGTTCGGCGACTGCACCAGAACACACGCTGTCCCGTCAGAGAGGCTGCGGTCGAGCAGATCCAGATCGAGACGGCCGCGCACATCGTAGCCCAGCGTCTCCGCCGAGAGCCCCTGATGCTGCGCATAGGTTTGCATCACTTCGCGATATTCAGGATGTACCGTCTTGGCGGTGAGGATCCCGTGACGGCCGGTAATGCGAACCGCCATGGAGCAGGCTTCGGCCGCGCCCGTCGAGCCATCGTACATGGAGGCATTCGCTATATCCATGCCGGTCAGCTCGCAGATCATGGTCTGGAACTCGAAGATCGCCTGCAGCGTCCCCTGCGTGATCTCCGCCTGGTAGGGAGTGTAAGAGGTGAGGAATTCGCCCCGCTGCACCAGCGAATCGATCACCACGGGACGATAATGGCGATAGGCGCCGGCGCCTAGAAAACTGCTATATCCGGAGGCATTCTCCGCCGACGCTTTACGAAAGTACTCGACGATCTCCGATTCCCCCATTTGACGGGGAACTGCGAGATCTCGTACCAGCCGGTATTCGGCCGGTATAGTCGAAAACAGATCGTCTATGGAATTGACGCCGATGTCTTGCAACATCTCCGTCCGTTCGACCGGGGATTTCGGCAAATAGCGCATCGCGAGTCCTTCTTGGTCAGCTATTGGTTTACTGAAACACCTTCCCTTGCGGGCTTTTCTTCAGTGCGTTTCTTCTTTGACATATTTCTCGTACTCCGCGGCGCTGAGAAGCTTATCCGCCTCCGCAGGATCGGCGATCTCAACTTTCAGAATCCAGGATTCGTGCGGCTGCGTGTTGATCTTTTCCGGCGCAGTCTCCAGCTCCTGATTGATTTCGGTGACCGTCCCGGTTATCGGAGAGTAGAGATCGGAGACGGCCTTTACCGACTCCACGCTGCCAAAGACCTTGCCCTGCTCGACACTGGAACCGACTTTAGGCAGATCTACGAAGACAATGTCCCCTAATGAATTCTGCGCGTAATCGGTGATGCCGACTTTGCCGGTCTTGCCATCGGTCGAAAGCCACTCGTGTTCGCGTGTGTAGCGGTAAGTCTCCGGATAAGCCATCAGTTATTAAACCCCTCAGCGGCCAATGCCACGTTCGTTTCTTGATTTTAGAGCATTTCTCCCGATGCTCCGGTGTGGCGGATAGCGGCGCACAGCCGCGTCCTGCTAATCGCCTTCACCATCAGGAGATACGCTCGAATGGACGAGTTGCGCGTATATGGTTGGCTGACGCAGCCGTTGGACTGTTCCTAACTCTATTCCGCAATCTATTTTCGCAATTTACTTCCGCTATTTACTTCTTGGGGCGGCGGTAAAAGGGAGTAGGGACTACCTTGGCCCTTACCCTGTTGTTGCGCACTTCGACATCGACTTCGGTGCCGAGATCGCTCAAAGCGGTGGGGATATATGCTAAGGCGATGTTTTTCTTGAGGAAAGGGGATGGCGAACCGCTGGTCACGTAGCCGACCTCCGGCCCTTCGGTGGAGAAGATTTTATAACCATCGCGGGCAATGCCCCGTCCCACCATCTCAAGACCTACAAGTCTGCGAGTGGGACCGCCCGCCTGCTGAATCTCCCGCAGTGCCTGGGCCCCGATAAAGTCGCCTTTGTCGAGCTTGCAATAACGCCCCAGACCGGCCTCGAAGACGTTGATGTCTTCCGAGATTTCATGGCCGTAGAGGGCCATCGCAGACTCCAGACGGAGCGTATTGCGCGCCCCAAGCCCGCAAGCCAATAGGCCAAACTCCCGGCCAGCTTCGATTACCGCCTCCCATACGCGAGCGCTGGTTTCTTCGTCGGAGGGAATATAGATTTCAAAGCCGTCTTCGCCGGTGTATCCGGTGCGCGCGATGAGTACGTTGGGAATTCCGCATACCGTGCTCCAGGTAAACCAATAGTTTTTGATGGCTCCGAGATCCGCGGTAGTCAGCTTAGCCAAAGTTTTCTGCGCTTGGGGTCCCTGAATGGCGAGCTGGGTGAAATAGTCGCTATAGTCGCTGACATGCACCCCCGGAAAAGCCCCTACCTGGGAGCGAATCCACTTGAAATCCTTTTCGCGCGTGCCGGCGTTGATGACCAGGAGGTAGTCGTTATCGCCAAACTTATGCACCAGGATGTCATCGACGAAAGTTCCCTGAGGGTAGAGCATCGCCGAGTAATGCGCTTGGCCAGTCGCAAGCTTGGACGCATCGTTCATGGAAATGGCTTGCACGGCGGCAAGCGAGCCACGGCCGCGGAACTGGATATCCCCCATGTGGCTGACGTCGAAGAGGCCGACGGCGGTGCGGACAGCCATATGCTCAGCGGTGATTCCCGAGTATTCCACCGGCATATCCCAGCCCCCGAAGTCGACCATCTTGGCTCCGAGCTGCCGATGGACAGCATTCAGCGCAGTCTTGCGAAGAGCGGGGGCGGCAGGAGCAGTGGAAGACACGGCGAAAATCCTCGCACTCAGAGTAGGCTTACCCTTCACGGTAGCACGGACTGAGACGAAAAAGCGTCCACCGCCGGATCGTTTTCCATCTACTTTTTCTCATTCCAAGCTATAGCTGCCATTGTTTTTGCCGGCATGAATCTAAATCGATTTGTCCCACGGCTGAGCCGAAGGCTCTGTGGATTTATCCCTTTCCCGCTGGAAATGCTTTAATGCAGGTCAATGATCCGCGCTGCCTGCCAAGGGATCTGTTTATCGGTACTGCTCGTGGCCCTGAGCCACGCGGCGATGGGTCTGGATCGGCATCGCGCGCTCGAACAATATGGATACCAGGTATGGCAGACCGACAGCGGACTGCCGCAGAACACTATCCATTGCATTCTTCAAACCAGCGATGGCTATCTTTGGCTGGGCACAGAGGGCGGGCTGGTGCGCTTCGACGGCATCGAGTTTGTCACCTTCGACTCGGAAAACACTCCGCAACTGCACAGCGACATCATCTACGATCTGCGCGAAGACCGCTCAGGAGCATTATGGATCGGCACATCCGCGGGTCTGGTGCGATATCAGGCGGGCTCGTTCCGGGCTTATACCACGGCCAGCGGATTGCCGGCGGAGATCGTGTGGTTCACCTATCAGGATCATGCCGGCCGCATATGGGCGGTCACCGCCGGTGGACCCGCCTATCTTCGCGGAGATCGCTTTGAAGCTATCCCACAGATGCAAATGGCGGCTCCGCAAAGCCGCCAAGCTCTAGTCGAAGATTCCAGCGGAACGATATGGCTGGCCGGCAGCAGCGGCGTGTTTGCTCTGGACACCGCTGCGCATGCGATGAGTGCCGAACCGCGGCTCCGCCTGCACCTGCTCAACGGAATCGAGAGCGATGCGCTTGCACTCGATCGCATGGGCAGTCTCTGGGTCGGGACCAATCAAGGGCTCGAACGCTACTCGCATGGAGTTCTCGCCGCCGTTCCCATTAGTGGAATGAAGGCAAAAGCGGAAGTGACCTCAATCAGCGCGGATACGATCGGCGGCCTATGGGTGGGAACCGCGACAGGCTTGGCCCACGAGGTAAATAACTCGGCGGCTGCCATCGATGAGCCTCTTCCCGCCAAGCGGATCGAAAGCCTCTTTGAAGACCGCCAAGGCGCGCTGTGGATCGCCACCGCCCAGGGCGCCGCACGGCTGGTTGGCGGTACGCTTCAGTCTTTTCCCCCCGGCTCCAAACTCGCCACGGCCAGCGTGCTCGCTATCTTCGAAGATCGCGAAGGCGATATTTGGTTAGGCACGGATTCGAGCGGCCTCAATGTGCTGCGCGATCAAAAATTTACCACGTACACCACCGCCAATGGATTGTCCGGCAATCTGGTTCGCTGCGTCTTCCAGAGCGCAACCGGCGACATCTGGATTGGGACCAACGGGTACGGGCTGAATCGCCGAACGCGCAACGGCTTTGCCACGCTGACGACGCGGGACGGCCTCTCCAGCAATATCATCCTCGCCTTAGCCGATGCGCCCGATGGCGATCTCTGGATAGGCACGCCGGACGGACTCGACCGCCTGCATCACGGCCACGTCCTAAAATTCACCTCTGCCGACCGGTTGCCCGACGAATTTATACGGTCGCTTTATTCCGACCGCGACGGTTCGCTTTGGATCGGTACGCGGCACGGCTTGGCGCATTGGACGGGGGGCAAAATTGTCTCCTATTCGAGCACGGACGGTCTGGGCGGCGATCTTGTAGGAGTCATCTTTCGCGCGGGAGGCGCTGAAAAAGGTCCACCCGGCGATCTTTGGATTGGAACTTCCGGCGGCCTCTCCCGCCTACACAATGGCATCTTCACCAATTACACGGTTCAAGACGGCCTTTCCAACAACGTTGTCACCGCCATTCAGCAGGATGCCGAGGGCTCCCTTTGGCTGGGAACCAATGGCGGCGGACTCAATCGCCTGGAGATTCGGGGCGCCTCCAAGCCGTCAATTCAGCCTCTTCCCTCCAACTCGAAAGCGCTCCCTGGCGCAATCTACGGCATCTTGGAAGATGCGCGCGGAAATCTCTGGCTCAGCTCGAGAACCGGCATTTTTGCCGCCTCCATTGCTGCTCTCAATGCCTATGCGAAGGGCGCCGCGCACTCCTCCTTCTCCGTCTCCTCGTATGGAATTGCGGACGGCATGAAGATTCGCGAATGCAGCAGTGGCGGTCATCCGGCGGCATGGAAAATGAGCGATGGCAGTCTGTGGTTTGCCACGCTTGAAGGTGTCAGCTCGATCGATCCCGCTCACGCTCCGGAAAACCGGCTGCCTCCGCCGGTCGTAATCGAATCCTTTCTCATCGACGGCAAAATCTATAGCCAAAGAGGAGAATCGGATAACTCAGTTTTGGCCATCAAGCCGGGCGCCAGCCGCCTTGAATTTCACTATGCCGGCCTAAGCTTCGTCGCGCCGCAGAAAGTGCGCTACCGCTATAAACTTGCCGGTTTCGATCGCGGTTGGATCGATGCCGGAACTCGCCGGACCGCTTTTTATACCAATCTGCCTCCCGGCAAGTACCGTTTCCAGGTCCTCGCCGCCAACAACGATGGGGTTTGGAATCAATCCGGCGCTTCGCTCGGTTTCCGCATCGAGCCGCACTTTTACCAGAGCTTCTGGTTTTACTCCGTTCTGGCGCTTGGCAGTTTGCTTCTTGCTTATTTCGTTTATCGCCGGCGGGTGCGCCAGGTGGAATCGGAATGGAACGCTGTTCTGGCAGAGCGCAGCCGTCTGGCGCGCGAGATTCACGACACCCTCGCCCAGGGATTTGTTGGTATTTCCGTGCAGCTGGAACTGATTTCGCGCCTGCTGACAACCTCTCAGGAAGCCGCCCGGCAGGAGCTCGACCGGACGCGGGCGCTGGTTCGTTCCTCGTTAGCCGAGGCGCGCAACTCGATCTGGCAACTGCGTTCGCCAAGCGCGGTTGGGGAACTGCCGGATCGGCTGGCTGAATTTTGCCGGAGATCGAGCGCCTCGTCGCCGGCCAAGGTGTACTTTCAGGTGAAGGGAACGTACCATCCATTGCAACGTTCGATGGAAGATGAGATTCTGCGCATCGGTCAGGAAGCAGTTGCGAACGCCATCCGGCACGCCGAAGCTACCCGGGTCGACGTAGAGTTGAGCTACGATGGCCCGCGCGCTTGCCTGCGGGTCGAGGACGACGGCCGCGGCTTTACGCCTACCGCGATTCCCGATTCTCCGGACGGGCATTTCGGCATTCGGGGAATGCGGGAGCGAGCCGCCCAGATCGACGCCACGCTCTCGATTGAGAGCAAGCCGGGAGAAGGCACTCGTGTATGCGTTGAGATCCCGCGGGCATGAACTCGCGGGTCACCCGTGTCACAGGAAAATAGAGCATGAGCGATGCCATCCGAATCATGATCGTAGAGGATCACAACATCGTGCGGCAGGGTTTGGCCGCGCTCCTTACGACGGTTCCCGGCTTCGTGGTCGTCGCCCAAGCTGCGGACGGCCAGCAGGCTGTCGACCTCCATCGCATGTACCAGCCTGACATCACTTTGATGGATTTGCGCCTGCAGAGGGTCAATGGTGTGGAGGCGATCGGCATGATCCGCAAAGAGTCTCCCCAAGCCCGCATCATTGTGCTGACTACCTTCGATGGAGACGAAGATATTTACCGTGCCTTGCAAGCCGGAGCACGCGGTTATCTGCTCAAAGGGATGGAAGGCGACGAGCTAATGGCGGCGATTCGCGCGGTATACGCCGGCAAATCGCGCATCCCTCCGCCGGTAGCCGAGCGTCTGGCGGAACGCATGAGCGGCACAGCCCTTACCGAGCGTGAAACCGAGGTGCTCAGGCTGATCGTTGGCGGCAACAGCAATAAAGAGATCGCGGCGGCGCTCTACATCTCCGAAGCTACGGTCAAGACACACATCAACAGCCTCTTCGGCAAGCTCGGAGTAAGCGATCGCACTCAAGCTGCGACCACCGCGCTACAGAGAGGGATCGTCCACCTTGACTGATCAGGCTAATAACCGGTTCCCAGCCAAGCGAAGCCTGGTGAAGCGATCATCGCCGATTATTCTCACCGCTCTTCTATTGGCCTCCATACTCTCTGTCCACAGTCAGACAAACCGAAACAGCGGCTGGCATCCTGCGAGCGCAAGCGAACTGAGGACGCTGATTCCTCCCCGCGCGCCGGTGGTCAGCGAGCGCATTGAAACGGAATTCCGCACGGCCTCCGGCATCAGTGATGGCGAGGGACACTCGATTGCCGGGGTGGTTCTTATCACCGCGGGGTATTCGGCCGAGGGTAAGTACTCTCACTATTTCGTGTCCCAGGTGCCCATCGGCGTCGGAGGCGCCTTGCTCCCGGCTGGGCAATACCTCATCGGCTGGACGCACGGGCAAGACGCTCTCAATGTCACCTTCTATGAAGCATTGACCGGGAAGCCCGTGGCCAAGGTTGTGGCGATTCGTAATCCGTCGGTCACCCGGGTGGAGCAATTTCGCATCTGGCCCCCTGAGGACAAGCCGCTGATCCAGTTTGGACGCTTCACCTTTGCCTATTCACTGCGCGGGAAATGAGAGCCGGATAATTCGGGATGCTCTTTTGCGGGCGGCAGTGTTATATCACTCAAGAGGCTGCTCATCATGCATAGCCGTTCCCCTCTGTGGATGCTTCGTGCACTGGCTAGTCTTCTGCTGTTCTCGGTGCCTGCGACTTTATTAAATGCCCAAGCCTATGTTCCTACTCCGCAGGAACTCGATCAGCTTCTGGCGCCGGTCGCGTTGTATCCGGATGCATTGCTGGCCCAGATCACGTCGGCGTCTACCAACCCGCAGGAGATTCTCGATGTAGCCGACTGGATGCATCAAAATCCCGGGTTGAATGGCCTTGCACTGACCAATGCGGCCCAGGCGCAGGGCTTCGATCCGCCATTCATAGCGCTGGTGAGCTTTCCCCAAATACTCGACATGATGGCGCGCAACATTGACGATTATGCGGCTATCGGCGCTGCCTTCCAGGCCAACGAGGCTGCGGTTATGGATTCGGTGCAGCGCCTGCGAGAGGATGCCTATGAATCGGGCGCTCTGCGCAGCGGACCGCAACAGCGGGTAGTGGTGGAGCCGTATAACGGCCAGCGGCTTATCGTCATCCAGCCGGCAAACCCTCAGATGGTTTATGTACCGCAATACGATCCCGGAGTGGTTTATGGCACGGGTGGTCCGGGAGCGGCTGCATGGATTACCTTCGGCGCGGGCATCGGCTTGGGTATTGCCCTAGCGAACAGCCATCCCTGGGGTTGGAGCAACTGGGGCTGGAACTGGGGCCAGCGGAGAATGCTGTACAACCGTCATTATTGGAGGCCGACCATCATTCGCTATCGGCCGCGGCGCACCACTTATCGCCCCGGCAGGCCCAACTTCGGCAACCGGCCGGTGATCCGGCCACCGCGCCCAAAGCCGGGCGGCCCGTCGATCCAGCCGGTAAAGCCCCGGCCCGGGCAACGGCCGACGACGCCGATATCGCGGCCAACCCGGCCAGGCAACGGCCGGCCCTCGATCCAGCCGGTGCGTCCCGGACAGGGCCAGCAGCCGTCGAGACCGACAACCCGGCCCACGACCAGGCCTACGAATGGAGTGCGCCGCGCTCCCATCCCAACCCGGGAACGGCCGGCGCAGCCATCGCCCAAGCCGGCTTCGCCCAACAACGGATCGAACAACAGGCCGAATAATGCACCGCGGCCTACATCCCAGCGGCCGCAAACGCGTCCGGCCCAGAGGCCACAGAACAAGCCTGCACCGCAGAACCGATGAATCCGGGGGGCCTATTTGACAAAGAAGTAAATCGACATTCCCAGGCCGATCGCTACAATCATCAGGCGCAGCAGGCGTGGGTTAAGCCCGCGCGAATAGTGCGCCCCGAGAAAGCCGCCGATTGCCGCGGCTATCATCATCAGCAGGCAATAGCGCCATTCGATCTGATTTGCCACGATAAAAGTGACAACCGCAATTCCATTCGCTACCGTGGTGGCGACGACTTTGAGTGCGTTGATCTCATTGATCTGCTGGAGGCCGAGCAGCGCGAGGACGGACATAACCAGAAACCCGGCGCCTGCGCCGAAGTAGCCGATGTAGAAGCAGACGGATGCGATGCCTATCGTCAGCGGAACGAGGGCGGGCCCTTTTTTCGGATTATGTTTCGGGTTGTGCGAAGCTCTTTGCTGCAACCATCGGGAAACCGGAGCACTGATGGCAAACAGCACGGTCGCGAATAAGAGGAGCCACGGCACCAGCGCCATGAAGGTGACCTGCCCGGTATGAAGCAGAACGATGGCGCCGACCAATCCGCCGAGGAAGGCCGCCGAGCATACCGGAATCAGCAGCTTGCGGTGAAGCTTGACATCGGCAAAGTAGCCTGCGATCGAGGTGACCTGCCCCGGCCAAAGCGCCACAGTGTTGGTGGCATTGGCCTGGATGGGAAGAACCCCCACGCCGAGCAATGCGGGGAAAGAGAGAAATGATCCGCCGCCGGCCACGGCATTGAGAGCGCCGGCAATGAAGGAAGCAGCAATCAGCCAGACGCTCTGCCAGCTCTGATGAAGTCCCATCTATTCGACCGCCAAGATGAGGCATTTGAGGTATTCCGTCTCCGGGATGTTGAGCAGGACCGGATGGTCGGGAGCCGCCCCGCGGCGCTCCAGAAGGCGGACGCGGCGGCCGGCGTCCCCTGCCGCCGCGGCAACTACGGCTTGAAAATCGCCGGACGGCACATGGTGGGAACAGGAACAAGTCACCAGGATTCCGCCCGGACGCAGCATCTTGCAAGCCCGTAAGTTCAGTTCCTTATAGCCGCGCAGGGCGCCTTCCGCCGCGCGTTTCGATTTTGCGAAGGCCGGCGGATCGAGCACAATCGTGTCATAGAGATTGCCGGAATTACTCCAGTCGCGCAGCAGATCGAAGGCGTTGGCCTCAATCCAATCGACGGATCCGGCAATGCGGTGCCGGTTGACCGCAAGATTCTCTTCCGCCACTTCGAGCGCCGCGCGGGAGCTGTCCACTCCGGTGACCCTGGCGCAGACCCTGGCCAAGTGCAGCGCAAAACCTCCCTGGTAGGCGAAAACATCCAGAGCCTCGCCGTGAGCATGGCGCTCCGCCGCCGCGTAGTTCATCCGCTGATCGAGAAAGGCCCCGGTCTTTTGTCCGGCACAGGCGTCGTAGTGGAATGCCAGGCCGTTCATGTGAAAAATGGTTCTCAGTTGCGGAATCAGGTCTTTGGAATAGAGCGGCAAATCGGGCGGAAGAGCGATACCTTCCAGCGCGTGAATCCGGGGATCGGCGCGCTCGACAATCACGGACGGGTCCAATTCCGTTTTGAGTGTCTGGACGATCCTCGAGCGAATGTCGCCCGCGTCCAGCGCCTTGCTGAGGATCTCAAAGAGAATTAGCTCACCATAACGGTCGACGATGAGACCGGGCAGTTGGTCGGCTTCGCTAAAGACCAGCCGGCATGCGTCCGTGCCCTCGTCCTCCATGCCCCGGCGAAGCTGGATCGCCCGCTGCAGGCGCTCGTCCAGTAGAGACAACCATACGTCCCGGGTCTTCAGTTCCCCTGTGCTCACCAGCCGCAAAGGGATCTGTGACTTCGGGTTCAAGAGCGCCGTTCCCAAAGGAATGCCGCGGCTATCGACGACGGCGATCAGATCCTCTCCGTCTGAAACCAGACGCTCGACATCCGACTGGTAGACCCAGACGTGGCCGGCGCGCAGCCGCTCCGCCGCTCTGCGGGAGACGACAGCCACCGGGCCTGGCGGAATTGAAATCTCTCGCGTCGAGAGATTGCGGGCGGCAGTCGGAGGGTTTCGCGGCACAGTCCTTCGATCTTCTCAGTTGACTGCCGCAGGGCACAAGCCTCAGAGCGCAGCCCGGCGCTCAAGCCAGCATCGGCGAAGCAGCTTATAATCAATTATGGTGACTGCGCATACTGCGCCACTGAAGCTTGCGAAAGGACCTGGGGTTCTTACAGCCAAGTTCCGCGATCTTCTCGCCACCATCCGCCGGAATCGGCCCAGCGACGATCCCGAGATCATCCGCAAAGCCTGGGAGTTCTGTCTGCTGCATCATGAGGGACAACTGCGGGCTTCAGGGGAACCTTACGTCCTGCACCCGCTTGAAGTAGCCCAGGTGCTCGCGGAAATGAAGTTGGATTCGACCGCGATCGCAGCCGGGCTTTTGCACGATGCGGTCGAAGACACCCCGGTCACCACCGAAGATATCACCAGGCAGTTTGGCGAGCAGGTAGCGCACATTGTCGAGGGCGTGACCAAGATCGACAAGATCCAGTTCGCCAATCGCGAAGACCGGCAAGCGGAAAATGTGCGCAAGATGCTGCTGGCCATGGTCAGCGACGTGCGGGTGGTGCTTATCAAACTGGCCGACCGGCTGCATAACATGCGCACGCTGGAACACCTGCCCGCGGAGCGGCAGGAGGCTATCGCGCGCGAGACCCTTGATATTTATGCGCCCCTCGCGCACCGCCTCGGCATGGGCAAAGTGCGCGGCGAATTGGAAGATTTGGCCTTCCGCTATGTGGATCCCTTGGCCTACGAGCAGGTGAAGAGCGCGGTCGAAGCGCGGCGCGAGGAGGGTGAGCATTTTCTCAGCGGCGTGGAGGCTTCGCTGAGCGAAAAGCTGCGCGAGAACAACATCAAGGCGCGGGTCGAATGGCGCATTAAACGCCTCTACAGCATTTACCAGAAGATACAAAACCAGCGAGTGAGCCTCGATCAGGTATTCGATCTGCTGGCCATTCGAGTGATCACCTCGACGGTGCAGGATTGTTATGCGGTCTTTGGGCTGATCCACTCCCTGTGGCGGCCTGTTCCCGGGCGCATCAAGGACTTTATCGCCATGCCGCGCCCCAATCTGTATCAGTCACTGCACACGACGGTGATGGGGGAAGGCGGACACCAGTTCGAGGTGCAGATCAGGACCGATGAAATGCACCGCATAGCGGAAGAGGGAATCGCGGCGCATTGGAAATATAAGGCGAACGGATCGCCCATCAGCGCGCGGGATGAGCAGCGGCTGGCCTGGGTGCGGCAGCTGGTGGAATGGCAGCGTGAGATGAGCGACCCCAATGAATTC
Source organism: uncultured Acidobacteriaceae bacterium (assembly GCA_963803615.1). GTDB lineage: Bacteria > Acidobacteriota > Terriglobia > Terriglobales > Acidobacteriaceae > PALSA-350. The sequence goes on from CAWDNI010000004.1 coordinate 16,002, forward strand.
CTCTCCACGCTGAAGATCGATCTCTACCCTGAAGAGGTATATACCTTCACTCCCAAGGGCAGAGTGGTCGTGCTGCCGCAGGATGGAACACCTATTGACTTTGCCTATTCCATTCACACCGAAGTGGGCAATACCTGCGTCGGCGCTAAGGTGAACGGCAGGATGTCGCCATTGCGCACCAAGCTCCACAATGGCGATATCGTCGAAGTGATTACGCAGAACGGCCATACGCCCAGCCGGGATTGGCTGACCTTCGCTAAGAGCTCGCGGGCGCGCAATAAGATCAAACATTGGCTGCATGAACATCAGCGCGCCAGCGCCATTGAGATCGGGAAAAAACTGCTGGAACGCGAAGCCCGCAAATACAAGGCGCCCCTCAGCAGGATTACGGACGCGGATTACGCGCGCGCCGCCGCGGAATGCGGCATGGCCACTTCCACCGACCTGATGGCCGCTATCGGTTTTGGCAAATACTCCTCGCGGCAGGTGCTCAACAAGCTTGTGCCCGGAATTACGGTTCAAGGCTCGACCGAAGCCGAACCGGGATCTGAAGCCAAGGCCGGCGGAATGTCGGATGCGGTAAGGCGCGTCCACATGCATGGCTCCGACTCCTTGCAGGTAGAAGGGCAGAACGAGCTGCTGGTGTATCGCGCGCGATGTTGCAACCCCATCCGCGGAGAAGAAATCGTGGGCTATGTGACCCGCGGCAAGGGCGTAGCCGTCCATGCGCGAAGCTGCCCGAACGTGCAGAACTTGCTCTATGAGAGCGACCGCCGTATCTCCGTCGAGTGGGCCCAGCAACCGGACCAGGCCCCCGGACAAAAGATGACCTACCCGGTAAAGCTCACGGTCTATTGCGACGATCGCACCGGCATGCTCAAGGAATTGACGGCGGTGATCAGCGATGATGGCTCGAACATCCGCGGCGTCGATTCGAAATCCGTTCCCGGGCGTGCCGAAGCAGCGGTGGAATTCGTGCTCGAAGCCGAAGATATGCCCCACCTGAACCGCATCGTTACCGGCTTGCGGCGCGTTGCCGGCGTCCGCGACGTGCAACGCGCACAAAAGATCTGATCTCGTTCTAAGAACCCGGCGCGTGTTTACGGAAGACCACCTTCCGCTCCGTCCGCCAGCCTTCATTGAGCGCAACCAACGTCCAGCGTATCTCCGGCGACAGGTGCGCCAGAACCGTCTCCGTGGAGGGATGGACGCGCAGCGCAGGCATGACGTAATAGAGCAGCGGCGGCTCGCGCAGCAACGCAGTTTGAGGAAAGTATCCGCTGCGTTCGAGCTCGCTCCTGCCATCGCTTCCTCCGCGCTGCTCGTTGAGGGCCCGCACGCGAATCCAGTAATCCAGCCCTTGCATGGGGAGTTGGAGATCCTCGTCGGCCTTCAGTTCAAGAACTGCCAGCCGGCCCCCTGCTGTTACCGTAAGCAGATCCAGTATGGCGCGATCCGCCGCAGCGAAGGCGGGAACCTGGGAGTAGATGGGTGAAGACTTCAGCCCCGGCTCGATCTCCCCAAGGTTCTGCCGGAGTACCGATTCCAGCCAGCGTTCGGGCTGCAGCCGGAAGAGCGGATCGCGAGCGCTTCCTGCCGGATGACGGTGCCTGAAGAGCCGCTCCGCCAGATCCGCGAACCACTCCTCGGAGGATTCATCCAGCGGAGTCTCGTTGGCTCCGGCGCCGAAGGTGATGTTGTCTTGCCGGGTAAAGGAATCCGGCCGGAAGCCTTGTCGAACCCGCGCAAATTCCAGGCCATAGAGGGAGAGAGCGACTTCGTGGGGGCTCTTCGCCCGCATGGCTACCCGGCTCTTCATGCCTGGCGGCAACAAGCGCACCAGCCGATCGATCCCTTGCTGAGCGCGTTCGACTGCCGCATGGGGATCGAAGGCATGTACCAGGCGCATCTTCAGGTTGCCTTCGCTGGAGATGTCAATAGGCTCCAGTTCCTCGTCAGGCTCGGAGAGCTCGTACAACTCCCACGCTCCCAAACTTCGGTTGAGCCAAGCCATTCTAGCCCGCGTAGCGCCGCTCGTTCCCTTCGGAACAATCACCTTCAGTCCCTGACACACGCTTTTGTTTCCGCCATGTTCCCGGCAATACGCCAGCCATAGCAATCCCAAGGTGAGCGCGCCGTCGATGGTGGCCTGCGTTTCCGCGGCCGCGGCTCCGATCACGGCCCAATTTTGTTGTCCGCGCGCCAGCAGGCCTCGCGCATACGCGGGACCAAAACTGTTCTCGAGGTCCATGGCCGAGCGCAGGCTCTGGATTTTGTAGCCATCGAAGCAACGGGGGAGCACGCGTTCCAGAAGGCGCAGGTATTTGCTTCGGGCGAGCGCGCGTGTTGTCGGCGTGCGATAGTCCCGGTCGGGGACAAGTTGCAAGGATTCCGGCCGTTGCGTTCCCAAGCGCCGCACCACCAGGCGCAGACTATCTTTGCGCTCTTCCAGGCCCACAATGGTACGGATCAGGTTCCGCTCCTCCGACCAGAGATGGAGAACGCAGCGCCCATGCTCGGATGAGAGCGAATAGTTGGAAACAGGCATATCGAACAGCACGCGGCCATCGTGGAGCAACGCGGCACGTGGGTGTTCCGCAAGAAATGCTTCGAGCGAGCGAGCCAGTTGCAACGGGTCCGTTCCGGTTTTGGGCGGCATTTCTAAATCAGATTGTTGAGGGAGATCTTACCAGTGCATCCGGGAGCGCAGCCCGGCGATGTGAGCCAGATGGTGGCGGCTGTGCCAATCATAAGTAGCGAGTACCTGTTCCACGGTTTGGCGTCCGCTCTCCGGATGGACATACCCGCGCTTCCAATCGGATTCGTCAAGGGAAGCAAGCAGCATCACCCAGCGGGCATGCAGCGATTCCAAGAGTTCCAGGGAAAGCTCGATCGGCGACTGGCGAGCGTCGGAAAGCTCCGCCCATAAGGCTTCGTTATAAGGCTTGATGGTAGGCCAGTCTTCAGTCAACGCCAGCCGCGTCCGCGCATACGCATTCAGATGGCTGTCGGCGAGATGATGAACCAGTTGCCGCACGGTCCAGCCGCCTTCCCGATAGGGAGTATCCAGTTGGTCGCCGGAGAGATCGTCCGTAACCGAGCGCAGCTTTTGGGGTAATTGGTGCAGAGTCTTGAGAGCCGCTGCCCGTTCTTCGCCAGTCAGCGTCTCGGGACGCTGAAAGCGGCCGATCGGATAGCGCAGCTTATCGTCTTGCCCAGTATTCGAGCTCAAGGGAAACCTTAATCTTCCTGTGGGAATTATCGCGGCCGTTCGAGCCGGGCTTGCTCCGGAACCGCGATTCCGAGAGTCTTTATTGTCGCATACAAAGCGCCCTATTCGGTCTGCGGAACGGCGTAATAGCCCTTGCGCACCTGCGCCTTCAATCCGTCGCCTTTAACATCAAGGTCGATTTTACGATAGCTTCCGTCGAGCTTGGCATTAGTCGGCGTATAGCTGGCGACGTATTCGGTTCTTAATTCCTGTTCGATAGCGGCAAAGGCGGCTTCCATCTTTTTGCCATTGTTGCCCACGTCGATCAGACGGCCGCCCGTCGCCTCGGCCAGTTTCCTCATGGCCATGTCGCCGGTGTATCCCATGGTGTAGATTCCGCGGCCATAAAACGGCCGGTCGGCGATAAGCAGTACGTAAACCAGGCTGTTGGCTCTCTGCGCGGCCTCGATCGCATCTTCGAGCTTGTACTGGCTCCCCTGATCCTCTCCATCGGAAAGGATAATCAGCGCTTTGCGTCCTGTCTCCTGGGAGAGCTTGTCGTGAGCGGCCAGGCACACCGCGTCATAGAGCAGCGTGCCCCGCGGAGTATTCGAGGTGGGCATCGGTCCCTGGCCGATTCCGGGCACGCCGCCGCCGCCGGTCCCCACGTTGATCTGCGCCTTGTTCATGGCCCGCTCCAGAGCATGAGCGCTGCTGGTGTAGTCGGACAAAAGATCGACATTGACGTCAAAGGAAATGAGGAAGGCCTCGTCTTTGGACCGCAGAATCCGTTCCAGGAAAGCTCCTCCCGCCTGCTGCTCCAGAGGCAATACATTCTCCTGGCTTCCGCTGGTGTCGAGCAGGATTCCCAATGTCAGCGGCAAGTCCGATTCCGCGGCGAAGTTCTTGATCTTCTGCGGAACCTTATCCTCATAGATCGTGAAGTCGTCCTTGGTGAGAGTGGGAATGAGCGCGCCATGCTTGTCGTGCACGGTGTAGTAGAGGCTCACCAGGTTGACGTTGACCTTGAGAGTTTCCATCGGCTGCTGCTGATCGTTTTGGTTGGGATCGCCCGCCGGTCCCTGCGGCGCGGCATCCGGGGAAGGCGCCATCTGAGCGGCTAACGGGCGGGTGGCAAACGACAGCAGGCTCAAGGACGCCGCCAACAACCAGATAAGAGAGCGGAAGCGCATAAACGTTAGACGGCTCAACATAACGGAAGATACCTGAAGAACACACCAAGCTTAACCGGATCCAAATGAAACTGGCCTGGCAAATCCAAGGACGCCATGCAATCTGCTAGGCTTATCATCACAAAGACGCATATAGGATATCTCTCTTGCGAAAGTGGCGGGGCAGCAGCGCCGAGGGTAAGTATCGGTGCAGGAACGGCTGCATGGCAATTTACCCGCCAGAGCAACAGGTGAAACTAAATCCTGCGTCTGACTGATAGTAAGCCAGGATACGGGGGGCGTGTTTTGAAAGTTTACCCGCCCCAAATCACCCGTACTGGGGGAGCGCGGTAGTGAGGCTTGGAATATTGGCAACGGTTTTGGCGCTCCCCTTCGTCCTGAGCGGCCAACAGCAAAAGAATCAAAGTGTTCCGGATGCGCCGACTCCGCAGGCGGCCGACGATCTGGGCGGCTTGGCTTCGCATGTAACGCCTGGTGAGGGGAGCCAGCCCACGCCTCAATCCGAGGCGCCGGCGCCGCAAAACACTCCCACTCCTGCGTCTGGCCCGGATAACGTGCAGCAGGCGCCGCCGGAGGTTCCTCCTGCCGGGCGTCTGCAACAGGAGATCACCACCTTCGTTACGCGCGTCAACTTCGTCGCCATCCCGGTGACCGTACTGGATAAGAAACATCAACAAGTAGCCGGCCTGACGTGGCGGGATTTCGAGGTTTTCGAGAACAATCAGCGCCAGCGGATCGCCTTTTTCAGCGCCGATTCCGTCCCGCTCTCCGTCGCGCTGGTGATCGATCAGGGTCTTCCTCAGGATATTATGCGGAAGGTAAACGACAGCATGGGCGCCATCCAGGGCGCATTCACTCCCTCCGATTCGGTCGCGGTGTTCACCTATTCCGATGGCGTCAATAATCCAACCACCTTTACCGCCGCTCAGGGAGCACGGCTGCCGGCCGTCTTGCAGGCATCCAAGCGGCCCGGCGATTACATGGACGTTCCCAGCGGTGGAGGACCGTTCTATGGCGGCCCGAGAATCAATGGCATATCGGTAGATCCGAATCTGGAGCCGCAACGCGACGCTTCCGGCCCAGTGGTAATCATTCCCAAGGAAGTACATACCCTGAACGATGCCATCCTGGCGGCCGGCGCCGCGCTCTCTACTCAGCCCCACGACAGGCGCCGCATCATTTATGTGATCAGCGACGGCAAAGAATCGCGCAGCAAGGCTTCTTTCAAAGAGGTTGCGCGCTACTTGCAAGGCAACCAGATCTCCGTCTACGGAACCCTGGTAGGCGACTCGGCCACGTGGGGACTTGGCTACCTGGACAAATTCAAACTGCCGCTGCTGCCGCTTTCGCCGGACAACATTTTGCCCCGGTATGTGAATGAAACCGGCGGCCATCTGGAATCGCAATTCTCCCAGAACGGGATTGAGCGCAGTTTCGCCGATCTTGCGGCGCTGGCCCGCACCCAATACACCATCGGTTATTACAGCCACATTCCGCTGCTCAACAGCAGTTTTCGCACCATCGATGTCCGGGTCAAGCGTCCGAATCTCGATGTCGTTGCGGAAAAGGGCTATTATCCTTCGGCAACCAATCTAAACCGATGACTCCGCCGCTAGGGCAGAGACAGGATGGGTATGTCCCAAGCCGCTGCCATCAACGGCCTTTTTCCTCAAGAATAAAGCCGCTTTGTGAAATTCATCCAAGCCACACCTTTCCTGTTTCTGCATTAATGACGTGGCTGTCCCGCACCTAACTGTCGTCGGTCTCACGGTCGCGGCTCTCTGGGGAGTGAGCGACTTCCTGGGCGGCTTGGCCACGCGGCGCGCCCCTGCCTTTCTGGTTGTCGCCATCGCTCACGGGTTAAGCGTGGTGCTATTGATTCTGGCCGCGATTGCACATCACTCTAGCATTCCCAGCGAGCGCACCGCAGTTTGGGGAGTAATCACAGGACTTTGCGGCGGCGGGGCGGCGATCGTCTTTTACCAGGCGCTGGCGATCGGAGAAATGGGACTCGCCGCCGCGCTTGCCGGCCTGCTGACCGCAGCCGCGCCGGTGGTCTTTTCCTGGGTCTCGGAAGGGCGGCCCAAAACGCACGCAAGTTGCCGGATTTGTAATCGCAGCGGCGGCAATCTCTCTGATCGCCTATGAACCGCATGGCCGCCCGCATCCCAGGGGTCTGGTGATGGCGACTATCGCGGGGCTGGGGTTCGGCGCATTCCTGATCACATCGAAGTTCGCCAGTCAGGGCGCTGTGCTATGGCCCTTGGCCTACTCGCGCATGGCGAGCACCGGCTTGGCCGCAGCCATGCTATGGGCGAGCCACGTACGCAGACGCGGCCATTCTCCCGGACCTAAAATTCGAGGCGGCCGGCGCTACATTCTTTGGCTGCTGCTGGTGGCCGGCTCCGCCGGTGTTTTCGAGGTCGCGGGCAACTTCCTGTACATGCTGGCCACCCTCTCTGGGCGCCTGGATGTCGTGGCCGTGCTCTCATCGCTCTATCCGGCTGGGCCAATCTTGTTGGGGATTTGGATACTCAAGGAGAGGGCCACACCCAACAAGGCGCTCGGCATGGCTTTAGCTCTGGCCGCTGTCGCGGTCATTTCTCTGTAAAGCCGAGTTGCCGCCGTCTTCTGATGTTTCGGAATCAATACTTCGGTAGCATCCCGGCGCGTCCCCATCCTTGCGCAATGAGGGTCTCAGGCAAGCGAAGCCTGCTGGAGTAGACAGCAGGGGCTGGATACCAGCCGTCCCGGGTGCGGGGGCTACTTCGCTTGTGTCGTGACTTCAGGTTTTGGCGCGGGAGGCGCATCTTGCTTAGCCACGTCCGTTGTTCCCTTGATGCCATCCTTAAAGCCGCGGAGCCCTTCTCCCAGGCCCTTGCCCAGCTCGGGCAATTTACGGGGACCGAACAGCAGGAGCGCGACAACCAGAACGATGACGAGATGTGTAGGTGTAAGTAGTTCGCCCATGTGGAATTCCTCCGGGCTCCTGCGGGAAGGAGAAAATCCTCCCAGGACAGCCACGATGATTCTATTGTCGCACAGCGGCCGCTATAGCGTTTTCACGATTGGTGTATCCCAAATAACTACTCTCGACGCAGCCGTTCCATCAAAGAACGCCTGCACATAGCCGACTCTCGCCAGGACACAGTAATTGTGAAAACGGTATAGCCGTTGTGTCTATGCATAGTACGCTTAAAACAAGATTTTTGGATGGTATGGTCCAGCCGCGGAATGCGGCCCTCCTCTGACAGGAAGCCAAGCGCCATGTATCTTAAGAATTGGCCTCTTCCGGAGTCCTGGGGCATTTCTCATTAAAAAGAGAGGTTTTGGTTGAAGGGAATTGGCGTCGTTCAATGGAAGTGGGGAGCCGCGGCGGTCCTCATTAGTTGGAGTGTTTTGCTGGGCAGCGTTGCCGGCGCGCAGGCGGGTCCACCGGCTCCCACGGTACAAGAAGCGCCTCAGTTGCAAAATGAGGCGCTTGCCGGTGTCAAGTACAACAACAAGTATGAAATCTATGGAGCCCCGGCCTTTTCTCACTTCAATGGCGGTCCGAGTTTGATCGGCGGAACGAACCTGGGAGGTTTTGACGTTCAGGGCACCCGCTGGTTTACTCCTCGGCTGGGAGCCACCGTGAACCTGCGAGGCTACTATGGAACGCAAGCGGTGATCCCCAACGCCTCCGGGATCCATGGACCGTTCATCTTCGAGCACCAGGCTTTGGGCGGAGTTTCATTTCGTGGACCGAAGCGCGAGCACGCGGCATTGAATTTCCATGCTTTGGTGGGCGGCTCGTATGGTGTCTTCAACTCGGCGCTCAACCCCGGAGAGACCCCGCAACAGTTCGGGATGTTTCCCAACGGCTTCGCCTTGGCTACGGCACTGGGCGGATCGCTTGACCTGAACCGCTCGCCCAAGCTGGCTTTGCGGATTTCGCCGGACTTTCTGCTGACCAACTTCGGCGGTGGCACGCAAAACGAGTTTGCTATCTCGGTGGGCATTCTCTATCGCTTTTCCAAAGTCCTCAAGTAAGAAGAAGCCTTGAGATTTATGACGCTCCGTCGCTCCTTGCGGCGCGGCCCGGCTCGATCCACAAGCCGATGATCCACCACAGCACAACCAAAAGGTAGACAGTGATGCGAAGGTAGGAAAAGAAGATGTAGTCGCTCAAGTCGCGGCCGACGCGGAAATATCCGCCGGCAAAAAGCAGCGCGGCGGAATACACGCCAAATCCAAAACTGATGACAGCTACTTCACTGCGCCAACGAAGTCCCAACGGGCGCAGCAAAGAGGCAAGCACCAGCGCCCACTCCAGGAAAAGCACCCCGAGAAAAAAGTGAAGCAACAGGGGAGCGGCCCTTCCTGGATAGCGGCTGACCGGCGTGAGGTGGGTGACAATCAGCGCTCCGCTGACCAGCAACAGTAGAGGCAGCGTAACCCGGCGCAGCCTGCCGAGCGGCCATAGCGCGGTCAGCACCAGCTCTGTCACCACAGAGAATTCCAAGAGGAGATCGGCGACCTCGAATGCGAAACTGGCCACGCGCAGCGACTGGGGAGCCAGATGGCGGAGAAAAAGTAAAAGTGCCAACGCGCGCAGAATGTCGAAGACGATAAGCAGGGTGAAGCAGGGAAACCGCCGCGCCCCTCCCCGCACGAAGAGCACGGCTACGAGCAGCACATGGCCGAGGATTCCAGCGGTCCAGATGAGGTGGTCTGTCATGATTCTTCTTGAATCTTACAATTTGCCTGGGAACGCAACTCTCCGGAGCCTATAATCGGATCGCTTTTGGGCTGGAATCCAATGGCGGGCCGTTGCAGCAGCGCGGTGAAACGGGTCTGCAAAAATATGGAACTCGATTGGACCCAAGGCTCGCTGGCCGAAGGACTCCGGTTGTACCAGGCGGGTGAGTTTTTTCAGGCGCACGAGGCGTGGGAAGCCGTTTGGCTAGGCGCTCAGGCTCCGGAAAAGATATTTTTGCAGGCGCTGATTCAGGTGACGGCGGCATTCCATCACCTGCAACGAAACAACCGCCTCGGGGCTTCCCGGCTACTGCAAGCCGCGCTGCGACGGCTGGAGAGTTACCCCGAATTCTTCGCTGGATTTTCCGTGAGGCCGCTCTGCAAAGATATTCGCGACCGCCTGCAGGGACTCGAAGCAGGGGCTCCCGCCGCTCAGCTCGCCTCTGTCCCTATCCGGCCCGCGGTTGACTGAGACAGTATGCCGGTGCCCTTCGCCGGTATTGTATGCTTGACATAGTGCGCCCGTAGCTCAGCTGGATAGAGCGAACGCCTCCGGAGCGTTAGGTCGGGAGTTCGAACCTCTCCGGGCGCACCACGATCCCCTCCTAATGCGGCATGGCCGTTTTCATCTCAAACGAAGCGAAGCCGGGCGCCCCACATCTCGATTTTGGGATGGGTTTTTATAGGTTGCCTCTGCTACCGGCGTTATCTCAACCCAACCTATGGGGCACGTCCTAATGCAGTCGATTCGTACTATGCTTGCTCTGGAGTTCAAGGGACAATGCAGATGTTCAAAAGACTAGGACAAATCCTCGGGTTGACTCTCGGACTGATGATGGTCTGCGGGGCCGCACATGCTGCCGTCTACAAGGTGAACAATTCGATGTCCGAGTCGAACATCCAAAGCACGGTGAAAAGGGCCTGCGGAAGCCGAGGAAACACCGTTTCGTTCGCCGCCGGGAACTACACCGGTTGGATTACCACGCTCAACGTCCCGGCGGGACACGGGTGCATACTCACAGGCCCGGAAGTTAGTTCGCGGCCGGTTGCGCCGTCTGTAATTCTCAACAGCGACGGCCGCATCCCAACCATTTATACGATCATGGCGTTCACCGACTGCTCCGGGGCGATGCCCGGCGCGGCGGTGACCATCGAATATCTCGCCTTTGACAACACGGCCGGCATTTACAAGCCGGCATCCTGCAGCGGATATGAGATCACTCACAATCTTTTCGAGAACAACAATCCCCCGATTGGGAGCAATTACTTTCCCTCGATCGAGGGCGCCGGCTCGGGAACCGATCTAAGTACCGGGTGGGATGTTTCCTGGAATGCTTTTGAGAACAACTGTGCAACTATAAAAGCGAATTATAAAGAGCAAGGCGGCTATTGTGCGGCGGATTTTGAAAACGGAGCCCTGAGTAACGGCAGTTGGGTAAATAACTACGTCGACGGTATTGAGCAGGGCTTTAAGACTCCGCCGTCGGCCGGTTACTTATCAAACGTTACGATCACCGGCAACTACTTCATCAACTTCCATCGCATCGCGATTGAGACGCAGTATGCGACTCGCACCTCCGCCTCCACAACAAGAAATAATATCTCTTACAATTACTTCGGGCCGCCTTACAAGCCCTGCTACTTTACTTTCGCCAACTCCATACCTATGTATGGCGCATCGCCGCCGGCATTTATAAGCGAGGACAACGTAATCGTCGCAAACTCTCCAACCGCCGACGATTGCTCTTATAGCGCCCTCAACTCGGGATCGCACTATGGAATTGCCATGGAAGTCTGGGGTTCCGGCATAGTGGTGCGAAATAACCTGGTCGAGGGCGGCCCGGTGATCAGCTCCGGATTTTCGCCCTTCAGTCTGGGCGCGGGCTCCGGCGCGAGGGTCACCGATAACATCTCGTGCGGATATGCAGCCAGCCATGCCGGCGCGGTTGGGATCGATACTTCCGCAGGCGCGCCCACGCGATACATCATCAGCCCCAATACCTGGTCGCTGGCCTGCCCGAGGCTGACCATCCCCAAGCCGGCGATCTCTCCTGCCGGCGGGGCATTCGGCTCCTCCCCGACTGTCACGGTTTCAGAATCCCGCGCCAATACCACTATTTACTGCACCAGAGACGGCAGCACTCCCACGGTGAATTCGCCGGTTTACACCGGCGCCTTCAAAGCCAACCTTCCTTCCACCGTCAAATGCATCGCCCAGTGGGGCACCGGAGCCAATATCGGGATCTCATTTCCCCGTGGCTACGGATACACACCAAGCAATGCCGCGTCCGCAACTTATACCTCTTTGAGCCCTTCTAACCGGCGCTGAAGTTCCCGCAATCCACGCTTGTAAACTGTCGTCATCTCTGAGACATTGACTTTCGTCTCACCGTGGCTACTCCTCCGGAACTGCCTTATTTCGGCGCCCAGAAGGGCTCGCCGGTTTTGACGAGCTGGACGGGGACCTCTGGCGTGAACGACTTGATCCACTGGGCCATTTCAAGCATCCCCGGCTCTTCTGACACCGAGTGGCCGAGCATGATCCAGCCTTTCGGAATCCCCAATGTCATGGCGTCGAGGACGTATGCCGGGCTGTCGAGAAAGCCGTCGCTTTCCTGCTGCTCTCCGCTCACGACGACGTCCACGTCGGGGTTATTGATGCTCGGCGTCGCGTATCCCACGCCGAGCTGCACGCGGCTCACCTTTGCCTTGGGATCGCCTACGACCCTCAATGCCTTCGCGCCTATTCGCTTCTGGAACGTGGCTGCCAGCTCGCCGAGCGTCGTCTCCGGGAGCGTGAAGTGGTGCGATTGCGGCGCCGTCTCGTACTTGCTCTCGAGGCCGAGCGCCCGCGCACAGCCGACGTAGATGAAGTCGGGTTTCCGCGCGTGCATGTGATCGTGCATGCGGAAGACGACGATGTCGTGCTCGCGCATGAAGTCGACCTTGAGCTTGTAGCTCGGATCGCCGCTCACGATCGTGACATCGTCGCGGTCGTTCCAATATGTGTCCTCATGCGGGACGATCATATTGCAGCCTGCCTCGGCAGCGCGCTTAATGACGTCGTACGAGCAGAACATGGTCGTCGCGATGCCTTTGACTACGGTGTCGGGGCCGCCGAACTTGAAGGTGTCGCGGTAGGTCGTCTCCCGCCATGGAAAACCGAGATGGCTCTTGATACGGGCAACGATTTCGCCTGCGGTCAACGTGTTCATCTTGGCCTCCAGTAGGGATCGCCGACAGGAATCCACGTCGATGCGACCTCGGGAACGATCGTCTTCAGCCACTGCGCGCAGACCTGCATTCCGGGATTTTCCGAGACGATCCGGCCGACCAGAGTCAGCGACTTCTTCCCGCCAAGCGCCACTGTGTCGCGCACGTATTCGACGGACTCCCACTCGCGCACTTCGCCGGCGACGATCGCGTCCACGCCGGGAAGCGCCTCGAGCGACGCCCGGATCGGCGTCGCTCCCGGAAGCAGGGCAACCTTCCGTACGCGCAGTTGCGGATCGCCCACGATGCGCATACCGCCGCGGACTTTCAACGACTTCTTCACGTGCGAGACGAGCGCGTCGAGCGAGGTCTCCGGGATGGAGAGGCGCCTTGGATCTCCGGTGTCGGTGGACTTCGACCAGCCGAGCACGTCGGCGAGGCCCTGCGCGAACGGGTCGGGCGTGCGCAAGCGCCAGTGATCGCTGAACCGCCAGACTACGAGATTATGCTTCTTGATGAAGGCGTCCTTAGCCGAGAAAACCGGATCTGAAGGAGGCGGCGGAGGTGAAGTGCCGGGCGGACCGGCGCGGCCGGCGGATCCCGGACCGGCGCCGCGTCTGACCGGAGGCGTCGGCGAGTCGGCCCTTCCGAAAAATGTCGGCTCGCAGCTAACGATCAGATTCGCGCCCGTTTTCACCGCATGCCCGAGCACCTCCAAGGACGCAAGCGCCGTGGTCACGATGCCGGTCACGGCTGTCGAAGGATCACCGGCCTTGAACGTCTCAACCGTTTCCGGCTTCCACTCGACGCCGACGTTCTTCTTGATGCGGTCGACGACTTCCTGCGCGGTGATCGCGCCGCCGATCGAGCGCGCCATCAGCGCCAACGGCGCGGCCGCAACGCCGGCGGCGGTCAGCGCGACAAAGTTACGTCGTGAGATCTGGTGCATGGGCTCCTGCTTTCATCGAGCAGAGGATTACGGCAGTCAAGGACTCGTTGGAGATTAGCTAACGCTTATTTTCGCCGGCCGGAAGCGCGAACGCGATATACCCCTTCGAGATTGCGGGAGTCGATACGCCGCCGGGCGGCATGTAGGCTCCCTCCGGGTACGGCGTGGCCCCGCCGCTAACGGCGAGCAGAATGTATTCGCGTCCGTTCACTTCATACACCGCGGGCACGCCCTGCGATCCGTTCGGCAGCTCTTTGCTGAAGATCAGCTTGCCGGTGGCGCTGTTTAACGCGTAGAGTCGCGCGTCGTTGCCGGCAAACAAGATCAATCCTCCGGCCGTGATCACAAACCCACTCTTGGGATACACGTTTCCCCGCAGCTTGCCGCTCGGGCCCGCTTGCGGAAGGTCGCCATAAGGCGTTTTCCATTTGATCTTGCCGGTGTTCAAGTCGTAGGCGGTGATGGTGCTCCACGGTGGGGTTATCACATAGGGCTCGTTTCCATAACCGGTCTTGTAACGGGATGGAGGCGCCTCAACATCGTCAGGGTAAGGCGGCTCCGAAAACGACCTCACCAGGGCTTGCATCGCAGCCGACGGCGCCGAACCCAAGGGCGCCAGATCGGGCTCCTTCAGAAACATCATCAGATTGTTCATCGATTGTGCCGGCAGCGAAGCAAACGAGGGCATGGTCGCTCTGCCGTTCGTGATCGTGTTGCGAGTCGCCTCCGCGCCCAGCCGGCTCACGGCCGTATCGATTTCAGGCCCGCGATCTCCCTTCAGTTCCGGGCCGTGGCAAACCTGGCAGTTCTGTTCATACACCGCGCGCCCCATTTGCTCTGGCGTTGGAAACCCTGCTCTGGCTCGCCGCGCAGCCAGATTGCGCGGGCGGGACGGAATCAGTCCGCCCGCATTTGCGGCAGTGGATTCTCCGGCCGGCACGAGCTTGACGATCGACGGCATATCTTTCGAGAGAACGTAAACCGTGCCGTTCGTCGGGTCCGCGCCCGTGCTGAAGAATAAGGCGCCGCCGTTCACGCTCGGAAGATTAATCGTATCTGCCCCGACGGCCGGCGGTGTATAAAAGCCGGTTCTCGCTTTTGACAGACGCTCTTTCCACCAGGCTATCTCTTCCGGCTTCATGAACCCTTCGTACATGTCCTTCACCGTCATCCCCTGGCGCGAAAACGGGGGCACTACCGTCGGAAAGGGCTGCGTCTTCGAGGTGACTTCACCCGGCACGTCGCTCGCCGGAACAGGCCGCTCCTCGATCGGCCATAGCGGCCTTCCCGTGACCCTGTCGAACACGTAGAGAAAGCCATTCTTCGAAGCGAGCGCCACGGCGTCGACTGTCTTGCCGTCGTGCTTCACCGTCACGAGTTGTGGGGCTGCATCCGGATCGTAATCCCAGACATCGTGGTGAATGGTCTGGAAATGCCAGAGATGCTTACCCGTGCGGGCGTCCAGCGCCAGGAGACAATCGGCATAGAGATTGTCGCCTTTCCGGTCTCCACCGTAGAGTTCGTACTTCGCGGACGCTACCGGGAAGTAGGCGATTCCGCGCTTCTCATCGACGGTGATTTCGCCCCACACATCCACGCCACCCATATATTTGTAGGCATCTTTGGGCCACGTGTCATAGCCAACCTCGCCCGGACGCGGGATCGTATGGAACACCCACAGAAGCTTGCCGGTGACCACATCGAAAGCGCGAATATCCCCCGGAGGCGCCAGGTATCCCTCTCCCGTCGCGCTGCCCAGAATCAGAATGTTCTCAAAGACGCGGCCTGGAGTCCTCGATGACAGCGGTCTGCCCGTTCGGTCTATGCCAATCTTCAGGTCAAGTTTCCCGTGATCCGCGAAGGAGTCCACGAGCTTGCCTGTCCGCGCGTCGATGGCCTGCAGAAAACCTCCCGAAGACACCAGCAGGCGACGGTCCTGTCGATCCTTGCTCTCCCAGTAGTTCGCGCCGCGCATGCCCGCGATCCCGCCAAAGCGGGAAGGTACACCGCTCGTGGTTGCAAAGGTATGGACCCACAGTTCCTTGCCTGTGGTCGCATCCACGGCCACCAGCGAACCCTGCTTCGCCGCGAAATAAGCGATGTTATCAACCACCAGCGGACTGAACGTGTAGGTCATGTCATCCCCGGTCAGATAGCTCCAGGCGACATCCAGCTTGTTCACGTTGCCGATATTGATCTGCTTCAAAGCCGAATAGTGCGAGCTATCCGGGCCCCCGAGATAATCCTTCCAGGTGGTTCGGGTTTGCTGCGCGGACGACGTTCCGCCACAGACGAACGCGACTATAACAGCGAAAAAAACCACCCCGAGCTTGTTCATCATAATCCCTCGCCTCACCGCCGCGTCCGCTTCGCCGCGCGGACGCGTGCATCTGGTTCCAGACAATAAACGTGCCTATTACGCGCTGCTTAACGCTGTCCAGCGCGCGCCCTCCGTGACATTTTTGGGCAGCCTAGTTCTCCCTTCCCTCGGAGACTTTGACTTTATCGGTTTTTCGCGCACTTGGAAGCACCTAAGCTTTTTGTTTTCAGCTCCGGTTTTTTCGCGAAATCAATAAAGTCACAGACTCTCGGGAGAGCGTGCGACCTCAGGAACGAATGGGCATCCTGCAAGACATCGGTCGCATTACGCAACGCGCGAAAAGCCGTTCTGTCTGCAAAACGCACTCTATCATGTTTTCCGGAGTGGACGTCGGTCCCATCTCGGCCCAAACAAGGAAACGGGCGTGGTTGCGCAAGAGATGAGCGGGCATGGTGGCAAGAGACGTTGATCGAGGCGGTGTGAATCATAATTAGCTTGGATTCTCACAACAGGCGGGGTGGAAGCCCTGGACTTAAGTCCAGGGTAGCGGGTCTTCAGACCCGCGGGAATAGGTTGGATCCAAGCAGATCGGCTTTCAGCCCTGGTGTTCACCGGGTTCGGAAGTCCGTCCAAGTTGTCTTGGAGTGTGCTCCCCGCCTGCTCAAAGTGTTCCGGCTCTTGCTGTCGGCGCAGGAGCTTCCTACGGATGCCATACTCTTCTTATTCTTTCCCTGAACTTGTCGTATCCGCCAGTAGCTTCGAAGCTCGATACGCCCGCAATCATCGGCCAGACCAGCCCCGTACCCGCCCATGCCATGCACTGTAAGAAGCTGCGCCGGTCGATGCCATCTCCGGCAACCTGCGGCTCTTTCACTTCCTGCGCCGTTTCGCCTCATTCTTGAGTTTCTAGCGATCTCCGCGGGTACCTCTGCATCAGAAAACTCGGCTTGCCGGCCTTTGTTCCTAGAAACTCGCAAAATAATCCCTGGAATAATCTGCCTGTTATTCGGTTAAGGGTAGTAATGTTTCGAAGGGAAGCTTTGCTCGGCGTGCCTATCCAATTCCGTGCCTCCATTCAGCGCGAGACAGTTGATAATATGGTGTCGGCTTCGCGTATCGCAGATTTTGAACAGCTTGCGCTGCCGCTATTGCCGTCGCTTTACAATCACGCGTTCTGGCTCACTCGCAATCACGCCGAGGCTGAAGACCTGGTGCAGGAAACCCTCTCCAAAGCACTTCGCGCCTTCGACTCTTTTCAGGCGGACAGTAACTTCAAGGGCTGGATCTTTCGCATCCTGCGCAACACCTTCTTTACCTCGCGCACCGGCATCGCCGCGTCCCGTACCGTCTTTCTGGAAGATCATCCGCACGCGCTCCACGCCACCGATAGCAGCCCGAACCCGGAAGACCACCTCATCCGTCTTAACAACCAGGCGGCGCTCCAGAGCGCCCTGGAGCAGCTTGAGCCACCGCTCCGTGAAGCTCTGCTTCTGTGCGACGTAGAAGAGGTTAAGTACAGAGACATCGCTCTCATCCTCGATATCCCCATCGGGACTGTCATGTCACGCATTTCTCGTGCCCGTCGCGCCCTACGCCAACTGTTGCAGCCGCTGCTCGGAGAAACCCAATGAGTCAGACAATCGAACATCTAAACTCAGACACGCTCAGCGCGTTTATCGACGGCGAGCTAACGAGACGGCGAGCAAGAGGCGATTCATCAACATCTGGCCGGCTGCCACGCGTGCGCACTTCGCGTTCTCTCTGCCACACAGTTGAAGGCGGCAATCGCGCGCGCCGGGCGTCGCTTTGCACCACCGCCTGAAACTCTTGCCCGCCTTACGGCACAGCTTCATCACCAGCCGCAAGCAAGTGCCCGCATCCACTCCGTTCGCCTCTTAACGTGGGTGGGACTCGCGGCGGCTCTGCTGCTGGTTATGTCGCTGATCGGTTGGCGACAGATCCATGAGACCAATAGCCTTTCCGCCGAACTGCTCGATCAACACCTCAGCACCCTTTCCAGTGGAGCGACTCCTCAGGTGATATCTACCGACCGCCACACCGTGAAACCCTGGTTCCAGGGCCGCCTTCCGTTCAGCTTCAATCTTCCCGACACCCATGCCCTTCCATCGGACACGACCCTAAAAGGCGCGGACCTTACCTATCTCAAAGGGCAGCCTGCAGCCTTGCTGCTGTTCACGATCCACAAACATCAGGTCTCTGTCTTTCTTACCCAACGATCCGGTGGTCCGAACTTAGTTGCCCTGCCCAGCGTCCGCTCGGGATTCACCATTCACTCAGCGGCAACGCACGATCTGCAGATCGTCGCTGTCAGCGACGTCAACCCCGCCGATCTCGATGCGCTGGTAGCGACTTTGTTGCAGGCGCAATCGCCTTCTTAGCAATTAGTTTGAAAGATGGGCTGAATAACTTTGTGGTGATATGCGATACCGACCCGACGAGACGATCCTCTTATACCTGCCTGGAGCCGAGATCAGCTCGACTCCTCTTGTCCCTGAGATTGAAGATCGTTGCCTCGATAAACTTCTCGGCGTTGTGAATGAAGAATGATTCAGCCGTCCCTGTGGGACTGTTCCTCATTAGATTCCAGCTAACACCTCGTGCTGGGCTACTTTCACGCCGTCCCTTATGGGACTAAGTAAGAATAGGCCGCGTTCCCAGGTTCGCGAAGCTGACCTGGGATTCTCTGATCTTCAATGAGCACATACGAAATCCCGCTGTCGAATTCAGGAAGGGAAAGAGGCAAATATGCTGGAGCCAACGTACTTCGTTGATGAGAGGGCGAGATCATACCCAACCGTGCCGGATTTGTTCAAGACCTTTAGTGAAGAGATGCATAGTCTCTATGTGCTCTCGCTTCTGCTAACAGCGGACAATGACAAAGCTGAGCAATGTTTTGTCTCCGCGATGGGAGAGTGCGCACAGGGGAACGCTGTTTTCATGGAGTGGGCGCGCTCATGGGCGCGGCGGGCGGTACTCAAGTGTGCAATCCAGATGATCAGGCCTGTGCCTCAGCACCCGGATACCCTGCCGTTCATCAGTCTCAAAGCACCGGCCACATCAGCAGAAAACAATCCCTTCGCCGCAATTGTCGCACTCGGGGCGTTCGAGCGCTTCGTCTTCGTCATGTCGGTTCTCGAACGGCTGTCCGAGCAAGAATGCGCGATTCTTCTTGACTGCCCGCGCCGAGATGTCCTGATGGCTCGGGTGCTGGCGCTCAAGCTCGTGACGACTTTTTTCGATAACACAGAAATTGAGCAGCTCGCGTAGCAGACGTTGCAATCGTTTCCCGCTCAGTTGATCATGACACTCACTGCGGTAGTCGCCATTGTCGCGCCGCTGGCGCCCGTGACCGTCACGGTATACATCCCGATGGTTGTGCCAGGGTTGGCCGGCAAAGTTGCTGTTTTGTTCGTACCGCGCCCACACCCAACAGCAACTCCAGCGATCACCCCGAACACTATGAGTGGCAGCAGCATTTTCCATCGCCGCCGGTCCTTCTGAAGACAGAAGAAAAACAGCGCCGGCATGGCCACGCTATCTCCTACCGTGAGGACCCGTGTCAACCGATCGAGCGCTACTGTATACGGAAGCGCGCTCGATGGAGCAGTGCTATTGATGGTGAGGGTCGCCGTCACCGGCGCCGGCCCTGAGACCGCCGCAGGTGATGTAGCCGAGCAGGTGGGTGGGTTGAGCGCTCCCGGCGGACCAACAGCGACAGCACAAGTTAACGCCACGGTCCCGGTAAAGCCGCCGCTTGGGGTGACCGTGATGCTCGAAGTCCCGCTAGCTCCGGGCGACGCGATGCTGACTGGAGTATTGCTCAGGGCGAAGCTAGGCAAGGCGGCCGTTGCGGCTAGCAATGGGATTGCGGCGGAGATACTGCTGCTATAGCGGCTGTCGCCGGGATAGTTTGCGTCCACCAGGTGCGTCCCCGTACCCATGGGCGAAATATTGTCAACCGTCGCCGTCGCCGCCTCTGTCTCTGTCAGCAGCACCGTTACCGAATTGCTGTCAAGATTCGCCGCAGCCAGGTCCGGCTTTCCGTCCCCGTTAAAATCCCCCGCCGCTACGGATAAGGGGTGGGCGCCCGTCGACGCGGTAGCGGTTTTCGTGAAGGTTCCATCCCCATTGCCCAGCAGAACCGCCGCCGTGTTGCTGCCGGAGTTAGTCACGGCCAGGTCCGGCTTTCCGTCCCCATCGAAGTCTGCCACCGTTACAAATGACGGTTTGGAACCCGTCCCTGGACTTGCCCCCGCAGTAAATGTACCATCCCCGTTGCCCAGCAGAATCGTTACCGTATTGCTTCCTTCGTCTGTTACGGCCAAGTCAGCTTTGCCGTCTCCGTTGAAGTCTCCGACCGCGAGGGAAGTTGGTTCGCTGCCGGTGGCGGGACTTGCCGCCGCTGTAAAGCTCCCATCCCCTTGGCCCAGCAGAATTGTCACTGCATCACTTCCATAGTTGGCCACGGCCAGGTCCAGCTTGCCATCCCCGTTGAAGTCTCCCGTCGCAATGGATACGGGTATCGATCCCGTCGCTGGATTTACCCCCGCCGCCGCAAAGGTCCCGTCTCCGTTGCCCAGCAGTATGGATATGGTATCGACGTCATTGCTCGTTAATTCTGCCGGTCTACTAAAGTCAGTTACGGCCAAATCCAGCTTGCCGTCTCCATTGAAGTCCCCTACCGCAACTGATAAGCAAAAGCTGCCCGTTTCCAGTGCCTGACTTTCGCGGAAGGTTCCATCTCCATTGCCCAGGAGCACTGTCACCGAGGGGACGCGGTCGTTCGCCACGGCCAGGTCGAGATTGCCGTCCCCGTTGAAATCTCCCACGGCAAGGAAGTCTGGTTTGTATTCTGTTGTTGGGCTCGCCGCCGCCGCGAAAGTTCCGTCCCCGTTGCCAAGCAGCACTGTTAGCGAATTGCCAAGATTGACGGTTAGAGCCAAGTCAGGGATACCATCGCCATTGAAGTCCCCCGTCACAACAGTTAGGGGATTGCTTGCACCGGGATTTGAGGAGTTCGCGAAGCTGAGTCCGGCAGCATCAGGCATCAACGCCGCCGTCCCCAGCACATAGTTGGAGTTGCTCGTGTCCATAAAAGACACGGTGCCGGTTGGCGAGGCATTTCCATTGCCCGTCACGGTCGCCGCCAGCGAGTAGTTGCCCACAGCGCCGCTGGACGCGATGTTCGTTATCGTCGGATAAACGCCTGTGCCTACTACCGCGAGTGTCGCCGTGCTCGAAGAGCTTGCAGCGTAGCTTGTCGTGCCGACGAAGACCGCCTTATAGCTGTGGCTTCCGGCGCCGGGAATAAGCTTCAACACCGCGGTACCACTGCTCGTCAACGGTGCCGTGCCCAGCAGATGGATATCGGTGCAGTGTGCCGCCGTCGCATCGCAGAAGTTCACCTGCCCCGGCGTGACCGCGGTGCTGCCGGCCTTCACCGTTGCCGTGAACGTGATCATGGTTCCAGACGGCACCGGGGCCGCATTTACACTTGGCGTCACGGCCAGCGTTGTAGCGGTAATCGCAGTTGACGCCCAGGTCCGCTGTAGCCCACCACATACAATCAGACAAGCCGCCGCGAGTGCACAGAGTATTGGGCAAGACGACGAGAACCCCCGGGCCGCAACCAGCATCCGTTGGAAACACGTGTATGGAGTCATTGACTGCCCTCTCTTCCTTCGACGTATCTTCGAGAGTGCGGCGGACGTTACGTGTGCCCGTCGCTAGTGGGTCTCTGTCCGCGTTATCGAGCAACCGGCAGAGATGAGGAATAACAATGGCGCCTTTAAAGCCTCTTGGGCGAATGCATTATCTGCTGCTCACTAAATGGCTCGGCCTGCTCCTAATTTCTGAAGATAGGTCTCTCGAGAGGACAACATCACAACAGGCGCGGGAGACGATGCTCGTTCACGATTGAACTCTTTCCCGGGGACTAAAGTCCAGCCCCCTGCTAAAGCCGGGGGGCTTGCACGATTTTCGACCGGAGCCAAGGCGGTGCTTGGCTTGCTAACGCATTCGCTGCGACAGGTCACCAGTTGAGATCGGGGCCTGGGGATCGCTTGCAATCACAGCGTCTTCAAGAAAGTGATCAATGCCTTTTTCTCGTCAGGACTCAATTCTTTAAAGTGCCGGGCGGGCTCGCTTGCTTCGCCATCATGACGCGAGATTGCATCTTCAAGAGATAGTGACCCCAGATCATGCATGAATCTGGCCTTTGTGCGCACGCCCCACAGTGGCGCAGTTCTTAGTTTGTTGGCTGTATCTTGCGGACCAACCTGGACAATCCCATCTCCAGTTCCGATGTCATGCAACAAATAGTCACTAAAAGGATGGATTACTTTATTTCCCAGAGCTTCTGGAACGGTAAACATGCCGCCATCTATAACGGTCCCTACGGGCGCCGTAGTGATGGCTTCTAAATGGCAAACATTACAACCGATCTGCCTGAAAAGATCTTGACCTTTTAAGGCTGCCGCGGTCGCGGCAAGCGTCGTGTCGCGGGGAGGAACCATCGTTCCACGTACGAACTGAGCAAAATGGTCGATGTCAGCCAAGCCTAGATCATCTGGCTGATCTTCCGGATCCGTCGTGGTCTTGAGAACGTTGGTCCCGTCCGTCGGACGCAGGCGGTTAGTGATTCCCATCTCGTTAACGTAGGCATCGGCAATAAAGGAAAGCAAGCTGCTGTGTTGATCCTTCCAGCCGAAGCGGCCGACACGGGTCTGTCCAGGGGCCTCGAAAATCGGAGCCTGCACAACTTCCCCATGAACTCTACCTTCACTCAGCTCGGGTTGTTCCTGCGCGATCGCGATCAGACTACTGTCGTCAATCGCTTCCACAAATCCATCTCCCAAGGTGTTGAGAGCAGCGCGCAATGCACGGATGTTTTCTGTCGCAGGTATGTGCTCCTGGGCTTCCGGGCCGATAGCGCGATCATTGACGATAGACCTACCGGTAATCGTGTTTTTCCCGTCGTTGATAAAAATTGTCGGGTTTACGAAATTGCCATTTGCATCATTGTGCCCAACCCGGAGCTCTGTGGTCTGGCTGGCTCCCCCGCTATTCGGATTCTCATGGCAACTAACACAGGCAACCGCGTTGTACACGGGTCCGAGCCCATCCTGGACCGACTTGTTTTGCTCGTAGATCTGCTGATCCAGAGCAAACGTATCTCCAGATGGTTCCGTTATTCCATTGCTGATGCTTTTGGCACCGTTAAAACTGGGCGTGTTGAACCCGGCCGGCGCTTCAGTTGCTGACTCCGCTGCAATTCCAGCGAACCCGGCAGCCAATGCCGTGAAGGTGGCAAACAGGCAATAAGAGAGGAGAACCTTCTTACGAGAGGGCATTTGCATTAACGTTCCTCCAAAGTTACCAGCCGCTTATACACGCTGCGGTACGTAAGCCGGCTGATCCGTTGGACACAAGACCTCTAAGGCGTGACAGAACTATCGTGAACTATGACCCGAAGTCAGGAGTCCTATAAAGGTAGAAACTGGTTTGCGCAAAGATTATTCCCGTCGCAGAGAAGAAGAGCTGTCTTAGAAGCGCTTTCATTGTTGGTGCTGACCGAAAGCATGAATTTTCTCATCTCAAAACCATCTGGAACCACTCTCATGCGTGTGCCCAGGTCCGGATTCTCGGACGTGGAGCACCCGATCGTGTAGAGAACTGCACCGTGTTGGGAATCAACTTCTTCGTTGATTTTCATTCCCTTGGGTGGGCCGCAGCTCCATGACACTCCGGTCGAGATAACAAATACTTAGGTCAGGTTGAGTGGACCAGGCACTCTGTTACACCAACTCTGCAAATGCTCTCCCAGGTTCAAAGCCATACGAAATCGAAATAACGCGAACGCACTGCGCTAATCGTGATTGCTGGGAATATTTGGCGGCCTGTGGAGTTTACATAGGTGAGCGCAACGCACGGGCCACACAGATGCGCCACCGGAGGGAAGTACATGTCGAAGTACATTGAAAAGAATCTCGATCAAGATGGAGTGGATCGTCGCGGTTTCCTGAAGTGCATGGCATGGGCCGGCACGGGCACCCTGTGTTTGCTGCAGGGTGGCGTCTTGAAATCATTCGCCCTGGGTGACGTGTTGCAACACAAGGTAGAGCACCTCACCGGCGATCTCAGCTTCGTGCAGATCAGCGATAGCCACATCGGCTTCAACAAAGCGGCCAACCCGGATGTAACGGCGACCCTGCGCGAAGCCATTGGCAAGGTTAACGCGCTGCCGACGCCCCCGTCGTTCGTTCTTCATACGGGCGACCTGTCGCAACTGTCGAAACCTGAAGAATTCGATACCTTGGCCGAATCGCTGAAGAGCCTGAAGACCGGCCACATCTATTACGTTCCCGGCGAGCACGACGTGCTCAACGATAACGGCGAAATCTTTCGCGAACGCTTCGGCAAAGGGACGCAAGGCGATGGCTGGTACAGCTTCGATCAGAAAGGAGCGCATTTCATTGGCTTGGTCAATGTAATGAACCTCAAGGCAGGCGGCCTCGGGACCCTTGGCAACGATCAGCTTAAATGGCTGGAGATGGACCTTGCCAATTTGAAGAGCAGCACGCCCATCGTTGTCTTCGCACATATCCCGCTCTGGGCGGTTTATCCGCAATGGGGCTGGGGCACCGATGATAGCGAACAGGCACTTTCGTACCTGAAGAGGTTTGGGTCCGTTACAGTCTTGAACGGACACATTCATCAGACGATGCAGAAGATCGAGGGCAATATTGCGTTCCACACGGCGTCCTCGACAGCTTTCCCCCAACCGGCGCCGGGCCAGGCCGCTTCTCCGGGCCCAATGAAAGTGCCGGCCGATAAACTGCGCGGTCTGTTAGGTGTCACGAATGTGAACCTTGTTCGCGGCAAGCACACGTTGTCTGTTGTCGATTCAACACTTCAAGTGTAAGGAGATTTCTAATGCAACGCTGGACAATACTACAAAGCAAGACTTGCCGGATTCTTGGAACCGGGATATTGGGAGCTGCGGCCGTTCTTTCATTCGTGTTCGCGAGCGGCGTTTTGCCGCCGCGTTCCGTCGCCGCAGCTCAGGATCAGTCTGCCACAAATGTCGTGAACATCGACAACTTCACCTTTGCACCAATGGAGCTGACGGTACCTGCGGGTGCGCAAGTTACTTGGATCAACAAGGACGACGTGCCCCACACCGTTGTAAGCGTCGATCACAAGTTCAAATCGCGAGCGCTTGATACCGACGAGAAATTCTCGTACACGTTCCAGGATCCGGGCACATATGAATACTTCTGCTCGGTGCATCCGAAGATGACCGCCAAAATCATCGTCAAGAAGGCCCAGCCGTGAACCCATATAGCATCCACCAAGCGCTGTTGGCAAAACATGGGCAACATGTAGTGCTCATCCACTTCCCCATCGGCCTGTTTATGGCCGGTGTGGCCTTCGACTTCGCCGCGTACTGGACCGGGCGCCGCGCCCTCTCCGTGACGGCCTATTACAATTTCCTCGTCGCTGCGCTTTCGACGCCGCTGGTTGTGGCGACCGGCCTAATTGCGTGGCAATTCCAACTCGAGGGGCAAAAACTCAAGGGAATATTGCTGCAACATCTCATGCTCGGCGTTGCCTCAAGCTTGGTGATCTGTTTCGTCTGGTACGCGCACTTCCGACTTCGTCGTACGCCGCAGCAAACACTGCCCACATATCGTCTGCCTATCGAATGTCTGGCTACCGCGCTCCTCGCGCTCACCGCACACTTAGGCGGATATCTGAGCGGGGTGAACATCCCAGGTTAAATCGCCACTTGTGACCGGCTGATAAGAAAGTAGGCCCGATCGGCTTCGTGGCTTTACTTAATCCGTCACCGACAGACTACCTGCGCCGTAACCACTCCAAATATATTACCCGCGACCGACCCAGTTCCCATTGGCATCGAAATTGGTTGAAGATGGAAGGCCGCTCACGTTCCATACGAGATCAAACAGAGGTTGCAGAAGAGGACTATATTTTGGTATTTGCAGGAAATACCGATGCCTGTCAACATCCCAGTGAATAGTAGTGCGACAGCGTGTGGCTACGGCTCGGTAAGAAAAGCGGTATCGGGTTTTCCCGAGGTTGGAACAAATGCGTGGACTTTCGCCTTTGCGTTCGCACGAGGTCATAGAGC
>CAWDNI010000005.1:0-112435 GCA_963803615.1 uncultured Acidobacteriaceae bacterium
AGCTGGCGATGCGATGATCTCTCCGCTACACCTAACGTGCTATGCCTCGGAGTGCCCTCCGCAGGAGCAGAATCTCCGCAAGAGATTCCAGGGAAGAGATCCTGCATCCACCGGAGGAAGCACAAATGATGCAAGCGTTTTACAAAACGAAGCCGACCCAAGATACTCCTTATCGGCAGCTTAACCTCCGCTGCGAGGACGGCTGGCTGCTTCAGGTCATAGGGGGGACGAAATGGGGACGCGAACATGCCAAGGTATTCAAGTCGGGTTCCGTCCAGAACTTCGATGAAGGAAGAGTTCTCTACGACAGTGAGTTTATAAAACTGCAAGAAGAGGGCTGGAAAGCCTACAGCCCGCATGAGCCCTGGTAATTACGCAGAGATTATCCCTCGGACCCTTTATCAGCCTTATCATGGTGCGGCAGGTATGAGGTACGAGAGAGATGGCGACATCGCGCAGGAAGTTCCTGGCAGACACATCGCTTGGGTTTATGGCTGTAGCCGCCGGGTGCAAGAGGAAGGAGCCGCACCAGCCCGCTGTGGCGAATACGGGCGTTGGTCCGGAGATATCCGCATCAACCTTCGCCCAGGCTGGGAAGCTGGTACAGATTGACCTGACGGATGCCGAGCGTGCGGAAGCGGCTGGCAACTGGCGGAATTCCATGGCGCCGCTGTATGAGCGGCGGACCGGTCCAAAAAAGGTTGAGTTGGAGTCTACGCTTGCGCCCTGGTCGCATTGCAGTGCGGTGCTGCCCGGACACCCCGCGGGTCCGCGCCGGGATTATTTTGTCCGTCGCAAGATTGAACCTGGGCCCCTGCCTGCAAATGATGAGGATGTTGCCTTCGCTCCGCTGACCCGCCTATCGCGTTGGGTCGAGCAAAGAAAACTGAGCTCCGAACAGCTCACCAGTTTGTATCTGGAGCGGTTGCAAAAATTCGATCCCGAACTGCGCTGCGTTATCACACTGCTGCGCGATCCGGCGCTTGCCCAGGCACGCCAAGCTGATAGGGAAATCGCCGCAGGCAGGTATCGCGGGCCGTTGCACGGCATTCCCTGGGGCGCGAAGGACCTTCTCGATACCGCGGGCGTGCCTACGACGTATGGCGCCGAGCCCTTCAGAAATCGCCTGCCAAACGCAGATGCCGTAGTCGTTGAGCGGCTCAATCAAGCCGGGGCGATACTGGTGGCAAAACTGAGCATGGGAGCATTAGCGCTCAATGACATTTGGTTTGGCGGCCAGACTATGAACCCTTGGCTGCTGGAGGAAGGTTCGTCGGGCTCGAGTGCGGGTCCCGGCGCGGCGACCGCCGCAGGACTGGTCGGCTTCTCGATTGGCAGCGAGACGGAAGGGAGCATCGTGAGTCCCAGCATGCGATGCGGAATTACCGGGTTGCGCCCGACCTACGGCCGCGTGGCGCGGACTGGCGCGATGACGCTCTGCTGGTCGCTGGACAAACTAGGGCCTATGACTCGCGGCGTCGAGGACGCGATGCTGGTGCTTCGGGCCATCTCCGGACCTGATCCCGGAGATCTATCCAGCGTACCTAGTGACCTGGACTATGACGCCAACGCGCCGGTGCAAGGGTTACGCGTCGGCTACTTTCCGGCCTGGATGAAGGAGGCGCCGGCTACCGACGTGGACCGCGCTGCTCTTGAAACACTAAAGAAGCTGGGCATGGAGCCGGTTGAGGTGAGTATTCCTGACTGGCCTTATGACTCACTCAACTTGATTCTCTTTTCTGAAGCGGCTGCCGCTTTTGAGGAGCTGACGCTTAGCCGCGGGATCGATCAGCTGAAGTCGCAGGTCCCTGACGCATGGCCCAATCTCTTTCGCCAGGCGCGCTTTCTTTCCGCTGTGGACTTTGTGCAGACGGATCGTTTGCGGCGCAAGGTGGCCAATATGATGGGGCAGCTTTTCTCTCAGGTGGATCTGCTTCTCGTGCCCTCCTTAAGGGATGAAATGCTTACCATCACCAACTTTACCGGACAACCTTCGCTCACACTCCGCGCCGGGTTTGTCGAGGTATCGCAGGCCCGCAGCGATTGGGCGCCGGACCCTAATAAACCATTGCCCACCTTTCACCCGCCGCGGCGGGTGCCGCAAGGTATTACGTTGATTGGGCGGCTTTTTGACGAGGGCACGATTGGCCGCGCCGGGCTCGCACTCGAACGCGTCTTCGGCGTAGCCGAAGAGCGGCCAACAGGGTTCTAAAGCATTTTAGGTTTTACTGTGAACTGGTTATGTCAGCTATGAGCGGCCGTTCTTCAGACGGAACGGCCGCGTCGGAAGCGGTTTTCTCGTCTACACCGAGACCTAAAATGTTCTAGCTTATTTTCCGGAATGTACCTTGCGGTGAACGATATGCTTATCCATCGCCGCCCAGTCCCATTCGATCCCGTTGCCGGGTTCTTGCGAGGCCATCGCCATGCCTCTTTCGAGCCGGATACCGGTCGATGTGACCATGTCCAGTTGCGGGATATATTCCAGATAGCGGCTGTTGGGCACCGCACAGCAGAGCGCCAGATGCAGTTCCATCAGGAAGTGCGGGCAGACCGGCACATTGAAGGCTTCCGCCATATGGGCGACTTTAAGCCACGGCGTAATGCCACCGATTCGCCCGACATCGACTTGTACGATCGAGCAGGCCCCGCTCTGCAGGTAGTCCTTGAATTGTGAAATGCTGTAGAGCGACTCCCCAACGGCGATGGGCACGCTGGTAGAGGCGGCAAGTTGCCGGTGTGCATTGACATCGTCAGCGTGAATCGGCTCTTCAAGCCATGCCACGTCCAGTTCCTCGCAGGCACGGGCGCGCCGGATCGCCTCATTGAGAGTGAAGCCCTGGTTGGCGTCGGTCATGATCTCCCATTCGGGACCCACCTTGTCACGCACCGCGGAAAGCCGGCGCACATCGTCGGAGATATGCGGCTTGCCGATCTTGATCTTGGTCCCGCCGAAGCCGCGCTCCTTGGCGCGCAAAGCCTCCTCGACAAGCTGCGCGTCCTCAATGTGGATCCAGCCGCCCTCGGTGTAATAGCACTCGATGGAATCCTTCGCTCCTCCGGCAAGACGGTGAAGCGGTAGACCGGTCTTGCGGCCGCGCAAATCCCAAAGCGCCGAGTCGATGGCGGCAAGCGCGATGGACGTGAGCGCGCCTACGGTGGTCGAGTGAACGTAGAAGAAAAGGTCGCGCCAAATCCGCTCTATATCGTCGGCCTCGTTGCCCGGCAAACGGGGAACGAGGTGATCGTCGAGAAGTTTGATGACGGACGATCCGCCGGTGCCGATCGTATAGCTGTAACCGGTTCCGGTGACTCCGTCGGAGTCTGTTACCCGCACGATCGGCGTCTCCTGGCGTTCGAAGCTTTGGATAGCGTCCGAGCGCCTGACCTTCGGCTCCAGGTCAGCTTGCAAGACCTCCACGGAAACAATTTTGGCCACAGAATCTCCTTCCTGAATCGTTCGGCCTAAGTATCTGGCAATGAATGGCAGTTTCATTGAGCACTGGCCAAAGCAAACCATTTTGGTTTATAGCATTACAGACACCCACACTCCAATTACACTGACAAAATGACGAAGTTGTCGAAGGTCGACCTTGTTGGTGTCGGGCTGAACGCTACTGACACCCTTATCCCTCTCCCACATTACCCTGCAGTCGGCTCAAAAGTTGAGTACCATACTGCAAATGTGTTGCCGGGAGGGCAAGTCGCAACGACAGTGGTTGCTTGTCAACACTGGGGAATCACAACTCGATATGTCGGAAAACTCGGCGATGATGCAGCGGCGGCGGTTCATCGCGAAGAGTTTGCTCGTGCAGGCGTAGAGACGCAGCTCATCACAGTCTCAGGAAGCGCTAGCCCGCAGTCGCTGATACTGGTTGACCATGAGGGCGTGCGGACAATTCTTTGCCGGCGGGATGAGCGTCTTATCCTGCAGCCTGGGGAGCTCGATCGCAAATGGATCGTGAATTCGCGAGCCCTTCACATCGACGGTTATGAGACTGCGGCAGCAAGCTTGGCCGCTGGTTGGGCCCGCGCTGCCGGCATTCCTGTAATCGCCGATTTGGATGAAATCTACCCAGGTGTAGAAGAGCTTCTTGAGAAGATTGATTACCTCATTGTGAGCCGGGATTTCCCATGCCGGCTCATGGAGGAGGGGGACTTGGAGCAAGCGTTGCGTGGAATGCAACGCCGCTATGGCGCTCGGCTCACCGCCGCGACCTTGGGCCAAGACGGCGTCCTGGCGTGGGATGGCAAGCAGTTTCACCACAGTTCTGCGTATTGCGTTCCGGTGGTGGATACAACCGGAGCTGGAGATATCTTCCACGCCGGATTTATCTATGGACTGCTTCAGGACTGGCCGCTCGAACGGCAACTCGACTTTGCCTGCGCTGCTGCTGCGTTGAATTGCATGGCAGCCGGAGCGAGGGGCGGCATTAAGCCCCTGGCGGAGATTGATAAACTGATCGCAACGGGCTCTCGATACCCAGCCCCTTATTGCATTTCGAGTTTGAACGGCTGCAAGATATAGCTCGCTTACCGGACCCTTTCAGGAATCGAGTTATCTATAGCGTTTTCACGATTACTGTGTGCTGGTGAGAGTTGGCTATGTGCAGGCGTTCTTTGATGAAACGCCTGCGTCGAGAGTAGTTTCCTGGGATACACCAATCGTGGAACGCTATAGCTCACAGTGTTCCGCTCCGTTCTCTCCAGGCCGATGTCACCGGCACGTGTGCCCCTCACATGATGATGTCCGAAAACCGCTAGTTTTACGGAACATGAGTGAGAAAATCGATCCATGCAATTACCGGATCGAGAAGTATGCTATCGAGCTTTGGAAAGCCGGGATGCGCGTTTTGACGGTTTGATATTCGTGGCAGTGAAGTCCACCGGCGTCTATTGCCGTCCAATCTGCCCCGCCCGTACTCCACGACTGGAGAATTGTACTTTTTACGGTTCCGCAGCAGCCGCACAAGATGCGGGTTTTCGCCCCTGCCTTCGTTGCCGCCCCGAGACCGCCCCGGAGTTGGCCTCCTGGCGGGGAACATCGAATACCGTATCGAGAGCTCTAGCCCTCATCGGAGAAGGGGCGCTGGATGGCGATTGCGCAAGTGTAGAAAGGCTTGCGGAGCGGTTAGGTGTCGGCGAACGTCAATTGAGACGCTTATTTCTTCAACATCTCGGAGCTTCTCCAGTATCAGTAGCGCAAACCAGGCGAGTTCTTTTCGCGAAACAACTCATTCATGAAACACGGATGCCAATGACCGACGTCGCGGCCGCGGCGGGTTTTGCCAGCGTTCGCAGATTCAACGAAACGTTCCAGGATCTATTTCACCGCCCTCCGAGCGCTTTGCGGCGCAAGGGTTCCGCGAGTTCCGCGGATATAGATGATGCAATAACTTTGTGTTTGCGATACCGGCCGCCTTACGATTGGGGATCGATCATCGGTTTCTTACAAGCCCGCGCTATACCGGAGGTGGAAGCGGTAAAGAACAGCCGTTATTTCCGTACCGTTGAAATGGACGGATCCACAGGCACGATCGAGGTCTCCCATCAAGCGGAACGGCAGAGCATCTGCGTCAAGATCCGCTTCCCAAAGATCAGATCGCTGCCTGCCATTGTCGCGCGAGTACGCCGTCAGTTCGATATCGGTGCGGATATCGAAACTATAGATGCTCATCTCTCGAACGACCCGTTCTTAGCGCCCTTAGTTGCAAATCGTCCGGGACTGCGAGCCCCTGGCGGTTGGGATGGTTTTGAGCTTGCAGTCAGGGCGATACTCGGTCAACAAATTAGTGTAGCGGCGGCGCGCAGATTGGCCGGACAGATGAGTTCGCTCCACGGCGCCTCTGTGCCGCAGGCCCGCATTGGCCCCTCCGGACTGTCACGTGCATTCCCGACCGCGGAACGGCTCGCAACAGTGAAATCGATCGGTCTAGGGATACCGGCGGCGCGTTTGGCGGCGCTGCAAGCGTTGGCTCAAGCCGCGGTTGCCGATCACAACCTATTCCGCCAATCAGGCAGCATTGAAGAGACTGTCGGCCGATTGAAGGCCATCCGCGGAGTAGGCGAATGGACCGCTCATTACATCGCTTTACGCGCCGTTCGTGAGATGGATGCGTTTCCCGCGACTGATGTAGGCCTTCTTCGAGGCGCGGCTAAAGTGAGTCAAACCGCGGCAATGACTTCGACAGTTCTCCTGGATCGGGCGGAATCATGGCGCCCATGGAGAGCTTACGCGGCGCAACACCTCTGGGCTGCGGACCCAACATTACTCGAGGAGAAAGGACGAAATGTATGAGTGAACCTTTGCATTTGATCATCGACCGAATCGACACTCCTATCGGCGTGATGGTGATCATCGCAGATGATGACGGAAATCTTCGCGCTGTTGATTGGGCAGATTATGAACCTCGTATGCTGCGCTTACTGCGGCGCCACTACGGTGCAAACGGGTTCCGGCTTGAGCCAGCTAAAAATCCGCACGGAATTACCGAGAAGTTTAACCGGTACTTCGCAGGCGACCTTGCCGCAATCGATACCTTGCCGGTAAAAACGGCCGGCACCCCATTTCAACGTGCCGTTTGGCGCGCTCTCAGGGACATTCCCTGCGGAACGACGGTTAGCTACGCAAAGTTAGCCCAGCAGATCGGGAAACCCACAGCTATGCGAGCGGTAGGGCTTGCGAACGGTTCGAATCCGGTTGGGGTTGTTGTGCCCTGTCATCGAGTGATCGGCGCGGATGGTTCCCTGACTGGTTACGGTGGAGGAATCGAGCGTAAACGATGGCTTCTAAACCATGAATCGAACAAATCTATTGTGACACACAGTTTTCAATGAGATATCAGTGTTTCTCAGGGCAGGTCGCGCTCTTTGCGCCAGATGTAGAGCACTATAGCGTTTTCGCGATTGGTGTATCCCAAGATACTACTCTCGACGCAGGCGTTCCATCCGCTTTATCGACTCCAAGCAGGCGTTGTTGACCGCGGTTCGAGTTTTGACGCCGGCCGCGGTCTTTCTCCAACTTGAAGGCGCGGAGAACGAGGGAATCACCATTGATGGTGGTGACTTATCGAAGGCAGCATCGCCTGTTGTATTCAAGAATGGCGCTAAGAAGCAGGCGGTGAGACTACGCATTTGAGCTGAATGGTAGCCCCCATATGCGGGGCACTGGAGTTTTAACATTTCAGCAGCCACAGCACCGAAGACGCCTCTATCTCTGGCGCGCTCTTTGCGCCGGGTGGGGAGAGGAACGGCGAATCTGAAGTTTTTTGGGCCAACTTACATCTGCCCCACACCTCCCGGCAAATGGGTTGAGAGATATGGGCAGGCAGCCTCCCGGTGGTCCAAAAGACCCAGGTTAGCTTCGCCAACCTGGGCCATCAATATCACATCGTGTGCCAAAGATTTAGACGATGCCGCGAAAGTCGAGCAGGGTGAGATCCGGATCGTGCTCGATTCGTTCCGGAATCACCGCGAGCAGTGCCTGGCGCTCAATCTCTCGCGAAGCCCGAAGGCGCGTACGCGTCTGCTCGAGAGCGTCGTCCCGGTAACCTGGGTGGCAGACCAACTCCCAAGCGCCGTTTGGCATCTTCGATAGGAGGTTCCGTAGAGTGGAATCGTCAAGGGTACCCGTCGCCATTACGCCAATGGCGCCATCCGTGGTGGCAATTCCGCTCCGCCTGACGAATTTGGCAAAAGAGAAGCGGCGAGTACTTAATGCCTGCACTTGCAAGCGGCGTGAAAAATTGCCGGATCGGGATGCCCGCAGGCTCCAAAGCGGTTCGAAAGGATTTCTTACCGCCGGGATGCCGCATTGCTGTGCGGCGCGAAGAAGAGGTCGAAGCACGCGGCGAAACATGTGGGTGTGCTTATGAGTATCAAAATGCGTAACCCCGAGGCCGCTCAATTGAACGCGGCGGATTTGGGCCACGGCCTCGGCCTCGATTTCAGCTTCGCGAATATGTCCGCGCAGCAGATCGCGCATAAATCGTCCCAGGGTGGGGCGAAAACGATTTGAGCCAGGATGGGCGGGATCGATCAGGGAAGGAATTTCGCTTCCCGGCAGAACCGAAGCGCCATCGACAAGAACGATGTGACAGCCGACCGCCAGCGTAGTCTGCACGAAAGCGAGATGAACCGCCGCGGCAAAACAGGGCGCGGAAGCCATGATCGTGGTCGAAGTGAGAGCGCGCGAACGGTTGAGATCTACGACCGCGGCATTGACGCCCGGCGTCAGCCCAAAATCATCGGCATTTACAATCAGGCGTTTCACTTGGGAAAGAGCAAATCGCCTCAGTGTATCAAGGCCGGATAGAGGTCTTGTGAGGGCCTGTTAACACTAATAGGGCGAGCAGCGTTGCGAGCGAAAATGGGGCCGGACGAGGCGGAGTCCGCAGCGTGTGGCAGGTCCTCATGCAAGGACGACAACGAAGTATGACCCCATTTTCGCCACAACCCGGAGCGACGGGGCCGGTTTCCCGGCTTCGTCATCGCTCGGCGGTCGAAGATGCCGGATATTCGTCGCTTCTAGAATCCGGAAAAAGTGGCTCCCGTCGCTGTCGTCCTATAGTGTTAACAGGTCCTAATTAGAGGGCGGCCATGCGGCAGCGTTGGCACGCTACAATATCCTTCCTGGAGAGAGCGTGAGAGCAGCGCAGTGCAAGTTCCTCTTACTTGGCATCCTGCTGCCGGTCGCCGCGGCGGCCCGAGCCGCTTGGGCGCAGTCTCCCCGGAACATCGTCAATCCCACGCCGACTATCTTCGAGCCTCACTCCGGATCGGCTCATTTGCTCTATGGGATATCGCTGTTCGCGTTGGAGATCACGGGCGCGATTTTCGTAGTCGTGGCCGCCCTCTGGCTGTACGTAATTGTTCGTTTCCGCCAGGAAGCTGGAGACGACACCTACGAACCCGCCCAGGTATACGGCAGCACGCAGATCGAGTTGGCCTGGACGGTCGTCCCTGTTTTGATAGTTGTGGTTCTATTTTTGACCGCCGCGCGTATCCTCTTCGCCGTCCAGGACCATCCTATGCCGCCTAAGGCGCTCAATGTGGACGTGGTGGGTCATCAATACTGGTGGGAGTTCCGCTATCCCAAGTTCGGCTTTGTAACAGCCAATGAGCTGCATGTCCCGGTCAGCGGGCCAACGGCGCCGAATACCACTTTTCTCAAGCTATTGTCGGCCGACGTGGACCATAGCTTCTGGGTGCCCGCTTTGTTCGGCAAGATCGATTCGATCCCCAACCGGACCAATTCGATGTGGTTCGATCCCAGCCCGACCGGTCTGTACGTGGGACAATGCGCGCAGTTCTGCGGCACAGCGCACGCTCAAATGCTGTTGCGCGTGTACGTCGAGACTCCGCAGGAATTCGCCGCCTGGATCCAAGGCCAACAACGGCCGGCGGTTCAGGACCCGGCGGTTGCGGAGGGCAGACAGATCTTCGAATCGCAATCCTGCGTAAGCTGCCACACGATTCGTGGAACCGCCGCGCACGGAAGTTTTGGGCCGGATCTCACGCACTTGATGAGCAGGGATACCATCGCCTCCGGCCTGATAGCGAACACGCCGGAGAACCTGAGGCATTGGATCAAAGACCCGCAGTTCATCAAGCCGGGATGCTTGATGCCGGCCATGCAATTAAGCGATCCGCAAATCGAGCAGATCGTCTCTTACCTCACCACTCTGAAGTAGACGAGAGAAGGAGTCCCGGCTCATGGCCGATTCGGCACTACCGATTGACGGGGGCATCGATATCGCTCCGGGTGATCTCCCGGCGGCAGGCGGGTATCGCGGAGCTTGGCTGGAGACGCTGCACGCATGGGTAACCACGGTCGACCACAAGAAGCTTGGCCTGATGTATATGGGTTACGCCTTGCTGGCCCTGCTGCTAGGAGGAGTGGAGGCGCTGGTTATGCGCGTCCAGCTTATCGTGCCTCACAATCATTTCGTTTCCCCCGAAGTCTACAACCGGATGTTTACCATGCACGGGACGACCATGATCTTCCTCATGGGTATGCCCATGCTGATAGGGTTTGCGAATTACCTGATTCCCCTGATGATTGGCGCGCGCGACATGGCTTTCCCCCGCCTGAACGCCTTCAGCTTCTGGATGACGGCTTTGGGCGGCCTCTTCCTTTATTACAGCTTTATTGGAGGCGTGGGGTTGCAGGGCGCGGGAAGCGCTCCGGATGTTACCTGGTGGGCCTACGCTCCCTTGACCGAGAGGGCATTTTCCAGAGGACACACCATGGACTACTGGGCGCTGGCGCTCATCGTGAGCGGATTCGGAACAGTCGGCGCCGCCATCAATATCATCGCCACGACCATCTGTATGCGTTGTAAGGGCATGACGCTTTTTCGCATGCCTCTGCTGGTTTGGCTGAATCTGGTGGTTGGAGGGCTGCTGCTGATAGCCATAACCCCGCTGACGGCGGCGCAACTGATGTTGCTCGTCGACCGCTATCTGGGCGGTCATTTCTTCGACGCACAGGCGGGCGGCACGCCGGTTATATGGAACCATTTCTTCTGGATCTTCGGCCATCCCGAGGTTTACGTGCTGGTTCTGCCCGCCTTCGCGATCGCCAATGAAGTGATCCCGGTTTTCTCCCGAAAGGCCATTTTTGGTTATCCGGCCATGGTAGCCGCCTCCGTAGGCATTGGATTCATCAGCCTTGGAGTCTGGGCCCACCACATGTTCACGGTAGGAATGAACTCCACCGCAAACGCCTTCTTCGTGCTCTCCTCGGAGCTGGTCGGAGTGCCTACCGGGATCAAGATATTCAATTGGATTGCCACCATGTGGGGCGGAAAGATCCGCTTTGCTACACCCATGCTCTTTTGCGTCGCGTTCGTCGTGCAATTCCTGTTTGCCGGCCTGACCGGAATTATGCTTTCCGTCGCCCCGTTCGATTGGCAACTGCACAACTCCTATTTTGTCGTCGCGCACTTCCATTATGTGCTGGTGGGCGCCATCGTCTTCTGCTTCTTCGCGGGATTTTATTATTGGTATCCCAAGATGACCGGCAAGATGCTCAATGAGCATCTCGGCAAATGGCACTTCTGGCTCTTCGTTATCGGATTTCACCTGACGTTCGATACCATGCACATCCCCGGCCTGCTGGGTATGCCGCGGTGGATATACACGTATGAGCCCGGCCGCGGCTGGGACACTTGGAATCTGATTATTTCGATAGGCGGCGTAATCCAGGCAATCTCGATACTGATCTTCGTCTTCAATCTGATCTACTCCTATTATGAGGGCGCAGAGGCAGGGCCCGATCCTTGGGATGCGTGGACGCTGGAGTGGACCACCTCCTCGCCCCCGCCGGTATATAACTTCGCTTTGGAGCCTGTCGTCCAAAGCCGCAGGCCGCTCTGGGATTTGAAGCATCCGGACGATATGGATTCGAGATACGAATGATTGCGGAGAGGCAATGAGCGCTATTCCCGTTCCCTTGGCCCACAACACCGGCGGTAGTGACTGGCGGCTGCCAGATCGCGGCATGGTAGGCATGTTTTGCCTCATCCTAGGCGAGAGCGCTATCTTTACCATCTTCGTGATCGCATACGTCTACTACATCGGCAGGAGCATCTCCGGGCCCACTCCCCGCCAGGTGCTCGATGTTCCCGTCTTCAACACCGTCTGCCTGCTGTCGAGCAGCTTCACCATTTGGCTTGCCGAGCGCGCTTTGAAAAGCGGCGCGATGCGCGTGTTCGCCGCCTGGTGGACCCTTACGGCACTCTTGGGCGCGATTTTTTTGGTTGGCACCGGTCTGGAGTGGCGCACCCTTATTTATCATGACGGGCTGACCGTCAGCACCAATCTCTTTGGCACCACGTTCTATTCGCTCGTGGGACTCCATGCGAGCCATGTGATTGTTGGATTGCTCATGCTCTCCACGGTCCTGGTCTTCGCATTTACCGGAAAGCTGAAACCGGAGCATGCGTCCCGGGTGGAAGTGCTGTCGCTCTACTGGCACTTTGTGGACGCGGTATGGGTGGTTGTCTTCACCGTTGTCTATATTGTCGGGCGCTGAAGAAAGGGAGCAGATGGATCACCAGCAGCAGCACGCCAAAGCCGCGGAAGAAGTTATCGAGCTGCCGGCGCCTACGGCTTGGCCTCTGGTGCTTGCTGTCGGACTCACGCTGGCCTTAGCCGGTCTGGTGACTAACCTGGGAATCAGCGTGTTAGGCGCGGTCTTGATTGTCGCCGCCTGCGTGGGTTGGTTTCGCGAGGTGCTGCCGCATCCGCGCCATGAGCTGGTTGCCGTAAAGGAGCAACGGTTCGTGCCGAAAACAACGCGCCGCTCCGTCGCCCGCGTTTATATCCACGTAAGCCATCGTTCCCGGATTCCTATCGAAACGCCCTCTGTCCTCGCCGGCATCAAAGGGGGAATCGCCGGGGGAATCGCCATGATTGCGCCCGCTTTGCTCTATGGACAAATTCGCTATCACAGCATCTGGTACGCGGTGAATTTGCTGGGCGGAGCAGGGGTAGCGGACTGGAGCAATCCTACTCTGCAGCAGATAACGCATTTCCGCTTGAGCGCGCTGATTGCCGCCACCGTCATTCATATCGTTACCTGCCTGCTCGTGGGCCTGCTCTATGGAGCCATGCTGCCCATGATGCCCCGTCATCCCATCCTGCTCGGCGGCATTCTCGGACCTCTGTTGTGGACCGGACTCCTTCACTCGTCGATAGGCTTGATCAATCCATTCCTCCAGCAAAAGATCGATTGGGGTTGGTTCATCGTTTCTCAGTTGGCTTTCGGATTGGTGGCCGGATGGGTAGTGGCGAAACAGACCAACATTCGGACCGAGCAGTTCCTGCCCTTTGCCGCGCGCGCCGGTCTGGAGATGCCAGGCTTGATTGGAGAGCGCGATGATCGGGATGAAGAGAAATGAATTTCCGCCTCGGGAGCCTCATGCTGGTTATCTGCCTCGCATGCGAAGGCTGTGCTTCGCTGCCCGGCCGCCCCAAGGCCGGAGTAGGAACTCCCCGTCCGGAGGCGGTCTTGGATTTCACCAGG
The DNA here is from genome assembly GCA_963803615.1 of uncultured Acidobacteriaceae bacterium. GTDB lineage: Bacteria > Acidobacteriota > Terriglobia > Terriglobales > Acidobacteriaceae > PALSA-350. The sequence continues at coordinate 13,031 of CAWDNI010000005.1, forward strand.
CTCTATCGGCAAAACTGTGTTGGCTGTCATGGACCCGGCGGAATGAATGGACCGTCGTATCCGCTCGCCAATCCCACATATCAGGCGCTGGTGAACGAGTCCATTCTGCGTCAGACGATTGCTCAAGGGGAACCCGGTACATTGATGCCGGCTTTCGCGATTGGCGCCGGAGGTACTTTGACCGATGCCCAGGTGAACGCGCTCGTTGCTGGTATGCGTGCGGCGTGGTACAAGCCCCAGGCGCTTGCCGGAGCGAATCCGCCTCCTTACCATCCTGCGGAACCAGCCGATGCCGAAGCCGGTCAGAGGGCTTACTCCACGTACTGTTCCTCGTGCCACGGGACTGCGGACAAACCCGGCAAGGCGGGATCGATCGCCGATCCGGACTTCCTGGCGCTGATGAGCGATCAGGCCTTGCGCACCGTCGTTATAGCCGGCCGTCCGGATATTGGCCAGCCGGACTGGAGAAGCGATCTGCCGGGACACGCGATGAGCGGCAGGGAAGTGGCCGATGTTGTCGCATGGCTCTCGAGCATTCGGCCTCACGCGAACCCAGCTCCTTCCGCAAGCTCCGAAAGCACTGCAAGCAAGAACCCGGAGCAAGAGAAATCAACTCAGGCAAAGAAGAGTGGAAGAGGATCGAAATGAGCGACGATCAGAAAACCATCTCCCGGCGTTCGCTTCTGATGAAGATCGGGATCATGTTAAACGGCGTTGTGGGCGTGGCGATCACAGTTCCAGTTGTGGGCTATCTGCTGGGGCCGATCCGTAAGAAGAGCGGTTATGACGCCTGGGTCTCTCTGGGAGATCCAGCGCAGTTTCCCCAGGGACAGACACGCCTGGCGAGCTTCATCACTCCCTCCGCCGTGCCTTGGGATGGAGCGACGGCCAAGACGGCCTGTTGGGTCCGGAATCTGGGCAAGGAGAAGTTCCAGGTGTTCGCCATCAACTGCGCCCATCTCGGCTGCCCGGTCCGCTGGTTTCCGCAATCGGAACTTTTCATGTGTCCCTGCCACGGAGGCGTGTATTACGCGGATGGCTCACGCGCCGCAGGTCCGCCGCCGCGCGGGCTCTTCGAATATAAGTACAAACTGGAAAACGGGAAGCTCATGATCTTCGGCGGCCAGATGCCTACTTTGGCCACGACTGCCGGCCTGCGGAAAGGACACTCCGGATGCACTGGTTGAAGAGTCTCTACAACTGGGCTAGAATTCCGGGTCCAATTGGAAAAGCCGATCGAGGAGGCGGCGCTCCATCCGGTGCCGAAGAACACCGCGAGCTGGTGGTATGTCTTCGGAAGCGCGAGCTTCGTGCTGTTCATGCTGCAGATCGTCACCGGCATCCTGCTGGCCATTGTCTACACGCCTTCCGCGGGCGAGGCATGGAACAGTCTCCAGTTCCTCAATCATCAGCTTCCGTTGGGATGGTTTCTGCGCGCGATGCACGGTTGGGGATCGGACTTCATGGTTGCCGTGGTGCTCATCCATATGGCGCAGGTCTTTCTCTTCGGCGCGTATAAGTTTCCCCGTGAGCTCACCTGGATACTCGGCGTCTTTCTGCTTCTGATGACCTTGGGCATGGCCTTCACCGGCCAAGTTATGCGCTTCGATCAGGATTCGTATTGGGGCCTGGGTATAGGCGCATCCATTGTCGCCCGCGTGCCCTGGATCGGCGCTCCGCTGGTCGATCTTCTGTTAGGCGGTCCGAATATCGGCGGCGCGACATTGACGCGCTTCTTCGATCTGCACGTCTTTGTGATCCCTGGGCTATTGCTGATCTTCGCCGGGCTGCACATATGGATGGTGTTGGTTCTTGGCATCAACGAATGGCCGATGCCGGGACGCATTGTCCGCCGCAGCACTTACCTGAAGGAGTATGACGAGCTGTCACACAAACACGGCATGCCGTTTGTCCCCGGAGGGGTATGGAAAGACCTGATGTTCGCCGCGGCGATTCTTTTTGCCGTTGCGCTGTGCGCGATTGTCTTTGGGCCTTTCGGGCCCGGCGGCGTGCCCGATCCTACAATTATCCAAACCGTTCCCAAGCCGGATTTCTTCTTTCTCTGGATTTACACCATTTTGGCTTTCCTGCCGGACAATCTTGAGACGCCGTTCATGCTCATTGTTCCCATCCTGGCGATCGTGGCGCTGATCGCTCTGCCGCTAGTGGCCGGGGAAGGAGAAAAGAGCTGGCGGCGGCGGCCGATCGCCGTGCTATCCGTGATGGTATTGGCGGTAGGCTTTGCTGTTTGTACTAACCTGGGGACCTACACTCCCTGGAGCCCGGAAATGGATGCGTGGAGCGGCGATGCTGTCCCGGCGAAATATGTGCATGCCGCCACCCCGCTGGGCAGGCAGGGTCAAATTGTTTTTCAAGATAAGCAATGCCGCAACTGCCATATGTTGGGTGGGGTCGGCGGGCAGCGCGGTCCAGCCCTGGATGACGTGGCTACCCGCCTTACCCACGACCAAATGGTCCGTCAGGTTCTGCAGGGCGGAGGCAATATGCCGGCCTTCGGCAAAAACCTGTCGCCGCCGGAGGTGGCGGCTCTGGTCAGCTTCCTCGATACGCTCTACCCGGAAGGGCACATGCCTGCCAGAGACGCTTCGTCTCCGTCCTCAAGCGCCGGCGCGCTCGATGCCGGCCACGCCCCTCATTAAAACTGAAGCGGGAATAGCTTTCGCCCCATATCCACCCAATTTTGCAGCTTGTTCAGGCCCAGAAACAATTCATTTCACCGAATACGCAGAAAACAACCGATAATGCATGTGCGAAATTCTTAACTGAACAGCATTGAAGCTAGCCCAGGTACTTTTGCTCGAGATGGCGATGAAGAAACCCAGTCTTATCTCACTTCGACGAGCTGCTCCTCTGGCCGTCCCATACCGTACCGCGACCGGACGTAATCGTCCAGAATCTTTTGGAACTCGGTAACGATGTGGTCGCCGCGTAGGGTAGTGAGCAGGCGTCCATCCACATAGACGGGCGCCTTGGGCTCTTCAAAGGTTCCCGGAAGGGAAATGCCGATATTCGCATGCTTTGACTCGCCCGGCCCATTGACCACGCAGCCCATAACCGCCAACTTGAGCTCCTCGACTCCGGGATAGGTTTGCCGCCACGCCGGCATGCTGTCCCGCACGTAACCCTGAATTTCCTGCGCCAGTTGCTGAAAGAAAGTGCTGGTGGTGCGTCCGCAACCCGGGCAAGCTGTGACTTGTGGCGTAAAGCTGCGAATGCCGAGCGACTGCAGTATCTGCTGCGCAACTTGTACTTCTTCGGTGCGGTCTCCATTAGGCTTGGGCGTGAGCGAGACGCGAATGGTGTCGCCGATCCCCTGTAACAGCAGTGGGGCCAAACCGGCAGTTGAGGCCACCATGCCCTTCATGCTCATGCCGGCCTCGGTTAGACCCAGGTGGAGCGCGTAATCGCAGCGTGCGGCCAGCATCTGGTACACGTCGATCAGGTCGCGTACGCCGCTTACCTTAGCGCTCAGCAGGATCTGATCGCGCCGCAGGCCATAGCGTTCCGCTGTGGCAGCTGACTCGAGCGCGCTCGCTATCATCGCTTCCATCATCACGTCACGAGCATCGAGCGGCTGCGCACGCCGGGCGTTCTCGTCCATCATGCGGGTGAGCAGCGTTTGGTCGAGCGAACCCCAGTTCACGCCGATGCGCACCGGCTTATTGTTCTCGATGGCGCACTCGATCATGGTGCGGAAGTTGTCGTCTCCGTGAGCGCCGATCGAGGCGTTTCCTGGGTTGATGCGGTACTTGGCCAGTGCCCGCGCGCATTCCGGATACTTCTTCAGAAGGACATGCCCGTTGTAATGGAAGTCGCCAATAATGGGAACGTCGATTCCCAGCTTGTTGAGGCCTTCCACGATCAGCGGCAGCGCCTTGGCGGCGGCGTCGTTGTTCACGGTGACGCGGACCAGCTCCGATCCGGCAGCAGCCAGTGCCGCAACCTGCTGAACGGTTCCCGGCACGTCGGCTGTGTCCGTATTGGTCATGGACTGGACGACGACCGGAAAATCCGAGCCAACTTGCACCTTGCCAATCTTGACCGGAACGGTCTTTCTACGCTTGATTTCGGGCATAAGTCCTCACCACCAGTTTACAGGGACTGTGCGCCCAACGCGCAGGACTCGCGCCACGCCACGAGGCCGAGCCGGTAGAGTACATGACGCCGCAAGGCATGCCCTTCGGGCAGGGCGGGGTGATCGAAATCGGCGCTCGGATCATGAGTCATTCCTATTCTCTCCATCACCCGGCGCGACCGTGCGTTCGTAGGGACGGTAAAGGAGACGACACTCGTCAATCCGGCTACCTCAAAGCCGTACCGGAGCACTTCGCGGGCGCCCTCCGTAGCCAGTCCTTTACCCCAATGCTCGGCGGCGAGCCTCCAACCGATTTCGACGGCAGGCATGAACGGAGCATTGAAGGCGGGGACCGCCAGTCCAAGGAAACCCACAAAGGTTTGATCTTGACGAAGCTCAACAGCGAAGAGGCCGAAGCCGTGCAGTTGGAAATGCCGTTCGATGCGGTCGAGCAGCCGATCTGAAGCTTCCGGCTTGAGCAGACCGGGCATATATTCCATCACTCGCGGATCGGCATTCAACCTACGGAAAGGTTGCCGGTCCGACTCTTGCCAGCGCCGCAGGAAGAGTCTCTCGGTTGTAATGCTTTCCCCCATCGCGCACAGGCTATCATCGTTGCGCCGGTACAGCTAACAACGGCGCTGCAGCTTAAGATGAGGGCCTCTCGGCAAGAATTAATGGAGAAGGCGCGGGCACATCGAGCAAGCGGATGTTCTCGAATCCTTCGCTTTTGAGCCAGGAACCAATTTCCTCAAAAGAGAACGTTGTACCGTCGGTGGTGTGCACCAGCATATTGACAGCGAACGTAAGTGAACTTGGAGGACCGGTATGCTCGGCGTTCACTAGAAATTCTGCTATGGCGATAGTGCCCCCCGGCCGCAGAGCCTCAAAGACCCGCTTAAGCAGAGCCCGGCTGTGGCCGGCTCCTTCGCTGTGGAGGATGTGACCCAGTATGGCTACCGAGTAGCCTCGGCCAAAATTCGCGTCCCCAATATTTCCGGCAACGAAGTTGAAGCGTGATTCCAGGCCGAATCGCTGGCTGGTTCTTCGAGTTACAGGAAGTACCGGCTCAAAGTCCACCGCTGTTACATGGACGCGCGGCGAGGCTTGGGCCATCGCCACTCCCCAGACACCAGAACCCGCGGCCAGATCCAAGACTTTGATCGGCTCTTTAGATCCGTCATCTCGCGAATGATTTTCCAAGACCGTCTTCGCCAGAGCTTGAGCCGCCGGGTAGTTCATCGGGAAGAGGGAATCGACAAAACCTTCGAAAAAAGCCGCGCCGTCTCCTGGCTGATCCACACGGGTCTTGGGGCATCCTGTGCGCGTCACCTCCGCCAAAGCCAACCAGTTGGGAATAAGGTCCGATTGGAGATGCTGGAAGAGACCTCCATGAAAGCCAGGCTTGCTGCTGACAAGAAAAGCCTCTGCCTCCGGAGCAAGCTTGTATCGGCCGTCGGTCTGCTTGGCCAGCAACTCGTAACCCACCAGCGCGCCGGCAACCGCGCTTGCCCCGCGCTCCGATAAGCCGAGGTCTGCGGCTAATTCCTTGGCGCTTTTGGGCGATCTGTCCAAAGCGTCGAAAATGCCATTCCGTACAGCAGCATCTATTATCAGCGGCGCTCCGAATCCCCAGGCTAAACGCATTAGGCGTTCCGTTGTGATCTGGGGACGAGATAATTCTGGCATTCGGCTCTCCTGAATTGCAGATGTGGGATCGCTCTGAAGTGTACGCACAATGGCCGGGTAAAGCTATAGCACGGCGAGGTTTGGGTGCGGATGAATGCAAATTACTTGAGCGAAGAAAATCCTACACCGGTGTCCTTACGTAAGAGCGGGTCGGGTGACCGGAGGCCTACGAAAAGCCGCTGCCCGCCAGTGTAAACTCGACCTTAGTGGCCCCGTAGCTCAGGTGGATAGAGCAGCGGTTTCCTAAACCGTTTGTCGGAAGTTCGAGTCTTCCCGGGGTCACCATGCGGTTGCCGGGAAAATAAAGGATTTTGATGGTTGTCCGTTCATGGCCTGGCCGGTTGCTCGCGGCACTCTGCATCTTTGCCGGCCTGCTCCTCAGTTCTTCGATGTATGTGTACGCGGCGGTCGTGCGCGGAACTGTCACCGACACATTAGGAAGCGCCGGTCGCCAGCGCTCAAGTGGCTCTGCTCAAGAATGGCAGCATCATCGCCCAAACCGTTACTCAATCGGATGGGAGCTATCAGCTTACGAGCAGCGCAAGCGGGAGATTTTACGTCCTGGTTTCGGCAGGAACCTTCAAGCAGGTCAGCACGCAAAGCTTTTTTGCGGGGCCGGTGGACGCCCATCGCCAGAACGTGGTCCTTGAGCCCGCCGTCGTTCGCCAGGAGATTGTCGTTTCGAGCACGGGCACCCCCACCCCGCAGGCGCAATTGAGCGCTTCTGTCAGTGTTCAGCGCAATTCGGAATTCCGCAATCGCATCGATCTCGCCGATCCCTTGCGGCAGGTTCCCGGCGTTTTCGTTGTGCAGCAAGGACAATATGGAGGGCTCACTTCTCTTTTCGTCCGCGGAGGCAACTCCAGCGCGAATCGGATCAATCTTGACGGAGTTCCCATCGAAGACATCGGCGGCGTCTTCGATTTCGCCAATGTAGCGACCATGGGGATTGAGAAATTTGAGCTCTATCGCGGTCCTAATAGCGTCTTGTACGGCTCGGATGCGGCCTCTGCAGTTGTAGACCTGACCACTCCACGCGGCAGCACCTCCTTTCCTTCGCTGTTTTATGAAGGCGATCTAGGCAATTTCACTACCTTTCGCAATCAGGTGCAGCTCGGGGGCACGCATAACAAAATCGATTACTATGGCGGATTTTCCGCTTTTCAGAGCGCAAACGACATCCCCATGAACGAGTACCACGACTACACTCCCACCGCGAACCTCGGTTACGCCCTTAGTGCGTCAACCGAGGTTCGCGTGACGGCCCGCAATAGTGTTTCGGCCGTGGGCACTCCTGGTCCCATCGATTTTTATGGAATCTCAAACGCAGGCAAGCAATCCGATCAGGATACTTATCTGAGCGCTTCCATTGACAACCAGACCTCTTCTTCCTGGCACAACCTGGTGCGCTATGGGCTAGCGCGCAAGCGCGAAGAGGACACAAGCTTCTACGCTGCTGGTATACCCATTACCACTACGGTGAACGGGTTTACTACGACCAACTACTACGGCTTCGCCACTACCATCCACGGAGCGAACGGCTACTCGGCCGGCGGGCAGGCGGTGCTTAATTTTCCCGGCATATATCCCAATAGGTTCGAGTTGGTCTCCAACCGCGATCAACTGTATTTTCAAAGCGACTACCAATTTACACCGCACATCGTCGGACTCTTCGGCTTCCGCTTCGAAGATGAGCGTGGAGCGGACAAGTCCCCAGCTTATGCCATCAATCAGACATTGGAGCGCGCCAATTACGACTACACCGCGCAAATTCAAGGAGACTTTCACAATCGGGTGTACTACACGCTGGGCGGCGGCGTGGAGAAGAATCAACTCTTCGGGACGGTGGGCACGCCACGCATTGGATTGGCTTACTACCCGCAGCGTCCCGGCCATGGTGTCTTGCATGGAACCAAAATCAAATTCAATTTCGCTAATGGCTACCAGGAGCCTTCGCTTGAAGACCAATTCGGCTCACTCTATAACTTTCTTCTAAGCCAGCAAGGCGGCCAACAAGCCATCCAGCAGTTCCATGTATTGCCCATTGGCGCGCAGGACTCACGCACCTATGAAGGCGGCGTGGAACAAAACTTTCTCAGCCAGCGTGGCGTGCTGCGCGTCAGCTACTTCCATAATCAGTTCCGGAACCAAATTGAATCTGTTCCGGCAACGGAAGTCCCAACTCTTTTACCCCGCCTGACTCCAAGCGAGCAGCAGGCGCTCGAAAGCTACCTGATCGACGGACCGGGAATCGATCTGAATTCCCAGTCGTTCCGCGCTCAAGGAGTGGAAACCGAAATCGAATACAGCCTTCTGCATAGCCTGTTTCTGCGCGGCGGATATACCTATTTGGATGCGGTAGTGCAGCGGTCCTTCACCTCGGATACGCTTCAGCCTTCGTTCAACACCGGACCGCCAGGCGGTCCCGTGCCCTCTTTCTCTAAGATTCCGATTGGCGCTTTCGATCCTCTCCGCGGAGCGCGGCCCTTCCGGCGGCCGCCGCATACCGGCTTCACTACCGTGAGCTATAACGGCACGCGTTGGGCTGCGCAGTTGACCGGCGCTTTTGTCAGCCGCAGTGACGACTCGACCTTTTTGCCTGGCTACGATCTGTGGGGAGGGAACTCGCTGCTGCTGCCCAACCGCAACCTCGATCATGGCTATGCCAAGCTTGATGCCGGCGGGAGTTTCCAGGTGAGTTCGTTGCTCGGGATCTTTGCCCAGTTAGGCAATTTGACTAACAATCAACACATCGGACCGATTGGCTATCCGGCGCTGCCTTTCAATTTCCGTGCGGGCCTCCGCCTGACACTTGGACATCCGGGCAAGCGGTGACCTATATCTACAGCGCAGGGCATGATCTTGTTCTGATAATTCTCTACCGCTGCATCCTGGTATCCGCTTTAGGCGGTCTTGCTGTTACCTGAGCCGGCGTCGGCAATTGCGATCTGTCCCACCCGCCGCCCAGAGCTTCTACCAGTTCTACGGCGCTCATCATCTGGCTTACCTGTAGGCTGGTTAGAGTCTGCTGGTTGGTGAGCAAGGTGTTCTGTAAAGTGACGACATCGATATATGGATCGACGCCAGTCTGGTAACGCCCCAGTTCCAAGTCGAGAGCTCTTTGAGAGGAGCTGACGACGCGCTGCTGCTGTTGAATCTGGATGGAATAAAGGTGAGTTGCGGCTAAATAGTCCTCTACCTGCTGGAAGGCTGTAAGAACGGTCTGGCGATAGCTGGCGAGATCCGCATTGTAAGTTGCTACGTACTGGTGGAGAGCGGCGCTCAGACCCGCTTGAAAGACGGGCTGCGAGATGGACCCTCCTACCGACCAGAAACGGCTGGGCCAGTCCAGCAGATGCGAGAAGGCCGAGCTCTCGGTTCCTCCTGCGGCGCTGAGGGTAAGGTTAGGATAAAAGGCGGAGTAGGCGACGCCGATTGTGGCATTTTCTGAAGCCATCACTCGTTCCGCGGCGGCGACATCCGGGCGGCGCTCCAGCAATTGGGAGGGCAAGCCCAGGGGAATCGGCGGAGGCGCGGTGGTGAAGGGGCGGACCGGAATGGAGAAATCCGGAGCTGCTTTGCCTATCAACATGGCGATGGCGTGCTCATATTGAGCGCGCAAAATGGCTAAATTGGTCACTTCGGACTGCACGGTCTGCAGCGTGTTCTCCGCCTCTATCACGGAGATAGAATCGTTGATGCCGGTTTCGTAAAGAGCCCGCGCCAACTGCAGTGCTTTTTCATCGGCCGCGTAGGTATCCGTATAGAGCTTGATGAGAGCGTCCTGCCCGCGAATCTCGAAAAAATATTCCGCCAGGCTGGCCTGCTCCGTCAATCGCTCATTTTCCAGGTCCGCTGCGCTGACCTGCGCGTTGTATTGAGCCGCATGAACCGCATTACGAACCCTGCCCCAGAGATCGGGCGCCCAGGAGACATCGAGCGGAAGGGAATACAGAGTGGACTCCCTCCCTGGATTGGCGGTTGGAGAATTGCTGAGGTTGCTCGAGCTTCGCGCCCGGCTGAAGGCGGGAGTGGCCGTCGCCGTCGGAAAATATTGCGCGCGGGCTTCACCCACCAACGCCCGCGCCTCCATAAAATTTTCAAAGGACACTTTGATGTTCTGGTTATTGATATTGAGCTGTTCTTCGAGTGCATTCAGCTCCGGTTCATTGAATATCTCCCACCAATCTCCGCGGATTCTGGCGTCTTGAGGCTGGGCGACCGTCCAGTTCCCCTTGTCCTGAGCCGCCTCCGGGGAGAGAGCGATGGGTGTCGGCTCTTTGTAGGCGGGAGGCGGTTGAGTAACAGGCGGGTGGTATTTGGGCCCGACCGTGCATCCGGTCATGGCGCAGCCAAGGAGTACCCCGCAGATAGCGATTTTTTTCTGCATAACCAGTCTTCTCAACTCAGCCAACCAACGGCTGTTCCAATTCCCACTCCTAAGTAGCCCGAATCGGTTCGTGGCCCTTGTCTCTGCCTTTGCCTATCGCGCGCAGCCGCAGCCGGTCCATATACAAATAGATCACCGGGGTAGTGAAGAGCGTCAACATCTGGCTGACGATCAGGCCGCCCACGATAGTGATTCCCAGCGGCTGCCGCAGCTCCGATCCTGTTCCCGTGCCGAAAGCCAGTGGAAGCGCGCCAAACAACGCCGCCATGGTGGTCATCATAATGGGACGGAAACGCAGCATGCAGGCTTCAAAGATCGCATCCTCGCTGCTCTTTCCCTCTTGGCGCTCCGCCGCCAGCGCGAAATCGATCATCATGATGGCATTTTTCTTGACCAGGCCTATCAGCAGGACGATCCCGATGATGGAGATTACGTTCAGGTCATTCTTGAAAACGATCAGCGCCAGCATGGCGCCGACACTCGCAGGCGGCAAGGTGGAGATAATGGTTAAGGGATGCACCAAGCTCTCGTAGAGCATGCCGAGAACGATATATACCGCCAGCAATGCCGTAGTGATCAACATCGGTTCCGTGCTGAGCGATTGCTGGTAGGCCTGCAGCGTGCCGGCGAAGAAACCGTGAATGGTCGAAGGAGTGCCCAGGCGCGCCTGCATCTCGTCGATCAAAAGCGTGGCATCGCTCAAGGACATACCCGGCGCGAGATTGAACGAGACGGTTACCGAAGGGAAGACCCCGGTGTGGTTGACTTCGAGTGGCGTCGTATTGGTTCGGTTCGTGCTGACTGCGCTTAACGGAATCACTCCCGCGGCCGAAGCACCAGGATAGTTATAGTTCAGTCCCTCCGGTGATTGCCAATACTTAGGCGCGACCTCCAGGACGACATAATACTGGTTCAACTGAGTATAGATAACAGACGTTTCGGCTTGGCCATAAGAGTTATAAAGCGCCGTGTCAAGAGCGCTGGAAGTAAGGCCCAGGCGAGCAGCGGTCACGCGATCGTAATTTAAGTACTCCTGCAAACCGCCATTTTGCTGATCGCTGCTTACATCCTGAAAGCCGGGAAGCCTCTTCATTTCGTCCTGCAGTTTCGGTCCCCATGTCGCCAGGTCCGTTACGTTGTCCGACTGAATCGTGTACTGATAGAGCGCGTTGCTGCTTCTTCCTCCGATGCGCAGGTCCTGGGCCGCTTGCAGAAACGCCTCCGCGACCGGCAGGCGGTTCATCTTGGGCCGCAGCCGGTTAATGATCTGCATCGCGCTCACTTTGCGCTCATCGAGCGGCTTAAGCGACATATACATAAAACCGTGGTTGCTGGCGCCATTTCCACCCGCGTAGCAAATTACGTTTCCAACCGCCGGGTCCGCCTTGATCACCTTGATCAGCGCCAGCATAGAGGCATTCATCACCGGAAACGATGCATCCTGGGGTCCCTGCACTGCGCCAATCAGGGCCCCGGTATCCTGCTGCGGGAAAAAGCCCTTGGGGATCTTGATTACCAGGACCACGTTGAGCGCGATAATCAACAGCAATACCACCAGCATCAGGCCGGAATTGTCCAGGACCCAGAGCAGGGAATGGCGATAGATATTCAGCATTCCGTCAAAGAATCGCTCGCTGGCCCGGTAGATCGGCCCATGCTTTTCCCCTTCGTGCCGCTTCAGCAGATGCGCGCACATGGTGGGAGTGGTGGTCAGCGAGACCAGCATGGAAATGACAATGGCCGTCGAGAGGACTACGGCGAACTCACGGAAGAGCCGGCCCACGATGCCGCCCATCATCAGCAGAGGGATGAAGACGGCAATCAGCGACGTGCTCATGGTGAGAATGGTGAAACCGATCTCCTCGGCTCCTTTTAGAGCGGCTTGGACCGGAGCCATTCCCATCTCCAGATAACGGGAGATGTTCTCCATCACTACGATGGCGTCATCCACCACGAAGCCGGTGGAGATGGTAAGCGCCATCAGCGAGAGGTTATCCAGGCTATAGCCGAGCGCGTACATCACGGCAAAGGTGCCGATCAGGGAGACGGGAACGGCAACGCTCGGGATAAGGGTAGCTCGGGCGTTGCGCAAGAAGAGAAAGACCACCAGAACCACCAGGATTACGGAGAGGACGAGCGTCGATTCCACGTCGCTCAGCGACGCGCGAATGGTAGTGGTCCGGTCCAGAACAACGGTGGCGTTAATACCCTGCGGCATCACCGCCTGCAGGAAGGGCAGTTGAGCGCGAATGCGCTCATTGGTCTGGATGATATTGGCGCCCGGCTGGCGGAAAATAATGACGGTTACGGAAGGGATGCCATTCAGGTAGCCGGCGTTGCGGATATTTTGCGCTGAATTGGTGACGTCCGCGACGTCCGACAGCCGAACGGCGGCGCCGTTATGGTAGCCGACGATCAGCGGTTTATATTGATCGGCTTGAGAAATCTGATCGTTGGTGATGATGTCGGCGGTCACTAGGTTGTTCGAGATCTGACCGCGCGCGATGTCGGAGTTCTGCTTGCTCAACAGGGCCTGGACCGCCGCCATGGTGATGCCGTAGTGGTTCAGTTGCGGAGGATTCACGTCCACGCGCACCGAAGGGTACGAGGCTCCGCCGACGGATACCTGACCTACACCCTGGATCTGAGAGAGCTTCTGCTCCATGATCGTGGAGGCTTCGTCATATACCTTTTCTTTGTCGTATTTGTTCGAAGTGAGCCCGATAATCATGATCGGGGAATCGGCGGGATTCACCTTGCGGTAAGTTGGGTTGGAGGGCAGGTTGGCGGGCAGATAGGTTCGCGCCGCATTGATCGCCGCTTCGACATCGCGGGCCGCTCCATCGATATTGCGGCTCAGATCGAACTGCAGAGTGATCCCGGTGTTGCCCAGCGAACTCGATGAAGTCATCTCCGTGATTCCGGCGATGCGGCCGAATTGCCGCTCCAGAGGAGTAGCGACGGAGGATGCCATGATCTGCGCGCTGGCGCCCGGCAGGCTGGCCGAGACCGAAATTGTCGGGAAATCGACCTGCGGAAGCGGAGAAACGGGGAGCGTGCGAAAGGCAAGCGCGCCGGCTAGGGCCACTGCCGTGGTAATCAGCGTAGTCGCCACAGGCCGTCCGATAAATGGCCGTGAAAGGTTCATGCTTGGCCTGCCGGCAGCGGCTCAGCGCCGGTCTCCGAGTGACCTTCGACATTCGAAGGGTGGTTGTTGTTGCGCGAGAGTTTCCGCCCTAGGGTATCGAAGAAGATATAGATCACCGGCGTGGTATAAAGCGTGAGGATCTGGCTTAGCAATAGTCCGCCGACCACCACGATGCCCAAAGGCTTGCGCAGCTCCGAACCATAGCCCGTACCCAGGGCGAGAGGAAGACCCCCGAGCATGGCGGCCATGGTGGTCATCATAATCGGGCGGAAGCGCAGCAGGCACGCCTCGTAAATAGCGTCCGTCGAATTCTTGCCGCGTTGCCGCTCCCCTTCCAGAGCGAAGTCCACCATCATGATGCCGTTCTTTTCGACGATGCCGATCAGCAGGATAATTCCGATGATCGCCACCACGCTCAGGTGCTGGTTGAAGAGGATCAGGGACAGCAGCGCGCCGACTCCGGCGGAGGGTAGGGTGGAAAGAATGGTGACGGGATGGATGAAACTTTCATAGAGAATGCCGAGAACGATATAAACCGTTACCAGTGCTGCGAGTATCAGCAAAGCTTCATTGGACAGCGATTCTCTGAAAGCCTCCGCCGTGCCTTGGAATCCGGCCTGCACGCTGACCGGCAGATTTAGGCTCTTCTCCACCTTTTCGATGGCGGTGATAGCATCGCCCAAGGCGGCGTTCGGGGCCAGGTTGAAAGATATGGTTACGGAAGGGAACTGTCCCTGATGGTTGATCGAGAGCGCTTGCGTGCTCTGGGTCATCTTGATAAAAGCGCTCAACGGTACGGCGTTCGACCGGGCGGAGCTGGTGCTCACGTTGGAGGCGCTTGTGCCGCCGGATGAGGTGACGTGCGACAGCGCGTTTACCGGCGGACTCAAGACCCCGGACGAAGGAGTGTAGAGCACCGGAGCGGTCGTCGCATTCGAGCCCGCCGAAGCCGAGGAAGAGGCAGCGTAGGAAGCGCTCGCCGCCGAGGCGGCGGTCCCGGAGGATGCGTTGGCCTGAATGTAGATCTTATGGAGCATCTCGGGATCTTGCTGGAAGTTGGGAAGCGCTTCCAGGATCACGTGATACTGGTTGAGTTGGGTGTACATCGTGTTGATCTGCCGCTGGCCGAAGTTGTCGTAGAGCGTGTTATCGATAGTGGAGGGGTCGATACCCAGCCGCGATCCGGTTACGCGATCGATGGCCAGCGAAATTGCCAGACCGCCGGTCTGTTGATCGGTGGCTACGTCTTCCAGTTGCGGCAACTGATCGAGTTTAGCGACGAATCGATTGGTCCATAGATTCAACTCATTTACGTTCGGGTCTTCGAGCGTGTACTGGTACTGGGTTCGGCTCACCCGGTCGTCCACGGTAATGTCCTGCACCGGCTGCATATAGAGCGTGATGCCGGGCACCTGTTGCAAGCTCTTAGTCAAGCGCCGGATCACATCGGAAGCGTTTAGGTTCCGCTGGTTGAGGGGCTTTAGATTAATCGAGATGCGTCCGCTGTTGAGCGTCGTGTTGGTGCCGTCGGCGCCAATGAAGGAGGAGAGGCTTTCGACTGCCGGGTCCTCAAGAATAATCTTCGTCACTTCCTGCTGCTTCTCGGCCATAGCGTTGACGGAAATGGTCTGCGAAGCTTGGGAGATTCCCTGGATCACTCCCGTATCCTGGATCGGGAAAAATCCCTTAGGAATATAGACATAAAGCAAAACTGTGAGGACCAGCGTGCCCAGCGCAACCAGCAGGGTGAGCGCCCGGTAGCGTAGGACTACCTGGAGCGTCCTGCCGTAGAAGGCGATCATCCTCTCAAAGACGCGCTCCGACGCTCGATAGAAACGGCCTTGCTGCTCCTCGGGGGTATGGCGCAGGATGCGGGAACACATCATAGGCGTCAAAGTAAGTGAAACCACGGCGGAGATGATGATGGTGACCGCCAGGGTTACGGCAAACTCACGGAACAGGCGCCCGACGATGCCTCCCATGAAGAGCAATGGGATGAGCACGGCAATCAGCGAAAAAGTCAGCGAAACGATGGTGAAGCCGATCTGCTCCGCTCCCTCGAGCGCCGCCTGCATCGGCGTTTTGCCCTGTTCGAGAAAGCGCGAGATATTCTCGATCATGACGATGGCGTCATCCACGACAAAACCTGTGGAAATGGTCAGCGCCATCAACGACAAGTTGTCGAGGCTGTAACCGAGGGCGTACATGGCGCCGAAGGTGCCCACGATAGACACCGGCACGGCCACGCTGGGAATGATAGTGGCATACAAATTGCGCAGGAAGAGGAAGATCACCATGACTACCAGCGCCACGGTGAGCATCAGCTCGAACTCAACGTCCGAAACCGAGGCCTGAATGTCGGTCGTGAGGTCGGTGAGCGTGGTGATCTGAATGCCCGCGGGCAGGTTTGCCTTGAGCTGCGGCATCAGGAGCTGAATGCTCTTGACGACGCTGATGGTATTCGCCCCTGGCTGGCGCTGTACATTGAGAATGACCGCCGGCGTAAGGTTCATCCAGGCAGCCTGGGTCTTATTCTCTACGCCGTTTACCACCTTGGCCACGTCATGGAGAAATACTGGCGCGTTGTTGCGGTAGGCGACGACTACATCGTTGTAGTCCGTGCTGGTTACCAACTGATCGTTGGCATCGATCTGATAATCCTGCCGCGGACCGTCGAAGTTGCCCTTGGCCTGATTCACGCTGGCCGCAGTGAGAGCAGTGCGCAGCGCCTCCATGTCGATGCCGTAGGACTGAAGCTGCGCCGGGTCCGCCTGAATACGTACAGCCGGCTTTTGGCCGCCGCTGATGCTTACCAGTCCCACTCCGTTGAGTTGCGATATCTTCGGGGCAAGACGGGTATCCACCATGTCTTCCACTTGAGAGAGCGGCATGGATTTGGAGGTGATCCCGAGCGTGAGCACAGGCGCATCGGCGGGATTGGTCTTGTTGTAAATCGGCGGCGCGGGCAGATCGGAGGGCAGATAGCTCTGAGACGCGTTGATGGCCGATTGGACCTCCTCCTCGGCTACGTCGATGCCCAGCGTCAGATTGAACTGGAGCACGATTACGGAAGTCGCGCCGGAACTGGTGGAGGTCATCTGGCTGAGACCTTGCATCTCCCCAAATTGCCGCTCCAGCGGCGCCGTCACGGTAGTTGCCACGACATCCGGACTGGCTCCCGGATAGAAGGTCAGCACCTGAATAGTCGGATAATCAACTTCCGGCAGGGCGGAAACCGGCAACTGCGTGTAGGCGACAATGCCCGCGAGCATAATAGCCGCCATGAGCAGCGAGGTAGCTACCGGCCGCAGAATAAATGGGCGAGACGGACTCACGGCGCCGGATTCCCGCTGTTGGTGGAGGGGAGGATCGCAGTTTTCGAAATGGTTACCTTGGCGCCGTCGGTGAGCTTCTCAAAGCCGCTGCCGGCCACCACGTCTCCGAGAGAAATGCCCTGCACCTGAGTCAGGCCGTTGTTGGTGATTCCGGTGGTGACGTTTCGCGTATGGGCCGCTCCGTTCTGGATCAGGTACACGAATGCAACATCGCCATTGTGCTGGATGGCATAAGTGGGAATCAGTGTTACGCCGGTCAGGGTTTTCACCAGCAGCTGTGTATTCACGAATAAGTTGGGGAAGAGCGCGTCGTTGGAGTTGTTAAAGATGGCGCGCAGCTTCAACGTCCCGGTCGTGGTGTCGATCTGGTTATCCAAAGTCAGCAACTTGCCGCTCGCCAGTTTGGCATTCGCGGTGCGATCAAGTGCGTCTACCCCCAGAGTCTTTCCATTGCGGAGCTGCTCTTGCACCTCGCCGACGTTGTCTTCCGGGATGGTGAAGACGACCGTGATGGGCTGGATCTGGGTTATGACCAGCAGCGGCGTGGTGCTGCCGGCGGTCACGACATTGCCGGGATCGACCAGCCGCAGGCCTACGCGGCCTGAAATCGGCGCATTGATGTAGCAGTAGGTAAGGTTCACCTGATCGGTCTGCAGCGTGCCCTGGTCGGATCTGACCGTGCCCGTGTCCTGCAGCACGATCTTTTCCTGGTCCTCCAGTTGCTGCTTGGCAATGGCGTTGCGGGCCCACGCGGCCTGATAGCGCGCGAGATCCATCTTGGCTTGCGCAAGAATGCCTTGATCGCGTTCCAGAACTCCCTCTGCCGTTACTACCGCAGCCTGGTAGGGGCGCGGATCGATCTCAATCAGCAATTCGCCGCGGCGCACCATCTGCCCCTCGCGGTAGTTCACCTTGACGATCGGACCCGATGCCTGGCTGGTGATGGTGTCTGTGTAGACCGGGGTTACGGTCCCGATTGACTGGAGATAGACTCCGATATCGCCCTTAGTGGCCGTGGCCGTGGTGAGCGTGACCGTACCTCCCAGCGCGCCGCGCCGCCCGGGGGCTGCACTCGAGGATGCCGGCTTGTGGCGCCAAATTACCCAAAAAAGGACGGCAAAACCGGCCAGGATCAGTGCCCAGACCAAAATGCGAAATCCCTTGGATCGGGCTGGTGCAGCCAACTGGCGATCTCGACCAATATGCGAAGACTTTGCTTCGAGTGTCTCTTCTGGCATTCGTCTAACCTAGCGTTCCTCTTGTACGATCTTCAGGGTGGCTGCGACTCAGGCAAACAGTAAAGCCGATTGGGTTAAAAATCATCCGGAGCCCGATTGGCAGGGACGCCGCCGGCGAGCGGGTTGCCGGCGCCAGGGAGACCAGGGAGCCAAAAAAGGACCTTCCGAGAATCTGCGCCCTCTTGACCAGTTTCCAATGGAATCCGAACACTCCGCGATCTTTCGACGAGGAGTCATCTAAACAGAGAACTTAAGGCAGCCGGCAGCCGGCCCACAGGCCGCCGCGGCAAGGACAGTTTCAAGGGACAAATCACTGGTGGAAATAATTCTAGTCCAGGCGACAAATTTTTGACTCAGCCAATCAGTTCTATTCTATTTCACTGTGCAATTTAGATCGTTCCGCGATCTCAAAGGTGGACAGGGCGGTCCCCGAGCCGCAACGGGGCGGCAAGAAAGTTTCCCCGGAGATATAGACGAAAGAACTTCTTCCAGAGACTCAATCCTGAGCTGAATCCAGAATAATGCGCAGGAACGCTAAATGAAACTCTTAAATTGAAAGGCTTGCCTCACCGATTGTTAGGGAGAAAATCCCCATCGCCTCTGGCTTCCTTTGGGCCGTTATTTTCGTGAAACTCTCGTCCGCATTATGAAAAGAGCGCTCACCAAGATCATATCCCGGAAAGCTCCCATTTGGGCGTCTCTCCTATACTCCACCACGCATAATCTCAACAAATAGACGACTCCGTTTTGACGGTCCGCCAGCTGCGGGTTCAAGCGGTGTCAGAGGAACGCAGACGTTCCAACTGTGGAAAATCCCGCGGGATTCACAAAGCTTGCCGCCATTTTGGTGATATTTGGGGCGCGGCGGTACCTGCGTGCTGAAAAGTAATAGTTCGAAAGTGACAGCGCTCATCCGCTACGGTACCGGCGCGCGGCGAGTAATGCTTCCAAAGTGACAGCGCCCTGCCCGGTTCCTACCCAATTCGTAAGCTTTTCGCGCCGAGGATTTCACAGTACGCTCTTTCTAGAACAGTGACTGTTCTGTTCCAGAATTTCTTTAATGGGCGGGGGAAATATGAAACGTAAGATGTCTCTTCAGTTGGCGGTATTGGCGGGAGCAGTGAGCATTCTCGGAGCGGGTTGCGGCGATCAAACGACGGCGTACAAGCGGAATCTCGAGCACGCGCTCAATCGCGACTACTCTGTCAACGCCGATTGTCTTTTCTCAAAAGCGCTGCCCTTTCCTTTCGAGGTCTCGGTGAAGGACAAGCTCCTGGGGCAGACGCGCGGCCGGCTCGATGCGTTGGTCGAGGCCGGTTTGCTCACCCGGGAAGAGTCCATTCGGGGCAATGAAATCGTCAATCGCTATTCCATGACGGCAAGCGGAGCCAGGGTGCAAGGCAACGGACGGTTCTGTTACGGACGCCGCCAAGTCACCAGCATCGAGAAGTTCACTCCGCCGGTGGATTATCAAGGGATGCCTGTCACCAAGGTCGAATACCACTTCGTATTGAAGGACAGCGCCGGCTGGGCCAAACAGGACGAGGTGCGTAACGCCTTTCCCAATGTAGCGAAATCCCTGCAACCATCTCCAGTTGACGAGGCGACGTTGATCCTCACCAACAATGGATGGGTACTGACGTATTAACGCGCGATCAATGTGATCCCATATCCGGCGCGAAAAGCTCGCCGGATATGGGACACCCACTGTTATACAAAACCATACAATCGAAAGCACTGGCGCCTGTTCAAATGCATTTGTCCGGGGCTTGAGCATGACTCGCGTGTAAAATTCCGCCTAAATGGAACACTTTGCTCTATCTGCAAAACAGTCCGCGTCTAAAAGAACTCCCAGGCATATCAACCGCAATCTTATCTTCAATCTGATACGGGCCAGGCAGCCGATCTCGCGCGCTGAGCTTTCGCGCCGCACAGGCCTGCAGCGGAGTACGGTCTCGATTATTGTGGAGGAATTGATCGGCAAACGCTGGATCGTGGAGGGCGACGCTGGACGGCTTCCCCGGGGCCGCCGCCCGACCATGATCCAGCTTAACAATCAGCGCGGTGTTTTGGCGTTGGACATTCATCCCTCAGAGATGACCATCGCCGTCGCCGAGTTGAGCGGCAGGATTGTCGCACAGCAAGTCTTCGTCCTTCCCTTGGATTCTCCCAAGGCTCTCACTGCTGTCCTTGCGGGCATCCGCAAGGTGAGGAGCGCGTACAAGGCGATGCATTTCGACGGGGTGGGTATTTGTCTGCCCGGCCGCACCGACCGCAATCTGCAAAAATTCATCTTTGCGCCGCGCCTGCACTGGCCGATTGCCAGCCTTAAATCGCGAATCCAGAATACTACCGGGCTGTCTGTCGAAATGGACAATGTCGCCAACGCCTGTGCTCTCGCCGAGGTTTGGTTTGAAGACAGCGATGGCGCTCACGACATGGTCGTCGTCAATGTTTCGGAGGGAATCGGCACAGGGATTTTCGCCAATGGCAAGATCTTGCGCGGCAACAATGGAATGGCGGGGGAGTTCGGACACGTGCAGCTCTTCTCCGAAGAAGCCATCCTTTGCGAATGCGGAAACTACGGCTGTTGGGAGACGCTCGCGTCTAATAGCGCTGCTCTGCGCTATTTTCGCGAGTCCAAATTGTCGGAGAAGAAGCCAAGCTTCGATCGTTTGCTGAAGCTCGCGTTGAGCGGAGACCAAGCCGCCCTCGACGCCCTGGCAAAAATGGCGATGTATCTCGGGCGTGGAATCCGCATGCTCATCTCCGGTCTCGACCCTAAGGAGATCGTGGTTGTAGGAGACGTAACGGCCGCGTGGCACTTGATGGAGCCGGTAATCGCTACTGAAATTAGACGGAATTCTCTATCCCAGCCGCCGATTCTTCGCCGGACGAACTATGGCAACAGCGCTCGTCTTCGCGGGGCAGTCGCATTGATCCTCAGTAAAATCTCCGCCTAAAAGGCTCCCTCGGACTTTGAAAGCCTTCTTGTTTGCCGAGAAGATTCACTGGCTGGGGAAAGGGAAAGATAGTTTCATAGCCGGGTATCCCCTCATTCCATTCTTCAAGT
This sequence comes from uncultured Acidobacteriaceae bacterium, assembly GCA_963803615.1. Lineage (GTDB taxonomy): Bacteria > Acidobacteriota > Terriglobia > Terriglobales > Acidobacteriaceae > PALSA-350. Next base: position 34,000 of record CAWDNI010000005.1, read on the forward strand.
CCATTCTTCAGAGACGATCGAAATAACTTTTTTACAACCACCTGCCCGATAATTTCCCAGGTTTCCGCAGTTCGGCGGCCCGCATTCTGTGCCTGCGATAATTTAGCTTGGATGACGATTACCTAAGGATTTTCATTGCCTTGGGGTGGGCCGATGGCCCATGGAGCGATTCGGTCAAGATTACAATACTTAACTCGAGTCGGTGGGTTTGGCATTTGGATTACACCGGCTCCGATAATGCTCTAAAAGTACGGAAGGATGTTTCCTGAGAATGTTTACGCTAACTGAACTGTTTACGCGCCGGGCGCGGAACTACGCCCGATTCATGCTCCTTTTCGCGGCCTTTCTATTCGCCGGCGCCGCTTTTGCGCAGACGCCGCAGCGTCCGCCTATTGTCGGGATCTCGCACATTGCCATCTATGCGCATGATTACCAGAAGTCGCGCGCATTCTATGGCGAGTTTCTCGGTTTCCAGGAGCCATATTCGCTGAAGAATCCTGACGGATCGCCGTCGATGACTTTCTTCAAGATCAACGACCGCCAAGTCATCGAGTTGTTTCCGGAGCGTCAAGCCGGCTCCGACCGGTTAAATCACATCTCGCTGGAGACGACCGACATCGAAGCCCTCAGAGCTTATCTCGCATCCAAGGACGTCAAAGTTCCCCCGCAGGCGCATCGGGCCAGAATCGGGAATCTTGGTTTCGATATTACCGACCCGGCGGGTCACACCGTGGAGATGGTCCAGTACATGCCCGAGGGCAAGACCATCCTGGCCAAAGGAAAGTACATGAGCGGCAAAGCCATTTCTACGCGAATGACCCACGTTGGGCTTATCGTTACCGACCTTGATCCCGAATACAAGTTTTATACGGACATACTCGGCTTTAAGGAGACCTGGCGAGGGAGTCACTCGGGAAAAGTGCTTTCCTGGATCAATCTTAAAGTTCCGGACGGGAGCGACTATGTGGAATTCATGCTGTTCAAAGACCCACCCGGCCCGGCGCAAAGGGGCACAGCCCATCATCTCTGCCTGCAGGTCCCGGATGTCGCAGCGGCGGTCGCGAAGCTCGAAGCGGAGCCATACTACAAAGAATACGGGCGGCCGATTGAGATTCACGTCGGAATCAACCGTAAGCGCCAGGCGAATCTTTTCGATCCCGATGGAACCCGTATAGAACTGATGGAACCTAATACCATCGATGGGAAGCCGGCGCCTTCCTCAACCGCGGCTCCTCCTCAATAGATCTCCGGCCGGGGCAGCCCTGATAGGGTCCTATCGTTTATGAGGACTGACATTTTCGGAACCCGTCACTTGCAGATCTTAGGCCGGCAAAGTGAGCGCAGCACAATGCTCAGGCCTCTTGAAGCAATTCTGTGCGGTATTTGGGAGCCAGTGCCGAGGCCTTCTCCATGAACTCCTTTTGCTGCTTCTCATTGAGCTTAGATCCTGAAGATACGCGCGCAGGGTTCGTGGTTCACGGGCGGTGGAAGCGGCCAACCAGCACTCCCTTACCCAGAACATGCCCATCCATGGCTTTCAGGGCATCGGCGCGAGTTGCATTCGGGCCCAGAGAGAGTTTGGTGTCCAATGCGAAAAGCTCAAAAGTGTAGTGATGATAAGGACCGGCGGCGGCGGCGCCCATTCCCATGTATCCGGGCGAGCCATGAGTATTCATTGCCTGGATTGCCCCGTCCGGCAATTGCGCATTACCCGGAACTCCCTGAGGAAGTCCATGCGCAGTTCCGGGGATATTGAAGATCATCCAGTGCAGCACCTCCTCGGTAGTCCTGTGAAGCGAGGTATCCGGATCATGGAGTATCAGCGCAAAACTGACGGTTCCGTCCGGGACATGGGTCCATTCCAGCGCCGGTGAAACCGGAGTTCCACTCGCCGCCTGGGTGTACATGTTAGGAATGATGCCGCCGTCCTCAAAGGCCGTTGTGGTAAGGGTTAGCCCCGGTTTGGCAGGAGGCTTGGCCTGCTGACCATTGGCTTGCGCAGCTACCAATGCCAGCAAAAGAGACAAACAGACGAAGAGCTTTCTCATAGTCCATCCTTTTCCATTTTCCGGCCCTATTTTTATTTTCCGCGGTAGAAAACGCGCCACAGTTTGCCGCGTTGGCTATCGGTGATGTAGAGCGATCCATCCGGTGCTTGGGCGACTCCATCGGGACGGGCCACGGCGTCACTTGGATTCATCAGCGGCGCCTTGCCCTGAAACCCGCTGGCGAAGATCTCAAATTTGCCGGAGGGCTTTGGGCCGTCAAACGGCTGATAGGTTACGTTGTAGCCCGCTTGAGGCATGGGAGCGCGGTTCCAGGACCCATGGAATGCGATGAAGGCTCCGCCTTTGTAATGCGCCGGGAACTGGTTTCCGCTATAGAACATCACGTCGACCGGAGCCCAATGCGCGGGGAAGGACGCGATCGGCAGCGTGAATTGGCTGCAACGGCCTACGATCTTGCCGTCGCCGCCATATTCGGGGTTGAGCACCAGCTTTTGCTGAATGTAGTCGAATACGCAGTAAGGCCAGCCGAAATTATCGCCTTGAACCGCGCGATACATCGGTTCAGCGGGCCGGGTGGCGTTATCCTCAGCCGTAAATTTCCCTGGCCAGAGCGTGTCCAGTTGATCGCGGTTGTTCATCACGATGTACACGGCGCCATCATGCCAGGTGATAGCCGGTTCTTGACGGAGGCCGGTCACGAAGCGCACTCCGTCGGCCTGGGTCTGGTTAAGTTTGTTCGCATCGAATTTCCAGATCCCGCCGTGCTTCTCCAGGATCGGGCATGGGTCCATGCCGGGAACGCCCTTCTGACGGTCGCGCGACTGACAAGCGTTCGAGGGCGATCCGATGTTGATATACAACGATCCCTGGCCGTCGAATGCGATCCCTTTGTCGTGATGCTCGCGTTCGGTAGGCAAACCCGAGACCACGACCTCGACCGGTCCGGTGGGCTTCAGTTGCCCCGGAGTCATTTTGTATCGTTCAACAGACTCGAGTTTCGCCAGATAAATGTAGCCGTGGTAGAAACCAATGCCCGTTACGCTACCGTCGCCGAAATTTTCTTTGATGTCCAAACGGCCGTTGCCTTTGGAATCGCGCAGTGCGACCACTCCGCCGCCTGTGCTCCCTTTGCCCTGCAGCGCAACGTATACATCGCCATTCGGCGCGACTACGGCATGGCGGGCTGCGCCCAGATTATCGGCCGCCACCAGCGCGCAGAACCCGGCAGGCAGCTTGATACCCCCGTTGTCTTGATCGCACGCAGGTGTGGCGGCGGCGAATGATGTGAGACTTGCCATACAGAATGCGGCTACGCCGCATCCAATTGCCCAACGCTTCATAGCAATCACAATAGACCCCCAGCGATCAATCCGGCATTTTATGACACACTTAATTTATAGATGACAAAGAGGAGATTCTTACGATTATGCTGAGAGGAATTTTCGCGGCCGGCCTGGGTTTAAGCCTGGGAGTCTTTTATAGCGGTACGGGAGTTCACGCCCAAACCACCGCGCAGGCCGGTCCCCAGACCGGTACGAAAACGACTTCTTCGACCTCGGATGGCGTCTACACGGCCGCCCAGGCGCAGCAAAACAACCCCGCATATCAGAAAGAATGTGCCTCGTGCCATGGGGCCGACCTGGAGGGGAATGGGCCGACACCCCCGCTGGTCGGCGATGATTTCATCAAAAATTGGCAGGGCATGACACTCGGAGACTTATTCGACAAGATTCAGACACAGATGCCGGCGGACCACCCCGGTACCCTGACGCGGGAGCAAACGGCCGGTATTCTCGCCTATATCATGAGTGTCAACAAATACCCGGCGGGAAAAACCGAGCTTCCCTCCGACGCAGGCGCCTTGAAACAGATTCGCATCGACAACCCTCCCTCCGCTTCAGCAAAGAACTGATGGAGAACAAAGCATCCCTGGTCATGAACCGAGGGCTTGTTTAACTACGTATTAGCAGGATGCGCAGATCGCGGAGATTGTTATTGGTTGGCCCGGTAACCACTGTGTCGCCGAGAGCGTGAAGGAGCGGATAGGCGTCGAAACGGCGGATCGCTCCTGCCGGATCCAGGCCCTGCGCTTGGGCGCGGGCGACAGTCGAGGAGTCTGCGATGGCTCCCGCTGCCGGACTCAATCCGTCCACGCCGTCACTGCCCGCGCTCAGAATGGCAATCGATGCGTTTTCGCTGTACTCCCGATGGAGATCGCCGGCCAACTCCAGAGCACAGGCTAGAACGAATTGCTGATTGCGTCCGCCTTGCCCGGGATCGCCTTCGAGGCGAACCGTTACCTCCCCTCCGGAGAGCAGGCAAACGTGGGGATGCTCGCGGCGGAGCTGATACAGGCGTTTCAGCAAATAACGCGCCGCGTCGCGATAATCCCAGTCATCGCAGGTATTGTCGACGACTACTTTCCAGCCCCGCCTTTCGGCATATTCCTGCGCTGCGGCGAGCAGATCGTCATTGGAGAGCAGGATCTCCATCTGCGAATCGGCCAACTCCGGCGTCTCCGGTAATTTTGGATTGGCGAAAAACTCTTGAACGCTGCGTGGAAACCGCTCGAACAGTGCGTAGCGATGGATGATTTCCTTGCACTCCCGGAGCGTCGAGTGGTCGGGCAGGGTAGGCCCCGAAGCCAAGGCATCAAGATGCTGCACAGGTACGTCGGAGACCAGCAAAGACAACTTCGCCGCCTTGCCCGCGGCCGCGGCAAGGCGTCCGCCCTTGACCGCGGAGAAGTGTTTGCGGACGGCGTTGATTTCTGCGATGGCCGCTCCGCAGCCTACCAGAGCGCGATGGAAGGCGATCGTGTCTTCGAGCGAGATACGCTCGTCCAAAGGCGCTTCGAAAAGGGAGGAGCCGCCGCCGCTGATGAGGAAGAAGACGAAAGTCTTCTCGCTCGCGCGATGAAGCAGGCGTAAAGCGGCGCGCGCAGAGCGGAAGGAATCGCTGTTGGGAGAGGGGTGGCCGCCTGCGTAATACCGGATATTGCGATGCTTTTGAAAGGGAAGAGAGGGAGCGCAGCAGATACCACGGACGGGTAAATCGCGCGGCAGCCGTTTGAGCAGTGTATCCAGCATAGGCAGAGCTGCTTTGCCTAGAGCCGTAATGTAAATTTCCCGGTAGCCCGCAAGCGGCGCGATGACGGATTTCTCCCCGGCTTGGCGAACCAGCGATCCGTCCTCGAACCGCAGATAATTATCCATGGCTGCCGGGATACTCGATGCCTGTAGCGCATGGGCGAAGATCTCTCTCGCCTCGGCGCGCAGGGAACCGAAAGCGGAGTCTTGAGTATGGGCAAACTGAGAAGTCATTCGTCCTCGCCGGGCAGAAAATGGTCTTTTATCCAATCGCGAATCGCAATCTGCATCGCCCCGAGTTTCCCGGTAAAGAAGTGATCGGCTCCGTCGATGAATACCAAATCAGATGGCGGCGCCGCGGATGCTGCCACCGCCTCGACTGCCGGTCTGGGACCATAGATATCTTCACTGCCGCTGACGAAGAGTTTAGGCTGTGTACAGCCGGGAAGAAAACCGTAGTGGTAGTCGCGTCCTTCAGCGTGTACTGGAAGACCGAGAGTGACGATGCCCTTTACTCGCGTGTCTCCGCAACAGGCTCGTAAGCCGACATTGGAGCCGAAGGAGAAGCCGGCGAAGAGGATTGGCAGCTCATATTTCCGATCGAGCCAATCCAGGGCGGCGCGCACATCGGCTGTTTCTCCGCGTCCATGGTCATGCTCGCCTTCACTCAATCCAGTCCCGCGGAAGTTGAAGCGGAGCACGGGAAGACCGAAGGACTGAAAGACCTTCATCGCCTGGTAAACCACCTTGTTGTGCATGGTCCCCCCGCCCAAGGGGTGCGGGTGGCAGATCAAGACTGCGTAACTTGCGCCGGACCGGCCTGTATTGAGCAGCGCTTCGAGGCGGCCTGCGGGGCCCGCGAGGTCGGCAATGCCTTGCAGCGCGGCGGCGGGAAGTTCGCGAAAGGGCAGCGAGAGTGTCATGGCTCTAAGGTATTCTGAAAACTCATGATAAGGCTTGATCCTGTTCAACTGACCCGCCGGTTGGTGGATATCGAATCGCTTACCTTCAATGAAGGTATGGTGGGCCATTTTCTTTCCGGGTTTCTTGAAGAGCGGGGTTTTCGCGTGGAGCATATGCCCGTGGCTCAGGCCGTTTCCCGACCGTCCAAAGACCGTCTTGAATCTCCTCCGGCGGGCGAGCGGTTCAACGTATATGCCGGCCTTGGCGTGCGGCCTGACGTGGTGCTCTCAACCCATATGGACACGGTGCCCCCGTTTATAGCCAGCAGCGAAGACGATGATTTTGTCTATGGCCGCGGAGCCTGCGATGCAAAGGGGATTATCGCCGCTCAGATAGCTGCCGCGGAGCAGCTACGAGAGGCGGGAATCAAGGTCGCGCTGCTCTTTCTGGTCGGTGAGGAGCGCGATTCGGCTGGGGCTCGGGTGGCCAATGAAGAGCCTAAAGGCAGCCGCTTCCTGATCAACGGCGAGCCGACAGGCAATAAGCTGGCGCTCGCTTCCAAAGGAGCTTTGCGGGCGGAGATTCGGGCCCGAGGGAAAATGGCGCACTCGGCTTATCCCGAACTGGGGGAGAGCGCCATCGACAAGCTGGTGCGCGCGCTCGACCGCGTGCTTTCGATTGAGCTGCCGGCAGGTGACGACGTAGGTCCGAGCACTCTGAACATTGGCATCATTGAGGGCGGCCGGGCGCCGAATGTAATTGCCGATTTCGCTGAAGCACACGTACTGATTCGCTTAGTGGGTCCGTCGGAGGAGACGCGGCGCAGCATCGAGAGCGCTGTCGCCGGCCTGGCGGAGGTCGAGTTCACTCTCGAGATCCCGTTTATTCGGATGAAGCGAGTGGAAGGCCTCGAAACCATGGTCGCGGCTTTCACCACCGACGTTCCCGCTTTGTCAAACTGGGGCGAGCCGTTGTTGCTGGGCCCTGGTTCCATTCATGTGGCGCATACTCCGGAGGAGAGATTGGCGAAGAGCGAGCTCCTCCACGCGGTTGATCTCTATACTGAAGTGGCCGCGCGACTGGTCAAGTGAAGGCCCTCGGTTGGCAGACTCGTCTGCTCTATGCTGTGCTGGCCGGCTTGGCCGGTTGGATCGCAGGCATCGTGGTCACCATCCCTTTCGAAATCAGAGTGGCATGGCGCTATGTCAATGGCAATACCGGCCAGATGCCGGTGGTTTTCTTGAAGGGTATGGTTGTGTGGTCCTGTTTTGCGCTTTTGATGGCGGCTGTAGCATGGCTTCCGATGGCGGTCCCGGTGGCATTGCTGGTGCCTCCACAATGGATTGTGCGCTGGAGTCGAATCGCGATCCCCGCCAGCGGGCTTGCCGCCGTCGGGCTCATGGGCCACCGCCTGCGTTTCTTTCAACCGGAGAATTTCACCAGCTTCGCTGTCGCTTATCGCGTTTTCTGGACTGCGCCCGATGTTTTCGCCGTCACGTTCGCCTGCTTCCTCACAGGAGTTTACGCGATCCTGGCCCGGCGAAGGCTGCAACACCCCTAGCCGATCCTCGCGATCTCCGGTCAGATCACACCTCCGATCGACGAATCAACCATCCTTTCTTTCATCAGGCGCGATTGCTCTAGACTGATAGCAGGATGAGCGAACCTGCCAACTCTCTTGCCTACTCCTCTTCATCGTATTTGCGATCCGCCATGCACCAGCCGGTCCAATGGCATGAGTGGGGCGCTGAGGCTTTTGCCCGCGCGGCGGCGGAAGACAAACCGATTCTGCTCGATATCGGGGCAGTGTGGTGTCACTGGTGTCACGTTATGGACCGCGAGAGCTACGAGGACCCGTCGTTGGCCCAGGTTATCAACCAGCACTTTATCGCCGTCAAAGTAGACCGCGATGAGAGACCGGATGTGGACAGCCGTTATCAATCGGCTGTCTCCTCGATCAGCGGCCAGGGCGGTTGGCCGCTGACGGCGGTATTGACGCCTGAAGGCAAACCGTTTTTCGGGGGCACCTATTTCCCGCGTGAGGAACGCTACGGAAGGCCGGGTTTCGATCGCGTTTTGCTGACCATGGCCGATGCCTGGAAGACCCGGCGCGCAGAGGTAATCGAATCGGCTTCCAGCATCATCGAGGCGATCGAATACAACGAGAGCTTTGCCGGACGCAGCGGCGCTCTCAGTCTCGATCTTGTCGACAAAATGGCCGCCTCGGCGGTGAGCCAGTTCGACCGCCGCCATGGCGGTTTCGGTTCCCAACCCAAGTTTCCCCACCCATCCGCTCTCGATCTGCTCTTGGATGTGGCCGTGCGCACCGGTAACCAAGCTGCTCGCGAGGCGGCAACCGTAACCCTCGAACGAATGGCGCGGGGAGGAATCTATGACCATTTAGGAGGAGGTTTTCACCGCTACTCCGTCGATGAGCAATGGGTGGTCCCACACTTTGAAAAGATGCTCTACGACAATTCCGAGCTCCTGAAGAACTATGTGCATGCCTTCCAGAGCTTCGCCGATCCCGGCTCGGAGCGCGTAGCGAAGGATATTATTCGCTGGATGGACACTTGGCTCACAGATCGCGAGCGAGGCGGCTTTTACGCATCGCAGGACGCGGACATCAATTTGGACGACGATGGCGACTACTTCACCTGGACCAAGGCAGAGGCCGAGGCCGAGTTGAGCGCGGATGAGATGGCCATCGCCGGGCCATATTACGACATTGGCGATCTGGGCGATATGCACCACAATCCGCGCAAGAATGTATTGCATGTCAAGCAGACGCTCGACCAGGTAGCCGCCCGTGCAGGCAAGACGCGGGAACAGGCGCAGGCCCTGCTGAGATCAGCGGAGACTAAGTTGTATAACGCCCGCGGAGACCGGCCGGCGCCTTTTATCGACAAAACGGTTTACACCAACTGGAATGCCCTGGCCGTCTCCGCCTATTTTGCAGCCGGGCAGGTGTTACATTTGCCGCAGGCGCGAGGCTTTGCATTGCGAACGCTGGACCGGCTGCTCGCAGAAGGCTGGGATAACTCACAAGGAGTGGCCCACGTGATTGCCTACTCCGAGCAGGGGTCCGCTGTCGGCGCGAACGGTAACCGGATCCCCGGCCTATTGGATGACTATGCTTTCCTGGCAAACGCGTCTCTCGATGGATGGCTGGCCACTGGCGAAATCAGGTACTATCGCGCCGCGCAGGCCATCGCCGATCGCATGGTTGCGAAATTCTATGACACTACAGGCGGAGGGTTTTTCGATGCGCCTATCCTCGATTCGTCTCATTCCGGCCAAAGCGCTCTTGGCGCTTTGACCGCACGGCGCAAGCCACTGCAGGATTCGCCCACGCCGGCAGGAAATCCCGCGGCAGCCATCGCCCTGCTGCGTCTGGAAGCACTCGGAGGCAATGCGGACTTTCGCGCCAAAGCTGAAGACACGCTGGAAACATTTGCCGGGATCGTCGAGCACTTCGGTCTTTTCGCTGGAACCTATGGCTTGGCGTTGGAGCTTTTACTGCTGCCGCCCCTGCAGATCGTTGTGGTTGGAGAAGATGAACTGGCCGGGCAACTGGCGGCGGCTGCGACAGCTCGTTTCGCCATGAATAAGAGCGTAATCCGTCTGACCAGGAATCAGGTGACCGGTGAGCTCCCGCCGATACTCGCGGAAACGCTGCCCCGGTTGCCTCAACTCAGCTCCGGTTCAAGCTTTGCCATGGTGTGCAAAGGAGCCTCCTGCCTGCCGCCAACCGGCGATGTGGAGGAGCTTATCCAGATGCTTTGAAGTAATCGCATCCCTCAAGGACCGGCTGGAATATGTGGAGTCCACGCTAACCTGAGCGCGAGAGAAACCGCATATCTCCCTCACTTTCATCCTCAGTGGTGTGCTCCGGCCGATTCCTCATTCTCAATTTTGGCGCTGTTCAGCATGTTAGCTGCTTCTTCCAGCGAGAGTGACTTTGGGGCCGGCCTGTAGTCGCTGGTTTCTTCGTCCTCCTGTTCATCGATGCTTTTGAACAGGAGCATTCTCCCGTGAATGTGTACATGGGTGGCTGTAGTTTGCCATTCGCCGGGCGCAATCTCCTGGCGCTCGATATGGAAGGCGCCACCCTTCTGCAGCTTGCCCAGCAATCCCCAGCCAAACTCAACCGGCGCGATAAGTACGCCGCTCAGGCTTTTCAATCGCTTTTGTCTCTGATCCACAACCATTTTCCCGGCCATGGCGGCAAACACGCGCGCCGCGCGGGTAGGAGGCTTGAATTCCGGATTGGGCTTGAAATCGAGAGTCACCACGCCGTTGCTCTCTCCGGATTCGGTCCAAATAAAACCGTCGGGCAGCATCTGCATCAAGTTGCGGGCTTGTTGGTCGTCGTGCTCGCTGTTCTCGCGATTTTTCTGCTGCACCGCAGGATCATGCACGAGTTTTTGTATCTTTTCGTTATCCTGCCTGCGCTGCTCCGCGGTGAGCGGCCGGCCATCGATCTCAACCGTTTTTTCGACGTTCCCCTGTGGAGTTTCGATCACGATTTTGACCGTACTCTTGCCGGGCGTTTTTTTCTGATCGCGATAGGTCCAGTGCGAGTGATCGCTGCTGTCGGCGCGTAGCTCGTTCTGCATCACTTCCTGCACGAGTTGTTTGGCCGACGGAGTTTGGGCTGCTTCGCACAACCCGGACGTGGCCAGGACTATCACCGCAATTCCAACTCGGAAAAACCCGCTCATGCGCTGCGCCTAGCTGGTTCCGGCGTCCAGTCGCGATACCAGTTCTCTCGAATGAGCGGCGCGCGGCACTCGCCCCGTTCAGGACGGCGAAACAAAACCTGATAAACGGCGATGTCTCCGCGTTGAAAAGCGGCCGCCGATCCCGCCATATAGAGGAGCCACGTTCTGTAAATCCGCTCCGAAGCGGTTTTCAAGATGGTTCGGTGATTGGCCTCGAGCGCCGCTACCCACAAGCAGAGCGTACGCACGTAATGCTCGCGCAGATTTTCCACATCGCGAACCTCCAGGCCAACGGATTCACCAATTCGGATGGCCTGAGACACGGTAACCAGCTCCCCATCCGGGAAGACATGCTTGTCGATGAAGGAATCTTTCTGGCGAGGAGATTGGGCTGAGCGGGCAATTCCGTGGTTGAGAAACATGCCTCCCGGCCGCAGCATTCTGAACACAATTCCGAAGTACTGTTTCAGATGCCGGAGACCCACATGCTCGAACATGCCAATGCTGGCGATCTTGTCGAATTGGCCGCCGATCTTACTTGCATCGCGGTAATCGCGAAACTCCACCCCACACAGCCGCCCCAACTTCGCCTCTGTGATCCGCCGCGTGGCGACGGCCGCCTGCGCGCGGCTAAGGGTAATGCCGCGAGCTTCCGCGCCATGTTCCATGGCGGCGTGCAGGATCAGGCTTCCCCAGCCGCAACCAATATCCAGGAACCGTTCACCCTGGCCTAAGCACAGCTTCCTGCAGATCAGCTCGAGCTTATTCTCCTGCGCCCCTGCAAGACTGTCACACGGCCCGCGAAAGTATGCGCAGGAGTAGTTAAGTCCATCCCCAAGCCAGGGACGATAAAATTCGGCGGGTAAATCATAGTGCTGCGCGATCGACGAACGATCTCTGGCCGGGGAGTGCGGCAAGCCTCGGCGGCAGATCTCCGCGAAATCAGAGAGCCAATGCCTGAGCAGCCTGGCAGCTCGGTTCTGCAGGCTCACGGGAAGATTGATGAGATACTCGGCAATGGGAAATACGGCGGAGATATCGCCCTCTATGTCGATAGATCCGTCAATGAAGGCCTCCCCCAAGCTCAGCTCGGAGGGATCTTCCAGTAGCGCCCGCAGAGCTTTTGGCGTCTTGAGAATGATCGTGCAGGCAATTTGTTGAACTTTCGAAGATCGCCATTTCCAGCCATCGAAGGTTCGAACCGAGAAGGCCGGGAGCTGGCATTCGCGAAACACCTGGTCAAAGAATTTGGTCCTTTCAGACTGAATAGATATCGCCGGCATACTATCTCCTTCCCCGATCGAAACACTTCCATTCCGCGGAGATCGATCGTTTGGCCGGAAGTTCCATTGCTGGCGATCACCGCCTGGCCACACGCGTTCGAATCAGCCAATCGCGGACGCGGGTTCGCTCAGGCCATGCAGTCACGAAACGGAGGGATTGCTTCCACCTGGGTTTGAAGCAGCTCCTAAATCGTTGCCAGCGCTTCTACTTAATCCGAATCTCTACGTGAGATATTGGTTGTCCCGGAAGGCAAATAATATCGTTCTGCGATATAAATTTGATGTTCACGTCACTGAGCGGCGAATGGGTTGACTTCGTTTGGCTTGGCGGCGGTAGGGTCAGAAGCGGGGTTAGCCGCGGCCGGACTCTCCGCGCTAAGAGCAGCACTCGTTTCGCCCTTAAGGTTGGCTACGCGATAGGGGCTGCCCGGCAGCATCTGGTTCTCTTCCAGTGCCAGCCGGATGCGCCGTTGCATTTCGCGGATTGCATCGAACTGCTGACGGGCGGCCGTCTTGACTTGAATGGGATAAATAACTTCCGAGCCCTTGATTGAATCCACTCCGAGGACCTTTGGCTCTTCCAGGAAAATGTGCTTGTAGGATGGGTCGCTGTATATCTGCATAGCAATATTTTTGAGCAGTGGAATGACCTTATCCGGGCTGGCGGAGAAATCGACGGAGATGTTTACGGTAGTCGTTGAAAACTCGCGGCTCTGGTTGGCAACGCTTGTGATTTGACTATTGGGGATGACGTACAGGGTACCGTCGAAACCTCTTAGGGTTGTTTTACGCAGCGTCATGGAGTCGACGACCCCGGACATACCGGCCAGTGTAACCACATCCCCGACGGTGTACTGGTCCTCTACCAGAACCAGAATGCCGTTCAGCATATCCTTAACGATGGTTTGTGCCGCCAGTCCAAGAGCGATGCCGGCTACGCCCGCGCTAGCCAGCAAGGGCGCCAGATTGAGATTTAAAACGTTTTCGAATATCTGGAGAATCGCGAGAAACACGACGATGCCGATGCCGGTGGCGCGCACCACGGAGGCTAAAGTCCGCACCTGTCCGGAACGTATAACGCCGGAGTTTTTGCGTTGTTCGGCGACCCGGATAATCCGGCCGGTGATGAAGTTGACAGCCAGGATCAGAATCCATGCCCCCACTGCGATGAACACCAGTTTGGGCAATCCGACATGTAGGAAACTCTGCAGGTCCGAGAGCCATTCCCGGACCAAGTCGCTGGTAAATGTATGGGGAGACCAGATAAAAATCACCGCCGCGCGTTTTCTCCTGAATGGCGTAAGATACAATTTAGTTTCTATCACGCGGCTGTGCGAGGCTACTTGAGTAACTTGCGCAAAACGTGGCGGCCGGCGATCTTCACGGCAGCTCTTGCCGGTTGCATAGGACTGGCTTTTACAGCTGTTTCCGTAAGTCCCGCGCAAAGGAGCCTGGGCCCCCAGGCTCCTCAGAGCCCCCAGGGTTTTCCCGGCGCTAGCCCGACAGGTGGGCCGCCCGGCCTGCAGTTGCCGGAAGATCGTGAAAATCCAGTGATGAAACAGATGGAGAAACGCCAGGCCATAGCCCGCAATGACGACCGGCAAAAAGAACTGGTGAAGGACACTAACAAACTTCTGGCCCTGGCTACGGAACTGAAAGGCGCTGTGGATAAGACCAACAAAGATACGCTCTCGATCGACGTCATCAAAAAAGCCGACGAGATCGCGAAATTGGCCAAGAGTGTTCGCGACAAGATGAAAGCTGACTGATCAGTAAATTTGTCATCCCAACCTGATTTGGATTTCGACATCCCATGGTGCTTGAGATAGCGATCGGCTTCACAGGCCGCGGAAAAACTCTGCTTTGTGTCAGGTACGGCCTTCAGGCCTTACGTAAGTGATTGAGATTTCAATCGGCTTTAGCCGCTGGGGAATTGTCTTCGCACTGTCTTTCACTTTTTACCGCAGCCTGTTCAGCCCCTGAGGGACAATTCTGAAAATGCATTTTCTCTCTCCCCTAACCACACAAAACAATTTTCGATAGTGGACTACGGCAGAAACAGGTTCTGTTTCTGCTTTATTACACGCCGGTGAAAGCCTCGACTCTTTGCAGGAGACGGGCTCTGCAGCCTGCGATTCCTTCTTGGTTTGCTATGGTGAGAGGTGTTCCAGGGTTTGTGAATGTCTGGCCATCTTCAGCAAGCAATCTTGACTTCGTGGTCCTTGCCGCTCGATGCGGCAGTTTCTTTGCTCGCTATCGGCTTGGTGTATCTTCGGGGATTCCGCAAGATTCGCCTCACACGTCCTGAGCTTTTCCCCGCTTGGCGGTTGTACTGCTTTCTAGGCGGCCTGGGATGGCTATGGATTGCCTTTGCATCCCCGCTTGATACATTGAATGATTATCTGCTTACGCTACATATGGCGCAGCACATGATCTTGATGTCGGCGGCGCCTCCATTACTGTTGTTGGGCGCCCCGGCGGTACCCCTGCTGCGTGGACTGCCCCGATCGCTGGTGCGCAATGGGCTTGGTCCGCTCTTCCGCTTTCGCGGGTTGCGCAGCGCGGTGCACCTGATTACGCATCCGGTCTTTGCCTGGCTGGCCATGAACGTTTCCTTTCTTGCCTGGCATACTCCGCAGGCGTATGAACTTGCTCTACGCTCGTCTGCTTGGCATTCGGTGGAGCACGCCTGTTTCCTGTTTACGTCGCTATTGTTTTGGTTTCCCGTCGTCCAGCCTTGGCCGAGCGTGAGCCGGGGATCGCGCTGGTTCCTGTTGCCCTATCTGCTGACGGCGGATCTGGTGAACACGGCTTTATCCGCATTTCTGATCTTTTCCGGCAAGCTTCTCTACCCTAGTTACGCCGCGGCCGCTCAGGTGTTTGGCGTTTCCGCCTTGGGGGATCAGGCTGCGGCGGGCGCGCTGATGTGGGCGGTGGGGTCTATCTTGTTTCTGGCGCCGGTCATGTTCATTACTATGCGCTTGCTTTCGCCGGCGGCGGCCCCGCTGTTGGCCGGCAAGTAGTCTGGTTTCGCGCGCTTTGGGTTTCGTTCATAATGGCCCTAGAGAGCATTTCCGTGATGATGTAGAGGAAGAAACATCTGCTGACGTAGCCAATTCCTCAATGAATGGCACACATGGCTTGATCTTGCTACACCAGCGGTATCAGGAAGAATGCTTTAAGGGCTTTCATGGCAGACATATCCGCAGAAACCTCCGCTCACACCTCGGCCGGCATTGTCAAAACCAGCAGGAAATTGAATTACGGTAGCTGGCGGATCCAAAGAAACTGGAACCCGATGCACGTTGTCGATGCTGAAGGATGCTATTTCACAGATGGCGCCGGCAAGCGCTATCTGGATTTCTCCGCGCAATTGATGTGCGTGAATCTCGGACACAAGAATCCAGCCGTCATTGATGCGATCAAAGAGCAGGCAGAAACGCTTCCCTACGTCATGCCGGCTTATACCACAACGGCGCGCGCGGAGTTGAGCGAGCTTCTTCTTGAGGTTCTGCCTCAGGGGCTGAATAAATTTTTCTTCACCACATCTGGAACGGAAGCCAACGAGGCCGCATTCAAGATTGCGCGGATGTATACCGGGAAGACAAAGATCATTGCTCGCTATCGCTCCTACCATGGATCGACGGCGGGTTCCATAGCGGCTACCGGAGACCCGCGCAGATGGCCTATGGAGCCGGGCGGCAAGTCTCCCGGGATAATCTTTGCCCCCGAGGTGAACTGTTACAAATGCCCTATCAAGCATACTTATCCGGAGTGCGGCATCGCCTGTGCAGATTACCTGGAACACATGATCGTAAACGAATCCGACGTTGCCGCGGTGGTCGTCGAGCCGGTGGTGGGCACGAATGGGGTTCTGGTCCCTCCCCGCGAATACATGCCCAAGCTGCGGGAGATCTGCGATCGTCATGGAGTCTTGCTGATTGACGACGAAGTCATGGCGGGATGGGGCCGCACTGGCGAATGGTTTGCCATCGACCATTGGGATGTCAAGCCGGATATTCTTACCACGGCAAAGGGCATTACCTCTGCCTATGTCCCGCTGGGCCTTTGTGCGACTTCGGAAAAGATTGGCGTCTTTTTCGAGGATCGCTATTTCGCTCACGGTCACACATACGAAGCTCATCCCATGACCCTTAAACCCGCCATCGCCACCATCCACGAAATGCAACGGCTGCGCTTGGTGGAGCGCGCACGCGAACTTGGCCCGTATATGGGGGAAAAGCTTGAGTCGCTTAAGGCCAAGCATCGCTCGATCGGCGACGTGCGTGGGCTGGGATTATTCTGGGCGGTCGAACTGGTGCGGAACCGGCGCAGCAAAGAGCCTTTCAACACCGGCAGCGACAAGATCGAAGGCAAAAGCCTGGTAGCCGATCGGGTTGCGGGTAAGATGCTTAATGCCGGAGTCGCGATACAGGCCTGGATTAGTCATCTCGTCATCGCTCCGCCGCTGATCATCGAGAAGCGCGAGATCGATCTGGGCATTCAGGCCTTGGATGATGCTCTTTCCATCGCCGATGCCTTAACGGAGGAGTGAAGTTTCCCCAGCCTGTATAATTCGTTCCGTTGTGATCGGCTTACTCAGAAAAGGTTTACTACCGCAACACAATCCTTAGGAGGCAAGATTCCTTGTATCGATCCTATTACTCCTGCTCCAAGGCGCTCTCCATTGTGGCCATGCTGGTCTTTGCAGCAGCGGCTGCGGCTCAAGCAAATCGATCCGCGACTCTCTCAATCGACCTCAGCCAGGTGAAGGGCAAAGTGAGCCCGACGTTGTATGGCCTGATGACCGAAGAGATCAACTATTCCTATGATGGCGGCATTTATGGCGAGTTGGTGCGAAACCGCACTTTCCAGGACAGCAAGCGAAGTCCTCTGCACTGGTTCGTCGAGGAGGCAGGCAATTCCAATGCATCGATAGCTATCGATACGACCACCGGACCCAGCGCCGCCCTGCCGCTCAGCCTGGCGGTTACCATCAACAATGTCAGTCAGAAAAATCAGGCGGGAGTGGCCAACGAGGGCTACTGGGGCATCGCCGTGCGGCCCAACACGGTATACCAAGGCTCGTTCTACGCCAAAGCCAGCGAGGCTGAAATTGGCCCGATCGCTATAAGCCTGGTCAACGATAACACCGGAAGCGTACTCGCCTCCTCCACCGTGCCAACGCTGAGCTCGGACTGGAAGCAATACCACTTTACTCTGCGTTCCGGCGCCGGCCCTGCCTCTTCCGATAACCGCCTGGTGATCACGGCCGGCAAGCCGGGTACCATCTGGCTCAGCCTGGTATCGCTTTTTCCGCCCACCTATCATGACCGGGCGAATGGCAATCGAATCGACCTGATGGATAAGCTTGCCGCGATGAAGCCCGCATTCCTGCGTCTGCCTGGCGGAAACTATCTTGAAGGCAATTACATCAACCAGCGTTTTGAATGGAAAAATACCATCGGCCCGCTGGTCGATCGCCCCACTCACCTGAGCCCGTGGAATTACAGGTCCTCTGACGGACTCGGCCTGCTGGAGTTCCTGGAATGGTGCCAAGACCTGAAGATGCAGCCGGTCTTAGCGGTCTACGCCGGCTACTCACTGAAGGGCGAGCATGTGCAGCCGGGTAAGGATCTGGAACCATATGTGAACGACGCGCTGGATGAACTGGAGTTTGTGACCGGCAGTACGAACACTAAGTGGGGCGCCGAGCGCGCGAAGGACGGACATCCCGAGCCTTTCGGGCTTACCTACGTTGAGATTGGCAATGAAGATCAGTTCGACAAGAGCGGCTCCTATGACGGCCGCTATGCCCAATTCTATAAGGCGATCAAGGCGAAATACCCTCAGCTGCAATTGATCGCTACCACTCCGGTGAACAGTGTAAAGCCGGACGTGATCGACGATCATTTTTATCGCTCCGCTCAACAGTTTTTCGAAGATGTATCTCATTACGATAAAACAGACCGGCAAGGACCTAAGATTTTCGTAGGGGAGTGGGCCACGCGCGAAGGCGGTCCGACGACCAATTTCGGCGCTGCCCTGGGAGATGCCGCCTGGATGACAGGCTTGGAAAGGAATAGCGACATCGTCGTCATGGCCAGCTATGCGCCCCTGTTCGTCAACGTAAATCCGGGCGGTATGCAATGGGAATCCGATTTGATCGGCTATAACGCGCTGAACAGTTATGGCTCGCCCAGCTACTATGCCCAGATGATGTTCAGCAATCATTTGGGCGACCAGATCCTGGACCCCAATATGGATAGGGAGACGACCAGATTCTTCTGCTCAGCCACTCGCAGCTCCAAAGATGGGAAATTGTATTTGAAGCTGGTGAACGCAACCTCCGATCCGCGGCCTCTGACCATTCGGCTCAATGGCGCAGCGAACGTCAGCAGGAATGGAGAAGAGATCGACCTGAGCGCGAAGACCACGGGCGCAACCAACACGATCCTCGACCCTGAAAAGATTGTTCCCGTGGAGAGCACGATCAAGAATGCGGGCGCTCAGTTCTCTCATACTGTTCCGCCGTATTCCATTGAGGTCTTGGAACTGCAGACTCGCTAAAGCATTTTTTCTGAGAACGGAGATGGAGGATAATTGATGAAAGGCAGGCACTTCGGAACCGGGTGGCCGGGTAAATGATGCGAGCGGCGGCGATAGCATAGGCGTATTCACAATTCCTAATCCTCTATAGCGTTTTCACGATTGGCGTATCCCAAGAAACTACTCTTGACGCAGGCGTTCCATCAAAGAACGCCTGCACATAGCCAACTCTCACCAGGACACAGTAATTGTGAAAACGCTATAATGATCAAGGCCACGCTTCTCACCACTCGCCGCGAATTCCTCTGGATGGCCGCTTCCTCCACGCTGGCCATGGCGCAAGGGGTAACCACGCGCAACGTTAAGCCGATGCCGCGCGGCAAACCCTCGGGCATCCCGTTTCTTGCTCATTTCACAGATGTGGCTGAGCAAGCCGGTCTTACCCAACCGGTTATTTATGGCGGCATCCACCACAAGAACTACATCATTGAAACCGTGGGCTGCGGTATTGCCTTCTTCGATTACGACAACGATGGTTGGCTGGATATCCTGATGCTCTGCGGAACTCGTATGGAGAATCCCGTACCTGGCTCTACCAACCGTCTATACAAGAACAATCGTAACGGAACGTTTTCTGACGTAACGGAGAAAGCGGGACTTATTCGCACCGGCTGGCCTAGCGGCGTCACCATCGGGGATTACAACAACGATGGCTTCGAAGATATCTTTATCACCTATTACGGACAGAACGTTCTCTATCGCAATAACGGCGACGGCACCTTTACCGATGTTACCAAGCAGGCCGGTCTTCTCTATGAAGGAAACACCCGGTGGGGATCGGGCTGCACTTTCATCGATTATGATCGCGATGGGCATCTTGACCTGTTTGTTTCGAACTATGTCGATCTGCATCTCGATAAGCTGCCCAAACCTGGGGCAAGTCCCTACTGCAATTACAAGGGCGTTCCGGTCAACTGCGGCCCGCGCGGTCTGCCTATGCCGCGCAATTATATTTACCGCAATCAGGGCGACGGAAGCTTTCGCGATGTCAGCCAAGAGACCGGAATAGCCAAGGCGGAGCGGGCCTACGGAATGACAGCCGTCGCGGCGGATTTCAATAACGATGGCTGGTCCGATCTTTATGTAGCGTGCGATTCCACGCCCAGCCTTTTTTTTCGCAACCAGCACAACGGCACATTTGCCGAAGAAGGCGTGGAACGAGGAGTGGCTCTCAGCGAGGATGGGCAGGAACAGGCCGGAATGGGAGTCGCGGTCGGCGATTTCGATCTCGACGGCAATCTCGATATTTTCAAGACCCACTTCTCCGATGATACCTGCGTGCTTTACCAGAACGATGGAGCCGCCAACTTCAACGACGTGACCAATGCCTCGGGATTCGGCGTCGAAACCCGCTATATCTGCTGGGGAACAGGATTTGCCGATTTCGATAACGATGGATGGCCGGACCTCGCCGTTGTCACCGGCTCCGTCTACCCGGAGTTGGAAGCGAAGTTTCCCGAGTATCCGTTGAAGACGCCAAGATTCATCTTCCGTAACCTGGGCAATGGCAAATTTGAAGAACTGATCGAGGAGGCGGGTCCGGGAATCGCCGCGGCGCACTGTAGCCGGGGATGCGCTTTTGGAGATTTTGATAATGACGGCGATGTGGACATGGCGGTCATCAATTTGAACGAGCCGCCCTCACTTCTTAGAAACGACGTGAAGGGCGCTCGAAACTGGATCAAGGTTCTGCTCATCGGTACAAAATCCAATCGCAGCGCGATCGGTTCGCGTGTGATTGCCAGGTATGGCGGGAAGACTCAAGTCCAGGCGGTCCTGGGGCAATCAAGCTTCTATTCGGTGAATGACCGCAGGCTGCATTTTGGATTAGGTGATACCGCCCACGCTGACCTCGAGATCCATTGGACGAACGGCCTGATAGAGAAGATTGCGAGCGTCAAGGCAAATCAACTGGTGACAGTGAAAGAGGGAAGCGGTGTTGCCGTGCCGACTCCGCTGGGATCGAAAATGTAGATTGGAGGAGGCTCAGATCTCGTAGCAGCGCCACACTTCAGCCAAATCTAAAGTGAATCCTTCAACTGGGCCCGTTCCTTTTATATTCATGGTCGCAGCGCTGCGCGCCTCGGCGTTGGGTTGGTAGACAGAGACTCTCCGCTGATACGGATCGATGAGCCAGGCAAGTTGAGCGCCATTCTCAATCCAACGCTCCATCTTTTCTTCTGCGTCGATCAGGCCATGCGACTCGGAAAGCAACTCTATTACGAAATCCGGGCAGAGGTGTGGGAATCGAGCGCCTTGATCCTTCGTGAGATTCCTTAACTTCTCGGGAAGCAGATAGGCAGCATCCGGGCTCAACAGGGAACCATCGGGAAGATAAAAGCCGGTACTTGAATCCGTCACCCGGCCCTGCCTGTGGGACATCGACCAGTTGCGAAGTTGCCGGATGATTTCGGCATTCCCATCGCCGGTAAAGAGCCCTGTCGGCGGATTCATGCGAATCACTCCTTCTCTTGTGCGCTCGAATTGAATGGCGCTGTTCGTGCGGCAGAGCGCCTCGAACTCAGCATCCGTCATGGGAGGATCCAAGACGAGGCTGCGGGGCAAAGTTTCCGCGTCGATCGGAAGAAGGGCGTTCATGAAATGATTTTACCTCTGCGAATAGCGGAGAGAGGCCAGGTTATAGCGTTTTCACAATTACTGTGTCCTGGTGAGAGTTGGCTATGTGCAGGCGTTCCTTGATGGAACGCCTGCGTCCAGAGTCGTTTCCTGGGATGTACCAATCGTGAAAACGCTATAGCTCCGCAAACCTGGGCCTCCGCTTAGGTCACGATGCTGACGTGTTCACCGTGACACGGCGATTGATCCTTCAGAAATGAACTCTGAGAGCGAACTCCATTGTTCTCGGATCGGTCGCCACGGTTACCTGGCCGAAGTTGCTGGCTCCCATGGTATTCGCGACGGTAAAGTACGAAAGATGATTGGGAGCATTGAACATCTCAGCTCGAAAGTCGAGTCCAATAGATTCGTAAATTGGAAACGTCTTCTGCAAAGATGCGTCCCAGTTGTCGAATACAGGCCCTTTCGTCCCATAAGTTTGCAAATTACCGAAAGTGCCGGGCGCGGGGATGGCAAAGGCGGCGGAGTTGAGGAACTGCTTGCCGCCCACCCCGGCAAATGGATTCCCGACCTTATTGGGCCGCTCCAATACGGCGGTCACACCATCGCCGGAGACATCCGTGTTCGCCGGTTGGGTTACGTTAATAGGTATCCCGGATGCGATCCGTGTAATTCCCGAGACCTGCCATCCGCCGAGCGCCTTTTTATACCAGTCGCTGCTGTTCTGCCAGAAGGGCAAAGGATAGACATAGCTGACAGCGAGAATTTGCGGCTGGTTGAAGTTCGTCGGACCATAGTCACCCATGGGATTGTGACTGTCCTGGGGATTGTAGTTATAAGCTACTGCGTCGGTGAGATTCTTTGACCAGGTATAAGACACGCTCACCACGCCGCCCGCCCGCATGCGCTTCAAAAGCTGAGCCTGCAGCGCATTGTAGTTATAAACGGCGCCGGACTGGCTTTGAAAGATATCCTGATAGCCAAGGTAAGGCCGCAGGGCATTGGCGGCGATGCCGGGGTGAGCTTGCAGAGTGCCGGCCGGGAGCTGGTTTATGTCATTGTAATAGCTTAAATTCGCCGAGCTTGCGCCAACATAATTTACCTCCGCGGTCGTATCCTGGGATAACTGTTGCTGGAATCCGAAGCTCCAGTTCTTGATTCTCGGCACCTCCAGATTTGAGGTACGAGAGTTCGAAATTGTGCTTGGATTCGCCGCGGCGGGGTTGGCGGAGAGTATCGTATCCACATTCCCGTTGACCAGGTTGGCCACATTGGTAAATGGCAGCTGGCTGACGGAGCTGTAATAATAATTTCCTTCGATCCGCTCGTAAGAGAGACCGAATCCACCCCGCACCACAGTTGTTCGCTTGCCGGTTAAGTCATAAGAAAAGCCGATACGGGGAGCAACTGTGTTCCAGTAGGTGTTGACCAGCCCGAGAGGCAAGTTGTGGAAAAGCGCAAGGATTGCCGGCTGGTTAATCCCGGGAACACGCCCATTTGCCTGAGCCGGAAAGCCGGAGCCGGGAAGCACCAGTCCGTTGTAAGGATAAGGATTGCTGGTGATGATGCCGGCCGAGTTCACTGTTGCGGCCTGCGCCGGATTATAGTACGAAGGATAAAAAGCGGAACCGTTGTTCAAGGCGCTATAAATCGGCGGCATGTACTGCCAGCGCACTCCCAGGTTCAGGGTCAGGCGATGGCTGACTGTCCAGTCGTCTTGAAGATAGGTTTCAAGCTGGGTGAAACGAGCCCACACCTGTTCAATATTGCTTCCCTCCTGGTAGGTAGCGAACGATCCCATCAGCTCGTTGGCCAGGGCCTGATTTGCGGCCAGTTGGCCCGATTGGCCGGTGTTGGCGTTAAAGCCAAAATTTCCGTTAATGGCGGGGATGGCTGTTTGATTCTTGCGGCTTCGCCAAACGTAGATACCCGTCTTGAGACTGTGATTGCCGACAATTCTGGAGAAATCATCCTTTACCGCATAGATACGCTGGTAATTATCAAAATTGATTGCGGTCGCGGTCAGAGCGGTAAACCCGGTGGTGGTGACCGATGGAATATCGGGGCTCGCATTGTAGAGCGTGGGATATGTCATGCCGTTGGCCGCCCTGGTAATGTTGCTTAGGCCAAACTGTCCATTGGGGGCGATGCCGGAGGTCTCCCGGATTATGTTTCCGGAGAACGAACCGGTGAGCGTATTTACCGTCTTCGGGTTAATGATTGCGGTCCACTGAACGGAAGATGTTAGTCCCGGCAGTTGGCGGTTGAAGGTAATCAGGCCCGTCGGCGCGCCCAGGCTCGTATAGTAGTCGTGAACGTAATGACCCGAGATCTGATTTTTGGCGTTCACGGCGTAATCAATCTTCACCAGGTACTCTTGCTGGTTTGAAGGATTCAGGCTGAGATAGTTGAAGTTGGTGCCGGCGTTTGCATTTGGAAACAGCTTCGCCAGAGCGAGGCCATTTGCCGTAGCGCAGCCGGCGGCCGAGCCTGACCCGCACGCTGGAACAATCCCGTTGGGAAAGGGCAATTTCGTCACGGGATTGATGGGCCATTGAGAAGAAGGATAACTGGAGAAGTTGCCGGTTTTCTGAGCCACGCTCGGAACGCTACTTGTGCTCACTGTCGAGGTCCGCAGCCGCTTAAAATCTTCTCCGCCAAAAAAGAACAATTTGTCCTTATTGGTATTGAAATGACCGGGGATGTAAATCGGCCCGCCAAGCATCCATCCGAAATTGTTATAGACCAACTGTGGCTTTACCGGCGTCACGGTTCCAATAGGTTGAAAACCGTAAGCCTGAATGGCGCGATTGCGCAGGTACTCGTACGCCAGGCCGTGAAAATTCTTGGTTCCGCTCTTGATTCCGACGCTAACCGTAGCTCCCGAGGTGCCGCCGTAGCTGGCATCGTAACTGGATGAGGCGGTTCTGAACTCCACCAATGCGTCGGGAGAGATGTTTACGAAATTGTTTCCGCCGCCGCCATTGTCTTTATTGTCTACGCCATCGATAAAATAATTGGTTGTGTCGGTGCGGCTGCCGTTGATCGACTGCGAGCTCCCGCTTACTCCATACGTTCCAAACAGAGCAAAACCGCTGGCAACCGTCGAGGATACGCCTGGGGACAAGGTCATGAGTTGAATATAATTGCGCCCATTGAGCTGCAGGTTGGTCGCTTCTTCACTGGTCACCACGGACCCGACCTGCGCGCTGGTGGTTTGGATCTGGACGGCGTCCGCCTGTACGGTGACAGACTGGGCTGCTTCACCAACCTGGAGAGTGACGGGAACGCTAGGGCTGCCGCCGACGTCCACGTGAAGATCCTGGAAGACGAACTTCTTAAAGCCAGGCGCCGTTGCCGCCACGGTGTAGACACCTACCGGGATATCCAGGACGACGTAGTTCCCGTTGGAATTGGACGTCACTTCGCGGGTGAGGCCGGTGCCCACATTCGTAATGGTTATTGTGGCATTGGGAACCACGGCGCCGGTCGAATCCGCAACAGTTCCTGAAATCTGCTGACTGTTTACGACTTGGGCCCCGCATATGGGAGACAAACATAGGGCAAGAATCGCACCACACAAGAATAGACGCATTTTACGACCTCCACAAAAAGAGAGCTGCAGTTACTGTAGGTACGGGGCTGACTTTCGCCACCTCTAGAGTACGAGCGAAAAATGGAAGATATCCGTTCCATTAAGTAGGGAGCAAAAACAAAATTACCAGGAAAAACGCAAACGTTTACGCTCCAGAGCAAATAATTGCCTTCTTAGCCACAATGGAAGGATCTGTGGCCAGCCTTGTCTAGAGAAATACTTTGCTAAGCAACGCATACTATGTCCTCAATAAAGGCATTGTCAACAACTATTTCCGGTTTTTGCATTTGGTGAGAGTTGGAGAAATCAGCGAATGAGATAGCGAGGGCTTGGTTGGCAATAACACTTCATGTATCATCTCGATCGGAGCGCAGCGGAGCGGAGAGACCTGCGGTTTCCCCACATCTGGCGCAGAGCGCGCGCCAGATGTGCAGCACCCGGCGCTGCGAAATAGGAAAAGCAGATTCCCTTCGGGAATGACAGAAAGAAAGGCAAAGACGGAGGTGTCGATAAATTCGACCCGGTGTTCGTCTTTCAGGCCAATCTCCCTTTACTCTATTGTGAGCTCCTCGATCAATGGAGGTCTTTTATCATAGTCGCTGTATCGAATCCACCGGGCGCGCACTACGAAGTATACGATTGCGGGCCAACGCATGTGAGTTATGCCCTCGGGCCAGGTTTCAAAGTAGATCCGTTGGTAGTGTTTCAGGTCCGATTCCGTGGGCTCGACGGCGATTCCTTCGAACTGGACCGTCTGCTCTCCTGACCATCCCACTACGAAAGAGCAGGAGGGGCGCTCGATCAGGTTGGAGTATTTCCTGGAAGTCTTTACGGTATCGAAGACGATCTCGAGCTCCGGAGTGGTGGCGATCCCTACGAGAGCGGATTGAGGTGTGCCATTCGCGGAGATGCTCGACACTACTCCGTAGCGGTGTTGCGTCATGAACGAGTAAAGGGCGCTTCTCTCCACCTTCTTAGTCTAGCGTTGCGTGCATAGGCTGACGATTTCGGCGCCGTGCTTCTCCGCCTTAGCGGGACCGATGCCTTCGACTGCTAGCAACTGCTGCAGGTTCACCGGCCGCACCGATGCGATGAGGCGAAGCGTCTGGTCGTGCAGGATGAAGAAGGCCGGGATCCCAAGCTTTTTGGCCTCAGCCTGCCGCCAGGCTTTGAGCCGTTGTTCCAGAGCTTGAGCCTGCGGAGACAATTCTGCTGCTGCAATCGCGGCCGACACTGCGGCTGCAGGTTTGCGCGGCGCTTTTGCTGGAGGCGATTTGCGGTCCTGGGAGGATGCTGCTCCAGCCGAATGCTTAATCAGCAACTCCACGGTCTGATTGGGGCGCAATTCTTCGCCGCTGCCGGTAAGGCTAACTCTTCGGTAGGGAATGGACTTGCCTTGTTTCTCGAACGTGGCATTTTCAATCGCAATCAGTCCCGCCCGCTGCATGGCCCCCAGCAACTCTTCGAAATCATCCCGGCTCAGCGTGTCCGGGAGTTCTTGATGCAGTTTGCCGGCGGATTTAGTTGATGTGGAGCGCAGTGAACCTATGACCTGGTGCATGGCCCATCGCTCTTGCCTGGTCGGGGAACGAAATTTTTGTACAACGCACTCTTGAGGATTGCAGAAATCGCAGATACCGCAAGGCCGGTCTGCGTCCTCAAAGTCTCCAAAGTGGCGGACCAGGGTCGACATGCGGCATTCGTTTCCGTCTGCGTAACGGCGAACCAACTCCATCTGTTTGCGGCGATGCTCGGCTTGAATTCCGTAGGGGCCGCGCCAGTGGTCTTGCCCCTGGCGCGCATTGCCCGCGAAGTCAACCTCGGCTCCGCCATGCACGATGAGCTTTTCCATCGCTTTATGAAAATCCTCGGCTTCTAAACGTAATGCCTCGCGAATCTCCTCTGAGGTCTTGGGCTCGCGGCCGAGAGCCTTGAATATTTGGGCTAGGGTATCGACCGGGGGATAGTCACGCTTGAGGAAGAAGTCATGCGTCCTCTGATCCGCATAGGAGTGCATGAGGATAGTGCGGCTAGGCTCGCCATCCCGTCCGGCGCGGCCAATCTCCTGATAGTAGCCTTCCAGGCTCGCGGGCAGCGCGGTATGGACCACGGTGCGCACATTGGGCTTATCGACCCCCATGCCAAAGGCAATAGTCGCCACAACCATATCCAACCGTCCGGCGAGGAACTGATCCTGCACGCGCTCCCGCGTAGCTGATTCCAGGCCCGCGTGGTAGGCGGCGGCAGGAGCGTGCCGCGACAGCTCGGCGGCCAAGGTTTCCGCATGCCTGCGCGTTGGCGTATAGACGATCGCGGGCCGGCGCATTGGGTCGCGCAGCAGCTCGCACGCGATCTCGCTGCGCAGCGGCATAGAAACCTCCACTACTTCGATCGCCAGGTTGTCTCGCCGGAAGCCATGGATGAACTGCGATGCTCTGCTCAGGCCAAGCTGGGTAACAATATCCTTCTGGACCAAGGGTGTCGCCGTGGCCGTCAGCGCCATGACCGGAGCCGGCCGCAAAGGCTGCATATAGCGGCCGAGCATACGATAATCCGGTCGAAAATCATGACCCCATTGCGAGATGCAATGCGCCTCATCGATGGCGATCAGGCTGGGTTTATTTTTGGCCAGCATTTCAGGGAATCCGGGTACCCGCAACCGCTCCGGCGCGATGAACAGGAATTGCAGATTGCCCTTGAGATAATCCACGCAGGCCTGGCGGGCGGCGCTTCGCTCCAGCCCGGAATGAATGCGCGCTACGGAGAGTCCTAAGGCGGATAGCTTTGCCGCCTGGTCGTCAATCAAAGCGATCAACGGGCTTACCACCAGGGCCGTACCGCCGCGCGCAATCGCGGGAAGCTGATAGCAAAGCGATTTGCCTGACCCGGTAGGCATCACCAACAGTACATCGCGTCCCTCCATTGCCGCCTGGCATACCGCCTGCTGATTGGCGCGGAAGGATGCGAAGCCAAAAACGCGCAGGAGCAATTCCGCAAGAGCATGGTCAGAGGCCATTGGATGAGTTTGGTGAAATCCGGGCTAGGATTAATGCTGTTCGCTTAAGGATTAAACCGCAGCGGCTAAAGCCGCTTCATTTTCAGCGATGGGACGTATGGCCTGAAGACCATACCTGATACAAAGCACCGCAAATACGACACGAAAAGATTGGTTTTGTATCAGGGCGCGGCTTCAGCCGTGCCGCAACAAGCCGAAGATTCGCTCGGCTTTAGCCGCTGCGGGAATAGCTTTCGCAACATGTTCACCCCTTTTTGCAGCTTGTTCAGGCCCAGAAACAATTCGAATACGCAGAAAACAATGGATCAGTGCATATACGAAATTCTTAACTGAACAGCATTGTGGGCTGGGCTGAGCCCTGCTGCTGTCATCTCTCGTAGTATCCCACCAAGCCTCAGAAAGGCAGCAGGTTGCCGGCTCCGTCGAACTGCATCTCCTGGGCTTCTCCCACAAGAGTCACTTGCGCTTGTGTGCGCGCCTGCCCGGCAAACGATTCTGAGATGAGCATCCGGTCCAGATTGAGTGTATCGGTAATCCGCACGATGCGGAGTTGTTCGGGCGAAGAGGAGACGAGCGAAGCGAATGCGTTCTTGAGCGCCTCGCGATCCGAATCGAAGTAGATGGGAATCTTCGCGGGAGCAAGACCTAGAGAGGTTACCGCGTTCATGTAGGTGTACTGTAAGTTGAGCTTTTTCACTGCGCGGCTGGTGGTGAAGTCGGCTAAACCAATTCCTATGCCGTTGCCGTTCGTCGCCTCTGTAAGATCACGGACAAAAATGCGAAAGATTTGCGGCTTGATCGTTTGTTCCGGCATGAGCGACCCCAAGTAGCCGAGCACGCTGCGATTAATGATGTTGGTGTCCATCCCGCTGCCGCTAATTTCTTTGCCGATCCGGTCGACAATCAAGAGGTCGATTTCGTCAAATGGCAGCCGAGCCATCAGAGAGCGAGCCCTCAGCAGCAGCTTGTTTTCCTCTGCGGGGATGTGGGCGGCCGGGATGACTTGAATATCAGCAGTCTGATGATGGGCGTCTTCCAGGATAGCGACGCCACAGAAGATCGGCGCTTTATCCAGGATTATTTTCGCAGTCTCGCGGAATACAACTTCATGGCCCAGCCGGCTGGCCGCTCCATGCGCATTGGCCGCTCCAACCTGCTTGCCGAATCCGATGGTGAGCATCTTCTGCAGACCGCTGCCCAACTCACCTTGAAAATCCGTATGCGGCTTTACGCGGTTGATAACGACGACCCCGTCCGCAGCGAACGCAGGCACGCTGAAAACGACATCCCGCCCATCCGCAGTTTTTCCGATCCGACGAACCTCCATGCTGGTTTCAAAGGGAACGCCCATTGACTTCCGTGTGACGCCATATTCAGCCAGGACGCTTTCTTGGCCATCCGCGGTCGCCCCTCCATGACTTCCCATCGCCGGTATGATGAAGGGCTTCGCTCCCGCCTTCTGCAAAATGTCAATCACGGCCTTGACGATCTCCGCGAGGTTCGTGATACCCCGGCTGCCGACACCGACGGCGATTTTCATGCCGGGTGTGATCTTGGTCTGTAACCCGGCCTTTGCAAATTGCT
Source organism: uncultured Acidobacteriaceae bacterium (assembly GCA_963803615.1). Taxonomy (GTDB): domain Bacteria; phylum Acidobacteriota; class Terriglobia; order Terriglobales; family Acidobacteriaceae; genus PALSA-350. The sequence goes on from CAWDNI010000005.1 coordinate 63,389, forward strand.
GGCGCAGCAAGCTGGAGAATTCCAATTTTGTAGAGACGGGATAGTGCTGCTGTAACTCAAGCATCTTGGGGAAGTGACCGTTCATATCCATGATGATAAAACTCCGATTACAAGATTCGAATATGGCGCCGCGCTTTCGCGCTCTGTTGCACAGATCGCTCACCGCCGCATCAGCTTGCGTATTTATTATTACTCAGCCGCGTCGTTCCGCCCGATCAATACTTCCCGGCCGCCTTCAAAGCGGCTTCAATGGTCGACAGCGGCAGCAAAAGCGACAACTGATTATCCAGCATCGGAACTGCTCCATAGCCGGCATACCATCTCGCTCCTCTTTCATTCTTGGCGTCGATGAGAAGCGCCACGCCTCCGACTTCTGCCGCGGCCAGCAGGCACCGTCTTCCCGCTGCAAGCAGAAGTTGTCCGCCAAGGCCCTGCCCTTGTACACTGAGGTCCACGCCCAGACGCGCTAACCGAAAAGCGGGTACGTCATGGTGTGCTAACCTGCGCCGCACAATCTCTGGCGTCCGGATATATTCAATAGAGGCAGGACTTAAGCTATAGAAGCCGAGTATGGTTTCGTTGTTGGTGCTGTCAATAGCCAGGAAAGTCTTTGCGCCGCCCAATTCATGACTCTTGCGGGCGTAACGGCGTAAGAATCCGTTCAACGCCTCTTCGCCGCAGTCAAACGATTCCCGATCATGCCGCTTGCCTATCGGCTCTTCGTGCCATGCCGGTAGGTTCACGGCCGTCGAGGTAAGGCCTGAGCGGCAGTCAGCAGCTTTGCATTCGGAGCTGGTGGATTTTCCAAAAGATCCAGGACCCGCAGACTGTCCCTCCCGGAGAGTTGCACGCGCTCAGCTTCGTCAATCACGTCTTTGGCAGCGCGTAAGGCATTCTGGACAACGAAATCCGTCAAATCAGTGTGCTTTAAGGCCACCGCCCGCAAGAGCAGCGTCTTTTCCTCAGCTCGAATCCGCAGGGACATCCGGCTATTGTCTTCGACCGCTACTCTTGGCATGTCATCGTGCCTCCTGTACGTATTGAAATCGTACAAGAGGAGAGAATGAAGAGTCAAGACACGCCGCTAAAGTGAAGCTATATAACCGCCGTCAAACTTAACACTCGATACCGGCCTTCGCCAGGGTAGCTTTCAAGCCTTTCATGCTGATGCGCGTAGAGGCCTCGGGAGTTCCCGCGCCGCGCCAATGGGTTTCCAGGCTCACCGCGTAGTGATAGCCATCGCGCTTAAACGCGCGGAATTGTCCCACCCAGTCCACCACGCCTGCGCCAACCGGCGCCCATTCATACTTGCCGCCTGGTTTGCGAATGACGTCTTTCGCGTGGCAATGCCCAATCCTATCCTTGGGTAGAAGGTCATATCCTTTAGGATACGGCGTGGTGTAGGGGAAGGTCGCGGCATTGCCAGGATCCCAGTTCAGCATGAAATTCCTGTTCGGGATTTCTTTGAGCACCGCGGCGGCCTCTTCGCCCGTCGCCGTGTTGCAGGACATCTCATTTTCCAGCAGCAGGATGACGTTGCTTTTGGCGCAGGTTTCCGCGGCTTCACGCAGCTTGTCGTTGATGGCCTTGCGATACGGCTTCTGATCGTCGAGGCGCCAGAAATCGAAGCAGCGCAGCCGGTCGGTTTGAAAGGCCTTGGTCAACTCGATACAACGCTTCAGCAACTCACCCTGTTGCTGAAAATCCACATCGGAATGGAACTGGTCCCGGCGCTGCCGGAGGTGCTGGCTGGGTGCGCCGGGCCAATCTACTTTATACAGAGGGCTGGCAATATCGGTCACCCGCAGTCGATATTTTTCCAGTATCCGGCGAGCCTCGGCTACCTCCTTGCTGTCAAGGTCGCTGATGTTCTTATTCCACATGCCCCGCAGCTCGATCCAGTTCAGGCCGAAGTCCTTAGAAGCGATGGAGCAGGCTTTGTCAAAATCCTGGGTGATCTCATCGTTGATGACGGAAAGGCGGAAGGGGCAGCTCATACGTGGATACCTGCTTTGCGCTCAAGGTAGTTTTTGCTCATTTCGGCTGACTCCTTGGGTGTACGGTCTGCGCCCGCGGGCACCGCGTCCAATTCGACGATGGCCCATCCGCGGAAGTGAATGGCGCGCAGCGAGTTGAAGATTGCCGGGAAATCAACCCGTCCTTGCCCCAGTTCGACAAATTCGTATCCGTTTTTGTTGGAAGCGGACTTGACGTCTTTGAGATGGATAAAAAGGATCCGCCGGGCATACTTGCGAATGGCTGCGGCAGGGTCGCCTCCGCCTTGCAGATAATGCGCCACGTCCAGTTCCAGCTTGACGTATCTTGGATCGGCGGCGGCGAGAATGGCTTCTACCGCTTCGGGCGTCTGGCCGATCGTGCCCATGTGATTGTGAAAACCGGTTTGCAGTCCGTCTTCGGCAACATGTTTGGCAATCTCGGTGAGCAGTTCGCCCTCGTATTTGTAGTCTGCCGCGGTGAAGCTTCGGCCCTTGGCGGAACCGCCGACCAGCTGGAGATAGCTGCCACCGGCTTGCTGCAGGTATTTGGCATTTTTTATGTGAGTGTCGACGGTGCTTTGCCGTTCCGCCGGATCAACCGGCGCATTGCCGCTGGAGAGGGCGACGAACTTCAAATGATGTTCCGCGAGCAGGTCGCGCAACTGGTGAGGATCGGGAAATTCCTTAAGCACATTGGCGCGCAGTTGAATTCCCGGGTAGCCGAGCGCCGAGATGTCATCGATCGCTTGTGTATCGTGTTCGTGCCATGTGATGGACGCATAGCCGACTTTAAGATCGAATCCGCCGTGATGGAGGGGAATATCGAAAGAGGAGAGATCCGCCGGAGGATATAAGACACTTGCATCAGCGTAAGGCAGATGCGGAATTGCCATTACCGCCCCTGCTGTTGCAAGGCGGCTTAAGAATTCACGACGCGATAGGGACATTCATACTCCTCCGTTTTGCCAATCGGCTCCGCTCGTCAGTATAGCCAAAAGAAGAGAGAGCTTGTTCCGCATAGCGGTAGAAGCGGCCTCCAAGAGTGGCGCGAATGATAGCAGTCCGCTTTAGATCTCAGACAGATAGGGAATGCGCGGCGCAATCGCGAAGTTCACTTGCACCAGGACGATGAAAGCGATGCTCAGGTAGACGTTGAAAACGCATAACGCCGCGCCCAGCCCGTACAGCGCTTGGCCAAATACGATCCGGCGCTCCACTGCGCATTGCATCTGTAGGGTAACGTCCTGCTTCAGAAGTCCGGCTCTCTTGGCATACTGCCAGCTTATATACAGCATCGCCCCCAGCAAAAGCACATTGCCCCAGTAGCAGAGAAGCGCCGCCCGATAGACGATGAACTCGGCCAGCAGCCGGGTGGAGAATGGCATGATTGAAACCGCGAAGAGAAAGGCGACGTGGATCCATGACAGGCGGCGATCGCTACGGGAAAAGTAGTCCAATTGCGCCTCTTGGCCGTGCCAAAAGATCCCAAGTGTGAGAAAGCTCATCAGGTAAGTGATTATCTGAGGCAACGTTGCAACCAGCGCGCGCCAGAGTTCGCCTTCAGTGTGAATGAGGTTTCTGGCCGGCACATGGAGATCGAGAACGAGCAGAGTCATCGCCACCGCGAAGATTCCGTCACTTAAAGCCGCAAGCCGCTCCAGGTTCTGCCCTGCGATTCGATTGTAAGTTGTCTTCATCGCTTTAGCCCCAACGGACTATCCTATGGCAGCGCCTCGAATCCGAAAAAAACTGGCTCCCGTCGCTGTCGTCCTATTAGCATTAACAGGCCCTGGATTACGGCAACTCGGATAATGGTTTAGGGTTGCTATAATCGGGTTCCCGATCGTTGTTCGATTCATTCTTGTCTCATAAGGGAAGTAGATGCTGAGGAAAGGTACCGCTGTTCTCGCCGCGTTCGCGGGTGTTCTCCTGGTGGTTGTATTGACCCCGGCTTTGTGCAATGCCCAAACCCGCGTCAACGATAAAGATATGCAAAACTTGATGCGCAATCTGAGGGATGACGCAAAATCATTCCAGCCGAGTTTCGAAGACGCTATCAAGCACAGCATCATCCGCAAGACAAGCCGGGAGAAGGACGCCAAGGAATTGGCTGCTCGCTTCGTGAAGCAAACCGAGGCAATGCTGAACAATTTCAAGCGTTCCAGGAGTGCCGAGCAGACTCTCCCGAATGTGCTCGCAACAGCCACTCAGATCAACAGAATCGTCTCTGAGGTTGCGCTGAACCCGCAGACCGCATCACGGTGGGAAAAGGTCCGCGCGGAGTTGCGCGAGATATCGAACGCCAATGGCACGCCGGATCCGCTCGAATCCGCCGCATTGCAGCCGACTGCATCAGGTGGACTTTCCTGCTCGCAAGCGGTAGGCCGCGAGCGCGCTCAAACCCTGGTCGCGGAGTGTACGCAGGTGTCGCCGGCCACCCATCCGCCCTGCAATGCCGAGAATGCCTGCTCGCTGATTACAGATGAAATCCGCCGGGGATGCGCCCTAATAGGAGCGGGAGCGCCGTCGTTTTGCGGAGAGTACCGCTAGCTAGCGTGCCCACACGCGCCGGATGAGCTATCTCATGTCGATGGGAAGTCGGGCAAACCGGGTCAAAAGTGCGTGAACAAGTATTCCTACAACGCGGGGCGTTCGCTACGGCCGACCAGTTTCTGGAATTCAGGGTCGTCGTGCAGGCAATCGAGATCGGTATCATTGGCCGCCCAATCCCGGTTGCTGTATCCGGCCGCAAATGACTTCTTAAGTGTCTCGAGCGCTTCCGCTTTTTTCCCAAGGACACCGTAGGTGCACGCGGCATTATAGAGGGTGCTGGGATCGCTCGGGCGAAGGGCCATGGCGGTCTGCAGGTGCCGGATGCAATCGTCCGCGTCTTCTTTGAAGTTGGCGAGTTGGGTTGCCAGCAGGATACGGGCCCGCACGTCTTCCGGCACCAACTCCAGTTGTTGCCGCAGGGCCTTAATAAACCGCTCCCGGAGGCGCTCTGCTTCCTTTTTCCGCCCCAGCCGTTCGAGAGCCCGGCCATAGGGAACAAAAATATTATAATCGTCGCCGTTGGCTTCGATGGCCCGCTCCGTGAGCACCGCGGCCTCTTCGTAACGGCCGGAGGCGAAATATGCCCGGCCGAGGATGTTCCAAGATCCTTCACAGTCGGGCTTGCGCTCGATAGCGCGCTGGGCTAGCAGTGCGGTTTCGTCGTATTTCTTCTGCGCATAGAAAATGCGGGCGTGCGCCACGAGGACTTCCGGCAAGTCGGGCGCTAGCGCGGTGGCCCGGTCGCAGGCTGCCAGTCCTCGTTCAATCCATTTCGGGTTCTGGTCGCGAAGCTCATAAATGAGCCCGCACATGTGGGCAATCCCGGCGTGCGCCAGAGCGAAATTCGGATCCAGGTGCATGGCCTGTTCGAACATCTGCAGCGCATAGTCCAGGTTTTCGCGGCGCGTATAGTTTCTTCCGCGCAGGTAAAAATCATATGCCTGCGGGTTTTCCGTGGGTTTGCGCGCAATGGTTTTTTCTTCCTGCGGCGTCAGCGTGATGCGCAGGGCCTGGGCGATGCTCCGCGCGATTTCCTCCTGGATTGCGAACACGTCTTCCAGTTGCCGGTCGTAGCGCTCGGCCCAGACGGAATGCCTTGTCGAGGCTTCCACAAGCTGTGCAGTGATCCGCACTCGGTTGCCGGCGCGGCGGATGGAACCCTCGAGCACATAGGCGGCGCCCAGTCGCTGGCCCACCTGTTGCGCCGTGACCGGTTTGTCGCGGAATGCGAGCATCTCCGAGCGGGGGAAGATTCGCAGTTGCGCGATCTTCGAAATCTCCGTGACAATGTCTTCCGTAATCCCGTCGCGGAAGTATTCGTCCTCTTTCGCGCCGCTCTGGTTTTCGAAGTAGAGCACCGCGACTGATTTTTGCCTGGCTGCTGCTACGTGCGCCTCGGAACCCGAAGCCCTCTTCCCAGCGACGGGCCGGCGGCTCGATTCGATGTCCCGCTGGAGGCGCTTCAGATCGGAGCGGAGTTCGGCAGCCGTCTGGCACCGCAGGTCAGGGTGCTTCTCGAGCGTCTTGCCGAGAATACTCTCCATCGCCGCGGGCAGGCGCGGGTTGAGTTCATTCGCAGGCGCGGGCACGGAATGCAGGATTCCGTCGAAGATGACCGCCGTTGTCGAGCCGGAGAACGGAACCGACCCGGTCGCCATCTCGTAGAGCACGACACCGAGCGAAAACAAATCCGAGCGCGCGTCCAGCTCTTCGCCCCGCGCCTGTTCCGGCGACATGTAGGCGATTGTGCCCATGTAGCTCCCCGGACTGGTCAGGTGCTCTTCATGGAGCACAATCGCCTGCGTGCGCATGGCGGCGGCGCCCACCGATTCGGCGGCGGGTCGGTGCGCAGAGGTCAGCTTCGCCAGGCCAAAATCCAGGATTTTCGCCTGCCCGCCGATCCGCGAGAAAGATATTCGCGGGCTTGATGTCGCGGTGGACGATTCCCTTCGAGTGCGCCGCATCGAGCCCATTCGCGATTTGAATGCCGATCTCCAGGATTTCCGATGTTTCGATGGGTTTCCCCTCAATGCGGTGCTTGAGCGTCCGGCCCTCGAGCAGCTCCATGGCGATAAACGGCCTGCCGTCGAATTCTCCAATGTCGTAAATCGTGCGGATGTTCGGATCGTTGAGCGCCGATGCAGCGCGCGCTTCGCGGCGGAACCGCTCGGTCGCTTGAGGATCGTGGGAAATGTCGTCAGGCAGGAATTTCAGCGCAACATCTCTGCCGAGGCGCGTGTCCTTGGCTTTGTAGACCACTCCCATGCCTCCGCTGCCCAGTTTTTCCAGAACGCTGTAATGGGAGATCGTGCGGCCAATAATGGAGGAAGTATCCGGCACTGCCCGCCATGTTACGTTTAGTGCCTCCATACAGCCTACTGTCACTTGTGACAGTGTAGGCAGAACCTCCTGTGAGGAGAATGATGGCGCTAAACCTGAGTCAGAAGCGCTTTGAAAAGTGAGGATTTTGCGGGCGAAATATACGTTGTGCGCCATGCTCGCGCGCATCGCGTCCGCGGTTGCTCTCGGACAAAACAGTTATCGTTTCATACGCTAGCCTCGTGTGTCTGGATGTCCTGCTCGCGGTGCGAGAACGGCTTCGCTCGAAAGAGTTGTGGATCTCCGGAGCCAATCGCTACCGCAACCCCGACGAGGACCTGCCGAAGGATTTCTCACCCGACCGAACGACTTATTACGCGGCTCTGAAGCTGCCCTGCGAAGCGACTTTGTTTGTGGGCCAGCTCAAACACGAACTGGGTGACGCGCTGGCTCGCTTGAACCGCGACATCGGAAGGAATGAGCACGTCCGCATTCTGAAGAAGGACGGCGGCTGGATCTCGGTCTCGCCTTTGCCCGCGCAAACTGAGCCGGAGAACCTGGCCGCGCTCAAAATTCGCATGCTCGAGCGCTGGCCCATGACCAGCCTGCTCGATGTCTTCAAGGAAGCCGACCTGCGCACCGGCTTCACCGATGTCTTCCGAAGCGCAACGGCCTGGGAGAACCTTGACCGCGAAAGCCCTGCACACCTCTCCCTCTCCGCAGGACACGTTCTGCCCGGGATTTAAGCGCAGTTAAGCGATCGTTGTCCGGGATTTAAGTGCATAAAGTGCCCCTCCAACTCAAAATCTGGGATTTAAGTACAGCGCGACACCTGACTCGTGTGGCTGGACTGCTCCTCCAGAATAAGGCGATACCATCATTGGCAACTACTATGCCACCCGTTTCAAGGATGCCTGGGAAGTAGTTCAATACACTGCGGCCAGTCTAGACAAACTCGAATCACGCACGCGGGCATTTTCGAAAGCCTTTGGCGCGAGCACACTGCCTTCAGTGGTCAAGGAAGGTGCCAGTGCAAATCTTTCGACCCTGGCATCAACAACCTGCTTCCGGACTGCGGACGGCGAATTCCACGCTTTCGAAGGGGTGGACGATCACATTGGCTGCTGCTTCGGCAACTGTACCGATTGCCCGTCCATGATTACCACCGAGGAACACGCAAACCGGCCGGCTTCTCTGCGGGCTTCCTCATAGATTTCTCGTCGCAGGCAAGTCCATACACCAGAGCACTTCCACATGCGGAAATAGTGGTACACGGTGCCCCAAGGCTGGAATCTCGCTTTTCGCTCATTCCATTGACTCTCCGGAGGCATGCTTCCCATGCCCCTGCTTCGTACTCTCCACAGCGTTCGCCGCCAGCAGCTGCAGCAGCCGCTCCCCGCCGGCGGGTCTGGCTGCGTACAGGTCTGCATTCTCCCCCGGATCATGCCTCAGATCGAAAACAAGAGGAGGTACACCCTGAATCCGCGGGGCCGTCGTGGTCCAGTCCGGACTATTGGGCCCCCGCCTGGGATCGAAGCCGGTAATCGCTTTGTACTCACCGTCAAATGCCATCCGCCACGCTCCCAGACCGGAGAAGATGACCTCGCGGTGCGTCGTGCTACGCCCCTCCAGCACTGGCCGCAATGACTGGCTGTCTATCTCCCGAGGGACAGGAACACCTGCGTAGTCGAGGGAGGTCGCGGTGAGATCGATATGGTTCACCAGCGCTTCACTGGTCTTCCCCCGCGCAATCCCTGGACCCGCAACCGTGAGAGGAACGCTTGCTGACGGATGATAAGGAACGATCTTGCCCCAGCGTCCATGGTCGCCCAGCATCTCTCCGTGATCGCTGCTGAAGATGATTACCGTATTATCGAGTTGCCCCGTGCTGACCAGCTTGTCCAGATAAAGCCCGATTGTGCGATCGATGTTTTCGCACATTGCCGTGTAGTTCTGCCGTATCGTGTAATTCACTGCGGCGTCGTATTGATTGGTTCCATTGGGTGCCGGCATACCGAGACTGCGGACCTGCGATTCCATCCGCCCGGTGATGTCTTCAGGATTATGCGGGCCAGTCCAATTGACCTGTAGAAACCATGGTTTGTCCTTCGGCGCCGCATCCAGGAGATCCAAACCATTCTGTGCGAGCCAGTTGTCGCAATAGGCATCGTCTGGAAGCGGACTTGGATAAGTGGCCGCATATCCGCCGCGCATGCGGCTTCGTAGATCCTGCAAATGCTCCTGGAGCACACCCTTACTCTTCAGGAAGGTCAGATAGGGGTCCGCGGGCTGATCGTTATTCAGCTCATAGCCGATCACCTGATCTATTTTTCCAGCATTGTTAATTCCATCAGAAAAGCCAAGGGGTGTAAGTCTCCACTTGCCGTCGGTTCCCCACCAGTCCGAGGCTTTGGCCAGGTCCATTTTTCCGCAGCCCAGGACGTGGTAGCCACCATCTCTCAGCAGCGAATAAAAGGTTTTTATCCGGTTAAGCGGAAAATCGTAACCATTAGTGGCGACTCCCGCTCTGCTATATTCCATTCCCGAAGCTAGGCATGCGCGGGAGGGCGCGCACAGGGGAGAAGCCACAACCACATTAGTGAAACGCGTTCCCGTCCTTGCCAAACGGTCGAGATTCGGTGTCCGGATGGGTAGATGTGGATTGGCGCTCATCCAGTCGAAGCGCCATTGATCCGGAAACAACAGAAGAATGTTAGGCCGTCTCTTATCGGACTTAGAGACTGCGCCCTGCGCTCCAGTTTCAATAGCTCGGCACAGGCTGCAGCTGGCTAAGGGAGCCAGGGCTGTTCCCATACCAAGCTTCACAGTAGATTGAAGGAATTCTCGTCGCGTAGACAGCATGGTTGTCCTGAATAACTGGTTTTGCTTGTTGCGGGCGTCGCACGGCTATCGCTCTACAACCGCTCGACATAGACATAATAGGCACCTCGCTGAGTGCCGTCTTCAGCGTGAAAGGTGGTTCGTAACTCCGCCGGTCCTTGAGGAAGTGAAATCAGGAACTCGGCGTACTTGTCTCCGGACCGGATCGGTGTCGTCTGATCGACCGCGCCGATCGTCAACTGCGCACGACTGGCGGAAATAGCAATCCCGGGCGTCTTCTCCATGTTAGGCAGGGGATCCGTATAGGGGGCATCGATGGCAAGGTCCAGCTCTTTCGGCCAGCGGCGCAGCTCAAAGCGATAGCGCCCTGGCTGGCTGATATGCACCGCCCAGAAGCCATTCGCGACCGGCGCGGTACGAATCTGCTCTTGATTCCACACCAGAATGGCATCTTTCCCGTGCCAATCCATGCTGTTCAGGTAAGAGGGGTTTTCCCTGTCACTTCCGAGGGTGATCCGTACATAATGGTCCGCCAGCTCGGATACTTCCTTCCACCAGGCATCGTACTCTGCCTTCAAGGAGCGAACCACATCTGGGTGCTGGGCTGCGATATCCGTCGTCTGCCCGGGATCTTTGACAATGTCGTAAAGCTCGATCTTCGCTTCATCGCCGTCCGCGGTTGGATTCACCAGCCGCCATTGCTGGGTCATCACGGCAGTGTCTTTCCATTTGATCAGATGTTCCTCCCGCTGGGAATCAGTCACGATGACCCGCGGCTTCCATTGCGACGCACTGCCGTACAGGAGTGGACGCAGCGACCTGCCATCGACGCGGTGCGCGCAATGATTCAGCTCGCACAAATCTGCAAGGGTGGGAAGAAGATCGATGTGCGCGGTGAGGGTGGGAATATCGCGGCCCCCCGTCAACCCTCCCGCGGGCCACGAGAGGAAGCACGGAACCCTGTGGCCTCCCTCATACGCCGAGCTCTTTGCGCCTCGCATGCCGGCGTTGAAGACATGGACGCCGTCCGCGCTTCCGTTGTCGCCAGCATAGATCAGGATCGTATTTTCCGCCAGGCCGCGGGACGCCAGGAACTGCTTCAGCCTTCCCAGGTTGGCATCAATGTTGGCGATCAGTCCGTAAAATCCTGGTTTGCTGAGTCTAGGGACACCCACATACGGAGCTGTGTCGGATTCGAGAGCCCAAACGGGATCGTGCGCGGCTGTGGTGGGAAGATAGCAGAAAAAGGGCTGTTTTCGATCCTGAGCCTGTACCATGAAGTCCATCGCGCGGTCGAAAAAGACGTTGGTGCTGAATCCCAGGTACTTCTCAAACTTGCCGTTGTGAATGTAGGCGTCGTCGCGGTCGTCGTTGCCGAAGTAATCCGGAGTTTGCCAGATGCCGCCGCCGCCGCACACAACCGACTCGTCAAAATGGAAATCTATCGTCCGGCAAGGGTAATTGTCGCCCAAATGCCATTTGCCGAAAATGCCGGTAGCATATCCCGAAGACTTGAAGCATTCCGCCATAGTGACATTGGACGGATCGAGAAGGCTGCGGCCCATAATGGTGTGCCACACTCCGGTGGCATTGTTATATCTCCCAGTCATGCACGACGCCCGTGTGGGGGCACATGTCGGGCTTACATGGAAATCGGTGAATCGAACCGATTCCGCATGCAAAGTGTCGAGATTGGGGGTTTTAATGACGGGATTGCCGAGGCAAGCCAGATCGCCGTAACCCACATCGTCTGCCAGCAGAAAAATAACGTTGGGCGCGGAATGCTTTGCCGAAGAGCTGGCAAACGTGCGGTCAACGGAAGAGGTAGCCACCAGAGCGGCGGTCCAGTGCAGAACCGTACGACGGGAAACATCCGGAAGCGGCATTTTCCCTTTCTCCTGACATTCTTATTATATTTGCGGCGTGTTTTCCCAACCGGATCAAGACCTTCTATTCGATGCTGAGGGACGGGGGCTATCACGTCCTCGGCTGCGGAAAGATGGACTTGGCGAAGGCTTCGGACTGGTGGGCACCGGCATCTGGTTCGATCCACTGATGGGATACTATGCCCGACCGGATCTGTTTCCGATCGACGAGATCTATGGGATGATTCGTCGGCTGCAGCCCGGCTGCCTGGTTTCGTTCAGCAGGGCACCACGGGAAGCGAGGATTTTGCTGCTCCGGAGAGGCGCCGGGGCGAGATTGCCTCCTATGCGAGTATTGCGCCGGCGCGCCGCGAGCACTCGCAGGAGGTGGCGGAGAAGTGTCGGACCGGAATCTTGCAAAGCCGATGGAACTCTGCAATACGCTGCAGCGTTCCGCCTTGGGATATAACCGGAGCGATGACGGGAAACACCGTGGGCCTGCGGAAGTACTTGCCCTGCTGAAAGCGGCAGAGAACGCGAATCTTTTATTCAATACGGGATTGCTGCCGGACGGTTCGATCTGCGCTGAAGATGCAAACACGCTGCGCTCGGTAGGGAAGCTGCAGAACTTATAAATGGAATTGAGGGGAGCAGGTTCATGAATCGCCGCAAATTTATCGGATTGATGGGAAGCGGATTGCCGCCGGCAATGCCGGCTCGACTGGCTCGTCGCCTACTTGCGCCCATTCTTGGGAACAAGTTAGCAAAACGGCAACGCATAATGTCCACACAGATTCTTTGCCCCTCATGCTCCTGTCGATGTGACTACTAAGCGGGTAGGTCCATGTCCAACCGTCAGGTTGGCTCTATACAGTGCGGCGCCAACATGATCAAACGTGATTCCCGGCGCCGAGGGAATCCCGTGCTCGCACCAGATCGCTAGCGGTCCAGACTCGATCAGAGTCAATCTGATCTCATGCTGTGTATAGGTAATATGATCGACTGCCGCGGCGGGCAAATACTTATCGACTCGGCCAATGACAGACCAGCCTTCGTAGATTGGAGCTATCTGCAGAAGCCGATGATCAAAGCCTCGAAGAGAGACATCGTGGCGTTCCTCGAACCTTGTCGCCGTTTCTGCATGCCAGTCGTAGACCACTAAGCCGCCAGATGGAATCTCCCATTCTCCGTGATAGGGCTGAATCATACAGGACGCTTGGCAATAGTGCTCGGGAAGTATCGAAGTCGTCAGTTTCCTCTCCTTCGGTCCGATGTCCCCGCTCAAGTTATAGACGACGATCACGGCGGCATTATTTCTTAGAGGTGCGGCAACCCTATACAGGCGACCTGAGCGTGGCTGATAGAAGATATCTTCATTGACCGGACTAGCCGGAGCCAAGGGACGAAGTAGCCGGCCGTCTCTGTACGCGAGTGGGACAATTACATCCTTGGCAAATCTGTCGGGCTGGTCGGAAAGATAGATGGGGCCTCCGGCCACGGCTTTCGAAACAGCCATCACTCGACCGGCGAGTTTGTCACTGGAGTGGAACATATCGTGATCCCCCCAGGCAATTTGCCCCAGCCATGGAATTGAGGCGTAGGCGTGATACAGATGTGCCTTTGCCCGGTCCAGATTCTCCGCCTGATAGTCTTCGCTGCATCTGCCGACCGCGGCATTGCCTGAGTTGAACAGACACGACGCATTATGCCAATTACAGTTGAGGACACCTTTCATGTGACGGGCAGCAAGATCTTGAAAGACATCCATGAGGAGCGCCGAAGCGGCGAACGGATTGGCTGTGGCATGGCTGGTGTTCGGCGGTTCGCCCCCTAATGTCGGTATAGTCCTCACCAATCCTGAGTAGAGAGGGAGCGCATCGACCATGAAGTCTACTTTTAGAAAATCGAAACCTCCTTCCAAACTGTTCTGAATTATCTGGTTATAAAACGCCTTCGCATCGTCGATCTTCGCTCTAGGGAGAAGCGTTCCATTCGCACAGGTCATCATCGCATTGCCTAGGTTCCCCAAATTACCGGGCGCTTCGATTCCGTGAGCTGTCCCCAGAAATCCCCACCACAGCCCGAACCATCTGATCTTGTCCGAATTACGAAGATTGGTAAGAGGACGATAGCCACGAGGAAACTTTCGTTTGTCCGGGTTCAGAGTCTGAGGGTCCGCATGCCCCTCATCGACCAGGAAATACCTAATCGGCAAGCCGGATTGTTCGATCCCGCGAACCGCCGCTCGCATATTCTCCTCATCGATCTCGGTCCGGTAGCTTTCCCAAGAGCACCAGCCCAGGTATTCAAATGGCTCCGGGTATGTTTTCCGCTCGCGCAGTTGAGCAGCCCTTCCCGATGCGGCCAAACCGGAATTCCAGACGCGAGAGGCCGCAGCGTAAGGGCTCTTATCCTTCGCCCAGGCAAGCAGAGGAATGTCGCCATGGATCGCAGCCGCTCCGTGCGTTCCGAGTGTCACGGCCAATCCGCCCGTTCCGCCTCGAAGCCATGCGTAGGCCTCCGGGCTCGCGAGTGGCAGAACAGAAAGGTATTCTCCGGAATTCAGTTCGACGATGGAGAAAATGCCGCCCTCGGGAACTCCACCGAAGCCATCTACAACGAAAGGATAAACACGATTTCCGCCGGCGGGCCACCAAAGACTGCAGTAGTAAACGCACTGACGGTATTCCGGTAGCTTGATCCGAAAGGACCTCAGCCTCCCTCTGGAGTCGGGTACAGCCCGAAATGAACCCAACACATGAACTCCATCGCGACTTTCCGCTTGTAGATCAATTTCTGCCAGTGGTGAATTGGAGTCGGACGTAGGTTCGGCCGTCGCGCACCACCATCCCGCGCTGGCGAGTGCGGCGAATTGGAGCATAGCTCGACGTGAGATACGGTCTGTTTTGCCGCTGGCACTCGTCTCTGGCTTTTGTTCCCTTGCTGGGGCGTCACAAGCTTTGCGCACCACTATGCTCTCTCGTTTCCCATGCTCACAATCTCATTCATTTGGTCCAAGAGCGGTCGTGCAAAAGGCTGTCGGCATACTTCACCCTTTAGTAGCTCCGGGCAAAGGGTGTGCCAGGTCAAGCTTGTCCCCAAGCTGATGTTGAAAAAGCTTCAGGCGTTCCATCAGCTCTTTCTTGGTTGAAGCCAAGGCAGGATCGTCGCTCAAATCATGCATTTCCCAAGGGTCCTTTTCCAGATCAAATAACTGGATACGTTGGACCTGTGGATACACTATGAGCTTGTGCGTTTTGGTGCGTACCATTCGCTGGTATTGCTCGTAATAGCTAAAGATCGCGTCGTAAACCGGAGGGCCGTCTCCGTGAAGCAATGGAACAAGACTAGAGAATTCGACCGATTCCGGAACCGGAATACCGGCCAGGTGACATGTTGTGGCGTACATACAGTGTTGATAAACAAGCTCGTCGACACGTTTTCCCGCAGGAACTCCCGGACCGGAGATCAGCAGGGGCATCCGTATGCTGCAGTCGTACATGTTCTGCTTGCCCATGAGCCCATGCTCACCTACAGCCAAGCCATGATCTGCTGTGAAGATGACGTATGTATTCGATGCCTTCCCTGATCTTTCCAGGGCATCCAAGACACGGCCGATCTGGTGATCCAGATGCGTAATGATCGAATAGTATTCGCGCCGGTGAAGCTGAACGGCTTCCCTGGTTCGTGGGAATGGAGCCAACAACTCATCGCGAATCCTTGAGTCACCTTGATCGAATGGATGGTCAGGAAGAAAGTTAGGAGGAACTTTGATCTGATCCTGGGGATAGAGTGCGAGAAATTCTTTGGGTGACTGCCGAGGATCGTGCGGCGCGTTAAATCCTAGATAAATGAAAAACGGTGCATCGCTCTTTGCTGCCCGATTTGTCAGATGGTCTACAACCTGGTCCGCGTATACGATGCTGGAATGCTCAATCGTGTCAGGATTTTCATTCTCCCAGAGATTGGTATGCAACCAGTGTCCTTGTAGAGATTCGTTCCATGGTTCCCAATTATCGCCGGGACGGGGCCGGTCGTATGCAGCGCCCCCCTCCGGAGTCGAGGGCAGCATCCCAGGAGCAACAGACCCCATTTGTTGAAAGCTTCGCTGCAGGACCGTCGGATCTAAGTGCCATTTTCCGCAGATATACGTTTCATATCCGGCAGCTCCCAGCGTCTGACCCCAAGTTCGCACCTCGTCCAGGCCATCCTTCGCTCGGAATGCCGTCAACCCGCTGTTGAGCATCGTGCGGCTAGGCACACAAACGGCCGGACTCCAGGAACCCTGATGAAAGCAACGCGTGAAGGCGCAACCGGAGGAAGCCAAGCGGTCGAGGTTAGGCGTCTTGACTTCTTGATTGGTCAACGAGTGAATAGCACGATATGTAAAATCGTCGGCAATGATGAACAGAAAATTAGGGCGTGAGGATCGATCTTGCGCGAAACTCAAAACAGAAGCCGGATTGCTAACAGCCATTCCGGAGGTCATCAACGCGATGAATTTACGACGGTCCATGTTCCTGGTTCCTATCGGTCCTTAGGGATTCTTCCTTGAATTGCAGTCAATAAGATATGCGTGAATGAGCATCAGGCGGGAGAGCCGCCCCACACTTCATCCGCTTCGCGCACCGGATGTTCCAAATCTAATTTGTCGCCAAGTTCCTTTTGAAAGAGTCTCAAACGGCTCATGAGATCTGCCTTTATGCCGGTCGATGCGGGATCATCTACAAGATTGTGCATTTCCCATGGATCTTTCGCAACATCGAAGAGCTGAATTTGCTGAACTTGCGGATACACGATCAGCTTATGTGTCTTGGTCCGCACCATTCTTTGAAAGCTTCTGTAATAGCTAAAAACAGCATCGTGCAACGGATGCGTTTCTGCGTGCAAGAGAGGAACGAGGCTGGGAAATTCAACGGCTTCCGGGACCGGTACTCCAGCGAGCTCACATGTAGTTGCATACATGCTGTGTTGATAGACGAGCTCGTCGATACGCTTTCCCGCGGGAATCCCAGGCCCGAAAATTAACAGGGGTATCCGTATACTGCAGTCGTACATATTCTGCTTGCCCATCAAGCCGTGCTCGCCAACAGCCAGTCCATGATCCGCCGTAAGAATGACATAGGTATTGGACGCCATCGGCAAAGTCTCCAACGCGTCGAGAATGCGTCCTATCTGCTGGTCCATGTGAGAAATGATCGAATAATACTCGCGCCGGTGAAGCCGGACTGCGTCCTCTGTACGAGGGAATGGCGCAAGCATCTCATCCCGAATCTTGAAGTCTCCCTGGTCGAAGGGATGTTCAGGCAGAAAGTTGGGAGGAAGTTGGATTCTGTCCTGCGGGTAAAGATCGAGGTATTCTCGCGGGGACTGGCGCGGATCGTGGGGCGCGGAGAAGCCTAGATATATAAAAAATGGATTATCGGATTTAGTGGCAGTGTTTCTCAAGTAGTCGATGACCTGGTCCGCGAAGATCACGCTGGAATGCTCAGTAGTATCCGGAGTCTTATTGATCCAAAGGTCTGTATGCAGCCAGTGTCCTTTGAGAGATTCGTCCCAAGGCTGCCAATTGTTACCGGGGCTTGGACGGTCGTATGCGGCTCCGCCTGCTGGTGTTGACGGAGGGTCCCCTGGAGAAACTGGCCCCATCGATCTAAAACTGCGCTGCAACACCGTAATATCCAAGTGCCATTTCCCACAGATATAGGTATCGTATCCGGCCCTTTGCAGAGTTTGCCCCCATGTAGGCGCCTGGTCCAGCCCGTCTTTCGCATGGAACGCAGTCAAGCCGCTGTTGAGCATAGTCCGGCTGGGAACACAGACTGCCGGAGCCCATGCGCCCTGATGAAAGCAATGCGTAAACGCGCAGCCAGAGGCAGCCAGACGATCGAGATTAGGAGTACGGATCTCGGGGTTGTTCAGCGCATGGATCGAGCGATATGTGAGATCGTCGCAAATGATGAAGAGGAAGTTCGGGCGTGTCGATCGGATCTGAGGTAACGCCCGGGCAGAGACCGGTTTCCTTGCGGCGATTCCAGAGGCTGCCAACGCGATGAACTTGCGACGATCCATGTCCTGTCCCTTTCTTGATTTCAAGTACCGTCAGACGTTTTCCTCGCGCGACCTCGAAGGATCATCCATTCGAGCGGAAGAGGAAATCATTTTTCCCACGGATTGCAGCGATCGCATGTCCTCGGTCGAGATCGATCCATCCGGAAGCAATCCAGTATTCAACAGCAAGTTCGCATTTGCCGCCCAAGCGGATTTCAGCAGCGATAGCACGTCCTGAGCGCTCCGATGTTTGCCGTTCTCGCTTGCGTTATATCCCCAGCTTTGCCGCTGCAACGTGTCGCAAATTTCCTTATGCTTGGCGCGATTATGATCCCACGCCTCTCTCTCCATTTGCATCGCGCGCCCCCTGCGTTGGGGGGCAATACTGTCATATATGCCGAGTCCCGCAGCCTGTCTCTCAGGGGCAGCGAAGTCTTCGGTTCCAGTGCCTCCCTGCTTGAAAGAAACCAGACAGTTGGGCTGGAGCTGACGAATCAAGGCATAAATCTCTTTCAATGGAAAGAGATCAGGCCTCGCATAGTAGCCCAGAACCGGATCGAACCAGATCCCCGCGATGGTTCCATATTGCGTCAGAAGTTCCCGCAACTGGCTGTGGACGTAGTCGATATAGATCTGAAAATCGGCATCCTTTTTCCAAAGGTACTCCGGCGGCTTCTGCGCGTAGTCCGGCCGCGCAAACTTCCAGCCTGCGCTCGGATCGAAAAAATAGGGGTGATGCCAGTCCGCGGCGTAAGAATAATAAAGAAAAAGCCCCAGCCCTTTTTTGCTGCATGCGCCCGCAAGCTCCCCTACTAGATCCCTCCGGGTCGGCGATTCCGTGCTGTTATATGAGGTCTGACGCGTACGGAAGAGGCAAAATCCTTCATGATGCTTGGCCGTCAAATTTACATACTTCATATTCGCCGCGAGGGCGCAGTTAACGATTGCGTTCGCGTCAAACTTATCGGGACTAAAAGTATTCTTGAGTTTTTCGTATCTCGCTACGGGGATCTTTTCCTTCAGCATTACCCATTCGCCGCGGCCTAACTGACTGTAGAGTCCGTAGTGCATGAAGAGCCCGAATTTGGCATCACGGAACCACGAGAGGGCAGCCGATCGAGGGTCGCTATAGTAGAGACTTGCGTAGTTTCTAAGATAAGAAGGAACCTGAGCCTTAGAAACCCTCTCACCAAATGATTGTGAGACCGTGCCGACACTCCCGGCCATCAGCCAAAGGAACCTACGCCGAGTGAACGCGTCCAATTCTATACCCCGAGCAATATACGAGCCGCAAAGTTAATCGCCAACAGAGTCGCTGGCGCTGCCGTCCGGATGCGGCGGCAGCGCCAGCGAATGTATCCCGAACCCTTACTCTGCCTCAGAAGTAAATTTTCAGTGCCAATTGCAGCTCACGTTGTGTGCTTGCCGTAGTGAGCACCTGGCCAAAAGTCGCGCTGTTGAGCGTCGTTTGTGGAGCGCCAAGAACCGGCATGTTGAACCCATTGAACGCCTCCGCACGGAATTCGATTTTCACCCTTTCCACAGAAAACGTGCGGAAGAGCGAAAAATCCACATCTCGGAACCATTGCGATCGGAGAATGTTCCTGCCGGCATTCCCATAGGTATATTGCGCTGGAGTCTGAAAGGCTGCTGTATTGAACCATTCCTTCTGGCTTGGATTCGCCAGATGGGAATTTCCAACCAGATCGACGCCCTGAAAATCGTTGCCGGTATTCGCCCGGTCGCCGGAGTAGCTCACTGTAAATGGAGATCCTGAGGTCAAAGTGGTGATGGTATTCAACTGCCAACCGCCCGTGATCGCGTTTACTACCCGGCTTCCTGATTGAAAGCGCTGACCGGTTCCAAAGGGGAGCTGATAGAGGAGAGTACCTGTAAACATGTTTGTGAGGTCAAAGCCCGCAACGCTGCGATCTACTTTTGGGTTATAGGGGTTGCGTACGAAGCAGCCTTCTACACCGAAAGCTCCGTCACAAGCGACGTCGATAGCTTTAGACCAAGTGTAGTTTACTGTGTAAGATAAGCCTCCCGTGAATTGGCGCTGGAGCTGAGTTTGCAGCGAATTATAACTACTGGAACCATTATTTTGTTCGTAATGCGTGGGAGCGATGTACGGGAAGATCGCCCTGGCTTGTGGAGGCGTCCCAGGCCCGGGAGTCAAGGCCACGTTGTAGTAATCGCAGCAAGGCAGCCGGGTAGTCCGAGAGCCAACGTAATTAAGCGTCCAGATCATGCTGCTGCCAAGTTGTTGCTGGATGCCTGCCAGCCATTGGTCTGAATAAGGATTTCTTAAATACGGCGCCACAAAATATGCAACTTGTCCAAAGGGGTTCGCCGCGGGCAGCACTGTAGGTTGGTTTCCTAGAGCAAGAGGATCTTCTGCAGAACGAGTCACGGTCGTTGAGTTGAGGTTGTTTGCCGTCTGGAGTCCTACCGACGGCCAGAGCGCCCCTTCGTTTTGTACAGCCTGCGTCAGTGAAGACCAGGTGTCAAACACTCTCCCATAAGATAAATGGAGAACCCTCCCCGGTGTAAGTTGATATGCGAACCCGAGTCGAGGCTGAATGTTGTCATAGTCGTTGTTAATGAGCTTATTGCTTTTCGCCACGGTGACGTTTGTCGGGAGAATTCCATTCGGGATGCAAGGAGAAGCCGGCGAAACACTGCAAGAAGGCGCTTTGCCGCCGTCTTTTGTCAGGATATATGTGCCCGTCCGCATGTTATATGCACCAGAATAGTTAGACAACGTAGGACTGGCTTGCAGCCCTTCTTCGATCAGCATGTCATAGCGAAATCCCCAGTTCATCGTAAGTTTGGGGGTTATCTTCCACTGGTCCTGGAAGTAGAATCCATCGATTTGTCCGCCGCCGAGGATTTTCACCAGATTTCTTCTTTCGGCTGTGCTCGGGACCCCCAGCAGGAAAGATGCCATCGCATCGCCGCTGTTCGCAGAGCTTTCTAGATTCGATGTCTGAAAGCTGGAGAAGCCAAGATTCGGATTTGCCTGGATGACGCGATTGCTTTGCGGAGAAATGTCGGCCCCAAGCTCGATCACGTGTTTACCGAGCAACCTGGTGTAATCGGCCTTGTACTCATAGATGTCGCTGCCTGTCGAATCGCCGTAATTTTCGCCTCCCGTTAGATAGCCGGTTATAGCAAGGACTGGTATTTGGCAGGGCAGAGAGCCGATGTAATTGCAAACAAAATTGTTATTGAAGCCACTGTCGGGAATAACGGTCGACGGCGCGTTTGTCAGAGTGGAAATTGTTTTGTAGCGCTGCCACGCGTGTCCCGCCTGGATTTGCAGCGTCGCTGAGGCTCCGAAGGTATGTACAAAACTCGCCGCCCAGTTCTGTGCGTTCATGACTGAATTTGTCTCGAGGCCGACAAAACCTGCCCCCGCGGTCTGCGTAGTGTGAACCTGGCTCAGGCGTCCCCAGATCAGATTGGATTGACTGAGCTGTTCATCGAGCCGAAGACTGTAGTTATTCTGCCGGACGTCAGTCGCCTGCGTGTCCTCTCCATTCACATTTGAGGTTGTCGCGATTGGCGCCGGGAAAATGTCCTTCGCGAGTTTCACCATGTTGGGGTCAAGGCTGCTGGAAATATTGTTCCCCGCAAACGGAGTGCGCAGGAACTGGCCAGGACGGGCGGGATCGGGTCTGGTGGAAAACGGATTGTAAAGCTGGGTGCTCACTCCACTGAAGTCGCCGTTGAGTTCGGCCGGCGTGGGAACGTTATAGAGCGTTTCGTTGGCGGAGTTGATGTTCGTTCCTTCGTACGCGCCGAAAAAGAATGTGTGATTCCTGCCGTTGTAGTGAGGGAAGATCACCGGGCCGCCAACTGTTGCGCCGTAGACGCTTTGCTTTAAGGGCGTCTTCTTGGTCAGCAGCGGATTTCGCGCGTCGAATGCATCGTTGCGCAGGAATTCCCAGACATTTCCATGGAATTGATTTGTACCCGATTTCGTTACCACGTTAACGATCCCGCCCAGAGCTCCGCCAAACTGGCCTTGATCGTTGTGCGACTGCATTTTAAACTCTTCGATGGCATCCACAATAGGTGGCACCGCATATTCGCTATAGAAAGCCATCTGATTGTTGATTCCGTCCAGCAAGAAGAGATTGCTGCGATTCCACTGCCCATTCACCGCAGGAAAGCTGAGCGAACCCGTGAAGATTCCCTGCACACCTCCTGAGTTCTGCGAGGTGTTCTTCGCTCCTGAACCGGGAGTAAGAGTGAGCAACTGAGTGAAATTGCGGCCGTTCAGTGGTAAATCGTTCATGGCCACAGGATTAAATACCGTTCCGAGGTTCGAGACGGCGGTTTCCAGTTGAACGGTGGCGCCTGTCACGGTCACCTTCTCCACCTCTGAACCAACGCTCAAAGTAAAGTTAAAGGTGGCTGTCTGATTCACGCTCAGGGTTACAGCATTCTGTTGGGCGGTGGAGAAGCCGTTCTTGGAAACTTCCAAAGTGTAGCTGCCTGGATCCAGATCGACAAACGCGTAATCCCCTGCGCTATTTGTCGCCGCCGTCCGGCTGACTCCAGTGGCTGTTGCGCGAATATTGACGTTTGCTCCGGGAATAACTGCGCCGGAAGGATCTTTGACAGTGCCGTTCACCGACGCGGACGAAAGCTGAGCGTTCGCCGCTGAGGACATTAGCACAAGAGGTATGCCCAGCAGCACGCTGAAAAGCTTCGATTGCGAAAAGCGCACGGCGATCGATCTTGAGCTCACGGCAGATTGTTTCATTTGCGATGTCCCCCAAATAAGGGCTATACAGATGTTTTTTATTGGCTAGGGCGAGAGAGGAATTTGTATTCCTTTATCCCGTCCTTCAAATTGGCAGTTTCCCTCCACTAACGTGCGCCGGATTAGCCTCCGCCAAAGCCCTGACCCAATACCCAACATGACCTAATAACTTAAATCCTTTAATTCTATAGACCCCAAAGCCTATCACCACAATAGTTCAGAAGCAATCACAAGGTGAACTATTTCTTCTTCTCTGGTTCGAAATGATCTGGGGCGATGGCGCCGACCTTCACCTCGGAAACCGGCTCCGTCCGTCGCAGCCCACAACCTAGCAGGAGAGCCGGGATGGCATAATCGCGTTTGCCCTTGAGGCTCTCCCGGTCCGGCAGCGAAAGCAGTTCCTGCGCCTGCTCCCGGGTCAGCCAGTTGCCGATGCGGTTCCCACGCCGTGGCGCGCCTTTCACATCGTTGATGGAAGCAGCGGTTTCTGCCGCCATCAACCCGGCCATGACCGCCGACCGGGTCAGAGCTTAATGGCCGCCAGGTGGACCCCCACCCGTGGAAGAAGACTTCCCTTCCCCGACCAGCGAGACCCGGTAGCTCGCGACCAACTCGGCCGAGGTCATGCCGTCCAGAACTCGTTTGACCAGCTGCCCGACTCGGTCCTGCCCCAGATCGCCGGGCTGGGTCACCGGGACCAGGGCCGTCGGGTTCAAGAGGAGACCTCATCGGCCGCCGGGACTCTTTGCGGCGGTCTCCGGTGACGCGATGGCCAGGCTTGACGATGCGAGCCAGGCGCTTGATATCGAAGTGGACCAGGTCGCCGGGATGCTTGTGTTCATAGCGCAACACCGGTGGCGGCGGGTCGAGGGAACGAAGGCGGTTCAATCCCAGGCGGCGCAGGATGCGGCTGACGGTGGTTCGGCTGAGGGCCAGTTCTCGCGCAATGCGCCAGCCATTCCAGCGCAAATGGCGCAGTTGTTCGATCCGGGCGACAATCGCTGGACCGGTCTGCCGAGGCGAACTGTGCGGGCGCGAAGAGCGATCCCGCAGATCGGCGACTCCATGCTCGCGATAGCGGCGTGCCCAGTTGGCGGCGGTCCGGGCGCTCACGTTGAAGCTGGCCGCGGCCAGCTTCAACGTGCATCCCCCACGAGAACTTTTCTCGCCAACTGCCGAAGTTTGCTGTTGTTCGACACAATCAGCTTCTCCGATCTGGTTCGAATGGACAACCTATTGAAACTTCACAGCTAGCCCAACTTCCGCAGTTTGGTCTGGGGTATAACTTTTTTGGTTCAGAAAAAAGAGGAGAAGGCCGCTGAGATAGATCAGCGGTCTTTTTGTTTTCAACGTTGGGAAGTGAGGAGGGAGGAGAAAGCAGGGGGTTGAAGGGAAAAAACGAATGTAGTGACGACCAAGGCTCTTGCGGGAAGGCTGGGGATTCGTAGGATGGGCGCATGTACTTGCGCCGCTGCTACCGGAAGAAGGATGGGAAGCGGCACGCCTATTGGGCCTTGGTGGAAAGCTACCGCACGGATCGGGGACCACGGCAGCGGGTAGTGGCGTGGCTGGGTGCGATGGACGAGCAAGGGCGGATGGGGGTGAAGCGCTGCGCCGCGGGGCAGGGTTCAGAACAGGTGGGCTTGTTCGAGGAGAAAGAGGCGGAGTGGGTCGAAGTTGATCTGAAGCGAGTACAAGTAGAGCGGACGCGGAGATTCGGTGGGCCATGGCTGGGGCGGATGTTGCTGCGGCAACTGGAACTGGATCGCGTTCTGGGGGAGAGTCTGAGCGTTGGCCGGGAACAGATTCCGTGGCCGCTGATGGCGATGGTACTGGTATTGGGGCGGCTGTGCGATCCATCGAGCGAGTTGCGATTGGCAGAGCAGTTCTACGAACATAGCGCGTTGCCGGATCTGCTGGGTGTGCCGGCGGAGAAGGTCAACGAAGACCGGTTGTACCGGACGTTGGATGCGCTACTGCCACATAAACCGGCGCTGGAAAAACACCTGCGGCAGAAGTTGGGCGAGTTGTTTGCACTAGAGTACGACCTGCTGCTCTATGACGTGACCAGCACTTATTTTGAAGGCGAAGCGAAGACCAATCCGTTGGCGCAACGGGGCTACTCGCGGGATCATCGTCCGGACTGCAAACAAGTCAACATCGCGCTGGTGGTGAGCCGGAGCGGGATGCCGGTAGGCTACGAGGTCTTTGCCGGCAATCGCCACGATGCGACCACGCTGGAAGAGATGATTGAGCACATCGAGAAGCTGCATGGACGGGCACAACGGATCTGGGTGCTGGATCGTGGCCTGGTGAGCGAGGAAAATGTGGAGTTTCTCAAGCAGGGTCAGCGGCGCTATATCGTGGGCACACCCAAGAGCATGCTCAAGGGTTATGAGCGGGAGTTATTGGCCGAGGATTGGCGCCCCGTACATGCTGGGCTGGAGGTACGCTTGTGTCCCGCCCCGGATGGCGCCGAAGTATTTATTCTGTGCCGCAGCGCGCAACGCCAGCAGAAGGAACAAGCCATGCATGCACGTTTTGAGAAGCGCATCGAAGAGGGGCTGCGGAAGATCGAGACGGCCTGTGCGAAGCGCAAACAGAATCCGCTCCTTGGGCGCGGTTGACTGAGGGCTGCTATCTGTTGCGCAGTAACGTCATCGACTGGACACCGGAAGAACTGTGGCGAGCCTATATCCAACTTACCGAAGCCGAGGACGCCTTTCGTATTCAGAAATCAGATTTGCGGATTCGCCCGGGTATGGCACCAAAAGCAGGAGCGGGTGCAGGCCCACATCCTGGTTTGCTTCCTGGCCTATGTGCTCTGGAAAACGCTGGAGGCGCAGTGCCGCCAAGCCGGCTTGGGAGACGAACCGCGGCAAGTCTTCCGCGAGTTGTCCGAGATCGCCCTGGTCGATGTCGTGCTGCCAACGCGCAACGGAATCACTCTGCGCAAACGCTGCATCGGCCAACCCAATCAGCATCAACTCGTGCTTCTCCAACACCTCGGCTTGAAGCTGCCCTCCATCCCGGAAATTGCTCCCGTGTAGTGGAAACTCGACCTGCCTCACGTTAACAGCCAAGGACTTGCTGATCAAACTGCGGAAGTTGGGCTAGTTTGGATTTCCACCAAGAGGCGGGGTGGAAGCCCTGAAGTTCAGAGCATTTTAGCTTTTACTGTGATCTGGCAAGAGCAGCTGCGTGTGGCCGTTCTTCGATGGAACGGCCACGTGGACAGTGCTTCCCGCGCATAGACCAAAAGCTAAAATGCTTTACTCTAGGGTAGCGGGTCTTCAGACCCGCGGGGATAGGATTGGATCCATATCCCCAACCTGCTTCAGAGATCCAGCCTTCCCAAAGCTGGTTTGGCCGACCGCCTTAGTAGATGCGGAAGTTCACTTCGATGTTCACTTCAACAGGAACGGGCCGGCCCTGCAGCGTTGCCGGCTTGAATTTGTATTGCTTCACGGCCTCGACGGCCTTCTCATCCAGCCCCATTCCGAGGTGGCGCACGACTTGAACCCGCTGCGGATTACCCTGCGCGTCCACTATCAAAGAGACCACGCAAACACCTTGGTATTTCGCCCGGCGCGCCTCGTCGGAAAATTCCGGATCCGGTGCGTAGATCAATTGTGGAGCGGCAACCCCGCCGCCGACATGGTAGAGTCCGCCGCCGTAACCTCCGCCTTCACCCGGACCATATCCATTGCCTTTACCCGCCCCGATGCCTCCGCTCGATCCCGTGCCCATTCCGCCTTGCGAGCCGGTTCCGTTCGATGCCGGGCCAACTACGCTGGTCCGCGGATCACCCAGATTCGGCATGTTGTTATTCGGCAGCTGGATATTCTTCGGCATCATGATGGCCGGTTCCTGCGTCAGCTTGGGATGATCGTTAACAACCACCATCGGCGGAACGACCGGCTGCTGCTCGAATTTGGGTAGCTTGCCCTTAGGAGACTGCAGGATATCGTGCGATCCGCCACCGCCGCCGCCGCCCATCTGCGCCCCCTTAGGCGCAATCGGCAAATAGGGTTGAACGTCGATCGCAACTACCTGCTGATTCTTCTTGGCTTGCATCCTCGACCGGCCATACATGAACGCGGCGAAGATCGCCAGCAGGATCAGCACGTGGACCACAAACGAGATCGCCGATGACTTAGGACTGCGCTTGACCGCCATCGGGTCGATCACCGGGATAGGCTTCGATGTCAGCTCAAGGGGCGGCAGCTTCTTGGGGTAGAGAAGATCGAGGACACTGCCGGCCAGTGTTTTCCACGCCGGCTCGTACTCGACCCCGCTGAGGAAGGTCGGCTCGATCGGCTTGTCGCCTGGATCCAGCTCCGGAGGTAGCAAAACCTGATTCGCCATAGTAAATGTGAGGAAAGAGTACGATTTTCCTTCCGTGTATCCCCTATTATGGACGAGTGACGTCCGGCTTGTCTTCCACTCCCCAGGCCTGAATCACCATAGGCTCCTGCTCTGAGGTGCTCTTGAGAGCATTAGACTCCTTTTCTACTCCAGCGGTAGCCCTCAATACAATTTTCCGTACTTTTTTGGGACCGAAAGAGTGTGCCACGAGTCACCCCGAGGAATTACCACTTTCTTCACTTTTACAGGCACGGGCCTTCGCTTTGGCGCCGGCACAAACGATAGTGTTTGACGACGTCAACAGACCTCAATCCGCGAAGACTTGGTGCAACGCGGGATACAGTTTCCGGTAACGGCGATAGCCGGCTTGGAGAGTGGCCGCCGCTTTCGGATTGGTTTCCGTGCGACTGGCAACGCGAACCACTGCGTCGCAGGCCTCGTCGACGGTTGACCAGAGGCCTACTCCTACTCCGGCAAGCAACGCCGCGCCATAAGCGGCGCCTTCTTCGGCCGCGACGATCTCAACAGCTCGTCCATAGACATCGGCCTGAATTTGGCGCCACAACGGCGACCTTGCTCCTCCGCCCCCGAGGCGAATTGCGCGGATGGGAACAGCAAGCTCCTCGAAGATGGTCAATGTGTCCTTCAGACTGAAGGCAACACCCTCGAGAATGGCGCGGATAATGTGACCGCGGCCATGATTGGCTGCCAAGCCTGCGAGTGCGGCGCGAGCGCCCGGATCCAGATGCGGGGTGCGTTCTCCCATGAGGTAGGGCGCCCAGAGCACGCCTTCTGCTCCGGGCGGCACGCGGGCCGCTTCTGCGGAAAGTACATTGTAAGGGTCGAGATCCTGAGCCGCGGCGCCCGTCCCAATACCGAAGTTATCGCGGAACCAGCGCAGAGAAAGCCCCGCCGCCTGGGTTACTCCCATCACATGCCAACGGCCGGGGACAGCGTGACAGAAGGTGTGCAGGCGTCCCTGAGGATCGGTGAAGGGCGCGCCGGTTGCGGCAAAGACGACGCCGGAGGTGCCGATGGTTGCGCTGACGTCTCCGGCGCGAACGATACCCATTCCCGTCGCGCCGGCGGCCTGATCGCCTGCGCCGGCAATCACCGGAGTACCGGCTTTCAATCCCGTGCTGCGGGCGGCTGCCTCGGTCACCTCGCTCACGATCACCGGCGATTCATGGAGGGCAGGGAGACAATCCGGCCTGAGTCCGGCCGCATCGAGCATCTCGTACGACCAGCGCCGATGAGCGACGTCCAACAGCAGCGTGCCCGAAGCGTCGGCCATGTCGGTTGCGCGCACGCCTGTGAGACGCAGGCGCACATAGTCCTTGGGCAGAAGGAAGCTGTGGAACTTGCGCCAGATTTCCGGTTCATGCGAACGAACCCATAGCAGCTTGGTCAAGGTGAAATTAGTTAAAGCCGGATTTGCTGTCAGCTCGACCAGACGCTCCGCACCGACGGTTGCGTTAAGAAAGCGGCACTCCTCTGCTGTGCGTTGATCCGCCCAAATAAGCGCCGGACGCAATACCTGATCGTCCTTATCGAGCAAGACAGCGCCATGCATTTGGCCGGTCAGGCCGATGCAGCTTATTTCATCCGATCTAACCGCCGATTCGCGCAGCAGCTTGGCAATCGCTGCTTGGCATGCCGCCCACCAGTCGTGCGGGTCCTGTTCCGCCCATCCGGATTCGGGTGATTGAAAAGGCTGGTGCTCCTGCACAGCCGAGGCTATCACTGCGCCCGACTCGTCTATGAGAAGCACGCGCGAACCGCCGGTGCCGACATCGATGCCTAGCAGCTTGATGGCTCTACCTCGCGAGATTTAGTTAATCCCTACAGTCCGACTCCCTGGGGCGCGCCCCACATCTGGCGCGCGCCGTTGCGCCAGATGCGGGAGACCTCTAGAACTGATTCCAGAGGAACTGGTTGTAGACTTCGTGATGGAATTGCACCTCGGGGGCCTTTACGCGGGTTCCCAGCAAGCGCGAGCAGCGGTCCGCGGACGCCTGCTTGAGGTCGGCGTAGCGCTCTTTTACATCCGCACCCAGCAGTTGTGTCGCCCAGGCCGAATTGCGGAAGTTGTCGAGCGCGGTGTAGATGTTGTCAGGCAGGAAGCGCTTCGCCTGGCGCAGGTTCTCAATCTTAGCTATCTCGCCTTCCAGGCCGGTGCGGAAAATCGAATAGAGCACCATGTATGGGTTAGCATCCGGACTGACAGAGCGGACTTCTACGCGAGCGCTCTTCTCATTGCCGATCGGCACGCGCACCATGGAACCGCGATCGATAGGCGAAGCCATAATCTGATTGGGCGCCTCGAAATGAGGGTCCAACCGGCGATAGGCGTTCACGCTGGCATTGAGCAACAGGCAAATATCGTTCGCGCTGGTAAGAATGCGGTCGATGAACGACCAAGCCAGCGGGCTGATCTGCTCGTCGCCTTTGGCATCCCAGAATAGATTCTTTCCGCCTTTGCTTACGGAGACATTCGTGTGCATGCCGCTGCCGTTCACGCCCACTACCGGCTTAGGTAAAAAGCACGCGGTAAAGCCCATTCTGGTGGCAACTTCGCGGCATATGAACTTATAGAGCTGGATCTGGTCGGCCGCGGTCACCACGTCGCTATAGGAATAGTTGATTTCAAATTGTGAGGGCGCCACCTCAGGATGGTCCTTCTCGTTCTCGAAGCCCATGGCCCGCTGCACCTCGGCAGTGGTGTCGATAAAGGTCCGCAGAGGATCTCCGGGAAGCGAGTGATAATAGCCGCCGGTATTGACGTAATCGAATTTGCCGGACTCGTGGTAGTGCCGCTCCGCGTCCGCGCCTTGAAACAGAAAGCCCTCAATCTCATTGGCGGCGTTGAGGGTGTAGCCATGCTGCTTGTGCTGATCCTGGGCAAAGGATTTGAGAACGCCCCGGATGTCGGCGCCGTAAGGATCGCCGCCCTTGTCGATTACCTCTCCGAAGACCAGTACCTTGCCCGAGCCAAAGAAGTCGGAAGGAGCCCAATAGAAAGCGTTCCAATCCATTGCCAGACGCAGATCGCTCTCCCGCTGCGCGGTAAAGCCGCGAATGGAAGATCCATCGAAGGTGAGATTATCCCAGCTCCTGATCAGAAATTTCTTATCGTAATCCAGCATGTGCAAACGGCCTTCGAGGTCGCTAAACAGCACGGTCACGGCCTTGATGCTCTTCTCGTCGGTCAAATACTTCAGGCGTTCTTCCTGGACCTTATGAAGGGGAGTGCGGCCCTTCCGCTGCTCCTTGGCCTTCAGGTTCAGTTCTTCAAGTTCCGCATAGGAAAGCGTCAGAAAACTGCGCAGATCGTTCGACATGAATCTCCTTAAGAAATGGATTGGGAGTGCGGCTGGTCCGGTTAGAGCATTTTAGCTTTCGGTGTATGCGCGGGAAGCACTGCCCACGTGGCCGTTCCATCGAAGAACGGCCACACGCAACTGCTCTTGCCGGATCACAGTGAAAGCTAAAATGCTCTAAAGGAATTTGGGCTGTAAGCAAGCCATAGGATAACGCGAGTGCCGCCTTCAACAAAGGCGGCGGGCGGTCCTCCAGAAGATAAATACCAGGAAACGCCGCGAACCGGCTATGCTGTTGTCTGCGTTCCGGAAGGCGCTGGAACGATCCCAGCACGACGACAGGGAGCTATCGATATGAACGAAATGAAGGATTTGAAAGATGTGAACTCGCCGCTCGATCCAATGAATTTGATGCGAAGCGTGGGTGGCTTCTCAAAGGGATGGGCGATCGTCCTCATCATTGTCGGATTTGCCGCGTTGGCATTGCCGCTGGAGGCCGGTATCGCCATCGCCATTGCCGTCGCCATTCTGGTGATTGCCGCCGGAGTCATTCATCTTGCGGGTACTTTTGCCGCGCGCACCTCCGGAGCCTTCTTCTGGCGGCTGCTGGTCGGCGGCGCGTACCTGCTGGCCGGTGTCTACCTTCTGGTACACCCTAAGCTGAGCCTGGTTTCGCTCACCTTGGCGCTGGCTATCCTTTTTCTGGTGGAGGGCGCCTTTCACATCGCAACCTATTTTCAACTGCGAAGAGTTCCCGGTTCCGGATGGATTCTCTTCGACGGCATCGTGACCCTTATCCTTGCCATCCTGATCTGGCGCAGTTGGCCGTCCAGCGCTGTTTGGGCGGTAGGCACGCTGGTAGGCATTAACCTGCTGATTAGCGGATTCACGCGCTTGATGTACTCCTCCGCCGTATCGCGCTCCGCCGGACTGTAAACCTGATCTATAGCGTTTTCACGATAGGTGTATCCCAAGAAACTACTCGCGACGCAGACCTTCCATCAAAGAACGCCTGCACATAGCCAACTCTCACCAGGACACAGTATTGTGAAAACGCTAAAATGAGCGCGCATGGATACACGTGAAGAGGAAAAGGCAGCCGCGGCGTCCAAGAGTCTGGAGTATGTCGAGGACGGCATGGTGATCGGACTGGGTACGGGTACGACCGCAAAGTATGTTATTGAATTGCTGGGACAGCGAGTTCGCGCCGGACTGAAAGTTCGCGGAATACCTACGTCCAAGGCGAGCGCCGGCCTGGCGGCCTCGATGATGATTCCGTTGACCACTCTCGATGAGACGGAATTCATCGACCTGACCATCGACGGCGCCGACGAGATTGGCCCTGGGCTCGAATTGATCAAGGGCGGGGGCGGCGCGTTGCTGCACGAAAAAATTGTGGCCAGTTGCTCCAAGCGTCTGTTGATCGTGGCCGACGAGCATAAGAAAGTCGAGCGGCTTGGCCACTTTCCGCTTCCCATCGAAACTATTCCATTCGCCGCTGCGCCGGTCAAAAGACAACTGGAGAAGCTAGGCGCTAACCCGCGGCTCCGATGCGGAGCCGGCGGCCAGCCCTTTATCA
The DNA here is from genome assembly GCA_963803615.1 of uncultured Acidobacteriaceae bacterium. Classification (GTDB taxonomy): domain Bacteria; phylum Acidobacteriota; class Terriglobia; order Terriglobales; family Acidobacteriaceae; genus PALSA-350. The sequence goes on from CAWDNI010000005.1 coordinate 95,056, forward strand.
CCGACGAAGGAAATTTTCTCTTCGATTGCAGCTTCGGGCAAATTCCGGATCCCCCTGCCTTGGCGCGCACGCTCAAGAGCATTACCGGATTAGTGGAGCACGGCTTGTTTATCGGCATGGCCTCCATTGCCATCATTGCAGGACCGTCAGGAACGCAAGTGCTGACCAGGTGACTCTTCCTGGGCCCCTTCGACACACGAGACTCGTCTACACTTAATTAGTATGAAAAATATTACCCTAAGCGCCGATGAGGACTTGATCGAGCGCGCCAGGATCATCGCCCGCTCACAGCGCACAACATTGAATGCGGCTTTTCGTGAGTGGCTGGAGCAGTTTGCGGCTCGTTCGGGGGATGGGAAGGGTTTCGATGCGCTGATGAAGGATCTGCGCCATGTCGATGCAAGGGGCCGCTTCAGCAGAGAGCAGATGAATGAGCGATAGATTCTTCCTGGACACAAATGTTTTTATCTACTCATTCGATAAAAACGCGGCGGTAAAATCGCCGAACGGCTGCGAAGCTCATCCGCAAGGCGCTGATAACCCGGAAAGGTGTAGTCAGTTACCAAGTAGTTCAGGAGTTCTTCAACGTCGCTCTGCGCCGCTTTGCAATGCCGATGAAGGTGACCGACGCGGAACATTATCTTAGAACAGTCTTTCACCCCTTGCTGACGATCCATTCCTCGCAGCCGCTCTATGAAGAGGCTCTGCACTTGCAAGCGAAGCACCGCTTATCGTGGTACTCTCTGATCGTCGCCGCAGCCCTTCAGGCGGAATGCGGCGTCCTGTTCAGTGAAGATCTCCAGCACGACATGCGATTGGGGAATCTGAAAGTCGAGAATCCTTTCGTTTAAGGCAGAAACAGGGAAGGTGTGGCTTCGATGAATTCCACAAAGTGGCCTTTTTCTTGAGGGAAAAGGCCGTTGATGGCAGCGGCCTGGGATATATCCATCCTGTTTCTAACGTAGCGCCCCAAGCGTAGAGAAGTCTTTTCTTCGAAGTCGAGGCGGGCGTGATCGCGACACTGCCGATCGACAATTGTGAAATCCCACCTCTGACGCAAAGAACGCGTTAGATATGTGGCGCCCTGGATTTGTTGACAGGACGAGATTTTTCTTCCGTGTACCCGATGCCGGTACAAATGCAAGCGCGGAGACCTCTAAAATCTTGCGGTATGAAGAGCGATTGGTTCTCTACGATCTGGTTACTTAATCCATTCCTATGATGGACATCCAGCTTTCTCAACGATCCGCCGAGCAGTGGGGCGTCGTTCGCGCGTCTCATTATGCGAGAAGCTTTGTTTTCAGACTGAACATTTCATCTTGACACCCATCTTGCGAGGTCAATACGATTTTGGATCGTTAGTTAAAGTGAAGATGATCTGTATCTAACTCCTCGCGGATTAGCTGACGAGCTTTACCCTTGGGAGGGGCCATGAAGCTGACTATTCGTATATGCATCGCCATCGTTGTGCTGCTTACTTCCTCTGTAGATCATGTCCATGCGCAGGGCGTGACGGGAACCATTGCAGGGACGGTAACCGATCCCAGCAAGGCCGCGATCCCCGCGGCGACTGTGCAAATCCTCAATGCGGATACGGGAGTGACGGCGTGGACGGGCAAGACCAACGGTAGCGGACTTTACCGGGCGCCCGAGCTTCCCATCGGCCGATATGACATTACTGTGTCTTCCAGTGGATTCAAGACGCAGAAGGTTACAAACGTTCAACTTTCGGTCGATCAAGCTGCCGATATCAGCGTGATTTTGCAGCTAGGCCAGACCGCCCAAACGGTCACGGTGAATGGCTCAACCGAAGGTCAATTGGCCGCAGATACCTCATCGCTCGGGACGACCATTACTCCCTCTCAAATACAGAATTTGCCGTTGCCCAGCCGTAACACTTTGAACCTGCTCGCGCTCTCGCCCGGAGTTTCCACGGGAAATGACATCACCAGCCAGACCGGATTAAATACGGCCCAGCTATCCATCAACGGCAGCCGCACGCTCAACAGCGAATTCCTGATTGATGGTGTATCGGTGGTCAGCGGGTCGACCGGCGGCCCGCAAACGCTGCCCTCCCCCGACTCCATCCGCGAATTCAAGGTCCTCACATCGTCCTATTCAGCCGATTACGGCCGGACCTCCGGCGGGATAGTCGTTCTGAACACGATATCGGGCACGAACAATTATCATGGCGCCGCTTATGGCTATTACCGCAACGAAGATCTCGACGCCAACAACTACTTCAATAACGTGCTCCACAAGCCGCGCTCTGAAGACCGGTATAACCTCTTTGGCGCGAAACTTGGCGGCCCGCTTTCCATCCCAAAGATCTATAACGGCAAAAATAAGACCTTCTTTTTCGTGAATTATGAAGGACTTCGTCAGGCGAGCCCGTATAGTTTTACGTCATCGCTCCCCTACGGAGCTTACGCAACCGGCAATTTTTCCGCATCGCCCACGCCCGTCTACAACCCGGCGACCAAGAAGCAGTTTGCCGGCAACATCATTCCGTCCGGCATGATCAACCCCGCGGCCCTGAAAATTCTCAGCCTGCTGCCACAACCGAACTCTTCCGGCACGCTGAACGCAACCGACAAGATCCTGATAAACAATTACGCCTCGGTGGGATCGAGCCATCCCGAAAACGATACGGGGCTCGCCCGTGTCGACGAATCCATCTCCGAGAGAACCCGTTTGTTCGGCACATTTTTTCACTACAATGCCTTTTCGCCGCTCACGCCGGCATTGCCCGGCAGCCCTCTGGAATATGAGACGGGAGGCTCGCAAACGACCGGTTACGAGTCGACTGTTGGTCTGACGCGAATCTGGAGCCCATCGCTGATTACCGAGTTCCGATTTGGCTTCTTCCGGAATAATTCGGAGATTCTTCCGCCCACGCAGGGCATCGACACTACCACCGTATTCGGTATCGCCAACTCCTATGGAAGCGCCGCGCCTGAGTTTAATATCAATGGGTTTACCAGCCCTCTGGGAACTAATTCCAATACGCTTCGTACACAGATCGATAACAACTACCAGACCATCGTTAATACGACTAAATCTCTGGGAAACCATTTGATCCGTTTCGGAGGCGAGCTGCGCAAGAACGAATTTGATGACTTTAATCCGGTTGCCGATGTGAATGGCAGCTACACTTTCGACGGTTCGATTACTTCGGCAAAAAATGTCGCCGGGGACGCGATCAATGCTCTTGCCGATTTCCTTCTAGGCGACATCAAGACCGCCTCCTATTCGCTCCCCCAGCCCCTGATCGGACGGCGCAACTACAACCTGGGCCTGTATCTGCAAGACGATTGGAAGATCATGCCAAAGTTGACGTTGAATCTCGGCCTTCGTTGGGAGTACGAATCGCCGCTGACCACCGCCAACAATTTTTATTCGCGGGTCGATCCGGCCACCGGCGCCGTGCTCTTTGCAGGCATCAATGCTTCCAACACGCTTAACCTGACATCTACCAAGACGGCCTTCGCGCCGCGAATCGGTTTCGCCTATAACATACGGCCGAAAACCGTTATCCACTCCGGATTTGGCATCTTTTACGCGGGCATCTTCTCCGATCTGGGCGGCCAGGTTTTGTTTCCCGGCTACAATGTCGAGCAGCCTTTTAATAACCTGGGCACTGGAGTAGCGCAGCCATTCAGCCTCTCTCAAGGCATGCCCCGCGTGGCCACCAACAACCCCAAGGATCCGCAGGCGAATATCGCGCAATTCAACTCGGCGGCGAATTTCCTGTCCTTAACGGATTACGACGGCTTCACGTCGGCCAAGCCGACCCCGTATTCACAACAATGGAATCTCGGGGTTCAACAGGAGATCGCAAAGGCAACTATTTTGGATATCAATTATGTCGGGTCTACCGGGGTACATCTGGCTGTCAACCTGCCAACCAACCAGGTCCCATATGACCCTACCATCGACGATGCTGTGGCGCGGGCCAATACAACACTGGCAACGCAACAGGCGCGCCCTTATCCTACGATCGGCAGCTTCAATTCTCTTATCATGATAGGAAACTCGAACTACAACTCGCTGCAGATTGGCGCCACTCGCAGCTTTGGCGGCAATCTTGCTTTTGCCGCCAGCTACGTCTGGTCCAAATCCATCGACGACGCAAGCGGGTTGTATAGTTTCTCTCAGCCCTCGGGTCTCAACCTCGGCCAATTCCCGCAAGTGTCGCTTGCGCTCAATCGGGGACTAAGTGAGTTCGACCGCACCAACGCCTTGAATGCCGCTATCGAATACGAAACCAAGGGCAATCGCTGGGTGCGGAACTTCGAAATCTTTCCCCAGTTAAGCGTGCAAACCGGTCTGCCGCTTTATGTTGGCCAAAGTAACACCAATCCCGCTCAAACCGGCACAAACCAGCAGCGGCCGAATTACATCAACCCTAAGGTCCCCCTGCGGACCGCGCAAGCACGCAATGGAACCGGGATCCAGTATTTATTGCCGGTGGGCGCTTCCAACTTCCCGCTGACTCCAGTGGGGCCCTACTTTGTTGGATCGGGAACAGCGCGCACACAAGTCCTGCCTACCGAAATAGGCAATCTGGGCCGAAACGTGATTCGCGCTCCGGGCCAACTGGATCTCAACATCTCAGCCGGGAGAGCCTTCGATATCACCGAAGGCCTGAAGTTTACGCTTCGTCTGGAAGCATACAATGCGGTGAACCATACGAATTTTCAGGCGCCGAACAGTGCTTTGCCTTTATCCGCTACTTCCGCCGGCGTCCCGTACTTCAATGCTCCGAGCTATGGCCTCATCACCGCGGCCAACCAATCCCGCTTTTTGCAGTTGGTTGCCAGGTTCGATTTCTAGAGCATTTTAGCTTTTGGTGCATGCGCGGGAAGCACTGCCCACGCGGCCGTTCCATCGAAGAACGGCCGCTCATGCTGACATAACCAGTTCACAGTAAAGCCTAAATTGCTTTAATAACTAGATTTGTCATCTCGACCCGTGCGAAACGCAGTGGATAGATCCGCGGTTATGCGGCCCGCCAGGTTGAGTTATCAAGGAGTGAATGCATGCGTTCTGTCGTCCTCGCCGTCCTGTTCGCCGTCCCGGCGGTTGCACAGCAGATTCCACCCCCCGCGACCCTTGTGATCAATGGCGCGTTTCTCGCACAAGTAAAGAAGCAGCAAGATCCCGCAATCCTGGAGGCGGCGCGCTCAGAAGCGGATCAGTCCATGGACGCAGGACCGTTTTCGGTTATGCAGAAGAATGCCACGCCGCCCAGCGGCGACAAGCACGACTACATGAGTCTCGCTCCTTACTGGTGGCCCAATCCGGCAACACCTAACGGCCTGCCTTATGTTCGCCGCGATGGTGAGACAAATCCGCAGGCGCGCAGCATTCCCGACCATGCGAATATCTTCAAGTTGGAGGATGCGGCCCACGCGCTCGCGCTCGGCTACTATCTTACCGGCAAGCAGGCGTATGCCGCGCGCGCCGTTTTACTGTTGCGCACCTGGTTTCTCGATCCAGCTACCCGCATGAATCCCAATCTAAACTACGCGCAGGCAGTGCTCGGGATCAACAATGGACGTGGCATCGGCCTGATTGAAATGCGCGGTCTTCCGCAAATTCTCGACGCCATCACGCTGCTCTCGGGCTCTGCTAGCCTTACGCAGGCGGATAGGGATGGGCTGCATAAGTGGTTTTCTATGTATCTCGATTGGCTGCAGAACAGCCGCAATGGCCGCGACGAGGCCGCCGCCAAAAATAATCATGGAAGCTGGTACGACCAGCAACTCGCCGGGATCGCATTGTTCTTAGGAGACAAGGACCTGGCGCGGAAGGTCGCCGAAACTGCAAAGACCAAGCGGATCGCCCTTCAAATCAAGCCGGACGGCAGCCAACCCCTGGAGCTGGCGCGTACCAAATCTTTCTCTTATTCCGTGTTTAATCTGACCGCGCTGATGCGCCTGGCTCAGGAGGCTCAGAGCACGGGCGTCGACCTTTGGAGCTATCGCGCGGCAAACGGGGCTTCTCTGCGGGCGGCCCTCGATTACCTTCTGCCCTATGCCGAGGGTTCGAAGAAGTGGACTTACGAGACTCTCAACGGCATTGAGTCGGACAGCCTGACCATACCATTACTGCTTGCGGCGCTCAATTACCGCGAGCCCGCTTATCTGGCAGATGCTCAAAAGCTGGAGAAGACACGCAACGTAGAGGTTCTGCTGCTGCAAAAAGAGGCGCACGAGGCGCTGGCATCCGGAGGCCGGTAAATTCAGTTAGATCCGTTCCGCGAGATCAACGGTGTCGTGGAATCGATTGAGATCGACACCCGCGGTCCTGCCTTCCAGGTCATACACAAAGATGTCGGCGAATTTAGCGTTCCAGATTACTTCGTCCGCTCGATAGGAGGAGCGGGCGTTGACGACCTGGGAGAACGTCTCCTCAACCCCGGTAAGAAGAATCAGGAATTCGCCGGCGCTCTCGAACAGTTGTTCCTGGGTCACGCCAAAAAGCGGACTCTCCGTGTCGATAACGTGAACTATTGTCCAGGAGAGAGGGAAGAAGGCGACGTTTTCACGTTCCAGGGTGAGCGGGTAATAACGGCGCACAGGTTGACCGGCGCCATTGGATTCAAAGCGGGCAACCATCACTCGCGCGTGTAAATCGATAATCTGCGTGTTGCGCGAGTTAATGATGCGGAACTGAAAGGAATTCAAGCTTCCGGATTTTGCGATCACGGCGGACCGGCTGAAGAGAATGTCCGCTACCGGACGCGAAAAACGCGCGAAAACCAGCCCGGTGACAACGGCCAAGCCAAGCAGGCTTACCACGGACTCCAGGGCCACCAGCGTGTTCGCCGGAATCCCTATTGGCACCGTGTCGCCGTAGCCGATGGTCGCGGAGGTATGGATGCTGAAGAAGAAGGCTTGCAGAAAATGAGAATGGACGCCGGTATCGATCGTATTGAGAACCGCGCCCGGGCCGCATAGCATAAACGCCATGGCGAACACCGTATTCAATGAGCCGTATACGGCGATCACGAACAGGAAAAAACGGCTCCATGATGTGGTGACCAGGTTGGAGTAGGAGAGGAAGGCCTGCGCGCCTCGTCCTCTTCTCTGTACATTGAAGCTGCCGTCACGGTTCAGAAGACGAAGATCGCGTTGCTGGGAGAGAACGCGGCCAAATCCTAGATCGCTGCTCGGGTCTTCGGCAGCGAGCCGTTTCGCTGCCGCCCTGTCCATTTGATTCGCTTCTTCGTTCAAGCGCTCGGCCATGGGATTATCTTCTCAAACAGCACTCGCCTTAGCAGCCGAGGGGCGTCTCCCGTGCATTCCCCGCGCATCTTAGACAAGGCACAGGAGGCAGGTTTTATGGTAATTGGTTGGCTGAAGCGCGACGACGGACATGACGGCCCGGAGCAGGATGGCTCCTTGCCCTGGCAGCGGGTAGAGCATACCCAGAACCATCCTCATCTGCCGTGCCTTCTGGTGCCCCAGCCGGCGCACGCGGTCATGGCTGGGGATTTGGCGGAAGCGCTGCTCCCAACAAGCTTTGGCGATATACCGCGAGAGATCCAGCAGGCCATTATGATGCACGACACCGGCTGGGCCATGCTCGACGCCGCCCAGCTTCAACGCTTGCGATCGGATTCGGCAGAGGCGAGTCGCGTTATTCCCGTACCGTTCACCGGCAACTCCGCGCAAGAGATGGTTGAAGCCTGGACGGCTTCGATCAACAGCGTCGAGCGCCTGACCAAAGCAGGCGCCGTCGTGGCTAGCCGGCATTTCGTTCTTCTGGCTAAGCGCGCTCCGGCTGAGCACAGGCGATTCGCCGACGCGGAAAGGAGCCGGCAGCGTTTGCTCGAAAACGAAGGCGTAGCATCGGCGGCCGATCTAACCCGCTGGACGGCGGCGCTTGGCTTCTGCGACCTGGTGTCACTTTATCTATTGACCGGATTGCGCAGCGAAACTTCTTTTCCGCTGGCCCATCCGGCGTCGCCACAGGCACAGACCGCTCGCCGCGTTACACTGACCTTCGATAACACCCGGCTGCGCTTCAGCCCCGCTGTTTTTCAGTCAGGCTCGGGAATTGAGATCGAAGCTCTGAAGCACCCGCTGCCGGCCCAGGGCGCCAGAACGGAAAAGCTGAGCTGGGAAATTATCTGAGGAAACTTGTGACCGCTGATATTCAAATTCCGGCAATCGTGAAAATCGGCGCAGGAGCCTTTTCGGAGGTGGCGTCCATCCTTACGCGTCTGAACTGCAGCCGTCCATTGATTGTCACAGATGCCTTTCTTGTCAGCTGTGGGCTTGCAGAGAAATTGCAGGATCAGATCGTCAACACCGGCATCCCTTGCCAGGTTTTCTCTGGCGTTGTCCCGGATCCGACTACGGATGCGGTCGATCAAGGGGTGAGGGCCTTTCTGGCGGGTGGCCATGACAGTCTGGTGAGTCTTGGAGGCGGGAGCCCGATCGATACGGCTAAAGCAATCGGACTGCTCGCGGCAAATGGAGGCCGTGCCGGCGACTACAAGGTTCCCAATCCGATTCCGAAAGCGGGACCTCCGCACGTTGCCATCCCCACCACCGCCGGAACCGGCTCTGAGGTAAGCCGCTTTACTGTGATCTCCGATTCTATAAAGGACGAGAAGATGCTGATTGCCGGCAGTCCGTTGTTACCCTCAGCGGCTGTTGTCGACTACGAACTGACCATCTCCATGCCGCAACGGCTAACCGCGGATACCGGCACAGATTCTCTAACTCATGCGATCGAGGCCTATGTGAGCCGGAAGGCCAACCGCTTTACGGATGCCCTCGCGCTTTCAGCCATGAAGATCATCTGGAGAGAACTGCCGGCCGCATTTCGCGAGCCTGAAAACCGCGCTGCACGCGAGGGCATGATGTTGGCGGCCACGCTTGCGGGAATTGCTTTTTCAAATGCGAGCGTCGCCCTGGTTCACGGCATGAGCCGGCCCATTGGCCTCTTCTTTCATGTCCCGCACGGCCTTTCTAATGCGATGTTGTTGCCCGCGGTGACAAGATTCTCAGCCGGAGCAGCACCTGGACGTTATGCCGATTGCGCCCGCGCCATGCGGATTGCCGCCGAAACTGACTCGGAGCACGCGGCAGTAGCGAAGCTAGTGGAAGGCTTGTTTCGAAGGAATGAGGAATTAGAAGTTCCGTCGCCGAAGGGCTTCGGTATATCAGAGGAACGATACAGCGAGATCATCCCCACCATGGCCGCGCAGGCGCTTGCCTCCGGCTCACCCCAAAATAATCCACGGATTCCATCCGCGGCTGAGATTGAGCAACTCTACCGCGAAATCTGGAAATAAATACGAAAGATCTGGAGCGCCAAGCCATTCAGTGGAGTAAGTATCGTCATCTGACTCAGCGCTTATGAGCGTGTGGCTCACCCAATGGATGAAAGTCTTCACTTGTTATCCCTCCACAAATCAGAGGGTGCTCCCATCTGGCGCGCTCCCGCGCCAGATGGGGAGAGAAACCGCAGATCCCTCGACTTCGCTTCACCACAGCAAGTTTCGCTTGCCGGGGGACGCCGACTGTACTTCGGTCGGGATGAGAAATTTGTGGTGAGAAGCGTTATCGCTTTGTCGGGGCCTCAGAAGGAGAGGAGTATCGGCCTACACCAACTCTGATGCTGCTTCAGGAAGCGGCTTTTGTTTCGGTCTGAGGGTTTGGGCCGGAAGCCATTGACAGATGGTTGGTCAACTCGGCCACCGCTTCCGGCGGAACAATCATCAGAAGCCGGTCGCCTGCTTGTAATACAGTTTCAGGACGATTGAGCAGCACCGACTTACTGCGCAATATGGCCGCGATCCTCGAATTGGCTAAGGCGCCGGTAAGATTTCGGGATTGAATAGGCTTTCCAGCCCAGGGACTTCCAGGGCGAAGCGAGCCGACGATCAATTGGGAGCCGTTCGAGAGATCCAATGCGAGTCCCGATTGTAAAAGAGCTGCGAGATGAAGGTGATTCATATCCTGTGGCAGGGAGATGTTGCCTTGCTCCAGCAGCCGCAGCGCAGTCCGGACGTGTTCAGCGCGATGGGCAGGTGAATCCGCCCGCCCGACTACTTGGGCTTCGTACAGGCTCTCGTACTTCATAAACGATGAGAGCCTGATTTGAACCAGGTAGCTGAGCATCACAGCCAGTCCGGCGGGAACCAGAAGCTGGTAGCCTCCTGTCATCTCCGCAACCATCAGCAGCGTCGCAATAGGCACGCGAGCCGCGCCGCCGAAAACCGCGGCCATCCCGATGATGACCATGCCTGCCGGCGGATGGTGAAAACCTGCCGCAAACAATCCCCCGAGCATTGCTCCGATGAAGAGACTTGGCGCGAACACACCGCCTGAACCGCCGGAGGAGACGGTGAGCGAAAGCGCCAGCATCTTGGCGACGAGCAATACGAGAAGCAGGTGCAAGGCTAGGCGGCCGTCGATAGCTTGCTGAATCCAACCGTAGCCCCCGCCCAGCACCTGGGGTAGACGCAGAGCCAGAATGCCTACGCCTAACCCGCCGATTGCGGGCTTGATCCAGGGTGGAACAGGCAAAGCGGCAAACCCGTCCCGCAGACGATAGAAAACTTCAGGCAGAATAGTAGCGGCAACTCCACTCGCCACTCCCAGCGCCAAATACCAGCCGGCATCCGCTAAAGTCAAAGCGGAGGCGTTGACGGATACGAGGAACAACGGCTTCCAGCCTACCAGCCAACCGTTCATGGCGTAGGCCACGATAGCGGCAAGCATGCAGTAGATGAGAGCTTCGCCTTCGAAGTCCATGCCGCCATAAAGGACTTCGACAGCGAATATGGCCGTCCCGATCGGCGAACGGAAGATGGCGGACAGCCCGGCCGCCATTCCCATCAAGACCAACAATCGTCTTTCTCGCTCCGGCCGGTGGAGGAACGATGCATAGATCGAGGCAAAACCGGCGGAGATGAGAGCTGTTGGCCCTTCGCGTCCCGCCGATCCTCCGGAACCGATGGTGATCGCGGAGGCGAGCATCTTCACCGGCGGCACACGCGCTCGGATGACCGCTCCGGTCCAGTGAACCGCTTTTACAACGGTGTCCGTCCCATGTCCTTCTGTTTCGGGAGCCAAGCCGTAGACCAAGGCGCCGGAGATCAGTCCCCCTAACGTTGTGGCGACCGGCACTAACCACAATCCATGCACCCCGATACTTTGTCGAAGAACTCCACCGTCCGCGGGAAGCCCTGGCGGGCGATACCCGGCGAGCCAAACCAGAAAGAAGTTGTGACAAAGCCGCAACATCCAGGTGAAGGCCTGTGCGCTCAGGCAGCCGACAATGCCGAGGAGAACCGAATCTAGAACGAGCCGCGGCTTGTCTGCGCTCCGCACGGTAATTTGATGCCGCCTTTTTGAAGAATTGCCCGGCGACTGCGGGGAAGGGAACTCGCTCGCGGTCATTTCTACTGAGATGACAAGTAGCCGGCGATTCGATCGGCTCTTGCCGTAAACAGGTTGGATATGTCATGCGAGACGGCGGTGGGCCTCCGAATGGCAAAATGAGGAAGTCTTGTTCGTCTAAGCGGATTGATCTTGGTGGTTCGCCTCTCTCTCTCGCGCGCGCTCGAAAGTCATCCCACTCTTGTATGGCGTTGTCCGTGCGAAGCGCCAAGCTAAGACGGAAATATTGCTGGCCTGCCCGTCATCTGCGGCAAATCTGGAATCCGTTATCTTCTGGACACATCTCCGAAGACCGGCATCGATGAGCGCATCCGCGATTATGCGTCAAGTGAGAATCTTGCCTCACTTTGCCTAACCACCACTCAGCATCCACATGGTCCGAGATGCCGGTTATTCGGCAACTTGCCGAAGACACAGATTGCTCTGAATAGCTCAATGTGCGACTCGGCCTTCTCATCCCATCTGTTAGCACCACCGAAGTACGAAGAGAGTGATTGCTGCCCCAGTGATTCTTGTCAGTTCTGGAAGGTTACTCGATCCTTCGAGTCGTTCTTCGAAGACTCGCAGCCAGCAGTCTGCCGCAGCGTGGGCTGCATCGTCGCCATAACTAGTCCGTACACACCAGTAGAGAGCAGCGAGCCAGCGTTCCGCGTCCAATGTGAAGTTCTCCAGAGAGCAGCGGAACTTTGAATTGGAACTGGCGGGAACAAGATGCCCGTCCATGCCAACCTCCAAGACCTCATGCTGATTCCGTTACGCTGCAGCTTGTCTCAACAGATGTTCGACTTTAGCGTCCAAATCGCGAGCCACGCTCAGCGCATCGCGATTCCCATAAGGGGCCAGGAGGCTGGCCATCCTGTCATACGAAATATGCACTCCATCCGCGCGCTCATCCACGAGGACAGTAACCGGAGCATATGAGCCGGCGTCCGGAACACGTTTTGCCATCTCTTTCATGATGAGAGGATTTCCAATGACCAGACGAATGATTCTGGATGTGTGGTGCTCGGTCCCCTTGCGAACAATTGTCCCGTGATCGAACTCGACAAATTGCATCAGACCGCTCTCGCCCAAGACGGGTTGTATGGCGACCTCTAGCTCGGCGGCAGTTGTCGCTCGCTGCGTCGTTTGCCAGAACTCTGCCATATTCGGGTGACCGATCGATGCCTTGATGGCTGCAACGACCGCGTCGAATGTCTTCGAGGAGGTCACTGAAGACCGTTCCATCTCAACTTTTCTGATCATTTTGGCTCCTTAGCCATCGTTTGCAATGCTGAGCGACGGCGTTTTGGCTGAAGATAACGGAGCTACCGCCGATCGACCGGGTAGTCCTCTAAGAGCGTCCGGCAGTCATCGCAACTGGCGATTCAGGAATTCGCTCGTCCGTCCGTTGGCAAGGTGAGCCGCGGCGGCGTTGTAGTGCTTTCCGTTATGGCGGGAGAATGCGTGACTCTGCCCCGGGTAGCTGTATACCGTCGCATTTGGCTTCTTAGTAAGTGCTGCTTTAATCTCCGCTTGCGCAGCCTTGGAAATGAACTCATCCTCCTCGGCCAGATGCATGAGAAGGGGCGCATGAAGCCCATCGGCCTCTCCCAGATATTTCTCAGTATCGGCGCCGTGATACCAGACCGCGGCGTCGACGCCGTCGTTGCGCACGGCTGTCATGAAGACCATCAGCGCGCCGAGGCAATAGCCGAGCAAGGCAACCTTGCTGTTGCATTCCGGGAGATTGCGTACTGCGTCGATGGTGTCTTTGACGTCCTTGACGCCGGCATCCCTGTCATAAGCCTGATAGAGGCGAAGGCCGTGTTGCCAGTCGGCTTCGGAGGTGACGTTCAGGTCGACGCCCGGCTCCTGCTGCCAGAACAGGTCTGGAGCGACCGCAAGGAAACCTTGTTCCGCCAATTCATCGCAGTGCTTGCGAATGTCGGCGTTCACGCCGAAGAGTTCCTGTAGAACGACAACAGCCCGGGCGGGCAGGGTCTTCGGTCTTGCGATATACGCGGCGAACGTGCCGCCTTGTCCTTTTATGATGATGTGATCCATCATTTCGCCCTCCTGAGGCGCTAAATCCATACAGACTCTCCGCCGGCCGTAACCGGATCGGCGGAGATTATTCTGTCTGAAAGCGCAGAGCTACCCATTGACCGAGGTGGCAGCCTCTTCGATGAGCTTGGCTGTTTCCTTCGGATGAGACATGTAGGCCACATGGCTCGACTTCACTTCTACCGTCTTGGCCTTGGCGCGCTTCGCCATCATGCGCTCCTGGTCCGGATTGATCGACCGGTCTTCGGAGGCCACCATGTACCAGGTGGGCTTGTGCTTCCAGGCGGGACTCTTAACCTGATGGGTGAACGCGTCGGTAGAGATCGGCACCTGCGCTATAGCCATGAACTCCGCCTCATCCCGTGGAATGTCTGCTGCGAAGTCAGCCACAAAATGCGGCTCGTCTATCCACCAGAGCCCGTTGCTGTCCGATTTGAACGCCGTGGACGCTTGCGGCAGGGCCTGTTCGATCGACGCACAGCTCTCCCCTTCATCGAGGGCAAAGGCGGCAATATAGACAAGTGCTGCAACGTTTGGATGATTGCCCGCCTCGGTGATGATGGACCCGCCGTAGCTGTGGCCGACCAGAACCACTGGGCCGCCCATGGCGTCGATCGCGGCCTTTGTGTACTTTTGGTCGTCGGCGTACGAAGTCTCGGGAGGCTGCGCCACCGACACCTTGTAGCCATCATTCTTGAGGATGTCAGCGACCCTCTTCCAGCCGGAGCCGTCAGCGAAAGCTCCATGCACCAGAACCACGTTCTTAATATGCTGTGTCATGATCATTCTCCTCTCTAGTTTGAGCTTCAGTGATTCGTGTATCGAACCTCGGGCTTGCGACCAACCATAGTCAGGAACGACACGACAATATTGAAAACATAAACCACTTTTGTGATTCCTGCTCAAATGTGGAGGAAGGCGGGCAAAAAAAATACTCCCGGCTCGAGTTCAACGCGAGAACCAACCGAATGTCAAATCGCAAAGAGATTCGCCTCCAGAGACGATTCCGCGTAACACCTCCCCGACCGCTGAACTCCAGGATGGGATCTATTCGGGTGGTTGAGAGGAATTGGAGTTTGGATATTTCGACAAAAATCCTGCGACTTGAGTGTTCTCGCCTCCATTTTGCCGGAGTCGCACCAACTACATTTGCAAACGCCCGTGTAAACGCGGCTTGATCAGAAAATCCAGTCTGCGCGGCAACTTCCACCAACGAGTAATTCGTTTCGGACAAAAGGACCTTCGCGATCTCAACGCGCTGCAGAATCAGGTAACGATGTGCGGAGGTCCCAAACGATCTCCTGAACGATCGCGCAAAATGGCTGACTGAAAGCCTACATTCCTCGGCAAGTGTGGCCAGTTTTATCTCGCCGTCCAGGTGCTCCTGGAGCAATTCCACAACGCGGCGCCTTTGCCACGGCGCCAGACCGCCTTTGAGTTGCGGGAAGGTTCGCGAATCTGACCGTACCGCCCGACAAGGTGCGAACAAATCATCATGGTGAAAGAATCCATGAACAACTGAGAGAACATCTCCGGTTTATTCAGGCACGGCAGAATCGCTTGCGTTAGGTGATGGAGTGGCAGGGTCGGAGGTTCCATAAACACAGTGGAGACGCTTAACCCTGGCACGTTCCGGCATCGTCCGTGAGGGAATCCAGGGTGGCACGCGGAACATGGTAGTGGACCCAGTCGATCGGGCCCGGGTTTCGAATACTCGAATTTGACTCCAGGTCGCACATTGCCACTCCGCCTACTGGCCATGCCCCCGTCTTTGTGTGCTTTTCATCGGTCCAAAGCTCCCATTCACCGGAATTCGCATGATTAAGATGAACCGAAACAACGTAGGCCTTTTCAGATGGAATGGACGCAGTTCGTTCCGGGATGCCGCTCCGTGCAATCAGCCGAGTAATCGCCAGCTGCGGCCGGACAACGGAAACCGCGGAATCGATGGCAACATGGGGCGGTTGGTTCATGGTGAAATACTTCGCCATCTGCGCACCATAGGCGCTTGCCGAGTTCGATGATGCCGTCATGGATAGCTCTGTTCCGGAAAGCGATTTTGGCTGAGAGTCTCGGACCAAGACTCAAAAGGGAACAACGCGGACGTCGGATTGCCCGGACTGTAGCGTAGCGCCAAAAAGAACGGCCATTCTTGTACAAATGACCGTGGTTGAATGAGATAGCTCCCAGAAATGCTGGTGCTGAGCAGGATTTATGGCCCTTTCACTGATTCATGCGCTTCGTCTGGACTCGAAAACTGAGTCCGAATCGACAAATAGGACGGATATCGGCAATCCTCCAAGATGGTGTACCGCGTACCATACCTCTCGGAGTCGCCTGGCGGCGTAGCTTACCTCGTCGGGAATGAGAAGAGCTTTTGTAGAGGACAAATCAGTGTCTGGTCAAATAACTAGAACCAGCATCCTTCGAGCGGGGCTTGATTTGGCAAGCGCAGAGGGGATCTGCAGAATCACCTTTGGTTCGGTTGCCGGACGCGCGAGCCTGTCAAAGGGTGGCGTTGTCGCGCATTTTCCACATTTGGGCGACCTAAAGCGGTCCATTCTTGATGTTGCATTGGACCTTTGGAGCCGTACCTGCCTCGGAATCGACACTAGCGTTGGAGGCGGGTTGCCGTCGCTGATTCGCTACCTAAATGTATGGATTGGATGGACGAGGAGGGCAGGACTGCCGGGCAGTTGTCCGATCGCTCAAGCCATTGTTGAGTTGAGTTTCTTGCCGGGACCTGTTCGAGAGGCTGCCGCTGCGGCAGAGTCTGTCTGGCGGCAGACCCTCATTATGTTGATCCGTGATGCGATCGACAAGCGACACTTATTGCAGGATACCGACGTCGCCCAGCTGGCGTGGGACTTGCTCGGGGTCTATCTGAGCCACCATGTCTCCAGCCATTCTCTTCGGGACCCGGACGCGGACAGAAAAGCACAGTTCTCGGTGAAGCGGATCGTGGCTTCTATAGAAGCCACTAGCGAGAGCGCAGTTCACCATAGACAAGCTAGTCAGTAGCAACCGCCCCACGACCGTTCAGTTTGCGCCAGCGAAACGGCGTTGTCACTTCGAGCGTGGTAAACGCGCGTGTGAAGGCAGCCTGATCGCAGAATCCTGATCGAAATCCCACCTCTGCTAGACTCGGTTCGGGTTCGCGAAGCAGATTCTTCGCCGTGTCGATTCGAAGCTTGATGAGCCATTGATGAACTGAAGTTCCAAAGCTCTGGCGAAAGCAACGAGAGAAGTGACTCGGGGAGAGCTGACAGGCGGCTGCAAGGTCCGCAATTCTGATCTCGCCTTCAAGATGCGCACGCAACATCTCCTCGGTGCGAATCTTTTGCCAGATCTCTAGGCTCGGCTGTGCCCGGAGAAATCCCTTACCGTTTCCATAGTGTTGTAGAAGATGTGTGCTTACAAGAAGCGAGACATCTTCTAATGCAAGCATGTTGAGCGGTTCACGGTTGCGCACCTGACTCAGGATGGTCTTGGTCAATTGAGCAACGACGAGGTCCCTTTCAAAAAAGACCATCCGAAACGAATCAACTGGTGCAATCCTGTTGTCTGCTGCAACTCTGTCCAGCAGATCGCGCGACACATAATAGTGTAGATAGTCGAACGGACCTGCCGCCCACATCTCCATCGGCTTCATAAGATCGATTACCGTTGTTGCGAATGCGATCGAATGAGAGACGCTGACTTCTTGTCCGGCAATTCGTGCGCGCCACCGGTCAACCGGAGTTGGAGCTAAAGCCACGCAGATGAGCATGGCGCGGTCCTCAGGATAGCTCGGCGCCCGCTGCATCTCCATCGATCCACCCTTGAGTCTGGTGATGGCGAAGTCGGGCACGCCAGTCACATTCTTGAGGGAGCAATCATAGAGCGGCGTCCGGAAGACCTCGGCTAGG
>CAWDNI010000006.1:0-155000 GCA_963803615.1 uncultured Acidobacteriaceae bacterium
AGGCAGAATAGGGCGCAAAGCCGTGCTCATTCCTTCACACAGCCTCATCGCACCTTCCAGAAGGCTTGCAACCAAAGCTAAGGGCAGACCGACAACGTTGAAGTAGCAGCCGCTAATTCTTGGAATCCAACGCCCCGCATACCCCTGAATTGCGTAGCTTCCTGCTTTATCCATGGGCTCGCCAGTGGCCACATAGTGGACGATTTCCTCCTCGGAAAGAGTCTGCATGGTGACATGGGTCAACTCCGCCGCCACCTCGACTCCGGGTGTGCGGCCATAGCTCGGGGCGCGGGTAGCAGCCAACGCAACACCGGTTATAACCTGGTGAGTGCGCCCGGAGAGCATGCGCAGCATGCGTGCGGCGTCTGCCGCATCAGAGGGTTTACCCAGCAATTCTCCATCGCATGCGACTACTGTATCCGCACCTAAAACCAGCAGCGGTTGGGGAGCAGAGCAGCCGGTTTGACCGGAAAGCCTGGATTGGAAAACCGCCTCGGCCTTTTGCCGAGCCAAGCGCGTAGCCAGACGAATGCCATCTTCTCCCGGCAAAATTGCTTCTGCAATGGACGAGGGTTGAACCTCAAAAACGTATCCGGCTTGCGCCAGTAGTTCCCGGCGCCGGGGTGAGGCGGAGGCGAGGATCAGCATGATCTATATTTCTGTCCCAACGCGAAGTCCATGCCGGTCGCGGAGACCCCAAGCCATCCTTGAGGTGTTGTGCGCAAGGCCGTATCGCCCATTCCTGTCGAGCAAGATGATGCCGCCGCGGCCCTGCAGACGGGCATGAAGATAGGCGATTGCGTCCAGCGCGGTTTGCTCGGGAGGATGGTTCTGTTGCACCCGGTCGACGGCCCACTTGCCCAAAACCAGTTTCATGACCGGTTCTCCCCAGCCGGTGATAGAGACGGCGGCGCTTTGGTTATCGGCGTAGCAGCCGCAGCCGATTAAAGAGGAGTCGCCGACCCGCCCCGGTGCTTTGTTGAAGGTTCCTCCGGTGGAGGTAGCGGCGGCCAAATTGCCGGCGGCATCAAGAGCAACCGCGCCGACAGTGTCATGCGATTGGCTGTAGCCCGATTTAGTCTCGTGCAACTCGGCTCCAGGTGCATCACCGCGCTGATTCCGCTGCGCCTCCTGCAGACGTTTCCGCTCCCGGTCCACCACCAATTCGCTGTTCTCGATCCAGGGCGTCCCATGCTCTTTGGCGAACTCCTCCGCGCCCGCGCCCATGAGGTAGACATGAGGGCTCTTCTCCAGCACCAGGCGGGCGGCGTGGATAGGGTTTTTGAGCCGTTCGACGCATGCCACTCCGCCGGCGCGCAGTGTGGCGCCGTCCATCAGCAGCGCATCCATCTGCACGCGGCCGTCGCGGGTGAGAACACTGCCTCGCCCGGCATCGAAGACTTCGTCGTCTTCGAGCACAGCCACGGCAGATTCCGCTGCATCTAGGGCGGATGCTCCACGCTCCAGGAGCGCATAACCCGTCCGGACAGCCTGCCGGACTCCATTCTCGCAGTCCTGCAGCAATTCGTTCGGAATGTCCCAGGCGCCTCCATGGACCAGGAGCACGGGAGGCCGCGCCGTTCGCAGAGCTTGAGTGTTCGAGTTCGAGGTGGAGAGCGGTCCCATGGTGTTGGTTTCCGGCGGCATGGAATCAGTCAGGCTTGGGGAGCGGAGCGCAGGTCCTTCGGATCAAGAGGATCGAGCGGCTGGAGACGGGCCGCGGCCGGTTTCGGCTCGCCGCGATCGGAGATAGGGGAGGCGGCGCGCAGGGGAGCTAAGCCTTTCGTCATCTGATAGGTGTATCGGATGCGGTGGATGACGGTAACAGTCGAAAGCACGGCGAGCACCCAGAGCACCGGAGCCATGACGCCCCACCGTTCGAAGAGCGCGCCCAGGATGATGAGCACCACGCGCTCCGGCCGCTCCATGAATCCCACCTTGCAGGTTGGAATGAGAGCCTCGGCCCGCGCACGCGTGTAGCTGACCATCAGGGAAGTCACCATCACAAAAGCGGCCAGGTCGACATAGAAGAACCTGTTGCCGCGGGCATAGAAGACCAGCAGGCCGAAGAACAGGACCACATCGCTGTAGCGGTCGATAACGGAATCGAAAAAGGCGCCGAAGACGGTCACCTGGTCGGTCAGGCGCGCAACCCGGCCATCGACCATATCGAAAATCCCCGCGCCGATGATAACCAAGCCGGCAAAGGCGAACATGCGGATGTAATTATGCTCGTTCGCCAGGCCGAAGAGAACGGCTGCGGCGGTATTAATGATAAGCCCTATAAATGTAAGCACGTTAGGCGAGATGCGGGTGAGCGCAAGGCCATTCACAATCCCCTGCAGGAGGAACCCACAGCCCTGTCCGAAGGCGCGCGTCCAGCTCATTCTTCCTCGTCGTGTATGGTGGTCAACTTCAAAACTTCCAACTCGCGTTTACCGTTTGGAGTAACGACGACGGCGATGTCTCCTACCTGCTTGCCGACCAGGCTGCGGCCGATGGGCGACGTAGTGGAGATCAGGCCGTGATTCACGTCGGATTCCTCGCTGGTGACCAGCTTGTACTCGATTTTTTCATCCTTAGTCGTGTCGTAGACCAGGACGGTGGAACCAAATGCGACCCGGTCTCTGGGAATATTCGCAAGGTTCACCAAAGCTAGCTCCGCCATGCGCTTCTTGAGCTGCCCTAAGCGCGCGTTTACGAAGACCTGGCGCTGCTTGGCCATGTGATATTCGGCATTTTCACTTAGGTCGCCGAGGGCCGCCGCCTTTTTGATCTCGGCGGGCAGTTCGTGGGTCAGCTCGCGTTCCAACTCGCGAATTTGTTCTTCCAGCTTCTTCTTAATGTGTTCAGGCATATTTTGGTAATCCGGGGAGGGCGACGGAACCTGTTTCAGCGACTATGGCAGAAACAGGATGGTAGATACCCAAGCCGCTACCACCAATGGCCTTTTTCACCGGGAGAAAGGCCACTTCATAGAATTCATCGAGCTACACCGATTCTGTTCTGCTCTAAGCCTCAGGAAGCGCGCCTCGGGCGTGGCCGAATCACGATTATACGACGGCTGCCCATCTCAGGGAGTGGCGGATCCCGCGGGAATGGGGTTCGGGGCAGCTTTCTCAGCAGATGAGCAGTCGAGATTGGATCTCACGATCGCTATTGTTTTTCCCACAAAGCGGTCTGTGAAGGGTCGCCGGGAGAATTGCCGGCCTCGATCATGGTTTCGCCGTCGGCTGAGACTGTGTAGCGTGCAGAATAGATGACCGAGCCGTTCACCTTTTGAACCATGCGAAAGCTTGAGGGACCGATGCGCATCAGGGCGATGGTAAGGCCGGGAGGAATATCCGGGCCGGTAGGTACGACATCTTTAGAATCGAAATTGGCCAGCAGGGAAGCCTTGAGAGAAGGGATCTTGATGGACAGGCCGCCCAACCCGTATGCCGCGATTGTAAGCTCGTCGGGTGAGCTGAGTTTGACCAGGGTGCTTTTCCAGGAGCCGATAAGGCCGGCTGTGCCGGCAGTTCGAGTGTAGAGCGCGGAATCGGAGAAATGGTTTCCGTCCGGCTTTATCCCGGTCGTCACCACAGTCAACGTTTGGCTGTCGGGGGAGAGCTTCCAGGTATCGGTTTCGAGCACGCTGCCATCCGGTTTGCGGTACTCGGTTGTCCAGGTGGAGGGATCAACCTGGATCCATACCGCCGAATCGCCCGCAGCCATTCTGTAAGGCTTTCCGTCGATACGGAAGGAGTAGGTGGTACCGCCCGCGGTGAGCTGGACGCCCTGGCTTTCAGCCGGGCCGAAGGTCATCGTATCCCCGGCCAAGTGGCTTTTTTCCTGATCGAGCTTCCAGGCGCCTACAAAGGGATTTTGCGCCAAAGCCAAGCTCGTCATTCCGAAAAGTATCAGTAACGATGTCAAAAAGTATTTCGATTTCATTGAACTCTCCCCGCCCAGACTTTCCTATACCGTGTCAACAATACTGTTTCCTCTCCCGGGGAGAGTGATGCAGCTTTTCCTGAATCGAAAAGCTGGGTCGGCAGGATTTATCCGGCCTACATTTACAGTGAAACGGTTTAGCGAAATTCTACGCCGTTTAGGGCAAGCAACAAGGGAGCTTATGTAAGACTTTGAACCGCATGAACCAGGTAAGAGGATGCCCACCCGGATATCGCATACCCGCACAATCATACGGTCTAAGGACCGGATGGAAGTATCCTGCTTGTCGCATGATACATGCGGTACTTGGAGTAAACGTGCTCTTCCTGATAAACCAGACCACCGGCTTCCACGCTGACATCCACTTCCACGGGCAGCCACAGCTTCAGGTTAAGTCCCGATATGTCGACCGGCCCGAAGGTTATTCTTGCCGTCTGCTTCTGCAATGCAACCTCCAGTTGCGGCGCGAGGATGTCGGTCCTGAGCTCAAGAATCCGGAAATCCTCCTGATCGATCCAGGCAATCCCTTGGAATAGGATCGGGACAGCTCTGCCATCGCTCAGCATGGTTCCCGGCACGTTGACCGCACCAGGAATTTGGGCGAAGGCGATAACGAAGGTTTGACGCTTACCAAGCTTCTGTTCTCCCAGATAGTTGAAACGGGATTCATTTTTGTTGGCCGGGGAGAAAACGATCCACGAGCCTACAAAGCCCTGGAAGTTGGGTCCTCCGGTGCTGGAGTCGACCAACTGATTCTGCTGGTCGGTGCGAGACTCTTCCAGGATGCGCCCATCTTGAGTTTGGCGGGACAGAATGATGTAGTGATATTCCTTTTGCGTTCGCGAGCTCGAGTTGGGGGAACAACCGCTATGCGAGCCGCATGCCTGCGTCAGGCCAGTCTGCTGAATCTGAGTGACCTTTTCATCCGAGGTCAGGTCAGGCACTTTATCGATGAGGTCGTCAACCTTGGCGCCGACTTTGAGCAGCAGCCCGGACAAGTCATCCTGGCCGGAAGCGGGCTTCAACCCTTTTAGATCTGGTACTTTTCTTTCCAGGTCAGGTATCGATTCGTCGAGGTAGGGTTGGGCCTCGGAGTAAAGCCTTGTCTCCTCATCCCGAATCGCGGCATGCCGGTTCGGCACGGGCGGCTCCTGAGAAACCGCAGCCGGCGCAAACCCGAAGGCAAGCAGCAGCAGGGCAAGCCCGCGGCAAAGGAGTTTGCTTGAGCACATGGCCACGCCTCCTCGCGGCCATAGACTGTTTACACAGCCGATGGGCGAGAACGAGACACCCGCCGCAGGCATTCCATGGAAGAATGCCTGCACGTAGCCAATTCTTACCACATACGGGGGCAACTGGGAAAACGGCTAATTTCGATGCTCGGCAGAAACAGGATGGATATATCCCAAGCCGATGACATCAACGGCTTTTTCCTCAAGGAAAAGGCCACTTTGTGGAATTCATCGAAGCCACACCTTTCCTGTTTCTGCCTTAGGCATTTCTCCTTGAGCGGCTGCGGAAAGACTTACCGAATGTAGAGGAAATCATTCCTTCGGGGGCTGAACAGGCTGCGAAAAACGCGCCGAAGCAACAAGCGAGGCGCAAGGGAATGTATAACCCCGACCAGTCTACCCAAGTACTGGAAGGTGAACTGGCTGCAAAGCTGTTTTTCCGCAGCCTGTGAAGCCCTCTTGTTTTCGCGCCAGTTACGGCAGGACTGAAGTCGTGTCCTCATACAAAGCCATGTTGTTCCGCAGGTTCTTGAGCCGCATCCGGCTGCTCTACCAGTTAGTGATCGAACCATCCGTCCGGAAGTAAGTTTGGGCGCGAGCTGTGACCGGTTCTGTAAACTCCGCGATCTGGGTGAGCTGCTTGAAGTCGACTTCGACCCCTAAACCTGGCCGCTCATTGGGGTAAAGTTTTCCCTCTTTGAAATCCAGGCACTGCGGCAAGTACGACAAGGTGCGCCCCTGGTAGTTGTACTCCATGAGGACGGGTCCTGAGAACGTGCCCAGGCTGTTGACCAGTGCGGCGGTTGCGATCGGTCCGGTGAAATGGGGAACGATGCCCACGAAATGCGTTCCGCAGATCGCTGCAATCTTCATCATTTCAGTGATCCCTCCGACATTGGGCAGAGTGGCGCGGACAAAATCGAGATCATGATTTTCCACCAGCTTGTTGAAGTCCCAACGGTTGCCCCATTCTTCGCCGGCGGCTAAAGGAACATTGACCTTACTGCGTAGGATAGGAAGGTCCTGCTGGAAGGCCTCGGCGCGAACCGGGTCTTCGACAAAAAACGGAGCCAGATGCTCGATCTCGTTACAGCCGCGGATAGCATCCGGCAGATCGAATCGCTGATGGAAATCGACAACCCATTCGCCGTCCGGGCCAACGCCGGCCCGCGCCGCCGCGCATTCTTCCGGAAGATGAGTGATTCGCTCCCTGGTGTTGAACGTGGTGTTGGGGGGAAGGTCCATGGCGCCAAAGCGGTAGGCGCGATAGCCGGCGGCGATGGTGAGGCGGGCGCGTTCCTCAGTGCCCATACCCCGGGTGATGCCTGGGATGATCCCGGCGGTGTTATAGCACTCGCAATAGTTGCGAACCATGCCGCCCAGCAGCTCATGTACAGGCAGCTTCTGCACCTTTCCCTTGATATCCCACAAAGCAAGATCGAGCGCGCCGATGGCGTCGGTCCTCTCGCGTCCGGCGGGATAGAAGAAGGCCCGGTTCATGTCCTGCCAGAGGCGCTCGATATACTGTGGATCTCGCCCGATCAGCCGTCCCGCGGCTTGATAAAGCGTATCCTTCGCGCCGCCCTCGCCAATACCCATGATTCCCGCATCGGTTTCGATGGTGACCACCGTATCGCTCTGGTTGAAGAGTGGGTTGGGATGCGGCGGCGAGTAAGCTCGAATTCTGGTGATCTTCATCTTCGGAAGAGCCGCAAAAGCGGGCAGGGTGCGAACAGCGCCCGCGATTGCGGTAGCTGCCAAGGAGCGGAGAAAGGCCCTTCTGTTCATCGATTTGATATCTCCTTATAAGTCCCGGTGAGGGACTCTTCTTACAAGCTCTGCTTGCCAGGGATTGCGGCTCAATGGCAGGCTTTGACCGCAGCCATTAGAGCTTGCGCCTTGGCTGCCACGGTTTGGGCGCTGTCGCCCGGTTTATAAATCGAAGAGCCGGCGCCGAAGCCCAGAGCTCCAGCAGCAATCCAAGGCGCGATCTGGCCGGCGTCAACTCCGCCGACGGGAATAACAATCGCACTTTGCGGAAGCACGGCGCGCAAAGCCTTCAACATCGGCGGCCCTAAAATTTCCGCAGGGAAGAGTTTGATCGCATCGGCGCCCGCCCTTAGTAGAGCGAAGGCTTCTGTTGGATTGAAGAAGCCGGGGACGGCGAAGAGTCCGGACGCTTTTGCTGCGCGAACGATCGCGGTATCCGCGTGAGGAGTGACAATCAGCCGCCCGCCCGCCTCAGCCACTTCCGCAACTTGCGAGGGATCGGTGAGCGTGCCGGCTCCTATGAGCATGCGATTGCCGAAGCTCCGCGACAAGATGGATATGCTCTCGAGCGGATCAGGCGAATTGAGAGGGACCTCAACAATGCAGATCCCTGCCTGCTCCAATGCGAGGCAGATGGACTCGACTTCCACAGGGCGGACACCCCGTAGGATGGCGATCAGTGGAGAGCGTTCCAGCCATGGCCTTATTTCCACGCCAACCCCCGGCCGATCAGGGCAAGGCCGCGTGCCGCTGCATCCTCGTTCTCCAAGATGGAGGAACCTGCGCAGGCTTCGATCGCTTGCGCATAGAGAGAACAGAGTGGAGCGGCTCCGGTCAGATGAACCTGGGTTGAGCTGGGCATCGCGGCCCGCACTTCGTGACCGATCAGCAATCCTGAGAGATAGGACGCGGAGGCGTGTTGATCGAGCTGGTCCATCAAGGCGAGAGTCCGGACACCGAAAAGGTGGTGGAGCAGGCCGCCGGAATCCGCTGAACGCGCCACCCCTTGCTGAAACGCGGTGCTATCGATAGATCCGCCGGTTGTCATCGTGCGCTCCAGGATAGTGCATTTGCCTAAGGCGCTGTAGAGTTCGCCTGTCATGCAGGTGATGAAACTCACGATCTTGTGATCGCTCAGACGAATCCACTTGGAGTGGGTTCCCGGAAAACATACCACTCCCTCGCCATTGCATGAGTCCAACATACCCACGGCCTCGGTCTCCTCGCCACGCATCACCTCGGGCACCCCATCGGAGTCCAGTCCGGCAACTCCAGGAACTAACAATACCTGGGCGCCGGCGAAGGGCACTTCAACCACAGAATTCGCGAGATCCGATATACCGGCAGGGCAGGGAAGGTATCCGGCTTCTACCCAACCTTGGCGGCTGCCGATCATGCCGCAGAGCAGGATGTGCTTTTCGCCCGCTGCCAGCCAATCGCCTACTTCGGCGCGTAAAATCTCCGGGAAACGTCCCAACTTGACGCGAAGAATACCGCAAGGCGAGGAGCGCCTCGCCAGGATCGTCCCATCCGCGCCGAGCCGGAAGGCGCGAAAATTGCTGGTGCCCCAATCAACGGCAATCAAGTCTTGTACTCCGGAAGATCCATGTCGTGGCTTTGTCGAGCGCCCAAAGTAACGTGCCGCGAAAAACGTCTACTTGGCCGGATAGCTCTTGCTCTGCTTGTTCCCGGAGTTGAACACCGTGAAGCTGCCCTTGGGGCTTGCAGTCAGCAGCAAGTAGTTTCCCGCGTCCGTTCCCTGCGGATTCGCAATGTACTCCGCCGCCGTATTGTGCTCCGCGCCGCCACTTGCCGAGTAATGAAGCTGCCACAGAGTCTCCAAGCCGGGCGCCCCTTTGATGGTATCGAGTACCTGCGGCATTCCTCCTTTGGTTTCGCCGTTATCCATGAGCGCTACTCTGGCTTGGACGCCGTCAACCAACGCATGGCTGGAACTCGGGCTCATTCCGTGATGGGAGACAATCAGGACATCGACATGGCCCAGCCGGTTAACCGGACACATGAACTGCATCTCCTTGTCCCAGGTGAGATCTCCCAAATCGAGAATCTTGAGCTTGCCAAAGCCGATTAAGACGCCTAGCGAACGCGAGTTCTCGCTGTGGTCCATGGGCTTGGTTTCCTGAATGTTGCAATACTTGTTCGCCTCGCCCCCTCCCGGCAGTGGGTGATCGATCACGTCGCCGTTGCTGCTGATGACTGTAACTTTCATGCCGGGAATGGGTAGAACCTCGCCCGGGTGGGCGACGATATGCTTGTATTTTCCCGTTGCCAGGACTTGCTGATAGGCTTCCCAGACTTTCTCGGTGACTCCGCCGGGCTTAGTCTCGGTGTTGGGGCCATGGTCGATGAAGGTTCCTACGGGGATGCGCTCGACCAACTGCGGGATGCCCCCGCTATGGTCGGTGTGATAATGCGTCAATAGCACGTAGTCGATCTTGCTTACGCCCGCGCTCTTGGCTGCGGCGACGATGCGATCCGCATCCCGGCCGGCGTTATCCGGCCAGCCCGTATCGATCAGCAAGGATCGCCCGGCTGGGGTCACGAAGAGAGTGGACTGGCCCCCCTCTACATCGATGATGTAGACCTGGAGCTTGCCCTTGGCGGCCCATGCCTTGGGCAAGCCGGCCACGGCTGCGAATCCCAACAGGGACAGGAGGAGCATTATCCGCGCACGCCCGGGCATTCTTGCTAAAAGGTTCATTGTCATTCCTTGTACGAAGTGGTTATTGTGATGCGCTTAACCTAACCAGGCATGAGAAGACTCCCGTTTCAGAGAACGGGAGTCTTCTGTTCTCAAGTTTCGCAGGATACGGTTTTCGACCGTCCCTGCGGGAATCGACCGATTCTCAACAGGTCGCGGAGTTTTTCGAGAGCCTCCACAACTCCTATGGATGAGACCGCATAATTCGGTGAATAACTAAACCTCAATCCTAAAAATCGATTCGCAGCGAAGCTTGCAGATTACGCGCATTGCCAACAATGGTCGTGATCTGGCCGGCCTGCGCCGTTCCTACCGTGGAATTCGGATATCCGAATTGGGGATGGTTGAAGATGTTGAAGGCTTCCACCCGGAATTGCAATACTGCCCGCTCGCGAATGGGGAAGTCCTTAAACAGCGACGTGTCGAAGTTCGTCCGTCCCGGACCAACCAGCGAGTTGCGGCCAGCGTTGCCATAAGTGTACTGGGCCGGAGTGCCAAATGCCGACGGGTTGAACCACTCATTCAGGGTTTTAGGATAGCTTACGGGTCCGATTTTATTCGGCCGGCTCGAAGTACCCGTATTTGTGGTGGATGTCCCCAGAACGGGAGAGAACCACAAGCCGCTTTGCGTGAATAAAATCCCATTCGTCTGCCATCCGCCTAGGACTAAATTCCTTACGCCGCCGGTGTTAAGGAATGTTTGTCCCTTGCCGAAAGGCAACGCCCATAAATAGCTGAGCGTCAGGCGCTGGCGCTGGTCGATGATCGAATTGCTCACCTCGTGCGGAAAGCGGGGATCCTGCGGATTCGGCCCCGCATCGCCGCCGCCAAATTCCAGCGGCACATCGTCTATAGCATGGGAGAATGTGTAGCCCAGCAGCGCACTCACGCCGTGGCTCAAGCGTTTGTCGGCAGTGAGCTGGAAAGCAAAGTATTCGGCGTAGCCGTCAGAGATGTAGTAGTTCACATCGCTCAGATTCGGGTCCGTGGCATAGAGCGGCCGCCTTGTCTGCGTCGCCGTCGAGCCTGGTATCGGCTGGTTCGCATTCCACGCGTCTTGCAATTTGCGGCCTAAGTTGCCGACTCCGGCAAACTTGAGCACCATTTCCAGCGGGGTAATCTCCTGCTCCACCACTGCGTTGAACTGCTCAGCGTAGGAGGGACGGAAGTTCGGGCTGACCGCGGTAAAGAGACCGCTGGCTGGAGTAGGAATGACGATGGGCGGCAGAGCAGGAAAGCCCTGGCTCACCGTCGGACCTACCGTAACATCTCCCGGCGAGACCTGGTAGGTAAAGCCGAAGGGGAGATTCCGGGCCAGCCGCATGTTGCCGGCTTCGCTGCCCGAGGCGTTGTAAAAAAGACCAGCCCCGCCGCGAAGCACGGTGTGCGGTAAGGCCTGGTAAGCAAAACCGAAGCGGGGGCCAAAATTCGGCCAATACCGCAGCACACCGGCGGTCATGCCTACCCCGTTTACGCCCGCGACTTCAACCTGGCCGGTAGCAATATTGAAGTTGGACCAGCGGTTTTCCACCTCACTGGGAGGGCTGAAGTAATCCCAGCGTAAGCCGTAGTTGAGCGTCAGTTTTTGCGTGACGCGCCAGTCGTCGGCAAAGTAGAGGCCGGCCTCGTTGAGCCGTATGCCAGGGAATTGATAGTTGTAGTCATGCGCGTCCAGGGTCGGGAAGCCAAGCAGCATGCTGGCCGCGCTGTCACCACCCTTACCTGCGGGATTGCGCGAGTCGGTGAACGCCGGGGAAAAATTGAAGCGGCCGTTGCCCTCATTCGTTTGATAGATGGTGAGCTGACGGCGGCGGAAGTCTACGCCTACCTTGAGAGTGTGCAAGCCTTTCGTCCAAGTCAGGTTATCGAGCTCCTCAAAGGTGTTCTCGCGCCGGTATAACGGGAGCGAGCGGGATTGGCCGACGCCCAGGTAGGTGGATGGCGAAAAGATCGGCAGGTTTTGCTCGCGCGGAGTTACATTGGAGTTCGGAACGCCGAGTTCGTTGCCCAGCCCCGCGCCGGCTGCGAAGTTGATCGGCACGTAATCCAGACGGTAGCGATTAAAGCCGACCCGGAGATCATTCACGATGGTCGGAGAAATCACCCTCACATAACTGATCGCGACATGCTGGGCCGGCTGCAATGAGGTTCCGGCGAAGGACGCTTCATCGCTCAGACTCACCGGCTGAGAGATCCCGGGGATGGTGCTCTGCGGATATGTGCTGGGAGAAATGGTTATCGTGTTTTGAATCGAATAGCGCGCGAAGAATGAATCCTTCGGCGTAAGCTGCTCGTCCACGCGAATATCTCCCTGATCCCAGTTCTGCGTTTGGATTCGGGCTGCCGCGTAGTTGTTGAAGCGCCCGGGAATTGTGGGAATCGGGTACGCGTTGATCATCTTGTACGCAATCGGATCGAAACGGCCAGACGGAATCACATTATTAGGAAATGCGGTGCGAAGGAAGGCGCCAGGGACCGCGGGATTGGGACGCGTAGTCAGCGGATCGTAAATGAGGGTGGTCGGAAGCAGCTCTCCGAAATCGCCAGTGCGCTCGCGCATGGTGGGGATGTTCCCCAACTCGAAGGTTTGTGTGCTGCTGCGGAAGCCTTCGTAGTCCATGAAGAAGAAAGTCTTGTCTCTGCCGTTGTAGATTTTAGGCAATACCACCGGGCCACCCAAGGAACCGCCAAACTGGTTCAGCCGGAACGCAGGGAAATTGGTGCCCACTTTGTTGAAATAGGTGCGCGCGTCCACATCGGAGTTTCGCAGAAATTCAAACACGCTGCCGTGCAATTGATTGGTGCCCGATTTGGTGATTACATCCACCACTGCGCCTGAGTTGCGGCCGATATCGGCGCTGTAAACGCTGGTCTGAATCTTGAACTCCCGCACCGCGTCCACAGCGGGACGAAGAGTGATGGAGAGCGTGAGCCGCTCGTTGTTATCTATGCCGTCGTAAAGGAAATTGTTATCGCCTTCGCGGTTTCCGTTGGAGAAGATCTCCGATCCGGGACGGCGGTCATCCGGGCGCGTGCCTCCCAAGATTGTTCCCGAGGCGGACTGTCCCACGCCATTGACTCCGGGGCTGAGCGTCGCCAACTGAACGAAGTTGCGTCCGTTCAGGGGCAACTGGTTCACGAGCTTCTGGTTGATGACCGTGCCCAGCGAGGAGGACTCGGCATCGAGCAGGGGCGGATGCCCGGTTACCTGGACAGTCTCCGTCGCCTGGCCCACTTTGACAACCAGGTTCAGCTTGGCCTGCTGGTTGATCTGAAGACTCACACCAGTCTGCACCAGCTTGCTGAAACCGGACGCATCTACGCTGACCGTGTAATCGCCCGGAGGAAGGTTGGAGAGCACATAATCTCCGCTAGTCTGGCTGACGGTACTGTGCGCTTCGTTGGTCGCGGTGTTAGTGGCTGTAACTTTCGCGTTGGGAACGACAGCTCCGGAGCTGTCGAGAATGGTGCCGATCAATTCCGCGGAAGTGACCTGGGCGGAAGACCGCGAGCAGATCAACAACAGCATTGCTAAAAGACAAAGCACAATCGGCCATTGATTCCTCTGAATCCTCTTTTTGCGGGTCACTGAACCGGTCCTCCTCGAAATTCGTGCGAGAGAAGCTATATCACCCCGAGATAGCGCCTAGCAATACTTTTTTGAATCACATTTCAGAAAAGGTGCAATATGGGTCATCGTGATCCGAGTTCCACTATCGTCAAAAACTGCGGCGTGAACTCGCCTGTCATTCGTAAAAGCCGCCGCCGGTTCCGTAATCATTAGGCAATACCGGTCAATTGCTCTACTATAGGTTTCCAGTGCTTTTATGTTGAGAACTAAGCAGGCTCACCTAATAAAGGCCGCGCCGGTTAAAGAAACCGATGGCCATGATCAGTACTTTTCGCGTGCGGTGGGTAAAGCACTGGAGGTTCTGGAACTGCTGCAGGCCGAACTGACTCCTCTATCCATGAACGAGGTGGCCCAGCGGATTCAACTTTCAAAAACGTCGGCGTTCCGGCTTCTGCGCACACTGCAAACCATAGGCTGCGTAGTCGAAGACAGCCGCGGCCAATACAAACTTGCTCCAGGAGTTCACGCCGTTACCCCGACGCAATGGTTGGGCAAGCTGCGTCGCGCCGGAGTGCCCCATCTCCAGGCTCTCAGGCGCGAATTAGGAGAAACCGCGACTTTGGCGGTGTTGTTTGACAACCGCGTGGAAGTGATCGAGGTAGTCGAGAGTCTTCACCTTATACGAATGAGCAATGCTTCGGGGCAGATTTTGCCGCCGAATGCCAGCTCTCTGGGCAAGGTAATTACCGCGTTTCAGCCGCTGGAGCAGAGGGAAAAGCTGCTGCGCAGTTTCGGGACTTATCGCTTTACCGAATACACCATCACCGATCAAAACAAGCTGAACCAGGAGTACGAGTCCGTGCGGTTGCAGAAGTTCGCCATCGATCGTGAAGAGTGCGCCTATGACGGCATCTGCTTCTGCGTGCCGCTTTTCGGCGCGACGGGGCAGGTTTCGGCGGCCATCAGCACTTCCATGCCTAAGACGCGCCTCCGCGATGCGGAACATGAGAGGGCAATCATAGCCACTCTGCAGTCAGCGGCCGGGCAAATCTCGTTAGACCTGCAGAACGCCTAAAGGGGCTCCTCCCTGATGCGCGGCGCGTCCGTAGCATTCTTGAAGAAAAACCCAAATAGCAGATTGCTGTTTCTTTTTTTGGTATTGGGTTCAACTATTGCTTGACCCCCTTGTCTGCCAGTTATATGCTTCGGCGTGCGAGGAAAGCGAACACGATGAGACGTGCCTGCCTGCTTTTGATTGTTCTGGTTGTTTACTATCATTTTGGATTTTCGGCGCCGGCTAGAGAGCCCTTGGCGCAACGAATTGGTCACACCGACCCCAGCAAATACACGCGTAGCCGATCGCATAACAGCGCCGGAGATATGGCCTGTGAGCTTCTGGTTCCTCCTACTGCCATGGACGTGAATCTGAATTTCATGCATCGCTGTGAAATCATGCCGGGGGGAGGGGTGGGCGCTCACTTCCATAACACGAATGAGGAGATGTTCATCGTCTTTGACGGCCAGGCTGAGTTCACCATCGACGGGCGAACCTCGGTGCTCAAGGGAACGGTAGGAGCTCCTTGCCGGATGGGGCATTCGCACGGCATTTACAACCCCTCCGATAAGCCGGTGGAATTCATGAACATCAACGTGGCCCAAGTCAAAGGCCACTACGATGCTTTCAATCTGAATGACCCTCGCATCGGCGTACCCAAAGATCCGATTCCCGTGTTCATGACGATGAACCTGGATAAAAAACTGCTTCGTCCGATCGCGAACTACCACGGGGGACAGGGAACTGTGCAATACCGGCGGGCTCTCGATTCGGATGTCTTTCTGACTAACTGGGCGTATGTGGATCATCTCCTGATCCCGCCGGGAGCATCGGATGGAATGCATTTCCACCGCGGGGTGGAAGAAATTTACTACGTGCTGAATGGCGATGGGCAAGTGCAGGTAAACGGCGAGACTGCGCCGATCCACAAAGGAGACGCAGTACCGGTCCGCTTCAACGATGCACACTCGTTTGTGAATAACGGATCAGCGGATCTGGAGCTGATGATCGTGGGAATTTCCGCTCAGAAGAATGTGCTGGACACCGAATTGGGCCAACCGGCGCACCATGATTGATGGATGGACGCCCGCATCATCGAGCATTAGGCAGCGAGTGCAGGGAATCCGGTGCGCTAAGCAGCTTCTCAATGAACTCGAGCGGCACTGTGGCAGTGGCTATGGCGCGGTCTTTCCGTTGCGCTATCTGGGTTGTGTTGAGCAGGTTGCGAAGATCGGGATTCGTCATTGCCGAAGGCAAGTTGTTTTCCGCGGCGCGGGCCAGAGTGACAAAGGTGTTCAAGGCATCGGCCGAGGCTTCGGCGGCCATTTGGGTTGGGGCGATCTCCTCGATTCGCAGGTGAAGCGCGCCGGCCCACCGCACAGAAGCGATGACCGTGGTATTCAAGGCCAGAGGAAGATGAAAGCCCATGACATTAATACCGTCGTGACGGAGCGGCAGGCTGAGCTCGCCGATGCCCCAGGCTAGAGAAAGCAGTGGCACTTGCGAATAGTGCTCGGACAAGAGTGAGGAGCCGGAGAAAGGCAACGCCGCGGTGCGATAGCGGTCCAGCATGGAATGAATCTGCTCGGGGGTGGGCGCATTCGATGCGGCGACAATGTCATAGCCGAGCACCGCGACGCGAACGGTTCGTCCCTGGCTCGGTATTTGATAGATGGTGTGGCCCGCATAATCTTCTTTGGCGCCGGCTAAGGACGCGAAATAGCGGTTCAGGCGATCGGCGCTAAAGTGGCCTATGAAGACCTCGGAAAAGGCCACGGGGCCGTTCGGACCAAGGGGGTTCGGCATCCGATGAAGGGCAAAGGCCGCCTGGTCGAGATCGCGCTCGAACTCGAATCCAGTGGCGTTGATGAAGCTCTGGTAAGCGGGATCGCGAGGTACGGAGTGCCGGTCAAAGTGTGTATAGGCGCGTAGCGGCCGGAGATTGAAATAGACGATGCCATCGGACTCCGGCAACAAGCGGGCCGCTTCGGGAGGAGCTTTCTTGCGGAGAAAGGCAGCCAGCGCAAGCAGCAGGAGAATCAAAAGGACGATGAGGACGGTAGCCTGGGTGCGCCTTCGCATGTGTATCGAATCAGCCGCATGGAGTTGCCGAAACATGGCGGCTCAAGCGGCTCAAGCCCCTAAAGTCTGATCCGGGAGACTGGTTGAGGCTCGAAGGAATCATAGCATCCCCTTCGCGGATCGATTGCAGCGGTTCCTGCAATTGTGATAATCTCGGTTCTCGTGGTTGTGCTGAAGCTGATTCCTACGTGTGTCTTTTTCGGCGAGAAGCAGAACTGTTTTGGGCTGGCGTAGCTCAGCTGGTAGAGCATCTGATTTGTAATCAGACGGTCGGGGGTTCAAGTCCCTCCGCCAGCTCCAGTAGCCTGGCCGGTTGAATAGGGGACATGAGCCGGGGGAGGCAAACACAGCACGCCCCTTCGGTATTTCTTCACCGCAATGACTCCAAACTCACCTCTCGTTCCTATGCAGCCGGATGGCGGGAGAGTGTCTGCGGAGAGCTTGAGTGAGAGAGTTCGCGGAAGTATCTGTTGGTCATTGTTACCGGTTTTCCGGGAACGATTGTGCACAGGTGGCCGAGCGGTTAATGGCAGCAGACTGTAAATCTGCCGCTCCTTGGAGCTACGGAGGTTCGAATCCTCCCCTGTGCACCAGTAATTGAAACGAATTAACCCGAGTGATTCAGCGTAGCCGGCGCGGGGAGCCGAGGATGAGTGAAGAACCCGAGCCGCCGGGAACCGGAGTGGATGAGGACAGAAATCCGGCGCGGAAATGGATTGCCTTGGCATTGCTGGCGGCGCTAGCAGGCTTGGCTTGGAAGACGATTGATCCGGGAAAGATTCGCGCGGTAGTTTTGATCTTGTTAGCGGCGTTTGGTTTGAGGATAATGTTGACCGCCTCCGCTTCGCGGTAGCATGGAACAAAATCAGTCGGGCTGATGTAGCTCAGTCGGTAGAGCACTCCCTTGGTAAGGGAGAGGTCACCGGTTCAATCCCGGTCATCAGCTCCAGAGTTTATATTCAGTGCGCCGGCCGGAAGTACGGCTGGTCTGGATTGGATTTCGGCCGGAGGAGATGCCAGCGGTTGTGCCGGCGGGAGTAACTCAGTGGTAGAGTCACAGCCTTCCAAGCTGTTGGTCGCGGGTTCGATTCCCGTCTCCCGCTCCAGAAATTCAAAGGTGAATGGCGGAGCGAGCCTGGACAGGGCGAGCAAAGCAAGAGGGCGAGAGCGGCAGTACCGCGAAGCCCTGCAATCGAGGGAGTGAGTGCAAATTGTATGTTTGAGCAGGCTATCTTACCGGTCGAGGACAGCGCCCATTTCGCTGAGGCGAAGCAAGTCCTGGAACAGGTATTCGCCGCAGGCAATGTTGCGGCATACTTGCGGCGGCTCAAGAGTGCGAAGGTGCGGGCGAGGGATTTTGAGGAAGCGCTCCGGCGGGGACTTTTAGGCGAAACAATCACTCAGGCGTACGAAATGCTGGGCAATTCGGATCGGGGTCAGGTTCGCGAGTTGTATCTGTCGCTGGTGGAGCGGGTTGCTCCCGAATTGCGGCAGAAATTCCTGACGCTGTATGCGTATTACTGAGTTGAGGCGTCCGTAATTGCCGGCAACCCCATATTTTTTGAATTCATTTCAGATAGGAAGCAAAAGATGGCGAAGGAGAAATTTGACCGGTCGAAGCCGCACGTAAACGTAGGGACGATCGGGCATATCGATCACGGGAAGACGACGTTGACGGCGGCGATCACGAAGGTATTGTCGAAGCACAATCCGAAGATAGCGTTTCGCTCGTTTGATTCGATTGATAACGCACCGGAAGAGCGGGAGCGAGGGATCACGATAGCGACGGCGCACGTGGAGTACGAGACGGCGAACCGGCATTACGCGCACGTGGACTGTCCTGGGCACGCGGACTACATCAAGAACATGATCACCGGGGCGGCGCAGATGGATGGCGCGATCCTGGTAGTGGCGGCGACCGATGGGCCGATGCCGCAGACCAAGGAGCATGTGCTGCTGGCGCGCCAGGTGGGGGTTCCGTACATCGTGGTGTTTTTGAACAAGTGCGATGCGGTGGAAGACGAAGAGCTGACCGACCTGGTGGAGATGGAAGTGCGCGAGTTGTTGTCCAAGTACAACTTTCCTGGGGACGACGTGCCGGTAATCCGGGGCTCGGCTTTGGGAGCGTTGAACGGGGAGGCGCAATGGGAAGCGAAGATCGATGAGTTGATGGATGCGGTGGACAAGAATGTGCCGCTTCCGGCGCGGGCCATCGACCAGCCGTTTCTGATGCCGATAGAAGATATTTTCTCGATCTCGGGGCGGGGGACGGTGGTGACGGGCCGGATCGAGCGAGGCAAGATCAAGGTAGGAGAAGAGGCGGAGATCGTCGGCTTCCGGGATACACGCAAGACGGTGGTGACCGGAGTGGAGATGTTCAAGAAGCAGTTGGACGAAGGATTGGCTGGGGACAATGCGGGGCTGCTGCTGCGGGGCATCGCCAAGGAAGATGTAGAGCGGGGGATGGTGCTGGCCAAGCCGGGATCGATCACGCCGCACACCAAGTTCAAGGGCGAGATCTACGTGTTGAGCAAGGAAGAGGGCGGGCGGCACACGCCATTCTTCAACGGGTACCGGCCGCAATTTTATTTTCGGACGACGGATGTGACCGGGACGGCGAAGCTGCCGGAAGGCACGGAGATGGTGATGCCGGGAGACAACGTGTCGCTGGAGATTGAGCTGCACACGCCGGTAGCCATGGAGAAGGGCCTGCGCTTTGCTATCCGCGAAGGCGGACGCACGGTAGGCGCCGGGACTATTACCGACATATTGAAATAGGGAACTGGCCGTCCAGGCGGGAGTGGCAGTGGAGCCGCCAACATAGCGAGAGCGACCCAATCAATAGTTGTTCGAACCCGGTGAATTTTCCTGGAATCGGTTAAGATAGAGGATATTATGCGTGAAATAGTTACATTGCAATGTCCTGAGTGTAAGGAGCGCAATTACTCCACGACCAAGAATAAGAAGACGACAACCGGCCGTCTGGAGTTTTCCAAGTTCTGCAGGCGTTGCCGGAAACACACTGCGCACAAAGAAACTAAGTAGTGCTGCGCGTGCGGCTAGGTGCGCCTAGGGCCCGTAAGCAAGGGATGCGGAAGCTGAATCAGGTAGTCGGGTGAATTGCGGAGCGAGCCCGGATTGGCGAGCAAAGCAAGAGGGCGAGAGCAGTTTTACCGCGAAGCCCTCGAATAGAAACGGGTGAATTGCGGAGCGAGCCCGGATTGGCGAGCAAAGCAAGAGGGCGAGAGCAGTTTCACCGCGAAGCCCT
This sequence comes from uncultured Acidobacteriaceae bacterium, assembly GCA_963803615.1. GTDB lineage: Bacteria > Acidobacteriota > Terriglobia > Terriglobales > Acidobacteriaceae > PALSA-350. The sequence continues at coordinate 19,636 of CAWDNI010000006.1, forward strand.
CGAATATTAGGGGCGTAAGCTCAACGGTTAAACTGTCGGTCTCCAAAACCGAACTTGGGGGTTCGAATCCCTCCGCCCCTGCCAGTTCGATTTAATAAGCCGTCGCTGCTTTGCCATCCACAAGGTAAGTTGAGATGTACGAAATTGGGAAATTGGACGAGGCGGCGAAAGCTTTACCGTTAAGCCCGGGAATGAAAAGAAGGTAGCGTGATGGCCAAATCAGCAACGGTGGTTCGCGATACTCAGCCAGTGACGGACAAAGGGGCCAAGCTGGTAAGCAAAGCCGCCGCCAAGATTGAGAAGCAGGGCGGAGCGGGTCCGGTAGGTCCGGGGCAAGGAAATCAGATTACCGGTTTCGTGACCAGGACTGTAGATTTTCTGAAAGATGTGCGCAGTGAGATGCGCAAGGTGGTTACGCCGTCGAGGGAAGAAGTTCGCACCACGACGACGGTTGTGATCTTGACGGTTTTTGCCTTTGCGGCATTCTTCTACGTGGTGGATGGGATTCTTGGCCGGACAGTTCAGGCCTTGTTGCACTGGCTGGGGGGCACCCAGTAAGCGCCTGAAAGAGAAATCGATGATGCAGGAAAACAATCAAGCTGTCCCCATTCCCGTTCTTACGGGCAATGCGGGCGAAGCCCCGGCAGGTCAACCCGAGGGTCTGACTCCGCCGGCCAACGAGAGCTTTAAGTGGTACATCATTCACGCCTACTCGGGATTCGAGCGCAAGGTGAAGGAATCGATCGAAGGCCGGGTGCAGGCCTTTGGCCTGCAGAACAGGATTGGCCGGGTAATGATCCCGACCGAGCCGGTGACCGAGATTTTCAACGGCAAGAAGCGGACCGTCGAGCGGGTATTTCTGCCGGGTTACGTGCTGGTCGAGATGGATCTGGACAACGACTTATGGCACGTGATCAAGAACACGCCGCGAGTGACCGGTTTTCTCGGCACAGGCGATAAGCCGGTAGCGCTGAGCGAGGAAGAGGTAAGTTCGATTCTCTTTCGCAGCGATATCTCCAAAGAAAAGCCGCGGCTCAAGATCAAGTTTGAGAAGAACGAATCGGTGCGGATTACCGACGGACCTTTCGCCAACTTCAACGGAGTGGTTGATGAGGTCAATGAGGACCGCGAGACGCTGAAAGTGATGGTAACGATCTTCGGCCGATCGACGCCGGTGGAACTGGAATTCGGCAAAGTAGAGAAGGCAGTTTAGCGTTCAGCGGGCTTTCGGTGGAAGCCCCTGCTTTAGCAGGGGGAGCTGGACTTCAGTCCAGCGGAATGGGCTTTAGCCCTGGATTTTCCCATTCCAGTGCTAAAGCGAGTCATGGATCAGACTCGAACGTTTCCGGAGCGATGGAGCGCTCCTATCTCGCATGAATGCGGGGTCTATCCACCAAAGGTCCACTTTTAGTTTTAGAACCTCCAAGGACGGGCTGACGCCCTCTCGGGAAAATGGCGTGGGAAAGGGATATTGATGCCTCCGATTAAGAAAGTACAAACCTCGGTCAAACTGCAGATTGAAGCAGGCAAGGCGACCCCGGCGCCGCCGGTCGGTCCCGCGCTGGGCCAGGCTCAAGTCAACATCATGGAGTTCTGCAAGCAGTTCAACGCGCGCACGCAGAACAAGGAAATGGCTGGTCTCATTATTCCTGTGGTGATTACGGTTTACGTAGACCGTACGTTTACGTTTGTGACCAAGACCCCTCCGGCGGCCGTGTTGCTGAAGAAGGCGGCGAGCCTTGCCAAGGGCTCGGCTACGCCGAATAAGGAAAAGGTGGGCAAGGTGAGCGAGGCGCAGGTCCTCGAAATTGCCAAACAAAAGATGCCGGATCTGAATGCGATCTCGGTTGAGGCCGCCGTCAGAAGCATCAAGGGAACGGCACGCTCGATGGGGATTGAGGTCACGGCCTAGATCGGGAAATAGGGGTGGGAATGTCTACCATTCCAGTTGCTCGCGAAGCTAAGCTCCAGCCTATCGAAATCTCCGATCGGGTAACCATCTCTCTGTCTGATGTGCTGCTTCCTGTTGTTCTTCATCCGGCCAAGCGGTTCAGCGACGAGGAATTGCTCGAGTTCTGTGCCGCTAATGAGGTCCTACGGATTGAGCGCACTGCGGAAGGGGATCTGGTCGTGATGACGCCCGCCGGGGGACGAACCAGCAATCGGGAAGGCTATATCTTCCGGGAGCTGGATTTGTGGGTGGAGCGCGAGGCGAAGGGAATCGCTTTCAACTCGAATGGCGGCTTTTTGTTCCCCGATGGAACCATGCGCTCTCCGGATGCTGCCTGGCTTTCCAGCGGACAGTGGAATCTTTTAACGAAAAAGCAGCAAGAGGGATTTCTCCCTGTATGTCCGGAATTCGTGGTCGAATTACGTTCTCCGGGAGACCGCGCCTCACAGGTCGAGGCAAGGCTGGAGTTCTGGATGAGCCGCGGAGTTCAGCTCGGCTGGCTTATCGATCCCCAACGGAGGCTCGTCATGATTTACCGGTCCGGGCAGGAACCCGACACTCTTCTCCGGCCGGAATTTCTGGACGGGGAAGGCCCAGTTGCTGGATTTCGCCTGAAAATGCAGCGATTTTGGGAGTGAAGCTCCAACATGATTCGCGATGGTTTTCCGAGTGTTTTCAGGGAAATCTATGCTAGTATCAAAAATGCGTCTTTAATAAACCAGAGAGACAAGTCAACGGTCGATCCGGCATTAGATTCAGATGCGGAGCGGCCAACACCACGGCTGGACAGGTCCAGCGTCCTTGAGCGGTGGGAGACGAGGAAGCATGTCAAAAAAGATCAGCAAGAACATGGCGAAGGTGCGCGCGCAGATTGAAGACCGTGCGTACTCGCTCGCGGATGCAGTCCCGCTCCTCAAACAAGTAAAATTCGCCAAATTTGACGAGACCGTGGATCTGACGCTGCGTTTGGGCGTGGATCCCAAGCATGCCGATCAGATGGTGCGCGGCACGGTGGTTTTGCCGCATGGTTTGGGTAAGACGAAGCGTGTGGCGGTCATCGCGTCCGGCGACCGGGTGCGCGAAGCTGAGGCCGCGGGCGCCGATATTGTCGGCGGCGAAGATATGGTCGAGAAGATTCAGAAAGAGGGTTGGACGGACTTCGACGCATTGATTGCGACGCCGGACATGATGAAGTCGGTCGGCCGGCTGGGCAAGATTCTCGGTCCTCGCGGGCTGATGCCCAACCCGAAGACAGGCACGGTTACCAATGACGTGGCGGCGGCAATCCGGGAGATCAAAGCCGGCAAGGTTGAGTTTCGCACAGACAAAACCGCCCTGGTCCATGTGCCGGTGGGCAAGCTGTCTTTTACCCCGGATAAGCTGATCGACAATGCGACCACGGTGATCACCAGCGTGGTCCGCGCCAAGCCTTCAGCGGCTAAAGGAAAGTATATTCGCGGCATCACTCTCAGCTCCACTATGGGTCCGGGTATACCGCTCGACAATGCTGTCGCGGAGACTGCGGCGAAGGCATAGATTCTGTCTCGACTCGCCCCCGGATGCGCTCCCCGGAACCGAGTAGAAGAAATTGAAAGCGGGATTTTATGGCACTGACGAAAGCAGATAAAGCGGAACGTGTTACTCGCCTGGCGCATGAACTGGAGAGCTCGACCAGCGCGATTGTGGGCACCTTTCAAAAGCTCACAGTCGCGCAGGATTTTGAGCTGCGCAAGGCGGTGAGGGGAGCCGGCGGGAGTTATCGCGTGCTCAAGAACAAGCTGGCGGGACGGGCAGCGCAAGGTACCAAGGTGGAGCAGGCGCTGCAGGGTTTGAAGGGTGTTTCCTCGGTTGCCTATACCAGCGGCGATCCGGTGTCCTTGGCTAAGGCGCTCTCCGCCTGGGTGCAGAATAATGCGGAGTTCACCTTCAAGGTCGGGATCATCGATGGCAAGCTGATCTCAGTTGAGGAAGTCAAGCAGTTGGCGATGATGCCGGGCAAGCAGGAGCTCTTCGCCAAGCTGCTCTTCCTGATCAATTCACCCGCGCAGAGGTTGGCGACGGTGATCAACGCGACCGGCCGGGATCTGGCGGTGGTGGTCAATCAGGGCGTCGAGAAGGGGAAGTTTTCAGAAGCGGCTCCAGGTAATCAGCGCGGAGGAGCGTAATCAGGCGGGGGAGCGTCCTGCACCTGCTCCAGCAGAAGCGGAACCCGCTAAGGCCGAACCCCCTGAAGCGGTCGAGCCGGCAGCCGGCGCGCCTACTCAGACGGAGGCGGCTGCTACCGAGGCTCCGGTTGAGGGCCCAGCCGAGGGATCGAAGGAGAGCTAGTTTCATAGCGGAATTTGCGTCACGGGGTTTTGGGTACAAAGTTTCTTTTTACGTGGAGAGGAAAATGGCGGATTTACAGCAGTTGGAAGAACAGATCGTGGGCTTGACCTTGCTGGATGCGGCGGCCTTGGTGAAGAAGCTTGAAGAGCGCCTTGGCGTTTCGGCGGCAGCAGCGGCTCCGGTTGTGGTGGCCGGCGGCGCAGGTGCGGCAGCGGCTGCTCCGGTTGAGGAGAAGACGGAATTTACCGTAATTCTCAAAGATGCCGGAGCCAACAAGATCAACACAATCAAAGCGGTACGCGAAGTCACCTCGCTTGGGCTGAAGGAAGCCAAGGACCTGGTGGATGGCGCGCCCAAGCCACTCAAGGAAAACATCAGCAAGGATGAAGCCGAGACCATCCGCAAGAAGTTCGACGGTGTCGCGGGAGTCGAAGTTAAGTAGCAAGTTGCGTGCCAAAGCAAGACGCGCTATTATTATTTTTAGCGCGTCTCCGCCATAAAAGGCATCTTGTACGTGGCGGAACGGTGTTTAAACATGCGGTCGCGGTGGGTTGATTTGAATCGCATGTGACCTAATCTTCCGGCCCCAGCTGGGCCGGCACATCTGGGCAAGCGGGCGGCGGGTTTCCAGGTGTGGTGAAACGATCTGCTGTAGGGCGGCGCACACGCGGCTTATTGGAACCGGCGAGATTCAGAAATTCCTATCGATCATTCAAGTGCACAATTCGTTTGTGGCGCTCATAGGGAAGTTTGCCCTAGCGAGCGCTTGCCGTTCTTCCGGTTTCCTTTTGCGTGTCTCCCGTTATCCGCAGGGCTCCCGCCCACCATCCGTTGGCTCAAGTTTTTCGTTGGCCGAGCGAACGGCAGCACTTCTTTCTGAAGCTTGCTTCTCAGCAGGAGTTGCTTAGATCTACTGAATACGGAATCACCAGGATGCGGTGTTTTTGTCGAGCGAGGCGGCGAAAACATGCCAGCACATCGATTAAGCCAGAACCACCCAAAGGAATGATCGCCGGACTCGGGCGGTCCTCTGCTTTCCCTCGAACTTCGCGTAAACGAGTCTTAGGAGTGATGCATGCCGAACGAGAACCGCGCCATTCGCAGCCGTCTCGATTTTTCCAAGATTCCAACCTCTATCCAGATTCCCAACCTGATCGAAGTGCAGCGCCGGTCTTACGAGCGGTTTTTGCAGATGGACAAACTGCCTGCAGAGCGCGAAGATAACGGGCTTCAGTCGGTCTTTGTTTCGGTTTTTCCGATCACCGATTTTCGTAATATCTCGCAACTGGATTTCGTGGATTACGCGATCGGCAACTGGGAATGCAAGTGCGGCCATTTGAAGGGGCTGCACCATCTACGCACCGCTTGCGTGAATTGCGGCGCGATGGTGATTACCGATCCCTTTCATCCCGGCGACGTGCTCTGCCAGAAGTGCGGAACCTACAACAAGAACACTCCGGATTTTTGCAACAAGTGCGGCGATCCGGTAGGCCTGCAGTTGAAATACGATCAGGCGGAGTGCGAAGAGCGCGGCATGACGTATTCCGCGCCGCTTAAGGTGACGGTGCGCCTCACCATCTACGACAAAGATCCCGAGACCGGCGCCAAGACCATTCGCGACATCAAGGAACAGGAAGTCTTCTTCGGCGACATTCCGCTGATGACGCAAAATGGCACCTTCATTGTGAATGGCACCGAGCGCGTGATCGTGAGCCAATTGCACCGCTCCCCCGGCGTCTTTTTTGAGACCGCCAACAACCGTACCTACTTCCTGGGCAAGATCATTCCCTATCGCGGCTCCTGGGTAGAGTTCGAGTACGACCAGAAGAACACCCTCTATGTCCGCATCGACCGCAAGCGCAAGTTCCTGGGAACGATCTTCCTGCGCGCTCTGGGATTGCGCTCCGATGAAGAGATCCTCAAGACCTTCTATCTGGTTGACACGATCGCGGTGAAGGATAACAAGCTCTTCTGGACGATTGCCGAAAGCGGTGAGAAGGGAACCCACCTGTTAGGGGCAAAGCCGGCGCATGCCGTGGTGGCGAAGGGCGAGGAGATCGCCCACTCAGGCCGCAAGGTGACTCCGAGCATCCTCAAGGCGCTGCGCAACCACAAGATCTCCGAGGTGGAGATCGAGGCGGCGGAGCTGGACGGCGCGATGACGGCGGCCGATGTGGTCGATACCTCGACCGGCGAAGTGCTGCTCGAGGCTAATCATGAGCTTACCGGCGACAAGCTGCACAAGATTACTGAAAGCGGCGTGACGTCGATCGAGGTTTTCTTCCCGGAGCGCGACGACGTAGGCAACATCATCACCAATACGCTCAGGCGCGATTCAGTTCACAAGCCGGAAGAGGCCCTGATTGAGATCTATCGCAAGCTGCGTCCGGGCGATCCGCCTACGCTCGATACGGCGACGGCCTTATTTGAAGGGATGTTTTTCGACCCCCGCAAGTACGACTTCTCACGCGTGGGGCGGTTGAAGTTCAATATCAAGCTGTACGAATCCGCCGACGAAGCACAGTTGGATCGCCGCACCCTGACTCCGGAGGATTTCTACGGCACCATCCGCTACCTGCTTAAGCTGCGCAAGAACATTGGCGTGGTGGACGATATCGATCACCTGGGCAACCGCCGGGTACGCGCGGTGGGCGAATTGATGGAAAACCAGTTCCGCATCGGACTGGTTCGCATGGAGCGGGCGATCAAGGAGAAGATGAGCGTGTATCAGGAGATGTCGACGGCTATGCCGCATGACCTGATCAACGCTAAGCCGGTGATGGCGGCTATCCGTGAATTTTTTGGTTCTTCGCAGTTGTCGCAGTTCATGGATCAGACCAATCCTCTATCGGAGATCACGCACAAGCGCCGTCTCTCAGCGCTTGGGCCGGGCGGTTTGAGCCGGGAGCGCGCGGGTTTCGAAGTTCGCGACGTTCACCCGACACATTACGGCCGTATCTGCCCGATCGAAACACCGGAAGGTCCGAACATCGGCCTGATCAGTTCTTTGTCGTGCTTTGCGCGGATCAACGAGTACGGCTTTATTGAGTCGCCTTACCGGCGGGTGCGCAATGGGCACATCTTGGACTATGTGCAGATTGCCAATGCCGGAGAGAGCGGTTTGCGTGTCGGTGAGCATCTGGAAAAAGGGGAAGCGCTCAAGCTCAACAACCAACTGCGGAAAGATAAGAAGCGGCCGGTCGAGTTCGAACCGTTCTCTTTCTATCTCTCGGCATGGGAAGAGGACCGGCACACGATTGCCCAGGCGAATATCGAGCTGGACAGCGCGGGCCGCATTGTCGACGACCTGGTCAATGCGCGCCGGCAAGGCAACTTTGTCCTGGTGAATCGTGACGATGTCGATTACATCGACGTAAGTCCTAAGCAACTTGTCTCCGTAGCCGCGTCGCTTGTGCCGTTTTTGGAGCATGACGACGCTAATCGCGCGCTCATGGGCGCGAACATGCAACGGCAATCCGTGCCATTGCTGGTGGCGGAAGCCCCGCTGGTCGGCACCGGCATGGAAGGAGTTACGGCGCGCGATTCAGGCGCCGTCATTCTGGCCAAACGGAACGGGTTGGTGGATTCGGTCGATTCCGAACGTATCATCGTGCGCGTCGAGGGCGAGCATCATCCCACGCAGCTTTCTCGCGAAGTTGGATCGGATATCTACCAGCTGATCAAATTCAAGCGTTCCAACCAGAACACTTGCATCAATCAGAAGCCGATCGTCCGTCAGGGCGACCGCGTGATCAAGGGGCAGGTGATTGCCGACGGACCGTGCACCGAGCAGGGAGAACTAGCCCTGGGCCGGAATGTATTGGTCGCCTTCATGCCCTGGCGCGGTTACAACTTTGAGGACGCCATCCTGATCTCCGAGAAGCTGGTCAGGGATGACTACTACACCTCGGTCCACATTGAGGAATTTGAAATCGAAGCGCGCGACACCAAGCTGGGACCCGAAGAGATCACGCGCGATATTCCCAATGTCTCCGAATCGGCGCTGCGCGATCTGGACGAGAGCGGAGTGATCCGTATCGGCGCGAAGATCAAGCACAACGACATCCTGGTCGGCAAAGTTACTCCTAAAGGAGAGACCCAGTTGACTCCGGAAGAAAAGCTGCTGCGCGCCATCTTTGGAGAGAAAGCCGGCGATGTCCGCGATGCTTCGCTGACTTGCCCTCCGGGAATCGAAGGCACAGTAGTCGATGTCCGGATCTTCTCGCGTAAAGGACAGGAGAAGGACGAGCGGGCCAAGCTGATCGAGGCCGAACAGGTTGCAAAACTCGAAAAGAACCTGGCCGACGAGATCCGGATTCTGACCGATGAACGGCTGAAGCGGCTGGAATCGATTCTGGGCGGCAAGGAAGTGCTGGCCGACTTGCACGACGAGCGCACCAACAAGCGCCTGCTGGTCAAGGAGCAAATTGTCGATCGCGACACCATTGAGCGCATATCGACGCGCAACCTGAAGCGTATTCGTTACGCCGATAAGGACCCGCGGGTTAATGAGCAGATCGATGAGATCGAGGAGATGACCTCGCGGCAGATCGACGTGCTGCGCAAGATCACCAACGAGCGGATCGGCAAGCTGCAGAAAGGCGATGAGCTTTCGCCGGGTGTAATCAAGCTGGTGAAGGTGTATGTCGCCATGAAGCGTAAGCTCTCGGTGGGCGATAAGATGGCTGGACGCCACGGGAACAAGGGCGTAATTGCCCGCATCCTTCCCGAGGAAGATATGCCCTATCTGCCGGATGGCACGCCAGTCGAGATCGTGCTCAACCCTCTGGGCGTGCCCTCCCGTATGAACGTGGGGCAGGTCCTGGAGACGCACCTTGGTTGGGCAGCGCACAATCTAGGAGCGAAAATCGCAGAGGTTGTGCAACGAAACCATGACGCCAATGAAGTCCGGCAACTGGTTACAGAGCGATTTGCCAATACCGCCGCCTTGCGCCAACTGCTTGAACTTGATGACGAGCAATTGCTTCGCGTAACCGCGGGCATGAAGCGCGGCATCTGGTTCGGCACCGCGGTTTTCGACGGAGCCAAGGAGGCCGAACTCAAAGCTCTTCTGGCATCGGCGGATCTTCCCAGTTCGGGCAAGACTCACCTGTTCGACGGCATGACCGGCGAGCAGTTCGAACAACCCGCAACCGTCGGCTATATCTACATGCTTAAGCTGTCGCACCTGGTCGATGACAAGATCCATGCAAGGTCGATTGGGCCCTATTCGCTCATCACCCAGCAGCCGCTGGGCGGGAAAGCGCAATTCGGCGGACAGCGTTTCGGCGAGATGGAAGTATGGGCGCTGGAAGCCTATGGCGCGGCATACATCCTGCAGGAGCTGCTTACCGCCAAGTCCGACGACGTCTATGGCCGTACCAAGATCTATGAGGCCATCGTCAAGGGAGAGGCGGCCATCGAGCCGGGCGTGCCCGAGTCGTTCAATGTACTTATCCGCGAGTTGCAATCGCTTTGCCTCGATGTGGAGCTGATTAAGCAAGGGGCGGCGGAAAAGAAACAGTCTCTGCCCGCTATTGCGGCGGCTGACTGAGCTTCCCTGGGCGGGGCGCCCGCGTTCAAAAAGAACTCGGACTTGGGTGTCCCTCCCGGAGAGTGGAACTGAAGAGCTGAAAGAGCACGATAGTTTAAAGACCAGAAGATTAGAACCAGGATTTGAAAGGATTTGAAGACCAGGATTTGAAGATCAGGCCCTGTCCTTAAGAGCAAACGCTCCCGGAAAGGACAGTCAGCTTAAGCAGAATGAAATCCGGGAGCGTAGCAGGCATAACTTCGGAGCAACCGATCCGGAGTGAGGTGCCAAGGAGGGTCGTCTTGTACCGTTCCAGCCCATTTGAACTCACCAGCCCAATTACGGATTTCGACGCAATTCGTATCTCACTCGCCTCGCCGGAGAAGATTCGCAGTTGGTCGCACGGCGAAGTAACCAAGCCGGAAACGATCAACTATCGCACCTTCAAACCGGAGCGCGACGGACTTTTCTGCGCCCGCATCTTTGGCCCGGTCACCGACTGGGAATGCCTCTGCGGCAAGTACAAGCGCATGAAGCATCGCGGAGTGATCTGCGATAAATGCGGCGTGGAAGTCACCCTTTCCAAGGTGCGCCGGGAGCGTCTGGGGCACATTGAACTCGCGTCCCCATGCTCCCATGTGTGGTTTTTCAAGGGATTGCCGTCCCGCATCGGGCACCTGCTCGATATCTCGCTGCGCGATCTGGAAAGCGTGCTCTATTTCGAGAGCTACGTAGTGGTCGATCCCGGCGACGCGCCGGTACGTGAGCGCGAAATCATCAAGGATGAAGCACGTTTTCGCGAGCTCGATACGCAGTACCGGCCCAGCGGCTTCAAAGGAATGATGGGCGCTGAGGCCATCAAAGAGCTTCTTAAGCGCGTGGTGGTGGACGAGCTGTCGGTCGAACTCCGCGAGCGCATGAAGATCGAGACCTCGCTGCAGAAGCGGCTCAAGTATGCCAAGCGGCTCAAGGTGGTTGAGGCCTTTCGTAAGTCAGGCAACAAGCCGCAGTGGATGATCCTGGACGTCATTCCGGTCATTCCGCCGGAGTTGCGCCCGCTGGTTCCGCTCGACGGCGGACGTTTCGCGACCTCCGATCTCAATGATCTTTATCGCCGCGTCATCAATCGGAACAACCGCCTCAAGAAGCTGATGGACCTGCATGCGCCGGAAGTAATCGTGCGTAATGAGAAGCGCATGCTGCAGGAAGCAGTCGACGCCTTGTTCGATAACGGCCGCCGGGGCCGCGTTCTGCGTGGCGCAAATAACCGTCCGCTCAAGTCGCTCTCCGATACGCTCAAGGGCAAGCAGGGACGCTTCCGCCAAAATCTTTTGGGCAAGCGGGTGGATTACTCAGGACGTTCGGTCATCGTCGTTGGTCCGGAGCTCAAGCTGCACCAGTGCGGCTTGCCGAAGAAGATGGCTCTCGAGCTTTTCAAGCCGTTTATCTATCACCGGCTGGAACAGACCGGGCACTGCACCACCATCAAGCAGGCTAAGGAGATGGTCGAGCTGCAGGAGCCGATTGTATGGGACATCCTGGAGGAGGTCATCAAAGACCATCCGGTGCTGTTGAATCGCGCTCCCACGCTGCACCGTCTGGGCATTCAGGCATTCGAGCCGGTGTTGGTGGAAGGCAAGGCGATCAAGATTCACCCCTTGGTCTGCACTGCGTTCAATGCGGACTTTGACGGTGATCAGATGGCCGTGCACATTCCGCTCTCTCCGGAAGCGCAGGTGGAAGCGAGCGTGCTGATGCTTGCTTCGCACAATATCCTGTCGCCCGCATCAGGCCAACCCATTACCGTACCTACTCAGGACATGGTTTTGGGTCTCTATTACCTGACCAAGGAGAAGAAGGGCGGCAAGGGAGAAGGCCGGGTCTTTGCCAATACGGACGAAGTGCTGATGGCGCTCGAAGCCAAGGAAGTCGAGACGTTGAGCCCCATCCGCCTGCGCTACAGCGGACCGGTGCTCGACATGACGACCGCCTATGACGATCAGGACCTTACGCACACCGAGCCGGTGCAGTACGACAAGCAATACATCTCGACTACTGTCGGCCGCGCCATTTTGAATGAGGCCCTTCCCGAGGCTATGCCTTACGTGAACGGTCTGCTCAAGAAGAAGGGCATCGGACAGCTGGTGCATTACTGCTACCTCAATCTGGGATCTGGAAGTGACAGTCAAGATGCTGGACCGGATTAAGGATCTCGGCTTCCAGTACGCCACACGCAGCGGTCTCTCCGTTGGTCTGGACGACATGGTCATTCCAGACACCAAGTACACCCTGGTGCGTGACGCCGAGAAGCAGGTCTTCGCGGTACAACAGCAGTACCTTGACGGCGCGATCACCAACGGCGAGCGCAACAACAAGGTGATCCAGATCTGGTCGGCGGTAACCGAGAAGGTTGCCGACGAAATGTTCGACAACATGAAGAACGCCGATAAGGCGGGCGTCCTCAACCCGATCTATATCATGGCCGACTCTGGCGCTCGCGGTTCCAAGCAGCAGATTCGCCAACTCTCCGGGATGCGCGGCCTTATGGCCAAGCCCTCCGGTGAGATCATCGAAACGCCGATCACCGCGAATTTCCGCGAAGGTCTTACGGTGCTGCAGTACTTCATTTCCACCCACGGCGCTCGCAAGGGCCTGGCGGACACGGCTTTGAAGACAGCAGACTCCGGATACCTCACCCGCCGCTTGGTGGACGTGGCTCAGGATGTCATCGTGAGCGAGCAGAACTGCGGCACGGTGGAAGGCATCTACGTCGGTCCTATCGTCGACTCAGGCGAGATCATCGAACCGCTTGCGCGACCGCATCATTGGCCGCGTGTCGCTCGAAAAGATCAAGGACTACGAAGGCAGCGTGATCGTAGAAGTCAACCAGGAGATCACCGAAGATCTGGCGTCGGCTATTCAAGGCGCCGGCATCGAGAAGGTGAAGATTCGCTCCGTGCTGACCTGCGAATCCAAGCGCGGCGTCTGCATCCTGTGCTACGGACGCAATCTCGCTTCCGGCCGCATGGTGGAGCTGGGCGAAGCTGTCGGAGTCATTGCCGCGCAGTCGATCGGCGAGCCGGGCACGCAGTTGACCATGCGTACCTTCCATATCGGCGGCACCGCCTCCCGTGTTTCCGACCAATCGCGGCTGGATGCCAAGAACAACGGAACCTTGCGCTACGTCAACATGCTCACGGTTCGCGCCAAGGCAGGGCATCTGGTAGCGATGAATCGTTCGGGCGCAATCGCCGTAGTCGACGATCGCGGCCGTGAAAAGGAACGCTATCAGGTGGTCTACGGCGCCAAGCTCATGGTCGAAGACGGCGCACCGGTCCAACTCGGTCAGACCCTGGTCGAATGGGATCCGTACACCTTCGCGATTCTGACCGAAATCGGCGGCACGGTGCAGTTCAAGGACCTGCAGGAAGGCATCACGCTGAATGAGGAAGTCGATGAGGTTACCGGCCTGTCGCGTCTGGTGGTTGCGGATGCATCCGACGAGAAGCGCCAGCCGGCGATCATCATTAAAGGCGGTAAAGGCAGCAAGCGTTATCTCATGCCCAGCCGCGCTCACCTCATGATTCAGGATGGCGATGAAGTCTTTCCTGGCGATGTGCTGGCGAAGATTCCGCGTGAGACCACTCGCACCAAGGACATCACGGGCGGTCTGCCTCGCGTAGTTGAGCTCTTTGAAGCGCGTAAGCCGCGCGAAACCGCGATCATCAGCGAGATCGATGGCGTGGTTAAGTTCGGCGAAGTGGCCAAAGGGCAGCGCAAGATCTACGTGACTGCGGATAACGGCGAGGAGAAGGAATATCAGGTTCCTCGGGGTATCCACGTCAACGTACAGGAAGGGGAGCGCCTGCGCGCCGGCGAGCCGCTGATGGATGGACCACTGAACCCGCATGACATCCTGGCGGTCTTGGGCGAGAAGGAACTTCAAGGCTATCTGGTGAACGAAATCCAGGAGGTCTACCGGTTGCAGGGCGTTGCGATCTCGGACAAGCATATCGAGACCATCGTGCGCCAGATGCTGCGCTGGGTGAAGATCGAGGAAGTCGGTGACACAACGTTCCTGCTGGAACAGCAGATCGACAAGTTCCGCTTCCGCGAAGAGAACGAGCGCGTGATCTCGAACGGCGGCCGTCCGGCCATAGGCCGTCCGCTGCTGCTCGGTATCACCAAGGCTTCTCTCTCGACGGATTCCTTCATCTCCGCCGCATCCTTCCAGGAGACAACGCGTGTGCTTACTGAAGCCAGCATCAGCGGCTCGGTCGACACTCTGCGCGGCCTCAAGGAGAATGTCATCGTCGGCCGGCTCATTCCCGCAGGCACGGGAATGGAATACTACCGCAACATCCAGCTCTCGCCGGAATTGGAAGAGGCCGCGGTTCGCGTGCAGCAGGAAGTGACTGCCGCATACGAAGAAGCGGAGCGCGAACTGGAGTTGATGCGGCAGGAGGGCGAAGCCGAGGAAATGGCTACAGAGTAACTTCGTTGAAACCAAACATTCAAGGCCGCGAGCAATCGCGGCCTTTCTTGTTTTGGTGCATTGGTTATTTCAAATTCGATGAGTCCCCTTCAGGGGCTGTTTTCAAAGCCGCTCCGTCAAGTGTATACTCGGTCCGCACAAGAGGTCAGACCACATATTCCGGGCTAAAGAGTGGCCCCGGCGTTAGCACTTTTCCTTTTGGGTCTTTTTGAGCTAGCTAATAGAATGATTCCTAATTGACACAGCAATAGTTAAATCACGGGACAAGGTTTCGGCTTGTATTTCCAGCGGAAGACAACGGGCGTCTGATTGACTTCCCTGAGGTAAAGTTCAATCCGTGTTTTCAACTCGTCGGTCGAGGCGACTCGGATGCCGCGGAGCTTATGAACTACTATGTGTCGGCTCAAAATCACGGGCGAAAACTATATCTCGCCGGAGTCAATGAGCGAATTTCGGCACTTCTGCAATCAACCCGCGTGCATACGATTCTCAGCATTTTTCCTACGAGCGAAGAGGCCGAAGCCGCTCTGTGAGCGCAACTTCCTGCTTCCGGCACAGAGAGTTACGTCGGTGGCCGCTTGGCGCCGGCAACTTGTTGGAGATGATGAAGCAGATGGACGCCTGAAGGCGTTCCATAGCCGGTACAGGCATTCCAGCCGGGGCCTGCCTTATAGGCTCCATTGTCACCTTGCGTAACTGGGCGCAATCCCGCCAGACGATGATGGCCGATGTGGTAGATGTGTGGGTTGAGGTGACCACAGCGGGCGCCGAGCGCCTGATTGCAACAGGCGATGAGTGCGGCCCATAAAGGAGCCACGGCGCTGGTGCCGGCCGAAGAAAAAGTGCGGCCGGCGATCTGAATTTCACAACCATATCTTGGATCGGCCGGACCCGCCACGTCGGGCACTCCGCGTCCCGGATGACCGGTGGGGCCGAGCGGAATTCCCGCAGCTTGCTGCCAAGCGGGTACTGGGAACGTTCGGCTAACTCCGCCGCCCGTCGCTCCCTTGAAGCCGAAGTGAGTTGCATTCCAGACAATCTCTTCCGCCACCTGAACGTCAGCCGGTTCATCGCGGAAGTGCGGAGTAGTACCGCCGCAGGCGAGGCAATGCGGACTGCTTGCCGGGAAGTTGACGGCGGGCAGATGATCAGGCGAATGATTGAGGGCGCCGGCGTCGCCGGCCGAAGCGCAGACGGTAATACCGAGATGACATGCGATCTCAAGCAGACGGTCGATGGCATTCAAGTATGTGCCGGAAAGGGCGGTCTCGGCTTCGCCCCAACTGATGGAAAGCACGTCGGGAAGATGGTGGATATCGTGAACCGCGCGGCTGAGCGCATGGTAAATGCCTTGTTCATCCGGAGTAGCGAAATAAACAATCAGGTTCGCGGCGGGGGCTAGCGCAGCGACAATTTCGAGATCCATCGTGACCTCGACAGTGGCCTGCGCAGATGCGATCGTATCCGACTCAAGCGCGGCGGCCGACAGGTGGAGTTGTCCGTCGACGCAGTCGAGCATCTCGTGAATGGCACGGTGATGTGCGGGACGATTGGCCCCGCCATGCACCTCGACAACAGATATGCTGGGCGTCGGCAAGCCGTTTTTCTCACAAAAGCGCTCGATGTCTTCAGAATGGAAGCCGCCGCCTAATTCGATGAGGCCAATGGTACGGCCGCGACCGTCCATACCTTTTGGGAAAGCGTAGGCATTAGCGAGGTCGCGTGGCGAAAGCAGTTTGTGCACGGGAGACCGGAATGGAATCTTGTGACGGCGCCCGACATGGGCGGTATTGATCCCGAGGACAGCCTCTACGATTGTGTGCAATGCGGGCGGAATGGAAGAAGAACCTGCAGGAGCGAGAAACGAAGAACCATCGGCGGCGTGATGTTGGTGAAGAGTAGTGCCGAAGAGAGCATCGATGGATTCAGCCGTTCCGGAGATTCGGGCGGTACGCCGAAAGCCGTCAACATCGGTGACCTGAAGCTTGTGATGCTGCGCGAAGTTTCGGATAACCGCAATATCATCCGGGTGCGCAGCGTGCCGCTCCCGGAATTGAGAATGCGCGAGATGATCTGGTTGAGCTGAAATGGTTGCCGGGCCATGGTGCAGTTCGGGAATAGGAGTTTTCGGACGAAGCACGAGAGTTATCTCAATCCGGCCGGTTGGGGCGGCTGGGGCACTGTGCGACGATCGGATCTCAGATTCCATGATTCAGATCTCAAAGACAAGCACGCCCTGACTGGGACATTAGGAATGCGGAGCGGTTTCCGGAGAGAGCGAGGAGCTCGTCGAGCAGCGACGCTGCCCCGTCAATGGTATAAAAGGCGCTCAGGGCTAGACACTGGCTCTGTTCCGAGGTGAGAGGCATCCGATCCAGGGTTCGACTCAAATCGGCTAAGTGAGCAGGGTCATCCTCGGCGTGGGAACGGAGACAGCGGAAGGCTTTAGTGGGTAGGCCTGTTCGCCTCTGGATGCGGTCTAACTGCTCGATCACTGGTGGCGAGCCTTCCAGGACCATAAGATATCCAAAAACGGAGACAGGATGAGCGTTGGCGATCCGGAGGTGTTGCCGCCCCAGCAGCGACACAACGCTGCTTGACGGAGGCGATCCGAGAACCGCAGCTTCATCTATACCTAAGCTTGCGATATCGCTGAGAAGCCACGCGGCGTGATCTTTTTCCTCCTCGATGTGATGAACCAGATACTCTCCGGAAATAACGGCAACAGGATCATTTAGTCGAGCGGTGGAGCACCCCGCGGCGAATGACATCAGGTCGAGTCCACCGCAAACTATGTGGTAAAGCTGAATAAGGAAATCGGGATACAGTTCCGCCAGATCCGGATGGTTCCAAAAACGATCGCTGGAGGCGGTCAGACGGCCTTCGGCAAAGGAGAGCTTATGCCGGAGAACTTCGCTATGCGTTGTAGATGAATTATCCGCGGATCTCTCCACTGCTCTCCCACTCCAGCAAGCTTCGCTTGCCGGGGACCCCGACTGCGCTCCGGTCGAGATGACGAAGTTGATACAAGGCTATTCAGCCAGGCGGCAGCTATCAAACGATGAGGTTAGGCCGCATATGGTCCTTACCCTCGGGAGCTTTCCCCATCTTGGAGCGCAGCTTAATCAGAACGTCAACCTCTTCCGCTGACATGCCTTCGATTTGTTTCCGGTCATGATCGGTAAAGTGCTCGTGCTTGAGAATCCCCGCCTCGGCGAGGCGCTCAACATTGCCCTTAGCTTGGGACATGGACATATATTCTCCTAATAATTGCTGACTGGTAAACGCCAGAAAGTGCAAACCTGGGCCTGGGGGGAGGATTGGGGGAAGGTCGCCTAATTATATACATGGTTCCCAGTTGAACGCGCAAGCGGCATCGGTTTGGATCATGCGGCGGGAGGATAAGATCATTCGTATGCCGTGCCCTCGATCTGAGCGTTGCCTTTTTTCCCGGCTGGCGCAAGGAACGAAGACTCTATAACACCGATCAAGTACGAATGGAACTGTTCAGGAGGGAGTATGAATCGCCGCAAGTTTAGTCAACTGCTGGCCGGAGCCGCGCTGGGCAAGGGCTTTCTAGGAACCGGCGCGCAAACCATACCCACCCCCGCCGCTCCCACTCCTCAAAATTTTCATTTCTCCGTCATGCTTTGGACGATTGACAAGAAATTGCCGGTCGAGCAATGCATGGAGATCGTCGCGGCGGCAGGCTACCAAGGGGTGGAGTTAACCGGCGAGATCAAGAATTGGTCGGCTGCGGATACTCGCCGCATAAAGGCAAAAATCGAATCGCTGGGATTGACCATCGATTCGATCGCCGGCCTCAGAGTCACACTTGCAGATCCCGCGGGATCAAGCAAACTTATACAACAGCTAACCGACCATGTTGCGGTCGCAAAGGATCTGAACTCTCCACAAATCATTCTGACCTCGGGCCCGCGCATGGAGGGCTTGTCGCGAGAGATCCAGCATTCGGCGTGTGTTGAGAACCTGAAACAAGTTTCAGGCCTGCTTTCTAAGAACAATATTCAGGTCGTGATTGAGCCGATTGATTTACTGGAGCAAAAGACCGGTTATCTGAATTCCGTCACAGAAGCGTTCGATATCGTTCAAGCCGTAGGTAGCCCGAACGTGAAGGTGTTGTACGACTTTTACCATGAGCAGCGCGCCTCGGGGAACCTGATAGAAAAGCTGGAAAAGAATATCGACTGGGTTGGCCTGGTGCATGTGGCGGATGTTCCTGGGCGTCACGAACCCGGAACCGGCGAAATAGACTATCTGAATATCTATCGAAAACTCGCCGAACTGAACTACAACAAGTTCATTACGATGGAATACTATCCGACAGGCGATCCGCTGGAGTCGCTGAAAACAGCGCGGCTGGTTGCGCAGCAAGCAACACGCACGCCATCGACTCCATATAAGCTGAGTTCTATTTAGCACGTGTCTTCCAAGGACTGATCGTAACCCACGGCATTTCGATGCGATGCCAATGCCGTTCGCCGGCAAGTCAGACCCACATCTCAAAGGATTTTCTGACTGGATGTACAGGGGAACGGCTGCGAAGCCTCGGACTAAAAGTCAGGGTCCAGCTGACTCCTAAATTGTTGGCTCGCTGCTTTTCCGCTTGGCGGCACGGATTCGACGTATTTCTTCCATACGCTGCGCCAGGAGTTTCTCCCGGCCTTCCTGGACCGGACGATAGAAGGTGCGGCCACGAAGGCTTTCCGGCAGGCACTCCATATCGGCAACCCGGTCCTCGACATCGTGCGCATACTGATAATTTTTGCCGTAATCAAGCTGCTTCATCAGCGGGGTGGGCGCGTTCCGCAGATGCAGCGGCACGGGTTCGGCGCGATTGGCTTCAATCTCCGCTTCCACTTCGTTGTAAGCGATATACAGCGCATTCGACTTGGGTGCGAGGGCCAGATAAACGGCGGCCTCAGCCAGCGCCAGGTCGCCCTCCGGCGATCCCAGAAAGTGCATCGTATCGCGCGCGGCGAGGCACAGATTCAATGCTTCAGGCGCTGCCAGCCCGATGTCTTCGATCGCCATCCGCACCAGGCGCCGGGCCACATACATGGGATCCTCTCCCGCTTGCAGCATCCGGCCCAACCAATACATGGCCGCATCCGCATCGCTATTGCGAACGCTTTTGTGCAAGGCGGAGATTAGGTTGTAGTGCTCCTCCCCTTGCTTGTCGTAGAGCAGCACGCGCTGCTGCAGCGCATCGGCCACCATCTGAGAGGTGATTTGGCCGCCGGTCACGGCCAACTTAGACGCCGCCTCAAGCGCATTATAGGCATATCGCGCATCGCCGCTGGAATAGCTGGCGATCCTTTCCAGGACTTCGCGATTGGCGGTAAGTTGGAGCGCGCCCAGACCGCGTTCGCGATCGGCCAGCGCGCGCTCCAGCAGGATAATGAGTTGTTCTTCACTCAGCGGCTTGAGGGTGTAAACCCGGCAGCGCGAGAGCAGGGCGGCGATGACCTCGAAAGAGGGATTCTCCGTGGTAGCCCCAATCAAACGAATCGTTCCTCGCTCCACGTAGGGCAGAAATGCGTCCTGCTGTGCTTTGTTGAAGCGATGGATTTCGTCCACAAACAGGATGGTGCGCGAGCCGAATTCCGCAGCCTTTTCGGCATCCATCATCACCTGTTTGATTTCCTTTATGCCCGCCAGCACGGCGGAAAATTGAAGAAAGCTGGCCTGGGTCGTTTCGGCGATGATCTTGGCCAGCGTCGTCTTGCCCACTCCCGGCGGCCCCCAAAAGATCATCGAGGCAGTATCATCCCGCTCGATTTGCAGGCGTAGCGGCTTGCCCGGTGCGAGCAGATGCTCTTGCCCTACAAAATCCTCAAGCGTGCGCGGGCGCATTCGCTCCGCCAGCGGAGCGGATTGGCCACGGGGCGCGCGCGCGTTCCCGGTGCGCTCGGGCATCTGCCCAAATAAGTTCATGACCGCGCCTGCCGCTGCCGCGCGGCCTCATAGAGCAGCACGCTGCCGGCAACCGCTGCATTGAGGCTTTCGACTGGACCGGGACAGTGAATGGTAACGCGAGCGTCCGCCTGAGCGAGCCATGCGTCAGGCAGCCCTGCGCCTTCGTTGCCGAGCAGGATCGCGGCCGGCCCGGAGAAATCGACTCGACCCCACCATCTCGCGGAGCCGCCGCCAGCAGCCGCACTCGTTTGGCGCGCAGAGAGGCAAATGCCGCCTCCGCTTCCATCGCGACGATGGGCAGCCGGAAGGCCGAGCCGGAGGAAGCGCGCAGCGCTTTTGCATTCCACGGGCTTACCGTGCCTGGCAACAAGATCATTCCGGTTGCGCCAAACGCCTCCGCTGAACGTACCAGCGTGCCCAGATTGCCGGGATCCTGCAGCCCGGCAGTTACGACCACCAGTGGATTGCCGCGAAGCATTGCATCGAGATCGAATCGGGGCGGCTCGATGAGCGCCGCGATGCCCGGCGGATGTTCGGTTGCGGCGGCGCTCAGGAAGGCATCGTTTGAAAGCAGCAAGATTTCCGCATTACCGATTTGCCCCGGGTCGAGCAGTTTGGATTGGAGGAGATCCTTGCTGGCGCTGCTTACAAAAATCGTTCGCACCCGCAATCCGCTGCGCAACGCCTCGCCGAGCAGGTGCTCGCCTTCCACGGCGATCTGTCCCGCGGGCAGCCTGGCGCCCCGCTTGAGGGCCGAGCGCAGCTCTTTGACCCGGACGTTCTGCCGGCTCTCGATCCTGCGCCAGCCGTATTCAGCGGAAGGTGCCATGGCTACATAGTCAACTCACCGCGATTGTACGCGGCGCGGGAGAGGGAAACTTCGCGGAGAATTTCAGCCGCTTCCAGCGTAGACTGCAAGAGAGCCTCGCCTTCAAACTTCTTCCATGCTGGAGCGATCTTGGTTGCAGAGATTCTGCGGGTGGACCCGGATGAACCGGAATTGGATCGGGTCGAATACATTGTGTCCTGTCTCAAAAGCGGCCAAGTCGTCGGAGTTCCCACCGACACGTTTTATGGGCTGGCGGTCGACCCGGTGAACCTGCGAGCCGTGGAGAAAATTTACGAGATTAAGAGCCGGCTGAAGCATAAACCTCTTTCTCTCCTGATTGCGAACGCCAACCAAGCCTATGGGTTGGCCCGCGACTTGGGCGTGAATTTCGACCGTTTGGCGGAGCGCTTCTGGCCCGGACCCCTCACCATGATCGTGCGCGCGGGCTCGCGTCTGCCCTTGCGCTCAACCGCCAACACCGGCAATGTCGCACTGCGTGTAGCGGATTGCCCCATTCCGCGCGCCATTGTCGAGGCTTTCGAGCTGCCTATCACGGCCACCGCGGCTAACCTGCAGGGCGCCCCGGAATGCACTCATGCGGCCTGCGTGCGCGACCAGATTGGCGATCGCATTCCCCTGATCGTCGATGGCGGCCCCACCGGCCGCTCCGTCCCTACCACCATCGTCGATTTCTCCGTGGGCGACGATGAGTGGCGGATTCTCCGCGAAGGAGCGATTCCTATGCACGAGATCGCTCTGACCCTTCAGCGCTGAGGAACCGCATGATCGTTCCGGAATCGAATCTGCGCAGCGCCCGGCGGACCGCCATCGGCCGATCCTCCGGGGCAGTCCGCGCAGTGCTTCGATCCCTGCTCCTCCTCTGCTGCCTGGCTGTCGCCGGCTGGTTTGTTTGGGTCTACGGCCAAATCGAGGCCTACGCGTCGCGCGACCAGGCGCGTCCCGCCGATGCGATCGCCGTTTTTGGCGCTGCTGAGTACGATGGCCGCCCGTCGCCGGTATTGCGCGCCCGTTTGTACCATGCGCTCCAGCTTTATCAAGAGCATCTCGCCCCTCTGGTGATCACCTTGGGCGGCGGCGGCGTGCACGATTCAGAAGGCGCCGTTGGCCATGATTATCTTCTGGCTCATGGTGTTCCTGAAAGCCAGATCATTGCGGAAACGCAGAGCAGGGATACGGAAGAATCAGTTGAACGCCTGGCGGCCATTGCTCATAAGAACCATTTGAACAGCATCATCGCCGTGTCCGACGGCTCCCATCTTTTTCGCATTCACGCCCTCTCCACGGATCTGGGCCTCACGGTTTATACCTCGCCGCGGCAGCAGGCTCGACCGCTCACCGGGTGGGACGAAGGGCAGCGGCTGGTACATGAAATGCTCAGCTATACCTTGTGGCGCCTTCACATGCATTAAGGCAGAAACAGGATGGATATACCCAAGCCGCTACTGCCAACGGCCTTTTTCATCAAGAAAAAGGTCACTTCATAGAACTCATCGAAACCACATCTATCCTGTTTCTGCCCTAAACAATCAGCGGCAACGTCAACAGAGCCGCCGCCAAGGTCGATAGAAAGTTTACGGCATCGTTGTTCAGCCACCCGCGCCGCTCCAGGGTCGCTCCCAAAAGAGAATCGAAGAACAATCCGCCGAGCGCCCCCGCGCCGGCAGCCAGGGCGATGAGCGGTTTCAGGCGAAACGCCGGTACAGCGGCCAGTACGACTGCGGCCGCTCCGGCTATGCCTGCGGATGTTCCTGCAAAGCTGATCGCTCCATTTGTTCCCGGAACAACTCTTTGGAAGGTGGTTATCAGAAAAGGCTCGCCGCCCAGGACTTCGCCCAGTTCGCTCGATACCGTATCGGCTGTCGCTTCGGCCAAAGCCGCGACCAGCATCGCGCTGAGAAAGCCGGGCGCAGCGCGTCCGTTGAAGGACAATGCCAGAGCGGTTGCTCCAAGCAGGGCGGGGACGCCCAGGTTTGCCGCGATTTGCGCGGCACGCCGCCGTTCCTCGGCGATTCCCATGACTTGCTTCTTGCGTTTGCCAAACCTGGTTGCAGCCAGAGTGAGCAGAAACAATGTCACGAGCGGCGGCAAGGCGGAATGGAGCCAAACATTGTCGCCTGTAGCCGCGCTCATCAGCAGCATCGCGGCGGTTAGTATTCCACCGGAAAGCGCGGCCATTGGCGTGGCGGCCTTTGCCATGCATGCCGTGAGGGCGAAAGCCGCGCTGATAAGAAAAGAGGTTCGGGTGTTCGTTGTCCACGCATCAACCGCAAATCCGATATTGGCAGCGGCGCAGAGAGGGATCACGACCGCGGCCAGCAGCAGCGACTGCCATCGCAGAGGATCGAGTTTTCCAGCTAAACGCATTCGGGTCGAGTTCTTTCCCCGGCAGCTCAAGCCGGCGTTTTTCACCCCCAGCGTATCGCCGGATACGCCATCGCGTTTACAATCATCTTTCCAGAGCAATCTCCACCCTATGATTCCAGAGTTGGCAACAGGCAGTGAGGTATTTACGAGTGCGTAGAGTTGTCTGGCCCCGGCTACGGGGTCTCAAGCGGATTGTTTCGCCGGGTTTTGGGTTACAGGATCTCAAGCGAATTCTTGGGTTGTCCGCCGTCGCGTATTGCGCGGTTCTGGGCGGCTGCGGCGGTCAATATCGTCCTGTTGTCACACCTGTGAGCCCTACCGGACCCGCACCCCAACCGCAGAGTTTCTTGTTGGTGACTACTAATACCGGAGCGGATGCACCCGGCCTTGCCAATGTTTTCGATGGCTCCGGCGACACTCTCCTGACCCAGGCTTCTGTGGGCAACGGCCCGGTTGCAGCTACCCTGAACGTTACCGGCAGTCCCGCCGTCACAGCCAATACCGATGGAACAGTCAGCAGCTATGACCCCTCGACCACTCTGCGAAGCAATTTGGTCCAGACCAGCACTCTGATCGGAACGCAAACGGCCGGAGCACAGACCCAAGCGGCGCAGCCGTATAACATGATCTCTACAGCACAGGACCTCTTCATTGCCTTGCCGCAGGCGCAATCGCCGGTGGCGGCGGTCCTGCAAAACAATACCAGCGGAGTTTATCAGCTCGTTCAGGAACTGCCGTTGGCGGCCAGCCCGGTCAATTTCGCCGGAAACTCGAATTCGCAGCGGATCTACGCTATCTCCCAAGACAATGGTTCTAATAGCGTCGCCTTCGGCGCTTGCGAAAACCCCTCCAGCGTCTCAACTCCCGGCCAGGTTGCCGCGATTGAGACATCGACCTTGAGCATTTCCCGCACGTTGCCGGTTGGCGTCTGTCCGGTATATGGCATCGGTTCAACGGACAATTTGCGCACGTACATTCTTAATCGCGGCAGCGGCACAGTCACGGTCATCAACACACAGTTCAATGAGTTGGATAGCACCCCCAACCGGCAGAATCTGAATCCCGCGACGGGCACGCTCACCCTTCCGCCGCCCGCGGGATCCACCGGTTCATCCTTCAAAGCAGGCCCGGTTTTTGCCGACTATTATCAACCCACGCAGCAGCTGGTTACTGCCAACTACGATTCCAACACCATCAGCATTATCAATGTCTCGCTGGATATTTATGGAAATGACGGCCCTCTTTTCGGCCAGACCGTAACTATTCCTGTAGGCAACGGGCCGGCGGCATTGACCATCCTGCGCGATGGTAGCCGGGTCTATGTCGCCAACCAGAAGGATAGTACTGTGACTGTGGTGAACCTGACCACGTTTCAAGTGGAAGCGACGATACCGGTCCAAGGGCACCCGTTTTCGATCGCCTCCATCTACAGCACCCCATTCGGACAGGTATTTGTCATTCCCTCTGACCAGCCTTACATGACGGTGATTCGCACCGATACCGATCAGGTCAATGCCGCGGTTCAATTAGATGGGACGGGAATCGACGTACGTTCCACAACCCAAGCTGCCGGGGTGACTTCATCGGCGGGCGGCGCGGATAGCGCTAACAATGTCAGCCGTGCCAGCGGCAGCGGGGCGCCTTGCGGCTTCGGTCTGCCTTATTACTTGAAGACTGGTCCATGCGCTCCTTAACGGTTTAACCCGCGACGGCAAGTTCTTCCTCGAGAAGCTGGCGCTGGAAGAGTTCAGCGTAGTAGCCTCCCTTCGCCATCAGCTCATCATGGTTGCCCAACTCAACGATGCGGCCGGCGACCAGAACCGCAATCCGGTCAGCATGGCGAACGGTAGAGAT
The DNA here is from genome assembly GCA_963803615.1 of uncultured Acidobacteriaceae bacterium. Classification (GTDB taxonomy): domain Bacteria; phylum Acidobacteriota; class Terriglobia; order Terriglobales; family Acidobacteriaceae; genus PALSA-350. Next base: position 44,951 of record CAWDNI010000006.1, read on the forward strand.
ACGGTGGGAGATAAAAATCGTGGTGCGGCCTTGCATGAGCCGCTGCAACTCACCCAGGATTTGTTCCTCGGTATAAGTATCCACGCTGGCCAGAGCATCGTCGAGAATGAGGATGCGCGGATCGCGCAGGACGGCGCGGGCGATGGCGGTGCGCTGCTTTTGACCACCGGAAAGCGTGATCCCGCGCTCGCCGACCGGGGTAGCGAATCCCGCCGGGAATTCCTCAAATTCACGGCGGATGTGAGCGGCTTCAGCCGCGCGCAGCACCTCGTCGTCTGTGGCCCCGGGCGATCCAAAAGCCACATTACCGCGAATAGTTTCGCTGAATAGGAATGTCTCTTGTGGAACAAAGCCAATGTTCGAGCGCAGGATGCCGAGAGGGTAGTCGCGGATAGGGCGTCCGTCGATCAGGAGGGTCCCAGGGGGCGCATCATAGAGCCGGGGAATCAGATTCACCAGCGTAGATTTTCCCGATCCGGTCGGGCCTACGATGGCCAAGCTGCTGCCTGCGGCAATTTTCAGCGACAGCGAGTGCAATACCTCGGAGTCAGGCGATTCCGAGCTGTCATAGGAGAATGATAGATTGCGAAACTCGATCTCTCCTTGGAGGGTGAGATTCTTTGGGATGCTCTGGTCCGCCTCCGCATCGTCGATAGCGGGCCGCTCGGAAAGGAGCTCGTCAATGCGCTTTACTGAAGCGGTGCCTCGTTGCACCAGGTTGACCACCCATCCCAAGGCAATAATCGGCCAGGTGAGCATGACCATGTAAGTATTGAAGGCGACGAATTCGCCAAGGTTGATGCGATGCGATAGTACCTCATGGCCTCCTACCAGCAGCGCGATAGCCATGGCGAGTCCGAGCACAAATTCGAGTGTTGGCCACAGCATTCCCATGAGCTGTACCAGGCGCAACCCGCGGCGCACATTCTCCTGGTTGGCCTCTTCAAAACTGGCGATCTGCGCGTCTTCCTGGACGAACGCCCGGACCAGACGGGCTCCGGAAAAGTTCTCCTGCGCCTGTGCCGAAATCTCCGAGAACATGGCCTGGATTCTCTCGAAGCGCTCGTGAATCCTTCGGCCAAAGGCTTGGATCAGAATGCTGGCAAGAGGAAGCGGCGCCAGGGCCACTAATGTTAGGAAAGGACTGATCTTGAGCAGGAAAAACAATGCGCCGACCGAAAAGAGCAGCGTATTGACGCTGTACATGATAGCCGGGCCGAGCAACATGCGCACCGCGTTCAGATCGTTGGTCATGCGCGCCATGATGTCGCCGGTACGATGCTGCTGGTAATATCCCGCCGGCTGCTTTTCCAGATGGCGGAATAAATCGTTGCGCATGTCGAATTCAATCTCGCGCGAAATGCCGATGATGATCCAGCGGGTCAGAAACAGGAAGACCCCTTTGGCCAGAGAGATGGCCACGAGCAACCCGGCGTAGATTTCAATCTTTTGTAATGTGACCCCGCGGTTCAGGTCATTGATGGCGATGAGAATTACCTGGGGAAAGAGAATCCAGATGATATTTGCCAGAACAGCCGCAACTCCGCCCCAGAAAAAATCGCGCGAATAGCGGCGCATATATGGGAATAGGGGCCGGAGGGTGTCGATCATGGCGATTTCTATTCTAATTGTTCAGGCTGCATACTCTAAGTCGGCGTACGCAAAAGTAGATATCCGCCGGCGAGCGCGAACAGCAGGTCAGGCGACCAGGCGGCTAAGAGTGCCGGGAGCATGTTGACGTTTCCCAGGGCCTCGAACATTCCTTCAATCGCCCAATAGGCAACAGCTAATCCGATAGCCGTGGCGATGCCGGTGAGCGAACCGCGCTTTCCGGTAGATAGTGCGAAGGGAATGGCTAAGACAGCCATCACCAGGGTGATGAGCGGAAAAGCCAGCTTGTGGTTGAGCTGAACGCTGAGCCGCTTAGTGTCAAAGCCGCTCTGGCGAAGGGCGGCGATATAGCGCTTGAGCTCACCGAAGCTCATCTCCTGCGATTGGCGGGCTTCTCTCTTGAAGTATTCCGGCTGCTCCGTGATCTCAGGGAAGCTTTCAACCCGGAAGGTGTTGTAACTGCTTACCGCCTCGCCATTGAAGCGGCGTTCCCAGCCTTGCTCAAAAATCCATTGGTCGAGCTGAGGTTCCCAATGGGCGCTGGAGGCGAAGATGCGCCGCGAAATGGAAAAATTCTCCGGATCGAATTCGAAAACTGTAATGTTGGCGAAACGATCATGATCAGGGTCGAAGAACTGATAATAAAAGATGCGGCCCGGTTTTCCAGGCTGCTGTAAACCGAAGATCCATTGCCGGTCCGGGCGAAGGAAGGTCTGTGCGGGCTTGCCTTTGATTACGCTGCGCAGGGATTCCTGCCGCCGGTTAGCGGACGGCAGATAAGACTGCTCGAAAAGAAACAGAGCCAGTGCGAGCATAGCCGCCGCAGCCAGGACAGGAGCCATCACGCGATAAAGACTGATGCCGGTTGCTTTCATCGCAGTCAGTTCGCTGGTCCGGGTGAGAATGCCGAAGGTGACCAGCACGGCGACAAGAACGGCGAGAGGAGTGATGAGGTAGATCATGCTGGGCGTCAGGTTGATGAGGTATTCGCCCACCGTCACCAGCGGAGTGCGGTTACGGATGATGTCGCCGAGAAGCTCAAACAGCGTAAATACCAGCAGAAGCATCACGAAGCTGACCAGGACCAGCAGGAACGTGGCGAAGAACTCACGCAAGATGTAGTCGTCCAGAATGAGCGGGAAACGGCCGCGGGCATGCCGTTCCGCCTTAGGAGGAGCGCTCGGTTTGGGAGTAGAGGAACTGGGATGACGGCTTTTCAGCCAGCCCGTGAGGGAAGCGAGCCGGGTTGCCACTGCGCCTCCATGCGCCATTTGGCGCAGCAGCAGAAGACCGAAAACACCGAAGATGAAATTCGCCGCCCATACCCCGGCGAAAACCGGAACTTTCCCTTGGCGGGCGAGCGCCACTCCAGTCGAAGAAAAAAAGTAGTAGATAAAGACCAGCGCGATGGTCAGCACAAAACCCCCGCTTTTTCCTCCCCGCCGTGAGGACATACCCAGCGGAACTCCGATCAGCATCAGAACCAGACAGGCTACCGGATAGGCAAAGCGTTTTTGCATTTCGATGTCATACCATCTGCCGCCGGGCTCATGCGCCTTGCTATACAACTCGCTATTGCTCATGGCCATGATCGGAGTGTCGGTATGGCCAATGTGCTGCTCGTCCTGTGCGCCTACGGCGAGCGGAAGTTCGGACTCGGCGAAAGTTGAAACCTGGTATTCCGCATCACCCGCCGTGTTGACCAGCTCGTGCTCGGCGCCGTTGCGCAGCCGCATCACCAGCGTCTGGTCTCCCTGGTTGACGACTGTGGCTTGATCGGCGGTGGTTACCTTGGGGTCGGCGGGATTGCTCAAATCCGCGAGGAAGACACGCCGCCATTGCGCTGCGCCTGCGCTGGCCCGTACATCCTGCACATAGAGAACGTAATTCTTGAAGTTTTCATAGAAGACGCGCGGCTGCACCTCGAAAGATGCCTGCTGGTTCTTAAGCGAGTCTTCCAAATTGAGAAAAGCCGCAGTAGCCTTGGGAGCCAGATAAAGCGAATTTCCTAAGGAGACAATCCAGGCCAGAATGGCGATTGCGGAAAGCACCCGGACGAAATTCCAAACACCGATCCCGGCGGCGCGCATAGCGGTAATCTCGCTGTCAGCGGCCAGCCGGCTTAGGCCGAGCAGAACGCCGACCAGCACCGCCATCGGAATGGTGACAATAAAGAAATTGGGCAGCGTGAACAGGAAAATCTTGATTACGCCCCCGAGCGAGCTGCTGTTACGTACCGCCATTTCAAGCAGTTGGCCCATATTCTTCATGATGAGAATGAAGGTAAATAGAGCGCCGCCGAGCAACGCGTGGGAGAGAACTTCGCTCCAGATGTAGCGAGTTAAAATGCGCACGGTTTTCTTCAGCCTGCCAAATCTCAGACTATCAGTTCGGGAGGGGACGCCCGGAAATAAAAGGGTGCGCTGTTGAGGTCCTTCGATTGGGAAGGATTTCAACAGCGCACCAAGGAGGGAGACCCATGACTTCTACTGGTCGATTTTTGAGCAGGATGCCGGCGCGGGCAATGGCGCATTTGGGTGAGGAGTGTAATCAAATCGAGTGGTTTGGAGCATTTCGGCGAACTATTTAGAGTGCGAAATGCTTAAGGCGCAGACTGTTGAGGAGCACGCTCACTGAGCTGAACGCCATAGCCGCGCTGGCGATCGCGGGGCTTAAAAGAATCCCGAAAAAAGGAAACAGCGCTCCCGCGGCAACAGGTATGCCAACCACGTTGTAAGCCAGAGCCCACCCCAGGTTCTGGCGCATCACTCGACGAGTCTGGCGGGCCAATTCGAGCGCGGTCACCACAGATAGGGGTTCGCCGCCCAGCAGGATTGCGTCACCGGCCTCTTTGGCGATATCAGTTCCGCCGCCGATGGCAATTCCTGCATCTGCTTGAGCCAAAGCCGCTGCGTCGTTGATGCCGTCACCCACCATGGCCACTCTTCGGCCTGAGGATTGAAGTTCGCGTATCGCTTCAAGTTTTTGCGCGGGAGAGACTCCTGCATAAATGCGGGAAATGCTTAACTCATCGGCGAGCGGTTGCGCGGCGGCCAGGCTATCGCCGGTTAACATGGCGACCTCGAATCCCGATCTCCTCAAACTTTGCACGGCCTGGAGAGCGGTCAGGCGAAGAGTATCCTTCGCTTCGAGGGAGCCGCGATAGCTGCCATCAATGGAAATGTGGAGCAGCGTCGCTCCGCTTTGGCGCGCGGTTACGGATTCGGGCAGCGACGATTCCCAAATCGTTGAGAAGCGCGGCGTTGCCCACTGCAACCGCGAGCCCCTCGACGGTGCCGGTGACGCCCTTGCCGGGGAAGTTGGTCAAATCGGAAATCGAGACCAGAGAGAGACCAGCCAGTTTGGCGCGGGCAACTACCGAACGGGCCAGTGGGTGCTCAGAGCTTTGTTCGAGCGAGGCGGCAGTACGGATAAGCGAGCTGGGATCGTCTTCGGTAAGGACTGCTACAATCTCGGATTTGCCTTGGGTGAGCGTGCCGGTCTTATCGAAAACGACGGCATCGATTTTGGCCAAGCGCTCTACCGCTTCGCCACCCTTAAACAGAATGCCGAGTTGCGCTCCGCGGCCAACAGCGGTTGTGAGCGCGGCTGGGATAGCGAGTCCCATGGCGCATGGACAGGCAATCACCAGCACAGTGACGGCAACCGCGAAGGCCCGGGTGGCCCCTCCGCCTAATCCTATCCAAAGCAGAAAGCTGAGCAGCGCCAAGCCCAATACAGCCGGAACGAAGACCGAACTGACGCGGTCGGCGAGTTCCTGCATGGGAGCGCGTGACGATTGCGCTTGCTCGAGGAGCCGGAGCATCTGTCCCAGGATACTTTCCTGCCCTAGGCTGGTGGCCCTATATTCGAGCGCCCCGTCGTAATTGAGCGAGCCGCCGATGAGGCGGGAACCGGGCGTTTTCGCCACCGGAGCCGATTCCCCGGTCAGCAGGGACTCGTCTGCTGTGCTCGCACCGGAGAGGACAATTCCATCCACGGGTATGCGCTCGCCGGGCCGAACCAGAACGATGTCTCCCGCGGTGACTGAGGCCAGCGGCACTTCGATTGCTGCGGCCGAGGAATCAGGGCCGTCTGGGTTTTGGCTGCGGATGCGCACAATCTGCGGCTGCAGCTTGGCGAACGACTCGACGGCGGAGAGAGTGCGCCGCTTGGTGCGGGCTTCCAGCCACTGCCCTAAGAGCAGAAAGCCGAGAATCCAGAGAACGGCCTCGTAGTAGACGTTGGGCTGAAGACCATGGCGAAGAAAAGATCGTGGGAAGAATGTAGCTGCAACCGAGTATAAGAATGCGGACATGGTCCCCAGCGCGACCAGCGTGCTCATGTTGGTGCTGCGGTGAAGAGCGGCCTTCCAGGCCCGGCGATAGATAGTGCCTCCGGCCCAGAAGATGCCGATCAGGCTCAGGCCAAACATGATCAGCCGCAAAGACTGCCCAGGAATGTCTGTTGGAACCATTGACAAAGCCATGCAGCCGGCCGCCGCGATTAACGCGAAACCAGTCCGTAATTTCAGCGAGCGTTCTTCCTTCGAGCCGGGGCTATGCTCATGTGCAGGATTTCCGGATTGTTGAGCAGGCGCTCCCTTCGCCGGTACTTGAGCTTCATAACCAGCCTCGTGAACGACGGCAGCCAGAGCCTCAGGCGCAGTGATCCGAGGATCGAAGACCACGCGTGCCGTGTGCGTCATGAGGTTGACTGTGGCGTCCTCCACACCGGATGCGCCGCGCAAAGCCCGTTCCACATGCGATTGACAAGCGGCACATGTCATGCCCGTGATGGGCAAACTGAGCGTGGTTCTTTCGACGGCCTGTTCTATGGTGGGCAACGATTTCTCCTGTTTTCGCGAACCTGAGGCGCCCGGAACTCATACCGGATCATGAGGTTCAAAGACCTAAGTCTCAGGGAAAGCGCTGAAACCAGCCTTTTCAACCGCCGCGATCAACGCCTGCGGCGTGACTGAATCGCTCTTGCCGCGAACGCGCGCGCCGCCCACCCGCACGGATTCCACTTCAGTTCCAGGCACAGACTGAAGCGCTTGGGTAACGCGGCGCACACATGCTCCGCAATGCATGCCTTCGATACGAAGACTGAACTCTGTCAATTCGATTGACCTCCGTTGTCTGATGCCTCAGGATCGCCATTGGTCGCAGGAAGGAAGCGATACCCGACTCCCCGCACCGTCTCCAGAAATACCGGTTTAGCTGGATCGTCTTCAAGATAACGGCGCAACCGGACCATGAAATTGTCTATGGCCCGGGTATCGGTATCTTCGTGTACGCGCCAGACCTGCTCGAGCAATTCCTTGCGGGATACGATGCGGCCCTGGTTGCGGACCAGATAGCGAAGCAGGTCGCATTCCATCAAGGTCAGGCGGATATGCTTGCCCGGAGCGGAGAGTTCGAGAGAATTGAAGTCGATGGTTCTACCGGCAAAGGTGAAATTGGATCGAGCACCGTCGTTGTCCGCGGGCCGGGGCACAGACGCCTCGCGGGAGGCAGGCCGCAGCCATGCCATCCGCCGCAACAAGCCGTTCAGGCGAGCAAGCAAAACGGAGAGATCGAAAGGCTTCGGCAGGTAGTCGTCCGCGCCCGCGGCGAATCCGCGAAGGATGTCTTCCGGCCGGCCGCGGGCTGTCAGCATCAGGATGGGGAGGTAATTCTGCTGTGCACGAAGTTCGGCGGCAACCGAGAAGCCATCGCGGCCGGGCAGCATGATGTCCAGAATCATGGCATCGACCATGCCATCGATTGCCGAGCGCGAGATCATCTCAAGCGCGCTCTCGCCATCGGTCGCGAGCTCCGCCCGATACCCCTCCGCGCGCAGGTTGAAGAGCAGACCTTGCGCCAGATGATCCTCGTCTTCGACCACCAAAATGTTGGCTGTTCCGCTCATGCGTGGGCCTCGGCGACTTTCGTCAGCGGTGTGAGAACGCGCGGCAATTGCAGCAGGATAGTCGAGCCCTGCCCCTCCCCGGCTGATTCCGCGAAGACGGCTCCTCCGTGCTGGCGGGCAATGGAGCGAACCAGAAACAGACCGAGCCCTGTCCCCTTGACTTTGAAAACGTTACGCGCCGGCACACGGTAAAAACGCTTGAAAATCCGCTTTAAATGCGCGGGGGGGATGCCAAGGCCCTGGTCGGCAATGGAGAGAAGAATCCATGCATCGTCTTTGGTGGAAAGCCGGACGCGAATGCGCGGGCCTTGCGGAGAGTACTTGACGGCGTTGTCCAGGATATTGAGCACCGCGATACGCAGATCCTCCGGGTTGCCTAGGGTAATCAGCTCCTGGCCGGGCTGAACACTGCTGCTGAATTCGATTGCCTGTTCATCAAGATGATAGCGCTGGCGCGCGGTGCGGATGGAGTCGCGGACAATCTCGTCGAAGGAAAACCGCAGGCGGACATGACCGCGCGTGCGATGGCCTACTTCTCCCGCCTTCAGCACCTGCTCGACGGTGCCGAGGAGGCGCTCGGTGTCGGAGAGCATTATCGAATAGAACTCGCGGCGCCGGGCCTCGGAGACTTCGCGGCGTTGCAAGGTTTCCAAATAGAGGCGGATAGAAGTGATCGGCGTCTTGAGCTCGTGCGTGACCGCGTTGAGAAAGCTGTCCTGGCGCTCGTTCTGGCGCACCTCCCGCACCAGGAAAATAGTATTCAGAATCAAGCCGGCAATCAGCAGCAGAAACAAGGGAACGCCCACCAGCATGGATACCAGGCTGCGCCAGTTGAGAATGATCCAGGTGACGTTGAGAGCGATGGCTAAGGAGACCAGGCACACGCCAAGGGCGATGAAGAAAAACATCGCACGCCTGCGCCGCGTGATGTTCATGCCGGGCCAATCTCCTATTCAAAGTATAGGCCGCGCGCCGTTATTGCCGGTATTGTCGCAGCGCCCGCCGGTGCGCCGCCACCGTTTGTCAGCTTCGGTTGGGGTCGAGCGGGCTCTCGAACTTTGGTATCTCCTTTGCCGCGGCTCTCATCGGCAGCATTGTCTTCGAGCATCTTTATTCTGCCCCGCAACCTAGCGGAGTCCGCGGCTCTTCAATGCCGGCGAGGGAAACTGACAAGCGAGGGAATCGCGATTGTGTAACAATGTGCGAACCTGGGTTTGTCTTCCCCTATCGCAATGGACGTTCTTAAGGAACTTTTTGCGCAGCGTTTCCACTCGGCGGCCGAGCGAGTAGAGCCATTGCAGGGCGATTTGGGCGGCTCAGGACGCAAGATCATCCGGTTGGCAAACCGAACCGCCAGCGCTATCGGCATTCTGTCCGATATCCGGGATGAGAACGTCGCCTTTCTCGAATTCTCCAGGCATTTCCGCAGACATGGCTTGCCCGTGCCGGAGATTTATGGCGAAGACCTCGAACGCGGCGCTTACCTCGAAGAAGACCTCGGGGATTTGACACTCTTTGGGTTTCTTTCAAAAAATCGCGCAAGCGGGCAAATTGCGCCCGGTGTTGTGGAGGCCTATCTCAAAGTCGTAGCCGTGTTGCCGCGGTTTCAAGTGGAGGGCGGACGCGATCTGAATTACAAGGTTTGCTATCCCCGTTCCAGCTTCGATCGCCAATCGATCGCATGGGATCTGAATTACTTCAAGTACTACTTCCTTCGCCTTGCCGGCATTCCCTTCAGCGAGCAGGCCCTGGAAGACGATTTTGGCCGCTTGACCAAGCTGCTGCTGAGCGCCCCGCGCGATTACTTCATGTATCGTGACTTTCAATCGCGCAACATCATGCTGCGCGGCGGCGAACCGTTTTTCCTGGATTACCAAGGCGGCCGCCGCGGCGCGCTGCAATACGATATTGCCTCTCTTTTGTATGATGCCAAGGCCGATCTGCCGCCAGAGCTGCGCCAGCAATTGCTGGATCATTATCTGGACATGCTCGCCGGTTTTGTCGATCTCGACCGCGAACTGTTCCTCCGCTACTACTATGGATACGTTTACGTCCGCATTCTCCAGGCGTTAGGCGCTTACGGTTTCCGCGGCTTTTACGAACGCAAGGCCCATTTTCTGCAAAGCGTCCCATATGCGCTAAAGAACTTGCGCTGGCTGCTGCACCATGCCGAATTGCCCATCAAGCTGCCGATGCTGATGGATGCCTTCCAAAACATGCTGGGCTCGGAGAAGCTGCAAAGCATAACTTCGGGAACGGAACAGATTGTCGTCCGGATTGTGAGTTTTTCCTTCCATCGCGGTCTGCCCAAAGACGAAACAGGGAATGGCGGAGGCTTCGTTTTCGATGGGCGCAGTATTCCCAATCCGGGGCGCGAGGAGAGATTCAAGACCCTGACAGGCAAAGATGAACCTGTAATCGAATATCTCAACCGGCAGGAGAGCGTGCATCAGTTTCTTTCGAACGCCGTTGCATTGGTAGACGCGAGCGTGAACAGCTATCAGCGCCGCGGCTTCAAAAACCTGATGGTGTCCTTCGGCTGCACCGGCGGCCGGCATCGCTCGGTTTACCTGGCGGAGCAGATGGCGAGACATCTGCGCGGCAGGAGCGGCGTGGAGGTAGTGCTGGAGCATCGTGAATTGGAGCGGCTGGGACTCGAAGCTCACTCGCCCGCTGATTTGCAATTAGAGAGCCTGAAAAAATGAGGGCGATGATCCTGGCCGCGGGCTTGGGTACTCGCTTGCGGCCGTTGACAGATCATCGCCCCAAGGCGCTGGTCGAAGTCGCCGGCAGCACGCTTCTGGAGATCACGATCAACCGCTTGCGCGCTCTCGGAATTCGTGAGGTTATTATCAATGCGCATCACTTTGCGGAGACGATCGTCGAGTATCTGAAAGCGAACCGAAATTTCGGCATTCACATTGAAGTCGTTCGCGAGCAGGTCTTGCTCGACACCGGCGGAGGGTTAAAAAACGCCGCCTATTTCTTTCAGGAGGCTAGGGGTGAGCCGTTTCTGGTCCACAATGTCGACGTTATCAGCACTATCGATCTGGAAGGGATGATCCGATTTCACACGGAAAGCGGAGCTCTAGCCACGCTTGCCGTACAGCATCGCGAGACGTCCCGATATCTGCTCTTCGATGGCCAATCACAGCTTTGCGGCCGCCAATCTGGAGCCGACGGCGCCGCTGAACTCATTCGCCCTTCGGCAAGCGTCAAGGCCCTGGCATTTTCCGGCATCCACGTTATCTCTCCTCGTATCTTCACCAAGATGACTGAAGAAGGCGCTTTCTCCATCCTTACTTCGTATCTGCGGCTTGCGGCCAATGGAGAAGCCATCGTCGGCTTTGAAGACGATCAAGCCTATTGGCGGGATCTCGGCAAGCCGCAGAGTGTGATTCGCGCCGCTGAGGAGATTTCATGTTGGAAGCAGATGGCGGGTTTGTAAGTTATGGCGAGCGGAGTGGAGAGAACTGCGGCCATGCCTTAGGAGCGTAAAACCGCAGGTCCCTCCACTGCGCTTGCCACCCCAACAGGCTTCGCTTGTCGGGGACCCCGGATCGGTTCGGCCGGGATGACAAGGTGGGGATTTTCATTTCCTCGAGCGCCAAAGGCTGACGGGCGTTAACCTTTCGGTAGCATTATGCTACCATCCATTGCATGAGCCAACCTGTGAAGCTCTCCGACTCGCTCGTTCTTGATGCCCGGCTCGCGGGTGAAGCCGTGCAACGCTCGATTGCCGGGCAGGTGGAATTTTGGGCCAGGCTCGGACGGTCTGTTGATTTGTTATTGGAAGGAGAACAGGTATTGAAGCTCTGCCGCAGCGTGGCGGCCCAGCCGCTCTCCGCGTGCCTCGAATCCGTCGATTCTCCTCAAGGGCGAAAGCGCGTGGCCGCTTACCTGCAGAGTGAGCCCTTTCCGCATTACCAGCCGGCTCCTAACAAACCGGGTCTGCTGGAGCGCATTGACGAAGATGGAAACCGCACTGTGGGCCGCTTCGTAAATCGCCGGTTCAAGCCGGTTCGCGCCTCCGGCAGGACGAGCGCAGCGCGATAAGCATGTCTTCTCCGCTCGATCGGCGCCCAATCATCGTTGCGCTGGCCGGGCCGAATGGAGCGGGCAAGACCACTTTCTACCATGCACATCTTCAGGCGGCAGGGCTGCGTCTGGTCAATGCCGACGTGATCGCTCGTGAGTTGAAAATCGATTCATACAAGGCTGCGGGATTTGCCGCTTCCATTCGCCAAGAGCTGCTCCGTCAGCGCGAGAGTTTCGTTTTTGAAACTGTATTTTCCGATCCGGTGGGAGACAAGCTTTCTTTCCTCAAGCAGACTGCTCAGACCGGCTATACCGTGATTCTCTGCTTCATCGGGATATCAGGGCCGACGATCTCCGAGGAGCGTGTGGCGATGCGTGTCTCGCAAGGCGGACACGATGTCCCTACAGAGAAACTGTTGGCTCGCCACCCACGCATCATGACCAATCTTAAAGCCGCGATCCGCGAACTGCCGCACGTATGGATCTTCGATAACGACGATCTCAGAACGCCGTTTCGCCTCGCAGCCATTTGCGAAGAGGGCCGACTTACAAAGCTGCACCGGCCCATCCCGAGGTGGCTGAGCCCGCTCCTTCCGGCCAAATACCGGTCAGGGAATCTGCAGATATGATATCGAGCGCCGATTTCGCTCATCGCAGGGTGAGGAAATCGAAATCGCAGCCTTGCGGGGCTTGCAGCACGCTGCGCCGATAAAGGGCCTTGTAACCTCGCGGCGGGAACGGCGGTGGAGAAAAATTCGCCAGCCGCCGCTGGATCTCCGCATCGTCCAGGAGAAGATCGATCCGTTTGTTGGCAATGGACAGCCGGATGCGGTCTCCGTTGCGCACTGCGGCTAAGGGACCACCGACTGCCGCTTCGGGAGCAATGTGCAGCACGATGGAGCCGAAGGCGGTGCCTGACATCCTTGCATCCGAGATGCGGATTATGTCCTTCACCCCGGCATGGGCAAGCTTCTTCGGGATCGGCAAGTATCCCGCTTCGGGCATTCCAGCCGCTTGCGGGCCGGCATTCTTGAGCACCATGATGTCGCCTTGCCGAATGTCCAGATCGGGATCGTCAACCCTTGCGCTCAGATCCTCCAGGCTATCGAAGACCACTGCCCGGCCTTCCGATTCGAACAGAGATGGGGTTGCGGCCGCGCGCTTGAAGATTGCGCCTTGAGGAGCCAGATTGCCAGTCAGCGCGACCAGGCCTCCGACCGGAGAAACAGGTTCCCGGAAGGCACGGATGATCGAACGATCGACCCAATCCGAGGGCTCATCCAGACGCTGCCGCAAGGTGCGGCCCTCCACATCGATGGTTTCCAAATGGAGCAGCGGACGGAGTTCCCGGAGCAACGCGCCCATGCCTCCTGCCGCGTAGAAATCCTCCATGTAGCCTGTGCCGGAGGGCTTCAAGTCGACCAATACCGGGGTTTCCTCTGAGATCTCGTTGATGCGGGCGAGCGGGATGGTAATTCCGATCCGTCCGGCGATGGCGGCGAGATGCACGATTCCATTGGTCGATCCGCCAATTGCCATCAGCACGCGCAATGCGTTTTCGAGCGAAGCGCGGGTGACGATCTGGTCCGGTCTGATCGGGCGGCGGATCAGCTCCACTGCCGCTTTGCCCGTCTCCTCCGCCGCGACAAGCCGCGCTGAGTGAACCGCGGGTATCGCCGCCGAACCTGGGAGCGACATGCCAAGAGCCTCGCTGATGCAGGCCATAGTGCTCGCCGTTCCCATGACCGCGCATGTTCCGGTGGTGACCGCTAACTGTCCTTCTATGTCCTTTATTTGGCTAGCATCGACCGATCCCGCCCGATACTTAGCCCAGTAGCTTCGGCAATCGGTGCAGGCCCCGAGACGCTCGCCGCGAAAGCGGCCAGTCGACATCGGGCCGGTGACGAGTTGGATGGCGGGCCGTCCAGCGGATACCGCGCCCATCAGTTGAGCCGGCACGGTTTTGTCGCAGCCGCCGATGAGCACGACGCTGTCCATGGGCTGGGCGCAAATCATCTCCTCAGTGTCCATTGCCATGAGGTTGCGGAACATCATGCTGGTCGGATTGAGAAACACCTCGCCGAGAGAGATAGTCGGAAAGGGCAAGGGAAGCGCTCCGGCAGCCAATACGCCGCGTGAAACCGCCGCAACCAGCTCGGGCATGGCGCGGTGACAGTTGTTGAAGCCCGAGGGAGTCATGGCGATGCCAACTACAGGCTTGCTCAAAAGGTTTGGGGAAATACCCATCGAGCGCGCCATAGAGCGGCGCAGGAAGAGCGCAAAATCTTTGTCTCCGTAATTTGTAAGGCCGCGAGCGAGCCCAACAGGATCATTCGTGTCGGTCATTGTGGGTCAATTCCGCAATCCTACTATAGACGGCGAAGATTCACGGCGCCCACGCTTTTGCACGGAACAGCCGTGCGAAGAAATGAGGCGCCCCCAAGGCATGTCGGAGTTTGTGGTGATTTTAGAATCCATTATGATGCAGAGATGCCGAAAAAAGTCCGTTGGGGAGTCCTGGGCGCAGCCGCCATCGCCGTTAAGAAAGTAATTCCGGCAATGCAGAGAAGCGAGTGGAGCGAAATAACAGCGATTGCTTCGCGCGACCTTGGCAAAGCCGAAGAAGCAGCGCGGGCTCTGGGGATCCCGAAAGCCTACGGCTCTTATGAAGAGCTGCTCGCCGATCCCGAAATTGAGGCGGTGTACAACCCTTTGCCCAACCAGCTTCACGTTCCCTGGACGATCAAGGCCGCGGAGGCGAAGAAGCACGTCCTATGCGAGAAGCCGCTGAGCATGACGGTGGCGGAGGCCAAGACACTTTTGCCCGTTCGGGCGCGCACTGGAGTGAAGATGGGCGAAGCCTTCATGGTGCGCACCCATCCGCAATGGCTTCGCGCGAAAGAACTGGTGTTATCCGGCCGCATCGGCAAGCTGCGCTCCATCCAAGGGTTCTTTAGCTACTTCAACGCCAATCCTGCAAATATCCGAAACCGGCCGGAGTGCGGAGGAGGCGGATTGATGGATATCGGATGTTATCTCATCCACAACTCCAGGTTCATGTTCGGGGAAGAACCAAGCAGGGTTATGGCCCTGATCGACAAGGATCCGGAAATGAAGACGGACCGCTAACTTCGGGCATTCTCGATTTCCCTTCAGGACAATCTATCTTCACCTGCAGCACGCAGCTCGTGCCTTATCAGCGTATGCAGTTTCTCGGAACCCAGGGCCGCATTGAAATTGAGATCCCGGTTAACACCCCGATCGACCGTCCCACCCGCATCTTTATCGACGATGGGCGGGATCTCTTCGGCAGTGGCATGGTTACGGAAACCTTTCCCACCTGCGATCCATACACGCTTCAGGGCGACGCCTTCTCGCGGGCGATACGCGAGGGATCGGAAGTGCCGGTTTCGATCGAAGACGGAATCAAGAATATGGCGGCGATCGAAGCAGCCTTCCGTTCAGCGGAAACCGGTTGTTGGGAGATACCCCAGAGTTGATTGGATCCCGAATGGGTGACAGGGCTAGAGCATTTTAGCTTGTGGACATTGCGACCGCGGACTGGAGTCGGCCAACTTCCGGTTTGCTCGTTATCTGCCCAGAATACGAAACCGCCCAAGCCGTGAGGGCTATCGCCTGGTATTAACAATTGCCTTGCTGCCGCAAGAAATTGCCCACCAAGTCTAGCGCAACGTCGATGAGTGTCTTGTCGATTTACCACTCATTGAGAGGGAATGCCGGAATGAGTGAAGCCAAGCGCGTTTGACGTAATCCATATCGGCTTCATTACTTGGCGACTTTCTTCCCCTCGAACAGAGTTGGAAACACGCGGATGTCTTGAACGTCGATCCCGTTGAATTGGTCAGATTGATCTCCGTTCATCGATACTGATGTCCGTTCACCGAGGTATCACTACGTCGCAATCAGCCGAGAAGTGTGAGACTAGTGGCAGCATCAGACTCTCTCGTCTTCGCACCATAGGAGTCAAGTTTGGACGCTCTCACGCTGCACCGAATTCACTTCGGCTTTACCATCACGTACCATTATCTGTTTCCCCAACTCACCATGGGGCTGGCGCTCCTGATCGTGATTCTCAAAACGATCGCTCTCCGCGCCAATGATCCGGACAAGCAAGCAAAGTACGATGTCGCTGCTCGTTTCTGGGGCAAAATCTTCGCCATCAATTTTCTCCTTGGCGTGGTTACCGGCATCCCCATGGAGTTCCAGTTCGGCACCAACTGGAGTGAGTTCTCCCGACGCACCGGCAGCGTCATCGGCATGCCTCTCGCCATGGAAGGTATCTTCTCTTTCTTCCTCGAGTCCGCCTTCCTCGGTCTTTTTCTCTTCGGCGAAAAGCGCCTCTCCCGCCGCTTCCACTGGCTCTCTGCCGTGCTTGTCTTCACTGGCTCGTGGATCTCGGGCTTCTTCATCATCGTCACCAACGCCTGGATGCAGCACCCCGTCGGCTACAAGCTGCTCCCCAACGGCGTCTACGAAGTGGCCAGCTTCACTCAGCTTCTCCTCAATCCCTGGGCCTGGCTCGAATACGCGCACAACATGTGCGCTGCCGTCGTCACCGCGTCTTTCGTCATGGCCGCCGTCGGTGCGCTTTATATACTCCAACGCCGCGAAGGTCCCTACGGCCATATCTTCCTCAAGCTCGGGGTCATCGCAGGAATCATCTCCTCCGTCCTGCAGGTCTTTCCTACCGGCGATCTCCACGGCAAGTACATGGCGAAGAACCAGCCCACCGCTATTGCCGCCATGGAAGGTCTCTTCCATACGGAAAAGGGGGCCGGCATGATCGTGATGGGGCAGCCCGACTTCGAGTCGCAAACCATCGACAATCCGCTTCGCGTCAATAAGGTCCTCAGCTTCCTCATCTACGGGACCACCGCCGCTGAAGTCGAGGGGCTCGATCACTTTCCCCGCGACCAATGGCCTTCCACCTTGCCGCTGTTGTTTTACAGCTACCACATCATGGTCGGCCTCGGGACGTGGTTTGGAGCGCTGATGGCCATCGCCGCGTTCTACCTGTGGCGAGGTAAGCTCGAATCCGCGCGCTGGATACTCTGGTGCCTCCTGTTAAGTTGGCCGCTGCCTTACATTGCCACGACTGCCGGCTGGATGACCGCCGAAATCGGACGCCAGCCCTGGCTCGTGTTCGGCCTCATCCGAACTTCAGCCGGTGCATCGAGCCATGTCGGCGCGGGCAACAGCCTCTTCTCGCTGCTCGGCTTTCTCGGCATGTACACATTGCTCTCGCTGCTCTGGATCGTCCTCGTCTACAACCACATCCAGCATGGTCCGAACGCACCCGACCACGCCTCACATCCTCAATCTCTCACCGGTAAGGAGCCGACATCCTATGGGCACTCTCTGGTTCTGGATCGTCGTGCTAATGCTCACGGCCTACGTTATCCTTACGGTTTCGATCTCGGCGTCGGCATCATTTATCTCTTCGTCGCGCGCACCGAGCCCGAACGCGCGCAGGCCCTCCGATCCATCGGCCCGGTTTGGGACGGCAACGAAGTCTGGCTGATCGCTGCGGGCGGGACGCTCTTCTTCGCCTTTCCGCTGCTCTACGCCTCGGCCTTCAGCGGCTTCTATCTTCCGCTCATGATGGTGCTCTGGCTGCTCATTCTGCGCGGCGTCAGCATCGAGCTACGCGGCCATTCCGGCGACCCACTCTGGCGCTCCTTCTTTGATGGACTCTTCACCTTCTCCAGCGTTCTGCTCACCATTTTTTTCGGGGCCGCCCTTGGTAACGTCGTCCGCGGCGTTCCGATAGGCGCCGACGACTACTTCTTTCTTCCGCTCTGGACCAACTGGCGCACCGGCGCTAATCCCGGCATCCTCGACTGGTACACCGTCCTTGGTGGCGTGCTCGCCCTGACCGCAATCTCGCTCCATGGAGCGCTATACCTCGCTGTCAAAACCGAAGGTCATCTTGAACGCCGCGCGCTCCACTTCGCTCACCGCATCTGGATCGCTACCGTTGCCCTCACCGCCATCGGCATCCCAGCCACTGTCCTCGCGCGGCCCGCCTCACTCAATAACTACAAAGGCCACCCCATCGCCTTTCTCGTTCCACTGGCGGTCATCGCGAGCGTTGCTCTGATGCGTGTGACCATGGGCACCCCCTCGCGGCTTCCATCCTTCCTTGCTTCGTGCGGCTATCTTGCTTCCATGATCATCGGCGCCGCGACCGGCCTTTTCCCCGTACTTCTCCCTGCGGTCGGAACGCAGGGTCACGACCTGACGATCGCTCGCGCCATTTCGGGTCCGCACACGCTACGTGTGGGCCTTGCGTGGTGGTCCGTCGGCATGTGCCTGGCGTTGATGTACTTCGGAGTCGTCTACTGGCTGTTCCGTGGCAAAGTCCCAAGCGACGCCGAAGGCTACGGACATTAGTCGAGCCATTCAACATCTGCCTCGTTCATCAGCAACGAGATGTCGACTTGTGTTTACTAAGGATCATTCGGGCTTCAGCTGTTCTGCCCTCATTTGGTGCTAACAGGCCAATGCACATCATTGACAGGGTTCCGGCTGGATGGTTGTCAGCCCTTTCCTGTGACCGGAGCCTGCAACTCATGGCAGGGGCCCAATGCCGATTCGGTCATTCACGGCTTCAGACTCCTGTCGCCACAGTAGCTTCCGGTTTGCCCGTGATCCAGGATCATCAAGAACGCGTCGGCGTGTTCACGTCAGGCTCGCCGCGCTGCCTCGATGGCGGCGATGTCGATCTTCGTCATCGTCATCATCGCCTCGAAGGCACGTTTGGCCTCACCGCCACCAGCCGCGAGCGCATCGGTTAGCGCGCGCGGGGTGATCTGCCAGGAGAGGCCCCAGCGGTCCTTGCACCAACCGCACTGGCTTTCGGCGCCGCCATTGCCGACGATCGCGTTCCAGTATCGGTCCGTCTCTTCCTGATTCTCCGTCGCGATCTGGAAGGAAAAGGCCTCGCTGTGCCGGAACGCCGGGCCGCCGTTGAGACCGAGACAGGGAATGCCCACGACGGTGAACTCCACCGTCAGCACATCGCCCTTCTTGCCGCCCGGATAGTCAGCGGGGGCCTCGTGAACAGCGGTCACTTCACTGTCCGTAAATGTGGCGGCGTAGAAGCGCGCCGCCTCATGCGCGTCTTTGTCGAACCAGAGGCAGATCGTGTTCTTTGGCTTCATGTTCGTGTGCTCCGCGAAGGCCGCGGTCTTTGCGTCGGTCCGTACCAGTGACCCACCAGTTCATTTGCTGACCTTCTGAATTATATCGGTGGCAGGGATCGACTTCCAGATCCGAAGCTATGACGAGCCAATTTCCGAATGATCCGGGAACAGCCACACACAGCTGCTCTTGCCAGATCACAGTAAAAAATGCTCTATTTCACCGCTGCGAGCCTTATGCCGATGACCTGCCGCACCCACCGGCCCTGCTTCTTGTCGCCCGGTGCGATGATCCGCAGCGGGCCTTCTCTGGCGTCAAGCGGCTTTCCATCTCGTTTGTCTGCAAGAATGACTTCACGGGTGGCAAATGCAGGATCAATCTGCGCGAGGGCAAAAACAACCTTATAGCCGTCGGCTGCCTCCACCAATAGCACCTCCGTCATCATTCCCTTTGGTTTCTCGCTCAGTTGAACGGCTGCGGCGGAGAGCAGAGCGGCTAGCGGCACGCCCTCATACTTTGCGGGTGCATTATGATCGCGCACGTAGATTGTGCTGTGGGGCAAAGCGGCGATCCGGGCTGCACTGAAGGTGGTGGAGTGACCTTCAACATCGGTTATCCGCACTGTCTGCGCCGGCAGCGGGGGAAGAAGGAACAGCAAATAGAAAGCTATCGAAAGAAGCAGATATTTTTCGTCGGCTCATTCAGCTCAATCCGGCAGTCAATCCTTTTGCAGCAACACTTCGGTTGACTTGATCACGGCCTTCACGGTATCTCCCTTTTTGAGCGCCATCTCCTCGGCGCTTTTACGGGTAATCACACTTTCGATCAGGTTTTCGCCGACACGCACTATGACGTGGGCCATCACGCCGCCGAGTTGAATCTCCTCAACGGTTCCTTGGAGCTGATTGCGGGCGGAGAGTGTCATTGCACAAGCTTAATCCAGGGCCTGTTAAGAAGGAGCGATTTTTCCGCACTATTTCAGACTGGCTGGAGTGACCAGCTTATGGCTGACGAAATTGTACGGCGGCACCGCCCCTCCGCGGAGTATGCCGAGACCCAATTGAATGAGCCGCGGTCCGTACGTTTGAACCTCATGGGATACGGAGCCAATCAGGGCGCCTCCGCCCGAACGCATCTCCTCTATGATCTCCGGGATACAATCCTGACCTACGATTGCCACGGTCTTTTCGAGCTCCGTTTCACGCACCGCCTGTAGGGCGCCCAGAGCGCTGGTATCCGTAGCCGCGGCTACAAGGATTTTCTGTTTCTTGTGATTACGAAAAAAAGCGATCATCGCCTGATAACTGCGCTGCCGGAGCCCTCCGCCCTCCAAGCGTATAAACCGGTCTGCGGCGAGATGCGGGAGACGAGAGCGCACCCCCTGAAATGCTCCTGTAATCCTGCTTTGAACGAATGAACCGGCCTCCGCGATGTCCAATCCCACAACCCAATCCGGTTTGCCCTTCCACTCATCGATGGCGTGCTGCGCCAGGTGTTCTCCCGCCTCAAAACCGACCTGGAAATTGTCTACCCCGAAATAAGTAGCGTGCGGATGGGGAATATCAATCGCGATGAGAGGTATGCCGGCGCTCGAGAGCGTATGTCCGATGAGAGGTGCGACATTCTCATCGATTTGAAATTCGATCACCAGATCGACGGCCTTGCCGACAAACTCCTGTGCGTTGCGCATGGCCACGTCGGCATCGTATTTGTTATCGAGAACAACGAGTTCTACTCCGGAACTGGTGGCGGCGTTCCGCAGGCTCGCTGTAACTGCTTCTGAAAACGGCATGGCGCTGCTTTGGCTGGCGAAACCGAAACGGACCTTCTTGGGACGGGCGATGGCGCGGTATCGTCCGTCCTGGGTTTGCACCAGATATCCGCGGTGCACAAAAGTCTTGAGGACGCGGTACACGCTGGTTTTGGATATATCCAGCCGCTGGAAGATGTCTTCCAGCATGAGCGGTTTCTTCTCGGCTTCCAGCAGTTCCAAAATGTCGAGAGATTTTGAAAGAATCGGAATCAGATAGAGTCTGCTCATCTTGGACTTAGGCAATACCGTGTACCTCCCTATTGAAACTACGGGTATAGTATCGCCTCGGCCGGCCGTTTAGTATCTCCTAATTTAGGCGTAGCTTGCCACCGCGCCCATGTTGCGCTCCTTCCGCTCTCGCGTGATGTGTTCCAGATAACCGCTTTCGCGGAAGGCCGTAAGCGGGTCCTCGGGCAATCCTTTTGCTCTTCGCCATTCACGGATGGCAGGGCGCACGTCGAGCCAAAATGCGTCACGGAAGATCTCTTCCGCTTCGACCAGGTTGCAGGCACTCTGCTGCCCAGCGAGTTGTTCCCGATCGATCAGCGCCGCGCGAGCGTAAAGCTCTTGAGCGGTAGAAACAGACTGGATCGTTGCTTCGACCTTGCCCTTCATGTTGTGGCTCTGGTCGATCATGTACGCGATCTGCGGGGTTAAACCTGTTTCCCATTGGTAATTGAGAATTTCATGGAAGATGCGGAACACCTGGTATGGATCGATGGATCCAAGGGTGAGGTCGTCATCTGCATAGCGGCGGTCGTTGAAATGGAAGCCGCCGAGAATGTTGTGATGGAGCAGCCAGGCGACGATCTGCTCGATGTTCTGGCTCTGATAATGATGCCCGGTATCGACCAGCACGGAGGCTTGCGGTCCGGCGGCTTTGGCCAGCAGGAGGGCCATGCCCCAATCGGCCACATCCGTATGGTAGAAGTACGGCTCAAACGGCTTGTATTCGATCAAGAGGCGCTGTGAAGAGGAGAGACGCGCATGCGTCTCTTTCACTGCCTGCTCGAACCAGCCGATGCGGCGGCGAATGTTCTGCGTGCCTGGATAGTTCGAGCCGTCGGAAAACCAGGGAGAAATGTCGCGGGAGCCGAGCGCTTTGGCAATCTCAACGCAGTCGATCAAATGATCGACTGCGCGGCGGCGAATCGATGGGTCGGGGTTGCCGATCGAACCATACTTGTATTCCTGCTCCTGGAAAAAGTTCGGATTGATGGAGCCCGCTCTAATACCGTGTTTTTGCTCCAGGCTCTGTACTTTGGGCACATCAGAAATCCCGTTCGGAAGATCCCACAACACGTGAAGCGCGATTGTGGGACAGCTGCCTGTGAGCGCATGCACCAGGGCGGAGTCGCTGAATTTTTCCGCTAGAGTGCCTGCCGCGGCAGGTTGGAGGAACTTACCGAACCGGGTTCCGGTGTTAGCAAAACCCCACGATGGAAGCTCGATTTGTAAGCTGTCGAGCGCCCGCCAAATCGCCGCCACTTGTTTGTCTGTCATTGCTCTGCCCTGATTAAGCTTTCATTCCGGGTTGTTGTGCTGGTTGGAAAATCTATTGGGGCGAGAAGCTTTGCCCATCGCGCCACCGCGTCCGCCTCGACCCCGGTTCCTTCGGAGTTTTGTTCCATCGCGGCGAGCTGAATAGCGAAGTTGCCGATGGTCGAACTTTCCGGGGATCCCTGGATGACCTCTAGCCCAGTGGCCGCTTCTATGAGCCGCTTCATCTCCGAATTGCGCGCTCCTCCGCCGACTATGAACAGGCGCGCAATTTTCTTTCCGGTGATCTCCGCGAGAGAGCCGAGCACCTCGGCAAAGCGCGCCGCCAAACTATGGAAGATGAGGTTTGCGTAACCGGGCGCATGCTGCGGATCTTCGCTCAGCGCCGGTAGCTCTTTGCGAAGCAGTTGCGCATTGATGCGCGACGGCATGGCGCCCGGCAACAGCAGATCCGGGTCATCGACATCGATCAAAGCGCCCGGAGCCGCCAAAGAAGCGCTCGCCTTCACCAGATCGGCGACCTTCCAGTCCACACCCTGCTCTCGCCAGCGGTCGATGCATTGACTGATCAGCCACATGCCGTTCACATTCTTCAGCAGATAGATGGCGTGGCCGATGCCTCCCTGATTGGTGAAATTCTTCGAGAAAGGTTCTTCGCCCGTATAGGGGCGATCGACTACGGTACCAACCAAAGACCATGTACCCGAGCTAATGAATGCCCAGTCCTCGCCCGACGCGGGAATACCTGCTATCGCCGATGCCGTGTCATGGCAAGCCGGAGCGATCAAACGCGTGTTGTGGTAAGCGGATAGCTTCTGCAGCGGACCGGAGAGCTTACCCACATCCGTTCCCGGAGAAACGAGCGGAGGCGCGGACGCGAGGGGCAATTCAGCGGCGGTGAAAATCTCCGGACACCAGATTCGCGAGTGCACGCCGAGCATCTGAGTGTGCGTTGCATTCGTATACTCTGAGACCCTGCGGCCTCCCAGGCAATACAAAAGGTACTCAGGAAGGTTTAGCCACGGAAGCGAGGCATCTGCGCCGCTGAGACGATCCGAATAGAGTTGGTAGAGAGTGTTAAACCGCAGGACCTGAGCGCCGGTAAGGTCATAGAGCTGCCGGGGCGAGATGCGGTCATGCACTTCCCGCATTGCCGCCACGGTGCGCTCATCGCGATAGCAAAACGGTCTTTCGGTAGCTTTGCCGTCCTGCCCAAGATGGACGTAGTCTACCGCCCATCCGTCCGCTCCGATCGAAGCGATGCCGTCCGGCGCCAGAGCGGCGCATTTGGCCAATCCTTCGACGACTTCCTGAAACAAACGATCAAAGTCCCACATAAGACCCAAGCTGGTTCGAATCGGGGAGTTGGCCGAGCGATGCACGATATCAAATTGGGGTGCGCCGTCGACCGCCCGGAGCAGGGAAACGCGGCAGCTCTCGGCCCCAAGGTCTATAGCTACCATCGCCGGTTTGTTGAATGGTTTCACCAGGTTTGCACCGCCCAGGCAGTCTGCGCGTCCCGATTATCATACAGAAGTTACGCAATAGAGTAATAGTCCCAATAGGGAACTATGGCGGCAACCGCGGAGCGCAAACCAACAAGTCTGCTGTTCGGTGGGGAAGGAGCGAGTGAGCGCTCCGGGAAATTCCTGAGCCTTTGTATCAGGGCACGAGTCGTACCGTAGGCGGCTGAAAGTCGATCGGCGTGAGCGCTGAGGGATGATTTTCTATCGGTTTGTGAGTTTTCCGCAGCCTGTAAAGCCCGGTGTTCAGGAAACAATACTTGTCTATTGATACGGAACCGTAAAGCAGCAGCCTCTATCCGGCAATCAAACGCCTCTGCGCCGAGTCGCGCGGAGCCCAACGGTAGACCACCCTGGAATTTTTCCAGAAGAATTTTTCCGCGGCAGCCGGCCCTTTGGCAACGACATAGCGTTGGATGATTTCGAGGTGCTTTGCGAACGGTGCGATCGAGTCGCTGTTTGGCCAATCGCTGGCAAATACAATGCGGTCTTCCCCGAATAGATCCCAAATCTGATCCAGCCAGGGACGATACCGATCAAGATTGTCCGACAGGGGGCCCTTAAAACCGCGGAGAGCCTCCGAGCCTTTGACAAAGATGTTCGGGTGCTTGCCCAAAACCATGAGGTCTTCCTCGTACAGCTTTCTTGCTGCCGGCTCGGCGGGCGGAACAGCTTGCGGAAGATGATCGATGACGATCCGCAAGTCGGGTACGAGATCGGCCAGCGTCCGAATCTGCCGTATAAGAGTGGGATTCGGATTAGCGCTTTCGAGCAAAAGCCCTAGGCCGGGCAGCCGCTTCAGGTTTTGCACAAAGGTCGGGTTCTTGAGCTCGGCGCCGAGATCGCGGCCCCAAAGATTGCCGTAGCGGATTCCGCGAAACAGCGAGTTTGCATGAAGACGCTCCAGTTGCCCAGGAAAGCCGGAGGAAGCGGGATCAAGATCGCCGATGACGCCGACAATAAGCGGGCTTTGCCCCGCTGTTTGGAGCAACCAATCATTGTCGCTGAGCCAAGGGCTGGCTTCCACCGCGATCGCCCCGACAACGTCGAAAGGCGCCGAAATCCTGGCATAACGATCGGGAAGAGCCGGATGGTAAAGAGCGGTTTCGGTTTTGGGGGGCCACGGAATGCCTTGCGGACGATTCGGATCAAAAAGGTGAATGTGCGTATCGACCTTGGGAATCTTCGAAGACGCCGGCTTAGCTGCGGCGCCGGCATTCAGCGCTCCCGCTGCTTCGAGCAAAGCGATGGAGCAAGCGGACTTCAAGAACTCTCTTCGACTCGGATCTGTCATTGCCGGTTGTTTCTTCATTAAAGCATTTTCACAGATACTGTGGATTGCAGCTTAGCGAAAGATAAAGATGGAGGATATCGACCTGGTGACAGAGTCTCAGGATATGCGGCGAATAAGTGCGCGCAACGCTCGATTCAATCTTGCAAGCTGCATGTTGCTGGTATTTCTACTGGGTCAGAGCTGCGGGAAGGCGCAGCAGGCGGCGCCGCAATTGCCTCCGGTCACTTCGACGGTCGTAGTCTTGGGCAGCCCGGAGCCGGTGACTGAAGGCGAGTCGGCCCGATCGGTGGTGGTGATCGATACAAAATTGCATCCGTTGCTGGTGGCGACGCCGCAAGACTACCTGCGCACCGATAGCTCGGTTTTTCTGGAGCAGCGTGGAGCAGGCTTAGTGCAAACGGATATATCGTTGCGAGGCTCTTCATCGGAGCAGACGTTGGTACTTTTGAATGGGCTGCGCATCAACGACGCGCAGTCCTCACACCACGATCTCGATTTGCCGGCGCCGCTGGAGGCGATAAGCAATATCGAGGTGCTCCATGGGGCGGGTTCGACACTCTATGGGGCCGACGCCTTGAGCGGAGTGGTGGATTTTGTAACGGCGACGCCGACCGCCGACAGCTTGCGGATCCGAGCAGGGGTGGGCAGCTACGGAGAAAATGAACAAGGCGCGCTGGCCGATGCGGTGGGCAGAAAATGGAACGAATCTTTAGCCGGCCAGAGGGCATTCTCGACGGGATTCATGGCGGACAGAGATTACCGCAGCGAAAACGCCAGTTCGGAGAGCCGCTATGAGTCTTCGATTGGGGAGAGCGACATCTTGCTGGCGGGGAGCGATCAAGCTTTCGGCGCCAACCAATTTTACGGAAACTACCCTTCTTGGGAGCGCACCAAGGGGTGGTTCGCCTCGGCCCGGCAGGAACTAGGAACAAAAACCGAGACTGCTTTCGGCTATCGCAGGCACACGGATAATTACATCCTGGTGCGCGATGATCCTTCACTGTATGCGAACAATCACGTCGATACGAGTTGGCAGGCAATTGCCCGCC
This sequence comes from uncultured Acidobacteriaceae bacterium, assembly GCA_963803615.1. GTDB lineage: Bacteria > Acidobacteriota > Terriglobia > Terriglobales > Acidobacteriaceae > PALSA-350. The sequence continues at coordinate 70,856 of CAWDNI010000006.1, forward strand.
GCAAGCAAGGCTTGAGCAAGGATGCCTCGCTCTTCTATGGCCTGGAAGCTGATGGCGATGCGATCGACAGTAATAACCTGGGCCGTCATGCGAGGAATCGCGGTGCAGGTTACGTCGATTTCGATCTCCGCACAGACCGGCGGTGGACACTTTCGCTCGGCTTGCGGGAAGAAGTGCTGAGCGGAGGCGCGCGCTCGGTATTCAGTCCGGATCTTGCAGGCAGCCTTTGGGTGGGGCACGCGTTCAAGCTGCGCGCTTCCGGAGGGTACGGTTTTCGCCTGCCCACCTACACCGATCTGTACTACAACGACCCGGCAACCGTGGGGAACCCGCTGCTCAAGCCGGAATCGGCATGGTCGGGCGAAGCCGGCGTGGATTGGTATCCCGGCGCAAAGGCCACGGCGTCGCTTACCATTTTCTATGAGCGGCAGCACGATGCCATCGATTATGTCCGCGCCAACCCGAACCAGTTGTGGCAAGCGAGCAATTTGACAGGAGTGCGGTTCGCGGGTTTTGAAAGCGCGGTTGCTTGGCAGCCGAAACGCAATCAGAGCTTTCATTTTTCCTGGACCACTCTCTCCGGGGCACAGGCGGCGCTGCATGGATTGCAGTCGGAATATATCTTCAATTATCCGGTAAATAATGCCAACGCGGAGTGGACCGGCTCTGTCGGCGGCGGATTTGTGCTGCGCAATCGGGTAGGTATCACACAGCGCTATCAGCAGACTCCTTATCCGGTCTGGGACGTATCGGTGGCGCGGCAGCGTGGATGGCTGCAACCCTATTTCCGGATCTCCAATCTGAGCAATACAGGCTACGAAGAGATCTCCGGAGTGCGCATGCAGGGGCGGTCGTTTGTCGGCGGCTTGCAACTTGTGCTCGCGCGCAGATGACAGCCGCGAATCAACCCGGATTTCTCACCCGAAGGATTGACGAAAGGGGAAGGGTGGAAGCCCTGGACTTTTAGTCCAGGGAAGTGGGGCCTTCCAGACCCACGAGTACGTTTGCATCTCTAAATGAGGCCTTTTAGGCCTGGTGGCGTTGACGCTGCCGCGTAGGTTGAAACAGGAAATGCGGATCTTTTCTCGCAAAGGTACGAAGAGACACTCTGAGCAGGCGGGAAGAGCACTCTAAGGCAACTTGAGACGGACTTCCGAACGCAGTAAACACCAGGGCTGAAAGCCCGGTGTGCTTGTATCCAATCGTATTCCCGCGGCTCTGAAGAGCCGCTACCCCGGACTGAAGTCCAGGGCTCCCACCGCCTTTCTTGTGAGAAATTCAAGTTAACTACAAATCTCCCTACTCCGCTTCCCCCCAACTTCGCTTGCCCGGGAACCCCGGCTTCGCTCCAATCGAGATAGCACATTTATGATTAGGGGAAATACCCTTTACCAAGCTCATCCGTGCGACTTGGAAATAGCTCGCACTGTGATCGTGGAGCCGGTCGGAACCGTGACTATGACCCATGAGATCCGTTGTTCTCCCTTGATCTCAGCAAGCCCCGCTTTGGCCTGTTTGCCTTGCACCGAAACTTCCCGATGACCATGAAATTCGCATTTCCACTGTAGAGCGGGTCCGCTTTCATTGGTAAGCTGTGTAACGTCTCCACCGGTATGTTTCACGCGAATTATGTTTCCGTGAACAGGGATATGATCCATCTCAGCGTCAGCCGTGACTGGGGTAAGTCCGGATAGCGTGCTTACGACAAATCTCTTGGTTACAGGAGCGCCTTGTAGTTCTACGTTCACTCCCATCAGACCAGTAAGCATGGCTCCAATAACGGCATAGGAATTTTCCGGGTACTCTTTTCTGGGTCTATCCGGACGTGTGAGGTCCATGATCTCCAAGTAGGCGATATCCGGACGGCCATAACGGTACAAGACCTCGGGGTAATGCGATTCCACTTCGATCTGCTGCGCCGGTTTCGCCTCGATCCCCGCGACCAGGTGATTGAGTGCAGCCTGTGACTTCACTCCGCCGTCGGCTACGTTGTAGTAGAGGGGATCGATATCGGACTCTCCGTTCAATTCATGGTCCAGACCAAGGAATGAATAGAAATGACCGGCTTGGGCATCCCACCATCTACCATTCACCAGGCTTTTCATAGCAACCGCTTTCGCTGCCCATTCCCTGCTTTCTTCCGGCTTACCCATCAGGAGAAGCAGACTCGCGTAATCCTTGTAGGCCGCATATTCAGTAGCGAGTAAGTCTATGCCTGTGGTAAAAGGCTCCCGGCCCTCCGAATAGCCGGGAATACCGCGTGAGCGTTGCAACCTGCTTATCGATTGATTGCCGCTGCGTATGTTCATGATCTTTTGTGGCCGATGCATTACACTATCCGGCCCAAGATCCCAGCGCTTGACATAGTCGCTGACCGTGCGTCGATAGAAGTTGATAATTGCAGGATTTTTAAGATAGGCGTCGTCTCCTGTCCATAGATACATCCGATAGCAGGAATCCATAACATCGAAGTTGGCCGGAAGATCGTACCAGAAGTCGTTGTCGTCGCGGTAATCTACGGGAGCGGGCTTGTTATCTTTATTGATTTCCCAATAGCTGCACCAATCCCTGGAATCGGATATGTTCTCTGCAAACCTTTGCTGCATATTCAAGGTATATGCGGCTAGACCCAACCCTTGCGCACCCATTGCCTGATGCGACACGTCGCGCATGCAGAAGGCTTCACGGTGTGGCAGGGCCGCCTCGTACCATGGACCCACGGGATCTCCGTCGAATACATATTGCAGCGCCTGTTGCTTTGCCCACAAAAAGCTTTGCACAAGTTTGGTGTCGGAAGACCTGAACTCAAGCTGCGATTGAGTAACAGATGTACTGGTCCGCGCCGGCAAAGCCGCTGCCGATACGAACAGCGCGATAGCAACCGGCTTTTTCAAAATACTCGCTGCGATCCTAGTCATTTGCTTACTTTCACCATCACCACTCCGTGGGCGGGCACAATGGGGCTGAAACCATGCTCCAATTTGCCGATATCTTTGTGTGCCCATAGATCCCGGACCAACTGCGGTCCACCCAGTCGAATATCCGTCCATGCAACCGAAACTGTCTGCTCCTTCTCTGAACGATTGAACAGACCTACCGCATACGAGCCGTCCTGCAGCGGTTTGGCCCACACCTCCGTGTCTCCACTTTGAGCAACTCTTGTCCCCTGCTTGCCCAGCGCATCCTGGTCGACAGCAATCACTTCTTTGTTCAGCAGGATTTCTCGTATCTCGGGAGTTAGATCGCGCACGTCATTGCCGGCGAGCAAGGGAGCCGCCAAAATAGACCAAAGACTGAAATGCGTCTCGTACTCGTCCCTGGACATTCCGCCATTGCCGACTTCCAACATGTCCGGGTCATTCCAGTGACCCGGACCGGCATAGGAGGCAAGCGCATCTTGCGAGAATCCATTCTTCGACATGGATTCGTAGGTGTCACGGATATCACCGGTGGTGCGCCAGAGGTTACCGCCAACTGCCGGTCCCCATTGCTCCACATGATCTCGTCCGTATTGGCAAAGCGCAAAGACAATAGGCCGGCCGCTCTTCTCGAGCGCCGCGCCCATTTTCTGGTAGGCCGCTCGCATCTGAGACTCGGAATAAGCGCGCGAACCGCTGCACCAGTCATATTTTAGATAATCGATACCCCAGGCAGCATAGGCGCTTGCATCCTGCTCTTCGTGTCCATAGCTCCCTTCATATCCGCCGCAGGTGCGCGGGCCCGGAGAGGAATAAATCCCTATCTTCAGCCCCTTGGAGTGCACGTATTCCGCGAGCGCTTTCATATTTGGGAAATTCGGATTAGGAAGGATGTTCCCGTTGGAGTCGCGCTTCCATGCCCATCCATCGTCGATGACGATATAGGTGTACCCGGCATCTTTCATTCCGTTGGTGGCGATAGCATCCGCGATTTGCCTGACGGTTTTGTCATCGATGTGGGTGTTGAACTTGTTCCAACTATTCCAACCCATGGGGGGCGTCTTCGCTAAACCGTTATACGGCAGCTCGGTGATCTCCGGCAGCTCTGGCTTGGCAAGATTGTTGTAGTTAATGAAGCTGAAAGTAGACGTGCGATAGGAGGACGCCGGGTTCCCGCGGTGAAGAAGCACGGGTGTCAAGTTAAAGCCGCCTGCGGCCGCTGAAGGCGTTCCCGGCTTGGGCGTTCCAGCCGATTGCGGGCTCGTGCCGGGAGTGCTTGCAACCGGCGAGCCACTCGATGTGCCGGTGTTGGGAAGGCGGTGTTGCGTCAGCCGAATCGCCCCATCCACTATTTCCCCCGTGAACATAACGTCGGAATTTCCGAAGCCGCCGTGCTTTTCAACAAAGCTGATATGGGCGCCGTCCAGCCGGCCTTGGGAAATGTCGATATCTCCGGAGTTTGCGTGCTGTACGCCATGCAGGGCTCCATCTTTCTCCATCTGAAATTCAAAGAAAAAGGGGAGCTCACCAAACGGCCTTTGAATAGAGCCCGCCCATTTCCCCGTAATGTCCATCACCGGGGCCGCAGCTTGCTGACCGCACAGGCTTCCAGCGCTGCAGATCGCCATGAAGGCGATAGCGATTCCCATGCGGGTCCGAAACCAAGGCTTGATCTCCCAGCCGTTTCCGAGCTTGATCTTCATCCCTTCACTCCATTCCGAATTATTGTTGTAGGCCTCAATTGTTAGCGCTTACATTCCGCCTCGTCAAGCAATTCGCCTTTTACGGCTGATCGAATCTTGAAACCCTACCGGATCTCAATTCAACTTCCTGACGTCGATGTAGTAGAGATCTGTGGCAACCTCGAACTCTTGTTTTGTGAGCGGGGTCTGCATGGTCTTCCATGCGGCTGTCGGATGAATGATCTGCCAGTTGTCTTTCTTTCCCACTCTTACCGGCATCGCGAAGCCCGGCGCATCGGCAACCCACCGGTACGAAACCGCATGGCTGAGTTCGTCAAACTTCAATTCTAAGATTGGCAGCTTTGCATAGCGGAGATACTGATTGAAGATAGGCGTCAGGTCCATGCCTGTCTTCTGGTTAAAGTATGAGGTTACGTCTTCGGTCATGATGTTCTGATACTTGAAGTGCTGGTAAAAGCTATAGATGAGGGGCCACCAGCGCCGGTCGTCGTCGATGACGCTGCGAAGCGTGTTGATAAAGAGCGCCCCTTTGAAGTACTGATCCTCGGGTGGTGTGCTGTTGATGCCGCGCGGCGGGATAATGGGCCGCTGGTTCTTGACTTTGGACTTGAGGCCGTTCAAATATCTCAAGGCATCACGGTGACCATACATATATTCGACATAGAGGCTCTCGAGATAGGTCGTCCAGCCTTCATGGATCCACATGTCGGACCGATCAGCCGCGGTGATGCTGTTGCCAAACCACTCATGCCCGCTTTCGTGGATGATGATGAAGTCGAATTTCAGGCTGATGCCGGTCCCGGTCCAATCACGTCCAAGATAGCCGTTTGTAAAGTGATTGCCGTAAGCCACAGCACTCTGATGCTCCATCCCTGAGTACGGAACCTCGATCAGCTTATAACCATCCTTCTTGAACGGATACTCGCCGAAGTAGTGCTGATATGCCTCAAGCATGCCCTTTGCCTGGGCGAATTGCTTTCTGGCCTTTTGCAGATCTTGAGGCAGCGCGTAGAAGTCAAGCGGGAGGTCGCCAAGCCGGCCGGAAAAGTGCCGGTAGTCGCCGATGTTCAGTGCGACGTCATAGTTGTTGATCGGATAGTGTACGAACCAGTTCCACCGCGTATAGCCGTTGCCGAGATCAACCTTGCCGATAAATTTTCCGTTGGAAACATCGACCAGCCCGTTCGGTATCGCTACGCTGATTTCCATGTCCCGGACTTCGTCGCGCCATTGGTCCTTGTTCGGCCACCACACGCTTGCCCCCACGTCTTCGCAGGACGTGTTGATCCAGGGATGGCCCGAAGGATCTTCGAGGAACGTTATGCCGCCGAACCTGCCGCTGGTGACAGGATGGCCCGAGTAATAGAAATCAATTGTGAATACGTGGCCGCGCTCAAGGGTTCGGGGGAAGTTCACGAAGACAGCGTCGGCGTCGCGTTCATACTTGAGCGGAGTGGAACCAAGGAGAATCCTGTCGATATGGAGGGCGGGGTGCAAATCGAGCTGGATGCGTGTGCCGTTTTGGAGCATCCGGAATCGGATGGTGTTTCGCCCGCTGATGAACTTCTTCTCCGGGTCCACGCGGATATCCAGGTGATAAAACAGTAGATCGTTATTGGCCCGATAAGGTCCGTATCCGCCGCGCAGGATGTCGGCGTGTGTCGGGCGGGGGGCGGCAATTGGAGAGGAAGGCGCGCCGGCGAGGTGATGAGTCTGCGCCGGCAGCAGCGCCGCAAGAAACAATAGCGAACACAGAGTCCCAGGCCCAAACAGCCGGAGGGTAGAACGAACCATAAGTCAGCCTATCGCGATTTCAAGCGCTTGCGGCACTTGGTCCGGAGGGCGAATGCACCGTTCCGGAATCTAATGGCATCCCACCATTGAGCTGTGCAAGGAGATTCGATTATGCCGAACCGCTCTACCGTTCAAGCAGCTAAGAAGGACTTGCGCGAGGGCAAGTCGGCTTCAACCGCCGCGGGGGAGTTTGTCCGCGAGGAGATTGAGCACGTGCGGGAAGGGAAGCACGGGGCACGATCGCCGCAACAGGCGATTGCTATCGGGTTGAGCAAGGCGAGGAGGGCCGGCGTTCCGCTCAAGCCACCGGCTCGCGGAAAAGCGAGTGAGGCGGTCCGGAAGCGCTCAGAACGGGATTACGAGAAGGGGCAGAGTGAGCCGCAAACGAGCGAGGAAGGCTCGACGAAACGTGGACGCGCACGGCTCGCTGCCATGAAACGCGAGCCGAAAAGCTCCGCTTCGCATAGCGCATTATCCCGGCAAGCCAAGAGCGCCGCCCGCCGGAGATCGAAGTGAAACGCTGATCGAGGCGCGTGTTAGATCGTCCGATCGGATGAATCTGTTGCTCCGTATCAAGTGTGGCCCTTGGGCCATACGCTGCGCCGATGGCAAATGCCCGGCCTTAGCCGCTGCGGGATCTGCTGACGCGAAAGCGCTCATCAGACGTTCAGCGTCTTGAGATATGCGACGCTTTGCACCGTCAGATCCCAGTTCTGCTCGACGAAATAATTCTTGAGGCCGCCGGTCTTTGCTGCCGCAAAAATCTTCGGCCAATCAAGGCTGTCGCTTCCCACCGCGACCTCATCGCCGGCCCCGCGCACCGGCATCGGTGCGTTCAGGTCCACGCCCTGGAGATGCATGGAGATGAACCGGCCGGGATATTTGGTAAAGTACATCACCGGGTCTCCGGCAGTCCTCATTGCAGACATCTGAAACTGCATTTTAACCAGCTTTGGATCGAGCAATTCCAATAACGCCGCATACGTCAGCCGGCCGTCGCCCTCGATCTTGGACATCTCAAAGCCTTCGTCATGGAGAACCTGCTGAAGGCCGGCCTTGGCCGCCTCGGCGCCGATCTTGTTGTATTCGTCGGCCGCTTTTCTGACGGCGTCGATGGTTGCTCTCGCCATTCTGCATCTGCCCACCAAGGCTGGCCGTAGCCATCTGGGTCATTCCGATATCCAGGGCCCAGGCAATCATCTCCTGTTGGCTGGTCCGCAACACGTTCATGCCGAAGTGGCCGCTAGGACATTTAAGACCGTGATCGTCCAGAACCCTTTTGACTTGCTTGCCGTCCGCGAGGCTCGCAAATTCCGCATAGCTGGGAGAGCACATCTCCACATTGCGGATCCCGATATTCGCCATATCCTTGCACAATCCCGGGAAGTCACCGTCTTTGATTCTCTGCCGGTGGGGATACGTCTGGCTGCCAATCGGCAGTCCCAGCGGATCGGCAAAAAGGTTCTGATCCAGTGCGGAAAGAAATCCGGCCGCGGCGACACTGCTTGCGGCCCTTCCCAGAAACTCTCTCCTCGAAACGCTGTGCATAGTTCTCTCCTCTGAAAAGCGCGGGTCTTACTACTTTCCGGCCACAGCATTCTTGGGCAGCGCAAAGACATAATAGCCCTGGGTTTGTGGCAGCTGATCTGTTGGCGATTCGAACTCTGAATCTCCCAAACCAGAAGTTGGCGCCGCGCCTTGGACTACATACTCTCGTCCACCGGTCATGTAAACGGCGGGGATACCGTCAGGCGCCCCTGCCAGCTTGGTTTCCCAGAGCAGCTTACCCGTATCTTTGTCGTATGCCCGGAATGTTGAATCTGATTTTGTGCCGGAGAAAATCAGGCCGCCGGCAGTCACAACGATGCCGCCTCGCGGCTCGATACTCCCGGTATCTTTGATTCCTTGAGCCTCCAGTTCCGAGACCCCGCCTGCCGGAACCTGCCACCGAATCGTTCCGTCGTTCAGATCGTAGGCTGTCAACGTTGACCACGGGGGTTTGATCTGAGGAAGTCCGTCGCTCGAAGTCATATAACCGTATCCTGACCAATAACGAACGGAATCGGCCGTAGCCGATGCCGGAGGCGGGGGCGGAGATGCAAGGTAAGCGAGCACGTCCGGCGGAACCTGAGCGGTAGTTGGGGCCGACAGGTATGCAATTAACGAATCGATATCCTTGGACGATAAGTCGGTGAATGCCGGCATAGGAGACAAGCCGTTGGTCACCGCATACCGTATCCGGTCGGCGCCGACACGCGTGACGATGCCGACGAGCGATGGAACGGCCGGCGGCTGGCCTTTCAATTCCGAGGTATGGCAAATCTGGCAATTCTGGATATAAAGAATGCGGCCCTGCGTAGCCGGAGAGCCAAACATCGGCCTCTTAGGCGGCTTAAGCTCGAGCTTTAACATCGTGGGCTCATCTTTCGAGCGCACATAGAAATATCCATTCATTGGATCTACGGCTGCCTCACCCCAATTTGCTCCGCCACTGTTCCCGGCCGGCTCAATAGTATTGTTCAACCCTGGCGGCGTAAACATTCCCTGGTTATGGGCATTCTGGATCTCATCATGTATCTTCTTGCGTTCCGCGGAATCGGCTATATATGGGTTTACATCGTCGGCTGTGTACTTCTGCCGGGCGAAGGGCGCCGGCATTGCCGGGAACGGCTGCGTCGGCCACGAGTGTTCCCCAGGCATATCGGATTGAGGAACAGGCCGTTCCTCGATCGGCCAAATCGGCTTACCTGTAACGCGGTCGAACACGTATAAGAAGCCTGTCTTTCCGGCTTGCGCGACGACATCGATATTCTTGCCATCGCGGCGTAAAGTCAAAAGTTTAGGCGAGGTAGTCAGGTCGTAGTCCCACAGATCGTGATGGACCACCTGGTAATGCCAGAGATATTTGCCCGTACGGGCATTGAGCGCAAGCAGACAATCTGAGAACAGGTTAGCTCCCGTTCGATCAACGCCATAGAAATCGTAAGTAGGGGAACCGAGCGGAAAATAGGCTATACCGCGTTTCTCGTCGATAGTCATTCCGCCCCAATCATTGGTTCCTCCTATATATTTCCAGGCTTCCTTTGGCCACGTATCGTACCCGTACTCGCCGGGATGCGGAACGGTATGAAACGTCCACACGAGCTTACCGCTTCGTACATCGAATGCGCGAATGTCACCCGGCGGTGACCCATATTCCTCGCCAGTGCCGGAACCTAGGATAAGCAAGTTCTCAAAGACGCGCCCCGGAGTACCGGATTGAATCTCTCGCATCGATTGCGGATCGCGTCCCAGCCCTATACGCAGGTCAACGCTTCCATGTTCGCCAAAAGAATCCACCAGATTGCCGGTGCGTGCGTCGATGGCATGCAGCGTGTTCTCCGTCGCAAAGAAAAGGCGGCGGTCACTCCTATCCTTACTCTCCCAATAATTGAAACCACGGAAGGTAATTGATCTCGGATTTCCGTTGTCGTGAACCCAAATCTCCTTGCCAGTCGCAGCATCGAGGGCTACAACACTGTTATTTTTCCCGACTACATACATGGTATTGTCCACTACGATCGGGTTGAAGCCGAGCCGACGATTGGTGGTTCCCGCGGAATAGAACCAGATTTGCTGTAACCGGCTCACATTGGACTTATCAATTTGCTTCAGTGAAGAATACTGAGCCGAATCTGCGCCGCCTTCGTAGTCACTCCACGTTGTATGCGCTTGGACTTGGGCGGCGTGAGCCGGCAATTGGCTGAAGCGGACAAAAATCAATACAGCAATTCCGGCTGGAACCGCGACCAGCGCAATTGGACGCCACAAAGATTTACGCATGTAACTTGTTTGTCCTCTCAATCAAGTGTTGTCCCCCTCGCCCGGTTGGAAGCAAAGTTATCATGCCCGGATTCCGGCCAAGTTTACTCTTCGAGGACTGCCTTGACCAAGTTACGCGGACTGTCCATATCGACGCCGTTCTCGGCCGCCAACCGGTAGGCCAGCAATTGCAGGGGAACAGCTTCGAAGATGATGGAAAGCAGATCCTCCGTGGCTGGAACTTCAATTGACCATCGGCTGAGCGCGGCTGCCTGCTCATCGCCTTCAGTGGCAATGGAGAGAATGGTTGCGCCTTGCGCCTTCATATCCTTCATCAATTGAATAATCTTGCTGTAACGCAGCATGGCGCTGGGATCGGATGGGTCATGCGTGGCGATAATCACCAGCGGCGCATTCGCGCTTACCAGCGCATTTGGTCCATGCTTCAACTCGCCGGCCGGATAGCCTTCCGCTTGCAGGTAGGCGGACTCTTTTAATTTGAGCGCTCCCTCGCGAGCAATGGGATAATGCACCCCGCGTCCCAAGTAGAGAAAACTCCGCGATGCGCTTAATTCCGGCGCAATAGAAGTGATCTTTTCATTCCAGCGGTCGATCACCCGCTCCATCTGCAAAGGAATTCTGCATAGGCTTGCGCCATGGCTGTCAACGGCGGTCTGGGTCATTCTGCCGCGCAAACGCGCCAGAAAAAGCGCCAGTGAATAGAGAACAGCAAGTTGCGTGGTAAAGCTCTTGGTCGCGGGGATTGCCTTCTCCACGCCGGCGAAAGTGGGTAGCGAAGCATCCGCCTCCAGCGCCATGCTGGATCGAGCTTTGTTGGTGATGGCCAGAGAGGGCCAGCCACGGGATTTCGCTTCGCGCAAAGCGGCCAAGGTATCGGCTGTCTCGCCGGATTGGGAGATGACGAGGACCGCCGCATCTTTGATAGTCTGCGTGGAGCGGTAAGTATATTCGCTGGCATACTCAACATCCACTACCAGGCCGGCAAGATCCTCCAACATGATTTCCGCAGCCAGCCCGGCATGGCGGCTGGAACCGCTCGCCGCAATCACCAGGCGCTCGCGTTTGCGCATTGCTTCCGCCGCCGGCTCAAAAATTTCGCTTGCTAACATCCCGTGTGGCGCATAATGCTCGATGGTATCGGCGAGCGCTTTAGGCTGCTCGTAGATCTCTCGCAGCATCGCGTGCTCGAAAACGGGCGGACCAATTTGCGCCATTAAGTTCTCTCCTGCCGGGCTTGCGCTATTTTAGGTTGTAGAGCATAGGACCAGAATCCGAACCAGAAGCCAACCCAAAAGCCAAACCAGGAGCCCCCGTTTTGCCAAAAATAATTCTCGACCATCCTTCGTTTCCCATCCTGCTTATGGGCCTTCTGCTCAACATCTCGTTCGCCGCCGGCGCGATTGCTCAAGCGGAGACTGCAGTATCCCTGCCGCTGATGCCTATGCCCTCCGAGATCAAAATGGGATCGGGCGAATTTCTCGTCAACAATGGATTCGGCATCGCTCTTGAAGGCTACCAGGAACCGCGTCTGGAACGCGCGAAGCAGCGCTTTCTGGAAACGCTTTCGCGGGAAACCGGGATCCCGCTCTGGCGCGAGGCAATCCTCAATAAGCCGCTCTTCTTCATAGACACCAAAGGCCCCAGCGCTCCGGTCCAGCAACTCGGAGAAGACGAATCTTATCGGCTTGAAATTACATCCGCCGGGGTTCGCCTCCAAGCCGCCAATCCGCTGGGCGTCCTGCATGGCTTGCAGACATTTCTGCAATTGGTTCGTGTTACCCCAACCGGTTTCAGCGTGCCGGCTCTCACCATTAACGATAAGCCGCGGTTCCCCTGGCGCGGCTTGATGATCGACAGCGGCCGCCACTTCATGCCCCTGGACGTGATCCGGCGCAATCTCGCCGGCATGGAGGCAGTCAAGCTCAACGTCTTCCATTGGCATCTTTCGGAGGATCAAGGCTTCCGCGCGGAGAGCAAGCGATTTCCGCTGCTTCAACAAAAGGGGTCCGACGGACTCTACTACACCCAGGATGAAATCCGCGGGATCATCGCCTATGCTCGCGACCGTGGTATCCGGGTAGTACCGGAATTCGATATGCCTGGACACACGACGTCATGGTTCGTCGGTTATCCCGATCTGGCCAGCGCTCCCGGACCATACCAGATCGAGCGCAATTGGGGTGTCTTCAATCCGGTCATGGATCCGACTCGCGAGAGCACCTATGCCTTCCTCAACAGCTTTATCGGAGAGATGACGGCGCTCTTCCCCGATGCCTACTTCCATATCGGCGGCGACGAGTGCAATGGCAAAGACTGGGACGCCAACCCGCGTATTCAGGCGTTTATGCAGTCGCATGGGATCAAGAGCAATGCCGAGCTGCAGGCATACTTCACGGCCAGAGTGCAGAAAATCGTAGCCGGGCACGGAAAAATCATGGAGGGGTGGGATGAAGTCTTACAGCCGGATACTCCCAAAGACGTTATCATCCAATCCTGGCGTGGACAGCAGTCTCTCGCCGAAGCCGCGAGCCGTGGCTACCGCGGCCTGCTCTCCGCCGGTTACTACATTGACTTAAACCAATCGGCGGCGGAGCACTATGCCGTGGATCCGATGGGCCTGGGAGCAGCGGCGCTCTCCAGCCGGCAGAAGCAAAACATCCTCGGCGGCGAAGCGACAATGTGGTCGGAGTATGTCAGCCCGGAAAATATCGATAGCCGGATTTGGCCGCGCACCGCCGCCATCGCGGAGCGTCTTTGGTCACCCCAGAATCTCCGCGACACAGCTTCCATGTACGCCCGTATGGCCGCGGTTTCGCAAGGGCTGGAGTATCACGGGCTCGAACACAATAGCCAGCTATCCCGAGATGTTGCGCCGCATGAGCGGAGATGCCGACCCTGCCGCATTGCGCGTTCTGGGCGACGCGATGCAGCCGCCCAGGAATTATGCCCGGCACAGGCTTGGAAACTACGATGCCTTTACCCCGCTGAACCGGTTAGTGGATGCGATACCGCCGGAGAGCGACACCGCCCGCCGCTTTCTGGATCTGGCCGATACACTCGTTTCCGGAAAAGCCACACCCACAAGACTGGAACACGGCGCGGCAACAGTTGACTCTTTGGCGAGAGAACGATGCAAAGCTTCAGCCTATGCTTGCCAAGTCGTATTTGATGGAAGAGCTTGGTCCGGTTTCGTCCAATCTGCGGCAAGTAGCGGAGATTGGATTGGAGGCGGCAGGTTATCTTGAGCATCGCAAAAAGGCTACGGATGCGTGGCGCGCAAAGCGGTTGACATTTCTACAACAGGCCGCACAACCGCAGGCTGTTTTGATCGACATGATGGTGCCCGCAGTCACCAAGCTGGTCCAAGCGACGCAGACGCAGTGATGGGGAATAGGAATTCTAAAATCACCCCAACTTATGGGCGCCGCGATCTCCGTCATTTTCATCCCCAGCGCTGCCCGCAGAGCGTCAAGAATCCGATACCGCCGAAAATGAAGCGGCTTTACAGGTTGCGGATCCCTGAAACGGTATAGTCTGGGCGAGCGGCCTTTACCTCATGTCCAGCGCCATCACACCTTCCCAAATCAACACGCCGAAGCGGCGATGGAGAATCGCGTTTCTGCTCGGCCTCGGCGTTCTCATCAACTACTTCGATCGCATTAACCTATCCGTCTCCCATGAGGCGTTGATCACGACATTCGCCATCTCGAATGTCACCTTCGGCTATCTTTCCGCCGCCTACAATTGGACCTACGCGCTCTGCCAGATGCCTGTCGGCGTTCTTCTCGACAAATTCGGCGTACGCAGGATCGGGCGTATCAGCACGCTGGTGTGGAGCGCCGCCTCCTTCGCCGCCTCGATCACGCCGAACATCCCGGGCTTTTTTGCCGCCCGCTTTCTTCTTGGAGTGGGGGAAGCTCCTACTTTTCCGGCGAATGCGAAGGCCATCGGACTGTGGTTCCCCTCCAAGGAACGCGGCACCGCTACGGGCCTCTTCGACGGAGCAGCGAAATTCGCTCCCGCCATCGGCGTGCCGCTCATCGGTCTGCTGTTGCTCCGCGTCGGCTGGCGTTGGAGTTTTGCCGCCACCGGCGTCGTCAGCTTCCTCTATTTTCTTCTCTTCTGCTGGATCTATCGCGACCCGGAGGAAGACTCCGGGCTTACCGATCGCGAGCGCGACTATATCATTGAGGAGCACGCCCAGCCATCGGCAAATGTCCCTTCGTTCTCCGCAACCGCATCGCTCGGCTATCTGCTCCGCCAGCGAAAAGTCATCGGGCTTTCCATCGGTTTTGGCGGGTACAACTATGTCTTTTATCTGTTGTTGACGTGGCTGCCGAGCTATCTTTCCTACGCTCTGCACGTCGACCTGCTGCACTCGTTTCTCTATACGGGCGTGCCTTGGTTGTTGGCCACATTCACCGATATTTTTGTCGGGGGCTGGTTGGTCGACCGGTTGATCCAACGAGGATGGGATGCGAACCGGGTGCGTCGCATTGTGCTCATCGGAGGCACTACGCTGGGACTAGGCATCCTGGGCACGGCCTTCGCGCATACCCCGACCCAAGCGCTGGCCTGGATTAGTATTTCGATCGGCGGCCTCTCTGCCGCCGCGCCCGTTGGCTGGACTGTTCCCTCGCTCATCGCTCCTCGAAGAAGTGTTGGCAGCGTGGCCGGAATCTTGAATTTCTCTAACCAGATCTCCGGAATCGTAGCCCCCATCGTCACCGGCTACGTGGTCACCGTTTTTCACTCTTTCGGGTGGGCATTCGGCATTTCCGCAGCCTACCTGCTGATCGGCATTTTGTCCTATATTTTCCTGCTTGGCCGGATCGAGCCGATGCTCAAAGAAACCTAGTCCGTCGCGTTTGTTGCGCCACACGTCGGAACAACGCCTAACCATAATGGAAACGCTTCAGGACCGCCGCTCAACCGTAGCGCGCATCGCCCCCGTCGAGATGCCTCCATCCACCAGCAACGTCTGTCCGGTGACATAGCGGCTCGATTCCGATGCAAGAAACACAAGCGCGCCATCGAGGTCGCCCGGTTCTCCTGGCCGCTTCATGGGAATCCGGTCCGTCAGGTAGTCCACCCATTCCTTGTTTTCGTAAAGCACATGGTTCTGCGCCGTGTGGAACCATCCCGGAGCCAAGCAGTTGACTGTAACGCCGTGCCTTCCCCAATCGTCAGCAAGGCTCATGGTCAGTTGACGGATGCCGCCCCGGCTGGCTCCGTAAGGCGCGAGCCCCGCATACCCGAAAACGTTGGTGACGGAGCCGATATTGACGATCCTGCCGTATCCTTGGGGGATCATGCGCCGGGCCACCGCTTGGGCCACGAAAAAGCTTCCTCGCAGATTTGTATCCAGTACCAGGTTCCAATCATCCCAGGTCACGTCGAGCGCCGGCTTGCGCACGTTGCAACCCGCGTTGTTGACCAGGATGTGGAGCTGACCGTAGGCGTTCTCCGCATCCGCAGCCATGCGCTCGATGCTCGGCTGACTGCGGACATCGAGTTCCAAGGCCACGGCACGGCGCCCCAGCGCCTCAATCTCCGCGCAAAAAGGCGCCAGGGTCTCTCGATGGCGGCTGGTGAGCACCAGGTCCGCACCGGCCTTCGCCAGAGCACGGGCGAAGCCTTGGCCCAGCCCACGGCTGGTTCCAGTAACGATCGCCACCTGTCCGGTCAGGTCAAAGAGCTGCTCTGTCATTGGGCCGGATTGAGCACGATCTTCATCAGGTTGGGTTCGTGCGAATAGAGACGTGCGAACCATTGCGGGCCGTCACTCAGAGGAGCGACCGCGGTAATCAGCGGAGCTACCTGTATTTTTCCGCTAGCTATCAGCGCCATCGCCTCGGGATACTCGCCGGAGGAAGCGCAGGAGCCTTGCAAGCGAATCTGCCTGGAGACAACTTTCTGCAACGGAAGCATGACCTCGGGCGAGACGTTTCCCACTAATGTGACAGTTCCTCCCTTGCGCACGCACCCGATAGCAGCTGCCACAGTGACGTTATGCCCTACAGCTTCATAGACAAGATCGACACCGTTGCCATCGGTTCTACGGGCGATCTCGGAGACCAGTTCGTCACCCGAGAGCAGCAGCGTCTCCTGCGCCGATTCCCCGCTTGTTCCGCTGCGGCCGACCTTTTTCGCCAGATCCAGGCGGGATTGATCGATATCGGCGATCAACACGCGGGAAACGCCGGCGGCATACGCCGCTTGCATGGTGAGCAACCCGATCATCCCAGCACCGATCACCAGCGCAGTTTCTCCGCCTTGAACCTGCGAAACCTTCACGGCGTGCAGCGCAACCGAGACCGCCTCCAGCATGGCCGCCTCGGAAAACGACATTGCGTCCGGCAAGCGATAGGCAATCCGCTGCGGCACCGCTACATATTCCGCAAAGGCTCCAGCCCGGCGAAACTCTCCACAGGAGACGCCAATCACTTGCCGGCGGTCGCATAGATTGATCTCTCCCTTGCGGCAGTACTCACAATCGCCGCAGAAGACGGTCGAGTCGATGGTCACCCGGTCACCCGGCGCAAAATCCCTAACCGACGAACCTACCGCGGTCACTATTCCGGCGGCTTCATGCCCCATTACTATTGGAGGAATTCGCCTACCCGTAGAGCCGTCAAAACCATGTACGTCGCTGCCGCAGATTCCGCATGCCGTCACCCGCATCAGAATTTCGTCCGCGGCAGGTACCGGCATGGGCAAATCAGCGATATCCAGTTGCTTGTATTCGGAGAGAACTAAAGCTTTCATGAAGGAAACCGCTACTTCTGTTGCGTCTCGGCTTTCGCGACCGCCGCTTCCGCCGCCTGAAAGCCTATCTTGGAGTGCGTTCCATCGCAAAATGGCTTGTTGGTGGATCCTCCGCAGCGGCAAAGCGAAACGGCCGGCTTTCCGGCGAGATCCCACTCTTTGCCGTCGGCATCCATCAGCCGCACCGGTCCTTCGACGCGATACGGTCCATTCGGTCTCACAGTAATCGTTACGGGACTCTCAGACATTCAACGCTCCACACCTGATTTTCATTCGCATACCAGTCTATCAGCCTTGCCGGGCAGCAAAGAGCAGGCACGCGAGAGCAGGAGTCTCGTTGCTTTTAGGATCGGCTTCCGGGGAGAGAGCTGGAGCCTAACGGCGCGTTCCGGTGTGGTGATGGTGATGATGACGATGATGACGGCGATAGCGATGATGAACCGGCGCTGCCAGGGCGGAGGCGGTCACAAACAGAACCATACTAAGCAGCAAAGATCTTTTCATGGGCGAGATACTACCAAGAAATCGCGGAGGATTCCCCTCCACCAACGATGTAGGCCAGATCGCGATGTTAGGACAGAAACAGGCTCAGACTGCCGCTCTCGTCCGCCCACCGGGAGGATGTCGACTCTCGATCATGCCCTTTGGCGCTCGAATAGGAATGCCGGCGGAGTGAAATGGTTTAGTCGCTGTCGAGGTTCTGTTTGGCCGGGGGTTGATCTTGCGGCGGCTTCGGTTGCGGATTCTGGGTATTGCCAGGTGTTCCCGTGGTCGAGCTGGGAACAGGGCCTGAAGCGTCATTCGAGCTGAGGCCGACTTTTTGACCTTGCCAGCCGGTTGTGCTGACGTTCTCCTTAAGGCTTCCGGTTTCACACCCAACCGCTGCCCCGCAAAGCGCCAGCAGCACGATAACGGAAGCTCTCAACATGATCTCCATCTCTCCTAGGCGTCGCCCATTTCTTGAACAATCTTACCCAGCCTAACCGGTTTCTATTCCGCTCACAAGCCCAGGGGGAGCGGAATAGCTTTCGCACACAAGCAAAAGGGACGGCCCGAGGCCGTCCCTTTGCTTTGAAACCTCAAAAGCTTCAAAGTTCATTGCTATAGAACACGTTGGGGAATCCGATTAAAGGACCTGAACGTTCTCAGCCTGCCAGCCCTTCGGGCCTTTGGTTACGTTGAACTGAACCGCTTGACCCTCTTGCAGGGTGCGAAATCCGTTCGCCTGAATTGCTGTGTGATGCACAAATACGTCTTCACCGTTTGCACGGCTCAGAAAGCCGAACCCCTTAGCATCGTTGAACCACTTAACTGTACCTTGTTCCATTTTTCTTTCCTTATTGTAGAAGTAACGCTGAATGCAATTGGGGTATCTGCTGGTAGTGCGTAACGCAAAAGCAGAACGAGCTGAGAACCAAAATCGTATTCCACGCTCCTGTAGGGTAAACCCTGTATCCTGGAAACACAAGAAAAAAATTGCCTGCGTTCCGGTGGTTGAGCTGCGTCACTGCGCCGGATGCTCTCCCAGTTGCGTCGCAAAACGCAAAAGCCTGCGGTCGTCATTGTGCGAGGCCAAAAGCTGCAGTCCACATTCCGGCGAGGGCAGAACAACGGCGGGCAGACCGCTAAGGCTGGCCGGAAGGGTGAAGCGCAGGATACGTGGACGGGCATTGCTATGATCCTGAGCTGCATCGAGGCAGCTCACAGGGGTCGCGGGCGTAAGCAGGAAATCGAAACGGCGAAAAACTTCATCCATCTTACCGGCGAAGCTGCGATTGCGCTCGCGTAAAAGGCTGATCTCCTCTTCGCGAATGGTGGCGCCCATTTCCAGGCGGGCCGTTATAGCCGGCTCGAATTCGTGAAAGAAACCAGCGTGCAACTTCGCCGCTTCAAACGCCTGAATGGGCACATAGATCTCCCACGCCTCGGACCAGAACTGGGGATCGATAGATTCAACCTTGGCTCCCTGGCGAGTAAGACGGTCTTTCCAGACTTCGAGTGAATGCTTGACCTCGGGGTCGCAATCCTCGAGCATGGCCCCGCTGAGAACTCCTACGCTTGCCGCTTCCGCCGTGCGCAAATCCCCATCCGGCGCAGGCGGCAAATCGAAAACGGACTCAGCCAGCAGGGCTGCGTCGCGCAGATCGCGGAAGAGCCAGCCGATGGTATCGAAGGAATGAGCCAGATGCGCGCCGCCGCGCCAATCCCCGACGCCGTATGAGCTGCGGTATCCTGCCAGCCCACAGAGTGCGGCGGGAACGCGGATGGAACCTCCCGTATCGGTGCCGATGGCAGCCAAGGCCGAGCCTTCCTGGATCGAAGCCGCGGCGCCACTAGAGGAGCCTCCGGTGAGGCGGGTTGCGTTGGCCGGCTGCAGGCAGTTGCCGTAGTCGCCGTTCTCTCCGGTAATGCCGTAGGCCAGCTGCTGCAAATGAGTTTTGCCGGTGATGATCGCTCCAGCGCGTTTCAGCCGGGCGACAAGAGCGGAGTCCTGCGCTGCCTCCGGGTTATGCGCCGCATAGAATTTCGAGCCGATGCTGGTTCTGAAGCCTTGGAGATCGAAAATATCCTTGAGCGAAACGGGAACTCCAAGTAGCGGAGGAGGAGCCGCCTCGGAGGAGCGTTCGAGTTGCCGCTCGGCCTCGCCGATGCTCCACACCGGGTCGGATGTGATGTAGGTGTTGCGGCTGAGATTTCCGTTTGCCCGCGCCAGGACGGCGCGTAGATTGGCGACACAATCGAAGTCCGTCTTCTGTCGAGCCGCGCGAAAGCTTTGGATAGGACTGGGTTCCTGCTGCATTGGGTCATTCTAAAGCGCAAGCCGCTGCGCCGTGGTCTAGATGCGAGAAACGGCTGAGCTTCAGGAATTAACCCTGCCGGGAGTAGCATACCTAGGCGTATGTCCTATATCCTCGCGCTCGATCAGGGAACGACCAGCTCACGCGCCATTCTCCTCCGGCAGGACGGCAGCATCGCCGCACAGGCACAGAATGAGTTCAAGCAGATTTATCCCCACGGCGGATGGGTCGAGCACGACCCCTTCGAGATTCTTACCTCACAGTTAAGCGCGGCGATCGAAGTAATGGGCAAAGCCGGTATCCGGCCGCGGGATGTAGCTGCGGCGGGTATTGCCAACCAGCGCGAGACGGCCATCGTCTGGGATCGCCAAACCGGCAGGCCGGTTTACAACGCAATCGTCTGGCAGGACCGCCGCACGGCCGCCGCTTGCCAGAAGCTGGTTGCCGGCGGCGCGGGGGAGATGGTGCGAAACAAGACCGGCCTGTTGATCGACCCCTATTTCTCCGGCAGCAAGATTGCCTGGATTCTGGATAATGTCGAGGGAGCGAGAGCCAGCGCGGCAGCGGGAAATCTAGCTTTCGGCACAGTCGATACCTGGCTGATCTGGAACCTGACCAGCGGCAAAAAACACATTACCGATTACACTAACGCCTCGCGCACGATGTTATTCAACATCGTGACGGGTAAATGGGACGACGACCTTCTTCAACTGCTCAATGTTCCGGCAAGCATGATGCCGGAAGTGGTCTGGTCCAGTGAGAAACTCGGCGCTGTGACTACCTCGTTGGGATTGGGAGCGATCGAACTTGCCGGCATTGCCGGCGACCAGCAAGCGGCGCTTTTTGGCCAGCTCTGCATCCATCCCGGAGACGCTAAGAATACATATGGCACCGGTTGCTTTCTGGTGCAGAATGCCGGCCGCGAGTTTGTGCTTTCCAGCCATCGGCTACTCACCACCCTGATCTGCAGCCTGGATAAGAAGCTGGAATATGGACTCGAAGGCAGCATTTTTATCGGAGGGGCTGTGGTGCAGTGGTTGCGGGACAACCTCAATCTGATCCGCCAGTCCTCCGATGTAGAAAAGCTCGCATCCACGGTGAACGATTCGGATGGAGTCGTGTTGGTGCCGGCGTTTGTCGGCTTGGGCGCTCCCTATTGGGACCCGTATGCAAGCGGTTTGATGATTGGCTTACGGCGCAGCACCCAACCCGGCCACATTGCACGCGCGGCATTGGAGAGTATCGCCTTCCAAGTGGCGGACGTTCTTGAAGCCATCAACGCCGAGACCAAGGATTCCTTTAACTCGCTGCGCGTCGATGGAGGCGCGTCGGCCAACGATCTGCTGATGCAGTTCCAGGCCGATCTGCTGGGAGTGCCGGTGATTCGGCCGCAGATGATCGAGACCACCGCCCTCGGCGCAGCCTACCTTGCAGGAATCGCCGCCGGATTTTGGAGCGGGGTGGACGAAATACGCAAGCTGCGGCACGACGATAAGACCTTCGAACCCAAAACAGAGCCGGCGGACAAAGCGAGAGTCTCCGAGGCCCGCCAACGCTGGAAGAATGCGGTAGAGCGGTCGCGGCACTGGAATGAGGACGCGAGATGATGGACCGCGGGCAGATGCTGTTGCGCGTGCAAGCGAATTCCGCGCCCTGGGATATTGCCGTCATCGGCGGCGGCGCAACCGGCGTCGGCATTGCTCTCGACGCGGCCAGCCGCGGCTTCAAAGTCGTATTGTTCGAGCGGGAGGATTTCGGCTCGGCCACCTCAAGCCGCAGCACCAAACTGGTGCATGGCGGCGTTCGCTACCTGGAGCAGGGAAACATCTCGCTGGTGATGGAGGCGTTGAAGGAACGTGGCATCCTGCGGCAGAATGCACCTCACCTGGTGCGCGATCTGGGCTTTGTCGTGCCCAATTACTCCTGGTGGGAAGCGCCTTTCTATGGAATAGGCATGAAGGTTTATGACTTACTCGCAGGCAAGTATGGCTTTGGCCGTTCCCGCCTGCTCTCTCGCGAGGAGACTCTTGAGCGGCTGCCTACTATTCGCACCGATGGTCTGCGCGGCGGAGTCATTTACTACGACGGACAGTTCGACGATAGCCGTCTGCTTATCCAGTTGGCGATGACTGCCGCTGAACAAGGAGGCGCGCTGCTCAATTATGCCGGGGTAGTCGAGATCACCAAAGACGCCGAAGGTTTCGTCAATGGTGTCGTCGCTGTCGATCGCGAATCCGGCTCTCATCTGCCCGTTGCCGCGAAGGTGGTTGTAAACGCTGCGGGAATTTTCGCCGACGATGTGCGGCGTCTTGCCGATATTGAAATTTCAGACCTGATTGTGCCCAGCCAGGGAATCCATCTTGTCTTTGAGCGCTCGTTTCTGCATGGCGAAACAGCGATCATGGTTCCCCACACCAGCGATGGGCGCGTCTTATTCGCGATTCCCTGGCATGGACACACCGTGGTAGGTACTACCGATACTCCTATAGACGAGCCTTCCTACAATCCTCTCCCGTTCGATGAGGAGATTGAATTTATTCTCGATACGGCGGCGCAATATCTCAGCAGGCCGCCTAAGCGCAGCGATATCCTCAGCGTCTATGCCGGTATTCGTCCCTTGGTCAAAGCCGGGGGCGCGACAGGTAAGACCTCGACCTTATCCCGTGATCACACCATTCATGTTGACCACTCCGGCCTGCTGACGATTGTGGGAGGTAAGTGGACTACCTATCGCCACATGGCCGAGGATTGCGTCAATCACGCCATTTTGTTAGGTAGGCTGGGCGATGAGCCGTGCCAGACCGAACACCTCAAGATCCACGGATATCTAGAAAATTTCGATGGTTTGAGAAGTCTCCGGGTCTACGGTGCGGACGCTGCTCGAATCTTAGCTCTTACCGTTAACCGGCCACAGTTGAATCAACCATTGCATCCGGCCTTGCCCTACATTGCCGCGGAGGTCGTATGGGCCGTGAGGAATGAAATGGCGCGCACCCTCGATGACATACTTTCCCGTCGCACCCGGGCCCTGTTTCTCAACGCGCGTGCGGCCATCGAGATGGCGCCGCAAGTTGCCCGGCTGATGGCGGCGGAATTGGGAACAGACGAAGCTTGGATTACCGGCCAGCTTGCCGGCTTCAACCAGATTGCAAGAAACTACTTGGTCACGTGAGAGAGCATGACAAAGAAGATCTATGGTGAGCTGATTGCGGAAGCTGTGGCGGTGTTCATCATTATCGCCTTCGGCGATTCCGTCGCCGGTATGTATTTCCTCTATAACCCAAGCCCCTACCAACAGGCCTATTGGGGGGTGTGCATCGCGTGGGGCTTGGCTGTCACCATGGCGATCTATGCGACGGGCTCCGTCTCCGGAACACACGCCAACCCTGCCGTAACTCTTGCCCTCGCGATGTACAGGAAATTTTCCTGGAGCAAAGTTATCCCCTACTTTATCGCGCAGATTGCCGGTGGTTTTCTGGGCGCCGCGCTGGTTTATCTTCTCTATGTGCCGGTGATAGATCATTTCAATAATGCAGCGCAGCTGACGCGCGCGGCGGGCGGCGCGGCGGGCGTCTTCTTCACCCATCCGGGGTTGTACGTAACCCCATTGCACGCCTTTGGCGATGAGATTATTCTCACCGCATTTCTAATCTTTGGTATCTTCGCTATCACCGAGCAATACAACGAAATGGCTCCGGGAGCGAATACCGGAGCCTTGATGATCGGCCTTTTAGTAGCCCTGATCGGCGCCTCCATGGGCTATCTGGAATCATGGGCGATTAATCCAGCGCGCGACTTTGGACCGAGGCTCTTCTGTTTCTTCGCCGGCTGGGGTGTTGCGGCTTTCCCTTCTCCGGATAACTATTGGTGGGTCCCAATCGCCGGCCCGCTGATAGGCGGCGGACTAGGCGGCGGCGTTTATCAATTGTTGATCCGTCCCTATTTGCCGGCACAACTCCGCGCCCTCAGCGGCGACTCGAAGAGCCTGTGATAGAGAGTATGAAGGTAATCATAAATGTGTCACTTGTGAAAAGGCAGAGGCAAACTCTACTCTCTACCTCTCAGAATTGCAGCCATAACACGGGGATTGCGGCGTCCATGTATCACCGCGACAATCCACAGAGGCTGCTCATCGGGCGCATAGGCTATCAGGTAATCGCGTACCAATTTGAAGCGCAAGGGCCGTGCGGTAATCTCCGGGCGCAGAAATCCTTGGTATGGAAATGAAACCAGCGCACGGATGGCATTGAAGATGTCTGTTATTACCCGATCGGCCGCATCCGGGCTGTCGCGCGCAATATAGTCTCGTATTCCGTCGAGGTCTGCGAAAGCCTCCAGGTGTAGCGCATACCCGCTCATGCAGAGCGGTTACGCTGCGCCTCGGTTTTCTCTTTAAGCATGGCATAGGCTTCTTCGCCATCGATAAGCTTGGCCTTGCCACTCTTGATATCGTCATAGCGGCTATCAAGCATACCGCGGACCTGTACCAACTCACCGAAATACCCCGCCACGGCGTCCTCGACCAACTCGTCCGCCGGACGTCCTGTTTCCGTCACCCACTCGTCTATCTTAGCTTGTAGAGTGGGGTTGCTGAGATGCACTTCCATACCGTCAAGCGTAGGGAGGCGGAGGGTAGCTGTCAAGCATACCAAGGCGGCTTATCCGCTGCCCCGCTGTAGGCAACTCTTCTCATGCGGTCCTGCTAAAGTGATGCCCTGCTCTGAAAATGGCATCAGCATCTCATTGAAAACGGTGTAAGTGCAATCAGTTTCTGCCCCTTACAATAAATTGGTCATTCTCGACCGGAGCGCTGCGGAGCGGAGAGATCTGCGGTTACCCATCGGTGAAGATTCGATACATAAAGAGGACCGGCTTCATGCTCATCCACCGCAAACTGCTTGCCACCCTATTCGTGGCCGTTGTCTTCGCGCCCAGCCTCCCGGCGCAGAATCCAGCTCCGCCCACGCACCCCACCAGCACGCCCTACACCGGCAACCTCAACATTTTCGAGACGCCTGGCCGGGACCAGCGGCTCCAGATCGACCGCGTGATGGACCTCCTGCACATCAAGCCCGGCAGCACTGTCGCTGACATTGGCGCCGGCGGGGGGTGGTTCAGCGTCCACGCCGCCCGCCGCGTCGCTCCTGACGGCCGCGTCATCGCCGAGGACATCAATCCAAATGCCATCGACTACATCCGGCAGCGAGCCCAGCGCGAGCGCCTCGCCAACATCGAACCGCTCCTAGGCACACCGGACGACCCTAAACTCCCGCCCAACTCCATCGATGCCGCCCTGATGCTGAAGGTCTACCACGAGATTGCTCATCCCCAGCCCGTCCTCGCCAACCTGCGCACCGCGCTCAAGCCCGGCGCCCGCTTCGGCATCATCGATCGCAACGGCAACGGGGCCAACCACGGACTCAACGAACGCATCGTCCGCGCCGAGGTCGAGCACGCCGGCTTCCGCCAGATCGCCCGCTACGACTTCACCAAAGCCGACGGCCAGGATTACTTTCTTGTCTTTGAGAAGCGATAGCCCTCCAAAAAGGTCTGTTTGACATCCACATTCGATCCCGCTATAACCCAAACATCTGGTATTCGGGAAGCGCGGTGCGAATCCGCCACTACCCCGTAACTGTAAGCGTGGAGAGTCTGAGCCAGGGCGTAGAGCCCAGCCACTGAGGGGATCCTCGGGAAGGCGTTCAGCCTCAGCGAAACGTGAGTCAGGAGACCGACCAGATGCCAATCTGGGCTTTTTCCAGCCTCTATGGGAGGGTTGGAGAGCGTTCTTGCTGGCTCCATGCTGAGCCGACACGGAAGCTGCCTTTTCGAGTTCCCCGGAAACAGAGGCACAAACACGTGCCCACCTGTGAGGACTCATGCAGGACCGTAAGACAGTCACCCTGGTGCTTGGTGGCGCTCGCAGCGGAAAAAGCCGCTTTGCGCAAACTCTCGCCTTGCGCGCGAAGCGGGTGACTTTTATAGCCACCGCGACGGCCAGCGATGACCAGATGCAGGACAAGATTCTGCGCCACAAATCTGAGCGCCCGCCCCACTGGCGTACGGTTGAGGAGCCGCTCGCGCTGGACCATGCCATTGCTGAAAGCGCGCCTCATGCCGACGCAGTCTTGATCGATTGCTTGACGCTCTATGCCGCGCACCTGATGGAGATCGATTCCGTCGCGGCCGAATGCGCCATGGAGGCGCTGTCAGAGACACTCCAAGATGCTCCGGTTGACATCCTGCTGGTCTCAAACGAAGTGGGCAGCGGAGTGGTCCCATCTCACCCCTCCGGATGCCGCTATCGCGATCTGCTCGGCGAGCTGAACCAGAAGATCGCAGCGGTGGCGGACAACGTCGTGCTCATGGTCGCCGGGCTGCCGCTGATGCTCAAAGGCAAGCTGGAGAGCAAAGTGGAGAGCCGGGCATGAGAGCCTTCCTATGCGCGGCTTTGGCCTTCCTTCTGACCACGCCCTTGCCGGCCCAACGCAAAGTCACCGATGAGCTTGGCGAAACGGTCACCGTGCCGGAGCATCCGCATCGTATTATCTGCCTGATCCCCAATGTGGCGGACGATGTGTACTCCCTG
The DNA here is from genome assembly GCA_963803615.1 of uncultured Acidobacteriaceae bacterium. Taxonomy (GTDB): domain Bacteria; phylum Acidobacteriota; class Terriglobia; order Terriglobales; family Acidobacteriaceae; genus PALSA-350. The sequence goes on from CAWDNI010000006.1 coordinate 97,248, forward strand.
GGCGCGGGCGACGATGTCATCGCCGTCAGCGACTTTACAAAATATCCACCAGCCGCCAGCCGGAAACCGAGCATCGGACTTCCGCTCAGTCCTTCGCTGGAGCGGATTGTCGATCTTCATCCCGATCTGGTAATCGGGAGTGGGGATCTGAACCGGCCGGAGACCGCGGGCCAACTGAGCAGCTACGGAATTGCCGTCTTCATGGTCAATCCGCACGGGCTGCCGGGTATTTACGCTTCGCTGCTCAGCCTCGGCCGGGCGCTCAATCGCGAAGCCTGCGCACAAGCGCTGGTCGATCGATTGAAAGCGCGAGAGGCAGCTGTTCGCGCGCGCGCCGCCAACCGGAAGCATGTACGGGTTTTCATGCCGGTTTGGTACGACCCCATCATAACCATCGGGAAGACATCTTTTGTTTCGGAGCTGATCGAGGCCGCCGGAGCTATTTCCGTAACCGACGACATCGCGCAGGAGTGGCCGCAAGTCAATCTGGAAGCGGTGATAGCTCGCAAGCCGGATGCGCTGGTCCTTACCAGAAACGGCAAGTTCTCGCTGAACGACATTGAGAATCGTCCCGGCTGGGATGCAATCCCCGCCGTGCGCAACCGGCGAGTCTACTATCTGGACGATCGCGCCGAGTTTCCCAGTCCCGTCGCATTTGACGCATTGGAGGAATTTTCCAGGCAGCTTTATCCGTGAGGCGTGTTCGCACGCCTCAAACCATCAACCGCTACCGCCAGGATGCTCGGGAAGCGCGGTGTGAATCCGCCACTACCCCGTAACTGTAAGCGTGGAGAACTGAATTCGGATCTAGAGCATTTTAGCTTTACTGTGATCTGGCAAGAGCAGCTGTGTGTGGCCGTTCTTCGATGGAACGGCCACATGGGCAGTGCTTCCCGCGCATACACCGAAAGCTAAATTACTCTAACGGTCCAGCCACTGAGGACAATCTCGGGAAGGCATTCAGCTTCGAGGAAGCGCAAGTCAGGAGACCGGTCCTGGATGAATTTCCGAGGGGGAAACTGTGGACCGTTATCGATCGAGGCTCAAGCGAGCCTGGAGTGTTCTCGTCTTGACGGCTATCGCGCTCACACCGGCCGGCTTCGCTCAATCGAGCCTGCAAGGGACCGTATCCGACCCGTCGGGCGCGGTCGTTCCGCATGCGCTGGTTGAAATAACGCGGAATGGCCAATCGGCTGCAAAGACTGTTACCGATTCCCAGGGCCACTTTTCGCTCCCTGTTCCCGCAGCCGGCAACTACCAATTGAAGGTAAGCGCGCCATCGTTCCAAATTGCCTTTAGGCCTCTCGATCTGCGGAACAAGACTGCCGCCAGATTAGACGTCGTGCTCGCTCTGGATCGCCTCTCCCAGCAAGTCACAGTCACCGCGACAGGAACCCCTGCATTGCAGCAAAACGTCGGCTCAGCAGTTACCGTGCTCACACAAAACCAGTTTCAACACACCCGCGACATTCAGGAGGCGCTGCGGCTGGTTCCCGGAGTGCAGGTTACGCAAACCGGTCAGGCGGGCGGCACGACAGACGTTTTCATCCGCGGCGGCAACGGCGATGCAAACAAGGTTTTGATTGACGGAATAAGCATGAACGATATCGGAGGAGCGGTTGAGTTCGCCAATATCGCCTCCGCGGGGATTCAAAAAGTAGAAGTCTTACGCGGCCCAAACAGCGCAACCTACGGAGCTGACGCTCTGGCTGGGGTCATCAGCCTGAGCACGCCGCGAGGAACTACTCCCCTGCCGCAACTTGACTATCTGGCGGATGGAGGAAACTTCGGCACTTTTCATCAGGAAGGCACGTTGAGCGGGCGCTTTCGGCCATTCGATTACTTTGCCGATTACTCGCGTTTTGATTCTTCCAACTCCATCCCGCGCAACACATATCACAATGGGACGCTGAACAGCAATTTTGGCTGGGCGATAACTCCAACTGCCGAGCTGCGCGCAACCATCCATCACGATCAGGTAGCGACTGGGCTGCCAAACGCCATTTTGCTCTACGGTATTGCCGGCAACGAAAAACAGGAGAGCGAAGACTCATATGCTGGAATTACCTTCGACGATCAAACCACTCCACGCTGGCACAACACCGCCCAGTATGGCCTGGTCCGGCTTCGCTCTCTGGTCAGCGACTTCAGCCCGACCGGCATTCCGCAATATGACTCCTCCGGAGACCTGCTTGGATATCTAGGCGCACCTGTCACCATCCGGGGCGGCAACGGCTACACCGTCTCCGGCCAGGCGCAATATCAGTATGTTGAAGATTATCCAAACTACTTCGCCGCATCGACAGATCGCGACCTTGCCTCGGCGCAATCGGATTACCGTTTCAACGCCCACATTATCGGCCTCTTTGGATTCAAGTATGAGAATGAGCGCGGCTACTCCGGCACTCCATCCTCGGGGTCTACCAATCGCGACATCTATGACTACACCTTGCAAGTCGCGGGAGATATTTTCGGCAAGCTGCACTATGTAGCCGGCAGCGGTCTTGAAAAAAACCCTTTATTCGGTTTTGCGGCAACTCCGCGTGCGTCTCTAGCCTATGATCTGGTCGACAGTGGCGGCAGTATCACCAAGCTGCGGGCAAGCTTCGGCAAAGGGATCAAAGAGCCTGCTCTATTTGACCAGGAGACGTCGTTGTACACCCTGCTCGCCGGATTGCCGGATGGTCCTCAATTGATTTCGAAGTTCCACATCTCGCAAGTCGGCGCGGAGGATTCCCGTTCCTTCGATGGCGGAGTCGATCAAACATTTGCCAATGGCCGCAGCAAGCTCGGCCTCACCCTCTTTCACAGTCAATACACCAATGGGATCGAATACATCGAGCAAGCGGGACTGCTCTCCCTTGGCGTGCCCGAACCGGTTGTGGCGAACGCACCCTACGGCGCCACGGTGAACTCGCAAGCCTTCCGCGCCCAGGGTGTGGATGTGGAAGCGGAGCAGCAGATTGGGTCCCGCTGGTTCGCCCGCGGCGGATATACCTATCTTGATGCCGTGATCCAGCGATCGTTCACCAGCGACGCCATCGGACCCTCGTTCAATCCGAATTTCCCGAATATCCCAATCGGCGCCGTTTCGCCGCTGATCGGCGCGCGGCCATTCCGCCGGGCGCCGCACTCAGGCTATTTCAGCGTGAGCTATAACCGGTCACGCTTCAGCGGCCTGCTCACCGGAACTTTCGTGGGCCGCCGCGATGACACCGACTTTCTATCCGCCGACGCAAACTATTCAACCAGCCTTCTGTTGCCGAACCGCAACTTGGACGCTGCCTATCAACGCCTCGATCTGGTGGCAAACTATGCGGCGACCAAGAGGCTGACGATCTTCAGCAGCTTTCAAAACCTCCTGAGCCAGCATTACAGCGAGGCATTTGGCTATCCGTCGCTTCCTTTCACGTTTCGCAGCGGAATACGTATTTCGCTCGGAGGCGAGTCGTGGAAATAGCCGCAAAGCCGCGAACTCAGGTGACGCGGGCACAAGAATCCGCGGGCGCTCTGCAGCCCCGGAGAACACGCTATCTCTTGTGGGCGCTCTGCGTTGCCCTCTGCCTGCTGATTCCGCTCGCGGCAACTCTGGGAACTGTACATATTCCGATCCGGACTATGGGGTTGGCAATCCTGAGCCGGGAACGCTTGTCTCCCGAGCAAAGCACGATTTTGCTTGCCATCCGGCTGCCGCGGATTTTCGCGGCGGGATTGGTGGGCAGCGGGCTCTCGGTAGCCGGCTTGCTCTTTCAAGGGCTCTTTCGCAATCCGTTGGCCGATCCATATGTGATCGGCTCATCCGGGGGCGCCGTCCTTGGCGCGTCGATCGGAGTCTTCCTGTTGCCCGCGTTTACCTTTGCAGGCTTCAGTGCAACGGCGTTTCTCGCTTTTCTTGGCGCATTGGCATCGCTCGCGCTGGTCTACTTTATTGCCCGCAAAAACGGCCGTGTGCCTGTCGTTTCTCTGCTTCTTGCCGGCTTTTCCATCAGCACGATGGGCGTCTATTCAACCTATTTTCTGGAGATTCTCGATCGTGATTTCGGAACCGGCACGCGCATTTTAACCTCCTGGCTTCGCGGAGCAATCTCCACTCCGGCCTGGACCCAGCTTTCCGCTATCGCTTGCCTGATCGCTGTGGGAATCGTGGCCGGCATTCCTCTCTGCCGCCTGCTCAATACCATCGCCCTCGGCGAGGAATACGCGCAGCATCTCGGCGTGAATGTGGAGAGGACGCGTGTTGGCTTGATCGTCGCCGGGTCGCTTTTGACTGCGGCAGCGGTTGCGCTGGGGGGCCTGATCAGCTTTGTCGGCCTGATTGTTCCCCACCTGGCTAGGATGATCGCAGGTCCCGACCATTCGCGATTGCTGCCCATCGTGGCGGTCGCAGGGGCGATCTTCATGATTATTACCGATACTTTGGCGAGGACTCTGCTGTCTCCCGCGGAAATACCAGTTGGAGTAATCATGGCATTCATCGGCGGCCCGTTTTTTCTGTTTGTCCTGCGAAAAACCGGAGGCGCAAACTCGCTATGACGGCGATGCTTACGACAGAAAATCTTGGCTTCCAATACGGCGAGCGCAAGGTTATCCACGGCCTTGATCTCACCGTGGAGGCGGGAGATGCTCTAGCCATTATCGGCCCCAATGGAGTAGGCAAGACCACGTTGCTGCGCCTTCTCTCCGGAGCTCTGAAACCAACCGAAGGCGAGGTGCAATTCCGTGGACGAATAATCCGCGGAGTGGACCGTGCGCTGGCCCGCTCGGTTGCATTCGTGCCGCAGATGATGCAGATCCCTTTTGACTTTACCGTCGAAGAGATCGTCCGCCAGGGACGAAGGCCGTATATCGGACTGCGCGGCGGCTGGAGCGAGAGTGATGAGCGGGCGCTCGATAATGCGCTCCGGCTGACGGACACGGCGACTTTGCGCTCCAGGATATTTCATCGATTGAGCGGCGGTGAGCAGCAGCGAGTAAAGCTCGCTATCGCGGTTACACAAGAGCCCGAGCTGCTGCTTCTCGATGAACCCACGCAGCAACTCGATATCGGGCGCCAGTACGAGATTGCGGACCTGATTCGCCAGCTTCACTCTAGCGGCATGACGATCGTCGCCGCGATCCATGAACTCGCATTGGTGGAAAGTATCTTTCGCTCCGTCGTTCTCCTCAGTCCGGAGGCGCCGGCGAGGCGTGGAACACCCAGCGAAATGCTTCGTCCCGAACTTCTGGAAATTGCCTTCAATTGTCCACCGCGCCACCAGCCAATGCTTGCCTTCTCCGCGGCGAAGCGTAGGTCTGCGCCATGACCAGTCCGCGCAATGCCCTTCCGCCGTTCATCGCCGAGCGCGCCGCACAGATTCCTTCGCCCGATCCCCGGCTACAGGCCGAGGCGCGCGATCACTTGAATAATCTGACCAAGCCTCTAGGGAGCTTAGGGCAGCTCGAGTCGATTGCGGAGCAGCTTGCGGTTCTTTTTGGCGGAGCGATTCCCCAGACGATCGATAAGGCGGCTTACATCTTCGCAGCCGATCACGGCGTCTGTTGCGAGGGCGTGAGCCTTTACCCGCAAGAAGTAACTGCGCAAATGGTGCACAACTTTGCCGCCGGCGGCGCCGCCATCAATGTGCTCTGCCGGCTGCATCACTGTGAGCTGAACGTGATCGATACCGGTGTGAATGCCTGCCTCACGGACCTGCCCCTGGTTGCGCATCGCAAGGTCCGCCAGGGAAGCCGCAATATGGCGAAAGAGCCCGCTATGACGGAAGAGGAATTGGATGCCGCCTTACACGTGGGAGTCGATCTCGCCGACCTGGCGCATGAAAAGGGACAGCGTCTGGTTGCGATTGGGGAAATGGGAATTGGAAACACCACCGCGGCCAGCGCCCTCACTTCTCTGCTTACCGGCCAATCAGCCCTCAATGTAACCGGAGCGGGGACAGGCCTGGACGATCGAGCCCGGCTGTACAAAGCGGACGTCGTCAAGAATGCGATCGACACTCATTTCGCAGACGGCTCCCTTCCCCGTTCTCCTTATTCGCTATTGCGCTGTGTTGGAGGCTTGGAGATCGCCGCAATGACCGGATTTTTCCTGGCGGCGGCAGCTCATGGTATCGCTTTGATCTGCGATGGTTTCATCTCCACCTCCGCGGCGGCGGTTGCGGCCGGCATCGAACCGCGAGTTCGCCATTCCCTCTTCGCAGGACACCAATCGGAGGAGCCAGGACATCGCTGTTTGCTCGAAATGCTCGAGCTGCAACCCATCCTTCAGCTACAGATGAGGCTTGGCGAAGGCTCAGGAGCGGTGTTGGCCATGCCTGTCATCGAATCCGCCGCGGCCATCTACCGCGAGATGGCGACCTTTACATCGGCGGGAGTGAGCCAAGCGCCATGATGCGGCCTTTGACTCGAAGCGGGAATGGCTTGCTGACAGCGCTCGAGTTTCTTACCCGGCTGCCGCTTCCCCGAATTCCGTATGCTCCCGATTCGCTGGCGAACGCAGTCGCGTGGTTTCCACTTGTGGGCCTGCTCATCGGCGCGGGTGCAGTTGCAATCCACGCGCTCGCAGTTAAGGGGCTGCCCTCGCTGCTGGCCGCGCTGATTACGCTGACCTATCTGATATTGGTTAGCGGCGCCCTCCACGAAGACGGGCTGGCAGACACTGCGGATGGACTTGGCGGCGCCCGGACTCGCGAGCGGGCACTCGCAATCATGCGCGACAGCAGCATCGGAAGCTACGGAGCCATTGCTTTGATCCTTTCCTTGCTGGCGCGGCTTTTGCTTCTGAACGGTCTGCCGCCGGTAAGTTTCGCCCGGTATGTCCTGGCCGCGCACGTGCTGTGCCGCTGGTCCACACTTCCTCTCAGCTACTTCCTGAAACCGGCTCGCGAGCAGGACGGGCAGGCTTCTCGCGTAGCACGAAGGACCTCTCCCTCTGCTCTGGTCTTAAGCTCGCTGCTTACCGCGATCTTTGCCGGGATCGTGCTCCATAGAAATTGGTGGCAGCCCACAGTTGCCGTGCTGGGGGTGACGGCATTAAGCGGGGCTTACTTTCATCGCCGCCTTGGAGGGATTACAGGCGACTGCTTCGGCGCGGCAAACAACTTGTGCGAGATTGCCGTGTATTGCTGCGGGGTATGGCGGGCATGAACCGGCGGATACTTCTACACATCTTATGCGATGTGACATGCTATCGTATGTATGTGCGGTATGTGCTGGATAGTTCCGTAATTGCATCTGCTTTGCGGAGCAGACTCGGAGCGTCCAACGCCTTGCTGCGGTTGGCCCATCAGGGAAGGTTCAAAGTTCTGGCGAGTCCTCCCCTTTTCCTGGAATATGAGGACGTATTGCTCAGGCCAGAGCAACGGTTGGTCCACGGTCTCTCGATCGAGCAGATTAACGGGTTTTTGGCAGAACTGGCGGCGCTGATCGAACCGGTGGACATTCACTTTCTATGGCGGCCGCAAGTCGTCGATCCCGGAGATGAGATGGTGCTGGAGGCGGCGATCAATGGACACGCCGACGCGCTGGTGACGCACAACATTCGACATTTCGCTCCAGCAGCTTTGCGGTTTCAGCTTTCGGTACTTACCCCACAGCAAGCCCTTATGGAGATTGCCTTATGAATAGATCAACATATCCCCTGAAATTGCCCGCATCGATCAAGAAAGCCGCGCAACGGCTTGCCAAAGAGGATGGCGTCTCCTTGAATCAATGGATCGCGGTGGCTGTGGCTCAGAAGGTAGGAGTCTCGGAGACGGCTGCGGACTTCTTCGCTCGCAAGACCGGCGCGGCAGACGGCAAGGGTCTAATCGGCTTCCTTAAGAAAGCTCCCAATGTCGCGCCGGATGCAAACGATCAAATTTAGACGCTGCCTTTCGATGGGTGAGGCAAAGATGAGCCGGGTCATCTTTGTTCGCCACGGGGAAACGGATTGTGCGGGAAGCTTCTGCGGGCAGATCGATCCGGATCTCAATGCGGCCGGCGAGCGCCAGGCGGAAGAACTCTCAAGAGACCCGCGGCTGACGGAGATAGCAACGATTTACTCAAGCGATCTGCGCCGCGCGTGGAGTACCGCGCACGCAATTGCGGCGCGCTCAGGAGCCGCTCACCATGTCTCTCCTGATCTTCGCGAGATTGCCTTCGGAGACTGGGAAGGGCTGCGGTGGAATGAGATTGAAAGGCGCTCGCCGGTGGAGGCAAGGCTGTGGGCGAAGCAGTATCCGAATCGTCCCGCGCCGGGAGGAGAAGATCTCCGCTTCTTCCATCAGCGGATCCTCTGCGAGATAGAACGCATTCGGGAGCAAATCTCCGGCCCAGTGTGTATCGTGAGCCATGGCGGGGTCATTCGTGTTGCACTGACGCGGCTCTTCGGCGTAAGCGAAGAGCAGGCATGGGCCTGGACAAGAGAATACGGTCAAGCGATCGAAGCCGGGAGGAACAAATGAGCATTGCAACCAAGCGTGGTGATGGGGGCCAGACGTCCTTGGTGGGGGGGATTCGCATCTCCAAGGGCGAGCTCCGCATCGAGACCTACGGGACAATAGACGAACTCAATTCGCACCTGGGTTTTGCCCGCAGCATTTGCGTCCACGACCAGATCAGACAATGGACAGAGGAGATTCAGAAAACGCTCTTCCGCGTAGGAGCGGCGCTGGCGACTCCGCCTGAGAGCAAGAAGAATGCTCCACCGATGACCGCGGAGGACGTGGATAAACTTACGGAAATCGTCCACCAGATCGAAGCGCGCGAAGGAATTCTATCGGATTGGTCTATTCCTGGTTCTCATACCATAGCTTCGGCCTATGACATCGCGCGGACGGTTTGCCGCCGCGCGGAACGGCATATCGTTCGCTTGATGGAGAGCGGCGGTGCCGTCGAAGCCGAAGTATTGGCCTACGTTAACCGGCTCTCCGATGCTCTCTGGCTCTTTGGGCGGCTCCTGGAGCTCGAAGCCGGAGTGGATTCCCGATTGCGGGATCAGGAAAAAGGCGGCCCGCGTTGGTCGCGAGCCTGGTGATGCCGCCGCCAAACAGCTTCTCCGATGAGGAGAAGCAGGCTGTCTATCGCGCGATCCGGGAGCGGCGCGATGTCCGTTCGGGATTCCGGCCGGAACCGCTTGCAGATGACCTCCTCCGTCAACTGCTCTGCGCCGCCCATCAAGCCCCTTCGGTCGGATTGATGCAGCCTTGGCACTTCATCCTCATCCAGCAGCAGGCAACCCGCCAGGCAATGCATGACCTGTTTCTTGAAGCCAATCGGGCTGCGAGCAGTATCTATCATGGAGCAACCGCCGAGGCCTACGACGGCCTGAAGCTGGCGGGCATTCTGGAAGCGCCGCACAATCTGTGCGTAGCGTGCGATGAAACCGCCTCGCGCGGACACGGTTTGGGCCGCCAGACGATGCCTGAGACTGCGATCTATTCGGCGGTCTGCGCTGTACAGAACCTGTGGCTCGCAGCTCGAGCCGAGGGCGTAGGAGTCGGATGGGTCAGCATTGTCGAGCCGGAAAAAGTGAAGCAGCTTCTTGGCATACCTTCACGAATGACACTGGTTGCCTATCTCTGCCTCGGCTATGTGGATCGCTTCCGTGATGTGCCGGAGCTTGAGACGCTGCGATGGGAGAAGCGAATTCCTCTTGAGGCGGTACTGCATCACGAATGCTTTAGTCCGGATTGCGATTCTAAAATCACTACGACGTGAGGGCGCCCTCCACTTCGCTTCACCCAAGCTTCGCGTGCCGGGGACCCAGACTTCACTTCGCGCGGAATGACAAACCTGTTATCACCGCTCCTTAATTCAGCATGTCGCCACCAGCTCGCGTTTGATGGCATCGGTGACTTGATCGCAGCTCTCTTCGAGAAAGAAATGGCCACCGCGCAACACTTGGAGATCGAATACCGAGCTGGTATGCATTTCCCATCCGGCCACTATATCAGCGGGGACAAGCGTGTCCCGCTCGCCGGCAAAACCAGTAATAGGGCAGGCGAGCGGAAGCTCGGCTCGATACGCGTGAGTCTCATATGCGGTGAAGTCGGCGCGCAAGGCGGGCAGGAACAGAGCCAGGACCTCAGGGTTCTCCAGGATAGCGGCTGGTAATCCCGAGTAGCGAGATTGCAGTCCCTTGAGAAACTCCTGCTCGTCAAGACCATGAAGGCGGGGCAGGATTGGGCCGGTGTGTGGAGGCCGAGCGCCGCCTACGAATAAGTGGCGTGGCTCCGGCCTGCCCTCCCTTCGCAATCGCCTGGCGGTTTCAAATGCGATGAGCGCTCCCAAGCTATGCCCGTAAAAAGCAAACGGGCGGTCCTCTATCGCCGCGAAATTCAGCACGATCTCGGCGACGATTTCCTCGATGCTGCGATGCGGGCTCTCCAGAATGCGCATAGCTCTGCCTGGTGATTGGACCGCAATCACCGCTATTTCCGGCTGCAACCGGGACTTCCAGTTCCTGAAAACATAAGGGCTGCCTCCCGCATAAGGGAAACAGAGCAAGAGCATCCCTGGGGCCGTGTGCCAGCGAGGGGGAACGAAGAGATTGGAGGAGCCTGAAGGCAAAGGAGTCCCGGACCTAACGAGGATAAGTTGTGGGGTGCACGTCCATGCATATCATATACGGCGTCCATTGGGCGCCCTTCCCAATCTTGACCTTGACTCACTGGCGGTGGTTTGATATCCATTCAACATGCCTCTGAAAGCGGCAATGAGCGCGTCTGTCTCACGGTATCTGCCGTGCCTTGGCTGCGCAGCCGGCATATCCGCCATTATTATGATCGCAGCGCCGATTAGCGCCCCAACGGCTGGTGCGGGTATGTAGGCTTCAGAACAAATCAAGTTCCGAAAGAAAGCCGCCACCCGCAGTCAAGGTTGGCGGCTTTCTCTTTTGCGCAACGGCCGTTCGAGCGAAGGAGAAATGAGCGCTATGGAATCGACATTCCCGGTTACGATTGAGAGCCACCTCCCTGCCAGTTCCGGCGAGGCCGGATCGACAGCATCCCTCGAGGTCTCGCTGAGCGAAATACAGCGGGCGAGAGAAAGAATCAGCAGCCTTATCTACTTCTCTCCATGTCAACGCTCGGCCGATTTATCGGAGATGACCGGTCAACAGATCTATCTCAAGCTCGATAACCTGCAGCGAACGGGTGCCTTCAAAGAGCGCGGAGCGCTCAATAAAATTCTTACGTTGAGCGATGAAGAGAAAAAGCGTGGAGTCATCGCGGCCAGCGCCGGCAATCACGCTCAGGCCGTGGCCTATCACGCCACCCAGCGGGGAATTCGAGCGCAGATCGTAATGCCTCTGATGACTCCGCTGGTAAAGACTTCAGCAACTAGCGGATTCGGCGCGGAAGTCGTTCTCTACGGCGCGAACTATGACGAAGCCTGCCAAGAAGCGCTCCGGCTTTCCAAAAAGGATGGAGCGACTTTTCTGCATCCCTTCGACGACGCAGCAGTGATCAACGGCCAAGGAACGATTGGCCTGGAACTTCTGGAACAGATTGCAGATTTGGAAGCCGTCGTCGTGCCGGTTGGCGGCGGAGGACTGATCGGTGGAGTAGCTTGCGCTGTCAAGGAGAGCAATCCCAAAATTCGCGTCATAGGCGTTCAGACAGAACGCCTGCCATCCATGTTGCGTGCGAGAGAAAAGGGAGAGCCGGTTACATTGCCCGCGGAGGCAACAATTGCCGATGGAATTGCTGTACGGCGTGCGGGAGATTTGACGTTGCCGCTGGTCGAGCGCTTTGTCGATGAGCTGGTCACAGTGGATGAAGAGGAAATTGCGAATGCAATTTTGGCATTGCTCGAAAAGGAAAAGACTCTAGCCGAAGGAGCGGGCGCAGTAGCGCTTGCCGCTTTGTTGCAGAAGAAAACCTCGCTGCACAACCAAAAAACGGCTGTCCTTGTTTGTGGAGGCAATATCGATGTCAGCCTGCTCGCCAAAATCATTGAACGCGGATTAGTTAAGGACGGCCGGCGGGTGCGCATCCGGGTTCACCTTACCGACCGGCCAGGGGCGCTCCATCAGCTGACCAAGATCCTCGCGGATCAGCGGGCAAACATTGTCGAGACCTTGCACAACCGCGCCTATTATGGAGTCAATCTGGGGGACACGGTTATCGACATCACGCTGGAAACGCGGGGGTCAACTCATATTGCATCCATAGGGAAGGCCCTCGACGAAGCGCACTATCGATTCGAGCGGATTCAGTAAGTATCTTGGTGGAACCCCCGCATTTGTGCGGGGGAAGGAGGGTACGAACCGGGCAAGTAGGTAACACTTTTCGTCCAGAGCCGAGGGCAGGTAGAAGAAAGCCATGCCCTGGAAAGAGACGGATGTGTTGGACAGAAGAGGCGAAGACTGCATTGCGACAAGATGGATCGGAGTTGATTGCGTGGCTTGAACTCCGTGCCGTTTACTTCCTGAAATGAGGCATTGAGGATTACCGGGCACGCGCGGGGTCAGCTCATGGGAGAGTGGCTGGCTTTGAACGGCCGGCGCAAAGAGGTAAAACACGCCGGCACTCCCGGATTGCGTCCCGCTCGCTCGGCTGCGCCAAAGCTCCCCAAAAAGCCCCCGGCTAAGGCAGCGCCGGTTCAATAATTAAAACTCCATGTCAACGATCCCGCCGGTATGACCTTGGATTGGACGACATAGAGAATGACCGGCAAGATGGGAAGCAGCCGCGCATGCGGATCGAGATCAGGCCGGGCCATACCGGCGCCGAGCTTGAGCTTTGGTCTTTGCGCAGAGGAGCGGCCTACTTTCGCGAGGTTTTTCGCCGCGAGCTTTTCGCGACGCTCGAGTAGAGCTGGCGCAGCATTCGCGGGTCCACCAGCGACGTAAGCTGCCCCGGCCGGGTGCTGCAATCGATGCGCGCCACCGCGCCCTTGCGCAAACGCACATTCATGCGTCCCGAGCAGGTCTGAGAAGCCAGAAACTGCGGCAGATTCGGATTGTGGCCCACAACCAGAACGTTCTCATAAGCGGAGAGCCGGGATACGAGCTGCTGGAAATCCCCCACTGAACCTGTGGGCGACAGGGCTTCCGTCACCTGAATCTTCGTATCGTAGGCCAGTTCGGTGCCCACGAGCGACGCTGTCTGGAGAGCGCGCTTAAGCGGGCTGGACACGATCAGGTCGAACTGCACCTTGAGGGCATTCAGGTAATTGGCGACTAAGAGGCATTGCTCCTTACCCTCTTTGTCGAGGGGCCGCTTGACATCGATGGCAGGGTTGGCGCGGCGAGTGCCCGCGCTGGCGTGACGGAGGATATAGAGGTTCATTTATTTGTGATTTCTCTTCTTTTCGCCGTGTAGGTTTACTGCGGCGCTTGCGCTTTGGCTATGGTTCCTCCAGAACACAGGGAGCCATTCCCTAAATTTACACGATTGTAACAATTTGGATTGTTAAAAGATTCGCCGGTCTTCGGCCGGCTCTAAGCACAGTCTTAATCAAACGAGATTATAGCCGGGCACGTGCAGCCGATAACTCCGCTGGGGCCGAGGGCGCGGCTTCTTCTGTAAGAGCATCCAGCAGCGTAATTTTCCGGGCATGTTGGGCCAACAGAGATTCTTGTGTTGTCTGCCGTGCAGCGACAGCTGTTGGCAGAGGCCCTGCTTCCGGAAAGAGCTCGCTATTGACTGCTGCCGAATCCTGCTTCGCCCAAGGCTGCCCTTTCAGTTTGAGCACCAAATCCTGGAGACTTGGTTCAGCCATGCCGGTCTTTGGCTCAAGTTGATTGAGAACTGCGGCGGCGGTCGCCAACCTATCGACTGTGGAGACCAGCGAGGTCTCCATGCCACGTTGCCAGAAACGAGCCGCTAGCAGGAGCAAAACACCTGTTTGCCCAGCCACGTAGACCAGCCACAAGTGATGTGAGCGGAACAATCCTCTGCAGAGGAAGAAACATGCGAAAGCTAAGCAGGCGCCCAATACGCCGGGGAGAAGGAAACTGGGCAGGATCCACAGAAATTGACGATGCAAGAGCCGAAGCGCGGGCAGCAACGCCTGGCGAACGCGGCGGTTCCCGACTGTGCCGTTGCGCACCGTATACACTTCGACCAGATCGGCCCACAGAAGCAGCAGTAAGGCAAAGAACAGGATCATGCCGGCGGCGATGACGGAGCAAATAAAAACCGCGTGCGGGTTATAGATTCTGCTTGCGTATCGAAGCAGGAGGAGGCCCAACGTGATCACGCCGGCAAGCAGAGGCAGGCTGACCGTGGAAGCCAAAATGAGAACTCGTACGAAGCGCCAAAAATAGTCTCTGCCGCCCTCCAGCAGCGCGCGAAACCGTGGCGGCCCTTCACCGAAGTACATCGGGAGAGTGCCGGCGGTAAGGAACAATAGCGCGGCGAATCCAAGCAGAGCAAAGCACAGCCGCCCTCTCATCCGGTTGAACTTTACCGTATCCCGTGTAATCCGGATCCGGCGAACGCGCATAGTGAAATCTTTCAGGTGAGCGGCATTGAGATTGCCGGCAATCTTGCGTGAGAGCTGGTTGGGATTGCGGGCAGCGGCCATCCCGGCCGCAAAGTTGGATTCGATCCGGGACGCGGCTTGGGATGCGCTTTGGGGCGCGATTTTGAAAGTGAGAGGGGAGCAGGCAATCAGGCCCACGGCGATAACGATGACGCAGGCCGAAAGCAGGCAAGGCCACTTACGAATGGAGACGCGCAATCCATTGGACAGGTAACCTGACGGGCGCTTGGGGTATTTGGGGCATTTGGCCGTAGGCGTCGTCGTTTCATGCAATGCTTCCCTCGCAAGATTTTCGTATCTTCGAGGGAAAATTGCGATTTGTAAATCACTCTTTAGGGCAGTGCGCGTTGTGTATCGACAGTGTAGGACGGGCCTGCGGCCCCATAATCGCTAAAATAAGGTTGTTCTGACCGGAAAAAGCAGTAGCTAGCGTTAACAGGCCCTAGGAAGATGCTCATTGCATCTGCGGCGACAGGCGTTTCGCTGTTCTTCTTTGAGCGCGGGGTTTGGACGAGCCTTGCGGGTTGGCCATAGCCGGTTGCGGCGCGGGAGGCGGGATGC
Organism: uncultured Acidobacteriaceae bacterium; assembly: GCA_963803615.1. GTDB lineage: Bacteria > Acidobacteriota > Terriglobia > Terriglobales > Acidobacteriaceae > PALSA-350. Next base: position 112,278 of record CAWDNI010000006.1, read on the forward strand.
TGTCAGCGGTCTCGCGCCCTTCCGCAAGGTGAATGAAGAAGTCCTGCGCACTGAATGGGTTGGTATTCACCGGGCGGAGACGTACATAGCCGCCGGCGGATGTTTCCATTCGCGCCTTGGTATTGTCGGCTAGATACGCGGCGAGGATCTCGTTCTTGATTCGGGCGCGAAGCTGGGCGTCCCGGATTGGGAAGACGACTTCGCAGCGTTCGAAGAGGTTGCGCGGCATCCAGTCCGCGCTCCCGCAGTAGATTTCCTCGGCGTCGCCGTTGGCAAAGTAAAAGATGCGGCTGTGCTCGAGGAATCGTCCGACCACCGAGCGCACGCGGATCGTCTCACTAATGCCGGGAAGCCCAGGGCGTAGCGAACAGATTCCGCGCACGATCAGATCGATCTCTACCCCTGCTTTGGAAGCATCGTAGAGGGCTTCGATAATCCGTTGCTCGAGCAGGGAATTCATTTTGGCGATGATGCGCGCCGGCCGGCCTGCGGCGGCGTGCTCGGCTTCCCGGCGGATCATGCGGATAAAGCTCTCAGCTAGGGTGAGCGGCGCGACCAGCAACGGCGCGTAGTCGTCCGATTCCGAATGGGCCGTGAGGTAATTGAAAACGCTTTGCACGCTGCTTGTGATCTGTGGATCGGCCGTGAGCAGGCTGATATCGGTGTAGAAGCGCGCCGTCTCCGGATTATAGTTGCCGGTGCCAAGGTGGGCGTAGCGGCGAGTCTCGCCGTCAGGATCACGGCGGACCAGCAGGGCGAGCTTACAGTGCGTTTTCAGACCCACGATGCCGTGGAAGACCTGCACGCCGGCGTCTTCCAGGTTACGCGCCCAGCGAATGTTGGAGGCCTCATCAAAACGCGCCATCAGCTCGACGACCACCGTGACTTCCTTGGTCTGTGCGGCTTCAAGGAGCGCCTGAAACATGGGCGAATCCGAGCTGGTCCGATAAAGGGTTTGCTTCATCGAGACTACGCTCGGATCCCTCGCTCCGAGCTGGATAAAGTTCGCCACGCCGTCATAGGAATCGAAGGGGTGGTGGAGCAGCAGGTCGTGACGCCGGAGCTCGTCAAACAGGTCTTCGGAACGGCGGTTGAGCCGTAGTTCACGGGGCGTAAACGGACGGTACTTGAGCTCGGGGCGAGGTGTATCGGTGTAGAGGTTCATCAGCCGGGAAAGATTGACCGGGCCGTTGGTGCGGAAAATCTGCGACTCATCGAGCTCGAAATTCGTGCTCAGACGGTCCACAATCTCGGCATCGGCGTCTTGCTCGATTTCCAGGCGCACCACGTCTCCTTTGCGGCGGTTGTGGAGCTCCGAGCGAACGCTGTCGAGCAGGCTGCGCGATTCTTCCTCCTGAACATATAGATTGCTGTTGCGGGTGACCCGAAAGGCGGCTGTGGAGAGGATTTCATAGCCGCGGTACATGCCCGCGGCGTTGCGTTCGATGAGGTCATGCAGAAAGATAAAATCCCATGTGCCGGAGGCAGAGGGCACACGTACAAAGCGGGGCAGAGCGCGCGGAACGGTAAGAACGCCAAGCGCGGCGCCGGCCGCGCCCGCCCCCTTGCGTTTGCGGCGGAGCAGCAGAGCCAGGCAGAGCGCCTTGTTGAGCACCCGCGGGAAGGGATGCGCGGGATCGATGGTGATGGGAGTCAGCAGAGGGTCGACTTCGCGTTGATAGTAAAGCAACGCATGTTCGCGCGCAGCGTCGTCGATCTGGTCCCATTCGAGAACACGAACCCCGCTCTTGTACAAGGCTGGACGAAGGTCGTTTGTCCAGCAGTGGTACTGGTCGAGGACGAACTTGTGCATATCCGCGACCAGGGTGACCAAGGTCTCTTGCGGAGTCATGCCGTCAAATCCGGGCTCTTTGTAACCGTCTTCGATGCGCTGCATCGTGCCGGCAACACGGATTTCGACGAATTCATCGAGGTTGCTGGCGGTGATAGCCAGGAATTTGACCCGCTCGAGAAGCGGATTATCTTTGTCCTGAGCCTCTTCCAGAACACGGCGGTTGAAGCTGAGCCAGGACTCGTCGCGGCCGATGAAAAGACTGTGACGCTTAGTGCGTGGATTCGCCATGACAAACGGCCGGCCCATATGCTCCTCGGTATTCACAGTTTATGCCCTGCTGGATCCAGGGCCTATTAGTGCTGACAGACCCTGACTAAGAGTCATCCGGAGATGAGCAGACCGTGAATGCGAAAATCGACGTGAGACGGTGCATGAAAAGGTTTGTCCTGACCGGCGCGCCCGGCGCGGGCAAGACAGCGATCCTCCGTCAACTGGAGATCGATGGCTTCAGCGTAGTTGAAGAGGCAGCGACCGACATCATAGCATTGGAACAGGCGCAGGGCATCTCCGAGCCGTGGATGCATCCTTCGTTTATCGATTCAATTGCCGGCTTACAAAAAAGGCGGCAGATTCGCGCGTCATGTGAGCCGGGCCGCATACAGTTCCATGATCGTTCAGCCATCTGTACCGCCGCTCTGGCGGCTTACCTTGGATACCCCGTCTCCGCCACTCTTTTGCGTGAACTGGAGCGAATCGAAACGGAAGCTATCTTTCAAGAACCCATTTTCTTTATAAGGAATCTCGGCTTTATCACGCCGACTCAAGCACGCCGGATCAGCTTTGAGGAATCTCTGCGTTTTGAACGCATCCATCAAGAGACCTATCGCAACTTCGGCTATGAGATTGTCTTCGTTGAACCTGGATGCGTACTAGAACGAGTGGCCGCAATTAAGGCAAGAGTTGGATACGCTTCATAAATATGATTTTCGGAAGGGCGCAGGATTTGACGCCTGCCGGACGGTGCGGGAGGATGAAGGAGTATATCTACTGATCGGGAGGAAAGCCGATGAGAGAGCAACATTGCGGGGACGCGGCTGCAAACAGAGCTTTACGGGCTCAGGACACGGCATTCGAGCTTTTTCAGATCGCAGCCCTCATGCTGGGCAATGAAGAGGAGGCGGTCTCTCTGGTTGAGGAAACGTTGGCCAAGGTCGAAGCTGATCCCTGCGCGGATGCCGGGGCTGTTCAGGACGAGGCTCGTCCCCGGCTGCTGGAGAGCGCCGTGCGGCGCTTGGTCATACTGCATCCCGGCGCGTTCGCCGTTCCCGGCGCCACAGAGGAGACCGCAATCTGTATCGAGACGGACGATCTAAGTTCCGCTGGGCTAAATCCCGACCAACTCGCCGCACTTATCGAGGGGCCCGGACGAGCCAAGATGCGGGAATGGCTCGAGCAGCTGGCGCCGGCACTGCGTGCCATTTTTATTTTGCGTGCCGTGGCCGGTCAGGATGCCGAACGGACAGCCGAGAGCCTGCGGCGAAGCGGGGATGCGGGAGCTCGGGACTGGCAAAGACAACATGTAGGGACAGTCTATCGTCAGGCCCTGTGCTCGCTCGCGAATTCGCTTGCCGGTTCCAACTCGGCCGCCGCCCTGCTCTAGAGCTGCTTTAGCGCCTGAACGAAAGTGGTCTGTTGCGTAAGAGTGATGACAAATTCATTGTTAGGGGCTATACAGGCTGCACAAAAAGGAAGGCTTTGCATCAGGCCGCGACTTTAGTCGTGCCGTACGTGGTAGCAATACAGATCGGCTTTAGCGGGCTCGGGGAGCATTTCCCCTCATAGCGGTTTTTTCCACAACCTGCTTGGCCGCGGCGTGGCCAACGAAGTCTCTCCTGTTTTTGAACTCTTTAGCTCGTCGAGCGCATCCAACTTACGTCAATTGAGGTCGATAGAGAGATGAGAGGTTACGTGGCCGGAGCAACAGGGCGAGTGCGCCGGTCCTGGCGTGGTGCTGTTGTTCCTCGGCCTAGGGCTTTCTGCCGGCGCGTTGCTAGGCCAATCCGCCGGAAATACATCGGGCTCCACATATACGGGCAGTGTCACCGGACAACCTGCAACGCCAGGGGTTCTCCCCTTGTCGCTCGATCAAGCTATTCAGATGGGACTCAAATACAACCTGGGGCTGGTGCTGGCCGGCGAGAATACCCGCACAGCGCGCGGTCAGCGGCTGCAGTCGCTGCAGGCTCTTCTGCCCAGCATCAATGCTTCCGCCAAAGAGGCTGTGCAACAGACCAACCTGCAGGCGGAAGGATTGAAGATTCCGGGATTCCCCGCCGTCATCGGTCCCTATGGATATACCGATATCCGGGCCTCCCTGCAATGGTCGGCAGTGAACGTTTCGTCTCTTCAGAACTACCTGGCCGCAAAACGTAACTTTGCGGGATTGAATCTTTCCGAGCAGGATGCCAGGGATCTGGTGGTGCTGACGGTGGGCAATGCATACCTGGTATGCATCTCCGATGGGTCCCGAATCGAATCGGCTCAAGCCGAGGTAAGCACGTCCAGGGTCTCCCTCGATCAGGCCGAATCCAGCCACAACGCCGGGACAGCTCCGCTGCTGGACGTTCTGCGCGCCCGGGTGGATTACCAGACTGAGCAGCAGAGCCTGATCGTGGCGCAGAGCCAATACGAAAAGGACAAAATCGCTCTGGCGCGCGCCATCGGCCTCTCTCTGGAACAGAAGTTTCAACTGTCAGACGAGCTTCCGTATGCGGCCCTGGACAATCTGAATCCCGATACCGCCGTCCAGCAGGCGCTCGCCGCGCGTCTGGACTTACAGGCCTTGGAGCAGCAGGTGCAGGCCGCCAAGCAGCGGAGGTCGGCGGCTACCGCGGAGCGTTATCCAACGCTCTCCGCCGCCGCGGATTATGGAGATATCGGACCCACGCTTGGCCATTCGCATGGGACCTTCGATGCGGTCGGCACAGCCAGCGTGCCGCTCTTCGAGGAGGCGAAGTTGCGCGGTGACGCGCAAACAGCCCAATCCCAACTGGATCAGACACAGGCCCAATTGAGCGATCTGCGCGGGCAGATCAGCGCCGATGTCCGCGACAGCATTCTCGATATACAAGCGGCTGCCAAACAGGTGCAGGTGGCGCAAAGCAACGTAAGCTTAGCCCGGGAGGCGCTGAGCGAGGCGCAGCTCCGCTACGCAGCCGGCGTCTCGGACAATCTTGCCGTTTCCCAGGCCCAGGCCACAATGGCGCAGGCCGACGAACGGTATATCTCCAGCCTCTATCAGCACAACCTGGCGAAGCTTTCCCTCGCCAGGGCTCTGGGCATCGCGCGGTCGAATTATAAGAATTACCTGGGAGGAAAGTAACAATGGCGGAAGAGAATCCGGAAGAGCGTGGGCCCGGTCAGAATGACCAGCGCGATCCGGAGCGTCCGGAAGTCAGCCCCAAGAAGAAGGGGCGTCGCCGCTTTCTCATAATTGGCGTGATTGCCGTTCTAGTCGTGGGCGGGGTGTTGTTCTGGTGGCATTCCAGCTTCTATGAAGATACGGATGATGCCCAGGTTGACGGCAACTTATATCAGATCAGCGCGCGCGTTGCCGGTCAGGTTATCAAGGTCAACGTCGAAGTGGACGAGTATGTTCAGGCGGGCAGCGAGATTGCCGAAATCGATCCCAAAGACTTTCAAGTTGCCGAGCAGCAGGCCGAGGCCAATCTGGCCAGCGCCGAGGCGAGCTACGAAGCGGCCAGAGTGAACGTGCCCGTTATCAATACCAACACGAGTTCGAACCTGCTGTCCGCCGCGTCTGTCGTGCAGACCTCCAATGCTACTGTTCAGCAAGCGCAGCGGCAGTTGGAAGCCGCCCAAGCGTCGGTTGCTCAGGCAGTGGCCAACAATATAAAGGTCCAGGCGGATCTCAAGCGGTACACGCCTCTGGTTGAAAAGGATGTAATTTCAAAGCAACAATACGATGCCGCCATCGCTCAAGCCGATGCCGGTGCGGCGGCTGTGCTCGAAGCCAAGGCCAATGAAATTGCCGCTGAAGACGCGATTCGCATCGCCCGGGATCGAGTAGCGCAATCCCAGGCGGCGCTCAAATATGCGCAGACCGCGCCCGATCAAGTGAAAATCCAGAAGGCGAGGGCGGACGAGGCGGCGGCGATGGTGGAGCAGGCGCGGGCGCAACTGGCGCAGGCCAAGTTGAATTTGAACTATACCCGGATCGTGGCCCCAGTGAACGGCATCATTACCAAGAAAAGCCTGGAAGTAGGGCAAAACGTGAGCGTGGGCCAGAACATGATGACACTTGTCTCACTGGATGATGTTTGGATTATCGCCAACTTCAAGGAAACTCAGCTAAGAATGATGCGTCCAGGGCAAAAGGTCACGATTCACGTGGATGCATATGGGCGTGATTACGACGGCTCGGTCACGCAGATAGGCGGCGCGACCGGTTCCGTTCTGAGCCTGTTCCCGCCGGAGAACGCAACCGGAAACTACGTCAAAGTGGTACAGCGAATTCCGGTGCGCATCGATCTGACAAACCGCAAGGAGGATCGCGATCATCTTCTCCGTCCGGGGCTTTCGGTCGAGCCGAAAGTGCGGGTCAAGGACTAATCGTTGCGGCCTGCTATCCCTGAAGAAGCCGCTTCCGTCCGCTGATTCTTCGAAATTCACAGGTCCCGCATCGTTGTTTCGGGTGCATCATCTAACCTTGAGGGCCGCAAGGGAGGAGGTGCACTATGCCATTGGCGCGGGAGTTTTTCCTCCATTACGCCTACCTGATTATTTTCCTCTGGATTCTGGCCGAGCAGTTGGGCACGCCGGTTCCAAGCATCCCGATCCTGCTTACCGCAGGGAGCTTAACCGCCACGCATAATCTGTCACTTTCGCTGGTGCTTATCTTCCTGCTCGCCGGGTGCTTGGTAAGCGATTCGATATGGTATTTTTTGGGCAAACGCTTCGGCGGTTCCGTAGTCAAGATGCTGTGCCGGCTCTCGTTCGAGTCTTCGACCTGCGTGCGGAAAACGGAAAACTACTTCACTAAGCACGGTCCGCAAGCGCTGCTAGTGGCTAAATTCGTTCCCGGGCCTCAGTACCGTCGCAGCGCCGATCGCCGGTCAGACAGGGATGCCGTACTCCACTTTTCTCGCCTATGACTTGGCAGGAGCATTGTTCTGGGGCTCGACGGTCACTTTGACCGGGCGATTCTTCGGCGATGTGCTTAAACGGCATCCCGGAGCCCTTTCCTGGGTTGGCCATTTTGCCGGACTGCTGTTCGTGCTCGCCGTTATCGGTTTCCTGCTTTATCGGGTCTGGAAACAGCAGGCCTTTCTCAGGCAGGTGAAGACGGCCAGACTGGAACCGCAAGAGTTGAAGCGTATGCTGGATTCCGGACAGAAGGTCTTTATCGTCGACCTGCGCCATCCGCTGGACTATTTGCCGGATCCTCGTGTTCTACCCGGAGCTCTCCGCGTTTCGCCCGAGAATCTGATGGGGCGGAGCGCGGAGATTCCGCGCGACCGGGACATTGTGCTCTACTGCACCTGCCCAAGCGAGGCTACGGCTGCCAAGGCCGCAATGAAGCTGCGCCAGGTGGGAATTCATCGGGTCCGTCCTTTGCTCGGCGGGTTCGACGAGTGGAAGAAGCTAGGTTATCCGCTGGAGGAATACGCGGAGCAATCGGCCACAGTCGCTTGATCGCGACCGTCACCGGATCCGGGCATGGTGCCCCACACGATCCTTGTGCTACCTTTCCGTTGCGATACCGTAAAAGCAATCACTTATTCGGGAGAGGAGCAAATGGCGTTTACTGAGACCTATCACTGCGATGTTTGCAGTAAGCCGAGGGGGGATGCTGAGGATTGGTGGTTGGCGTGGACCGAACAAGCCGCTCCCGTTCCGGGGGCTGCGGAGCAACCTTTGTTAAAGCTGACACCCTGGAACATTTTGCTTTCTCATGCGTCCGGGGTGCGGCATTTATGCGGCGCACGCTGCACCCAGACGCTCATGGACCGCTGGATGCGCGGCGAGGAGTAGTTTCCGGACTGGTCGCTGAGTTCGGTATCGGCGTGATTGCTCTAGTATGATCATGGCGCTCCGGAGCAGCCGCGTCCCCGGACACAATGTCCGCCGGGATAGCTTGATTGGAACTGCCCAGGTGAGTGGAGACAAGATTGGCCTACGACGATCTGAGGGAGTGGATCAAAGCGCTCGACAAAGCGGGTGAGCTCAGGCGGGTTACGGAGGAGGAAGTAGATCCTGTTCTGGAGATTGCCGAAATTGCGGATAGGGCGGCAAAATCCGGCAGGAAAGGCGCCTCAAAAAACCCGAATGGAAGCACGTACGCTCCCGGTGGCCCTGCTCTGTTGTTTGAAAAGGTGAAGGGCTACCCCGGCAGCCGGGTGCTGATGAACCAATTCGGCAGCGAGCGGCGCATGAAGCTGGCGCTCAACGTCGGCCGCTTCGATGAGGTCGCGGAGCGCATCCAGAGCCTGCTCCAGATCAAATCGCCGGAGAGCATGCTGGACAGACTCAAAATGCTGCCCATGCTGGCTGAAGCGGGACGCATGTTTCCCAAGACGATTTCCGCCAGGGAAGCGCCGGTAAAGGAAGTCATTCTGCGAGAGAACTTCAGCGTCTTGGATTTTCCTGTAATCCAGTGCTGGCCTTTGGACGCCGGCCGCTTTATCACTTTGCCCTGCGTGATTACGCGCGATCCCAGGAGCGGGAAACGCAATATAGGCATGTACCGGATGCAGGTTTACGATGGGCAAACGACAGGCATGCACTGGCAGCGGCAGAAGGTTGCCGCGGAGCATCTGCGCGAGCAGATGCGCGCGCGCGCCGGAGCCAATGCGCCGGGAGATATCCGAGCCGCACAGGTAACCGCGATGGCCGAAACCGCCGGCGGGACGGCTAGGCCGGGCGTAGGAATCTCCGGTTTGCCGCGGTTTGCCTTAGTGAAAGCGAAGCAAGACCGCCTGGAGGTGGCAGTAGCAATCGGGACCGATCCAGCCCTGACCTTTTCAGCGATTGTGCCGGCTCCGCCGGAAATAGAGGAATTCGTGATTGCCGGATTCCTTCGACAGAGTCCCGTGGAGTTGGTTAAATGCGAGACGGTGGATCTTGAAGTGCCGGCCAGAGCGGAGATCGTCCTTGAAGGATATGTGGACCTGGATGAACTGCGAATGGAAGGCCCCTTCGGGGACCACACCGGGTTCTACACCATGGAGGAGGAATATCCGGTCTTCCATATCACCTGTATCACGCATCGTAAGGACCCGGTTTATGCGGCCACTATCGTCGGCAAGCCGCCTATGGAGGATGCATGGATGGGCAAGGCGGTGGAACGCATCTTTTTACCTCTCATGCGGCTGACCGTCCCGGAAATCGTCGACATCAACTTGCCTGTGGAAGGCGTATTTCACAACCTGATGATCGTCTCCATCCGCAAGAGCTATGCCGGCCAGGCGCGCAAGGTGATGCATGCTATCTGGTCGCTTGGGCAGGCGATGTTCACCAAATGCGTGATCGTGGTGGACGAAGACTGCGATGTGCAGGATGTGGGCGAGGTTACCTTGCGGGTGGCGAACAATATCGATCCCGAGCGGGATATTCAATTCACGCTGGGCCCGGTAGACTCGCTCGATCATGCGTCGCGTTTACCGAATTACGGCAGCAAGATGGGCATCGACGCGACGCGCAAATGGGCTGCGGAAGGCTTTACGCGTCCCTGGCCTGAGATGCTGGAAATGGACAGCGGGACCAAGTCCCGCGTGGATGCGATCTGCAAGCGGCTTGGAATCGACTGAAGCAAGATCAGGGCTACGTCGAATGAGATCAGGCGATTGGCGAAGCAGGCTCAGGGGAAAGAAGACGTTGGCGCTGTCCAACCTTCTGTCGTCGAAACTGGGCCGGCCGCGGCTGGAATACAGCGAATACCGCAGTTACCGCGCGGTGCATCCTTTCGATGAGCGTTTCGGCGTGGAGACCAGCGGGCTGGTCTACGATCTGCCCACCGGACACCAGAGCGACGCCTATAACAATGGTTACTTTGCCGTGGCCCCGTCGCTTTTTCGTGCAGTATTCGATCGCCTCCAGTTGGATTACCAGCGGTTCAGGTTCGTGGACGTGGGGTCAGGCAAAGGCCGCGCGCTGCTGTTGGCTTCCGCTTATCCCTTTGCGGAGGTGATTGGGGTTGAGCTCTCCCCTAAGCTCGATCGCATCGCGCGAGCGAACATTGCGCGTTATTCCGGTTGCTGTGCGCCGGATGCCGGCCAGCGGATGCGCTCGCTGCAGGCCGACGCGGGGGAGTTTTGCTGGCCTCCCGGTCCGTTGGTGGTCTACATGTGGAATGCCTTCACTGAACCAGTGATGGCGCGGGTCTTGCATAATCTGCGAGCCGCGCTCATCGAGCAGCCCCGGGAGATGTACCTCGTCTATATCCACCCGGAGTTGGAGGAGATGCTCGATGGTCTAGCGTGGCTGGAGAGACTATGGTCGGCTGAGATTGCCATGAGCGAAGAAGATTATTCGGCATGGGCCTTTCCTGCGCGAACGGAGATATGTGCCGTATACCGGGCCTGTCAGAGCCCAATTTGACGGGAAATGGCATCGTATACTGGATGCATGTCCATTGTGCGAAACATTGCCGGCATCGCTAAAGGAATGAGCATTACATTCCGCGAGATGCTGCAGCCGACGGAAGTTGAGAACTATCCCGACGGTCCGGGGCCGAATCATGGGGCGCACTTTCAAGACCGGTTTCGCGGCGCGCATGTGCTGCAACGCGACGAGAACGGTCTGGAAAAATGCGTAGCCTGCTTTTTGTGCGCGGCGGCCTGCCCGGCAAATTGCATTTATATTGAAGCCGCGGAGAACACGGCGGAGGTTCGGATTTCCAGTTCCGAACGATATGCCAAGGTTTACAACATCGACTACAACCGCTGTATTTTTTGTGGATATTGCGTCGAGGCCTGCCCTACGGATGCGATTACCCATGGACATGGTTTCGAGCTGGCGTCGCTCGACGCGACCACAATGATCTATCGCAAGGAGGATATGCTGGCGCCCGGCATTGGACTGCCGGAGCACATATCGGAGAAGGCGGACGCAGCTAAGTAAGCGGCCCCACAGGGTGGCGAGCGCGTTTGCCGGGTACTTTGCCGTATAGAGAAATGGCGGAGATGCTGTATGCTACGCCAGTGATAACTGAAGAAAGGCCTCGAATCCTCCATGTGGGCAGCCGGGAGATGCTGCAAAAGCTGCGCGACGATATACTCCGCCTTCACGGATTTGAAGTGGAGTCGACTCTCTCGCTCAGCGATGCGCTCAAGCGAGTCTCTGAAAGCGCGTATGATCTGGTGCTAATCGATATCGAAGGAAATAACCGCGTAGCGGATGCTGTGCGGCTTTGCGACGATATCAAGAAGATTGTTCCTCGCCAGCGCGTTGCTTATGTATGCAATTACTGGGTGTCAGTCGACAGCGAATGCCCCGATAAGATCATCCGGTCGGAGTTCAACCCGGAAGCGTTTGTACGTTCAGTTCGGGAAATTCTCGCCAACCGTTAAAAGTAAATATCGACCCGGGCCCGGGATGGTGAGTCCCGCGACGGACGGGATGAATCGTTGCTCAATTGCACGATTTCAGCCGTCCCTACGGGACTGGAGGCCACTCCTCTCCGAAACCCAGCACTGACGCGCTGGGCTATTTCCAAGCCGTCCCTACGGGACTGGTTTCAAAAATAGATTCCAACTCATCTCGGACTTTTCCGCAGCCGTGCGCCCCTCTATCTCTGGCGCGCTTTTGCCCCAGAGATGGGGCAAATACAAACGTCAACTGGCCTTGCGGCGCGGCTGGGCCGCGCGATGTTCTGCTTTGAGCGTGGACTCGCGGATAGGTTTCTCATGGAGCAGCAACTGCGTCGCCTGCAAATGCGCATTGGCGTGGAACCAGTTCTGCACGACATTATCGTGGAGCAGGTTGAGAATGGCTAAAAGCGACATGCCCTGGTGGTGGGCCATCCACTCGCGGACCAGAATCGGCGTCTTCTTCGACTCCTGATAATCGGCGGCCTCGTAAAAGCCAAACGCGCCGATCCATCCAAGCTTGGCCATGTGTTTGAGATTGCGCAGGGACTCGGTTGGATCGATGCCCAGAGCGAGGCATGTGGAATAAGGAGAAACGACGGGGCCGGCGACCGCGTCCCATTTGAGCGCGATGGATGGGATCCCGAAGGCCTGATAGTGGTAATGGCCCTTTTCGTCTTTCTTGCCCCAGCCGGATTCCGAGATGCCCCAGGGGATGTTCCGCTCGCGGGCGAAGGCCCGCTGGATAGCGACTACTCCGCTGAGTGTGCGGGAGACCAGCGTGTCCGGGTAGCTGCGCATCCAGAGCGACGGCATAAGGTATTCGAACATGGTTCCAGTCCAGGAGATCAGGACCGCCCGGCCATAAGCCAACGTATGGACGCGGCCCAGTTTGAACCAGCTTTGCTGCGGAGCTTCTCCCTTGGCTACCGTGATGAACGCCGCGATACGGGCCTCGCTCGAGAGCATGTCGTAGCAGGCCTGATGGAGATGTTCAGTCTCCATTTCATAGCCGATCGAAAGCAGCAAACGCGAGCGATCGAGCAGGAAAGCAAAATCCATTTCCGTGGCGAACCTCATCGACTCCGAAGCCAGCGCGTTCAGCGAACGCGTGAGATCCCGCAGACGTTCGCGCGCGGGATGAAGCGCCGTGCGCAGCTTCTCGACCAGCAGGACCTCGGGAGAATCGGCGGGAATACTGGCCGATGCGCGAGCGATTCGGGCGTCGAGATCGGCGGCAAACGCTTCGGCATTTCCAGTGAGAATGGTATCGGCCGTGGGTGCAAGACCTTGCAATTGGGGAAGTCCCCGCAGGGGAGCGAACTCGGGCAGAAGCCATGGCATGTAGTCGCTTACCAGTTCGGCCAATGCCGCGATGCGATGGTGAGTCTCAGCCAGCCACCAGGATCGTTCATCGGCCGCGGTTAATGACGGATTTGCATCAAATACAGTTTCGTCTCTCGTATCCAATGCCCAGGTGATCCAGCGTTCGACAGGCGCATCCGCCGTTGGGGGCGCCAAAGCCGCGAGTCCGGGCGGCACATCGGGCAAAGAAATTAGAAGTTGCCAATGATCGTGGATGCCTTGGAGGAGGCTGTGGTCGAGTAAAGGGGCGCGCAGCATGGCCTGGCATCCGGTGCGCAAAGTGTAGAACGATGCGGCAAGATTGCCGCTATCCACGGTGGAAACAGTTCTGGGCCGGAGAGGAATCAGGGTGCGCGTGTCATACCAGTTATAGATATGCCCGCGGAATTTTTCGAGCTTGGCGTATGTCTCCAGGCTGCGCCGGGTGAGCACGATGAATTCGGGCAGAGTGAGATAGCCGAAGGTATAGGCAGCCTGCCGGCCGTTGAGCAACAATCCGAAATTCGTAGGCGATACGCGCGCCGCTTCAAATAGCCCCTCCTCCTCGACGTTGTCCGGAATGAGGTAATTATGGCTCTCGCCGCCAAACTGATAGAAGAATCGCCAGGTGCGGAGGGCCAATTGACGCAGGAAGACGGTTTGCTGATCGCTGAGCTTGGGTTGCGTTTCTCGCGGCGGCTGGTTCAACCAAGCCGTGATCGCGGGAGCGCAGGCCCAGAGAACGATGATTGTAAGCGCGACAGGGAGAGATTCCGGGTGGTACACCAACACCAGGAGCCCGACTACAAGTGCGATCAGCGGCGAAAATAGAAGGTAGCGATCTACGGGTGTTTTCGTTGTTGTCTTCGATTCCGATTCCGCGGATGTCTCCCATTCAAGCAGGCGCTGTCCGGTAATCAGTCTGCGCACCATCGATCGGATGATGGCATCCACAGCGAGCAGCGTCTGGTGCGGCAGGAAAACAAGATTCAGCAAGTCTATAAACGTGCCCTGCCAAAAACCGCTGACGGCGTCGCGCATGGCGCCTGGGAGCTTGGTAAAGTAGGCGCGGCCAATGCCGAAGACAAACTGGACCAGGGTGGGCACGAACATGAGAAAGAGCGTGACCAGCGTCCAATAGAGGGCGCCCCCCGGCAGTCCAAGCCAACCGGCGACCAGCAGGATAAGAGTGAAAGTCGCCACCAGCGAGCGGCGAAGGTTATCGAAGATCTTCCACCGTGAAATCGTGCTGATCGGGTTCGGCACATACTTGCCGGATTCATCCGGAACCTTGGAAAAGAGCCACTGCGCAATCTGCCAGTCACCCCGGACCCAGCGGTGCTTGCGCCGGTTGTAGGCGCTGTAATGCGAGGGATAGTCGTCAATAACTTCTATATCCGTGGCCAAACCCACCCGCGCATATGAGCCTTCGATCAGATCGTGGCTGAGCAGCGCGTTGTGCGGAAAGCGCCGATCGAGAACCTTGTGGAGAGTGTCGATCTCGTAGATGCCTTTGCCGGTAAAGATGCCTTCGCCGTACAGGTCTTGATAGGGATCAGAGATGGCGCGGGTATAAATATCGAATCCGGTCTGCCCGGAATAGATTGAGGCCAGGCGGGAGCGCGAGGCCGACTGGACGCTGACTCCGACGCGCGGCTGCAGAATGCCATATCCTTCGGTGACAATGCGCGAAACAGGATCGATAATCGCACGATTGAGCGGATGAGCCAGAGCGCCGATCAGGCTGTGCGCGGTGCCCCGGGGAAGCTGAGTATCCGCGTCCAGCGTGATCACGTATCGAGCATTGCTGATCACATCGAGGTTGCCCGCTTTGACCGGGAAGGGATCAAATTGGTGCTTGAGCAGCTTGTTAAGATCGAGGAGCTTGCCGCGTTTGCGCTCCCACCCCATCCACACCCCTTGGCGAGCGTTGAAGATGCGATGGCGGTGCAGCAGGAAGAACGATCCTCCGTTCGCCGACTCATAACGCTGGTTAAGCTCCTGGGTAAGCTGGACAGCAAGGTCGACCAGTGGACTGCTATCGTTCTGCCGCGGCCGGGTAACCGCGTCGGGCAGATCCGTCAACAGGCCGAAGTGGATGTTGCGATCCTGATTCGCCAGATAGCGGACCTCCAGCTCATCGAATAATTGCTGCACCTGGCGGGAACTGGTGAGCAGAGTGGGCACGACCACCAGAGTGGTAAAGTCGCCGGGAACGCCTTTGGAAAAATCGAGCTTGGGTAATGCATAGGCTTTGAAGACGGCGGTGATAGTGTTGTTTACCAGATCGACCGCGCCCTGAGTTGCGGGCAGAAGCAACAGAAGAAAGGCGAAGCCGAGGCCGCCAAGCACGGAATATGCGGGCGCCAGGGGTGCCAGGATCAGTCCGATAAGTATGGTGGTAAGGATCAGGATCCCGTTGATATAGAAATCGTCCGCATTACGTGACATCGTGAGGCGTATCCGGTCGATCAGCCGCGGGCGATAGCCGATGCGGGAGGCAAGCTGAGGGAAGCCGCGATCCGCGAAATAGTACCCGACGTGCGCGCGCCGAAGATGGAGACGCGGTTCTTCTATCTCCGGCCTCGCCTTAGCTTCTGCGGCCAGGGCGATGGCTGCTTCCGCAACCTGGGACTCGGAACAATCGGAATAGCGTGCAATCTCCGAGATGCGCTTTCGGTAGGCCTCGCGGCTCTCGAAATCCATCAGCTTGTAAGTGTTGGCCGGATCCCGTTGGAGAATTGGATCGAAGACCACGAGGGGCTCCATCAGCGTTGGCCAGTCGGCGTAGCCGATCTCGCGCAAGCTTTTCATCCGCGTCTTGAGCAGCGCAGCCCCGGCGGGGGTATGCGACGCCGGGTCCTTGAGGACGCCATCCGCCTGGGTGATGATCTCTTCTAATAGAAGAAATTTAATCACCGGAGGAAGGGCCCACAGCTCTAACAGCTGGAGGGCATCGTATTGCTGCACCCGGTTGAGGAAGAGCGCGATAGCCTCATGATGCCAGACCGAGCCGGTGGCTTGCAGATATGCGTCCCCTACTGTGACCACGCGCGGTTCATCTCCTTCACGCGGGCGAATGACGCGAGGCATGCGGCTGAGCTTCTTTTTGATGGTTGCGATCTCGGTAACCACGGTGCGCAACAGACGGGGATTTTCGCGCAATTCCAGCAATGGATCCAGCGGTTCGCCTGGCGCATAAGTAGGGGTAGGCCGTTTATCGAGCGCGGAAAAGAGTTGCTCGAGCGACTCCCTGGTGGAATCGATGCGCTGAGCAAAGCTGCCCGGAGCCGTAGGCTTATGGGCGATCTCCCAAGTCGGTGCTACTTTATCAGCGTAGGCAAGCAGCGAGTCCGCGGAATAGACGGGTTGGCTCTGTGTTGCGCCGGCCGGCGGCGCGCCGGAAATTGAGCTGGTTTCTGTCATCGATCTCTCTTTGCTCAGCGATAGCTGGCGGCTTGCATTTCAAACATTGCCGCATAGCGGCCGCCAAGCGCCATTAACTGTGTATGAGTTCCTTCTTCAACCAGCCTGCCGCCCTCCAGAACAACGATACGGTCTGCCATGCGCACGGTGGAAAAGCGGTGCGATATGAGCAAAGCCATCTTTCCGGCTGTGAGCTCGGCGAAGCGCTCAAATACTTCGAGTTCACTGCGAGCGTCGAGCGCCGCTGTCGGTTCATCCAGAATAAGCAATTGGGCGTCGCGCAGGTAAGCGCGGGCCAGGGCAACACGCTGCCATTCGCCGCCGGAAAGCTCGACGCCGCTCTCGAACCGGCGGCCAAGCATCTGATCATACCCTCCCGACAGCTTTTTAATCACGCTTTCCGCCAGGCTCTTGTGCGCCGCGGCTTCGATCTCTTCCTGCGAGTGTTCGCTTTCGGCGCGGCCCACGCTGATATTCTCACGGGCGGTCATTTCATAACGCATGAAGTCCTGGAAAATGACCCCGATTTCATGATGTAGATCTTCGATCTTGTACTCGCGCAGATCGACGCCGTCGAGCAGAATCTGACCTTCCGTCGGATCATAGAGCCGGGTGATGAGCTTGACTACGGTGGTCTTGCCCTGGCCGTTTTCTCCGATCAACGCGATGCGCTCACCTGGCCCGAGGACAAAGTTGAAATTGCTCAGCACCCGGCGTGTGGTGCCAGGATAAGCGAAGCTTACGTTGCGGAACTCGAAGCCGCGGCGGATGGGACGAGGGACGAGAGCCCCATTCGGATTCGAGATGACCACCGGCTCCATCTCGAAAAAGGCGAGCAGATCGGTAAGAAAGAGCGCCTGGTCGGCGATTCCGGAAGCGGTGGAGAAGACCAGTTGAAGGTTGCTGGAGGCCTGGATAATTGAGCTGGTGAGCAGGTAAAACTCGCCGATATCGCTGTAACTTCCGGTAACCGCCCGCCAAATTACGAAAGCATAGGCGCCGTAGTACCCAAGAGTTGCGATGATGCCGAGCAGGCCGCCCGCAAGGAGCTTCCTGCGCGATAAGGCGACGTTCTCTTTGTAGATCTGCTCCGATAACCGCGTAAAGCGATTCGTCAAATAATCGCTTAAATTGAAAAGTTTGAGTTCCTTGGCGCCCTCCCGGCTGCCCGCTACCTGGCGCAGGTAATCCATTTGGCGCTTGGCCGGAGTCTGGCGGAAATTTTTCGCATATCCCAGAAAAGCAAAATGTGTCTCGCCGATGAATGTGGGCAGCACGCCGACCGCGAGCAGCAGCACCAGCCACGGAGAGTACCAGAGCAGAATACTTGTCCAGATCAATGTGGTCATGGACTGCTGCAACAAGCGGCCCATCTGTTGGATCATGGCCAAGCGATCGGTGGCCTGCACACGGGCGCGTTCCAGCCGGTCATAAAAAACCGGATCCTCATACGTGGTCAGATCCAGTTGCGCCGCTTTTTGCATTACCCGGACACTGACGTAATGGGTATAGCGGTCGGCAAGCAGGCTGTCGCTGTAGTCGATGCCACGGGAGAGAATGCCGGAGGTGACGTTGAGCAGCGCCTCCAATCCGACCATCCACCAGAAGTGAGGCCGCAGACCCTGATGGCTGAAGACCCGCTGCACGCCATTGATAATCCAGGCGGCTACCAAGGCTATTCCCGAAGGAAGGCCGGCCACGATCACGCGAAGGGTGATTCCCCAGACCACTACGGCCGGCCCGGAATCCCAAAGCATCTTGAGAACGGGGGGAACATTCTTAAGAGCTTGGATACGGTCGCGCCAAGCGCTACGGGAAGATTCGATCGAAGATTCGGTCATGGAGGCTGGAAAGCCAACTCTCTCACGGCTTTTCGCGCGCAAAGGGCGATGCTGCTGTGATGCAACCGTCCTGTTCCCCTGTTGGCTGAGCAGGTTAGGCGGAGGCGCTATGGCTCTCTCTGGGCCACTACATTCTACATCGTGTTGCAGCACCGACTGTTTGCGCCATCCCGCCTTCGCACGGAACAGCGCCGTCCGAAGGATGGGCGCCCAATCCGGCGGAGCGAAGTGTAAGATGGCCCGGTGAAGCCGCAGATCGAAGAGAAACGTACTTACAACCGCTATCTTCTGCTGGTCGCCGGGCTTGGGGGCCTGCTCTACGGGGTAGATGTCGGCATCATTGGCGGCGCACTGCCGTATCTGGAAGCTACTTCGCGCCTGAATGCGGGGCAACTCTCCATCATCGTCGCGGCGGTTCTGTTAGGAAGCGTATTTTCAACTCTCTTCGCCGGACTGCTCGCCGATTGGATGGGACGCAAGCTTCTGATGGTCCTCAGCGGGTTTACCTTCGTTGTTAGTATTCCCGCGATCGCTCTTTCGCACGGCTATGGGCCGCTTTTCTTTGGCCGGCTTTTGCAGGGGATTAGCGGCGGCCTTATCGGAGTGGTCGTTCCCCTCTACCTTGCCGAGTGTCTGGCAGCGAGGAATCGGGGAAGGGGAACCGCGGTATTTCAGTGGATGCTTACGCTGGGCATTGTTTCAGCGGCTCTGATCGGAATCTACTACAGCTATCGCGTCGCAGCCGTCGCTCGAATCGCGGATGCTGCAACTGTTTTCGTATTTAAAGATCAAGCTTGGCGCCGCATATTTTGGGTCTCGCTCCCGCCAGGCGTGTTGTTTGTCTGCGGCAGCCTGTTTGTGTCGGAATCCCCCCGCTGGCTGTTCCGGCGGGGCAAACGGGAGCTTGCGTTCGCCGCGCTGCTGCGTTCCAGAACCACGGAACAAGCGAAATCCGAATTGAAGGAGATGGAACAGACAGCGTTGGCTGCCGAGGCCCAATCGGTCTCCGGCAGCACCGTAAAAGATTCGCTCCTGCGCCGGAAATACGTGATTCCGTTTATGCTCGCTTGCGTCATTCTCTTTTGCAATACCGCGACCGGAGTGAATTCGATCATCGGCTATAACGCCGATATTCTTCTGCAAAGCGGACTCTCCGACCTTCATGCGCATTGGGGCTACGTCATTTTCACCTTGGTGAACTTTTTTATGACTATTGGCGGGGTGACGCTGGTCGATCGCAAGGGACGCAAATTCCTGTTCCTTCTGGGTACCTCGGGCATCATCGTATCCCTGGTCGGCGTCGCCGTTCTCTTCCTGGGGACGGAAAAGCAGAACATCGATTGCCGCGGCATTCTGCAATCCATGGCCGGTCCGAACCAGGCGCTGACATTGCGATTCAACGGGGCCGAAGCGAAGACGCTTCTGGCGGCGAAGGGCTATGCCGGAAGTGCAATCGACCCGGATCGCGCCTCGCTGGCGGTCATCTATTCATACGGAGGGTTTACCGCGGCAAGCACCATTGCACGCTCTGACGATCCGGCAGCGGCTCCGGTCCAAATTACTCGTGCGAGCTGCGTACCGGCGAATAAGATCGAGGCATTTTTCAAGAATCCTCTGGCCGACCTCGATGCCGCCCGCAGCGCTCCTCTTAAAATCGACCGCGCCTACCTCGGCCGGGTGCCCAGCGCGGGCCATGGGTGGCTGGTCGCGACAGGTCTATACATCTTCGTCGCATTTTATGGACTCGGTCCTGGAGTATGCGTATGGCTCGCTCTGTCGGAACTGATGCCGACGCGGATCCGCTCCAATGGAATGAGCATTGCACTGGTCATCAATCAGTTGGTCTCGACCACCCTTGCCGCAATTTTTCTGCCGGTGGTCAGCAAATACGGATACTCGACAATGTTCTTTTTGTTTGCGGGCTTTACAGTCGTATACTTCACGACCGTCGCGCTCTTTTTGCCTGAAACCAAAGGAAAAACGCTGGAGGAGATTGAGAAATTTTTCGAGCGGGAACCGGTCCCCTTGGCCCCATAGAGCATTTTAGGTTTCGGTGTAGACGAGAAAACCGCTTCCGGCGCGGCCGTTCCATCGAAGAACGGCCGCTCATAGCTGATATAACCAGTTTACAGTAAAACCTAAAATGCTTTAGAGCGGGAGCAAACCTCCGCGGAACTTCAAAGCTGCTTGCGCAGCCACACAATTCCCTCAACGGAATTGCTGTTGTAGGGATCGCACGCCGTGAACCCCATGTTGAGATACGTTCCATAGGCTACGGGCATGGCTCTGGGAACTGTGTCGAGGAAGACCGCCTGCCTTCGAGCTGCGCGGGCACGGTCCAGCACATCCTGAATAAGCGTGCGCCCGAGCCCCAGGCCTCTCGCGGAGGGCCTCACCCACAAGCGCTTTAACTCCCATGCGGCCTCACCTGTGCTGGAGGGGAGGGGATGCCACGCAACAAAGCCTACCGGCTGTTCTCCGTGCCATGCCAACAGGCATCCGCCGCCCTGCTCGCGATAGACGGCGGGCAGGTGGGCCGCTTCTGTGTCCAGGGACGTGAAGCAAGCCGTTCCATGCGATGCGAGTACAAACCTGCCATATTCGAGCAGCAGTTCGCGCGCATGGGAGAGCGTCTCCGCCGCGGAGTCCGGGGTCAGCTCCTCTAAGCGGCTCGACAGACCGAAACTAGTTCTCGATGACATGTCTTGTTGCCAGAGTTTTTCACTATGTCCCTTGCTCCTTGGTTTTGAGCAAATGATCGTTATCACGGATGAATTGTTCGATCTCTGCCGTCATGCCCAGGATCTTGAGCCACTGCTCTTTGTAGAGCGTTACAGGAAATCGGCCTATTCCGTAAAGAGAAACGCCGCCTTTTTCACTGACCTTGAGGCCCAGTCCGCGCGTGCTCTTACTTTTGAGCTGTTCGTTTTCCGCGCGCAATCTGGCAATCTCCGCCTGCAAATCTTCGTCTGGCATACTAGCTCCCTCGCTGCTTTTGTCTTGGCTACCATCTTCGCCAATTCGCATCATTGGAGCAAGCGCACCGGTTTTCCGGATCAAGGAGGATTAAAGCTACTTGCGGCCCGCAGGCGACTATGCTAAAAACAATGTATTCATGTTTGCTCCTTGTGAGCGAGCCTGAATTTCATGAAGAGTGGCTGAGGGACGGGCCCTGTGACGCCACGACAACCTGCCTGGGCAATCCAGGAGTATGGTGTCAACTCTCTCCTGCGTTCCAAGAGGAAACGGGGAACATGAGATTCGGGGTGCACAGTTTACGCGCATCTCGCTATTTCCAAGCTGGACTGAAGTAAGAGTATCGTCACGCAATGCCCGTGCATCAAGCCGCTCTCGATAACGAGGGCGAGATGGCATCTGTTTATGAACTGCGGTGTAGGGACTGCGGCAAGCGCTTTGAGGCGCAGCCGCTATCGATCTGCGATGAGTGTTTTTCTCCGCTGGAAGTCTCCTTCGATCTCTCACAAGCCAAGCATACTTTTACTCGTGAAACCATCGCCCAGGGACCGCAAAACATGTGGCGCTATAGGGCCCTTCTGCCGGTGGCTGACGGCTTTGTTCCCATAACTCCCACCGGCATGACTCCGTTGCTGGCCGCACCCCGCTTAGCCAAGCGCATCGGCGCTACTAACCTTTATCTCAAGAACGACGCGGTATGCCTGCCCACGCTGAGCTTTAAGGATCGCGTGGTGTCGGTCGCTCTGGCTGCGGCGCAGGATTTTGGCTTTGATACCGTGGGCTGCTCCTCGACAGGCAATCTGGCCAACGCGGTGGCCGCCCAGGCTGCGCGCCTGGGGCTAAAAACCTGCATCCTGGTGCCGGCGGACCTCGAGCCGGCCAAGATCCTGAACACCCAGGTATACGGCGCGACATTGGTGCGCATTGATGGAAACTACGATCATGCGAACCGGTTATGCTCGCAAATCGCGGAGCGATTCAATTGGGGGTTTGTCAATGTCAACCTTCGTCCCTTCTATGCCGAGGGTTCAAAGACATTCGGCTACGAGATTGCCGAGCAGTTGGGCTGGAAGCTACCCGACAATATCGTCTGTCCCATGGCCGGCGGTTCGCTCATCACAAAGATTCGCAAGGCCTTTCATGAGCTGATCGAACTTGGGTTGGTCGAGGCGAAAGAAGTGCGCTTCTTCGGCGCGCAGGCAACCGGCTGCTCACCGATTTCGCAGGCCGTGAAGAGTGGCTCGGACCAGATCGAGCCGCAGCGCCCGAATACCATAGCCCGCTCGTTGGCCATCGGTAATCCGGCGGACGGACCCTATGCAATTCGCGCCATTCGGGAAAGCGGCGGCTGGGCGGAAGATGTTTCGGATGTGGAGATCGTTTCCGCGATTCAGGAGCTGGCTGAAACCGAGGGCGTCTTTACCGAAACTGCGGGCGGCGTAACCACCGCGGTAACCGCTCGTCTGTATGCTCACGGCAGGATTTCGCCCGGCGAACTCACAGTAATGGCGATCACCGGCAATGGCCTGAAGACCACGGATGTGCTGGATGGTAAGTTTGAGCGGCAGCAAGCGGTCCGTCCGCGCCTGGCTGATTTCGAGGCGTTCTTCGAACAGCAGCAGCTTGAACGAGAGGGAGCTTATGTCCGTTAAAGTGCTGCTGCCGAATGCATTCCAGAAACACACCAATGGCGCGCGCGAACTCCAGTCAACCGCCCAGAACCTGCCACAGTTGATTGCTGAGCTCGAAACCAGTTTTCCCGCGCTCAAACAACACCTGCGAGACTCCGACGGCAAAGTGCGCCGGTTTATCAATTTCTATGTCAACGACGAAGACATTCGCTTCCTGGGCGAAGACAAGTATGCATTCCAGGATGGCGATGAAGTGCTGGTCATCCCGTCTATCGCCGGGGGATGTGGATTCTAACTAGTCACAGAACCCCAAGAAACTACTCTCGACGCAGGCGTTCCATCAAAGAACGCCTGCACACATCCAACTCTCGCCAGGACACACCAATTGTGAGAACGCTATAGTAGACTCCATCTGTTATGAACCTCAGCGGTTGTGGCACTGCACTCGTAACCCCTTTTCGGGGCGACGGAAGCCTGGATGAAGATCGCCTCCTTGCGCTGGTCGAATGGCAGATTCAAAGCGGCATTAGCTTCCTGGTTGCTTGCGGCACGACTGCCGAGACCCCTACTCTCACTGACGATGAATGGTTGCGCATAGTCCGGATCGTGGCCCAGGCCGCCGCCGGACGCGTCTCCATAGTCGCCGGATGCACCCACAATGCAACCCGCGAGGCGGTGGAACGTGCCCGCCGGGTGACGTCGATCGAGGGGGTCGATGCCCTGCTGACAGCCAATCCCTACTACAACAAGCCTAACCAGGAAGGACAGTACCGGCACTTTCGCGCAATCGCGGAAGCGGTCTCATGTCCCGTTTTCCTGTACAACATACCCAGCCGCACGGGCGTTAATCTGGAACCGGCAACGGTGGCGCGCCTGGCGACCGATGTGGCGAATATTCAAGGCGTTAAGGAATCGAGCGGAAACCTGCAGCAGATTACCGAGCTGCTTAACCTACTGCCCAAGGACTTTACCGTTCTCTCAGGCGATGATGCAATGGCGCTGCCGGTAATCGCCTTAGGCGGAGCAGGGCTAATTTCAGTTGCTTCCAATGAGATACCGGCGGAGATGGCGCGCATGGTAGATTCTGCGCTGCGCGGAGATTGGCAGACGGCCCGCGCTGTGCATCGGAAATGTGCGCAATTGATAGCAGCCAATTTTTGGGAGTCGAGTCCGGGGCCGGTGAAGTGCGTGATGGCGATGATGGGCCGGATTGAGGAGAATTACCGCCTGCCTATGGTCCCGGTAAGCGCTGCGACGCGCGCTAAGCTGGCGCCGCTGGTTGAAGAATTGGGATTATGCAAACCAAGATGACGACGATCGAGCAGAAGGCTTCTGCCGGAAAAGATAGGACAATACTTTGCCGCCGGCGCGGATGCGGTTGGCGATTCCGGCGCGATGGACGCTTTTCTTGAGTTGCGGTCTGCTCTGAGCCAAGGGGTGGTACGGGCCGCCGAACCCGATGCTGGAACTCGACTGGGATGGCGCGTCAATGCATGGGTGAAGCAAGGCATCCTCTTGGGCTTCCGTTTGGGCGCATTGCAGGAAATGGGAGGAGATGAATTTTCCTTCGTCGACAAGGCGACCTACCCGGCGCGGCGATTTCGTGTCGCGGATGGCGTGCGCGTGGCGCCGGGCGGTTCTTCTGTACGTGAAGGCGCATTTCTTGCTCGCGGTGTCGTGTGCATGCCCCCAATGTATGTGAACGCGGGTGCTTATGTGGGTGAGGGAACAATGGTGGACTCTCACGCCCTGGTCGGAAGCTGTGCGCAGATTGGCCGGCGTGTCCATCTGAGCGCCGCGGCGCAAATTGGCGGAGTGCTGGAGCCGGTCAATATGGCTCCGGTAATTATCGAAGACGATGTACTGGTGGGCGGTAATACAGGAGTTTACGAGGGCACTCTGGTGCGGCGGCGAGCGGTACTGGCCGCTGGAACAATCTTGACCAGGGGAACGCCCGTCTACGACATTGTGCGCGGTCAGGTTTTGAAGGCAACGGGCGAACAGCCGCTCATCATTCCCGAAGGCGCGGTGGTTGTTCCAGGATCAAGAAATCTCAAGCCTGGCGCTGCAGGTGGAGATTTCGCTTCCCACTGGGGGCTAAGTCTATACACGCCGGTCATCGTTAAGTATCGCGATGATAAGACCGAACTCAGCGCCACGCTGGAGGATCTTTTGCGATAGGAGCGGGTGAAGCTGGTCATGACAAATCTGTTTGTCAGGGTAGAGCCCCTGGCGCGCTCTTTGCGCCGGAAGTGGGAAACCGCAAATCTCTCCTAACCGCGAATGGCGGCCCTTTCTTCTCCATCTACCAGGCCTTACCAGCGTGATACGATCAGGTGTTCATGACTCCAGGTAAATTAAAGATTATCCCGCTGGGCGGACTGGGCGAGTTCGGAATGAATTGCCTGGCCTTGCGGTGGCAAGACGATATTATCGTCATCGATGCCGGATTGATGTTTCCCGAGACAGAGTTGTTGGGTGTAGATATCGTCGTTCCCGATATCACCTATCTCATCGAGAATCGCGAACACGTGCGGGCCATCATTCTGACGCACGGCCATGAAGACCATATCGGCGGCCTGCCTTGGATCCTCAATGAACTGCACGTGCCGGTCTACGCAACGGAATTCACCCTGGCCTACGTGGAAGGCAAGCTGGAAGAGCACAAGCTGCTGGATGAGGCAGAGCTGGTAGAGATTGCGCCGCGCCGGAAATTTCAGCTTGGCGCCTTCACCATAGAGCCTATTCGCGTGACGCATAGTCTGGTGGACTGTGTGGCATTAGCCATAGAAACTCCGGCCGGCGTGGTGGTGCACACCGGCGACTTCAAAATCGATCTCTCGCCGCCCGATGGCAAGCCATTCGATCTGCATACTTTTGCCGAATACGGCAAACGCGGCGTCCTGGCGTTGTTGCAGGACTCGACCAACGTGGACAGGCACGGATATACGCCCAGTGAGTGGTCTGTCAGGCCGCGCTTAGACGAGATCTTTTCCCGCACTAAGAAGAGGCTTTTCTTTAGCTGCTTCTCCTCCTCGATTTATCGCATCCGGATCGCCCTTGAACTGGCGCAAGCTCATGGTCGAAAAGTAGCTGTGGTGGGGAGATCGATGCTTGAATCTTCCGATATCGCGCAGGATCTTGGATACCTTTCTATGCCGTCCAATCTGATGATTCATCCCGGTCAGGTTCGCGACTACGCCCCGGAAGAAGTGATGGTGCTGATTAGCGGAACACAAGGCGAGCCCATGTCGGCGCTTTCCCGCGCGGCTGTGGACAACCATAAGCACGCGCGAATCGATTGCGGAGATACAGTGGTGCTCAGCTCCCGGGTGATTCCCGGGAATGAAAAAAGTATCTACCGCGTGATCGATCACCTATGCCGGCGCCAGGCTCACGTGATCTATGACGATGGCAGTTCGGGACTGATCCATGTAAGCGGCCACGGCAGCCAGGAAGAACTGCGGTTGATGATTAACCTGTTGCGGCCCAAGTTCTATGTGCCTTTGCACGGCGACTACCGCCATCTGCAGAAAGCCGCTCAACTGGCGAGCAGCTTGGGCGTCGTCGAAAAGGCGCTGCTGCTGGAGGATGGAGATGTTCTGGAGCTGGATGCTGTTTCGGCGGAGAAAGCCGGCAAGGTGACCGCCGGTCGAGTTTGTATCGATGCGGGCTCAACCGCGGATGTCGTAGAAGATCTGGTGATCCGCGATCGCAGGCACCTGAGCGAAGACGGTATCGTGATGGCGATTATCACCATCAACAAGCGCACCGGCAAAGTGGAACGTGCGCCGGAGGTGGTAACCCGTGGCTTTGTCGCGGGAGAGATTATGCTCAGCGACCAGGCGCGGGAAATCGTGAACCGGACTCTGGAAGATTCGTCTGCCGAAGAGAAGGCCGACTACGGCGTGATGAATGAAAAAATCCGCATCGATCTCAAGCGCTATATCCAGAAGAATACGTCTCGCAGACCGCTCATTATGCCCATCATTCTAGAAATATAACGTGGTGAAAAAGTAATGAGGCTGGTTACGCTCGACGAGTTGCGCGCCGCACAGCAAAGGCTGCGCGGCGTGGTTCTGCACACTCCACTGGTCCCAATGGAAACATCGGAGCCACCGGGCCGGTTCTGGGTGAAGGCGGAAGGACTCCAGCCGATCGGCAGCTTCAAGCTGCGCGGCGCCTACAACAAGGTTGCGAGCTTGTCAGACGAGGAACGCGCCCGCGGAATCATCAGCTATTCCAGTGGCAATCACGGTCAGGGCGTGGCCTATGCGGCGCGGGCCATGCGTACCAAGGCTGTTATCGTGATGCCGGCCGGCGCGCCTGAAGTCAAGCGAACCGCGACTGCGCGGTTGGGCGCGGAAATCGTGCTTGTAGGACCGAGCAGCTCGGAACGAAAACGGAAAGCGGAAGAGCTGGCCGCTGTATTTGGCTATGTAGTGATCCCACCTTATGACGATCCCGCCATTATCGCCGGCCAGGGGACTTGCGGTCTGGAAATCCTGGAAGATATGCCGGAGGTCGAACTGGTGTTGGTTCCGGTTGGGGGCGGAGGTCTGCTGAGCGGCATAAGCGCGGCGGTGAAGTTGAGCCGGCCCGGCGTGAAGGTGATCGGCGTCGAGCCGGAAATGGCCGACGATGCGGCTCAGAGCTTCAAGACCGGCAAGCTGGTTGCTCATAGCGATGAGCAATCCGGGCACACTTTGGCCGACGGGTTGCGGGCGCAAAGCGTCGGTCTGCTCAACTTTGCTCACCTGCAAGCTTATGTCGATGATATTGTGACTGTGACCGAAGCTCAGATCCGGGAGGCCATGCGTCGAACGATCTCCGGCGCGCGCCTGGTTCCGGAGCCAAGCGGCGCCGTCACGGTGGCGGCGGCCCTCTTTCGTGCAGGCGATCTGCCGTTCTCCCGGAAAACATGTGCCGTGATGAGCGGCGGCAATGTAGAACCAGCCGTCCTGCTGAGCGTGCTGCAGGATGCCGATTGACCGGCAAGCCGTTGAATCGCCAAGTGAAGAATGCTGCTCCCTAGGAGGGTCAACCTCCGGTCTAATCCTACGAAGAGTCTCGCCTATGCGTATTCGACCGATTGTCTATCTCGTTCCCCTGCTTTGGGCCGTCCAATTCGCGGCGGCGCAGGGGCCCCAAGTTCCCAAGAATGGCCCTAAAGCCACGGTGATTCGCGACACCAATCTTTATGTTGGGCCGGACACCGGCTCCGCGCGCTTGGCCGCGATTTCGCCCGGCCGGGAGATGGTCGTGGTGGAACATAACGGCCCATGGGTGCGGGTCTTCGCCAATACGGATGCGCCGGCCTCCAATGCCGCGGATGCGCCGGTTTTCGGCTCTCAGGCCGCTGTACCTATCTCCGGGTGGATGTCGGCGCCGGGCGTGGTCGATGGCACGACACCCAAGGGCGACCTGATCCTTTTTGGCGCGGCGGCTACCGAAGAACTCGAGGCCAACCAACCCAATGCTCCAAAGGGTACGGCTCAGGCCGCGCGTCTTTTATATCAGCGCGTGGTCGACTTCTTCCCTCAATCCCCACTCGCGCCGGAGGCCGCTTGGCGGACCGCGGATATCCGTTGGCAACTGCAGAAGGCTGATATCTTTTCCCTGCCCTCAGCGCATGAAAAGGATGCTTATTTGCGAGAGACCATCGATGAGACGGAAATGCATAAGCTCCAAAAGATGTATCCAAATTCCAAATGGTCGGATCTGGCTGCTTGGGACTTGCTCGATAACAAAGTCTGTGGCGATTGGCAGGGATCCCCGAAGTGCCCGGAGAAGGAGTCGGAGATGTACGAGAAATATGCCGAAGAACGCCCGGACTCCCTGAAAGCTCCGGAAGCGCTTTATGATGCGGCTTACCGGCAAGGAGTTTTGAACGATATGTATAGCGCCGACGGAGATGGCAAGAAGGCCGCCGCCGCCAAAAACAAGTGTATAGACCTGGCCGGGGTTCTCCAGAGCAAATATTCGAGATCAGACTACGCAGCGCGGGCCGCCGCTCTGGTATATAAGTTGCAGTCGTCCATTCCGATCTACGGCGTAGACCGGGAATAATTCTTTAACGGCCCGGCGGCCGGAGGAAACTTGAACGTTTATATTCTCTCGGTAGTGCTGGGGATTGTTGAAGGACTTACGGAGTTTCTCCCGGTCAGCTCGACGGCGCATCTGAGGATTGCAGAAGCGCTGCTGCATGTCGATCTGGCCAGCCCGTACTGGAAGATGTATACCATCGTGATCCAGCTAGGCGCGATTCTGGCGTTGCTCCTGCTGTTCACCGGACGGATCATCGAATTCTTCCGCACATTTCCCAAGGGAGAGAAGGGCGATCGCACGGTATTGAACCACCCGCTCACCCTGACTGCGGTGGCTTTTGTTTGTACCTCCATTCCCTCTCTACTGCTCATCAAGGTCATTGGTAAACATCTGGAGAGCCTGCGGCTGATGGCCTTCGCTCTGCTGATCGGCGGCATTGTCATGTGGGTGGTGGATGCATGGAGCGTGCGGCGAGATCTCAAGACCCAGGATGTGGAGCAGATGTCGCTGCTGCAGGCGATTTGGATTGGCCTATGTCAGGTGACCTCGGCAGTTTTTCCCGGCGTCTCCCGTTCCATGTCCACGATTGCCGCCGGTCAGGCAGCGGATATGACGCGCACCGCGGCGCTCGAGTTCAGCTTTCTGGTCTCGATCCCGGTGATGATCGCGGCCACCTTCTACGAACTGCTTAAGACTGTCCATCCTCCACATCTGCCAGGCGGCGAAGTCATCGCACCGGTGGTGATGAGCTCGCAGAATTGGATTGTGCTGGCCATCGGCTTTGCGGTCTCCTTTATTGTGGCGCTGGGAGTGGTGGAGTGGTTCCTGCTATGGGTTCGCCGCCATGGCTTCGTGGTCTTTGCCATCTATCGCATCGCCCTCGGCGGATTGCTGCTGGCGTATGGCGCCCGGCTTGCGGGCGCTTGATGCCGGCATCAGAGTCTTGAGGATCGTCGCTCCAGGTGAGAGGGAGCGCTTAGCAGCCTGTCTAGGCCTGAAGGGATAGATTTCCGAATCAGCTCACTGATCCCCGCCAATCCCGCTTCTCATGCGCAGATGTTCTCATCGCATTCCACACGTTCAGCGATAGGACTCTTGGATATTGAGTCACAATGGATACTGTGAAAGCGCGAATGAGCAGTTGGCGATGTGCCAGCGGCGTTACTATTGCATGGAACCAACTGAGGGTTTGAATGGGCCCGCCTTCTTGGGATACACCAATCGTGAAAACGCTAAAGTCGGCGCATTTGCGCTTGACAGCCGTTTTCTGCGGAGCGTACAAATTCTCCGTTGAATTGTGTTACACGTTAACTGATCCAAAAGAAGCAGCTTTCGTGGCAAGCCTTTTTCCAATCTCAAGATGGATCTTCTTCCGCCTTTAGGGGCACTTTTGGAGGGTGTGATGCTTCCCCATAGCTTTTCAGTAAGTCTCCGGAAATTCCAAAAATCACTTCTCTGTCTATTGCCTTTCGTGTTGTCGCTCTGCGTGTATGGCCAGAACGTCAACGGCACGATTGTGGGAACTGTTTCTGACTCTACCGGTGCGGCGCTTCCCGGAGCGTCCATCGCCGTCACCGACATGAGCACCGCCGTCAGCCACACGGTCCAGACGGACGCGAGTGGATACTACTCGGTTCCGGATCTCCCCCCGGGCTCTTATAAAGTTACCGCCCAGAAAAACGGCTTTGACACGGCCGTGCATACCGGGATCAGTTTGTTCGCGGACGCAACCGCGCGTGTTGATGTCAGCCTTAACCCGGGAGCCGTCACCCAGACCGTCAGCGTCAACAGCGAAGTCACTCCACAACTGCAGACCGATACTGCGGATACCGGCAGATACATCGATACCGCCAGCGTTTCGCAACTTCCGCTTTCGACCGGCCGCAATTTTCAGAATCTGCTGAATACGGTTCCGGGTGCAGGAGTGGCCGTCAAGGACCATTCGACCTTTTACAACCAGCAACTCAGTATGGCGAGTGCTGTGAACGGCCAATCCAGCATGTACAACACCTTCGATATCGAAGGGATTAGCGACAACCAGCGCAGCCAATTGCTGCAGATCTACATTCCGCCGATCGAAGCGATTCAAGAGGTGCAGATCACCACCAGCAACTACGACCCTCAACAGGGATCGGCCCTGGGAGCGGTCACCAACGTGATTCTCAAATCCGGCGGCAATGACTTCCACGGGGAAGCCTATTACTTCTACCAAGGCAACGCGCTCTCAGCCAGGCAATACTTCCAGACAATACCCAACAGTCATGCCGTATATAACTACGTGGGAGGCAACATCGGAGGTCCCATTCAGAAGGGGAAGATGTTCTTCTTCGTCAGCTTCCTCGAATATACCCAACACGTGGGAGAGTTCGAATCAGGGATTGGCGTGCCCACGGCGGCGTTGCGAAGCGGCAATTTCAGCGACCCGGCCCTGACGCCAATCTACGACCCCACAACAGGAGATACCGCCGATTGTCTGCCGGGCGGCAATGCCAAACTCTGTGGGACGGGGCGCAAACAGTTCAGCTACAACGGGGTCCTCAACGTGATTCCTCCCAGCCGCCTGGATCCTGTCGCTCAAAAATTGTTGGCGCAAGTTACTCTGCCCAACGCCAACCAGAATGCCTCCGGCCTGCTCAAGTATCAGAGCAACCTGCTGACCAGCAGCGCCTTCAGCCAAGACACCCCGGATGTTGACGTAACCATCGATCGTTTCTTTTCCAGCAACGATCACATCTTCGGGCGCTTCAGCTTTGAGGAGCCGACCCTTAATCAGAACGGCCTTTTCGGCGCTTACGGAGGCCCCCTCTCTGGCGGCGGCATCGCGGGAGAGGAAGGCTACGGCCACGAAAAGACCTATTCTACGGGCGTGAACTGGATCCACCCATTCGCGTCGAAACTGCTCTCCGAAGCTCGCTTCGGCGTGAGCCGGTACGATAACCTCGCCTACCCCACCGGTTATGGACAGACCCTCGCCCAGGACGTCGGAATTCCTGGCGCGAACATTAGCCAGTTCACCAGCAGTATTAGTGCCATCACCGGTGAAGGTTTCTCCGACCCTATGATTGGCGGTTGTAACAATTGTCCTTGGACGCGCGCGGGGACGCTGATCGAGGGCGTAGAAAACATGACCAAAGTCTCCGGCAATCACACCTTTGAATGGGGAGCCGACTATCATCGTTGGCGGGACGACTTGCTGCTGGTGGGCAATCCACCGGGCGCGTTCAACTTCGCTACCGGCACGACCGCGCTCAATGCCGCGAATGCTCCGGTAACCGGCTTGGCCAACCAATTCGCAAGTTTCCTGCTGGGCGTGCCTAACACTGTCAATCGAGGGTATGCAAATGTTTTTCCCGCTCTCCGCCAGAACCAGCTTTTCCTTTATTTTGGCGATAAGTGGCAGGCCAGCCCGAAACTGACGGTCAACGCAGGATTGCGCTGGGAGTACTACGGTCCCCCAACCCCGCACTTTGCGGGCGGCTTCTCAAATTATGTTCCAAGCAGCAACACTCTGCAGTTGGCCGGGATCGGCTCCGTTCCAAGAAATATGGGAATGCAGCCCGATTACAAGAACTGGGGGCCTCGTCTCGGCGTGGACTATCGCCTCTCTCCCAACAGTGTAGTGCGCGCCGGTTTCGGCATGAGCACGCTGGCCTGGAACATCGATCTGTTTGCCTACAACTACCCGCTCGAGCCGACCCAATCGTATACCAGTCTCAGCAGTTTTGGTCCCGCCGTCCTTTCCAACAACAACGCGGCATCTTTTGAGCAAGGGATTCCCGCGCTGCCGGCTTATGTGCCGCCGGCAAGCGGAATCATCCCGGCCAATTCACCTGCTCTGCTCAACCAGAGCTACTACGCCATCAACCTGAATTGGAAGAATCCTTACCTCGAGTCATGGAACTTAGCCTATGAGCGAACTCTGCCTGGAAACTGGGTGGTAGATATTGCCTATGTTGGGAACCACGGCATCCATACTCCTATTGAATACAACGAGAATGCCGCTACATCGTATGGATCAGGGGCAGCGGGACAGCCGCAATACGGACCATGCGCCGCATGCGGTAGCCCGAACGCGCCGGTTGGCCGCACCGCGGCGACAACGGAATTCTTCGCAGGTTACAGCTCGAACTACAATGCGCTGCAAATCAAGTTCGATCACAAGTTCGCACGCGGTTTCTCAGTGACCAACTCATACACTTACTCAAAGGCTCTTGGGTATGCCAGCGAAGCCAGCGACTATCCCAACGGCCTTCTGGATTACGTCAATCAGCGGCGGAACTATGCGGCGACGGACTTCAATCAAACCCATATCTTCAATGAAAGCTTCCTATGGCATCTTCCCTTCGGAGCGGGATCGCACCTGGCGAGTACGGGAATCGCCAGCAAGGTACTAGGCGACTGGCAGCTCAGCGGAATGTGGGAGGCGGCAACCGGCTTCCCGCTTGCTTTCACCTGCACTTGCACATCTTCCTTCAACACGCCCGGCAATACTGCATTTCCCAACATGAGGGGCCCCATCCAAAAGCTGAAAGGCATTGGGACACGGCCATGGTTCAATACCAGTCTCTTCTCCGCTCCACCGCCTGGAACGCAGGGAAACGTGGGCAATTACATCTCTTCGGGACCCGGATTCTTCAACCTTGACGCTTCCATCTTTCGCAGATTTCCTATCACCGAAAGAGTAGGTCTGGAGCTTCGCAGTGAATGGCTGCACGCAACCAATACACCGCAGTTCACCTTCACCAGCGCCAACACACAGTATGGAAGCTCATCCTTCGGTTTCGTCAACAGCACGAGCGGCGGCAACCGCCTCATCAACCTGGCCGGAAAAATCACGTTCTGACGGATGTCCTTGACCGTCCGCGCGGGTTCCTAGCAGCTGATAATAGATTTGTCGTTCCGGGTCCGGAGCGCAGCGGAGTGGAGCGGCCACGCAAGCCCTCAGGAAAAGAATGTCCCGGGCAGGAAATCAATCCCGCCCAGATCAATCCGCCAAACTTCTACAACTTCACCGGCAAAGCTAGGGACGAAGAAGAACGCATTCAAGCCGTTGCGGATAGCGCAGGGTGGCCCATTCAAGCCTTCTTTAGGCTTGAGTGGGGCAGTGCTTGCGAATACGCTAACCTGACGCCCTGGACACTGAAGCGCTTCCACAAATCCGGACAGACGCATTTCGTCACATTCTGCTGTTATCAGCGTCAGCCATCGCTTACCGCACGAGGCGAAGAGGATCTTCGAAGCCGCGCTCGAACAGGTAAGGCATAGTTCCGGGCTGTGTGTCTATGGCTCTGTCGTGATGCCGGAACACGCCCCTTGCTGGTCAGCGAACCACAACGCGACACGCTCGCGCATGCGATCAAACCTCTCAAGCAAGGTGTCTCGCGACGGTTGATCGGACAAGCGGAGCTTCCGGCGGAAGCGGTATTACGATTTCAACGTCTGGGACCACGGAAAGTTTGTGGAGAGCTACGGTACATTCACTTCACCGCAATCCAGTGAAATGTAGGTCGTGCGATGCTCCTGAGGATGGGAGCGGAGCAGTTTTCCCCACTACGCGACGGGCAGCGAAGGCCGCGTGGATATCGAGTCCGAATGGACGGTACGAAAGCGCGAACGAGCGGCAGGCAGATTCTGCCTACGGTGCTACTACCCCACTCAAACCAACAGAAGGTTTGAATGGGCCACCCGCCTCTTATACACAGCGTTTCTGCAAAAAGCGGCTTGAGTGGGACACCTGTCCTCCCAGAGCCGCGCACACGAGTTGCAGGAGATCCCCGTAAGCCGTGGCGTGCAGCTTCTGAGCGGCTTCGGCCGCAGCCAAGGCTGCTGGCTCGGTCCCTTCCTGCAGCCCTCGCCGCGCCGCCTGCCGCAGAGCGTATGCGTGGGTTATCAGGAGCATCAAAGGCGCGAGATTAGCGCCGCAGCGGGAGCACGTGGTCACACCGCGAAAGCGGGCCTGACACACGGGACATCTCGCGAACTCAGAGGATCCGGAGAGGCTCATGCCTTGCCTTCTACAAAGAACAACAGCTCACGAAGCTGCAGGGTCGCATCCTTCAGCGCGGATTCATCCGTAGCGGCAATGCCGGCCTCGATCTGTTCATTGAGATCGATGACTTCCTCCCGGTCCTCCTCGTGCATCTGCTCCAGCAACTGGCGCGCTCGCTCCGCCAATTGGCGCGCGCTCTCCGTCAATTGGCCCAGAGTGGCCTGGGACTCAACAGGCGTCGAAATCCCAGCAACGTCCTCCGCGTCGGTATCCTCCTCCTGTTCCTCCGTTTCTTCATCGTCGGCCCAGCCGTTTTCGTTCGCGGCATTTTCGCCGCGGCCGGCGGAGTACAGCGATGCAAGCCGTTCGCGGGCCGCCGCAATCTCCGCTTCGCTTTTGGTCTCAAAGGCCCGGTCGATGGTGACATGCTTGGATTTTCCAGTGGATTTTTCGATGGCGGTTACGTGCAAAATACCGTCCAAATCGACGGCCATCCGGCAAAGAATCTCGCTCTGGTCATAGACCTCCTTCAGACCTTCTATCTTGAAGTCGCCGATCAGGATATTTCTGAGCGCGTCATCATCCTCGCCTTCGTAGACGCAGATCTCTACAACTTTTTGATAGGGAACACCGGTATAGAAGCGCTCGGTACGGGTCAAGGGCAGCGCGTTATTGCGCCGGATGATCGGCTTATAGCAGTAGGGGTAGGGGGCGCCGCCGCGTTCTCCGAGAAAAGAGACCCCGAAGGAGTAAGGGGACACGTCGATCAGCACACGCTCCACCTCGTGCCCCGCCAGTCTCGAAGCCAGCACGCCCGCACCCAAGGCGACACACAGGTCCGGATGGATCTCATCCCGAGGCACGAGACCTGTACTCTCCTGAAGCATGCGGGAGACGAGTCAGACGCCATCGGGGGCAACGATCGGGCACGTAGGAAAAGGAATTTTGCATCCGCGCCGCCTCTCGCCAAACCCTGGGCGGAGATGGCAAACGCTAGTTGGGGCAGATGGCTCGCGAGCGCCGCTTCGCCCAGACCCAGCAGTTGGGCTACGTCGAGTACTGCGCCGGAATCGGCAATCGCCCGCGTCAAGTGCCGCATCCATTCTTCCGGCACGGTCAGAGACAGATCCACGAGCTTTCCCAATGTACACGCTCTCGATATGTCCCTCAGCAGGCTCGCGCCATTAAGCCCCTCAATATTTACAGTCTCAGGCGAGATTTCCTGTAACGCAAGTCTCGCGGCGCGTGCTACGCCCTTATGCAGCAGATAAGCTCCGGCGCTTCCCACCTCTTGTTGCAGTTCAGCCTGGTAACGTTTCGCGATTTCCGGCTGGTTGTCCAAAGTGGAGCATACGAGACGCAAGGCGCATATTACGGCGGACAGTTTCCCATCCTGTTCCTCCGGCAAGGCCGCCATGCGATCGATGGCTTGCGCGGCGAGGTGAGATTTATTCTGGTTTAAAGAGCGCAGGATACCGGCTGTCAGCAGTCTGAGTTTGAACCTGCGGACCTCAGGATTGAGGCGGTCTAGCTGCTCCGCCTGCTCTAAGAAGGCGAGCGATTTTTTGAAGGCGCTCCGCTTTTCGGCCGATTCCATCAGCCAGAGCAATGGTGCGACGTTTTCGGGCTGGGCCTGATGCCACAATGCCGCTACATGATCGGCGATTCTCCAGTCTCGCTGTTTCTTCGCCCAGTTCAGCCACTGCTGAAAAGCATCGGGAGCAGGGTCTGCTCTGCAGGCGCGCTCGTAGAGCTTGCCGGGAGAAACCAAGTCTGCGCTGGATAAGCCTGCGTTGGAGCTGGATCGGCCGGAACCCTTGAGTCTGGATCGGAGTAATCTCTCGATCTCGTCCTCCGATAAACGCTCCGCGATCTGCGCCATGTGCAACGAAAGCACCCCGTCCTCGATGCTGTTGGCTGCGAACCAGTTTTCCCTGATGGCGCAGATGCGAAAGTTGTCCCAGCAGGACAGGGCCTCTGCGCGAACATGGCCTGCTGTGGATTCGTCAATGCCACGAGCCATCAAGCGGTACCAGTAGGCATCTTCCCGGAAATTGCCAATCGCCGCAAAAACCTTGTCCGGCGCGGAATCCAGGAGCATACAGCGCACCGCGATATGCTTGCGGAGCTTCTCCACCTCACCAGGATAGGAGCTGCGGCACAAGTCGATCACGGCGCGCGCTGCTTCGAGAATCGGCTTTTCCTTGCCCCGCTCGATTGTTCGTTCCAAAGTGGCCAGTGCAGTCTTCAGAACTTGAGGACTTGATCCCAATGCGGCCAGCAGCCGCAGGGCCGGCGTGCCGCATGTGGAAGATGGAGCGGCGCCCAGAATGGTGTGCATTGCCGGAACCACGCGGGCGGGCACGGAGTCGGGCGCAATTGCCTGCAGCCACTTGCGGCAGGACTCGTCCTCTCCGCGGTAAAAGCAGGCGATCGCATACACCAGCGCTTTCCATGAAGCCAGAGGACTCCGGCGCGGAATCTGCGGTAACAATAATTGCGTTTCATCGACCGGTCCGCTGGTCACGGCGCGGAAGGCGACAGCTAATGCGGCGGCGCCTTCCCGTAGAGGATGGGTGGAGGGTAGGGATGAGGCCTGAGCGAGAGCTGGAAGGTCATCCACCCGTTGCCGAATCAGAGTCTCTATTTTCTCCCGCAGCGCCTGCGCCAGATCGGGATCCTGCAATGGTCCCACCAGTTCGGCGAGACTGCCTCCGCCGGCGCATACCTCTAACTCCAGGTCCTCGAATGCGGCCTGCGCTCGCGGAAACCGTTCACAGACCAGTTTGAATAGCGATTTTGCCTCAACCGGCATTCCGAGATTCAGCAGATCGCGAATGCGAGCGGCGTACGCTGCGATCAGGAGATTCTCTGATTCTGCCGTGGCAATGCGTTTGTGAATTTCCTTCGCCGCTTCGACGGCGGCCTTGGAATGTTTCCCCTCGATCAACCGGTCTACGTGCGCCACGGCTGCTGACGGAATGCCTGCTGAGCCGGGTTCCGTAGCTTTATCAGAGCTGGATTTGCTGTGATTGCTAACCGGAACGGGGGGCGTTGGCCGAGCCCTCTTATGGTGCCTCTTTGACATTTCGCCAGTTCTTATCGAATCACTTTACAACATGAATATCTTAAGATGGCGCGGCGCTGCGTGTGGAAAAACGGTCATCAACAATCGCGCGCTGCGTGTGGAAAAACGGTCATCGACAATCGCGCGCTGCGCCGAATTAGTTTGTCATTCCACCGGAACGAAACCGGGGTTCCGGCAAGCGAAGCTTGCCAGGTGGGAAAGCTGACCAGGGTCTCTAACCAGGGCCTCTTGTTTCGGGGCAGCACGCGTCTGGAACCGCAAATCTGCCCCACTCAAGCGAAAAACGCCTTGAATGGGCCACTTCCTTCATCGACCCGGTAACTTAGACGGAAACAGGCTGCTCGGCGCTTACCCTTACCGGCGTCAGCCAGTTGAAGCGGTCGGCGCGAAGACCGTTCGCAATGCCTAGGAACTCTTCGGAGAGCTGACGAGTGATCGGGCCCACATTTCCGTCCGCGATGGTGATACGGTCTACCGAGCGGATCGGGGTTACCTCGGCCGCCGTGCCGGTGAAGAAGACTTCATCGGCGATGTAGAGAAGTTCGCGGGGCATAGGCTGCTCCACCACCGGAATTGCGAAGTGGCGAGCCAGGGTGAGGACTGAATCCCGCGTAATGCCGGAGAGCACGGAATTGGCCAGCGGCGAAGTGAAAAGCACGCCGTTGCGCACGATAAAAAGATTTTCCCCCGAACCCTCCGAGAGATTTCCGTTTACGTCAAGGGCGATGCCCTCCGAGTAGCCGTTGATATCGGCTTCCATCCGGATAAGCTGCGAGTTCAGATAATTGCCGCCGGCTTTGGCCAGCGAAGGCAGAGTGTTGGGCGCCATGCGGTTCCAGGAGGAGATGCATACATCCGCCCCGCCTTCCCCGGTCACATATTTGCCCCAGGGAAAATTGGCAACATAGACCTCGGTCGGAGTTCCCTTCGGGTTGACGCCCAACTCTCCATAGCCGCGAAATGCAATGGGGCGGATATAGCAGGGCGCAACACCGTTGCTCTCCACCAGATCCACTACGGCATTGGAAAGCTGATCGAGCGAATAGGGCATCGGCATGCGGTAAATCTTGGCTGAATCGATCATCCGCTGCATGTGTTCCGGAAGCCGGAAAATGGCCGCACCCTGGGGTTGAGCATAGCAACGCAGGCCTTCAAAAACCGAGGAGCCGTAGTGCACGACATGGCTCAACACATGGATCTGGGCCTTCTCCCAGGGAATCAGATTTCCGTTATGCCAAATTCTGGAGGTAGGATGGATCGGCATCGACAACTGCTCCTTCTGCTGGAAGCTTTGATTATACGTGGGCGCCAGGCGGCTTGATTATGGAGATTTCCCGAGGGCCAAGTGTGGGATCCTGGGCCTGGTTGGAATTCGGGCGGGTTTACGGCGTAAGACCCTGTTTTCAACAGGCTCTTCGTTGCGGTTCGAGCCGGAGATTGATAGTATCGATCTTGCAGCAATGGCAGCCAAGGCTGCCGGTTGCGGGTGCCGGAAGTTGCAGTTGTTGCGGCGGAAGGTGCGGCTAAGATTGAGAAAACTGTGAGCAGTGGTCAGGATGAAGGCTTCGCGCTTGGGCGTTAGTACCTGGGCGGCAGATTGAGCGAAGCAGCCGTTTGCGGTGGAGTAGAGCGAACGGAAGTTGTTTCGATATCTTCCTAGACAATTCCATTGCGTTCGTATGGGGAAAGAATTCCCGGGCGGCATAGTTGCCGCCGGCAATCTCGCGCCGGAAAAATCAGGCCGGGCAAAGCGGAGTTGCTGGATCGATCTTTAGAAATTATTTGTAGCTGTGAATGAGCGCGCCCAGACGTAAAGGGATGGAGCAGGACCAAGTCCGAGCGGGATCGGTTTGGAAGTTTCAGAAACTTGCAAAGAACTCCGATTTCGATTGACAAAGAGGTCATGCTTTAGTAATCTCAGAGAGTTGCGCTTAAAGATGCCTACGGGTTGCGGTTGTTAGCGCAGTCGAGGCAAAAAGCAGCACAACAAGTTCGGGGACCGGCAGTCGAAAGGCTGCGGACTCGATCCAAAGCGGGCCGCTCAGGCGGAATCCGGCGAGGATCTTTGAAAATCCAAGTTGAACATGCCAGTCGTGAGATAACGATGAAGTTTGGTTTGATCATTATTCTCACAATGTAACGCTTCGCAGGCTTTCGAGCCCTGCGAGGCTTGGTTCTCCTCCCGGACCTCCGTCCTGGGTTGGAGAGCCATCAGGTTTCAAACGAGAGTTTGATCCTGGCTCAGAATCAACGCTGGCGGCGTGCCTAACACATGCAAGTCGAACGAGAAAGTGGAGCAATCCATGAGTAAAGTGGCGCACGGGTGAGTAACACGTGACTAACCTACCCTTGAGTGGGGGATAACCTAGGGAAACCTGGGCTAATACCGCATAATACCTACGGGTCAAAGGAGCAATTCGCTTAAGCGAGGGGGTCGCGGCCGATTAGTTAGTTGGCGGGGTAATGGCCCACCAAGACGATGATCGGTATCCGGCCTGAGAGGGCGCACGGACACACTGGAACTGAAACACGGTCCAGACTCCTACGGGAGGCAGCAGTGGGGAATTTTGCGCAATGGGGGAAACCCTGACGCAGCAACGCCGCGTGGAGGATGAAGTCCCTTGGGACGTAAACTCCTTTCGACCGGGACGATAATGACGGTACCGGAAGAAGAAGCCCCGGCTAACTTCGTGCCAGCAGCCGCGGTAATACGAGGGGGGCGAGCGTTGTTCGGAATTATTGGGCGTAAAGGGTGCGTAGGCGGTTTGGTAAGTCTTGTGTGAAATCTTCGGGCTCAACTCGAAGTCTGCACGAGAAACTGCCGGGCTTGAGTATGGGAGAGGTGAGTGGAATTCCCGGTGTAGCGGTGAAATGCGTAGATATCGGGAGGAACACCTGTGGCGAAAGCGGCTCACTGGACCATAACTGACGCTGATGCACGAAAGCTAGGGGAGCAAACAGGATTAGATACCCTGGTAGTCCTAGCCCTAAACGATGATCGCTTGGTGTGACGGGTACCCAATCCCGCCGTGCCGAAGCTAACGCGTTAAGCGATCCGCCTGGGGAGTACGGTCGCAAGGCTGAAACTCAAAGGAATTGACGGGGGCCCGCACAAGCGGTGGAGCATGTGGTTTAATTCGACGCAACGCGAAGAACCTTACCTGGGCTCGAAATGGAGTGGACCGGAGTAGAAATATTCCTTCCCCGCAAGGGGCCGCTCTATAGGTGCTGCATGGCTGTCGTCAGCTCGTGTCGTGAGATGTTGGGTTAAGTCCCGCAACGAGCGCAACCCTTATTACCAGTTGCCATCATTCAGTTGGGCACTCCGGTGAGACCGCCTCGGATAACGGGGAGGAAGGCGGGGATGACGTCAAGTCCTCATGGCCTTTATGTCCAGGGCTACACACGTGCTACAATGGTCGGTACAAACCGTCGCAAACCCGCGAGGGGGAGCTAATCGGAAAAAGCCGGCCTCAGTTCGGATTGCAGTCTGCAACTCGACTGCATGAAGCTGGAATCGCTAGTAATCGCGGATCAGAACGCCGCGGTGAATACGTTCCCGGGCCTTGTACACACCGCCCGTCACATCACGAAAGTGGGTTGTACTAGAAGTCGGTGAGCCAACCGCAAGGGGGCAGCCGCCCAAGGTGTAATTCATGATTGGGGTGAAGTCGTAACAAGGTAGCCGTAGGAGAACCTGCGGCTGGATCACCTCCTTTCTAAGAGAGAACGTCATGGCACTCATGCGCTTCCGCGATCGCGGACCGCGCTTAGCTTGAAAACGGATTGCCGCAAGGCAGTTTGGGTCAGGCCGGGCAAGGCGCTCATGGGATGTTGCCATGTACCCCTGAAATCATGTCCCTGACTTCGATTTTGGGGAGTTTGAATCAAGCCTTCTCTGCTTCTCGCTCTATCGAGCGATGGTCATGAGCGGCGTAGCCGCTCTGCATGTTCAACTCGGGTCCTCGAAAATTTTTTCGAGTAATAAAGAAACTGGCGCAGCCGTGCAATACGGGGCCTCTAGTTTCAAGGCCATGGCTTTATTGCCGCGGCTCGATGCTGAAGGCGAAAGGCGACCACAGACGTTCTCAGGTTCCTGCCGTGGACGGGCCTGTAGCTCAGTTGGTTAGAGCGCACCCCTGATAAGGGTGAGGTCGGTAGTTCGAATCTACCCAGGCCCACCAAGCCGGCTAAGGGGCTGTAGCTCAGCTGGGAGAGCACCTGCTTTGCAAGCAGGGGGTCACCGGTTCGATCCCGGTCAGCTCCACCATGCTTTGGCGTCTTAAGGGCATTGAAGTGAGAGCGAGCAAATCTGCTCAAAGCTTAAAACCTGAGCTCGGAACCAAGCGAGCGAAAAGGTTTTGCGCTTTGCGCAGGATGGAGGGTTCTCCAGAACCAGGAGCAAGACCTTCCAGGCTGTTCAAACCACCCCAGGGTGGGCGTCGATCGGCAACCATTTCGATCGACGTACAAGAGATGTTTGACAACGAAAATCGATTGGGTAAGAAAAATTACAAGGCTGAGCATTGCCTTGATTCAGCGGCGTTCCATTGAATTGGAATGGCGGCCGGATCGATGGGCATGTTTAGTTGAGTGTCTTTAGGATAACGTGTTGCTTTCCGATTGCAGGGCGATTTGGCCTTGGAGCCGGCGAGCATACACAGGCGGCAATATACGTAGAAACTCGAGAACAACGATTCAGGGGCAACTCCGGATCCTGCGCGAGAGTTAATTCTATGGTCAAGCTACTAAGGGCGCACGGTGGATGCCTTGGCAGAAACAGGCGATGAAGGACGTGGCAAGCTGCGATAAGCTCCGGGAAGCCGCACACAGGCGTTATATCCGGAGATCTCCGAATGGGGAAACCCACGGCGGAAAAACCGCCGTACGGCCCGCTGAATACATAGGCGGGTACGAGCGAACTCAGGGAAGTGAACCATCTCAGTACCTGAAGGAAAAGAAAGAAACCTCGATTCC
>CAWDNI010000007.1:0-95638 GCA_963803615.1 uncultured Acidobacteriaceae bacterium
AAGCTGTTTCTCCCTCTCTCGAGGATCAGGAAGAATGCTTTATAGCGTTTTCACAATTATTGTGTCCTGGTGAGAGTTGGTTATATGCAGGGGTTCTTTGATGGAACGCCTGCGTCGAGACTAATTTCTCGGGATACACCAATCGTGAAAACGCTCGCGGAGGCGGTGCGCATGAAAGAGACCCTACCCGATTTCCAGCCGTACATCCCGGCGACTCAAGCGCCCCCCGAACTTACAGTCAGGGCAATTCTGCTGGGCTCGATTTTCGGGCTTCTGTTCGGAGCCGTAACCGTCTACGTGGGGCTGCGGGCCGGGCTCACGGTTGGCGCGTCAATTCCAATTGCTGTTTTGTCGATCAGCATCCTGCGGGTGCTGGGGCGCGCCTCCATCCTGGAGAACAACATCGTGCAGACCACCGGGAACGCCGGGCAGTCAATCGCCGCCGGCGTGATCTTCACTTTGCCGGCCCTGATCTTCCTCGGTTTCAGTCTGGAATACTGGCGGATATTCTTGCTGGCCTTGATTGGCGGGTGGCTCGGCGTGCTGTTTATGATCCCGTTGCGGCGCCAGCTCATTGTCGAGGAGCACGGCAGGCTGGCCTATCCCGAGGGAACAGCGTGCGCCGATGTGCTGCTGGCCGGGGAGCATGGCGGGTCGTTTGCCGGAAGAGTATTTCTGGGCCTGGGGCTGGGCGCCATGTATACGCTTTTTCAGAATGGGAACCTTTTGGGAGCCTGGCCGGATACTCCGGATTACCAGCCGCAGTGGCTGAAAGGAGCCGCGATTCGCGCCGACGCGACCCCGGAATATCTGGGCGTGGGTTATATTATCGGACCGCGCATAGCCGGGGTGATTTTCGCCGGAGGTGTTTTTTCCTGGCTGGTAATCATGCCGGCGATCTACTTCTTCGGATCGCACTTCCCACAGGCTATCTATCCGGGAACAAAGCCTATCGCGCAGATGTCGCCGAGCGATTTGTGGGCCGCCTACATCCGCCCCATGGGCGCCGGCGCGGTGGCCGCCGCTGGAGTGATTGCCCTGGCAAAGACTCTGCCCACCATCTGGGGCGCCCTGCGGGGGGCCATCGGGAACTTGCGCCACCGTACTACCGTCAGTCGTGCTCCGCGGCGCACCGATGACGATCTGCCGATGAGCGTGGTGATCGGCGGATCGATTTTGCTGATCGTGATCATGTTTTTCTTTCTGACGTTCAAGCCGGTGCCGGGCGCTCAGGTAAGTTGGGAGGCGAACTTCGCCGCATCCCTGCTGATCGTGTCTTTTGGTTTTCTTTTCGTGACCGTGTCATCGCGCATTGTCGGCCTTATTGGGAGCTCCGCCAACCCGATCTCCGGCATGACCATTGCGACTCTGATGGCGACGGCGGCCATTTTTCTGGTCAAGGGCTGGACAGCGCCGGCCTTCGGCGCGCTCGCCATCACCATCGGCGGTGTCGTGTGCATCGCCTCGGCCAATGCCGGAGACACATCGCAAGACCTTAAGACCGGCTTCCTGGTTGGCGCCACTCCTCGCAAGCAGCAGATCGCTTTAATGATTGGCGTCTGCGTTTCCACCTTCGCGGTCGGAGCGACGCTTCAGTTGATGAACCGCGGGCTGGCGGAGTTCAGGCAAGTCTCGCGGCCTTGGGATATTTCCGTTGCGCACGATGGAGTAAGCATTGAGCAGCAGCATTTCGG
The DNA here is from genome assembly GCA_963803615.1 of uncultured Acidobacteriaceae bacterium. GTDB lineage: Bacteria > Acidobacteriota > Terriglobia > Terriglobales > Acidobacteriaceae > PALSA-350. The sequence continues at coordinate 1,695 of CAWDNI010000007.1, forward strand.
GCAAAAGAAAATCCAGGTGATCCATGCCGACAAGACGGAAGATACCCGTCCCGGCGGCAATTACATCCTGCTCAATGCCCTGAATTCGCATCAGCTGGCCGATGGCAAATATCTCTATAACCCGGTTACTCGCACGATCGAGGTGCAATGGATTGAAGGTATCGGAAGCGAAAAGGCCGCGGCGCCGCAGGCGCGACTTATGGCCACGGTGATCAATGGGATCCTGGGCCGGAAGCTTCCCTGGGGCCTGGTTTTGCTGGGCGTTTTCCTGGTGATAGCGGTGGAGCTGCTGGGAATCCGCTCTCTTTCCTTTGCGGTGGGCGCTTATCTCTCGATCGCCACTACCCTCGCTATCTTTGTAGGAGGCGTGGTGCGCTGGATGGTGGACCGCGCGGTGGCGAAGGCTAACGGCGAGGAGGGAAACGAAAGCGAAATCAGTCCCGGCTCCCTCTACGCCAGTGGATTGATCGCCGCCGGCGGCATTATGGGTTTGATGGGCGTGGCTTTGAAGCTCTACGAAGCAGCTTCCGGGAGGGAAGACATTCTCCTGCTTCCGGCAACCAATCCGCTGCACCACGATTGGGTATCGGTGGTGATGTTTGGACTGCTCGCATTTTCCCTCTATTATTTCGCTCGTAAACCCTTGGAGAGCGCGCACCCTAAGGAATGAGATGATGGGAATCTCCGTCGCCCCCATCATTGTGTATCCCGGGTCCCCGGCAACGAAGCTTTCTGGAGTGCGATGCGGAGTGGAGGGATCTGCGTTCTTTGTAATGATTGAGCTAACCAATTCGCTCTGCGACCGCTTCTAAGTTCCTTAGGCACTGAGATGTTTTCCCGGTACGGAGGTAATTCCCAGAAGGGTGTATTACCGGCATTTTTTTCGCACAGGCACGCGAACCGTGCAGTTCTTCCCTTGGGGGCAAGCCGGGCAAGATTGTTTATTCCGCGCGCCGGATCGACGTAAACATCTTGTTTACCCGTACTTATGCGTTTACGGCGCGAGAGGCGAGAGTTTGGCAATCTGAGTGCTAATAAAGGAGATGTCAGAATGAATTCCCTTGGGTCAGCTATGAGCAGTATGGGACACGAAAGAAAGATGAACCTGGTCTTATCAAAGTCCGTGCCGGTTTCTGCGTTGGTTCTGTCGGTAGCGTTCGCGTTGCCGGTAGTTGCGCAGACAGCGCAGGAGCCTGCGACTCCCCCACAGGCAAGCACAAGCTCTACCTCCCCCAGTGCTGGCGATTCGAGCACCTACGCTACAGGCAAGCCGCTTCCTACGAAGTCCAACGAGGGTTTCTGGGGGAAACTGAATCCGTTAGCCCGCAAAAAGTGGGTGAACCGGCAGGTTTCTCCGGTGAAGGACCGCCTGAACGAACTGGATCAATTGTCGGCTAAGAATGCTACCGACATCAAAGATGTCGACGCGCGCGCGCAGGCCGGAATCCATCAGGCGCAAACCACTGCGGATCAAGCAAATCAGCAGGCAACCCAGGCCACCACCCAGGCGAACCAGGCCCAGCAGATAGCGCAGCAGGCAACTTCACAAACAGCGGAGTTGAATACCACGGTATCGAACCTCGATCAGTTCCAGAAGGTTGCTGATACGGAGCTCCACTTCCGCCGCTCGCAGACTACATTGAACGACAAAGCCAAGGCAGCGCTGGACGAAGTAGCAAGCCAGCTTGCCGGGCAGAAGGGCTTTATCGTTGAGGTGCAGGGCTACTCGCGGATGCGTGGACAGCTTGGCTTGGAAAGGTCGCAGAATATGGCCGACGCTGTGGTCAGATACCTGGTTATCGACCACCAAGTGCCGGTTTACAAAATTTATCGTGTCGCAATGGGCAATGCACCCGTCGCCACGTCCGCCGCTTCTGCATCCGGTTCAGGATCAGGAGCGGGAACAGAATCGAGCGCCAGCGCTACGGTGGTACACGTAACGCTGATGCACAACAGTCTTGCGGCATTGAACTCGCCAACAAATACGAATAACGGCAGTTCACCGATAGGCGCGACGCAGAAATAAATCCGTGCAGCCTCCCCCCTGGCGGAGTTCTGCGTCGCACCTTGAACCGCAAACAAGCTCTCACACAACGAGAGAACCAAGGCAGATTGGCCCCTCACCCGAGGGGCCCTTTTTTTGCTCACTCCAGAGGTTTGTTGCTACTGCGGATTTTTACTTCTGCGGGGATAGCGTTTTCACGATTGGTGTATCCCGAGAAACTACTCTCGACGCAGGCGTTCCTCAAAGAACGCCTGCACATAGCCAACTCTCACAAGGACACAGTAATTGTGAAAACGCTATAAAACCGCAGCTTGGATGGCGAGGAGAGTTTCCAGCAATGGCTTAAGCAGCTTCAGATCCAATGCATTCGCGCCGTCAGACTTTGCATTTGGCGGGTCGTCGTGGACTTCGAGAAAGATGCCATCTACACCTGCGGCGACCGCGGCCCGGGTGAGAACCGGAATAAACTCCGGCTGGCCTCCCGACCGGCCATTGGCTGCGGATGGCGTCTGTACAGAATGAGTGCCATCGAAAACCACTGGAGCCAACTTGCGCATAATCGCGAGCGAACGCATGTCCACAACCAGGTTGTTGTAGCCGAAGCTTGCGCCGCGCTCCGTTAGAAAGACCCGGCTGTTGCCGGTGCCGGCGACTTTCTCGACCGCATGGCGCATGTCCCAGGGCGCGACGAACTGGCCTTTCTTGATGTTGACCGCCCGCCCGGTCTTGCCGGCGGCGCATAGCAGATCGGTTTGCCGGCAGAGAAATGCCGGGATCTGCAGGACATCCACGGCTTCGGCTACCCGCTCGCAGTCTCCCGGTTCGTGGATATCGGTGAGCACCGCGAGACCTGTCGATTCAGCCAGCCGTCGCAGGATAGCGACACCTTCCTTCAATCCCGGCCCGCGAAAGCTCTCAACCGAGGTACGGTTGGCCTTGTCATAGGAAGCTTTGAAAATATAGGGGATTCCCAGATCGCCGGTGATGCGCTGGATGGCCTCGGCCATGCGCCGCACGTGCCCTTCGCTCTCGATCACGCATGGCCCCGCAATCAGGAACAATGGCGAGCAGCCGATATGGACATTGCCCGCTTCAAAGTCGTTCATGGCGCGGTCTGCGTGACCTGGCTCTCGACCGCCGACGCGATCGCCGGTGCGACGATTGGCTCAACGGCTCGCGTCCCCGCGCCACGCAGCCGATAGGCATAGGATGCGGAAATAAATGTCCTCGAAGAGCGGGTGAGGCTCCAGCGGTTTGGACTTGAATTCAGGGTGAAACTGGCAGCCCAGAAAGAAGGGGTGGCCGGGAATCTCGACGATCTCGACATAGGTTGCGTCGGGAGTGGCGCCGGTAATGCGCAGTCCGGCGCCGGTCAGCAACGCCTCATATTCCCGGTTGAATTCATAGCGATGGCGATGGCGCTCGTTGATTTCCGTCGTCTTGTAGGCATCCGCGGCAATCGAATCCGCTTCCAGCACGCAAGGCCAGGAGCCCAGGCGCATGGTGCCGCCCATCTCCTCTATCCCGGTCAGTTCACGCAATTTGTATATCACCCGATGAGGGGTGGCGGGATCGAATTCGCTTGAGTTGGCGCCGTTAAGGCCGCAGACGTTCCGGGCAAACTCAATGCAAGCTGTTTGCATGCCGAGACAAATGCCAAAATAGGGGACGTTGTTTTCCCGCGCATAGCGGATGGCATTGAGCATGCCTTCGATTCCGCGCTTGCCAAACCCTCCAGGGACGAGAATTCCGTCAAAACCGGCCAACTGGCCCTCCTAGCTGCAATCGGACGGATGCCGGCTCTCCAGGCCCTCAGCCTCGATCCAGGTGACGCGCAATTTCAAATCGCGGGCCAGCGCGCCGTGCACCAGCGCCTCCTTGAGCGATTTGTAGCTATCCTCGTACTCCACGTACTTGCCGACAATGCCGATCGAGACTTCGTCCAAGGGGTTGTAGGCCCGCTCAACCAGCGCTTCCCAGCGCGCCAGGTCGGGTTCTTTCGCCTCAATGTGGAGGTATCTGAGCGCCAGCTTGTCCACCCCTTCCTTGGCAAAGGTCAATGGGACTTCATAGATGGATGCCACATCCTTGGCCGCGATCACTGCCCGTTCCTCCAGGTTGCAGAAGAGCGCGATCTTACCTTTGATCTCGCGGGAGAGAAGACGATCGGTGCGGCAAAGCAGGATATCCGGCTGGATTCCGATCGAGAGCAGTTCTTTGACCGAGTGCTGCGTAGGCTTGGTTTTCAGCTCCTGGGCGGCCCCGATCCAGGGAACCAGCGTGACGTGGACAAAGACCGTATTCTCGCGGCCCAGTTCCTGGCGCATTTGCCGGATAGCTTCGAGAAAAGGAAGAGACTCGATATCGCCCACCGTGCCGCCAATTTCAACTACGGTAACATCGGCATCCGTAGCCACTTTGCGCATGGCGTTCTTAATCTCGTTGGTTACATGCGGGATGACCTGAACGGTTTTGCCCAGGTAGTCGCCGCGGCGTTCTTTGGTAATGATCTGCTCGTAAACCCGGCCGGTGGTGAGATTGTTATCGCGCGTCAAACGCGCGTGGGTAAATCGTTCATAATGACCTAAATCAAGGTCCGTCTCGGCGCCGTCGTCGGTGACGAAAACTTCACCGTGCTGAAAGGGCGACATGGTTCCGGGATCGACATTCAGATAAGGGTCGAACTTCATCAAGTTCACTTTGAGGCCGCGGCTCTCAAGCAAACAGCCGATCGAAGCGGCGGCCAAGCCCTTACCTAAACTGGAGACGACACCGCCGGTCACAAAGATGTACTTTGCCGACATGCCTGCTTCACCTTTTTATCTTGATTGGGATTGGCGCACCGGATGGGCACATGTAAGTATCGCAGGAAGTAAAAACGAAGGGAAGAGCAGAATAGGGGGAGAGAGATGTACCGTGATCTGGAAACGGCCGCCATTTGTGCGGCAACGCACGACTGCCCGTTTCCGTCTAAATCATGAGCCGGAAACGTAAGTTCAAGGAAGCAGCCATGTTGAAAATCCGGTTGAGAATCCTCGTGCCGCTGGCCTCGCTGGTGTTGTTCCCGGTGACCCTGTTGGTTATTGCGGGCAGCTTGATCTCGGCTGTTCCAGGGCACGCCCAGGCAACAAACGCCCAGACCACAAATAAGCGCCTCATCCTTAAGGATGGTTCCTATCAGATCGCAACCCAATACAAGATTGTGGGCGATCGGCTGCGCTTTTACAGCGCGGAACGGGGCGACTGGGAGGAGATCCCGGCGGCTTTGGTCGACTGGCCGGCAACCGAGCAATGGGCCAAGGACCACGCCCCGGGAGCAGCCCCTGCGGCCTCTCCTGCGACTCCCGAAGCCGCGGCCATTGATAAAGAGGAGCAGCAAGAGCGCGCCGAACAGAACGCGCGAACGCCCGCGGTTGCGCCTGGACTGCGTCTCCCCGATGAAGAGGGAGTATGGGCGCTCGATACCTTTCATGATCAGCCAGAGTTGGTAGCGCTGGTGCAGAACACCGGCGACGTAAATCAGCAGACCGGGCACAATATCCTGCGCAGCGCGCTCAATCCCATGGGCGGCATGAAGCGAGCCATCGAAATCCCGGGCGCGTATTCCAAAATCCGGCTGCACGTGAGCGGTCCGGCGATCTACGTGAGCCTGAGCGGGGAAAGCGACGATTTGACCGCTCCCGAGCCGGACGCGGTGACGGTCGACACTCATGGAGCCCCGCCGCCGAACCAGAAGAACTCCTATAGTTCCCCAACCAGCCAGTACGCCATTGTTCGCGTCTTCGACAACCTGAAGCGCAACTACCGCGTGGTCAGTGACGTCAAAGTCGGCGTCTCGGGCAAGGTATCGCAGACCGAAGACATCATTCCCACAACGGCGCAGATCCTGCCTGGAAAGCATTGGATGAAGCTGGTTCCGCGCGAGCCGCTGACTATCGGCGATTACGCGCTGATGGAGATTCTCGGACCGGGAGAGGTGAACGTTTCAGTATGGGATTTCCGCGTCGATCCCCAGGCAGCCGATAACAAGAACGCGATCATTCCGCTGGACCGGTCTTCACGATAGGCCGGCGGAGTAGCCGGAGGGGAAACAGCGGTTCGCCTGTTGACCGGATCATTTAGCCTACGCGAGAAAGGGCGTAATCTGGAGGAGTGGGATTCTATTGGGACGAATGCTGAACCAGAATGAAAGCACTCGGAAGCCGATGGTGAGCAATGGGTAAGAATCTTGCGATAACCCCGGCCGGGCATCCTTGGGCCACAATCGTTGTGCTCCTGCTGGCGGCGATTGTTTTCGGAGCAATTCCGCTATTGCTGGCCCGGTTCTGGGCAAAAGCTTTTGCGCCGCCGAAACCGGGCCTGCAAAAGAATGCGACCTATGAATGCGGGCTGGAAGCTAAAGGCGACGCGTGGGTGCAGTTTAACGTCTCCTATTATTTGTATGCCATTGTCTTTTTGATCTTCGACGTGGAGGCGGTTTTTCTTCTCCCGTTTGCCGCGGCATTCACCGGCCTATCGCTGGCGGCGTGCCTGGCAATGCTGGTTTTCCTGCTTTTATTGGTGGAGGGCCTGATCTGGGCCTGCCAAAAAGGCGTGCTGACGTGGGCATGATGAGGTTTCCATGGACCAGGACTTAAAAATCGAGTTAAGCAAGCACGGGATCTTTGCCACCACTTTCGAAGAGCTTTATAACTGGGGCCGCAAGAATTCAGTTTGGCCGCTCACCTTCGGTCTTGCCTGCTGCGCCATCGAAATGATCGCGACCACCATGGCGCGATACGACTTGGCCCGGTTCGGGGCCGAGGTCTTCCGCCCGTCGCCGCGGCAGGCCGACCTGATGATCGTATCCGGAACGGTGACGAAGAAGATGGCTCCCCAGGTCGTTCGCCTATACAACCAGATGCCGGAGCCGAAGTATGTTATCGCCATGGGAGCCTGCGCCATCTCCGGCGGACCCTTCCGTGACGGTTACAATGTGCTCAAGGGAATCGACCGCTACATCCCCGTCGATGTGCATATTCCCGGTTGCCCGCCCCGCCCCGAGGCGCTGATTCACGCCTTTATGGCCTTACAGGAGAAAATCGGCTTGCAGCAGCTTACGGGGGAGTCGAAGGCAAGGCATCTCAAAGAAGACCTTCCCAGCGAATTTCAGGTTCCCGAGTTTGGCGAGCACGGGCTGGAGCCTCCGCAGAACGATGAGGTCTTCAACAACCCCTTGAAGGTGATTCAAGGATGATGCTGGGGAAGACACCGGAGATGACTCTGGACGAGATCAGGAGCCGATTGGAAGAGAGCATCCCAGGCTGCCACGCGGAGATCGTGGTCAACGGCAGCCCCTCCGCGCAAAACTCTTTGCTCATCGACCGCCGGCACGGGCTGGAAGCGGCGAAGCTCTTGCGCGGCGATCCCGAACTTCAGCTCGATTACTGCTCCAACATGACCGCGGTGGACTGGCCCGATCGCGAAAAAACGGAAAAAATCAAAATCAAAAAGATCGTCGACGGAGTTGAAAAGGAAGTCGAGGAGACAAGAAAGACAACCACGCCCGGCTATCTTGAGGCTGTTTATCACCTTTTTTCCATAGCAAAGAAACAGGGACCGGTGGTGATACGGATGCACACGGCGAACCGGACAGGCGATGTAATCTTGCCGTCATTGACCCCGGTCTGGAGAAGCGCGGAGTTCCAGGAGCGAGAGGCCTTCGACCTGTACGGGATTGTCTTTGAAGGCCATCCCGACCTGCGGCGCATCCTGATGTGGGAGGGCTTTACGGATCATCCCATGCGAAAGGACTATGTTCCTCCTCCGGAGGACGATCTGGAGGCTTTATAGCGTTTTCACAATTACTGGTGTCCTGGTGAGAGTTGGCTATGTGCAGGCGTTCTTTGATGGAACGCCTGCGTCGATAGTAGTTTCTTGGGGTACACCAATCGTGAAAACGCTCTAGCGGGAAGCAAACCGGGAGCATGAGAAAATCATGCGCCAACTGAGAGAGAAATGACGCAGGCAACGCCCTCCGAGGCGGACCAGGATCAGCTACTCGAAATATCGATGGGGCCCCAGCACCCATCGACCCATGGCGTATTCCGCATGGATGTTCGGCTGGATGGCGAGCGCGTCGTCCGCCTAAAGCCTGTCTTCGGATACCTGCACCGCAACCACGAAAAAATTGCCGAGGCAGCCAGCTATCTGGCGGCAATTCCCTACACTGACCGGCTCGACTATCTCTGCTCGATGACCAATAACTGGGGGTACGCTTTGGCTGTGGAGAAGCTGGCCGGCCTGAATGTGCCGGAGCGCGCGGAGTATATCCGCGTAATCGTCTCCGAGCTGACCAGGCTGCAGAATCACGCCGGCATGGTCGGATTTCTTCTGCAGGATATGGGCGCGAGCGGCACGCCGCTGATGTACGCATTCCGCGAGAGAGAAAGAATTCTGGATCTGTTCGAGTCCCTGAGCGGTGCACGCATGATGTGTAACTATATGCGGTTTGGCGGGGTGCGCGTGGATTGTTCTCGCGGAATGGCTGGGTCAGACTGCGAAGCTCGTGGCCGGATTTAACAGCTTTCTGGATGAATTCGAAGATCTGCTGAGGGGAAACGAGATCCTGATGGCGCGCACTCAGGGAGTGGGTGTGCTGCCGCCGGCGCTCGCGATCAACGCCGGCGTGACCGGTCCGGGTCTGCGCGCCAGCGGCGTTGATTACGACATTCGCAAGGTGGACGGCTACGGCGTGTACCCGCGCTTCCAGTTCCGCGTTCCTCTGGGAGAGCATGGAGATGTGTACGACCGGTATATGATGCGCGCGCTGGAAATGCGCGAGTCGGTCAGGATTCTCGAGCAGGCTCTGCGCGATCTTCCGCAGGGGCCGATCATGGACCCGAAGGCAAAGCTGCGCGGCTTGCGGCCAAAGGCGGGGGAAGCGTATGCGCGGATTGAATCTCCCAAGGGAGAACTGGGGTTTTATCTGATCAGCGACGGCTCGACCAATCCTTACCGGTACCGTGTGCGGCCGCCGAGTCTGATCAATCTTACAGTTCTCGAGGATATGTGCCTGGGAGAAAGCATCGCCGACGTGGTGGTCATCCTGGGCAGCATCGATATTGTGATGGGCGAGGTCGACCGTTGAGCATTCCGAGCGAGGGGTGGAGGAAATGTTAGGCGCAGGCATTGTCAAAGGGTTAGCGGAAACCGCCAGGAATTTTCTGGGCAGCTTTGCCGGCGGGGACCGGATGGTAACGGTGCAGTATCCGGAAGAGCGGCTGCCGGTAGCGGAGGCGGCGCGCAACTTCCCTTTTCTGATTTACGATGGCGACGATCCCGAAGAAGGGCTTCGCTGCGTGGCCTGTCAGATTTGCGAGAAGGAATGCCCGCCGAGATGCATTCACATCGTAAAGAGCAAAGATAAAAAGCCCGACTTCGTGGGCAAGCAGCAGTTTTATCCCGCGGTCTTCGATATCGATGTATCTGTTTGCATGAGCTGCCAGATCTGCGTGGAGGTTTGCCCCTTCGACGCCATTCGCATGGATAATGAATTCGAGTTAAGCACGGACGACCGCTTCGCCGGACTTCTGTGGCCGAAGAGTAAATTGGCGATGCCCAATGAGCACTATTTGGCAATCCACCCGACGGAAGCAGCAGAGGTAGAGGCGAGGCGAGCTGAAGAAAAGGCTCAAGCCGACGCCAAAAGGGCGGCTCAGGAAACCGCGGTGGCGAAATAATGCACGCATTGGACCAGGTGTTTGTCCTGCTGAAGCACTGGCTGGTGGGCCAATCGCCGGCAGTGATTCAGCCGGCCGTCTCGGTCCTCTTGAGCATAATTCCCATCCTTCTCGTCTTCCCCGTCCTGTTTGCCGTGACCACGGTTCTCGAGCGCAAGGGATTGGGGCGCATTCAGAATCGCTATGGTCCGAACCGGGTGGGGCCTTACGGCATTCTTCAGCCCATGGCGGATGCGGTGAAGTCGCTGACTAAGGAGGATATCGTCCCAGCTGCGGCGGACCGCACAGTTCATTTTCTAGCGCCCCTGGTTTTGTTGGCAGTCGCGTTCCTGCCATATGCCGTAGTGCCGATGGGCCGCAACATGGTTGCCGCGAACCTCGATGCCGGCGTGCTGTTCTTCTTCGCCATCGGAGCGGTGTCGGAGATTGCCATCTTTATGGCGGGGTGGTCAAGCCGCAACAAGTACTCGCTTTTTGGCGCCATGCGGGCAGTAGCGCAGATGATCAGCTATGAGGTGCCTCTCCTTCTCTCCTCGATTGCAGTCATCATGGCGGCCGGCTCCCTATCAACCGTCGAGATCGTAAATAAGCAAGCCGGCTTCTCCGGAATTTTCCCCCACTGGTATGTCTTGACTCCGTGGGGTTTCGCTGGATTCATCCTCTTCATGATCGCGGCTACCGCTGAAACCAACCGGTCTCCCTTCGATCTCCCTGAGGGAGAGTCGGAGATTATTGCCGGATATTACATCGAATACTCAGGCTTTAAATTCGCCCTGTTTTTCCTGGGGGAATATCTCGGGATGTTTGCCATCAGCGGCCTGGGAATTACTCTGTTTCTGGGAGGATGGTCGGCGCCATTCTCGTTTCTGACCTGGGTTCCCTCCTGGATGTGGTTCTTCGTAAAGCTGCTGGCGATCGTCGTGGGATTCATCTGGGTTCGGGGCACTTTGCCTCGCTTGCGCATGGATCAGTTGATGAACTTTGCCTGGAAATTTATGTTGCCGATGGCGCTGGTCGTCGTCGTCTCTGCCGGGGCATGGCGCTTCCTTCCGCATGGTGTGACGCGATGGCTGGTTAGCATGGTCTTTATTGCAGTTTCTTATCTCCTGTTGGCGCGTGGAGTCGAGGCACGAAACAAGATTGCAAAACGCACGTATCGTTTTGCCGAGTAGCCCCGCAGGGGCGGCATGAAAATAGCCCAGCACGTCAGTGCTGGGTTCAGGGAGGAGTAGATTCCAGTCGGTAGGGACGACTGATTAGGTTAGAAGAGAGGCTTATGAATCGCCGCCGAGCCGGGCGCCGCATATCTCCCAACGCTTTTGTCGGGAGATGTGGGATGAGACGTGAATCGGGCCGCGATGCAATCAGGATTGAGATTTGCGTTTTCCCACATCTGGCGCAAAAGCGCGCCAGATGTGGGAAACCAAAAATAAGCAGGGTTGTATTTTCGGATAACATAGCAGCCTATTTTCAGTAGCAGGGTACGACTTTAGTCGTGCCGTAAGTGGTTTCAAATTTGATCGGCTTTAAGCCGCTGTTTTCCGCAACCTGTTTAGACCTGGAATCCCAACGAATGAGCGCTCCGTTTCTTATACTCGCAGGGTTGACGTTAGCTGGCGCGTGCGCCGCGATGCTTTTCCGCGGCCTGGTGCATTGCGCGCTGGCCTTGGCTGTTGCATTCGCCGGCCTCGGGGCGCTCTACCTGAACCTAGGCGCCCAGTTTTTAGGTCTCGCGCAATTACTCGTCTATGTAGGCGCCATCGCCGTTCTGATCGTCTTTGCCATCTTGCTCACCCGCGGCGATGCCAGCTCGCCGCCGTCGCCTTCGACGCCCCGCATCACAGGCATTCTGCTGGCCGCGGTCATATTCGCTATCCTTGCTTGGGCAGTCTTTCATAGTTTTGCGCTTGCTTCACCCGGTTCGAACGCTCCCCAGGCAACTATCCGGCAACTGGGCGCCGCTTTGATGGATGGTTATGTACTTCCGCTGGAAGTGATCGGATTGATGCTCACGGCAGCGCTCATAGGCGCCGTCATCGTTGCGATGAGGGAGAAACAAAGCGCTGAATGACTCCTTTGGCAGGATGTTTGCTGGTTTCCTCAATGCTGTTTGCCGTCGGTCTTGCGGGCGCTCTGACTCGCAGGAACGCGATCCTGGTGCTGGTCGGCATTGAGCTAATGCTGAACGCGGCCAACCTCAACTTTGTTGCCTTCTGGCGCTTCGGAGCCCACTCCGGAGCGCTTACCGGAATGATATTCGTGCTTTTCTCGATCGGCGTCGCTGCAGCGGAAGCCGCTGTGGGCCTCGCTCTTATTCTCGCGGTCTATAGACATGCGAAGACCACGGACCTGAGCCAACTCACCACAAACCGCGAGCAAGGGAGCCGAGAGCAAGTTTAGCCTATGGCCGTTCGCTACGTCTGGATCGTTCGCTATCTATGGTTGATTCCCGCATTCCCTCTTCTCGCCGCGGGAATCGGCGCGCTGCTCAAGCGGAAACAGCGCCGATTTGCCGCCGGTCTGGCGATCTTCTCCATTAGTCTTTCCTTCGTGTTGGCGGTCATTGCCTTTGCCCATGTCCTGGTAAATCCGGAGCGCCTGTTCTTCAACTTCCGGTGGATGCAGTTTGGCTCCGAATGGATAAAACTCGGCTGGATGCTGGACCCGCTGACAGCAGTCATGCTGGTAATGGTGGCCTTCGTCGGACTGCTGATTTTCATTTACAGCGTCGGCTATATGCGTCACGACGAGAACTTCACCCGCTTTTTTTGTTTTCTCTCGCTTTTCGCGGGCGCAATGCTGGGCCTTTTGATCGCCAATAGCCTGCTGCTGCTGTTCATGTGTTGGGAGATCGTGGGGCTCACTTCATATTTGCTGATCGGTTTCTGGTATCAAAAACCTTCTGCTGCGGCGGCGGCCAAAAAGGCCTTCATTACCACCCGCATCGGCGACCTGGGTTTGCTCCTGGGCATGGTATGGCTTTACGGGCAAACAGGCACTCTGCTGTTTTACGATCACGGCGCGGGAGCGATCGAACATGCCGCGGTCTCTCTGCTGGCCGCGCATACTCTTCGTTTCGGATTTGCCGCCTCCACCGGCATTGCACTCTTGATCTTTTGCGGCGCCGCAGGTAAGTCCGGCCAGTTGCCACTGCACGTCTGGCTGCCGGATGCCATGGAAGGGCCGACGCCGGTAAGCGCCCTGATTCACGCCGCCACCATGGTGGCGGCGGGCGTTTACCTGGTCGCCCGAGTCTATCCCCTGATGAGCGCCTCCCCAGGCGCGCTCGAAGTGGTCGCTTGGATCGGAGCCCTGACCGCTGTATTTGCCGCCCTGATCGCCGTGGCCCAGGACGATATCAAACGCATCCTGGCGTATTCCACCATTTCTCAGCTCGGGTACATGATGATCGGGCTCGGCGTTGGAGGAGTCGCGGTGGGCATCTTCCACTTGCTTGCCCACGCATTTTTCAAGGCGCTTCTTTTTCTTGGAGCAGGCTCGGTCATCCACGGCATCGACGAGCAAGACATTCGCAAAATGGGCGGCCTGCGCAAATGGATGCCGATCACCTTTGCTACCTACGCGGTGGGCGCTCTGGCATTATGCGGATTCCCATTATTCTTCTCGGGTTTCTGGAGCAAAGACGCGATTCTCCACGCCGCCTATGGATGGAATGTTTCCCGGATACCGTTTTATCTCGGCGCGATCGGCGCCTTGCTGACGGCTTTCTACATGACGCGTCAGGTCTGCTACGTTTTTTTTGGCTCCCGCCGCACCGCGGCAACGGTTGAGCAGCCTAATCTATCGACTCCCGGATCGAAGGAGGAGCACCACTTGGGCCACCCCCATGAGAGCCCCTCTATCTTGACCATTCCCTTAGTGCTGCTGGCGATCTTTGCCACCCTCTTCGGTTTTGCCGGGACCCCGGCATGGCCATGGTTGCAGAGCTTCCTGTCTATGACCCCAGCGAGCCTGGACCTCCGGCAATTTGCGGAGGATGGATTTCTCCAACTGATGCTTACATCGTCCTTGCTGGTCTTTGCCGGTTTAGGTGTGGGTTGGTGGCTGTACGGGCGACGGCCGGTCGAGAGCCTCCCACATCAGGCGATCGCCGGCCCGGATCCATTGGAGCTGCTGCAGCCGACGGTCTTCCGCGCGCTGCGAAACGGCCTGTATGTAGACCAGTTCTATGCTCTGACGATTCAACGGAGTGGCGTGGCGGGCTGCGAGCATATCGAACTGGCTGGACCGGTGGGTGTGGAGCGGCATTCCGCAGGCTTTGTCCGCGCTGATGAAGGGCTTGGGATGGATGGACTTCTCGCTCGACCGTGGGGTGGTGAACAAGGGATTCGACGAGGGATGTAACAGCGTAGCGGGGAGCGGACGGCTGCTCTCGCGCTTCCAGGACAGCAGCGTCCAGAACTATCTGCGGGTCATAGCAGCCGGATTAGCAGTTCTGGCAATTTTCCTCCTGCTGGGACACAGGGGATGAGCAGCTTCCCTTGGCTCAGCGCGTTAACCTTGATTCCCCTCACCGGAGGGGCCGCGGTTCTTCTCCTTGGCAAAGCGGGGCGGTCCGCAGCGCGCCTGACAGCCGTGATTTTTGCCGCGGCCGCGCTCCTGATCACCCTCCTGCTTTGGCTTCGCTTCCAGCCTGCTCCGGCAGGGATGCAGTTTGAGGAATGGCACGCATGGACGCCGGCCATTGGCCTTGAATACCATCTTGGTTTGGATGGCCTGGGGCTGCTGATGCTGGCTGTATCCTCGATCGTCATCCTGATGTCCCTCGCCGCTTCGTGGAACAATCCCAAACAAGGGCCGGGCTACTTCTCTTTGCTGCTCCTGCTGGAGGCCGGCCTGTTTGGCACCTTCACGGCGCTGAACTTTCTTCACTGGTTCATCTTTTGGGAGCTGAGCCTGATCCCGACGTTTTTCCTGATTCGCCTTTGGGGAGGCTCGGGACGCGCAAGGGCGGCGACCCTGTTCTTTGTTTACACCATGGTGGGGAGCATAACCCTGCTGCTGGCCTTCCTCGCTATCTTTCTCTCTACCGGCAGTTTCGATTTTGTTGCACTGGCCAGAATGGCGCATACCGGGCAGCTCGCATCCGCGATTGGACAACACCTGCACTGGCATGGATGGGACAGTGGCCGCGTAACCATGATTCTGTTTTGGGGCGCGTTCCTGGGGTTTGCAGTCAAAGCGGCGGTACTTCCCTTTCACGGCTGGCTGCCTTCTACCTACGTGGAAGCTCCATCGGAGACGACCATGGCGATGACCGGCGCGCTCTCCAAGATGGGCGTGTACGGCTTTCTCAGGATCTTGCTGCCTATTTTTCCTGCACAGATGTGGCAATGCCGGACCATTCTTTTATGGCTGGCGGTGGCCAGCATCGTGCTGCCCGCATTCACCGCATGGGCCCAAACCGATCTGAAGAGAATGTTTGCCTACTCCTCGATCAATCACCTGGGCTATTGCATTCTCGGCATCGTTGCCGTGGCGCGCCCTGTTGGCGGGGATGCGAGCCTGGCGGCTGAGAAGGCGGCGGCGCTCACCGGCGTGATGCTGCAGATATTCAGCCATGCAGTCACGGCAGCCGCGCTCTTCTGGTTTTTGGCGCTGCTCGAAAGGCGCAGCGGCGGCCTGCTCGGCCTCGACGATTTCGGTGGGTTGCGTAAAACGATGCCGGTATTCAGCGGAATGATGGGCATCGCTCTCTTCGCATCTCTGGGCTTGCCGGGGCTGATCGGTTTTCCGGGAGAATTTCTGATCTTTAAGGGAACATTCCCACTGGCCTGGTGGGCGGCAGCTCTTGCGTTGCTCGGCTTACTGATGACCGCGGTCTTTTTGCTCACGGTTTTGCAGCGGGTTTTCTCAGGTCCCCTGAGCGAGCGCTGGGCGTCAATGCCCGACTTGACTCTGGCCGAACGCTGGATACTCGCTCCCGCCATTGCCCTGATGTTCATCATCGGACTCTATCCGCAACTGATCGCCGGAATGCTGCACGGCGCGGTGATGGAGTTTGTCACCCAGGTGAGGTTCTGAACATGCTTGCCTGGACCATTTACATCTCGTTCATCGGCGCAGTGGTAGTTGCATTTACACCAAAAAAGAGCCCGGCAGCGGCCCGCGTGACCGCGTTGCTTACCGCGCTTGCCGGATTGGCAATTGCGATTGTGGCATTATTGCACGATCGATCGGGTCAACTCGTCACCATTGCCGATGTGCGATGGATAACCCAACTTGGCATCGAATATCATCTGGCGGCCGACGGCATCAGCCTGACTCTTACTTTGTTGACGGGAATCGCCGCGGTCGCCGGAATACTTTTTTCCTGGAACGTCGAAAAGCGCGTCAAGAATTTCTTCGCTCTCTATCTGGTGCTGATTGGCGCTGTTTACGGCGTCTTTCTCAGCTTCGATCTCTTTCTGCTCTTTGTGTTTTACGAGATCGCGATCATCCCCAAATACTTCCTGATCGCCATCTGGGGTTCGACCCGCCGTGAGTATGCGGCCATGAAATTGGTGCTCTACTCCTTTGCCGGAAGCGCGATGGTGCTTGCCGGCCTCATCGCCGCATACTGTGTTGCCGGAGAGCGCACCCTGAGCTTGGAGGTTCTGGCGCGTTTTCCTTTCCCGGTACATTTTCAGATGTGGGCCTTCCCGCTGGTGTTCGTGGGATTCGCAGTTCTTGCCGGCATGTGGCCCTTCCATACCTGGGCGCCTACCGGCCACGCCGCCGCCCCAACAGCCGCTTCCATGCTGCTCGCCGGAGTGGTGATGAAGCTTGGCGCTTACGGATGCCTGCGCGTGGCGATGATCTTGTTTCCCCGCGGCCTTGATCCATGGGGTTTTCGCGTCCTGGGATTCGCCTCCTGGCAGCAAGTCTTTGCCGTGCTCGCATTGATCGGCATCGTCTACGGCGCGACCGTTGCACTGGTACAAAGCGATTTTAAGTTTGTCGTCGGCTATTCCAGCGTCAGCCATATGGGATTTGTATTGCTGGGCCTGATGACCCTGAACCAGATTGGCCTCTCCGGCGCCGTTTACCAGATGTTCTCCCACGGAATTATCGCCGGGCTGCTGTTTGCCGTCGTAGGGCGCATGGTCTATGACCGCACGCACACCCGCGACCTGCACGAGTTATCCCGCATTCCGCTGGGCCGCCTGATTCCCTTTGCCGCAGTAACATTTGTTCTCGCGTCGATGGCCTCCATTGGGCTTCCCGGATTCAGCGGCTTTATTGCGGAGCTGCAAGTGCTGATCGGAGCCTGGCGCTCGTTTCCCTGGATGGCCTGTATCGCGGGGGTGGGAATCCTGATCGGAGTCGCATTTACCTGGCGCGCGCTGCAGGCCGCCTTCTTTGGCGAGGCTAGTATGGCGGCAGCGCCGCAACCACCGTTGCCCCCAATCACAATGCCCGAGCGCTTGGGGGCTTGCCTGCTGATTGCGAGCGCGTTGGCGGCGGGGCTTTATCCCAAGCTTCTAATGGATCTGATTCTGCCTAGCCTGAATTCACCCTTGTTCGAGGGGCTTCGACGGGGTGCGTGGAGATGACCGGCTCAAGCTACCTGGAACTGCTGCGCTTGACTGCGCCGGAGATCGTTGTCGCTTTGGCGGGACTCCTGGTGCTGGTGCTCGATCTGAGCTTCCTGCGCAAGGCGGCGCTTGCCGTCCGCTTCCGTTCCGCAGCCGCCGTAGCCTGCGCCGGATGCGTTATCGCTCTTCTTGTGCTCGATAGATTGCCGGCGCAAGGAATTATCCCGGATGGGTTATTGGTGGTCAATGCGCTGACGCAGCTTGTTCAAGTGGCGCTCTTAGTGCTGGCCATTCTTGTTCTTCTTTTTGTGAGCGCCGCGCGCTTTACCGAGCACGTAGGCGAGTATTGCGCCCTGATACTTTTCTCGACCACCGCAACCATGCTTCTCGTGAGCACGCAGAATCTGCTGCTCATCTTTATCACGATTGAGTTCCTCAGCCTTTCGCTCTATATCCTCACCGGCTTTGATAAGGACAGCCCGCAAGCGGCGGAAGCCGCGCTCAAATATTTTCTGTTTGGCGGCATGTCGGCGGGGATCCTGCTCTTTGGCATGAGCTTGCTTTACGGACTCTCCGGCTCGATCGCGCTCAAGCCGATTGCCGCCGCCGTCGACAGATCGCCCGGCGATCCGTTGTTGACCTTAGCCATGGTCATGGTGCTCGCGGGATTTGCATTCAAGATCGCGGCTGCCCCATTCCACATGTGGACCCCGGAGGTATACCAGGGAGCGCCAACCTCGAGCGCCGCGCTGGTCGCATCGAGCTCCAAAGTCGCCAGCTTCTTCGCTTTGTTCGTAGTTTTGTATCTGGGACTGATGCCTGCGGCAGGCAGCGCTGCGTTGGTTGCGATTCTCGCCGCGGTCTCTATGCTCTGGGGAAATCTCGCGGCCATTGCGCAAAGCAGCGTCAGAAGGCTGCTGGCTTACTCCGCAGTCGGCCACGCGGGTTATATGCTGATCGCGTTCGCGGCAAACAGCAGGCAAAGCTCGATCGCTCTGGTCTATTACGTGATCACGTATGCACTGGCGACTCTAGGCGCCTTCGGCGTGCTCTCCGCGCTGGAGGGGGAAAAGGTAGACAGCATCGCGGATTTCGCCGGACTGGGTAAGCGCGCTCCGGATCTTTCTCTTTGCCTGTTGATTTTCTTGCTCTCTCTGGCCGGCATTCCTCCGCTGGCAGGCTTCTTTGGCAAGTTCTATGTATTCGTTTCTGCGCTGGATCTCCCCGGCCATTTCGCTTTGCTCTGGCTGGTGCTGCTGGCGCTCGCAATGAGCGCAATCTCGCTTTACTACTACCTCAAGATACTCAAGCAGGTTTACGTAGCCGAACCTGTAGCCGGGGCGGGCGCCATCCGGGCGCCTGTAGCAACCCGCGTCGCAGTGTGGGTGATAGCCGCGCTAACAGTGGTGCTAGGCTGTTGGCCGGATATGCTGCTCAACCGGATTGCAACCGCGATCACTATCGCATTGCGTTGAACCGCGAACTATTCCGCAGGCGGGTGGCCCAGGTCTCCCCGCAGTAATAACCAAAGGGGGCGTGAGACGTTGCATCTTCAGAGTGATCTCACTAGCATTTGCAAATGGAGAGTTCCGTAACCGCTTGCTGCGGGGTGGTTATCGTGCTCACCGCGATCTCTGGAATGGCCAAAGGATTACCGGCCAAGAGATTTGCATCGCCGGCTGTTGCAACGGCGGTTTCATGGGAGGAAGTTTTGCAAAGACGAGAGTTCGTCACATCGGCAATCGCGATGGCGGGGGCCGCCTTGAGCGGCGGAGAGGGCATGGCGATGGCGCAGGCTTCGCGGGAGTTCTACCAGTTGCGGAAGTACACGCTGCGAACGGGAACCCAGTTGGCATTGTGCCAGAACTACTTTGAGCATTCCCTGATCCCGGCGCTCAATCGGATGGCTATAAGGCCGGTCGGCGCTTTCAAGCTGGATGTCGGCCCGGAGACGCCGACATACTATGTGTTAATCCCGGCAACATCGGCGGAAGCCCTGATTACGCTAGACGCGCGGCTGGCGGAGGACGCGGAGTTCATCAAGGCGGCTACGGCATTCTGGGAAGCACCAGCACCGGCGCCGGCATTTGTGCGTGTGGATAGTTCGCTGATGTCAGCCTTTGCGGGTTGGCCGAAGCTGGTTGCGCCGAAGGGCGAGAAAAGAATTTTTCAGCTGCGAACGTATGAGAGCCCAAGCTATGGTGGACATATCCGCAAAGTACGGATGTTCAACGAAGCGGAGATCGGGATTTTTACGCGGTCAGGATTGACTCCCGTATTTTTTGGCGATACATTGATCGGACCGCAGATGCCCAGCCTGACATACATGCTGACCTTTGCGGATGTGGCGGAATTGACCGAGAAATGGAAGGTGTTTGGCTCCGATCCAGCGTGGAAGGAGCTCTCCCACCGGCCGGGGCTCACAGATGCGGAGATCGTGAGCAATATCTCCAACCTGTATCTGAGTCCCTTAAGCTGTTCGCAAATCTAGAGACTAGATAACAGCGGCGCGTCCTCGGGCCTGCTGATTCATTTTTATCCCAGGCATAGCGGAGTGATCCATTGTCGTGGCCCCGATCGTCATCACCGGTGACCCGGATTTCCTTTGGATCCGTCTCATACGGACAAACAGGCTCATCACAAGCAAATGTCACAACTTTCCAGACTTGGCAATTACGACATAGTCGGATTCGTCACCATCGTGGACGTAGCGCGCGCGAAGAGTTTCTATCGGGATATGCTTGGTCTGCGCCTGGTGGCTGAAGAACCTCCGTTCGCCTTAGTCTTTGAGGCTAACGGCATCATGCTTCGTCTTGGCATGGCTAAGGAGCTTCCACCTGCCCATGGAACAGTTTTGGGTTGGCAAGTCCCGGAGATCTCGGCGGCCGTTAAGGACCTGGAGCAGGCTGGAATCCGCTTTGAACGCTACCAGCATCTGAAGCAGGACGAGCTGGGCATCTGGACCTCCCCTACCGGCGCTAAGGTCGCTTGGTTCAAGGATCCCGATGGAAACATTCTTAGCCTCTCGGAGCATCCGGAACTGAAGAAGTGAAGCTCTCCCGCATCCTACGCGCATTGCGATAAGCCGCCGCAGTTTATTTGCTTGTTCGACAGGCGCCGAAGCCGGTTCCAGCTTTGTCCCGAAGACGGACGATGCCATAATTGAATCTCAGACGGAAGCACCCCACAATGGGCAGGCCTGAATGCCATTTGCACTGAAAGCGCGATGTCTTCAGCGATTCCCGATGGCGGCGGGGGGCTGGAGCAATTACCTGCTTGGGGTATTCCAGGGCGCAAACCTCCGCTTAGCTGTTTCGTTTACCGGGATAGCAAGGGAACGGTTGTGAATAGTTCATCCACTCCACGTCATGGCGGCTCTGCGATCGCTCGCCGGGATGCCTCGAAGGATGCGCCTAGCCACAATCGACCAAGAGCTAAGCCGCGCTCTGAAGTCAAAAGTGATTAGCGGTTTGGATGCATTCCGCGCTCTTGCCATTAGCTTGGTCCTGATCGATCATTACGCTGTCCTCGACCGCATCGTCGGCGGCAGGCACCTGTACTTCGGCTCGTTGGGCGTAATGATTTTTTTTGTGCTCAGCGGATTTCTGATTACTTCGATGCTGCTCAAGGAACATCGGAAGTCCGGCTCTATTTCGCTCCGCAACTTTTACCGCAGGCGCGCTTACCGCATCTTTCCCACCTTCTATACCTGCTGGATTCTCACCACGATTGTCGAATGCCTGGTCCACCAATATAGGTGGAAGACATCGGTGGTTTCTTTTTTCTATCTCATGGATTACGGCCGGGCGCTCTTTCCGTTGCCGATGCGCCCATATCTGCATTTGTGGATCAGCTGGTCGCTGGCCATCGAAGAGAAGTTTTATCTGCTCTGGCCTCTGCTCCTGCTGTTGTTACTGAAGCACCGCTCTACCATCATCCGGACCATGTGCCTCATCATCATGGGCCTGTGGATCTACCGCGCCATTCTTTTTTTGGGGTTCCACGTCAGTTGGGAATACCTCTACAGCGCCTTCGAAATGCGCGCGGATGCGCTCTTGACCGGCTGCCTGCTATCCATTTTGGCTGAGCGGGATGCGACCAGAACGCTTTTCTCTCGCGCGCTTCGCTGGCAGTGGCTGGCCGCCATTCCCGCCTTGGCCCTGGCCTTGATCGTGATTTTTCCCGCGAGCAGCCCTTCTCTCTCCCTGCTTTTCTGGACGCTCGAGCCGCCTATTATCGCAGTCTCATTGATCCAGTTTGTATATTGGGGCGGCAAATCCTGGAGCATCTGCGGCAGCGCGGTTGTGCGCTTCATTGCGCGAATTTCCTATGCGCTTTACCTGTATCATCCGTTGGCCAGCCAGATCATCTATTCACTTCACATTCCCCATCTGGGGTACAGCTCTTTTGCGCTTACTTTGGCGATGTCAACCGCCTCCTACTACTTCATCGAGAGACCCTTTATGAGAATGCGCGATAGAGGCAAACATCCCCAACCGGGTCCAGCGCCGGCCGCAGTCGCTGCGTCATGAAGTTCACGAAACAAATGCTTCGCTCCGGCCGGCCGGATGCAAGTCCCTTCATCCTTTGAAAATACGGGATGCGCGCATGAGTTCTCGCGTTTTCAGCACGATCATGTATTCGTAGATGGCCTGCAGATTGGCATACTCGATTCCCGCGCGCCCATCGAGAATGGCCCGGCGAACGAAGATCATATAACACCACTTAAGCAGCGGCCGTCCGGGAAGGCGGTAGAAAAGCGCCTTCTGCGCCACGCGGCGGGCATGGAAATCCTTGCCGAAGAATGCCGCACTCAGCGAGGCTCCGGAGCTTGCCTGGCCGGAGACGATCAACTCCGCCTCCATATCGGAGTAGGTGTTGTGTCTCGCCAGCCAGTGGGCCGTTCCTTTGGAAAAGGGGAAATGGTCGAGCGGCGACCGCAGATTCTCGACTTTTCCGTCCACTTCCAGCACCTCATTGACCGCCCGGGAGTAATAAGCTTTGCCGCGCCGGACCAGGCGGATGTACCAGGGAGAAAGCTGCGCATGCTTAAGCCATGTCCCGTTAAGAAAATCGCGCCGGCGAATGCGGAAGCCATTCACTCCATCGCCGGCAGAAGCAACCGCCTTCGGCATTTCCTGAACCAGTTCCTGCGTGGGCCGTTCGTCGGCGTCGAGCAGAAAAATCCAAGGATAGCGGAAGGGCAGCGATTGGAGAGCCGCGTTGCGCTGAGCGGAGTAGCTATCGAAGCGGCGCTCAACCAAATTGACTCCATGACTGCGCGCGATTTCGGCAGTACGGTCCGTGCTGAAGGAGTCAAAGACGTGAACATCGTCGCACCAAGCGACGGAAGCAAGGCAGCCGGGAAGATCGAGTTCTTCATTCCTGGTCAGAATAAGGACGGAAATCATGTAGCGGACATTACCACATCACGGTAGCTGTGAGATTGCTCTAAAATTGCCCATATGACTCAGGGCCGTCGATCGATCCTGCTGCTCTTGCTCTGCGTGGCATTGGCTCCCTTGCTCTACCGCCACATCGCCTACATCGCGCGCCCGTTTGGAGACACCCGAGTCTATGCTCATGCCATCGACAACTTCAACAGCGGAAAGTCCCCGTATGTACTGCCCGGCGAACTGCCCTACATTTATCCTCCCGTCTTTGTTTGGGCAGGCAGTTGGCTCTCCCGGCTGCTCACGCCAGCGCTGGGATGGAAACTCTACGTAACGGTCCATGTTGCCAGTGTGGTTGCGGTGCCGTTCATCCTGGCCCGGTTCTATTTGCGCCGTTTAGGCTATGTGGAGGCGGTTGCCTTGTTTCTTCTCGCGCCCTTTGCGGTCACTGAAAATGCCATGCTGGGCGGCAATGTTGCCCACCCTTTCTATTGCGCCGCGCTCTTAGCGGCAGCGCCAGGGCTTTCAAGCAACCGCTGGAGGTGGTTCTACGCCGTAGTCGTTTTAGCCGCAGCCGTGAAAATAACTTTCTTAATCTTGTTGCTGCTGCCGCTCCTGGCAGGGGCGGCCCAAATACTGCCCAGCGTGATCACGACAGCCATCACCGGGAGCCTTTATCTGCTGCAAATGATCTGTTCGCCGGAGCTGTACCACCAGTTTCGCGAGACGCTTGCCCGGCAGACCTTTACCTCCCGCAATTATGGCTTTGCGCCTTTCGGAGCCACCGCAAACCTGCTCTGGCACTTCCATATCTCCGGCTTCATTCTTCCCGCAGCGGTGCAGATCCTCTGCGCAGCAGCCATTCTTTATGTCCTCTGGCGGCTGCGCATGCGAGCAGAACCAGGAGATGATCGATGGCTGGCCTTGATCCTTGTGGCAATCGTTTTGGTAAACCCCCGCATGTTCGAGTCCGACGTGGCGACTGGACTGCTCGCAGCCTACTTCCTGCTTCTCTGCAACTGGCGTATCCCGGCAACTTGGGTCCTAGCTGCAATAAGCTTCTCGGGATTTTTCATTCGCCATGGCGCTCTCGGTTACCTTTTTCTGTTCACGTCGGCCTTCATCGCCGGAGCATGGACTCTACGCAAGGCTCCGGAGAGATCCGAAGCTAATCTCTCCGCCGTTCCCCTCTAGTGCGAAGAGTCGTGATTTTAATCGGCTCTCCTGTCCCTTAACTCGAAGCATCTTAGTTGCGACGGAGTTTTCAGCCCTTCGCGTTTTTCCGGTGAAAGGAGCAATCATGCCACGCCCCTTCTGGTCAGGAACCATTCAGATTTCGCTTGTCGGCTTCGCGGTTGAAATCTATCCCGCGACTACCACCACCCGGCCCATTTCCTTTCATGAGCTTGACCGCAATACTTTGAGCCGGGTTCGCCGCCAGAACGTGTCAGCAGGTCCGGCGCCTCAACAAGAATCAGTAGCGCCCGAGGCTCCCGAACAAGCCCCCGACCAAGCCGAGGATATTTCGGCGAAGCACAAGACCTTGCTGCACATAGCGGCGCGAGCCGGTGATCGGGAAGCTGCTCGCGACCTGCCGGAAAATGCGGGCCAGCACGCTGTGGAGAAGGCTGACATCGTCAAAGGCTACGAATACCAGAAAGGGAAATACGCGATCGTTGAGCCGGCAGAGTTAAAAAACCTGCGCCTTGCCGGCAGAAAGACGATCGAAATCTCACAATTTTCAAAAGCAGCCGAGATCAATCCCGCCCTGTACGACAAGCCGTACTTCGTGCTGCCTAAGGCTGGTCCACAGGCAACAGCGTTTGCCGTCGTTCGGCAAAGCATGATCGACAGCAGCATGGTCGGAATTGGCGAAATCGTCTTCAGCGGACGGCAACATCTGATGGCTCTCGCGCCCCCTCACGATCCGGACCAACCCGGCATGATGCTCTATACCCTGCGCTTTGCCACGGAACTCCGCGACCCGCATGACTACTCGGAAGGTATGGAAACCATTCAAGCCGACCCGGCGCAGCTCGGCTTGGCAAAGCAATTGATCGATGCCTACACGCAGCCTTTTGAGCTCGGCAAATTCAAGGATCATTACGAGGATGCGCTTCGCGAGCTGGTAGAGGCAAAGATCAACCACTTGCCCCCACCCGCGGCTGAGCCCGAAACGAAACGCGGCCAGGTCATCGATCTAATGGAAGCACTGCGCCGGAGCCTTGCCCAGCGCAACCTCCCCGAAGCTGTCGCTGACAGTGCACAGCCGGCAGCCGAAACTGCAGTCAACGATACACCGCCGAAGAAGCCATCTAGAACGAGCGCCGCGAGAGCCAAAACTGCTGGAGCAACAACCCGGGGCGCATCAGCAAAGAAATCCAAATCCGCTTAGATCAAGGCCATCAAAGCATTTTCCTGATACCGTGGTGACGCAAGATTATGTGTAGCCATTTAGGAATGGCTGCGTCAGGAGCTGTTTCTCCCTCTGGACCATCAGGAAAAATGTTCTAGGCAGGTCCAAATGGAATTGATTGGCAGGGATGGTGTTTCAGAGCTGGCTGGGGAAGTCATTGGGATTGGAAGCAAAAGAGCCTGTTGAAAGAAACAGTCTCCAAAAGAAAGAACGGTGACACCGGCTTTCTGCCGATTGAATCCTCCCCCGAGAATCAATCCGCAGCTAGCAAGAATCACCGCTTG
This sequence comes from uncultured Acidobacteriaceae bacterium, assembly GCA_963803615.1. Classification (GTDB taxonomy): domain Bacteria; phylum Acidobacteriota; class Terriglobia; order Terriglobales; family Acidobacteriaceae; genus PALSA-350. Next base: position 27,052 of record CAWDNI010000007.1, read on the forward strand.
ATTGCAAGAATACCGACTTCCTGGTCTTAAGCCACAGTTTCTAAGTAACAATCGCTTACACAATAGTACCGTGTACGATGTTACCTAGGCCTAAGAGGCTGGGTTTTGCGTCCAGGCTCGGCAGTTCTCTCAATTAGAGAGAAGATTAGCAATCATCAAAGAGAAAGACTGACAAAAATCAGACCTTGCTGAACAGTCCTGGTCCATAGTAGATACAAGAGCCTATTTTTACACTGTTCCATAACTGGCTGTTCCATAACTGGCCCTCATCCGATTGTTTCCAACACATAAAAACCGGAAGTGTTTCGAAAGCGACGTAGAAAGACTGCAACTATAGCAAGTCGAGCAGTTTTTCAATGAGCTGCGGGTATCCGGAAGAGGAAATCACCGCATCGACTCCATTGCGAAACTGAACCAGTCCGACCCCTCTTTGGTAGTCCATCGTAAGACTTACGATTCGCTCCATGCTGACCGCGCGAGCAGCGTCAAGCGTTATTTCGAGCGATGCCTTTGGTTCGCGGTGATTCTGCGTGGTCCACCTCAATGAATCCCTCCCCCGAAGAATCAGATCAGCAGTCCAACAGAACCACCGCTGTCGAGAAGCATATCCGTTAGACGCTGTTTGACTACAACTATTGGGTAACAAACGGCGGCATAAAAGTACTCGGGCAGGGTAATGGAGCCGCCGGTTATCGCAGTGTCGACAGGAGTTCATTTCAGGAGAATGCGCGGCGGGATCCTCCGCTCTTGCACAGACAATCGGGCAACCTTTACTATTCTTTACGGTCCGAAAAGACTTCCAGTCACATGATCGAAACTGCTGAACGTGTGGACGCTCTGGCTCGGAATCGGCCTTTGCAGCGCTGGCCACCCCGAAAAAACATGAGAACCAGACTCTCCGGTTTAAGAGGTCATCAAAAGCAAACATTTGCCCTCCAACCCGCGTTGGAGGCCGGCATACCAGGTGACGGCTGAGTTTATGAAAAATCGCTTGATGCGTTGGGAGAACCTGAAATATCTCTGTCTCCTCATCACACTTTTAACGACAGGACTGCGCATGGAGGCGAAGGTGACCGAGTCCGCATTCGGCAAGATGCCCGACGGAACAAATATTGAAATCTACACGCTCGAGAGCGGACAGGTGAAGGCGCGCATCATGACTTACGGCGCTCGCGTCGTTTCTCTTGAGGTTCCCGACCGCCACGGAAAAATTGCGGATATCGTCCTCGGCTATGACACCTTTGACCCGTACATAAAACCTCCCAGAACATATTTTGGAGCTATTGTAGGACGCTACGCCAACCGCATTGCTCATGGCGCTTTTCCGCTCGATGGGAAGGAAATTCACGTCGCCAAGAACGAAAGCGGGAACACTCTACACGGCGGAACACAAGGGTTTGACAGCCGTGTTTGGAAGGCGCATGTCATCCCCGACGGCGTGGAGTTTACCTTGATTAGCCCTAATGGCGACCAGGGTTTTCCGGGAACGTTGACCGCTCACGTCCGCTACACGCTGCAGCAGGACTCGCTTAAGATCGACTATTCCGCCACCACCGATCAAGATACCGTCGTCAATCTGAGCAATCACAGCTACTTCAACCTGGCAGGTGAAGGGAACGGTAATATTCTCGGCAATCTGTTGACCATCCACGCGGATCGCTATACACCCGTCGATTCCGGTCTTATCCCCACCGGACAGCTGGCTCCGGTTGAGGGCACGCCCTTCGATTTCCGCAAGGAAACTGAGATCGGCGCGCGCATCCATGAGAACAATGAACAGCTCAAGCTGGCTAAGGGCTATGACCAGAATTGGGTTTTAGACAGCAAGCAGGGTGAACTGAGGGAAGCTGTTCGCGTAGTCGAACCCAAGAGTGGCCGCGTTATGACGGTGAAGACGACCCAGCCCGGGGTGCAGTTTTACACCGGCAATCAGCTGGACGGAACAGCTCACGGCAAGCATGGCCATATTTACGCCAAGAATGCAGCTCTGTGCCTGGAAACGCAGCATTTTCCAGATTCGCCCAATCATCCCAATTTTCCTTCCACCGAGCTCAAGCCGGGACAGACGTTTCATCAGGTAACCGTGTTTACCTTTTCAACCCAGAAGTGATAGAAGCGCTCTGAACGGGCGCTTGCATTGCAACCTCAGGTGGAGACCTAACCTCCACAGACCAGGAGTGGGCTGTGCATCCTTGGAATCACCGGAATTACCGAAACGGCAGCAGCGAGGGCAGGATTCCCCGTCACGCTGCCGCCTGCTCCGCTTGGTGCTTGTTCATGTCTTCTTTTGGGCTGGCCGGCATCTTCTCCGGCCGCATCCTCGCAGGAGACGTGGTTGCCAACCTGGAGCACGGCTCCAATGACCAACACTACCGGCTTTAGCAATCAGACCATCCGCATGATCGTGCGCACTACTCTGGGCGGCAAACAGGTGCGGATTCGGCTTTCCAACGTCTACGGAAACCAATCCTTGTCGATCGGTACAGCGCACATAGCCCTTGCCGGGCAAGGCTCCGCGATCGTCGCCGGAACGGACCATCCCCTGGCCTTTGGCGGGCAGCCAGGTATCGTGATTCCTCCAGGCGGCTACGCTCTCAGCGATCCTGTGAGCCTGGATGTGCCGCGGCTCGGTGATCTGGCGGTAAGCGTCTATCTGCCAGGAACCACCACCGCATCCACGGGGCATTCTACTGGGCTAAGGACCACGTACATCTCCTCGGCCGGAGACTCCACCGGTGCGGCCGAAATGCCGGCCGGCACCACCACGCTCTCCTATTATTGGCTGACCGATGTCTATGTCGATGCGGACAAGCCGGCTCCGGTGATTGTGGCCTTTGGAGACTCGATTACCGACGGAGCGCACGCCACGCCCAATACCAATAGCAGTTGGCCGAGTGTTTTAGGCAAGCTTTTGCTGAGCAAATCGGATCACGCCAGAGTCGCGGTTCTGAACGAAGGCATCGGAGGCAATCGCCTGCTCCATGACATTACCGGGTCAAACGCACTGGCCCGCTTCGACCGTGATGCAATCGACCAACCTCACGCGAGCACGGTGATTCTGCTTGAGGGCATCAACGATATCGGATGGCCGGCGCGTCCTAACAGCGAATACCACGACCAGGCGGTCACCTCCGCGGATCTCATTCAAGCCATGCAGCAACTTATCGCCCGCTGCCACATGCACAAGATCAAAATTGTCGGAGCGACCCTGACTCCCTATGACGGAGCGGGTTATTTCTCTCCCGGCGGCGAAGCCACCCGCGAAGCAGTCAATCAATGGATTCTCACCAGCGGCGCCTTCGACGCGGTCGTGGACTTCGCCAAGGTAACGGCGGATCCGGCACATCCCACTCACATGCTGGCGGCCTATGACAGCGGAGACCATCTCCATCCCGCGGATGCCGGCTACCAGGCAATGGCTGCGGCCGCGGCTGAGGTGATTCAGCACATGGGTAAATAGCCTTCATCCCATATCTCCCCGCGAATCTCATAGCCCCAAGAGAGATGCTACCCTCAACAGAGGCGCATGCTGGACAAATCCCTCATCGAGCGGAGCACATCGGCTCTATCCCAAACGCAGACCGGGGGCAGTCGTTTTGTCCGGGCCTGCCTGCGCCAGCCGGTAGACCGGACGCCAGTGTGGTTCCTCCGTCAGGCCGGGCGCTACATGCCCGAGTACCAGGCTGTCCGCCGTCACTACTCCTTGCTTGAGATATGCAAGAGGCCCGAATTAGCCGCCGAAGTGACCATTACGGCTGCAGAAAAGCTGGATGTCGATGCAGCCATCATTTTTGCCGACCTGCTGTTGCCCCTTGAAGGCATGGGCTTGGAGTTTGAGTTTCAAGCCGGAGAAGGCCCGGTAATTCATAACCCGGTGCGCACCTCCGCCGCTGTTGAACGGTTGCGCACAGATCGGGCATTGGAACTCGGCTATGTAGCCGAAGCTATCCGTAAGGTGGCCGCGCACTTCGCCAATCGTCTTGGCATTATTGGATTCTGCGGCGCGCCCTTCACCCTGGCAAGCTACGTGATTGAAGGCGGGGGCTCGCGCAATTACATCCATACCAAATCCTTGATGTACCGCGATGCTGCCGTTTGGCGGCTGCTGCTTGAAAAGCTCGCCTCCGTGCTTGGAGAATTCGCCGCGCAACAGGTCGAGGCCGGCGCCGATGCGATCCAGATCTTCGATAGCTGGGCCGGTGCCCTAGCCCCAGTCGATTATCGCGAATTCGTTTTGCCTGTGACGAAACAATTGGTTCGCGATGTGCAGGCTCTTGGGGTCCCCGTCATCTATTTCGGGGTGGATACCGCGACCCTTCTGCCCGCAATGCGCGAGACCGGCGCCGATGTCTTTGGCCTGGATTGGCGCGTGGACTTGGATGAAGGCTGGCGAGCGCTAGGCCGCGGTTGCGCCGTTCAGGGCAATCTCGATCCGATCGCGCTGTTTGCCGAAGAGGCTCTGCTGCGCGAGCGCGTCCGGCGGATTCTCGCCCAGGCCGGCGGCCGGCCGGGGCACATCTTCAATCTGGGACATGGCATCGTTCCCGGTACGCCGGTTGAGAACGTGCAGAGAGTGGTCCAATATGTGCGCGAGTACAGCCAGGCAGGCCTGTCTGGCTTCGAGAGCACTGGCGAGCGGGAGAATCCCCGTGCCTGAGTTCGCTGCCCAGAAATCTGCGGTGCTCCTGCTTGCGCATGGCACTCCCGAAACGCTCGATCAGATTCCCCAATACCTGCGTAACATCACCGGTGGCCGTCTCTTGCCCGACGCGGCGATAGAAGAGATCCGCCACCGTTACAGCCTGATCGGCCAGAGTCCGCTCACTCGGCTTACGTTGGAGCAGGGCAGCTTACTCCAGGATTCTCTCCGCATCCCTGTTTATGTAGGCATGCGCAATTGGAACCCGTACATAGCCGATGTAGTTCGCCGGATGCGCGGCGACGGCATCGCTTCAGCAGTTGTTATTTGCCTTGCTCCGCAGAACTCCCGCACCAGCGTCGGCCTCTATCGGAGCGCCACCCTCGCCGCATCCGGGAACGCCATAGAAATCGATTTCATCGAAGGCTGGGCCGATCACCCCAAACTGGCCGAAGCCTTTGCAGAACAACTTGAACCGATGTGGCAGAACGCCTCCGCCAAGGCGGCCTGCAGTGTCCCGGTGCTCTTTACCGCTCACAGCGTACCCTGCAAGACCATCATCTCCGGAGAGGCGTCATCCGGTCCGGATCCTTATCCAGTCGAAGCGAAGCGCACAGCGGGCAATGTCGCCGCATTGCTTGCGCGGGTCGGGCTTACCGCGGAAGACTGGTTCTTCGCATTTCAAAGCCAGGGAATCTCAGGCGGTCCTTGGATCGGTCCCACGGTGGAAGATACGCTTACGGCGCTGCGCCAACAGGGCCATCGCTCGGTGGTTATCCAGGCCATAGGCTTCCTGTGCGATCACGTCGAGATTCTCTATGACATCGATATCGGCTTCCGTGAATTCGCCGCCGGAATCGGTCTCGAGGTCACCCGGGCGCCGTCCCTGAATGACTCGCCGGTTTTGACTGCGACGCTCGCCGATCTCGCCCGGGGAGGTCTCGCCCGCCTCCACCAGCAAAGGCAAACTGCTCTGCTCAATGCCACAGGATGACTAAGACGAAGATTTCGTCTGCCAAACCGGCGCCGGGAAATTTTGCGGGGAGTACCGCCATCATTGGCGGGGGTATCAGCGGGCTCAGCGTTGCCTATGAGCTTGCTCGCCGGGGAATCGCTTTCACGCTCTTGGAAGCCTCCGGCCGGCTCGGAGGCACGGTCGAAACCATCCGCACACAGGATTTAATCGTGGAATGCGGGCCCGATTCCTGGGTCACGGAGAAACCCTGGGCACGCGATCTGGCCGTCGAATTGGGACTTGAGAATCAGATCCTTTTCTCTAACGATCACTGGCGCCGCACCTATCTGGCCAAAGAAGGTAAGCTCATACCGCTGCCCGAGGGTATGCGCATGATGGTTCCCACGGAGCTTGCGCCGGTATTGGAGTCGCCGCTGTTTAGTGAACAGGCCCGGCTTGCCTATTCGCGGGAACCTGAGCGGGCGGCGGAATTGAAGTCTACGGCGCCCGGGCAAGACGAACCGGTAGCCGAATTCGTTCGCCGGCATTTTGGTGACGAGGTCACAGAGACGGTTGCCGGACCGCTTCTGGCTGGTGTTTTCGGGGGCGACATACGCGAGTTAAGCGTCCGCGCGATCCTCCCCGCATTCGTAAAGATGGAGGCGGAGCATGGCAGCCTTATTGAGGCTCTGCGGAAAACGCCTCAAGCGAAGACGCCCCCGCCCATTTTCTCGACCCTCAAGACCGGCCTGCAGACCCTCATTGACCGTCTCATCGAGTACCTGCCGGCCCAATCCGTCTATCTTCACGAAGCGGTCGAGGGTCTTCGTTACGATGGCCAAGGCTGGCGGGTCATTACGTCCAAAGGAGAGCACGGCTTTGATGCCGTGGTGTTGGCTACTCCCGCGCATGTCACTCGCGGCTGGCTCGCGGCCCTCAATGAAAACGGCCGCCAAATGGCTGCTTTGCTGCCTCAACATTCCACCTCGGCCATCGTCGTCGCTTTTGCCTTCGGCGCTGAGCAGGCTGCCCAGATGCGCATACCACGCGGTTTCGGCTTCCTCGTTCCGCCCCAGCTCCCTACCGTGGGCGATCATCAACTGCTTGCCTGCACATTCGTCGACCAGAAGTTCTCCCATCGTGCGCCCCCTGGAGCTGTGTTTCTGAGAGCCTTCTTCGGGGGCCGCTCGGCTGAAGCGCTGCTGGAAGAATCGGATCAAGCAATAGCGTTGGCCGCGCGCCGGCAGCTTGCACAAATGCTCGGCCCATTGCCCGCGGAGACTCTGATCGAACCATTGGTCCGCCGCTGGCCACTGTCCCTGCCACAGTACACCGTCGGCCATCTCGACCGCATTCGCGAGATCGAATCTCTCGCTGGTACGTGGCGGGGTCTTCACCTCGTAGGCAACGCCTACCACGGCGTTGGAATCTCTGATCTGATCCGCGAGAGCCGCGCCACCGCGCTGGCGATCGCCGAATCAGCCTAGATCAGATCTGGTCAGTAGCGGCTTGGTACATCCATCCTGTTTCTGCCTTAGCTGCCTCTCGGCTTCCAAGGTTTTCGCTGAACGGGAGCGCTCGGCGCTTCGGGAGCGCTTCGGGCGAGGCGGCTTCAGGTAAAGGATCGGACGCTTTGGCCGGATGCCACTTTTTACGCTCAGGCTGCGGATTTGCCTCCGTCAATGATTCTTCGACCGTTACCTTTTTCGCAGGTTCAACTTCGCCGCTCCGAGCTGTTAAAGAGGATTGAATATCCGTGATCGGCGCGCTGGGCGAAGGCGTTGTCTCCGCCGCGCGCGCGGATGGGATAGCGGCCGGTTTACCCGATCTCCGCTCAACGCCTTCGAGCAGGAGCACGGCAATATCTTTTATTTCGACTTGGGCGCCCTCTTGCTCTCTGGCCGGGGTGCTGCTCAGCATGCTTTTGCAGAAAGGACATCCCACGGCGAGCACCTTGCTCTCCGGGCCTGAACCAAGGCGCTGCTTCGCTTCCCGATAGCGATTGTCTGAGACGCGCTCCTCACCCGGCTCTTCTTCCTTCCAGAATTGCGCCCCGCCCGCTCCGCAGCAGAAGGAGTTCTGCCGGCTGCGATCCATTTCTACCAGCTCGCCGGTAAGAACACGCAGCACATTGCGCGGCGCATCGTAAACTCCATTGTGGCGGCCAAGATAGCAGGGATCATGATAGGTAACTCTCCCGGGCGCTCGCTCCGCTTCTAAGCGGTCTTCGGCAAGCAGGCGCTCCAGATACTCGGTATGGTGCATCACCTCAAAATTTCCACCTAGCTGCCGGTATTCGTTTCCAATGGTATTCATGCAGTGGGGACAGGTCGCGACAATCAACTTGGGTTTCACTTCGTTGAGAATTGCGACATTTTGTTCCGCTAACTGGCGGTAGAGATATTCGTTTCCCGCCCGCCGTGCGCTATCGCCTGTGCAGCCTTCCCGCTTGCCGAGCACGGCGAAGCTGACATTCGCGCGGATCAGTAGTTCGACGAACGCACGCGCAGTTTTTTGGGCTTGGGGATCGTAGCTGGCAGCGCATCCAACCCAAAAAAGAACCTCCGCGGATGGATTCTCCTCAATGCTGGGCACGGCAAGGCCATCGGCCCACGTCATACGCTGATCGCGGCTGATGCCCCAGGGATTCGACGTGCGCTCCATCCCGCGAAATGCCGTCTGCAGCTGCGCCGGAAATTTGCCCTCCATCATGACTTGATTGCGCCGGATATCGATAATGTCGAGCATCTGCTCGTTCTCGACCGGACAGACTTGCATGCAGGCGCCACAGGTAGTGCATGCCCACAATGCTTCCGGTGACAGCGCGAATTCCAGGAGCGGGCGCGGACTGGGAGCTCCTTGCTCAAAGGCTGAAGACCTCACAGCCAACAAACCGCCTCCTTCGCCCAAAAAATTCAGCTCCATTCTTTTATTGATTTCGAGCGCTGCCGGACTGAGCGCCTTTCCCGTAGCCGTTGCCGGGCATACATCCTGGCAGCGGTTGCACTGAATGCATGCGTAGGCATCGAGCAACCGCGGCCAACTGAGGTCTTCTAATCTTCGTGCTCCGAACTGCTCGGGGCCATCGCTCCGATCGATCTCCGGCGACTCTACTTCGGTTTCAAGCAAGGGCAGCTCACCGGAAGGCGCCGCGCGCGCGAAGAAATACTTGAGAGGCGCCATGAAGATGTGCATGTGTTTGGACCACGGGAAGTATGCCAGAAAGACCAGCACGCTTCCCAGAGCGCCCCAATAGCCAAACTGAGCAAGCTCACGCGCATGCCTGAGCGGAACCAGATGAGACAGCGCTGTTGCGAAGGGCTGAAATCTGTCTCCGCCTTCGAGCTTCAGCTTGGCGCCTTCGCCCACCGCCCGGCTGCCGACATGAAAGAGGATAAAGGCAGCGACGATTGCCGAATCGAACGAGATATATCCCTGCCGCACTTTCCGGTTCAACGGAGTCTTAGGATTGAAATCGAAGTCGCGGCGGCTGGGAGTGAGAAAGCGCCGCACCACCAGGGCGACCATGCCGAGGATAACTAGAAAGCTGAGAATGTCAGCGCAGAGATTGTAGGCCGCGCCAGGGAAAGTGGACGATCGGATGGTGAAAGGCAAATAGCCTTCCAGTGCGTCCACCGAGTTCACAAGGATATAAAAAAGGAATCCGTAGACGATGAAGGAATGGAAAAGGCTGACCACGGGCCGGTCGCGGAAGGTGCGTTGCTGCGTGATCGTGGTCCTCGCCGCATACCATAGCCGGCGGAATCGATGATCGCTGCGGACATCCGCGTCCGGTATGCCCCGCCTTATACGGCGAAAGATGCGATCGAAGCCTCGCGCGCCTAACAACACTGCCGCCACCGCGAAGACCAGGAAGGCGACTCTTTGGGCCGGTGGGAGCATGAATGTCCTTACTTGCGGCCCCTGAGTTCTTCGAGAATCGCGGGCACTACTCTAGCAGCGTCCCCCACGATTCCAAAATCGGCGATTTTGAAGATTGGCGCATCCGGGTCTTTATTGATGGCGATGATGTACTTGCTCTTGCTCATTCCCGAGAGATGCTGCACTGCTCCCGAGATCCCGATGGCGATATACGCCTTGGGCTGAACTGTCTTTCCGGTTTGGCCAACCTGTTCGGAGTAGGGACGCCAGCCGGCGTCCACGATGGCGCGCGTCGCGGCGACTGCGCCGCGGAGCTGACTTGCCAGATTCTCGACAAGCTGAGAAAATCCTGCGGCATTCGCCACGCCACGGCCGCCGGCGACCACAACTTCGGCATCGGAAAGAGCGATGCCCGCGCCCTTATCTTTCGTTCTGGCACTCACCTGAACGCGCCGCTCGGGGATATTCAAGTCCACATCAAACTGTTCTCCGGCATTGCCCGGTACAGCCGCCGGAAAGGCGCCCGGCTTTACGGTAATGACAACAACCGCGGCCCTGGTTTCCACCGTTTCAGTAACCCGCGCCAGGCAGGTATATCGATCGGCTGAGGTCACGCCGTTTGCATGTTCCAGGCGGATGACATCTTCAAGCAGCGGCGCATCGAGCTTGACGGCTACGCGGGCGCTTGACTCCCGGCCGCCGCGGCTACCGCCCATGAGCACCGTGTGGGCGCCGCCTTCCGCGGCAATTTGCGCAATCGCCGTAGCCCATACTTCAGGATCATAGTCGGCCAGAGCCGGGTTATCCGCCACCAATACCTGCTCGGCAATGCGCCCGGCCTCATTCGCCACCGCGGCAACACCGCTGCCCAACACCAGCACGGCAACGGGTCCCTCGCGTCCGAGCGCGCGCGCCGCGGATACCATCTCGCCGGCGCTCTTGCCTAATTGATTGTTGACATGCTCCGCAACCACCAGGATCATTCAACCACCCTCACGTCGTTGCGCAGGAAATCGACGAATTGTGCGGCCGCGGCTTGTGTATCTTTGCCATCGAGGATCTTCCCCAGGCGCGCTTTGACCTGGATTTTGGCCGAAACCAGGCGAATCTTTGGCGTCACCTGAAAGCGATCGAGGCTCTCTTGCCTGAGTTCTTTCTTTTTAGCCTTCATGATGTTAGGCACCGTAGGATAGCGTGGCTCATTCAGTCCTTGCTGCGTGGTCACCACCAAAGGCAGCGGAACACGGAAGGACTCGCTTCCCTCATCGACATCGTGTTTACCAACAGCTACTCCTTGCTCGAAATCCAGCCCGTTGGTCCATGTGACCTGCGGCCATCCCAACCTCTCCGCTGTAGCCGCACCGAGAGCTTCGCTATCCCAGTCCGCCTGCCGCCCGCCGGTTAGGATCAATTCAATCTTCTCCTCTTGCGCTACTTGCGCCACTACCTTGCTGATTGAGATCGGATCGAGCGCCTCATCGGTAACAACGTGAATGGCGCGATCCGCTCCCATGGCCAGTGCAGTACGCAACGCCTCCTGCATCCGCTGTGGACCCACGGCGAGCACCAACACTTCCTGGGCAAGCCCACTCTCGCGAATTCTCAGTCCTTGCTCCACTCCATACTCATCCATCGTATCCATAACCAGCTTCGATCCCGCGAGATCGACAACACCATTCCGGACATGCACCGTCTCTTCCGCATCCAGCACTTGGCGAATGACAATCAAAATTCGCATCTCACCTCTCCAAAAGTTAATAATAGGCTCAAAGATTGGAGCCTTGATGCACCCATCGGAGCCAAATAGTGACGCGATGGCGCCGCTTACCTCGCTGACCGAGGAAGAGCAGCTCATGCGCGATGCAGTGCGGAGGTTTGCGCAAAAGGAGATTGCTCCTCTGGTTCGTGGCATGGACGACGCGCAAAAACTCCATCCTGAAATCCTGCGCGGGCTTTTTGCTATGGGCCTGATGGGGATCGAGGTTCCTGTCGACTTCGGAGGAGCCGGCGCTTCCTTCTTCAGCTCCATAGTCGCCATCGAAGAGATCTCGCGAATCGACCCCGCCGTGGCTGTACTAGTCGATGTGCAGAATACTCTGATCGTCAACGCATTGTTGCGCTGGGGATCAGCCGATCAGCAGAGCCGTTACCTGCCGCGGGTTGCATCGAACACCGTCTGCTCGTATGCGTTGAGCGAAGCCGGATCCGGCTCAGACGCCTTCGCGCTGGCTACGCGGGCCAGGGCCGAAGGTCAAGGCTTCGTTCTGACCGGGCGCAAGTTGTGGATCTCAAATGCGGCGGAGGCGGATCTTTTTATCATCTTTGCGACCATCGATCCGCAGGCCGGCTACAAAGGGATTACCGCGTTTCTGGTGGAACGGGGCATCGACGGCTTCAGCGTTGGGAAAAAAGAAGACAAGCTGGGGATTCGCGCCTCCTCCACCTGCGAATTGCTGCTCGACGGATGCCGCGTGCCTGGTGAGAATGTTCTGGGCGAAGTAGGCAAAGGCTACAAGATCGCAATCCAGACGCTCAATGAAGGACGAATCGGCATCGCCGCTCAGATGCTTGGATTGGCGGAAGGAGCCTGGTCGCTGGCGCTCAAATATAGCGGCGAGAGAAAGCAGTTTGGCAAAGTGATCTCGGATTTTCAGGCAGTGCAGTTCTCGCTCGCCCGCATGGCTACAGAGATCGAGGCGGCACGGCTGCTGGTCTACAACGCCGCACGATTGAAACAAGCGGGCCAGCCGTTCGTCAAAGAAGCCGCCATGGCCAAGTACTTTGCCTCAACCATAGCCGAGCAAGTAGCCAGCGAGTCGTTGGAGATCTTCGGCGGTTCCGGCTTCGTCAAAGATTCTCCCATCGAAAAGTTTTATCGCGACGCCAAGATTGGCAAGATTTACGAAGGTACGTCAAATATGCAGCTCGCGACGATCGCAAAGCAGCTTCTGGCTTAGCGCCACTCAGGGTGAAATTGACGGAGATTTGCGGTATCCCACCCCTCGCACGGAACAGCACCGTGCGAAGGATGAGTCACCCTGGACTTGTATGGGTGAACCAAATTGCTAGAGCATTTTAGGTTTCGGTGTAGACGAGAAAACCCCTTCCGATGCGGCCGTTCCATCGAAGAACGGCCGCTCATAGCTGAGATAACCAGTTCACAGTAAAACCTAAAATGCTTTAAAAGCCGGAATGTTACCAGCGAGTGACGGTTAGATTATCCAAGTACACCGTGGGCGACCCGCTTGAGCCAAGCCCATCGACCTGGAAGTTGGTCAACAGGACCGGGCCCCATCCAAGAGCAAAGGCCGATGGAACCGTGGCCTCTATATTCTCCTGCTGGCCGTCGAGCGACACAGAGTGATATGTAACATTGCCATTGCCGTCGCGGGAGTAGTACACCTGCACGCGATGCCAGGCGTTGGCGCTCCAATCACGGGGATTGCAATATGCGCCGGAGTGCACCCACTGGTCGCTGGGGTTCGCAGGGCTGCCCCCGTTTTTGGTGTAATCCCATGTGCTTGAATAGCCGTCGCACTGGAATCCATAAATCACCGTCTGGCCGTTAGACATGGTCTGATTCATGTCCATTTCCAAATTGGCTATTTGACTCGAAGAATTAGTAAAGTATACCGACGCGTCGTAATAGAAGTTAGTAGATGCAGTGTCATCTCCGAAGGACACATGGTAAAGCTCACCGCCCGAGTTTGAGAATTGAGTCGCAAAATCGCGCGCCTGGCCGCTCAACGACGGCGAGTTGACGATGCTCATAGTTCCACTGGCGCTTCCGCTTCCCGTGCTGGCATCGAAGTTCGCCTGCCAGTTACTCATCGCCTGAATACTGCTCACGCTGACCGCCCCCGATGGAACCATCGAAGTGGTCGCCGCACTGGTACCCGATGCTGTAATTGCGAGATCGGTGCCGCATGCGGCTCCACCGTTGCCCCAGGCTTTGACATGTAGCGTATGTGCGCCGGCCGTGGCGGAAATGCTGGCCTCTAGGGAAGTCTCATTAAAAGTGCTGGTATTCGTGCTGTTGTCGAGCGAATAGCCCATGGCGCTCACCGGCTGAGACGAACAGGATGCCGCACTCGCGGAAAGAGTGAACGGCGACGAAACGGTGGCTCCGTTGTAAGGACTACTGACAGTGATTCCACTCGAAGTAACAACGCCGCTAGTCGCGGCTGCGGTGATGGCGACATCGCTGTCGCATGATGCCCCGCCGTTGCCCCACGCTTTCACATGCAGCGTGTGCGCGCCGGCAGACGTCGTGACCGTGGCGCCCACCGACGTACCGTTCACAACGGTGGTATTCGTGCTGCTGTCCAGAGAATATCCCATAGCGCTCACCGGCTGAGACGAGCAACTCGCAGCGCCGGCAACCAAGCTGAATGACGTCCCTACTACGGCGCCATTGGAAGGGCTACTTACACTGATTCCATTCGACGCTCCGGAAGTTGCCGCCGAGTTAGTTGAAGGCGCAGTGGCAGCAGCAGCGGTGATGGTGATGGCGGCGTCCGTGTCGCATGCCGCGCCCTGATTTCCCCATGCCTTGACATGCAGCGTGTGCGCGCCAGTAGACGCCGGGATCTGGGCACTTATGGATGTACTGGGAACGATAGTAGTGTTGGTGCTGTTATCGAGCGAATAGCCCATGGAACTAACAGGCTGCGACGAGCAGGATGTAGCGCTCGCAGAGAGAGTAAATGGTGAGGACAGTACAGCACCGTTGCCGGGAGTGCTGACGTTTACGCTTGCTAATGCCGTGGTTGCGAGCGCGAGGAAGAACAGGAGAACGACGGACGATGTCCTATTCATCAGCTATAGCTTTCTATGAGATTCATTTGCGCCCGACACTGTGGGGCGGATATTGACGTACGAGGGACCTCCTTCCGTTGCGTCTGATCAACGGGAGTGGCCGACGAAGTTCGGTTTGTATTCGGGCCGGGGTTATCTGAGCGAGGACAACCTTGTTGTCCCTACATAACTCGACAACCTCTTCTGCGTGCTCCGGCGGCTGCGGAGACGAATGTCACCACAGGGCTCGGCCTAGGTTCCTGGAACGAGATAGGACGCGAATGAGAACACTCCACGGTCGTCCCGGGAGCGCCTCACAGGCCTACTTAGGTCCCATGAATCTCGAGCCTGCTGGCAGAAACTAAATGGATTTTCTAGAGGGATCATACACAAGAGCTCGCGGCTGCAAAGCTCTTTATCGCTATTTTCTTTGAGAAAGTTGTGGAATTAAGTAACACTTTCTGTGTACGTGCAAATAATGCCGAATAGCGGCAAATAACTCACTCTAAGATGCCCTAAATTACACGAGTCTCAAATTACACGACTACTCCGGCTTCGGTCATATCGGGGACACGCGTTAAGTAGTGACACTTGCAATAAGCAGAAGCTTCGCCTTTGTCAATTTGCGAAGCATTCTATTCGAACGGGTACGGCTGTTCAGCTTGTCGAGGCCGAATCCGCGAGTCCGGCCAAGGGCGGCTGAGAAAATCGCTCACCACAAGTTCGCCGGATGAGATTTTTTCCACAGCTTGTTCTCAGCTCGCTTCTAGGAGACGGTAAGCTTGTGGAAACCGGAGAGGATCTGAAGAATTGTCGATCAGTACGAGGAGCGAAGCCGAGTAGTTATTTACAGATTGATTGTTACAGTTATGCGGCTTTTACTGCAGATGTCGACTGGAGAAAGGACACTTGCGTTCACACTGTTATTGCTTTACCAACCGAAGCCTGACTTCGTGTATTGCCTGAGCTGGTGGTTTTTCCGCTCCCAGATAATTTCTCCATTGGAAGATCCGGGTAGGTCCAAAAATTGAGGACACTCAATAGCACACGACTATCGGATAAGGGACATGCTCTGACGGCAACGTCGGCAAGTGCCTCGACGCGAGCGCAAACGTTTTTGCCGGCCAACATGCATGACGCTTGCCACACGTGCTCCTCAGGACGGAAATCGTTAGTGGCAGATAACTGCGCCCCATCCTTGCCAAAAAGGAAAAAGTTCCCCATATCCTGCGACCAAGGCCAGGTCGGCGCCTTACCATACTGTTGAGCTGAGTGAGCAGACATTCTGAGAGCCGTTCCCTTCGGTCGTCCGATATGGTCCTCCGGGTAAACTGACCATAACGCTCTCCGCTCCCACGTTAGTCTATCGACATTCTTTGGAAGCAAATAGGCCAGGCCTATCTTAGGCGCCTTGGGAGGATTGGCTGAGGTTCGATAGCGGGTGATGATGAGCCCGCTGCCGTCAATCTCCAGGTCGAGATCAAGCTTGATCGTATCTATTCCTCCGTATTCACCCGAGGAACGAATAGTCACAATATAACTCGGGAGGCACCGCCCGGCCATGCCAATACCTGACTTCGACTGGTGATCGTCTGTGGCGTGGTCGCCGGCGCTCCAGCGGTCGCAGGTGATCCCGCCGAGATCGATGTTCCAGGAAGAGATTCGCGAAGGCGCAAGGGTTATACCAGTTGGTCTTGTTCTTGGTGCGCGGCGCACACGAAACGCCGGGATTGTTCGCGCTATTTGCCGCACCCCCGGCGGCGAACGGATCGCCCACCAAAATAGCGCGCGCCGATCCGCCTACGGCAGTTGCGATATTTGGAGAGACCGTGATGGGCGGCCCGGATTGATCGACAAAGGTCAGGCTCGTCATCCAACCTCTGGCGATGAGGTTCGGTATGCCTTTCCGGTTCAGGTAGGCGCGCCCGGTTCCAAATGGAAGCTCGTACAATCCGTTGAAGGTCACTCGGTTGCGCACATCGAAGGCCGAGTTGCTGTAATCGTAGCTAATGGGCAACAAATTGGTGCTGCGAAACCCTCCATCCGCGTTGGAGCCAAATGGATCGGGAGCATCATCCAGCGAATGCGCCCAGGTATACGTGGCGAGAAAGCTTAAGCCATTGGAAAACCGCTTTTCCACCGTAGTCTGCAGCGAGTTATAGTCGCTCATTGCATTCGGAGAAGAGAAAGTAGCTCCCGCGAAGTCCGGGAACGGCTGATAAGACTGCGCGCTCAGCGCGGGATTGATGAGTGCTTTGGAACCATTAGGATTGGTGATCACCACTATATGCCGGGCGGAGCTTCCAACGTAGCTGATCTGGCCGTGGGATTGCTCGAAAATGAATGCGCAAAGGCCAGGTTGTAATCCATTGAATATTCTGTTTTGGGTGCGTTGGAGATACCGGTCAACCCGGGTGTGGAGGGAAAGTTCTCTAACCCACAGCCAGCGCTTCGGAAAATCCTCTTTCCAGTGTGATCCCATTGGAGACACAGTTATTGGGAAAGCAGTTGGATGCGGGGAACGTATCCGTATACTCGAAGGGATAATTGTTCGCTATGTTTGGACTGAAGCCGATATTCTCCAGGCCTCCGTAGAACATTCCCCAACCTCCGCGAATAACGGTTGCAGGATCGAGCTGATAGGCGAATCCCAGACGCGGCGCAAAGTTTGTTTTCTGGTTTTCGACCATGCGCGGATTATTGATGTATTGGAGAGCGATGTTGTCCTTTGTCAATAATGCAGTGAACCACGGAGCGATGAACACTCCTTTACTCTGGACGGGTATCTGATAAGCACCCGATCCGGTCGCTATGCCGAGAGCGCCTGTTGTAAAGAAATTTGCCTTCTGTCCGTTCATTTCCTTATAAGGCTGAAGGTAGTCGTAGCGAACACCCAGGTTGAGGGTAAGTCGAGGAGTCACTCTCCAGTCATCTTGCGCATATCCGGAACGGTACCATCGCTCATCGTTGGCTTTGATTATGGGCGAGATGTTGGAAGCGTTGTTTTGGCCTGCCAGAAGATCGGCGACACCATAGCCGGTAAAGCTTGCGCCGAGATTGCTGGTATATAAGCCGCTGAAACTGTAGGTGCCGTGCGAGTAAGGCGGCTGCAACGTCTGGTATCGGAGACTCATAAGTTGAATGCCGAACTTCAGCGAATGATTCCCCGCGATCTTGGTTACATTATCGAGAATCTGATAAGCGTTTTGGTGTTCCAAAATCGGGTTATAAGCAGGCGAACCCGTAGTGGTGACGCCGTTGGCCTCGCCCACTCCGGCGCCCTCGGCGCCGCTGATAAAGAAGGTAGGCAGGCCGCCATTATCCGGGTACTGCGGACCGAATTGAGTTCCCCCTATGCCGATATTCGCTGCGATATTTGTCTGGTAATTTTCCTGGAGAAATCCGAAAAAACCGTAGCTGTAGCCGAATCTGAACTCATTGATAAGGTTCGAGCTAAAGGAATGCGTCTCGCTTCCTGCGAAATTCTCCGTCCGGTTGATGATTGTTCCGTTGTTGTAGGCTCTGCCATCGAGTATCGGACCCAGGGGCCCAGGTATATGTCCGGGGGCGTGCAGGTAACTGAATCTCCCAAACATCTGATCCTTGGCGCTGGGGTTATAGTCCATCCGCGTGTCCCACTGCCAGGTATTGCTCGACGAATTGAGAGTAGTCACATAATTGTTGTAGGTACGCCCATTGTTCGTATTCGGCTGGGGATAGAGATTAATCAGCGTTTTTGCGACAGGATCAATTTGACTTGCACAGAAGACATTCTGTTGTCCGTTGCATTGCAAAAGCGCAGTGCCGCCTGAATTTGGCTGATAAAGAGTTATGGGTTTATTTGCACCGGTAAGGCTGGGATTCAGCAATTCGGAAAAGTTTCCTTGGCGCATCAGAGGAGTGGGCACGCTTAGAGTGCTTGTTTGACCATAGACGATCCGGTTTGCCTCGGCATCGCCGAAGAAGAACAATTTATTGCGGACGATGGGAAGGCCAAGCGTGGCGCCGAATTGGTTCTCGTGATAAGTCGGGATGGTAAGCGCGTTCCAGTCCTTCGCATCCAGGTCGTTGTTGCGGAAATACTCCCAAAGATCTCCATGAATCTGGTTGGTGCCGGATTTGATGCTGGCGTTGATTACGGCGCCGGCGGAGTGTCCAAACTCGGCCCCGTAGTTGCTGGTCTCCACCTTGAATTCAGCCAATGCATCCGGCGGCGGCCGGACCACAAAGCTTGCGCCATTCAGAAAATCCGCGCTGTTTTCATTGTTGTCGACGCCGTCCATGATGAAATCATTCTGCTCTGCCACCTGGCCATTGGCCTCGAAATCGCCTGAGCCGCCTCCCCTAGACCCGACTGAAGGGTCGGCCCCGGCGGTGAGCTGTGCAATATAGACCCAATTGCGCCCATTGAGAGGCGTGTCGTTGATGGTACGCGTGCTCAGCACCTGGCCCACAGCGCCCTGTTGGGTCTGCAATAGCGGCGGAGCGCTGGAAACCGTGACAGTCTGGCTCACCACCCCAGGTTGCAGAACCAGGACGACGTTAAGACGCTCCTGAACATCTACGTGCACGTTCTGCTGAGAAGTTGTTTGGAAGCCGGGAGCAGTTGCGCTCACCGTGAAGTTGCCGATCTTGATCGGAGAGAAATTGTAAATACCGTTCGAATCCGCTTTCGTCTTCAAGACCAGGCCGGTATCCGTACTGGTGAGCGCCCTGATCCTGTTGCGCCACGGCGCGGTAAGCGGGCAGCAGCGCGCAACAAAAACCAACTACCAGGGAGCAGATGCAGCTCTTGCGTCTTTTCAGGTGTCTCACTCCGGCGGCCATTTGGTCTCTTTCCTCTTCCGGGATACTGTGGCCGGTTGGTAGTTCATTCATTTTTTGCCTCCATAAATGCTAGCGCAATCATTCAGATTGGCAACGCTAGAAGCTTACCTTGAGCTTTGTCAAGAGGAGTCTATTTCAAAGGCTCTTCAGCACGTCCTAAAGCTCCACAAAGGCATGTTCTATTGGAAACATAGCGGACGATAGGCCGGCTTCTCCCTGCTTTCAACTTTCCCTCCGCTGATTCCAGCCCTTCTCGAAATTGCATTGACGCGGCTTCCTTTTTGCTCCTGTGATTGCGCAGTTATTGGTAGCGCTGTCACGACGATGAATCCGGGCCAATTGTTATCTTTCTATTGAGGTAGAGGATGCGACCAAATCGAGCTTTCTCAGGGAATGCCCACGCCGGAACTGCCGCAAAAATCGCGGGTCTTTTCATCCTCTTTGTTGGTTGCTGCCAATTGAACTTCGCGCAGACTACGCCGGCTTCCGCGGAGAATTTGGCCCCCACGCCGCCTATGGGATGGGCGAGCTGGAATCATTTCTTTTGCGATTACAACGATCAAACGATCCGCAACCAGGCGGACGCGTTGGTCTCCACTGGAATGCGCGATTTGGGTTACCGCTACGTGCTCATCCAGGAATGCATCGCTCCTGGGCGAGATGCGAAGGGCGAACTTGTTGTCGACCCAAACCGGTTTCCGCACGGAATGAAAGCGCTCGTTGACTATATCCATGCGCGAGGACTTAAGGCTGGTATCTACACCGATGTAGGACCCTATACCTGCTATCCCAATCCCCGCTATCAGGGCAGCTTCCAACACGAAGATCAGGACGCCGGAACCTTTGCCTCATGGGGCATGGATTTCATCGAAATGGATTACTGCAATCGCCCTGCCGGGCACACCGGACGTGAAATCTATGAACGCATGGCAGCAGCAATCCGGAAGACCGGACGCCCGATGTTGTTCTATATATGCTCCTGGGGCAACGAGAGTCCCTGGACCTGGGCACAAGGGAAAGCCCAATTGTGGAGAACGGATGCCGACATCAGCCCAGACAAAGATCATGTGGAGTGGGCAAACGTGGTCAAGCGTTTTGAGTCGAATGCCAGACATTCCGTATTCAATGCTCCCGACAGTTGGAACGATCCCGACATGATGGAAGTCGGTAACCTTGGACTCAACCTAACCGAAGCGCAGACTCGCGAAAAAGGCCGTCGGCGGTAGCGGCTTGGATATACACCATCCTCTTTCTGCCGTAGGCCCAGAGTAGACCGACTGTGGTGAGTCATTGGCTCGTTACACAATCGGAAGTCAGGACTGCTTTCCTTGCTCCATCTCCGTGCTGCTGAAGGAGACTACGTTGT
Source organism: uncultured Acidobacteriaceae bacterium (assembly GCA_963803615.1). Lineage (GTDB taxonomy): Bacteria > Acidobacteriota > Terriglobia > Terriglobales > Acidobacteriaceae > PALSA-350. The sequence goes on from CAWDNI010000007.1 coordinate 47,518, forward strand.
ATCCGCAATCGACGTAGAGAATCTCGCCGGTAACTCCTGAAGCGAGATCTGAGGCTAAGAACAGTGCTGCGTTGCCTACTTCAGACTGTTCCACATTGCGGCCCAGGGGCGCTCGGGCCGCATGTATCTTCAACATTTCGCTTAAACCGCCTATGCCGCGCGCGGCGAGAGTTTTGATAGGTCCGGCGGAGATCGCGTTGACGCGAATATTCTGCCTGCCCAAATCCGCGGCAAGATAACGAACCGTCGCCTCCAGAGCCGCCTTGGCTACGCCCATCACGTTATAGCGGGGAACCACCTTTTGCGATCCATAATAGGTGAGCGTGAGGACAGATCCGCCCTCGGTCATCAGCGGAGCCGCGGCCCTGGTAAGGGCGATCAGAGAATACACACTAACATCATGTGCCACGCGGAATCCCTCCCGGCTGGTGAGCACGAAGTCGCTGTTTAGCTCATGGGGAGGCGCAAAGGCTACGCTGTGTACCAGGATATGTAATTTCTCATAACGCTCCTTGAGCTTGGCAAATAGGGCGTCGATCTCTTCATCTTTCGAAACGTCACATTGAAAAGTTTCCGCGGCGGTCAGTTCTCCAGCCAAAGCCTCCGCTTCGGAGCGAAGGCGCTCGTTCTGATAGCAGATGGCAAGCTGCGCACCCGCCGCGGAAAGTGTCTGGGCAATGGCCCACGCTATACTGCGCTTATTTGCCAAGCCAAAAACGACTGCTGTACGGCCTTTGAGATCGATCATCTTGAATGCTCCCGGTTATCGTTCTGATTCGCTTTGAACTTTCTGAACGCAAGATTCAGCTTACGGCAGAAGCAGGATAGATATATCCCAAGCCGCTGCCATCAACGGCCTTTTTCCTCAAGAAAAAGACCACTTTGTGGAATTTATCGAAGCGAACCTTTCCTGTTTCTGCCCTTAGCCCCCCAAATCGACTAGTTCCACTTTGTCAATCGGTTCTCCTAAAAAACGAGCGCCCAAATTGCGGAACTTAGCTACCGAATCGGTCGCGAAAAAGCGGAGACTTCGCGCGGGATTCGCGGCCGCACAGAGGGCATCATTGCCGAGCGTTCCCGCTACTCGCTCCGCGATGGCATTGGCCGAATCGATCACGCGCATGCCGGCCGGCAGGGCGGCTTCGATGGGCGCGCGCAGAAGCGGATAATGAGTGCAGCCCAGCACCAGCGTGTCCGGCGCCATTTTTTCTTGCTCCGCCTGGGCAAGCAGTTCCGAAAGATAGATCCGCACGACTTCAGCGGTGACCGGGTGGGTAACCCATCCCTCCTCCACCAAGGGCACCAGGAGAGGGCAGGCTTTCTCCAACGTATGTAGCCCGCATCTCCGGCCCGCCTCCGCATACGCATGGCTGCCCACAGTAGCGTCAGTTCCGATTACCAGGATGTCTCCGGACCGGGAACGGCCGCGGGCCTCGTCGACCCCGGCCTCGATGACGCCTAAAACCGGGAGCGCCGTGGAGCGGCGAATGTCGTCAAGCGCAAGCGCGCTTGCCGTATTGCACGCGATGACCAGGAAGCCGGCATCCTGTTCGATCAGAAAGCGCGTGCTGGAGAGTGCATAGCGGGCGATGGTTGCCTGGGATTTCGACCCGTAGGGCAGCCTCGCTGTGTCGCCGATATAGACAAAATCCGCTCCCGGAAGCACCTGGAGCAAAGCCCGCAAAACGGTCAGGCCGCCAAAGCCGGAATCGAATACACCAATTTTGACCTCCGCTCTGCTCATAGATGCTTTACATCCGGAGAGTCGGTGGCCAGGTATACGCGGGTAAGGTCGGCATGCCCGGCGAGTGTCTCGCGGGTTTGTCCATCGATTAGAAATCTTACCTGTGTAATATCCGGAAGGTTGGCGCGGAGCGTGCCGATGATGGAGAGCAGCGTGAGCGTTTCCGGTTCAATGCCCGAGGGGTGTTCGGCGGCGAACGATCCGCTCAAATTCACAATGGCCATCATGCCCGGCACCACGGTGTTGGGCGCGGGCGGCAGGGGCATCAGGAAAACTCCGTCGACCCCGCTGTTGGTTGCGATGGGGTGACCCGATTCGGGACGTGCATAATCCGCGATCAGGTGCTGCAGAATAATGCGCGCCCGCGCGTTGATATCCGTAGGCAGCGCTATCTGCTGCCGGTCCGCCGTAAGAGACCCGTCCGCGTCATTGGCAATCATCAGAGTGACATTCTGCGGCGCGCTCTGCGCCGGAGGATTCAGCGGCATGGTCTCTCCCGTATCGAGCAGCCGCTCGTGCGCCCGTTCCCGCATGCGGATCAGCACCGCCGACATAATTACCGAACTGACCAAAAGAACCCAGAAAAGAATGCGCTGGTGGCGGGGAATCACGGTTGCTGCCTCCAGTCCTTTTGCCACTGCTCGAGAGCCGCTGCGAGCGTGGTCAAGATGCGGTTTTGGTATTCAGGGTTGGAAAGAGGCGTTATGCCGGTGGAACGGCGAAGCGGCGCCACCTCGACCGCCACTGCCGGACAGGTAAAGCTGTCCAAAGGCTGCAGCGCCGTGCGGCCCAGAGTTACCGGAATTTCCGCCTGAGTCATCGCCGAATCGATCTCCGAGGAAAGCCGCTGGCTTTGCGCGATGTAAGCGCCCTGTGCAGTTTCCCAGGGCATAAAGCGGGTATTCGGAACTTCAGTCAGAGAGGAAGTAAAGAGGTGTACGCCGGTACCGCTTGCCGTGGCATGCAGACTTATGCAGGCGGAAGGCATCGCGTGGTTCGCCACCTGGGCACGGTTCACAGCGGGCACGGTCGCATCCGACTCACGCGAGGTGATTACAGAGATCCCGTGCGCATTCAACAGCGAACGTAAACGGAGAGTCAGAGTCAAGACCAGGTCCTTCTCTAGCGTTTGACTGCTTAGACGTGCGCCCGGATCGACTCCCCCGTGGGCTGCGTCGATAAATACTAAAAAACGTGGTTGTATTCGTGCGGGCGGTACGGGCGGAGTTCGCGTGGCAGGTGCCTGGGGCGCCGCCGGTTGTTGTGCCGTTTGCGCTATTCCCGGCCCCGCCGCAAGAAGAAGAACGATTACCAGGCACGTATGAGAAAGCCGGTTCGTTCTTCTCCTTATATCAGCGGATGTGGTCGAACTGGATATCGTTGAACCTGCGGCCGGGGGAGGCGACAGACAATCGCAACCGCGAGCGGTCTCAATCCAGGGCATAGATTGCGAGGCCGCTGAGTAGCTTGGGGTAGAAGTCAGTCGATTTTTGCGGCATTACCTCTCCGGCGAACGCTACCTCGCGCAGTTGCTGAAGCGTAACCGGCTTGGTCAGGAAAGCCAAATCCGCTTCACCGCGCGATACCTGGTCCACTGCTTCCGATGCATCCCGCAGATAGCGCAGGTTCCGCTGCTCGCGGATGGCCTCGGAGGTGATGGAGAGGATTCGTTCCAGCACCAGCGAGTGCAGTTGCACCAAGTCCAGTTTGCGCTGCCGCTCGGGCAGAGTGGCAAGTGCCTGAGCAACCGCTTCAGCTTTGGCCGCCAGCCGGAAGTTGCCCGCTCGCGTTACGGCGATAAATTCCGTCCCCTTTGTATCGGCAAGCTTCCTGGTTAACTCTGCCGCGCTGGTCGCCGGCAAAGATTCAATCTCAAAGAATGGCCTCGACCGCTCAACAAAATCCGCCGGCACGAAATTTCCCAAGCCGAAGACCACCCGATGGGTGGGAAGAATCGTGAGGCCGCCCGCGTCCATATTGACAAATGTCATCATAACTGCAGCCTCGGGATAGGCTGGCTGGGGAGTGGTGTTCGCCGGATTCCGAGCCGTCGGAGTAATAGTCTTCGGTGCATGCTCCTTCGAATAGGCAAGAGCCGTTTCGTAGCGGTGATGGCCGTCAGCGATAATCAGTTTTTTATCTCCCATGGCTCCCAGCAGAATGTTGATCGTGCTGGTGTCACTAACCTTCCATATCCGGTGTGATACGCCATATTCGTCAGTAACGTCGATCTCCGGCGAAGCTGTACTGGAAAAGAGGATCTTCTCCGCCGTTAGTCCGGGATCGGAATACAGCATGAAAATCTGACCGAAGTGCGCATGTGTGGAGCGTAACAAGTTGAGCCGGTCGGATTTAGGTTTGGAAAGCGTCTGCTCATGACGGAAAATAATGTTCTGGCTGTAATCCTGAAGCTCGCCCAGGGCAATAAACCCGCGCCGCTGATTGATTTTTCCAGGGGAGCCTGGAACGGCGAACCGCTGCTCATAAGCAAAGATACAGGGCTCCTGCTCCTGCGTTAGTACGCCGATGCGCCGCCAATCTGCAAAGTCTCGCGCCGCTCGTGTATAGACATCATTGATTCCAGCCTCATCAAACAACTCAGGCAGGCCCAGGATAATCCGGACCAGGTTGTACACGCTGCGCTGATAATAGGCTTGCTGCATGGCGGGTGTGATCTTGTCGTAAGGTTGCGTTACAACATCTTCGAGACGGACCAGGCTCGGATTGTAGCGGAGAGCGCGGAAGGGATAAATGCGGGCCATTCGAGGGATTTAGCTCCAGATATCGGCGGGGATCGGGCTTGAGCGCCGCCGACGTTTGCTTTTATTTGGTTATACCTGCCAAATTGTACCTGACGAGGCCGGCGCAAGGGCTTTCCAGCATTGTTGTTCCGGGCGCGGCCGCGTCAAATTGGTTAGATGGGTTCCTTTTTGCATTTTGCGAAAAGCATTTGCTCGCCCGGCCACTTCTTGCTGCACGAAATGGATTCGGCAAGCTTAGTATCGAAACAACCGGTTCTGCCGGATTTTAGTCAGGGTCATGGTTAGAGGGCTTGGGGTGATGGTGCTCTCGGGGAAGCGCGGAGCGATATGGCCGGACCGCGCAGCACGGTCTGCTACTCTTTCTTTCAATCGGATGGCGCGGGGAAGCCCCGCCTTCCGTATCGCCCTCTTGCTGGCTGTCACGCTGGTTCTCGTCATGACAAGTTGGACTACAGGTTGGGCTCAGGATCCGCTGAACGCCGTCCACGTTGAGCCGCCTCCGCCGGCGGCCGCCGCCAACCCCAACCTCCCCAAGACGCCTCCTCCATTGGAAGGGAAAGCCTCACTCAAAGCACGGCCCGACGAGCGCATTCGTGTCAATGTGAACCTTGTCCTGGTTCCGATCACTGTGACCGATCCGATGAACAGACTGGTCACCGGTCTCGAAAAGAACGATTTCTTCATCTATGAAAATAATGCCCTGCAACAGATTAAGAGCTTTTCGTCGGAGGACACGCCTGTCTCCATCGGGGTCATCTTCGACCTGAGCGGGAGCATGTCGGACAAGATCAATCGGGCACGGAATTCGATCATCGAGTTTTTGCATACCGCTAATCCGCAGGACGAGTTCTTTGTGATCGGGTTCAACGACCGGCCGGAGCTGGTAGAGGATTTTACTTCCAATGTCGACAATATTGAGACCCGGCTCATGAGCTTACAACCCGGCCATCGGACCGCCCTTCTCGATGCTATCTACTTTGGATTGAATAAGATGAAAGGCGCCAGGAACGATCGAAAGGCGTTGCTGGTGGTCTCCGACGGCGGCGATAACCGCAGCCGGTACACCGAGGGCGAAGTACGCTCCATGGTGCGCGAGTCCGACGTCCAAATCTATTCCATCGGGATCTTCGACCAATACGCCGCCACGCGTGAGGAACAGCTCGGGCCATTGCTGTTGCACGACATAAGCGAAGAGACGGGAGGGCAGCTTTTCCGGGTGGACGATATTTCCGACATGGGCGACATCGCCACCAAGATCAGTGCCGAATTGCGCAATGAGTACATGGTCGGGTATAAGCCCGACGATGTGAAACGGGACGGGAAATGGCGTAAATTGAAGGTAAAGCTGGTTCCTCCCCCCGGGTTGCCCCAGCTTTCAGTCCATGCCCGAACCGGATATTATGCCCCATTGCAGTAATCGATTTGCCCTACTTGTACTCCTGTCGATCCTCGCTTTATGCTGCCCTGTTCCTCGGATGTGGGCGGCCCAGGCGTCGGCGCAATCCGGATCCGTCAGTCAAACCCAGCGGGAAACCCAACCGGTCCTCAATAGGGACCACGACCCGATCGCTTCACCCGACCCTGAAGAAATCCCCTCGGCCAAGGCGCCTCCGAAGACGGGCAGCCAAACTCTTACCCGCGGCCGCAACGGACAATACACGCTGGAGCGCACCGTTGATGAAGTCGTCTTGAATGCCACGGTCCTCGACAATAAGGACCATATGGTCGAAACCCTCGATAAGAATGATTTCCAGGTCTTCGAGGACGGAGTACCCCAGACCATTACTGCCTTTCAACACCAGGATATCCCCATCTCTCTGGGAATATTGGTCGACAACTCCGGCTCGATGCGCGACAAGCGGCAGGCGGTGAACCAGTCTGCTGTTGATTTGGTGCACGCTTCCAATCCCGAGGACGAGAGCTTTGTAGTTAACTTTTCCGACGAGGCTTATATCGATCAGGACTTCACCGCGAGCATCCCCAAACTGCGTGAAGGTCTTTCCCATATTGATTCCAAAGGCGGAACCGCCCTTTACGATGCCATCATGGCGTCGGCGGACTATCTCACCAAGAACGCGAAACGGTCCAAGCAGGTTCTTCTTGTGATTACGGATGGAGAAGATAACGCCTCGAGCACTACGCTGGAGGAGACAGTCCGCCGCGTTCAGGATCTCCAAGGGCCGGTGGTCTATTGTATTGGATTGCTTTATGACGACCAGGGCGGAGGCCGTGAGACCCACCGCGCGCGCAGGGCATTGGAGCTGCTGGCCAATCAGACGGGAGGATTAGCGTTCTTTCCCAAGAATCTGGAACAGGTGGATTCGATCGCAGGAGAGGTGGCCCGCGATATCCGCGAGCAATACACGCTTGGATATCACTCCACTAAGCCCATTAGTCAAGGGGGCTTTCGGACCATCCGGGTGGATGCGAAGGCAAAAGGGTACGGCAAGTTGATTGTTCGGACCAAGACCGGATATTACCCAAACGCAAAGGCCGCAGCCGCCGCCCCGCAGGGAAAGAGCCAGTCTCATCGGAATTCAGATTGAAGTACGGCTGATACGGTTTGGCCGGGTAAGCGATGCGCTCTTGAATCCCATCGTAGAGATCGGCCGGTTCTTACCAAGCCGGAGCGCCGTTGAGATGCTATAGGGCTGCTACACTTTTCATGTTGACCCTATGAGCGCTCCCCTCATCGAAAGCCCCGCCTCCGCCTTGCGTGTCGCCGAAAACATTACGGATTTGGTGGGGCTAACCCCGATGCTCCGCCTGCATAGAATCGCGCCTACCGGCGCAGCCGACGTTTATGCCAAGCTTGAATTTCTGAATCCTGGCGGAAGCGTAAAGGATCGCGCAGCCCTGGGGATGATTCTGGAGGCCGAACGCCGTGGCCGGATTAGTCCGGGTTCGACGATCCTGGAGGCGACTGCAGGCAACACCGGTGTGGGACTCGCTCTGGCAGGGGTAAACCGCGGGTATAAGGTCATTCTTTTCGTACCCGAAGGCTATGCCGAAGAAAAATGCATTCTCATGCGAGGTTTTGGGGCGACTGTGATTCGCACCCCGGAGGAGGAGGGCATGACCGGCGCCATTCGCCGCTGCCGTGCCGCCGCGGAGGAAATCCCCGGCTCATTTGCCGCGCTTCAGTTCGACAATCTTTCTAATCCCCAATTCCACTACCAAACCACAGCTCCCGAAATCTGGGAGCAAATGGAGGGCCGAGTGGACGCCTTCGTCGCCGGCGTGGGCACTGGGGGAACCTTCTCCGGGGTAGCCCGTTTTTTGAAAGAGCGCCGGCCGGAGATTCTTACCGTTGCCGTCGAAACGCAGGGTTCCGTGCTCCAGGGTGGCGAGGCGGGTCATCACAAAGTGGAGGGTATCGGCGTATCTTTTATTCCCGACACCTTCAGCCGCGAGCACTGCGACGAGATCATCCGTGTCATGGACCCCGAAGCATTCGCCATGGTCAAGCGGCTGGCGGCCGAAGAGGGTGTTCTCGCAGGTTCGAGCGCAGGCGCTTCGGTGGACGCCGCGATGCAGATTGCCGCGAGATTGGGAAAAGGGAAGCGGGTCGCCACCATCATTCCCGACTCCGCCGAGCGCTATTTGTCGAAAAATATTTTCGACGGCGGTCTGTGATAGAGCTCGATCGGGAATGCGCATGACATCCAAGGCAGGCTTCTCCACTCGCGCCATACACGACGGCCAAAACCCGGACCCGGCAACCGGCTCCGTCAACGTTCCCATTTATGCCAGCTCCACCTACGCACAGGAGGAGATTGGGAAGCACAAGGGCTACGAGTATTCGCGCGTGTCCAACCCCACGCGGACCGCTCTGGAAGAGAATCTGGCCTCGCTCGAGGGTGGAACGTCGGCTCAGGTATTCGCCAGCGGGATGGCCGCAATCGCCGCGCTGGTCGCCATGCTCAAGACGGGGGATCACGTCATCTGCGGCGCAAATGTGTACGGCGGCACGCCACGGCTCTTCAATCAGATCGTCGCCAACTACGGTATCGGTTTCAGCTACGTCGATACCAGCGACGCGGAGAATGTCAGCCGGGCCCTTCAGCCGAATACCAGGCTGGTTCACATCGAAACGCCGACAAACCCCATGATGCAGCTTACCGACATTCGTGCTGTCGCCGAAATCTGCCATCGGAGCAATGTCGAGCTGAGTGTCGATAACACGTTTATGTCTCCTTATTTCCAGCGTCCTATTGAGTTCGGCGCGGATATCGTGATGCATTCGACCACCAAATTCCTCAACGGTCACAGCGACGGATTGGGCGGCGTGCTGGTATCGACCAAGCCTTCGCATCAGGAGACCTTCGCTTTCGTGCAAAAGTGTACCGGCGGTATCCTCTCCCCTTTCGAGTGCTTTCTGGTCTTGCGCGGGGTCAAGACCCTGGCTGTTCGCATGAAGCAGCATGAGATCAATGGCCGTGCGGTTGCCCAGTATCTGGCCGGGCATCCCAAGGTGCAAAGGGTCTATTATCCCGGCCTTCCCGATCACCCCCAACACGAATTGGCTAAGCGGCAGATGTCCGGCTTCGGAGCGCTGATTGCGTTTGAAACCGGTTCCCTCAGGAATGCCAATAGCGTGCTCCGCCGCGTTCGCGTATGCACCCTGGGTGAGTCGTTGGGCGGGGTTGAAACGCTGATTTCGCATCCGGCGACCATGACGCACGCCGCTTTGGGCGAAGAGGGCCGGGCGAAGATCGGCATTACCGATGGCTTGGTGCGCATCTCGGTCGGTATCGAAGATCTGGACGATTTGCTCGAAGACCTGGAACAGGCGCTCAGCGTTCTTTGAAGGCAAAGTATTGTGCGCACAAGATCGGGAGAGACGAAATGAACTCACCGCTAAAGGTTGCGATCGTCACAGGAGCAGGCAGTGGGATTGGCAAAGATACCGCCATCGCGCTGTCGAAGGAAGGCTACTCGGTAGTTTTCACGGGCCGCCGCCGGGAACCATTGGAGGCGGCTGCGTCGGAATCGAAGAGCGCGCCTGCGCAAACGCTTGTCGTTCCCGCGGATGTCAGTGACCCGGCAGCCGTGCGAGCGCTCTTTGCAAAAACCGCCGAGACCTTCGGGCGGCTCGATCTCTTGTTCAACAATGCCGGCCTTTCCGCGCCTGGAGTGCTGCTGGAAGATTTGACCTATGAGCAATGGAAATCCGTACTGGACACGAACCTGACCGGCGCATTTCTCTGCACCCAGGAAGCATTCAAAATGATGAAAAGCCAGCAACCTCGTGGCGGGCGAATCATCAACAATGGCTCCATCTCCGCCTATGCGCCCAGGCCGAATTCAGTGCCCTACACCGCGTCCAAGCACGCCATTACGGGCCTGACCAGGTCGGCCTCGCTGGACGGAAGAAAGTACGACATCGCCTGCGGCCAGATTGATATCGGCAACGCCGATACGCCTTTGGCTCAGAAGATGAAGGAAGGCGTGCCCCAGGCCAACGGCGAGATCGCCAAAGAGCCGACCATGAATCCGGCGGACGTGGCGCGCGCGGTCGTATATATGGCGAGCCTTCCGCTCGATGCCAATGTCCAGTTCATGACGGTAATGGCGACGAAGATGCCGTTTATAGGCCGCGGGTAAAAACTTCAGTGCGAGCCGCGGGCGGGCTTTTGCCTTGAATAACTGAAATAATGAGTGCAGAAGTTTTCTAATCGACTGGAGCCTGCCCATGAGCGCCGACACGGCCGCCGGCATTCCCCCCGTCTCCCACTGCTTCGCGCTCACCGACGACCAGCAACAGTTGCGCAAGGAAATACACGACTTTGCCGCGCGTGAGATCGCTCCTAATGTCATGCGCTGGGATGAAGCCAGTGAGTTCCCACAGGAAGTCGTCAGGCAGCTTGGCCAGATGGGCCTGATGGGAGTTACGGTGCCCGTCGAGTATGGTGGGTCAGGCCTGGCGTACGTTGACTACGCTCTTGCAGTAGAAGAGCTTTCCGCGGTCGATGGCTCGATCGGCATCATCGTCGCCTCCCATAATTCCCTGTGTACAAATCACATCTTTGTTGCCGGAAGCGAGCAACAGAAGCGCAAATACGTGCCTAGACTCGCCTCGGGCGAATGGCTGGGGGCTTGGGGACTTACCGAGCCTGGTTCCGGCTCCGACGCGAGCAGCGCCCGCATGACCGCCGTGCGCAACGGGGATCGCTGGGTGCTCAATGGGAATAAGACATTCATTACCAATGGTCACTATGCCGATATTTCGGTGGTGATCGCGGTGACCGACAAGAGCAAGGGAACGAAGGGGCTCTCCGCATTCGTGGTGGAGAAGGGAACACCCGGTTTCCGGCCGGGGAAGAAGGAAAATAAGCTCGGACTTCGGGCTAGCGATACCTCAGAGCTGATCTTCGAAGACTGCGAGCTCCCCGCCGAGAACCTGCTGGGCAAGGAGGGCGAAGGCTTCATCGACTCCATGCAGGTGCTCGACGGCGGCCGTATCTCGATCGCTGCACTTGCGCTTGGAATGGCCAGGGGAGCGTTTGAAGCCGCACTCCGCTACACACAACAGCGCCGCCAGTTCGGGAAAGCCATCTCGGACTTTCAGGGTATTCAATGGAAACTCGCCGATATGGCCACGCAACTGGATGCGGCGCGCCTGCTTACTCTGCGAGCGGCGGTGATGAAAGATGCAGGCCAGAAGACCACTCTGGAATCCTCCATGGCCAAGCTCATGGCGGGAGAAGTTGCCGTCCGGATCTGCGACGAAGCAGTTCAGCTCCACGGGGGTTATGGCTTTATCAAGGACTACCCCGTGGAAAAGTTTTATCGCGACGTTAAGCTCTGCACCATCGGCGAGGGCACCAGCGAAATCCAGCGCATCATCATTGCCCGCGAGCTCCTGCGCAAGTAGGGATGGCGAGTTAACAGGCCCTAGATCATCTATGCGCAATTGCGGGTAGAAAACTAAGGCGGAAACACAACCACTGGATTGCTTCCATCACAACGAACAAACTAGCCATGTGTAATGGCGACAGAAGAGATTTGAAACGGATAGAATTTACAATCCCTATGCTCGACACGGCTCCAACTATGATTGTCATGGCGATCTCGATGTGCGAGAAGTGGCCGCTCAGGAGATGAGATATGCCGAGCAAGTACGACCAGATAAGCGCCATTAAGATGAGCCAAAATATAAATAGAGGCAATCCTGCCCAGGATGTTGCGCGAGAACGGCGAAGGCCAAGTACGACGCCGATCCAGAGCGGTAGTGTCTGAACGAGGTGGCGCAGAACCAGATTGCTGGCGAGACCGACACCGAGCACCATTGCGAAAATGATAGCAAGACAACAGACCGCGATAGAGAGCGGTACTGTTGATGCAGAATTCGCTGCGGCCGATTGTTTTATTGCGCCGGAATCATCCGTCGAAATTTGACGACTCATATTTTTCCTTCAAATTGCTGAGAATCGAAGGGGCGACAGTCTTTCCGCACTTATCGGAACAGTTAGGAAAAACCACATCCGCAACCTGCGGTTGATGAAACCAAGCAGCCCGGATCGCGGCTCCGGAAAAGTAGTGCTACCGAAGAAGAGCTGCTCCTGTCAAGGTGTACACCAAAGGCCACGCAGCCCGGTCACAAAAATTCTCGAGAGTTGTCGATTTCCCGTAATCCGCGCGTCGTACTCATGAAAGAACGAGGAGGCTGGATCGCAAACCCAGCCCTCTTAGAGAGATCGCAAGAGGAGGAGTTTATGTGTCCAGCGTGCATTGCGACCATGGCGTTGATTTTGGCCGGCGCGACGTCAACGGGCGGTCTGACCGCGATCGTCGTGAGAAAGCTTCAGGCGAATACCGGCGTGAAAAAAATCGGAATGATAACTGATTCCAAAGGAGAGGAAAATGACCACACTAACAGAGAGCAAGATAGAGCGTCCGAGAGTTGTTTCGCAAGCTGAGTGGCTGGCTGCTCGCAGGAAGCTACTCGCCAAAGAAAAAGAAGCCACGCGCCAGCGGGACGCGCTCAGCGCAGAGCGCCGCAAGCTTCCAATGGCGAAGGTTGAGAAGGAATATGCTTTTGAGGGCCCAAACGGCCGCACTAGTCTGCGCGATCTCTTTGAATGCCATCCTCAGCTCATCGTCTACCATTTCATGTTCGATCCAAGCTGGGAGGAGGGCTGCAAGAGCTGTTCTTTCTTCGCCGATAACTTCACTGGCGCCATTGTTCATCTGGCCGCGCGCAATACCGCATTCGCGGTCGTCTCCAATGCGCCGCTGGCAAAGCTGGAGGCATTTAAGAAACGAATGGGATGGATTTTTCCGTGGTATTCATCGTTCGGCAACAGCTTCAACCATGACTTTCACGTCACGGTGGGCGAGGCCGAAGGCGGCGACGAGTACAACTACGAGAAGACGGCAAAGCTGAAGCAGACGGGCAAAATTTGGATCGAGAAGGGTGAGCTGCCTGGGCTGAGTGTCTTCTTTCGCGACGATGACAGCGTTTTTCATACGTACTCCACTTACCAGCGCGGGCTCGATCTGCTCCTGAATACCTACAACTACCTCGACTTGACGCCGCTCGGCCGACAAGAAGATGAGGAGCCACACGTAATGGCATGGGTCCGCCATCATGACAAGTACGCAACATAAAAAAGAGATAACCGGCTGTCGATTTTCAGCAACTCACACGTCGTACCGGCAGGAGGAACACGAAGATGGAATACTTATTGCTGATCTATGAGAACGAGAACCGCTTCAGCCAAGGCTATCCCGAGGCCGAGTTGGGCGAATACCGTGCATTCGGCGAGGAATTTGCCGGCGCGATCAAGGGAGGCCATGCTCTGCAGCCTACGCGTACCGCCACTACCGTGCGCATTCGCGACGGCAAGCGGCTGACCGTCGACGGACCGTTTGCGGAAACCAAGGAACAACTAGGCGGATTCTATCTGGTCGAGGCGCGCGACCTTGACGAGGCAACTGCCATAGCGGAGAAGATTCCAGGCGCCCGTTTCGGATCGATTGAGGTGCGGCCGATTATGAAATTCTCCTAGCGCGCAATGGTAACAAAGCCGCTGGGAGAAGGCTCGATCTGCCGGCGCGCGGTGGTTTTCTACCACCGTGCGCCGCAGCATTTAAATCCTAAGCTTGATGCAGGCGCATTTGACAGATGCCCAATCCATAGTTGAGAAAGTCTTCCGGGAAGAGGCCGGCAGAATTCTCGCTTCGTTAATCCGGATCTCCGGCTCGTTCGATTTGGCCGAAGAGGCAACGCAGGAAGCGTTCACCTCGGCGCTCGCTGACTGGCCTGCGCGCGGGATTCCCGAAAAGCCGGGCGCGTGGATCATGGCCGTGGCGCATCGAAAGCTGATCGACTACGCACGCCGTCAGAGTACCCGGATGGAAAAGCAAGATGCGCTTGAGCATGAAACGCAGACCGCGACATACGATGAAAATCTATCGGCGGAAGAGATGTCCGAGACCTATCCCGATGATCGCTTGCGCCTGATTTTCACCTGCTGCCATCCGGCGCTGAATCGCGAGGCGCAGATCGCACTCACCTTGAGGACCCTGGGGGGCTTGACCACGACCGAGATTGCACGGGCCTTCCTGGTGGCTGAGCCGACGTTGGCCCAGAGACTGGTGCGGGCCAAACAAAAAATTCGCGACGCGAATATCCCGTACAAGGTGCCCGCGGGCGACCTATTGGAAGAGCGTCTGGAGGCGGTGCAAGCTGTCATCTACCTGATCTTCAACGAAGGTTATGCGGCGACTGCGGGCGAGCGCCTGACGCGCGGCGATCTCTGCGGCGAAGCGATTCGCCTCGCACGCATGTTGTGCGAACTCCTGCCGAACCAGCCGGAGAACCTGGGCTTGCTGGCGCTGATGCTTCTTCACGACTCGCGCCGCAACGCCCGGCTCAATTCCCAAGGTGAATTCGCGCCGCTTGAGGAGCAAGATCGCTCGCTTTGGGATCGAGAGCAGATCAGCGAGGGCTTGAGTCTGGTTGACAGAGCGCTGCGCCTCCGCTCGGCCGGACAATACCAGTTGCAAGCGGCCATTGCGGCCCTGCACTGCCAGGCGCGAACACCCGAAACTACCGACTGGCCACAGATCGCGTTCTTGTATGCGGAACTCGCGCGGTTCTCCGATACCCCGATTGTTGCGCTCAACCATGCCGTCGCGGTTGCGATGAGCGAAGGATACGAGAGGGGCCTCGTTTTGCTCGATACCTTGGGATCGTCGGGAGAATTGGAAGGTTACTACCTCTTCCACGCGGCTCGCGCCGACATCCTCCGTCGGCTCGATCGTCCCCGGGAAGCCGCTGAGGCATACCGCAAGGCGTTGGCCTTAGCAACGAACCAGGTCGAAAAAATTTACCTGGGCCGCCGATTACGTGAGGTAAGCCGGCGATAACGCGGCATAGCTTACCCCCGGATCTGCAGATCTCTCCAATACGCTTCTCCAACGAGCCGGTTATCATCTGGGTAATGAAAGCGGAGCAAACCTCGGACGCTTGCGCGCCGCAAATCGCGCATCTGATCCGGCAAATGCGCAGTGGAGATGTGCGTGCGCTTGCGCGGGCCGTTTCGCTGGTGGAAAACGGCGCTGTTGAGGCTGCGCAGATTCTCTCTTGTTGTTTCGCTTATAGCGGCGCAGCCAGACGCATCGGCGTAACCGGCTCCCCGGGTACGGGCAAAAGCACGCTGGTAGACCAATTGACCCGCCACTATCGCGCGCAAAACATAAATGTTGGCGTAATTGCCGTCGATCCTACGAGTCCCTATACCGGGGGCGCGATCCTGGGCGATCGCATTCGCATGCAAGCAACCGAGCGTGATGAGGGATTCTATATGCGAAGCATGGCTACGCGAGGGTCGCTCGGGGGCTTGGCGCGCGCCACGGCGGATGTTGCCTTGGTTGTCGAGGCTAGCGGCAAGGAGCGTATTCTCATTGAAACAGTTGGCGTCGGCCAGGATGAGATCGACGTCGTGCGTCTAGCTGACGCGACGATTGTGGTGCTCGTGCCCGGCATGGGCGATAGCGTACAAAGCATCAAGGCCGGGATTATGGAAGCCGCAGATATTTTCGTTGTGAATAAAAGCGACCGCGAAGGCGCGGACCGGGTGGAACAGGAAGTGCGAGCCCTGCAGTCGCTCGCATCGAGCGGCGGCTGGGTTCCGCCGGTGGTTCGTACCATTGCGAACACCGGAGCCGGGATCCTGGAATTGGCGAGCGCGCTGGAAGAATTCTGGTCCTGGCTCTCAGAGGAGGAGAGATTGATGGAGCGGCGGGAGCGGCAGTGGCGTGACCGGATCTTGGAAATGATTCGTCATGAGCTCTTGAGCCGGGTCCGCGATCATGGGCTCAACCAGCAGGCGATTATCGAGATCAGCCGCGAGGTCGCGCGCAAGTTGCAGGATCCCTATCAACTTGTTCCCCGGCTCATCAGAGATTTGGCCTAAGCAGTTTGGCGCGAATCGAAAGAACGTTTCAGGAGAATATCCGCAAGTGTCCAGCATCGATCATTTAGGAATTGCAGTGAAGAGCATCGCGGAAGCCCGGCGCTTCTATGAGTCGCTCGGCCTCAGCGTTTTGCATGAAGAAGATGTGCAGCAGGAAGGCGTGCGCACGGCGATGATTCCCATTGGCGAGAGCCGCATCGAGTTGCTGGAGCCTCTTTCCGGGGATACGACAGTTGGTAAGTTTCTCGCCAGGCATGGGGAAGGCCTGCACCATCTTGCGATTCACGTGGATGACATATCCCGCGTTTTCGAGGACATGAAGGCAAGAGGCGTCAAGCTCGCCTGCGATGATATTCAGATCGGGGCCGGCGGCCACTTCTATTTCTTCGTTCATCCCTCAAATGCCTCCGGCGTGCTGGTGGAGATCTGCCAGGATTCAATTGCCGATGTTTGATCGATCCGATTCTCATGCCATAATCCTCGCGCTGGATACTTGTGGAAACGGGGGCAGCGCGGCTCTTGGGCGTCTTGACTTAGCTTCGAATCGGCTTGAGATCCTGGGCAAGTCCGACATCTCCGGCCGCACCTATTCGGCGCAGCTAATTCCGAAAATTGAACAATTGCTTGCCGGCTGCCAAGCGACCGTTCAGGATATTCGCGCCATAGTGGTTGTGCGCGGCCCGGGCAGCTTTACCGGAATTCGGGTGGGTTTGAGCGCTGCCAAGGGATTGGCTGAAGCGGTAGGCGCGGGCATTGTCGCAGTTTCCCGCCTGGCTCTGCTGGCCGATGTCAGCGGGTTGCCGCATGTGCTGGCGGCCATCGATGCCGGACGAGGCGAATACTACGTTGGGGAATACCAGGACGGGCAGAACCTTAGGGAAATGCTTCTCAGCAGGGCCGAGCTCCTGACCGCCGCATCGGAGCCGGGAGCGGGCATCCTGGTCCATGAAGCGCGGCTCAGGGACAGCGGAAGACGTGATCGCTTCTAAGCCTGTTTATGTAATCGCGCCCGATGCCGCGGATGCGCTTAGCTTCGCTCTCGATCGCTTGCGTTCCGGCAGCTTCGATGATGTAGAAACTCTGGACGCGAATTATCTGCGTCGTCCCGATGCAGAGATCTTCGGAGCCACAGGAACCGGTGTGAGAAAAAGTGAGGGCGCCATATCGAAGCTGCCGTGACCATCCGCGCCATGCGCGCGTTGGACCTGGATTACGTGTTAGCGATAGCTGACGATTCACCGGAGGCTCCGCGATGGTCACGCCGGCAGTACGAGCAAATGCTGCTTTCCGCTCCGGGAGCATCCGTCCATCGCACTGCCTTGGTGGCCCATTCCAATGGGGTTCTCGCCGGTTTTGCTATTGCGAACGTCTCGCCCGCGGAGAATCTGGCTGAGCTGGAGACGCTTGTGGTCCATCTCGCCTTGCGGCGGCGCGGCATCGGTGCTCTGTTGCTCATTACATCGAAGAATTCGGCATACCGTGCGGGCGCTTCCGCCATGCGTCTGGAGGTTCGCGAATCCAATGCGGCTGCTCTTTCCCTCTATCAGGAACACGGATTCCAAATGGTGGGGCGCCGCAGGTCTTATTATTCGGCTCCGGTCGAAGATGCCCTCCTGCTCCAAGCAGACTTGCAGGTTCCGGGAGCCTCACGGGACGGGTAAGCCTATGGGAACAGAGGAAAACACCCCCCCTTTTTCCACAAATTCCAAGTGGAAATCTTTTCCTTCGCCCCTTGGACTTGACGGCAATCCTCGTGGTATCGTTCAGCGTCTATAGTGAAATAGAAGGAGGAGCCGCTCCTATGGGTGAAGCAAACGGCCAGATGACGGGTGAGGCGCTACGCCATCTGGAGGAACAGCACCGCCGCTATTCCCGGCAGCTTGAATTGCTGTCGAGCAAACCGTATCTTTCGGAGGATGAAAAGCTCGAAGAGGTTCGTCTGAAAAAGATAAAATTGCGCCTTAAAGATCAGATGTCAGGCCTATTAGGCGCACAGAACAGGATCAGCAGCATCGCCTGACGGACTTTCCAATAGCACCGCGGGCTCCATGCTCCAGCCTGAGAGTATGAGTGTGTCCACTCCTGGCCCCTCTATAATCCCAATAGAGTCTTTTTTTCTCAACATGGTACGTGACGGATATTTCTACGGTTTGGGGTTTGTTGGAGCCGGGGTTTTGCTGGGCTTGCTTACCGGTAACTGGAATTGGGCGCTGCCGCCGCTAGTACTGGCCCTCTTCTTTCTCTGGTTTTTTCGCGACCCGGAGCGTGCAGCGCCGGAAGAACCTGGCCTCGTCGTCTCGCCAGCCGACGGCAAGCTTACAGAAGCGGTACGTGTTCCGACTCCCGATGGAGAACGTATCCGCCTCAGCATTTTTCTGAGCGTCTTCGATGTCCATGTGAATCGCTCGCCTATCGCCGGGACGGTGAGCGCGGTGCGCTATCGCAAGGGCGAATACCTGAATGCTCTCAACCCTGCGTCAGCCGAGAGAAATGAGCAAAACAGCGTTACCGTTCAAGGCGACGAGTTCGAAGTGACCTTCAAGCAGATCGCCGGCTTGCTTGCCCGCCGCATTGTTTTTCACCCGAAGCCCGGCGACTTCGTAGCCCGCGGCCAGCGGGTCGGATTGATCAAATTCGGCTCGCGGGTCGACATTCTGCTGCCTGGGCACGCGCGCCTCCGGGTTGCGCCCGGCCAGCGTGTCAAAGGCGGCTCCTCCATTTTGGCGGACGTCCGGTCAGCGCAAGACGAATCCGCGTTCGACGTTCTGGAGGAGACGTTCGCTTGAACGATGAAGCCGAAAGGGTCCAAGGCGGGCGTCTCAGGCGCATGGGGCAAAGAGGCCGGCGGCGCCGCGGCAGATCGCGCCGGGGGATGTATATCTTGCCCTCCCTTTTTACCTCGGGGAATATAGCCGCAGGCTACTATGCCATCACCCAGAGCTTGCAGGGCTCGGTAATGGAACCGCGGCATTTCAACTATGCCGCGCTGGCCATCGGCTTCGCCATACCTTTCGACGCCCTGGATGGCCGCATCGCCCGCATGACTAAGACCACCAGTGAGTTCGGGAAGGAACTCGATTCACTGGCCGACGTCATCACGTTTGGTGTCGCGCCCAGCGTGCTGGCCTTTACCTGGGGTTTTCATACTCTGCCTGCCGCTATGGATCCGGGGTTGCGGCAGAAAGTAGTACAGTTCGGCGCCTTTGTGTGTTTTCTATTCCTGCTTTGCGGAGCCAGCCGCCTAGCGCGATTCAATATCAGCATCAATCCGGAGCCAAAAAATCCCGGGCGCGAGGGACGAAAATATTTCGTCGGCATGCCTATTCCCGCTGCCGCAGGCGTGATTGCCGCCGTAGTCCACTATTTTCTGGGAAACCCCATTCCTAATTGGTGGGTAGCGCTGATCTGGATGGCGCTGGTTGGACTGATTGGTTTTCTCATGGTCAGCACATGGCGGTTTTGGAGCGGCAAGGAGATCAATTTAGCCAATCGCCATCCCTTCCAACTTATCGTGCTGCTCGGGCTGGTGATCTATGCCATGGTATTTTTTTCGCAATACGTTCTGATTCTTTTTGCTTTCATCTATATGTTTTCCGGCATCTTCGCCCGCGCCGCTTATTCCTGGCAGCGCCGCCGTCGAATCACCAGCGGCATCCAATGAATCTGTATCTTGTCAGATGATGCTTCCCGTAAACGGTCCAAGGCCCCGGCCATTATCCTAGAGGACAAGCAGACTGATCCACTATAGCGTTTTCACAATTGGTGTATCCCAATAAACTACTCTCGACGCAGGCGTTCCATCAAAGAACGCCTGCACATAGCCAACTCTCACCAGGACACAGTAATTGTGAAAACGCTACAATGACAGAAAACTACCGTATCGCGATCGTAGGAGCCGCTTCCCTCCGCGGCAAAGAACTCAATGAGGCTCTGACCGAGTCGAGCTTCGCCGCTTCGGAATTTGCGCTCATGGACGACCAGGAAGCGCTCGGACAGCTCGAAGCGGTCGGTGAAGAAGTAACCTTCATTCAGCAGATAACCCCCAGTTCATTCGAGCGCATCGATTTCGCTTTCTTCGCCGGACATCCGAAGGTTACGCGGATGCACTGGCAAACCGCCATGCGTGCGGGCGCCAGCATTATCGATCTCTCCTACGCGCTGGAAAGAGAGGCAGGCGTGCTGGTGCGGGCGCCTTGGATCGGCGAAAGGGGAAGCGATGGCGCGCCGCTCGCGCCGCCGGATTTGCACACGCCGGCGATCATTCCCGCGCATCCCGCCGCGGTAACTCTCGCCCTATTGCTGCAACGCCTGCAGAGCATCGGAGCCATTCGCAACGTATCGGTTACCATTCTTGAGCCTTCCTCCGAGCATGGACGCGCGGCCATGGACGAACTGCATCAGCAGACCGTATCGCTGCTTTCATTCCAGAGTATTCCCAAAAATATTTATGACATCCAAATAGCCTTCAATGCGATTGTGGCAAGCGGCGAGGCGGCGAAGGTCAATCTGCAGGAGATTGAATCGCGTGTGCGCCGCCACTATGCTCTGCTTTCCGGCGGACGCCTGCCGCAGATCTCGTTACAGTTGATTCATATTCCGGTTTTTCACGGGCACAACTTCTCCATTGCCGTCGAGTTCGAGCAGCCGGTTACGCTGGAACATGTGGAGGCCGCGCTTTCCGGGGCGCACGTAGAGATCGTTCTGGGCGACGCGGACGCGCCCAGCAATCTTACCGCCGCCGGCCAGGAAGATATTCTGGTTCGCGTTCGTTCAGGTGAAGAAGGCAGCGCGCCCTCGCGCCGTCTGTGGCTATGGGCCTCGATCGACAACCTCAAAGTCTGCGCTTACAACGCAGTCGAGTGCGCTCAGGAATTGCGGAAACTGAGGCCGCATGGCACGGTCCAATAATCTCAATCTCGAAGCCTCTCCTTATATTGCAGAAGGATGTAGTGGTCGGTCATCCCCGCGATGTAGTCAGCTACGGCACGGGCTGCGCCTTCTTCGCCGATCTGGTCCTGGTAAGTCTCAGGCAATAGTCCTGGATTGCGTACCCAGCAGGTGAAAAGCTCGCGCACTACCATACCGGCATCGCGCAAGTTGTGCTGTAGTTCTTCACTGGAGTAGAGCGTCTGGTAGAGATATTGCTTAGCTTCGCGGCGCAACGCCTCAGTCTCCGCGGAGAGCGCGGCCAACCTTTCCGGGAAATCACGGATCTCCTCAAGAGTCGCGATGCCGGCGCGATTCACTCTGCCGGCGGTCTCACGGATGAGATCCCCAACGAACGCATTCAACATCTTCTTAAGCGCTTCATTGAAGAGGAGAGATTCCGCCGCATTTGGATATTCTTTTTTCGCCGCGAGCAAAGCGCGGTTGAAGATCTCGACATGGGCGCAAATGCTGTTCAGTTCCAGCATCCCCGCCTCCATGCCGTCTTCCATATCCGCGCAAAGATAGGCTATCTCGTCCGCCAGATCGATCAGTTGCGCCTCCAGGGGAGGCCGCTTATCTAGAAAATAGGCGCTTAATTCAGGATGCTCCGCTACCGAATAGTCCCGCGAGTGCTTGACGATCCCCTCACGTACGCCGAGGGTAAGGTTCAAGCCGCGAAACGCCGCGTAGCGAATCTCAAAGTATTCCACGATACGCAAAGCATGGAGATTATGGTCGAAGCGCAATCCAAACTCACGCATGGCGTCATCCAAGGCCCGCTCCCCGGCATGCCCAAAGGGAGGGTGCCCGATATCGTGCGCAAGCGCCAGGGCTTCAGTCAGATCTTCATTCAGGCGTAACGCATTGGCTATGGCGCGCGCGATCTGCGCCACTTCCATGGTGTGGGTGAGACGGCTGCGAAAGTGGTCGGAATAGGGCCGCGTGAATACCTGCGTCTTGCCCGCCAGCCGCCGGAATGCACGCGAATGGATTACACGCGCTCGATCGCGCTGGAATGGAGTTCGGTAGGAGTGTGCCGGTTCCGCATGTTTCCGTTGCGCCAAAGGGCTATCGGGGACAATTGCCACGGCGCAACCTGGCGGCAAAAAGCTGACTTCGCCAGAGAATTTGTCGCTTACCGTCACAAGTGCTTATTTCGGGTCCGAGCCCGTCGATCCTTCCTTGGCCAGCTTGACCCGCGCCGTCTCCAGCTTCTTCTGCACCTTGCTCACATCGGTCGGTTCGGCGTCGGCCGCAACGGTTTGGGAGTACTCCTTGAGGCTCTGCTCCCATTGTGCGGCTGCGAGCTTCAGACGGCCGGTTTTCTCATAAAGCTCACCCAAATGGTCGTGAACGGTAGGGTCCGTGGACATGCGTTCGCTCGCCTTACGCAGATTAGCCTCAGAAAGGGCATACTGTCCCATTTTGAAATAGACCCAGCCGAGCGAATCCAGGTAAGCGCCATTTTGCGGATCGAGTTGCACGGCCTTCTGCACCATGCTGAGCGCCTCGTTCAGCTTGATCCCGCGATCGGCTAACATGTAGCCGAGATAGTTCAGCGTCATAGTGTTGTTCGGGTCAATGGCGAGAATCTTGCGGAATTCTTCCTCCGCGGGATCGTAGTGCTTCTGGCGTTCAGCCAGCGCACCCCGTAGAAAATAGACGTAGATCTTATCGTCCGGTTTGGCTGAGAGCGAATCCGCCTTGTCGAGTTCTTCGCCTGCCTCTTTCCAGCGGCGTAAGCGAGTATAAATTTGCGCCAGCGACATTTCGACGTCGCGATCTTCCGGAGTTCCCGTAAGCTGGGCCTTTGCCAGGCTGATTCCTTCCTCAGCTTTGCCGGTATCCGCCAGCTGTCCAGCCAGCATCAGGCGAACGCTCTTACTCTTGGGGAGCGCTTTTGTGGCCTGTTGCGCCACGGCAGTAGCCTTGTCGTACTCCTTAGCATCGCGGTAAGAGTCCACCTGACCCTGATAGCCGCGCTCGGCGTAGTCGCCGCCCAGGGAAATCATTTTCTGGTAAGCCGCGACCGCGAGATCAACCTTATTCTGCTCACGATAGACGTTGGCCAGCCGGTCCAGGAAGATGGAGCGATTGTTCTTATCCGCATCGGAATACTGCCCGTCCGGATGACTGGTCTTGGCCACAAGGCTTTCGAGGATCTGCGTGGCCTCGTCATAGCGGCCCAGACAATCATCGATTAACGCCTCGTTGAAACTGACCTCCAAAGAATCCGAGGCTAGACCCTTGGCCTTTTCCAGGGTTGTCAAAGCCTGATCATAATGGCCCTGCCGCCGCTGAATTTCAGAGATTCGCAAATAGGACTGCGCATCCTGCGGATCGGACGCTGCGATCGATTCAAAGTGTTTGAGCGCGGCATCCATCTGGTTGTCATTCAAGAGCGCCTGCGCCAAGCCCCGCTCCGCGTCGAGATTATCCGGCTCGAGGTCTAATGCCTTGGTATACGCGTCGATGGCCTTCTTGTTGTCCTTTAACTGGTCGTAACTTACGCCGAGAGCATATTCGATTCTTGCGGTGCGGTCATCTTCGGGCACCGAATTCAGCACGGTGATCGCGCGCTGGGTATCACCGGAGTCGCCATACAGGCGCGCCAAATTCAATACGACGTTTTCAGATCCGGGATCGATCTTTTGCGCGTCCTGGAACTGTTCCGCTGCCCGCGGCGTGTCATGGCCAAGCGTGTAGAGTTGGCCAAGCAAGAGATGGTTTTCGACGTCATTGGGTTCCAGTTGAACGATCTTTGTGTATTCGGCGATGGCAAGCTGCAGCACTTTCTCGGAAGGCCCGGTAGTCTGCATATTGCCCAAGGATTGAAGGTAGACCCGGCCTAGAAGCTTATGCGCCTCCAGATTGTCAGGGTCGGTCTTGAGCGTTGCCTGCGCAGCCATAACTGCGTCGCGCACCCGGCCGGTGCGGAGATAGAGCTCGGCCAGCCCGCTAGTCAGGTACTTGGATGTCGGATCGGCATCCAATGCAAGCTTGTATTCTTCAATTGCGCGCGTGGCATACTCGGGCCGCCCGTA
Organism: uncultured Acidobacteriaceae bacterium; assembly: GCA_963803615.1. Taxonomy (GTDB): domain Bacteria; phylum Acidobacteriota; class Terriglobia; order Terriglobales; family Acidobacteriaceae; genus PALSA-350. Next base: position 71,423 of record CAWDNI010000007.1, read on the forward strand.
ATTGGTGGCCATATCTTCGTAGATGTGGGCCATGCCGAAATGGAAATAAGCTGCCGCCCGGTCTGGCGCCTGCCCGGGCGCAGGTTTGGCGGGGGCCTTTGGGGTAGTCGCTGGCGCCGGCTGCTTTGAGGTTTGCTGCGCCCATAGAGGGCCGGCCGAAATCATTACCGCCAGTGCGATTCCGCGATAGAGATAGCCTGGGCGAACTCGGCAGATATCGGGTGACATTACCCTGCGCATCGCGCACAAAAAATCCTGTTTTGTCTTGCTATTCATCGTGGGAGTCCTATGGCCCGGATTTTCGCTTCGTTGAAGACACGCCCGCCGGCAGGCATTCTTGAGCGGCGTCCGGCGTCTGAGACAAATCTGCGCGAGGCAGCGATTATCCTGGAGCCGGTCCGATGAAGCGTACGAGCACACTTCTGCCGTAAAGACGATTGTAACGCCGTGCACATCAGTTTACTTCCAGAGGGACAGCCAAAGCGCGGATTCGCGCTGCTTTTGGTCTCACGAAGACCGCCACGAAGGTTGCAGAGACTTACAGCCGGACTCGGACCTTGTTGAAAACGCTCCGAAGCACCCGAGCGAGGCGCCCGCGGACGTAGGCAGTGCCGCTGCTGCATACAAGATATTGTTGCCTTATCGGTCCGCAAAGCCGTTTTTCAACAAGCTCTTAGAACTGGTCTCATAGATGGATTTTGAGGCTTCGGTCGAAAGCATGAGCCCGCTTCGGTGGCGGGTCTCATCCACAACGTTGGCGAGGGAGTTGGGTTTATGAGACCAGTTCTAGTGCCGGAAGTGCCGCATCCCGGTAAATGCCATGGCAATGCCGAGCTCGTCCGCCTTCTGAATGACTTCCGGGTCCCTTACCGAGCCGCCCGGCTGAATTACGGCCGTCGCGCCGGCTGCGGCCGCCGTTTCCAATCCATCCGAAAACGGGAAATAAGCGTCAGAAGCCGCGACGCAGCCGGCCAGCGGCAGCACAGCCTTTATCGCGCCAAATTTCGCCGCATCTACCCGGCTCATCTGCCCGGCCCCGACCCCTAACGTCTGACCATCCCGCGCGTAGACGATGGCATTCGATTTCACGTGTTTGGCAATCCGCCACGCGAATAGGAGCGAGTTCATCTCGCCATCGGTGGGCTGACGTTTCGTGACGATCTTCAGTTCTTTCGCAGTTACACCACCGAGGTCAGGATCCTGCAGCAGCAGGCCGCCGGAGACCTGCCTGATCACCCACCCCGGCTGTGCGTCTTCGACTTCGATCAACCGAAGATTTTTTTTGGCTTTGAATCGCTCCAGAGCCCCTTCGCTGAAGGAGGGAGCGGCGATAGCCTCGACGAACAATTGCGCAATCTCCTGGGCGGCTGCTTCGTCCAATTCGCGGTTAATGCCGATTACGCTGCCGAAAGCTGAGACAGGATCGGTTGCCAGAGCCTTTCTGTAAGCGTCGGCGATTGAGCTCGACACTGCCGCCCCGGACGGGTTGGTGTGCTTGATGATGGCGACGGCGGGTTCAGCGAACTCCCGCACTAGTTCCCAGGCAGCATCCAAGTCGACTAGGTTGTTGTAGCTCAATTCTTTGCCCTGGAGCTGCCGTGCTCCCGCAATGCCCCTGCCCGTCCCATCCGTATAGAGAGCGGCCCTCTGGTGCGGGTTCTCTCCATAGCGAAGATCGGCGACTTTGGAGTGGGCTGTCGAGAGCGTCTGTGGGAACGGGGCGGCTCCGCCGGAAACGAGCTCTACAGGAACCGAGTGGCGAGGCGGCGAAGCGATTTCGTCGAGCGTTCGAGATATGGCGGAATCGTAAGCCGCCGTCGCCGCAAAGGCCTGTTTAGCCAATCTCCAGCGAGTATCCAAACTCAGCGATCCTTGAGTTCGCTTGAACTCCTCCGCCACAGCTTCGTACTCCGCGGGAGAAGTCAACACTGCCACATCTTCAAAATTCTTGGCCGCTGAGCGAATCATCGAAGGGCCGCCGATATCGATATTTTCGATCAGATCTCCAAAGAGAACCTCTGGTTTCCGGGCGGTCGCCACAAAGGCGTAAAGGTTCACCACAACCATATCGATCGGCTCGATTTCATGCTCCGCCACGGCCGCGAGGTGTTCCTGGTTGGTTCGCACGTGGAGGATTCCCCCGTGAACCTTGGGGTGCAGGGTTTTCACCCGGCCATCGAGCATCTCCGGGAATCCAGTCAGGTCCGAGACATCGCGCACTGCAAGCCCAGCCTCCCGCATCGCGCGAGCCGTCCCGCCGGTCGAAACCAACTCTGTTCCCATACCTGCCAACTGCCGGGCAAATTCCACTAATCCCGTCTTGTCCGTGACGCTTAAAAGGGCCCGCCGAATCTGTCTATCTCCCGCCAATCCATGCTCCTTATCTCTGCTCTATGCCTATCATGCCAGATCGGCCGGTTTGTCAGAGTTGCCGTCTCAGGGTAGCCTAGCCTATGGATTGGAAATCGCGAGGGGACCGGCCGGTGCTCGCCCAGCCGGAGATTCTGCCGCCGGCAGGGCGAGACGACCCTCGCAACTATCCCGGAGAGGACCCCAGGCGATTTGACCTGCCTCCGCCTGGTCCCAGCAGACGCCGGAGCGTTGCCCGCTGGGCCACGGCGCCGGCCACCTATACGTTGGTAGCGATCAACTGCCTGGTCTATCTGGGGATGATCCTTCAGGGCGTCTCCGCCAGGAACCCCACCATTGCCGATCTTCTCCGCTGGGGCGCAAACTCCGGCCCTTACGTACTCATAGGCCATCAGTGGTGGCGGCTGGTCACCGCCGCATTCGTTCACGCGGGACCCCTGCACATCGCCACCAATATGTGGTGTCTTTGGAATTTGGGACTGCTTGGCGAGCCTCTCCTTGGGGGTTTTGGAACATTCGCGGTTTATTTGTTGACGGGAGTCGCGGGAAATCTGCTGAGCGTCGCGGTCAATCCGGGTGTGCCGCACGGGCCGCCCGGAATCGTGGGCGTGGGCGCTTCCGGAGCGGTATTTGGATTGGCCGGCGTGCTGATCGTTTTATTGAAGTCGCCATTGTTGCCGGTCCCCCCGGGGGAATTGCGGCAATTGCGGCGCAGCGTGATCTATTTCGCCATCCTGAATTTTGTATTCGGGGCTTCGAGTCTTTTCTTCTCCAATTTCATTCGCATCGACAATATGGCCCATTTGGGAGGATTTCTCTGCGGCTTGGCGGTAGGCGTGCCGCTGGTTCCCAGGATCGGCGCGCCCAGAGGCCAATTTCTCTTCCGCCAAAAACTGGCTTACGGCGGTATGCTCCTGCTGCTGCTGGTCTTCGCCTTCGGGGTTGAATCCTTCTGGCGATAGAGCATTTTAGCTTTTGGTGTATGCGCGGGAAGCATTGCCCAGATGGCCGTTCCATCGGAGAACGGCCACACACAGTTGCCCTTGCCACATCACGGTAAAAGCTAAAATGCTCTAGACAAGGCAGGGGGCTTCCCGCAAATCTACCTGATCGCTGTGGCTGCGAATTTCTTCACCATCGCCAAGAGTAGCTTGCGGTCGCTGTCATTGAGATTGGAAGAGTAGCGCCGTATCTGCGTCAGGAAGCGTAACTCGTCGTCGGTGAGCTTTTGCGTGTTCATCTCACGGCCTAACGAGTCTTCCGCGAAGAATTGGGCTAACGGCATATCCAAGGCGAGGGCAATTTTGGCAAGCGTATCGAGCGATGGAACGGTGTGCCCATTTTCCACTCTCGACAGGTAGCAGCGCAGCAGGCCGGTGCGCTTCTCAATATCTCCCTGCGACAGGCCCTTTTGCAGACGGTATCCACGAATCGTCGTTCCGATTTTCATAAGATATGGTTTCGTTCACCGTTTTCATTCAACCAAGAGCAAATTGAACCGTTTCTATTTTTGGTGTTAGCAGCATGGTTAACACGGCGCCCGCGGGACGCGCAAGAACTATTTTCGATTCTGCGTGAATTTTGCCGGACACAAGTGGGATGCGGCATAACACCGTAAGCGGAAGGCACATCCCGGATCCGGCAATTCTCATCGCATCTTGCAGATTTGGAGTCCGGAGGACCATGCTGCGATTCCGCCAAACCAGCCGGACCATGTTTCACAGGTCGAAGGCTCTCGTGGTCACGGTTTTTGGAGAACTTGGGCGTACCAGAGCCGATATCGCTGCCGCGGCTTTGGCCTATTATTTTCTGCTTTCGCTGGTGGCGCTGCTGGTGATCCTCACCGCGATGCTTGGATTGTTACCTATTAGCCATCCTTTCCAGCGAATACTCGGCATGATGGGGGTTTTAGTGCCGGCCGAGGAGATGGCTATGGTTCATAGGATAGTAGCCGGCATATCCACGTCGCATCGCCGCGGGATTCTCTCGTTTGGCCTCATAGGCTATCTTTGGACCGCCAGCACTGGCTTCGGCGCGACCATTGAAGCGCTGGACATCGCATACGACGTCAAGCGCAGCAGAAGCTGGTGGCGCGACCGTTTGCAGGCGGTGGTGCTGACCGGTACGGCCGGCATATTCATAATGGCTTCTCTCCTGGCGATGGCCGCGGGCCCGCGCTTCGGCCGGTCCATCGCCGAAATCTTCCACTTGCCCCGTGCCTTCGCCATTGTCTGGCCAACCCTACGTCTATGCGTAACCTTCGCGGCTTTCGTTCTTGCGGTTGAGACGCTCTATTACCTGGCGCCGAACCGGAAGCAGCAGTTTCGATCCACTTTCCCCGGCGCATTGATTGCCGTTGCCGGTTGGTCGCTCGGCTCCTTTCTTCTCAATCTTTACCTCTCGCACTTTTCCGATTACAGCAAGACCTACGGCGTTCTCGGTTCTGTCATGGTGATTATGCTGTGGTTCTATATCGTGGCTCTCGCCATACTGACCGGCGCGGAAAGCAATGCGGAGCTCGGCAAAGCCGTGATCCGATGGCGGGAGGAGGACAGAAAACCTCTTTGACCAGATAGACCGCAACTTTACGCCGATTCGGTTCAGCGGCTGCGCCCGTTCTTGACGAGATGCCGAATTATCATTACCTATCGGCGGCTTGAGGTTTGCGAACCCGCAGACCCGTTCCCGCTGAGTTTCCCGGTTGCCTTGCCGGTCAACTTTACATCGTGAGAACAACGCGGAACTGTGCCTTACCACTCAGCATGCGAGCGTACGCCTCGGCCGCTTTGTCGAGCGGATAGGTTTCAATCATGGCACGTACGCCGCTGATTTCGCAAAAGTGCAGCGTGTCGTCGGAATCGGCTGGAGTTCCGGCCGCCCAGCCCTGAATGGATTTGCTTCCAGTGATGAGCTGGACCGAGGCGACCTCAATGGGATCGAATGTTACACCGATCACCATGAGCTTGCCGTTTGGCCCCAGGCCGTTAATCAGCTCAGACATCGCTTTCGCGTTTGGGGCTGTGGCTAGAATTACCTTTGCGCCGCCCAGCTTCTGCAAAGCCTCTGCCGCGTTCGTCTCGTTGGTGTCGATGTACACGCTCGCGCCGAGCTTCTTTGCGAGCACCGCATTTTCGGGGCCGCGCCCGATCGCCGCGACCTTATAACCAAACTTGTTCGCGAATTGAACTCCGAGGTGACCCAGGCCGCCGATTCCTTGAACTGCAACCAGGTCGCCGGGGAAGGCGCCACTATGGCGCAGGGCGTTGTAGGTGGTAATTCCGGCGCAGAGCAGCGGTGCTGCGTCCACGTCGCTGAGACTGTCCGGTATCGGCACCAGCGCTTCGACGGGAGCCACCATGTATTGCTGATATCCACCGTCATAGCTAATGCCTGGAATTTGCAGATTCTGGCAATTGCGAAAGTCTCCCCGCCGGCACTCGCGGCAAGTGTTGTCCTGTCCGCCGTGCCAGCCCACACCGACGCGCTGCCCCTTCTTCCACGCGGAAACGCCGGAGCCCACTTCGTCGACGATGCCCGCCACTTCATGTCCTGGGACGCGGGGATACTGAATTCCGGGCCAGGAGCCGTCCACCGTGAACACGTCGCTGTGGCAAACACCACAGGCCTGCACTTTGATCCGCACCTGTCCCGCGCCGGGCCTGGGGAGCTCGCGCTCGACCATCTGGAAGCCCGCTCCCGGCTTGGAAATTTGCGCAACTTTCATGGTTGCTACTGCGGTTGCCATAAATCCTCCTGTAGGTTACGGTGAGTACTGAAATGAGCTTGCTTTTGCCGATGCTACTCGGCGATTTCGAGGATGACCTCAAGTTCTATTGGCATTCCCAAGGGAAGGCTGGCAACGCCGATGACCAGCCGAACTCCTGTTCTTTCGACGCCAAAGATATCTTGAAACAGGTCGGAGACAGCGTCTGCGACCCTGGGCTGATCGAAGAAGTCCCCGGAGGTTGCCATCAACACGCCTAACCGAACAACGCGCGTCACTCTGTCGAGTGAGCCCAAATGCTTCCTGGCCGCAGCGAGGGCGCTCAGAGCCGCAGTGTACGCCGCATCTCGTCCCGCCTCAGCATTGAGCTCTTTCCCGAGCCGGCCAAGATATTTCGGCTTGTGGTTTACAACCGGAAGCATCCCGCTCAGGAAGAGCAGGTTGCCAGTCTGCAACGTTTCGACGTAAGAGCCGAACGGCGTCGGAGCGGCTGGGAGATCAATGCCAAGGTCCTGCAATCGGCGTTCCGCACCAATCGACCGCGACCCTTTACTGCTTACCATTTACCCACATGCGCACCGTCGTCCACGTGCAGCACCTCCCCGGTGACATGACCGGCTTCCGTCAGGTAAACAACAGCCTCAGCAATGTCCTTCGGGTCTGAGATCGTGCCCATAGGCGTACGGTTCTTCAGGGATTCCTTGGTTGCGTCTTTGTGCAGAGGCGTATCGACAACGCCGGGCGCGACCGCGTTGAAGCGAATCTTGTTCTTCGCATATTCGCTCGCGAGGCTCAGGGTAATCGCATTCAGTCCACCTTTGGTGATCATCGGAATCGACGCCGGACTGCCCGCGATCGGGTTGTCGGCCAGCGCTGCTGTGATGGTGGTTACGCTGCCGCCGGTGCCCTGCGACAGCATCTGTCTGACTGCGAGTTGGGTGATGAAGATGAACCCTTCCAGATTGACGGAGACGAAACGGCGGAACTCGTCGATAGTGTAGTCGGTGAAGGGCTTGACGGAAAAGATGCCCGCATTATTGACAACATGGTCGATTGAGCCGAACTCGGCGATCGCGGTCTGCGCGACCTTCTCGGCCGTCGCTGCCTGACCAATGTCTCCGTCGACCAATGCGAGTGTCGACGACGGCGCGAAGCCCGCCGCGGAAAAGCTGAGCGAGGTTGCAACGACGTTATAGCCGCGGTCCAGAAAGATCTGGACAACGGCTGCGCCTATGCCTTGCGAGGCGCCGGTTACAATGACCGTCTTTTTGCTTGTCATGTTTAGCCCCTGTTGGTTTACCGCAGGGCCTCTGAGAATGCTGCACTACACGGGTTTGGCCCGGTTACCACTACTACAGCGTACGTATGCCCTTACACGTGAACAGATTCCCGTTATACCTGTATGGATACTCTTAGCGATAGATTGTTTCCTGTGGAAAAGTCCGACTCCCGGCCATTCCCGCCATCTTCGGATGGAGCAACTTGAGCGTCTTGAGCATCGCGGGTCCGATTCGACGAGTACAGTGCCAGCTCATATTCGAGCGTCTTCAATCCATGAAAGACCCCATGAACTCCTCGCTGAGCTTCAACATCGCCTGCGTGTTGCCGGACACTGGGACGGTATCGCCGGATTTGGGATAAAGAGCCTGGGTCTCTCCGCCGGCCTCTTCACTGGGATCAGCGTCGGTGATGACGGCAACCGGGGATGCAGATTCTTCCTTTTCCGAAGAGCGGCAGAAAACGTAAAAGCGCGCAAACTAATGACCCACCGGAGAGTAGACTGCTTCAAATAAGGCTGGGTGGGCTTTCAAGATCCGCGCAGAACTCCATAATGGAATTTGAAAAGAGCAGGAAGAAGGAGAGACCTTGGCTATTTACGACGTGTGCGTGATCGGATCGGGTCCAGCCGGCGGTACTATGGCCAAGGAATTGTGCGAGGGGGGAGCTAAGGTCATCATGCTCGAAGCTGGAAGTGAAGTTAAGCCGAGAAGTTTCCTTTCTCACAAGTGGCCTTACGAACTGCCTTATCGAGGATTGCGCAGCGAAAAACAGACCCTGTTCTACCCCGATGATATTGCTCCGGTCCGTTATCAAGATAGCGACCATGTTGCTGTGGACCGCATCCGGGTCTTAGGCGGGCGCAGCCTGCACTGGAACGCGGTCACGCTTCGTTACGCCCCGAAGGATTTTCAGGAAAGGTCTTTGCAGGGTATCGAGGAGGACTGGCCGATCGGCTACGCAGAGCTGGCGCCTTACTATGATCGTATCGAGCAGATCATTGGCGTTTGTGGTCAAAATGACCACCTGGAGATTTTACCTGGCGGCGATCATTATCTGCCGCCAATCCCCATGCGGTGTAGCGAGCACGCTCTGGCTCGGGCGACACGTTCGATGGGTATTCCGCTCATCCCGGTGCGCAAAGCAGTGCTGACCAAGCCTTACGATAATCGGCCGCCGTGTCACTACTGTGGTCACTGCATGGATGGCTGTGACGTTGGTTCAATCTTCAGCACGCCGGCTAGCATGCTTCCAAAAGCGCGGGCGACCGGAAATTTCACGCTCCGGCAAAACGCGATCGCCCGGGAGTTGCGTGTGGATGCCGAAGGGCGTGTGACGGCCGTTTTCTTCGTGGACCGCCTAACGAAAAAGGAAGAGGAGATTCGCGCGCGTGTTTTCGTAGTCTGTTGCGCAACCGTGGAAAGCGCGCGCTTGCTGCTCAATTCCAAATCACCTCGGTATCCTCAGGGGCTGGGGAACTCGAACGGAGTAGTAGGCCGCTACATGAGCGGTCACCATACCGCAAGCGTGAACATGTACCTTGCCGAGCTGGAAGGTACTCCGCCGATCAATCAAGACGGGGCAACCGACCACGTCTACGTTCCACGCTATAACCAGCTCTCTGGAACACGCAATTATGCTGGTGGATGGGGAATTCAGGTGAATTTTAATTCGTATATGTTTCCTTACCAGGCTACAGGTCTGAAGGGCTATGGGGCACAGTATAAGAAACAAGTGCGAAAGATGCAGCCTGGCTTTCTGTATCTTGCCGCTTTCGGAAAGACGGTCGCGAGCTCACGGAACTATGTCAGCGTAGACCCCAGCCACACGGATGAGTACGGGATTCCTGCTCCGATAGTACATTACCGGTTTGTAGACAACGAATACGCAATGTGGCGGGATATGAAGCAGAGTCTGCTTGAAATCTGCTCACAAATGAAGGGCACGGTATTCGCAGGGTTCGGCGACAACCCCTCCGGCTTTGCGAGCCATGAAGTGGGTACAGTTCGAATGGGAAAAGACCCAAAGACTTCTGCTCTGAACAGTTTCTGTCAATCGCATGAAGTGAAGAATCTGTTCGTTACCGACGGAAGCTGCTTCACAACTTCGAGCGAGAAAAATCCAACTCTGACCATTATGGCGCTGTCTTCGCGGGCCGCCGACTACATCAGACAACAAAGCAAGTTGGGAGGGCTTTAATTGAACGCGGAGCAAATAGTTCGACAGCAGGCGCGTACAACGAATGGAAATGGCGGTCAGCTTCGGTTCTATAGCGTTTTCACAATTACAGTGTCCTGGTGAGAGTTGGCTATGTGCAGGCGTTCTTTGATGGAACGCCTGCGTGGACTGTTGTTTCTTGGGATACACCGATTGTGAAAACGCTATAACAGCATTTCGCATATTAACCCGGGTGTCAGAGATAGAGGTGGATCATGGAAAGACGCACGGTATTGAAGATCGTGATGCTGGGCGGTCTGGTTCCTTCGGCACTTAGCTTGAGTGAAAAGAGATACCCAGCGGAGAGCAGCAGCAACCCGACAAAATATGCGCTGCAATTCTTTACCGAACAGGAAAGTGAGATGCTCGACCAATTGATGGAGATGATCATCCCCAGTGACGAGCATTCCCCAGGCGCACACGCTGCAGAGGTGAATCTTTTCGCGGATCTGATGGTAGCGAGCAGCAGCGATAAAGTGAAGCGACAGTGGAGACATGGTCTTCAACTCATTCGGGAAGAGGCCGCTCACGGCTCTCTCCAAGAGGCTTTGGCCAAAGCAGCTGCACACGAAGACCGTCCGACCAACGAGCTTGAGAGATTTTTTGTCGAGCTCAAAACCATGACGGCGAATGGATATTATACGTCGTCGATCGGCATACACAGCGACCTGCAATACCAAGGCAATACTTATATCCCATCATTTCCAGGTTGCGGGCACGGAGTGCAAGGGTAGGAAATGTGCCGGACGCCAAGTCTAATTCGGAGCGGAGAGTTAGAAATACGGCATGAAGCTAATAATGTGAGCCACTCAATCAGGTGAGGAGCGAGAAATCCAGAGGTGGCCGCCGTAGCCGCCGATATGAGACTTAGTTCCCGGAGAGAAGCCCTACGCCTACTCGGCGAACGCTAAGCCGATCCGGGGGAAATATTCCGATCCGACCCGCCGCATCCACAGTAACGGTGTCTCTGCGACCTGCCGCTAGCAGCTCTCAAATTGTCATCGTTATGCGTTACGTGAGTGGCTCCTAGCCCTGAAGCGGGCTAACCTTGCTGGTCTACACCATCGGCGGTACTCTTGCGTAATGCGACCTCTTCGGTATTTCATCAACGTCACATTGGACGGGTGCTGCGATCATCGTGCAATGATCACGGACGAAGACTCGCATCGTCACGCGGCCGAAAAGCTCGACCAGGCCGATGCCCTCCTCTTTGGCCGTGTGACTTACGAGATGATGGAGGCAGCGTTCCGGCCGCCGGTGCGGACGGGAGCCAGGCCTGATTGGATGGAGCCCTTCGCCCGGACGATCGACGCGGCAAAGAAGTACGTCGTGTCGAGCACCCTGGACGGGGTCGATTGGAACGCGGAGCTCGTGCGCGGGGATCTAGAGAAGGCCGTTCAGCAGCTCAAACGAGAGTCGGGTAAGGGACTCCTCGTGGGAGGCGTGAAGCTCCCGCTGGCGTTGGCGGAGCTGGGATTGATCGATGAGTACGAGTTCGTGGTGCAGCCCAGGCTAGCGGGCCACGGGCCGACGTTGTTCGCGGGGCTATCGAAGCATGTCGACTTGAGGCTCGTGAGCCGGCTGGAGTTCGGCTCGGGGGCAGTGGCGATGCGGTATGAGCCGAGAAGATAGCCATTGGGCTTGTTAGCCCGAGCCGGCCGCATCATGGAGCAACTCGGGCAGATCCGGTGGAAATATTCCGATCCGACCCGCCGCATCCGCAGTAACGTTGTCTCTGCGACACGCCACTAGTTGCTCGCAAGGATCATCACGTTGATGTAGAAGGCGGCGCGTGGAGAGGAAGGCAGATGAAGCAAGATATGAATCCAACACGAAGACGGTTCCTGAAGTCAATTAGCGCGGGTGTTCCTGCAACGGTGCTGAGCCTCGGGTCCACCGGAGCTTCAGGATACGAAGCTGGAGTGCTGCCCCTTGCGAAAGTTGGATCCGAAGCTCAGCGATACATAGACCTGGGGTACACCTCGGCGGGTGACGGCACAATTCAGTTTCGGAAACACACGCTTGATTTGGGCCCGGCTGAATCCGTGACTGTTGCTGACATGAATGGTGACGGCAGGCTCGATATCATCTGCGGCGAAAGCTGGTATGAACAAAGCCCTCCCGAAGGAGGCCGGGGTCCGCGCTTCATCAAACACAAGTTTCGCGATCTGGCTTACACCGACAACTACTTGGAAGACTTAAGTGACTTAGCAATCGATGTTAATGGCGATGGATACATGGATATCGTGAGCTGCTCGTATTGGTCGAAGCCGCTCACTTGGTGGGAGAACCCCGGGAAGCGGGGAGGGCCGTGGCGCGAGCATCTTATTGAGAATCGGTCTCCTGTGGAATTTGTCTTCCTCGTAGACATTCTCAACTCCGGAAAGCCCCTACAACTCTTACCTCAATTTGGCGATCCGAAATTTCCGCTGACCTGGTACGAGTTGGCGGGTAAGGGAGCTCAAGATCCGTGGATAAAGCACGAGATCAGTTCTAAGAGTTACGGACACGGAATCGGCGCGGGCGATGTGAACGGCGACGGGAGGACAGACATCATTACTCCCAAGGGTTGGTTCGAAGCTCCAACCGACCCGCGCAATGGCAAGTGGACGTTCCATGAGGAGTTCGATCTGGGAGCAACAGGATTCATCTATGTAACGGATGTGAACAACGATGGGATTCCGGACCTGGTCACCAGTTTCGGACATGACTATGGGATTTTTTGGATGGAGCAGAAGAAGGACACATCTGGAAACCGTACCTGGGTCAAACATCTCATTGACAATGGCTGGTCCCAGTCACACGCCATGACCCTGGCGGATTTAAACGGCGATGGAAGGGCTGAGCTGATTACGGGCAAGCGTTACTACGCGCACGAGCATGATCCCGGCGCTAACGAGACTTTAGGGGTCTATTGGTACGAGGCAATGAATCGGGAAGGATCAGAGTGGAGACGACATATCCTTGATTACGGTACGCGAACCGGAGGCGGCATGCAGATTCCTGTAGTCGATATCGATGGCGACGGGCACCTAGATATCGTTGTCGCAGGTAAGTCGGGTCTGTACCTTTTTCAAAATCTGACGGGAGCGTGAGAAGGCCTGTCTGAGCCGGTCTGGTTAGCATGGTTTTATCCCGCCTCACCCTCGTTTGTACTTTTCTGTTGTCAGCAAACTTGTTGCTCGCGCAGTCGACGCAGGATTCCAGCTGGACACTGGGCCCTTTCATGCGGCCAGTGACGGCGCCTATCATCACGCCCCATCCGGCAGCCCTATTTAGCGACCCTGTTACCAAGAAGCCTGTGCACTGGGAGTCGCTGAACACCTTCAACCCAGCCGCCATCGTGCGCCAAGGCAAGGTTTACGTGTTCTATCGCGCAGAAGACGACTCCGGGAGCATGGTCATCGGGATGCACACCTCTCGCCTGGGCCTGGCGTCAAGTGACGACGGTATCCACTTCACGACAGAGCCTACTCCGGTTTTCTATCCTGACGTTGATGCGCAGCAAGCGAAGGAATGGCCCGGCGGCGTCGAAGATCCTCGCCTGGTGGAGCGCCAAGACGGCACTTATGTTCTTGCCTACACGCAATGGAACCGCCACAACACTGATATCGGAATCGCCACATCGAATGATCTAATTCACTGGAAAAAACAGGGCGCCGCTCTCCAGGGTGAGAAATACCAGCATCTAGACTACAAGTCGGCCAGCATCGTCACCCGGCTCACGCAAGGCCGTCTCATCGCGGCCAAGATTGATGGGAAATACTGGATGTACTGGGGCGAGGTACAGGTGCGGGTGGCAACTTCACCGGACCTGGTCCACTGGACACCCGTCGAAAAATCGTCCGGCAAACCCATCGTGTTGCTGCACAATCGTCCGGGGCACTTCGACAGCGCGTTCCCTGAAGTTGGGCCGCCTTCGCTGCTGACCGATCGCGGCATCGTCCTCATCTACAACGGCAAGAATGCGGCGGCGGATGGTGCACCTGGAATCGCCGCCGGCGCCTACTCCGCCGGGCAAGCGCTCTTTGCAGCCAATGATCCAAGTAAGCTCGTCGCACGCACCGGTCAGCCGTTTCTAAAACCCGAGCAACCGTGGGAACAAAGCGGCCAGTATGTCGCGGGAACCATTTTTGCCGAAGGGTTGGTGTTCTTCCGTGACAAGTGGTTTCTGTATTACGGCGGCGCCGACTCGCGCGTCGGCGTTGCCGTTTTCGATCCGAAGAAGCCCTGAGCACCTCAGCGTATTCGCTCGGGCGCTCAGTTCTTCCCCTTCTTCCAGACCCGACTCCGCGACAACGAGCCCTAACTCCTAGCGCTCGAACGGGCGCTTGTAGGCCAAGGTGGCCTTGTTTTTGCTTGAGTGGGGCAGTCCACTGGCGGACATGGTGTCCCGGCTGCCCGTTCGCGGTTTCTTGCGGTCCACTCGGATTCAATCTTCACGCGGCCTTCAATCCCGATTGCGTAATGGCGAAAACTGCTCCACTCCCAGCCTTTAGGGCGTTCACACAGCCCGCGCTTCACCGGGTTGCGATGAATATAGCCAAGCTTTTCCGCGAACTGCCGCTGATTCCGAACATTGAAATCGTAATAGCGCTTTTGCCAGAAGTGTTCCCGCCTCGCCGATCAACAACTTCCCCACTCAAGCCAAACAACAAACAAGGCTTGAATGGGCCACCCGCGGAGAGCGAAGCTGCGTCTCACACGCTCCAGCGCGGTCTGGGAACGTCTCCTTGGTTGTGTTAGTCAGGAACAGTGACGACGATGTTAACAATAGAACGTAACGAAGTGGGTTTGCCCGGCTTGGTGAAATCGCTCCAGAAACCATGGCACGAGGTCAAGCTTACGCCCAACTACTTCCCCACTCAGGCCAAAACAGGGCTTCAGTGGGCCACCCGCCGGTCAGTCGTGGCTATTCCAAGCCGAGTAGTATTACTAATGTAGCCCCAGCTAAATGCAGATTTGTCGCGCCACAGGAGTGATTTTCATGGCTGAAAGTAATGAAGAGCAACAACCGTCCGGTACCATCCTACTCGAACCCGAAGTAGGAACCCCAACCAAGAAGCAAACCAAGAAAAAAGCCGTCAAGAAGAAAAAGACGGCGATGAAGAAAGCCGTCGCTGGAGGTAGTGCTCGGGGTGGTGCTGGACGGGTGAAATATCCCAAACACTCGATCCTCGATTGCATCAGAATCCCGCAAGCGATTATCGACCAGAACGCTGGTGAAGCATGTACCGACCGTGAAGGTGCAGGGTACGCCAAGATTGGTTGGACTGGTGATATTGCCGTCGAGATCAGCTCCGCCATCAAGTACGGATTGCTAGAGCGTCCTTCCCCTGGCCATATCAAACCCACAGATCTAGCGCGCAAGATCGTTCGTCCGCAAGATCCGAAGGACAAGCTCACCGCGTTGCGCCAGGCTGTGATGAACGCTCCTGTTATCTCCGACGTCTACACTAAATATCGCAGCGAGAATCTTCCTGACACCGAGTTCCTCGTCAACACGCTAGTGGATTCATTCAATGTTCCTCGGGAACAGGTCAATGAGTTTATTGGGGTGTTCACTAAGACGCTGAAGGAAGCAGAGCTTCTGGAAGAACTAAGCAATGGTAAGTTCCGTGTTCTGGATGTTTCGTCTCCGGCAGACACCAGCACCCAGGTCGGTGAGGAGCAAATCAAGAAACTGTCCAAGGGTTTGACGGTAGCCGCTGATGATACCTGTTTCATCATGATGCCGTTCGCCAATCCGATCGGTGGATACTACGACAGCATCTATAAACCCGCGATTGAAAAAGCCAAGCTAAAAGCAGACCGCCGACGCGGAGATCTACGGCACTGGAAAAATCATCGACCAGATTTGGAAGGGGATCACTTCAGCTCGAGTTTTGTTGGCTGAGATTACAAACCGCAACGCCAACGTGCTCTATGAACTTGGTCTTGCTCATGCGCTGCATAAGCCTGTCGTGCTTGTGTGCTCCAAAGCGAATGAGGAGGATGTCCCGTTCGATCTTCGTCATGTGCGCGTCATCTACTATGACAAGGACGATCCGTTCTGGGGAACCAAGCTGATTGAGAAAATAGCCGAAAAGATTCTCTCAGTCATGCAGGACCCGAAGGACGCGGTCTTGTTTCCCGAGAAGAAGTAGCCTCTGCGAGTCTACCTGTACTCACCCACGAGATTGAAACAGCGGGTTGGTGGTCTTCTGCAGTGAAGACCCTTTTCGGGCGGGTGGCCCACTCAAGCCTTGTTTTGGCTTGAGTGGGCAGTTCCATCGGCGGACATGGTCTCCTCCAGCTGCCCGTTCGCGCTTTCTTGCGGTCCACTTGGATTCAATCTCCACGCTGCCTTGAATCCTGATTGCGTACGGACGAAAACTGCTCCACTCCCAGACGGCTTAGAACCTTAGAACGTTTGAGTCGTTGTAGTTGATGCAGGGGCATAGTTCAGCTGGTTCGAACCAGGCTTTCACAGCAAATATCTAGTCAGGCAAAATTTCGTTGCAACGTGCAACCAAGCTTTTGGCGAAAGCGCAATTGGCTACCGCGCGCTGGATGGTCGATCATCGCTTCGTTAATTACATTGAATCCTAGATTCATTAGAGATTGTGCGCAGGCGGAATAGGTCACACCGCCGATTAGCACGAGGGGAGTGTTTTTGTCGACTGCGAACTCCTTCAATCGAACAATCAGACGGGGCAAAGATGCCCGCAACAGCGCAAGCTTTTGGGAAGAGGATGCCCGGTCCGGCATCGGCTCCTCGCTGGCATCAATGAGAAAGTATCCTTCGCGCATGAAACGCGCAAGGAGCTCGGACTTGCGGCTACGTATTCCTTCAGCAGAACTTCCAGACGAGAAGCCATTCTCTGTGAACCCCACCGCGGAACCGTAGAGGGTCTTCATCATCTCAAGGAATAGAGTGTCACCATCCCTTAAATCCTCGAAGTAGAAGAGGCGGTTGAATCGAAACGCCGGTGGAGCCTCCGCGATGAAGAGTAGCCGGACAGTTGCGGGTTTGTATCGAATAGTCGCTTTAGCGAATGCAGCTTTTGAGGCATCCCTGCCATCTCTTCTGATTTCCCGGTCAATATCGATCGTTTTCATATCCCTTTCACATTACGACTGAGCTCAGCGGTACTGAACAAATCGGGTTGGTACTCGATCGGCTCAAGGAACGCTCGCCTGTGTTTCGTTGACGTCGTCTCCTCGGATCTGCATTCGGAATGGTCCGCTATCGCAGCGGAGCCAATCGTTACATTTCAGGTGGCTCGGGTTCGTTGTTTCTAGGCCTTGACATCTGCAGCTCGATGATCGCTGGTGATCAGAAATCGCAATGGAAGATCCGCCGCCTTCTGAATTCCAATCCTTGGCGTCACGACGACGCGCGATACATGGTAGCCGCCGTCTACCACGTGTAATGTCGAGCCCTGCCGGGTGACGTCCACTCCGTTGTGAAGCTCACGGGTGATCGCCCAACGCCTGGCATAGTCGACCTGGACCACCGCTGATTCGAGATGCGCCCGACGCTTCGGGTACACCTCGCAGGCTGGCCATCGTCTTCACCCCTTCTAGAGGCTCGATCGCGCGAAAGAGCACGCCACCGGGCTCGCCCGCCGGCAAACAGGAAACATTTAGGCAGTAGTACATGCCGTACACCAGGTAGACATAGGCGACGCCCGGAGGTCCGAACAAGACCTTATTCCGCTCAGTCTGGCCGATGAAGGTGTGGGAGGCGGGATCATCCAGACCGAGGTAAGCCTCAACCTCAACGATTCGGCCGCTTAGCCATTCGCCCTTGTAATTGTGCCTCAGTACTTTTCCTAATAGCTGACGAGCGACCACCTCCGGAGAGCGGTCAAAGAAAGCCCTTCCCATCTGCCTGCGATTGGCACGCACCTTAGCGGTCACCTCAGATCCTGTGCGATCACTCATCAAAGTAGCCTTTCGTATCGCGCCTATCAGCAAACCAGTGTGCCGATCCGGAAGCCTGAATCGGAGACGATTCAAAAATATTGTTTCCCGGCACCGGCAGGATGACGACTGTGTCCGCGGCAGAAGTAGAGATCTCAAGTTGCCCTGATTCGCACTAATACTTCTCTGTCGTTCATACGAAAATGGATGACGTTGCGGCCATCGTACGTAATTTCATGAAGACGCAGAGGTAGCGGTGGACCGGGCGTACTCTGATACTGAGTGACTCGGCAGTCGCCCGTTGAGATACCGCATGGACCGCTTTACGGATCAGCTCCTTTCATTCGATCCCGTTTCTCTTAAAGATCCAGAGTGACACCCGCGTTTGGCTGGGAACAGCATACGAGCACGTTCCCGGGAGCGGGCCTCTCCAGCGGCTCAGGGTTATAAATAATCGATCCGCTAATCAGACCAGTCATGCAGGTATGACAGACTCCAGTCCGGCACGACCATCTGACCGGGACGTCGCACGCTTCCGCCAGTTCAAGCAAGCTCCCGAATTTCGGATCCCAAGCGGCGGTAATCCCGCTACGTGCAAATGAGACCGGGGGGCCAGATCCGGGCGGCCCTTGTGGCAGATGAGGAGTGTGATCAACCTGCGCCATACCAGGGGTAATAGCCTCGAGAGAACCGAAGATTTCCGTGTGCACATTCCCGGCAAGCACACCCCAGTTTTGCAGCCCATCGCGCATATTCTGCAAGAATGAAGAGGGGCCACACAGATAGAAGTCACTACCCTGTGACACGCCAATTCTCTTCAGCAAAGCTGTGTCAATGTGCCCGGGAGCGTCGAAGTCTGCCCCGGCTTGGTCGATGGCAGCGGGCCTGCTGTACACGATGTATTCTCGTCCGCGAGGGAGCTCTTTCAGTAATGAACGCGATTCTTCTGCAAATGGATGGTCGACACGATTGCGCGCTCCATAGATCCACCAAATCTCTCGTTGCGATCTTTCAGCAGCGAGCGAGTGCAGCATCGACATCACGGGCGTTGCGCCCACTCCAGCGCTCAGCAGAACCACAGGACTCTGGCTGGGACGCAGAGTAAAGCTTCCGCGCGGCGCACTAACATCCAATAGATCGCCTTCTCGCGCACGGTTGCACAGAAATGAACTTCCAATCCCATTCAATTCGCTTTTGACGCTGATGCGGAAATGATCGGCTACCGGCAGATCAGACAGCGAATAGCTGCGAAGAACCGGCGGTTTGCCCGGATCGAAGAGCAGCCGCAAAACCACAAATTGACCTGCCTGGAAGACAGGAAGAGGCTGCCCATCGATTGGCTTCAGAATGAAGGAAGTTACGCTGTCGCTTTCCTTATGAATATTCGCGACTCGCATCTGTCGAAAGCCGGGCCATGCTGGCGCTTGTTCCTCATAGGCGAGTCCCGGATTCCCCACCGTAGTTTTGGAGCTCAAGTCTTGTTGGAGCATTGCTTGGAGCGAACTCTGCCAACCCTTGCTAAGTGCAGGAATCCGTAGCGCTCGTTCCAGTTGCTCGCGAGAATGTCCTGGCAAATACAGGAGGGCGTCAACCTCGGCCACACTGATTCGCTCTGGACCATCGGCGATTTTTACAATGTCGTCGCCCGCCCCAACTTCTCCTTCCTGCAACACGCGAAAGTAGAATCCTGGTCTGTGATGTGCTATGAGCAGGGCTGCCATCCGAGGTTCATCCATGCGAATTCCGACGCGGTAGCACGTTACGCGCGGCTGTGTCACTTCAAATATTGCATCACCAATGCGGTAGCGATCGCCAATGCAGACCTCGTTATCAAGAAGTTGCTCAACAGTGAAGTTTTCTCCGAACTGGCCGAAGATGAAGTCATCACGTCCGAGAAAGCGTTCCCAGTAGTGATAGGAGTCCGTCTGATAAACAAAAATGGCGCGCTGCTCTCCACCGTGACCGGCGAGATCGGCTTGGGCGTCACCAACAACATTGAGCTTGCGCACCATTTGTCTTCCCTCAACTGGACTTTTCCAGATCGCGGTACGGACAGTCTTGCCGTTCCATGTCACGTCGCGTGGAAGACCGACATTTACTGAAAGCAATCGGGGCATTCATACCTCGTCGAAGTCCAGCGTCTGGCTAGAATCCTTTGACCACCTCACTAGCGGTCCTGATTTACCCTTAAACGACAATGGTGCGCGCACGCCTCTTCGGCGAATGCTGATCCGCATCGCAGCGATTCGTCTGCTTCTAGTTTAATTACGCGCGGACTTTCCCGGACATGTACTCGCCTGGTACTTCACTTCTCCGAGCATGGCGTTAATCAGGACTTAGCGCCAGTCCTGCGGCTGAAAAATTCTGGTAATGACCATCAAGCTCTTGTCTAAAGCATTTTAGGTTTTACTGTGAACTGGTTATGTCAGGTATGAGCGGCCGTTCTTCGATGGAACGGCCGCGTCGGAAGCGGTTTTCTCGTCTACACCGAAACCTAAAATGCTTTAGCAACAAACTGCTTCGATCTATCACCTCGGTAAGTTGCCGGCAAGCCAGTAATCGACACTGAACTTTCCCGGACCAGAGCAGATCAGCCAGATGAAAAAGAGCACGTACAGGACTTCCGGAAGATAGAGGAAATCGTCGAGCCAGTTAAGAGGAGAAAGTCCTTTAGGCATGGCGGGAAGCTTGGTGGTCAGGATGGCGACAAGCATATCGACCAATAAAGCCACGCAGGCCAGGCTCGAAAGAAACCCCACGGTCAGCAAGGATCCGCCAACGAACTCGACACCCGACACGAAATAAGTCATCGGGCGGGGAAACGGGACTTTGGCCTTAACGAGCGTTTCGTACATAGTTTGCGTGCCGCCGGCGACAAACAATTTGTTTGCCCCGGAGATAGCGAAGAACAGCCCGAGCGAAACGCGTACCAGCAGGATGGCATATTGTTCCAAATCACTGCTCCCCAGCAGCGCAAACTGGACCAACCGTTTCCAATCCACCTCTTGTCCCTCCGTCGGAGGATGTGCGGTAATGGTACCGCATTCACACAGTTCGACTTCTCCGGTCAATGCGTTTAATCAGGACTTAGCGGGTCTCTGGCGTTAATCTTTGTTCTCGGCAATTATGCTGCAAACCGCAAATGGCGGTGCCGTTAGCGAATTCTCGCGCCTCGAGACTATGTGTCCATCCGTTCGACCCATTGAGCGCGCCATGCGGGAGCCACGAATGGATCCGCAAAGTATTGTGTTTCTCGCGCAACTTTGTCGTTCCTGAACTCCATGATACTCACGGTGTAGGACGGCTTTCCGTCATATGTCAGGATGAATTCGGTGACCCAAAGATCACCGCCGCCAATGATTCGCCGGACAGTAAACCGCTTTTTGCTCGGCTGACTAGCGCGCTGGTTCTGTATGTTGCTTCGACCGCGGGTTCGCTCGCCTGACTGCGGGTATTCCAGCACCGCGTCCTCGTGATAGATGCGGTGCTCCGTTTCCAAATCGTTGGCATCGGACGCCGCCCAATGCTGATCCAGTGCCGCGCGGATCTCTTGATCTCGCACTCCAGAACACTGCTCCTTCCTCTGTTGATCGTTCATCTTGAGCCTTCAATTTGACAAGTAGCTAAATGCTTTAGCGGAATCGGAGTGCACGACTCGTCGAATCGCGCTGTTTCTTCGATCATCCAGAGTCTACACCGCTTCGGGGCATCTAACTCCCGATTAGTCGGATTATCGGGCAAATACCAGGCTAGTACTTTCTTCCCAAGCGGGATCGATTCTTCCCGAAAACCCTTCCTTGCCGAAAATTCCTACTCTCCGATATAGGGGAATCGTTGCAAATTCACTTGCCCAAGAGTGATTAACGGTCGCTTCAAAAAGAACTGTTTCTGGGCAACTTGACAGTCGGCGCTCCAGACTCAAGATTAGAAAACTCATTCTTTTGGCCTACAAAAAGCTGTTCAACGAGCATCCATTTCGTTTCCGATTTCGGCTTTGTAGCTTATAATCTCCAGCAATGGTGAGGACGCGCATTAACCCGAGAGCACGTCATTCGCTCTGGGTAGCGCTCGCCTTCCTCTGCTGTGCCCTCGTTTTCTTGAGCGGGATGGTGCAAGCCGGCCATACCCATGCCGACGGCCAAACGGTCCACCCCGATTGCGCGCTCTGCCATACGGCGCACGTGGTCGTTCAACCAGCGCGTTCCGCAATCTTTGCCGGATATCGTCCAGACAGTCGCGACGATATCAGCCGCGCTCCAGCCGGTCCTTCCTAGACGCTTCTTCGCATTTTCTCTCTTCACTCGGCCTCCGCCTGATCAGACTGCGATTTCCTAAGCAGTGCTCTTTCAAAAATCAGTGAAGTTACCGGAGGTTCGTCTATGCGCCCTTGCACGCGCAGCTTTCTCTCTCTCCTGGTCGCCTTTATCTTATCGGCGATTCTCTCGACCGCCCATGCTCAAACCAACTCCGGCTCCATCAACGGGGCTGTCACCGATCCATCTGGAGCAGTCGTTCCAGGAGCTACAGTTTCCGTACAGAATCCCGTCAGCGGGTACACCAGAACAGCGACGACCGATAGCGCCGGCCGCTACAAATTTTCGAACGTTCCCTTCAATCCCTATCACCTCACGGTTACGGCGCAGAGCTTTGCGCCTTTCGTTCAGGATGTCGATGTTCCTTCCACGGTACCCGTCGCCTTGAACATCGGCCTCAAGCTGGGTACAGCCTCCAGCACGGTGACGGTGGAGGGTAGCGAAGACCTGTTGGAAAATACGCCAACCTTTCACACCGATGTAGACCGCGGCTTGTTCCAGAAGCTTCCCCTGGAAAGCGCGTCTTCTTCGCTCAGCTCACTCGTAACCCTGGCGTCGCCTGGTGTCGCAGCCGACTCAAACGGCCTCTTCCATGGCATGGGCGATCACGCATCCAATTCGTTTTCCGTGGATGGACAGCCGATTACCGATCAGCAGAGCAAGGTCTTTTCCAACCAGTTACCGACCGAACGCCGTACAATCACTGGAGGTCATCTCGGGCGCCCCTCCGGCAGAGTATGGAGATAAAACCAGCCTGGTGATCGTGGCGACGACACGATCGGGAGAGGGTGACACCAAGCCCACAGGCACTATCTCAAGTTCCTACGGGAGCTTTGGATCGGCCACTGGAGCCATCGATATAGGCTATGGCGGTCAGAACTGGGGCAATTTTTTCGAGTTTGACGGCCTCAATAGCGGGCGGTTTCTCGATCCGCCGGAGTTTACAGTTTTCCACGCAAAGGGAAACGAAGAAAACCTCTTTGACCGGATAGACCGCAATTTTACGCCGGTCGATTCGGTTCACCTTGATTTCAATTACACTCGCTCCTGGTTTCAGAACCCGAATGCATACGACAATCTAAACGTATCCAATGTGGTCAGCGGGGGCGCCGGCAGCAGTCCGGTTTTCGGCGATGTCGGCAACACCGATCAGCGCTCTAAGATCGAAACCTTCAATATCGCTCCAACCTATACTCGCGTGATCAGCAACTACTCGGTTTTAAATTTCGGCGCTTATGTCCGGCGTGACGGATATAACTACTACCCAAGTGGAAACCCTCTTGCCGATCTGGGGCCGCCAAGCCTTCAAACCTCGTCCATTTCCCAGTACCGGACTCTCACCAACGCTGGATTCCATTCGGATTTTTCGTATGTCAGGGGAATCCACAATATTAAGGCGGGTGCAGTATACGAGCAGACCTTCCTTCGGGAACACGACAGTTTGGGTGTCGTCGAGCCGACCTATCCATTTACCGCGCCCTGCGTCGACGCAAATGGCAATCCCTTACCCGGATACTCCGATCCGTCCCAGTGCCCGGGCGGCGCATCGGGCCAGAACCCGGCGTACAACCCGGTCCTCGCGCCATACGATCTCACCCGCGGCGGCTCGTTGTACAACTACTTTGGCCATACCGACATTAAGGAGTTGGCCTTGTATATTGAGGACAATCTGAAGGTCCGGAACTGGGAATTAAATCTAGGTATCCGCGGCGACCTCTATAACGGCTTGGCCGTCGCTCGCCAGCCGGAACCTCGCCTCGGCGTTGCCTACAACATCAAACAGAGCGGCACCGTGCTTCGCATCTCCTATGCGCGCACACTCGAAACGCCATTCAATGAAAATCTGGTGCTCTCCAGCCAGGGATGTTCGAATGACGTACTCGGTCCGATCCTCCTATGTACGCCTGGAGTTGCGGGTACCCTGCAACCGGGTTTTCGCAACGAGTTTCATGCCGGTTTGCAACAGGCCTTCGGGAAAAATCTGGTGTTCAGCGGCGAGTATGTCTGGAAATATACGCACAACGCCTTTGATTTCAGCGTCCTCGGCAATACTCCAATTACCTTCCCCATTGATTGGCACAACTCGAAGATCCCGGGCTTGGCGCTGCGTGCGGATGTTCCTAATTTTCATAACATCAGTGCGTTCGTAGTCATGTCCTCGGTGTCGGCTCGCTTTTTCCCGCCACAGGTCGCCGGTGCGGGCGCAACCGTTGGTCAAACCGGCTTGCCGTTCCGTATCGATCATGATGAGAGATTCAACGAAACGACACATATTCAATACCAGGATCCGGGACGGCTTGGTCCTTGGCATCTCGGTCCCTGGATCGGCTTCAACTGGCGTTATGACAGCGGTCTGGTTGCCGGCAACGCCCCCTGCTACGGCACTACAGATCCCAACAGCCCCTG
>CAWDNI010000008.1:0-37462 GCA_963803615.1 uncultured Acidobacteriaceae bacterium
AACGAATCTTTTTCGCATCGAATCTGCGATGCGTTGTATCAGGTATGGCCTTTTAGGCCATACGTCTCATCGCTGAAAATGAAGCGGCTTTAGCCGCTGCGGTTCATCCTTAAGTGAACAGTATTACGGCTAGCTGCAATTTCTCACAAGAAAGATATCATGGCTCCAAAAAAGCCCGATTTTGTTTAGCCCAATTGCTTACGCGGCTAAAGCCGGAAACCACACCGGTGATAGCCCTGGGCTTCAGCCCAGGGAGGCGGACCTTTTAGGTCCGCCGAAAGAGGCTAATTAAATTAAGGGCTTTAAGCCCTGGTGCTGTGATGTTCGGGTCACGTTATTTCACGCTTATGTGAAATCCCAGCTAATCCGCGTCGTCTTCGACTCCTTTGACGGGATGACGAAGGATCTCTTCCAGACTCTTTGGAGCCGCACTGTAGGTTCTGCCGTAATACTTGTCAATCTGATTCCGGTAACTCATCACCGGGCCCGGAAACCCGATCAACTTCCAGCCAACCATCCCAATATTGCCGCCATGCAGCGGGTCGCAAAACATTCCTTCCACCGTATGGGTGTGCAGCAGTTCAAAGAAGTAGCTATGGTCAATGCTTTTGAGACGCAGGTCTTGTTGTTCCGCCGGCAAGCCGGCGAAGTCATCTCCCAGTAGCTTTATACCGGCGCGATAAATCTCCTGAGGCGTTTCCTTGCCTTGATATCCATGCTCTGGAATCGATTGAATCCAAGGGCCCTTGGTATAACGATATTTATCTCTGCCATAAGGCCCCGCGAGCTGGCGATCGATGTAGATGACCACTCCTGCTTCTGTTGCTCCAGGCCCACTCTCATCAGTTGGAAAGATTCGCTCGGAAGCCGCCTGAATCACTCGCGCCTCCTCCGCAGTGAAGAAACGCAAAGGCACTTTCACGGCATCTTGCGCAGCAATGGGGATCAAATCTCCCACCAGGGAATACAGCACCACACCACCCAGTGCTTTTGCCGGAACCAGGATAAAGTCACGCCGTTTCACGGTTTCTCCTAAGGCCCGCTCGCCTGACCAGCTTCGGGGCCTTATCTGCCCTCAGGCTAAGGGGCCAGGTTTTTTTAAATATTGATCGATCAACCCATCCGCTGCCCGATGACTTACAGCAACAATGGAAAGGGTCGGATTCGCGGATGAATTCTGTGGAAAGGACGACGAACCGACGACAAAAAGATTCGCCACGTCCCAATGTTGAAGCCAGGTATTGACGACACTTTGGTCGGGGGATCTTCCCATGATTGCCCCTCCCTGGATATGCGTAGTGGTATAAGCAGCTGCGTTGTAGTGGTGAAATCCGCTGCCGCCGCGGCCGCCATACTCTCCCTTGATCAACATCGCTCCGGAAACCCGCGCGATCGTCTCCACCATCTGGCCGGCTATCCGGGCTCCGAAGGCCATCTGGCGCATCTCGTAATCCGTCCAATCCAGCGTCATCCGCAATAGAGGGTCACCCCATTTGTCGGTATAGGTGGGATCTAAATCCATGAAGTTCTGCCGGTAGGCAAAATGGTCCCCTCTCATTTCCACTCCGGGACCGATTCTGTCCCAATGTTCGATCGCAGACTTTTTCCATTCCGAGCCCCAGTTGCGCGAGGCCTTGTTCCTCGGAATCCGGCCAAACGTGCCGGCGGGAGCTTCACCCGTCGCTGCTCCTCGCAGGAATGCTCCTCCCCGCAGAATATTCTCCGGAACCTCCTGCTTGATATCTCCATCAAGATCTGCAATGCC
Source organism: uncultured Acidobacteriaceae bacterium (assembly GCA_963803615.1). Classification (GTDB taxonomy): domain Bacteria; phylum Acidobacteriota; class Terriglobia; order Terriglobales; family Acidobacteriaceae; genus PALSA-350. Next base: position 1,766 of record CAWDNI010000008.1, read on the forward strand.
ATACCCAACCGCGCCCGATCCCATGAACAGATTCAGGCGCTCCTTATATACCAGCATCCCTCCGCCCCCGCTGGTAACCTGATGAGTAAGGTTTTTGCCTAACGTGCCCCGGCCCGCAACCGGATCGTACCGTTCGCCGATCTCCGACAGCAGCAGTAGGCGTATGCTGTTGGGGGTCCACGCCGACAACACGACTACGCCGGCGGGTTGCAGAGTTTCCTCGCCGTGTTCGTCCATATAGACAACGCCTTCGGCATGGCCGTTGCGATGCACGATCTTCCGTACCCAGCAGTTGTTCCGCAGGGAAAAGTTATTCCGGCTGCTCAACACCGGCATAATCGTGTTTGTCGGCTGCGCCTTGGCCCCAATCATGCAGCCATAATTTGGGCAATAGCCGCAAAAAACACATCCCGGCCGCGATACTTTGTCGGGATTGGTATAAGCCTGGCTCAGGTTGGCGGCGGGCAGCGGGAAGGGCCTATAACCTAGCTCGATTGCCGCCTTATGAAAAAATCCCATCGTATAGGTTGGCGTCAGAGGCGGGGTGGGGTACTCGTGCTGACGGGGACCCTCAAAAATATTACCCCCCTCGATCAACTTGCCGCGTAAGTTACCCGCTTTGCCGCTTATTCCCATCAACTGTTCGGCACGCCAGTAATAATTCTCAAATTCGTCGTAGGTTATGCCCCAGTCCTGGATTGTCCAATCCGGCGACATCCTTGAAGCGCCGAACTTTTCGCGCAGATGCGTGGCCAAAACAAAACACTCCGGCAAGTATCGGTCGGAAATTCCACCCCAATGTTCCGAGGTGCCTCCGGTCCCGGTTCCAGGTCTAAAAGAGCCATATTGGCGTATAGGAGCGGCTGGATCTCTGATGGAGTGGCGGTGCGTGATGGTCTGGTCCGCTGGATTCTGCACTAAGCCGACGCGGCGGTTATTAATCTCGTCCATACCGTCGGCATATTGCGAAATATTGCGCGCCGGGCCCCGCTCCAGAACGACCACATTCAAAGCCGTTCGGGTAGCTACCTCTTTCGCCATTACCAAACCGCTCCAGCCGCTGCCGATTACAACTACGTCTGTGGCTTTAAGCCGCTTCAACCAGATACCATCCTTTCGATTGGCCCCATTGCGATCCGAGGTTTGAAGCCCCTCTGCTTTAGCAGGAGGAGCTGGACGTGAGTCCAGTGCTTGGGAGCGCTCAAACGCTCCTTCCCCGCATTCATACAGGGACTTTCGGTTGTCAAAACTCGATCCGGAGCACTCCGACCAGGTTCCCATTCGGTGTATACCAGTTGGAAAAGCTGTAAGCTTGACTGGCCACTTTGCCGAATAACTGCGGACTGGTAATGTTCACTACATTGTTCGTCGCGGTTGGATACGCATGGGTTTCCGGGAAGAGGTTATTGGCATCCATGCGTACCGTGATCCTATATTTTTCTCTATAAGCAATGGTCTTGGTTAGCGAATATTGAGGCCACCACACTCCGCCATATCGCGCGATTCCGATGCCGGCATTGCCGTTGGTAAACGGAGCCGGGTAGCCGAATGCGTTGATATTGAAATAGGGGTTCTGGTTTTGCTCGGGAAACGGGGTTCCGATAGAGTGATTTGGAACCCTGACGTGTTGGCCGGGCACTACGTTCGGGAATACCTCGCCAGGCAGGTAATTGTATGGACTTCCCGTCATCAAGAAATTGGCCGGGGTGCCGCTTCGCAAGCTCTGAATGGTCAGCAACGTCCAGCCTCCGAGCAACAGGTTGCCGATACCTCCATTATTCATCCACTTGCGGCCGTTGCCTACCGGAATATCATAAGAAGCCTGCGCAACAAACTGCAACGGGGTGTCGCTTGCAGCGAGTCCTTTAGTCAGACTCCGGTTATAAAATTCCGGGCCGGTACCGACGGTATAGGTGGGTGATCCGCCGATCTGGCCTCCCAAAATCTGGCTTCCCGGACCACGAGTGATGTTCTTGCTCCACGTAAAGAGGAAATTGTACATGAAACCATTGTTGTAGCGTTTCTCAACGCGCGCGGTAACCGCATGATATGTGCTGTGATTCCAGCTACTGTATTCGTTGATGCTCCCGAACTGCGGATATGCAAGATAAGCTTGGGTATTGGCATAGACCGCATTCAGAAGAGTTGTATTAGTGGAGTTGTAAATGGACTGGGGCAACGCATTGATGTTGACCGGATTGGGATTGATCAGCCCCACACCCCCCGATCCCTGGTAAACGACTTCAGCAATCGCATTGGGCGTGAGCTGATGCTGAAAGCCGGCCGACCAGCTCATGGTGTAGGGATTCCGCAGATTCGGATCGAGATAGGTTGCCGTGCGTCCGGTGAAGTTTCCTGAAACAGACACATAGTTAGCTGTGTGATTTGGATTAATGGAGTACTTAATTGAGCCCGGGCCCTGTGATAGCCGGAAGGCGGGATTTGGATTCCCGGGTGGCTGGGCCACAGCAGCGGTCGCAATATATTCATCCTGGCCGAGTTCCGTCATATTATCCACAGTGAACATATCGAATGACCCGCGGAAGACCCAGTTCGGCAGGAAATTGTAAGCCATGCCGAGGCGCGGTCTGAAATTGTTCCGGTCGCTCTTGTAGACGGCCCCCGTCGGATGAGTAATCGCACCCATCATTCCCGTGAGGGGATCGACAACATTCGGATTAAATTCCGATTTGTATCCGTGCTTCGTGTTGCCGGGAGTTTCATAGGCATAGCGCACGCCGACGCTGACTGTCAGATTCTTCCTTGCTCTCCAGTCGTCCTGGATAAAAAACTGATGCGACCACCAGCGCGGCAGATAATTTTCCAGCAGCGTGGTAAAGGTGGCATTATCCGTTTCGCCGAGCAGAAAGGATGCGAACGAATTGCCGGTATTCGCCTTAAACGGAAATCCGGTCCCTGCGCCACTGAAGTTGTACACGCCCGAGGGTTGGGAATACACCGTGTCGTCCTCGCGCATCCGAAGCCCCAGATAGCCGAACTTGATCACATGGAGACCCTTTACTTTCGTGACATTATCCGCGAATTCGAAGTCGTCCTGAAAGGTCCGGCTATAGGGATTCGACGACGTACTCACTGCCGGGTTAGCCGTCCAGATCACGCTGCTGCCGCCGGTACTCACGAAGCCCGGAAAAGTCTGCGGACCAACGCCGGGAATACCGAGAATTCCCGCCCATCCTTGATTAGCCAGGCTCGACGTCCAGGTATCGGCCCGGCGTTGATACGCAGTACGGAACTCGTTGATCACGGTCGGACTGAAGGTGTGGACATCGCCCAACGTAAGGTTAAGAGTGTCTACCGGTTCGGGCAATCCGTAGCTGTTTTGCGTGTTATCGATGGCATGCCAGGAGTAGAGAATATTTTCGCGGCCAGGCTCCGTCCGATAGCGGTTCCAGATAAATCGAAAGTACGCCTTGTTATTTAAGCCGATCTGCTGATCGAATCTGCCGAGATAGCCGTCCTTATCGGCCAAATAATGGGTATTGGCGATATAGTTGTTGGTCGGTCCGGTAGTGGTGACTCCGCCCGCAGTGTTGGGAGCGTTATAAGGATTCATCGATAGGAACTTGACGGCCACGGGATCGAAGCGGCTCGCCGGAATCTGATTTCCGGGAAACTGTGAAGCGGTCCAGCCGGTGCCTCCTGCGCAACCATTGGGGTTGGTGCAGACGATTGTCCGCGGGTCGTAGATCGGCTGCGAGGCTACGCCGGCAAAGTTGAAATTCCCCGCGAGCATCGCCGGTGTCGGAACATTAGCGGTAACCGTATTCTGCTCGTGGTCGTAGTCGAAGCGAAAAGCAAGGAAGAAGAAGGTTTTATTCCGCCCGTCGTAAAGCTTCGGAACGAAGATAGGACCTCCCAGCGTGGCATCGAAGTTGTGATACTCGAACGGGGTATTCGTGGGTCCCTGGTTGAAAACCTGCCGATGCAAAAAGTTTTTTCTGATGTAGCGTTCCTCGGCCGTGAAATGAAGTTCGTTCGTCCCGCTTTTGGTCACCATGTTGTACGATCCACCGGCGGAATTACCCAGCTCGGCCGGGATTCCGGTGGTCCAGACCTGGGCTTCCATAAGCGCATCCACCGGCGGTGTAATGGAATTGTTGACTTCTCCGATGGCCGAACGGGGCGTCTGCTTAACGATACTCCCGTCGATTGTGAAGTTGATCTGATTCGACGGCAGTCCCAGAATGTGATATGTGCCGTCGTTGTTTGCCTGCGCTCCCTGCATGTAGTACATGAGGTGCTGCGGCTTGGCCTGAACCATGGGAACAGCGTGGATGACCTTGGCGTCGACGGTGCCCCCCACCACCGGATTATCCGTGGCGAGCAAAGGGGTCGCCGCGGTGACTTCCACTTCTTGACCCGTCGCGCCGATCTGCAATCGAACATCGAAGCGCGGTGTCTGTCCGATCGCCAGGATGATGCCGTTTTGCAGGTACTTCTTGAATCCCTTTGCGTCTATCGTGAGCATGTACGTGCCGGCGGGTTGGAAAGGTATGTAGTAGGCGCCGTCCGAATTCGTCGTGGCGTGAGCGGATACGTTCGTGGCCGCATTCGTTACCGTAACCGTGGCATTGGGAACAACGGCGCCCGCCGGATCGGTGACCGTTCCTACCACCGTGGCGCTCTGTACATCCTGAGCCCCCGCCGGACATGCCATCGCGAAGCAGACAACGATGCAAAACAAAGCGCCCTTCATAAGGTGCATCGCGAGAGTTGACACTCGCGTATCGCATTTGACTACGTGATCTATCACTTTGGCCCTCTCGGGAGTGAACTATCATAGTTGATACGTAGTCTTGTCAAGAGCTTTTTTACGGGATGAGTGGAAAAGTGGATGCGTCGATCATGCAAGTCGCTGATCTGCTTGGAAGAAACACCGAGATATTTTCATGCGAAGTGCAGCTCGTCCTTACACGAACAAAAGCGCCTGCGGGGAGTCTTTGGACCTCTCCTCGCCCGCTGCACGCATAATAATGGCGCCTTGTTCTGTTGCGAAGAAAGTGTTCGCGTTCCGGAATTTTCCCTGGCCAACGCCGCCAGGAAGTCTTTAGATGAGGCGATCGAGCAGGTATGGCGGCAAGAACGCGACGACAGCTACGGCAGAAACAGGATGTATATATCCCAAGCCGCTGCTATCAACGGCCTTTTTCCTCAAGAAAAAGGCCACTTTGTGGAATTCATCGAACCCACGCGCTTCCTGTTTCTGCCCTATGCGCTTCATAGGTAAATCGGCTGTAGTTTTTTGACTATGTAGGCGCCGCAGCGCTCGAAATCGGCACGCGGACCCTTCCGAGCCGTGTCCAGGTCGACGCAGATCCACCCGCGGTAGTTCACACTTTTTAGAACCCGGTGGCATCCGGGAAAATCGACCTCCCCGTCGCCCAGGTCGTAGATGCTGTCGAAAAAGCGCGCCGTGGACGAACCCTTCGGAAAGACCTTTCCGTTCGGCTGAACCCAGCCGTTAGGAGGCGTGGTCCACTTGGCGTCTTTATAATCGAGAAATCGTATTCGGTGCTTATACCGGTTGATGGTCCCAACCACATCGCAACCAGCCAGATGAAGATGCGCGGTGTCGGGAGAGAGTCCAAAGAGTTTGGGATCGGTCATCGCCATAAACCGGTCGACTTCCTCTTGAGTCTGGACCATCTGGCCCATGTGATTGTGCAGGCCTGCCGTGAACCCCATTTCGCCCGCTATTTCACCGATCTGGTTGCAGCGCGCGCATAACTCTTGAAAAGCTGCGGGGGTATTCGCTCCAGGCCTGTCGCGCCCCGGCGAGAAGACCACCAGGTGATTGGCGCCAAAATCGGCCAGAAACTTCATTGCGTTGCGTGCGCTGTCAAGCGCCTTCTGCCGCTGAGCCGGGTCTTCCAGCGGGCCGTTCCAGGAAATGGTAACCACGTTAAGGTTGCGCTTGGAAACTTCCCGCTGCATCTGCGCTTGTGTCAATCCATACTGATTGAGGACCTGCGGGAATCCGGCGATACGAACGCCGATAAACCCCGTATCCTTCATAACGTCGAGCATGTCCGTGAAAGGGGACGGAGGATAGTACCTCCAAAGCGCGGACGAGAGCGCCCATTTGATGTTTCGATTGGCAGGCAAGCTGCTTTCTGCGGCCGTCAAAGCGGCCGGCAGCAGCGCAAGGGAGGCTATGAAATCGCGGCGGCTGAGTGTCATGATATCGAACCAATATACCTCCAGGCGCCGCGCCGTGTTTTTGCGTCTGCTTCCAGGACCGCACATCCCTCCGCTGTGTTCCTGATGGTGTACAGGAAGAAGCAGATCCTGATGTAGCCATTGCTCAATGAATGGCCACACCTGGCGAATCTGCCACACCGCATCAGGAGAGTGCCTTAGAGCAGGGCCGCCTCGGCCGCGAATAGGCTGTGCACCGATTCCCGCGGGCGAATCAGCCTCGCCTTCTTTCCCGCCACCAGGACCTCTGCCGGACGCGGACGCGAATTGTAGTTCGAGCTTAGAGACATGCCGTACGCGCCGGCGTCGAGAATCAGCAAGCAGATCGCCGCCGCTCAGGGGCGGCATCTCCCGGTCACGGGCGAAGAAATCGCCGCTCTCGCATACCGGCCCGACAACATCCACGATGCGCGTCGCGGCCGGCTTTTTGGGATCGAGGTCCACCGGAACGATCTCGTGATGAGCGTGGTACAGCGCCGGCCGAATGAGGTCGTTCATGGCTGCATCGGTAACAACAAAAGTTTTTGCCCCGTTTTGCTTTACGTAAAGAACCCGCGCCAAAAGGGCTCCAGCCTGAGCTACAACAAACCTGCCCGGCTCAAGGAGAAGACGGACCTGAAGCTCTCCCAAGGCACGGTCGATCACTGCGGCGTACCGGTGCACTTCGGCTGAAGCATCGAAGGTTTCACCTTCTTCGCCTTGTCCGCCGGATGAAGGCTGATACTCGATCCCTAAACCCCCGCCTGCATCGACGGAGTTGATAGGAATGCCGTCTTCCAGGAGCCGGCGGATGAGAACAGCTACTCGTTCGAGGGCGGCGCCGAAAGGCTCGGCATTGCGAATCTGGGAACCAATATGCACGCTGACGCCGGACGGGTCCAAGTAACGCGATTTCTTTACTTCCCGGTACACATCCCGGGCGGAATGGATATCGATGCCGAATTTGTGCTCGCGCAGGCCAGTCGAGATATAGGGATGAGTCTCAGCCAGGATATCCGGGTTCACGCGCAAGGCAACGCGGGCGGGTTTTCGGAGACGGGCGGCACGCTCGGCGAGGAGCGCGGCCTCGGCTTGGCTCTCGACGTTGAAGATCAGGATTCCTGTCTTAAGCGCCAAATCAATCTCCGGCGCAGTTTTGCCTACGCCGGAAAAGACCACCCGGCCCGCGGCCTTTTTGCTCGCCGCGAGCACTCGCTCGAGTTCACCTCCGGAAACAACATCGAATCCCGAACCCTGGCGAGCCAGCAGCCGAAGAATTGAGAGATTCGAGTTCGCCTTCACCGAATAGCAAATCAGGTGATCACGATGCGCGAAGGCGGTTGAGAATAGCCGGTAGCGATCCAGGATTTGGCCTTGGGAATAAACCCAGAGAGGCGTCCCAAACTTTTTCGCCAGCCAATCCATCGGCGCCTTTTCGCAATGCAACGGCGATTTAGCCTGGGGATAGTTAAAGGGACGGGTTGGAAATGCCTGGACAGGGCTGGATTTCAAAGCCGGGGGCCTCGCGCGCGCTTGGATTGAAGTTATAGGTTTGAGCCTATCCGGCTTTCTTCGATTTTCCAAGCATCCAAAAATTCCTAAAATTTGGGATGATTAGCCAAAAATCAGGAGATTCTCCCGAAAAAGCCTCCCAGTATTTGACTAACGGCCTGTGGCTGCTCGTATGGCGCGAAATGACCGGAATCCGCTACCAAGTGGTATTCCGCGGCGGGCAGATGTTCTGGAATGACCCTCATCTCTTCCGGAGTGCTTGCCGGATCGTGAGCGGCGGCGAGCACCAGCGTGGGCACGGAAATTGTCTTTAGGGTTAGGACCGAGTCGGGCCGTTCCATCAGACCTTGCTGGACGGCGATAGCCGCCGCCGGACTCATGGCGTCCATCATAGAGCGAAGAAGAGTCACCCGGCCCGGTTCGCCGGATCGAAAGGCTGGTGTAACCAGGGTATCGATGGTCTGGCGATAAAAAGTCTCGGTTCCGTGAAGTCTTATCTGCTCAATCGTTTGCCGTCGCTTTACACGACTTGCGGCGGAATCGGGTTGCGGCTTGCCGCAGCAAAAAGCCAGTGCATCGACCCGCTCCGGCATGCGTCTCCAAATCTCATACAGCAGGTAGCTGCCGATCGAACAGCCTGCAAAGATTGCACGGCGGATACCGGCTCCATCGAGCAGATGTTCTATATCCCTGCCGAGCCGATCCATGCCGATAGTTCCCTGCCCGGCTTCCGATTGACCGTGGCCCCTCAGGTCCGGGAGGATAATGCGATATCTGCTGCTGAGTTCGACGGCAACAGGGGCCCAGAAAGCATGACTGACCGGAGTGGGATGGAGCAGGACTACATCCGGCCCGTGACCCAGCGCCTCGGCAAAGAGCCGCGACCCCTCGGAGGCGTAGAACATACGCGAACTGCTCCTCTTATAGCGTTTTCACAATTACGTTTGCTCCTATGCCGCGGTATTGATCGAAGCTGCCGGAGGCAGGATAAGCGGCTCCTCGGGCATTACCAACCAGAGAATGAGATAAATGACGACCTCTATCGGAAACGTCAGTACCGCAAGCACGGCCACAACGATGCGCAGCAGCGTTACATCCCAACCCAGATAGGTCGCGAAACCTTGGCAAATGCCGGCTACTTTCCGGCCGGCGCGCGCGCGCATCAGCGGCGGCCGGTATGCCCGAAACGCGCCAGTGGATGGGTTTGCTACGGGCCGGCCACATGCGGAGCAAAAAAACGCATCATCTCCCAGCGCCTTGCCACAGTTGGAACAATGCAGAGCCATTGAATCACCTCATTGGATGGCCTTCGAGCGGATCGGAAGCGCCTGCGCGAGGGCCGGATTTGTCCACGCGGGATACGGACCGCTACCAATATATACGTCGCATACCCTATATACGCCGCATACCCTGAAAGTGTTCCCATTGCTATGGCGGCGGAATGCTTTACCGCTCCATAAATGGCGATCTCAGATATTTCCGCGCCGCATCGGCCTGCGGGGATTGAGCCGCGTTCCGCAGCACTGTCTGATATTGCGTTTCAGCTTTATCTCTCTCATTCAACATGTCATACATCTCGCCCGCGTTCAGTTCCGAGCGCCCTCTCAGTTCCATATTGGTGCTCGAATGAGCTGCGGCATCATTGTAAGCGGCAGCCGCTCGAAGGTAGTCCCGCTGGCCCCGGAGCGTCTCTGCCAGACCGAACCAGGCAAGCTCAAGATGGGCGGACGGGAAATAAGCCATCCTTTTTGCCTGATCGAGAAGAGCGCAGTATTCCGCGATTGCCTTTTGACCGTCCCCGGCATCTTTGGTCAGATTCGCGACCTCCAGACGGAAGAGAAAATTTCTGGGATATTCGCCTTTGAGCGATTGCATGACAGCAATCGCATTGTCATACTTAGCCTCTCGCCGCAGGAATAACCCAAGAGCCGTGCGGGCGTCGACCGAAGTCAGCACTCCGCGATTTCCGGCATCTTCCAGGTCCATGATCCCTTTCGTCTTCGAGCCTTTGATCCCGGCCAAGCCGGCGATTATCTTGAACGCGAAAGGAAGACTCCCCACAATATATTCATGCACTCCAACCACCAATTTCGCGTCGACGTAATTCGGGCTCAGGCCGAGAACTTTTTCGTTATCGCTGCGGGCCTTCAGCGCGACGTGCAGCGCGGAGGCAAAGCCCCGGTTCAGAAGGCCGATATTAATGGCATCCAAGCTGCGCGCCCAGCCACGAGCAAAGAGCGCATCGACATCTTTCGGGTCGCCCTTGAGGCGATCGTCCGCTAAATCAATGGCTTTTTGAACGAGCAGGCCAATTCTGGCCTCGGTGGCTGGGTCCGCGGCGGGAGCGGAGTGCTTGCCGGTGAGGAATCCATCGTGGGCGTAGAAAGTAGTATCGAGCAGATCGAGGCGATAGAGTTCTTGGAAAAGCGTGGCTTCCAGGACATAATCAACTGCAATCGGATCGGTAGCATGATCGGCGGCGATTTTTTCGAAATCTTCTAACGCGCCGCCATAGTTAAGGATGTAGAACTGTTGATACGCTTGCCGCACCGCCGGCTCGAGATTGAGCGGATCGGTTACGACTCCGGTACTTGTGGTTACTGAAGAGAACAAAGCTGTAGGAAAAACCGTCGCCAGTACGATTAATACGCTGCACAATAGCAGCTTAGGTATCCTTATACGACGGCATGCACTCCGCATGGGACGGTTCCTCCCCCGCCCATCATGACCGTTTCTGCGGCGATTCGACATTTCTTTTGTCGAAAGCGCCGATACCTCTAGTAATTGATTCAACTCTTGGAGCATAAATAAGTTGAGCATACTTCTCCGGAAAACAGCTCTAAGAGTTGGAAGCCGCCGCTCATGCATTCATTGGACAAAGCGGGAGGCGCTATGACGAAGCAGGATATACTCCGAATCTTAATTCGCCAAGCGCGCGCCAATGGATTCGAATTTCGTAAATGGTTCCAGAACAAAATCGAGCATCCCTGGACAAGCTTCGATGCCGCCGTAGAGTTGCTCGCATCCGGGAAGCGCTATTATGCGCTGCTTTATTCTCATGAATTTGTCCGCTCGTTCTGGAAACAGGGCGCGCAAATGAGCTTTGTTGTTCCTTCTGCCAGCTATACTCGCCGCGACAAGAACGGACGCATTGTCACCGTCCAGCGTAAGGCCTTTACCCGCAGGACAGTAAAGGCGGACGTTTGGAAGTACCACTTGCGCGAAATGGTGGTCCAGGAAGAGCCCCTCCGCTACATTCGACGTTTCCTTATGATAGAGGAAGATCTCAACGAGTCGAAAATCCCGGCTCGCAACTCTATCTCTCCTGACGGCATAAGTCCCCACTGGTAAGTAGTCATTCATTAAGGAACGGCTACGTCAGGAGCTGTTTCTTCCTCTACACCAGGAAAAAAATGCTCTAGCTCCGCGAACCCGGGGCGCCCATTCTCATACGGGTTCGTTCTGTCCAAAAATCTGACGCACGATGGTCGCCAAATCTATGGAGCAGAAGAATAATTTCCATTACCTTCCGGTGATTTTATAGTCCCGAAAGTTACACCCTTCAGGTGATGTACGCGTCCCCCATACGCGGCCTAATCTCGGCGTTAGAGGGATTGCTCTAACGCTTTCCTTCGGGCTACAGAACGGAAGCGCATTCATCCGTTTGTCCCTCGCTAATTGCCGCACTCTTTCCAGAGCCCAACGGCAACCGACGATACTTTCATGATTCGCTTGTTCCAACTGCGGTGCATATTCTGCCTGAGCGTTTTAGCCGGGAGGGATATCAATGAAGATCGCTCTGAAAGCATGTTTCGCGGTAACAATCGCCGCGGCGGCCACATCCGCATCGGCGCAAGATTTCACCCTTCTTCAGTCTCCTGATCCACCCAATGTAGAACTCGCTTCCGGGCTGGTAAACACCTCCGGCTTTGCTCTCGATGCCCTCGCAACCGTTCCATATGGCTCCTTGACTCCCGCGTGGGCTCCTTCTTCCTCAGGACCATTGACGATCGAAGATATCCCGGCAGGAGTTCCCTTGCGCGTGCAGTTGGATAAAAGCTATCGTATGCGCGTGGGGACGCGGGTTGAGGGGCGCCTCACCGAACCCGTCTACCTGGCGGACCATGTTGTGCTTCCTGCGGACTCCAAGGTATACGGAAGGATCTCGGGCAAACATTCCGTGAGCCGCCACTCGCGCGCCGCAGCCATATTCAATGGCGATTTAACTCCTCTTAACGATGCGGAGGTTACCTTCACCGAAGTGGAAACACCCGCCGGGCGGGATTTCCAGATCGAGACAAATGCCACCGAGCGCACAGCCCAGGTGGCGCACATAGCCGGCGAGAGCGCCAAGCGCTCCTTCGGGCAACGCATCTCTGCGGCATTCCGTTGGACAAGAAAGCAGGCTGCCGGCGCCCTGGCAATGGACCACAGGTCCGACCGCATGCGGCAGATGCTTTATGAGCAGGTTCCATTCCATCCGCAAGAGCTTTGGGCCGGCACGCAGTTCGATGCGGAGCTGATCAAGCCGGTCGAAATAACCACGCAGGAAGTTCCCGCAATGGCGCCCATCGACGATTTGAGTGAGCTGAAACTAACAGGCTCGATAGAAGCCCGCCTGCTCAATTCCCTCGATTCGGCTACAGCGCGGCCAGGAACCCCGGTCGAAGCTGTACTGACTCAGCCTCTCTTCGAGAGCGAACCGCACGAGCAGCATGAGCCACGGCAAGGAGCAGCCTTGGCGCCCCCTGGCCATGGCAGACTTCTGTTGCCCGAAGGCACTCACCTGATTGGCTCCGTAGTGCGCGCCAAATCCGCAGGGATGTTCGGACACAACGGCAGCCTGCGGCTTATCTTCCGCAAGGCTGAGCTGCCGGCCGGCAGTGAACGCGTCGTCCATGGACACCTGATCGCCGCCGAAGGACAGGCAAGCGCAAGGCTCCGGATCGACGAAGAGGGCGGGATCAGAGCGACCACTGGAGCCGGCCGGTTCATGGCCCCCCTCTCCTTAGGGGCGTTACAGGCAGTAGGTAACAACACAGGCGCCGGTCTGGTCCACGAGGCTCTAGCCGGCAATGGATTGGACATGGTGACCAGGGTTGTCGGCACCGCACTTTCAGACGGCGGCCTGATTACCGGCTTTGGTTATTATGAGGCCGGCAAAGTGGTTTTCGACCAGTGGATCGCCCGCGGCCATGATGTCGTCTTCCCGCGCAATACCCGCGTTGAAATAGAACTCGCGCAGCGGTAGTGGAAAGATCATCCGAGCGCATCCAAGCGGAAGAGATGGTTCACCGGGCCTTTGCCTTTCCCAATGGGATAGGCCGATCGGAGGGCCTGGGTGACGTAGGACTTGGCATTCCGGACGGCGTCGGCTGGAGAGTCGCCGGCAATCAGGCGGCAGACAAGCGCGCTTGAAAAGGCGCAGCCTGTTCCATGAGTTGCTTTCGTCTCGATGTGTTCCCCAGGAAACCAAGACCCGGCGTCTGACGCGCTGGAAGCTGCGTCCAGGAAAAAGTCGTCCGGCCGATCGAGATCCCCTCCGGTAACCACCACGTTGAGGGATGGATTTCCAAGCTCGCGGGCAGTCTCTCTTAACTTGAGCGCGGCCAACGGCACATCCGTATTCTGTCTGATATCCATGCCGGTCAGAATGGCCAGCTCCGAATGGTTGGGGGTAATCCAGCCGACACACCCCAGCAGCTCTTGCCGCAAAACATCAACCCCCTCGGGATTGAGGAGCGGAGTTCCGGAAGTCGAACATAGCACCGGGTCCAAGACAATCCGCCGGCGCTCGGCACGTCCAGCTTCGGTTTTCAGGAACGCGGCCACTTCTCGTGCAACATTGGCGGCGCCCAACATTCCGATCTTTACCCCGGAGAACAAGAAATCCTCAGCCAAACAATCGAGCGTCTGGCGCATCAGCGTTCCGGAGACTGGCTCAACCGATTCCACCCCCTGGGTGGATTGCACCGTCATAGCCGAAATCGAAGCCACCCCATAGACGTTATGAGCGGAAAATACTTTAAGGTCGGCTGTGATCCCCGCTCCGGATGAGGGGTCGAAACCGGCGATGGTAAGCGCAATCGGCCGCGATTCCCTAAGATCGGTTACTTGCGGTACCCCCATGCGGCTTGGAACAGCTGGTGAAAATTTGCCCGTCATCGTAGCCTTGAAGGAGTACGGGGGAGATGGTTCACTGCTCCTCAGTGTAGAGCACGGCCAGTTGATCAAGTGATTTCAGTCGTCCCTGCGGGACTGTTTCCAAGACCAACTTAACCGGTCCGTAGAGCCTATATCGTTTTCACGATTGGTGTATCCCAAGGAACTACTCTCGAGGCAGGCGTTCCATCAAAGAACGCCTGCACATAGCCAAGTCTCACCAGGACAGTAATTGTGAAAACGCTATAAAAGCTGGTCCCCTGCAAAGAACAATGCGAGGAGGAAATATTCGACCCATCGCAAGTTTCGCGTTCCGTTATGCGTTTGTCGCCGGTATCGTCACCTTGACAGGATGGAATCTGGCCGGTTCTCATGCGGCCCGCAGCGGAATTCCCGGGCAAAGCGACAGGCAGGCCCATGAGACCGCGCGTGCTCACCCACACTGGTTTCAGCTTGGCCGCGCTTCCTGGTATGGGCGTGAGTTCCAGGGAGAAGCAACGGCCAGCGGCGAAGCATTCGATATGTACCGCATGACCTGCGCTCATCGCAGTCTTCCGCTCGGAGCCCTGGTTCGCGTAACCAATCTTCACAATCACAAATCCGTGGTCGTTCGCGTCAATGATCGCGGTCCCATGGTGCGCAGCCGGATTGTCGACCTTTCGTATGCCGCCGCCAGGATTATCGGCTTTCATGGTATGGCCAGGGTCCGGTTGGATCTTATCGACCCCTCGCCTACTCCGGAAGAGGTTGCCCGCATAAGATGGCCGGAGCAAACTCACGGGCGCTAGAAAATTCATGGCCTACGCTGCTATAGAATCCAGAAAGCATGATCCCCTCGACTCCCGCCGCAAGCGCCAAACCGGCCGCTGAGCTGATTTTCCATCCGGCGCGAGTACGTGACCGGCTGATTGTCGCCTTGGATTTTCCGCAACGCGAGATGGCGCTTTCGCTGGCGGATCGCCTCGATGGCGCCTGCCGCTGGTTCAAAGTAGGACTTGAATTGTATCTGGCCGAGGGCAATTCAATCGTTGCCGAGCTCCGGCGGCGCGGCTTTTCCGTTTTTCTCGATCTCAAACTCCATGACATTCCAAATACAGTCGCCTCCGCTGTCCGATGCGCTGCAGACCTCGGCGTAAGCATGCTGACCGTCCATGCGGCGGGCGGACCAGCCATGCTGAAAGCTGCTGCGGAGGCTGCCAAGCCGAATTCTGATTCCCTGGTGCTGCTCGGAGTCACTGTCCTTACCAGCATGAATGCAGCCGAATTATCCGCAACCGGCGTCAACTCGGAACCGGCGGAGCAAGTGGAACGGCTGGCCAAGATGGCTCTCGCCTCCGGCATTCCCGGGTTTGTCGCATCGGCCGAGGAAGTGGTGAGCTTGCGCAGGGAGTTGGGCAATCGCGCCATACTCGTTATTCCGGGAATTCGCCCGAGCGGCGAGGCAATTGGAGATCAAAGGCGCGTTGCCACTCCAGCCGACGCAATCTCGCGCGGCGCCAGCTACCTGGTAGTGGGCAGGCCGATCACCCGGGCAGCGGACCCCGGCGCCGCAGCCAGAAGCATACTTGAGGAGATGGAAGCCGCAGGTGAGCGGCTCACCTAAATTGCCTCTTCCAAAACAGAGCGGATTCCCGCAATGTTGGGCATCAGCGCGTCCGGGATTGAATGTCTTTCCTTGAGATAGAGGGGATCGTTGTAGGAAACGAAGACATTCCCGTCGTCCGATTGCCAGATAAGTGCCTTGAGCGGCAAATCGATCGCGAGCGTGGGAGCCGCAACCATTAGAGGTGTGCCCGCCTGTGCCTTGCCGAAGATCAGCAGCTCCGTCGGGCGCATCGTCAATCCGGCTTTCGCCGCATCTTCGCTATGGCGGATGCGTGCAAGGATAGGCAGGCCCCTTTGAGCAAGAGCCGCTTCGATTCGCGCCAGCGTTTCCGGCATCGAGCGCGTGCTGCGCAGGTGAACCATTCCATTGTTTGGCAGCGCAGGAATCATTGAAGCCAAGCTAAAGCTTCTCGTAAAACTCGCATGCGGAACATGAAATATAGACTCCGCCCGGCACTCCCCGTTCGCGGTCTTTGACACGCTTTACTATCCGGGTCGGCTTGCTGCACTTAGGACAATCCGTACTCTTCGAGGTGTCCATCACCTTCGCACGATCTGCAGTTTTGGCAATCTTTGCCATCGAATCAATATCTCCTCATCAAATGTTCCGGATGGGCGCGGCCCAGAAAATTCCGGCCGTCCCAGATTTGCTGCTGCCACGACTTCTGGGCCTTCGTTCGATAGACGAAGCAGAAGAGATTGGGCTCGCTAACCTTGAGTTTACATGATCTTGAGCAAAACTAGGTCCGCCGCGGGCCAAGTACGCACCGGAAATTACGGAAGGCTACTGGGGAGCATCGGCTCCGGGCATCGGTCCAGGAGACGAGGGAATGGGGTTACCCGAACGGCCCGGTGGATAAGGACCTGGGGCAGAGCGATTTTGCTGATCGGGATTCGCGGCCGAGGGATCGGTAACCGAGGGATCGGCAGCAGGGTTCTGGCCGGATTGACTTTGATCCTGAGAGGTCTGGCTGGGCGGAGCCGGTATGGGCTTCGGCTCGGGATCGTCTTTCGGAAATTGCACGCGCTTCATTTGATTCTGCTGGTCGACTACATCGGGCAGGTCTTCCCCAGGTTTGCGCAGAGTCGGCGCTGCCTGGGGGCCATGCTCCTGGTTGGGGCCGGTTGGCTGCGAGTCTCCCAGACGCACCTGATGAACAAACTGCCCGGCGAAATAGCCGTCCGTTTCATCTTTATCGCGGATGATGGGCTTCTGCCCCACGTCGGCGATTTCCAGGCGAATTACCCGATTGCCGTTGAAGCGCACGAACTGGACTTCATGCGGCGGAGTGCCATAGATCCACTCCTCGAAAGGCATTTGGCCATTCATCTCGCGTACTTTTTGATCCGGAAGGCCTACCGCTTTGATGACCATCTCGCGATTCATGCCGACCAGGACCTCATGATCGAGCACCGCATTTTTGAGCTTAGGAGGAAGCGTGTCGGCAAATGCCTGAACCGGAGTTTTGAGAGAAAAATCCAACATGGGTGCGATCAGCCCTCGGAGTTGCGCAGCATTCATTTCCGGAACGAATTTTGTGAAGACCAGCGTTAGCCGGGAACCAACGGGCTGTTGGCCGTCGTCCTGGGCTAATGGCACGGTGGCCATCCCACCGCCCAGCTGGATATGCTGCAAAATGCGATGGTGTTTGTCCGGGCCGCCATTGAATTCAAAGACGATACTGTCCGGCTTTACTTCGAATTTGGTAATGATTATGCGGTCTCCCGGTTTGGATGAGATACCGCTTTTCTCCAGTTCATCCACATAGGCATTGCCCGAGGGAACCAGATGCCCATTTGCCTTCAGCGTAAGTCCGCGTCTGCCCAGCGGAAGAGGACGCACTGCGAAGGCTTGCTCCGACTGAAAGAGGCGGATCAGCTCTCCCCGTGTCTGCGCACTGAGAGGAGTTGTTGAGAGAGGAACCGAGGTCGGTTGCAGTGTCGCGAGATTGGCGACCTTCCCCGCGATATGGTCGCGCTCAACGGTAAATACCTGACCGGCGCACATGCGGAAGCGCAGAAGACAGATGCCAGGACAAGAGTGCCGGAGTACCGGATGGGAAAGGACAGGCCTCTGAAGCCGTATCTAGCGGATTCGTACACAGGAGGGAGCGATCTCGATGTGAACCCAGCCATTGGGCCCTCACTTAACGTCGGCCCATGATGGCTCCTTTTCCATAGGAATTGCAAGAGCCTGCGAAGAGATCCGGCAGGAAAATTTTGAGCAGACCAAATTCGGAGATGCCTGGTTTGGATTTTTCACAAGAGCGAGGTGGCAGCCCTGGACTTCAGGCCAGGGTAGCGGGTCTTCAGGCCCGCGGGAATAAGGTTGGATCCACGCAGACCGGGCTTCAGCCGTTGTTTACCGGACATTGCTTACAGTTTATCTCCGGACATCCCTTACACTCGTCTATAGAAAGTATTCCGTCTTGCAGGGTTTGACCTCGGTCGAAGCCTGCAAGCGATCAAGTACCCGGACGAGGGTATTGCGATAGAAGACGGCATGCGCTGTCGATGCGGATGAGGTGGAAAGCTACTCGTGGGCCTGGGAGGCCCACTTCCCTGGATTAAAAGTCCAGGGCTTCCACTGTAGCCGA
Source organism: uncultured Acidobacteriaceae bacterium (assembly GCA_963803615.1). GTDB lineage: Bacteria > Acidobacteriota > Terriglobia > Terriglobales > Acidobacteriaceae > PALSA-350. The sequence goes on from CAWDNI010000008.1 coordinate 19,840, forward strand.
TGACAGCAACGCGAGCGCCTTCCCCGGACTAAAAGTCCGGGGCTGCCACCCTATCCCTTTTTCTATACATCGGGGTGAGAAATTCGGCCCTAGCTTCTGTCGTCCCCGGAATTGCCGCGCGGCTCCAAAGAATCGGAAGGGAGGCGTGGAGCGGGCGATTCGCCGGTGAGCCAAGCTTCCGCTTCCCGCTCTGAGGAGGAACTTCGAACCGGCTGCGGCGGAACCGAGGGCGGGATAGGAACGGTCCCGGTATCGGCAGGATGATGCGCGGAACCGATCTGGACAAGTTTTTCACCCGTTGAAGGAGGGTGATGCGGAGCGACTACCCGGTTCATCACATCAAGGTCGACCGGCATTCCACCGGAGACGATTACCGGCTGTGCGTATTTGTAGGCATAGGAACGGGTGATCCGGAAGACAACTATAAGACCGATCAGAACCACGATTGCGGTAACCAAGCTGGCCTCCGGGCCATAGTCGCCGCCCGTGATCCACGCAGGACCGATGGTATTGCTCTGAACCACGGGGGAGAAGCTGGTGATGCCGCTGATCGGAAGTCCGAAGAGCAAGCCCATGCTGACATTCCATGCGAAGTGCCAACCCCAGGGGACCCACAGGGCGCGGGTACGCAGGTAGGCAGCGCACAGCAGCCATCCGGCAAGCATGGTGACTACCACGCTGGCGCGATTGGCGGCGGGGTTCAACATATGAGCCAGACCGAAGATAACGCCCATGAGCAGCGTGCCCGGCACCGGTCCGATGGCCTCAATGAGCCTTTGGAACGGATAGCCGCGGAATGCGACTTCTTCGGCGAGCGAAGCGATGGCCAACACGAGGACGTCGATGCCGAGAATTGCGAACTGACGCGGACTCGCCCAGATGGTGACAATAAGTCCGCCGGCGAGAGCCATAGGCAGAATGCATGTAATCAGCATGCCCCAGCCTAGGGCAGCGCCTAAACCAAACTCCCGCTTCCACCCCGGACGAAAGACCAGACCCATGGACCGAAGAGGCTGGCGCTGCCGCTCAAAGGCCCTTCCCATGGCTGCGTAGCCGACGAGCAGGAGGAAAAGAAAAATGGAGCGTCCCAGGACTTCCGACCATTCACCGGAAGAGAGACCGCGGGCTGCGTGACTCGCCACCATTTGCGCGAAAAAGAAATAGATGGCGGCAATGATGAAATAACCAAACGCTCGCACGCGGGCGGATGCTGCGGATTGATTCATGAGCAGCATGCTCCCATTCGAGTGCCTTGAACGCAGGTATGGAAACCGTAGGAGAGATGAATCACCGCTCGACCTTCCAAATCCCTTGGGATGTCATTTCGCTCCACTCTTGCGGCTTAAAAAAATGGCTACCTGAATTGCACAGTATTCGTAGCACGGGATGAGGAGCCTTAGCTGGTGTAGAACTGAGCGATATTCCGGAATTTGGCAAAACGGCGCGCAACCATCTCATCGAGCGGCATGGCGCGCAATTCACTCAAATGCCACTGGAGTTTCGCATCGAGCAGAGCAGCGGCTCCTATAGGGTCGAGATGAGCGCCGCCGAGCGGTTCCGGAATGACATCATCTACGCAGCCCATTCCGCTCACGTCCTCCGAAGTAATCTTGAGAGCCGCGGCGGCCTGTGCTCGTTTATTGGAGTCTCGCCACATGATAGAGCCGCAAGCCTCGGGTGTAATCACGGAATAAATGGCGTTTTCCATCATCAATACCCGATCGGCAACAGCCAGCGCCAACGCTCCCCCCGAGCCGCCTTCGCCGGTAATAGTGGCAATGGTTGGGATGCGGAGCCGGGCCATCTCCCGCAGATTACGGGCAATCGCCTCCGCCTGCCCGCGCTCTTCCGCGGCTAACCCTGGATTCGCGCCGGTCAGATCGATGAAGGTGAAGACCGGCCGGTGAAATTTTTCGGCGATCTTCATTGCGCGCAGAGCTTTGCGGTAGCCCTCCGGGTTGGGCATGCCGAAATTGCGGCGCACCTTGTCTTTTGTGCTGCGGCCCTTCAGGTTACAGATGGTCATGACCTCTTCGCCGTGGAAGCGTGCCATGCCGCAGGCCACCGCAGGATCGTCACCGAAGGAACGGTCTCCGTGAATCTCCGAAAAATCGCTGAAAATGCGCTGCACCAGTTCCATCGGATAGGGCCGCTGCGGATGACGTGCGAGTTCCGTCTTGATCCACGCGATAGGCACTGGCTCGGCGCCCGCCTGTTCATGTTCAAGATTTGCTGCTGCCTGATCAGTCATGAGACTTCTTACTCTAGGGCCTAGATCATCCTTCTGTTGCCGCGCTGGCCGGAACGCCTCAGTAATTCTACTGATTGTATGGGTTAGCGGACCCGGAGACAACAAGCAGACCTGCAACGCTGTCCCTGTGCTTTCGCCCGTCGGACCCGGGGTTCGCTCGCATCCCAATGAACAAAAACGCCTGCGAGTCTTGGACGTCCGCGTATCCCACATCTCGCCAACACGGGCGAGATTGGACCTCCTTGTGAGGCGATAGGCGAAAATAATCTGGAGGAAAATGCTTGGAGATCACCGGGAAGCCATTTCGGAAAACATCATCGAGCGAACAAATTTGGGCGCTTCAAAGGTAAATGCACCGGAGCTTTATCACATGGCGGTATTGTAGCTGGCCTGAATAGACAACGACTTCGCACAACGTGAACCCACGGAAAGTGGTTGGTCCCGTGCAAAGCCGGGAACGCATATCTAAACAAGAGATGATACGACCGCTTCAGGGGTGAATTTCCGCGGTTTTTTGAAAGCGTCTTACGTGGATTTCCTTCTCGCGCTTGCGGGTCTGCGCAATGTCATAGTTTGCCTGCATCCGCATAAGCGTATCCATCTTCACACCGAAAGCCTTCTCAACGCGTAGCGCCATGTCGCCGGACAGATCCGCCTTGCTGTTCAGCAAATTGGATAGGGCAGGACGCGACACTTGCAGGACGGCTGCCGCTGCCGTGACAGACAGGCCCGCTGGCTCAATGATCTCCGTCCGGATAAAATCGCCGGGGTGCGGGGGGTTCTTCATGGGCATGGTGTTTGCTCCTGTTAGTGGTAGTCCTCTAGGTTCACGTCACAGATTTCACGCTGCTTACTGGTCTAACCAAAACGTCAAGCGGCGATTACCGGTAACGCTAAGGCTCCACGTGCCTTTGCGGTCGCCGGTCCACAGTGTCCGGGGGAACGCTTTTCGCGCTGTCGTCCTCGTAAAGCCGCTTGAGGCGTTTATGGGTGAAGTTCCGTATTTTCACCGCGTGACTGTAGCCTGTAGCTTAACACTTGTCAATTGAAATCAGGAGAATTAACCATGTTTCAGTTCGCGGGCTTGGCCGTGGCGACAGGTCTGTTTCTCCTTATTTGGTTGGTTGTATGGCTAAATCCATCGGCGCCCGTTCCCGCGTCCACTCCTGCGTCCAAGAGTTTACACTCGGTTCTGAGACGTGGGTTCTTAAAATTTCCGGAGCGACTGAAGCTTCCTGCGCAAAAGAGCAGGAAGATCTCTCTCGATCTTTTATTCGAAAGCCTCGACGGCGCCGCGGCCGAGAAGCTGCTCTGTGCGCTCGATAAAGCTCCGGTCCGCGGCAACGGAAATACCCTCCGGCTCGAGCATCACGCAATACTCCCCGCTGCGTTCGAGGTTGATCATCAAACGGCCGGGTCCCGGCGCGCCGGCGACGATTTCCTTAAGCGAGCCTAGCACCCCTTCATTAGCCCTTTCCAGAGAGACGCGGATGCGCACGTTCTGGGGCAATCTGATCTTGATATCTTCGAGCGCCTGAATGCTTGAGACGCAAAGCTTGGGGGCCGACTCGTCATCATCGGCACGAAGCGACCCCTTGACCAGCACTGGAACCTCAATCTTCAAAGTATCGGCAAGCCTCGCATAATCCTTGGAAAAACAGATCAGGTCGATCTTGCCTACCGTATCTTCAAGCGCCGCCTGAGCGTACATTTCCCCCGAGCGCTTGGACTTGCCCACCTTTAAGCTGACAATGACGCCTGCAATCGCAATCAGTTTTTCCGGTTGGCTTGCGGGGCGGCGCCCTGGAGCGGGGGGCGTAGGCTTCATTTCAAGAGCAGTCAGCGTATCGACAACAGTCAGGTTCCGCAGCTTCTCCGCATATTTATCGAGAGGATGACCGGAGACAAAGAAGCCTAGAACCTCTTTTTCGGATTGCAGCCGCTGATTCTCGTCCCAATCCTGCACGTTGGGCAAGGCGTCGATGTCTTTTGCGCCGTTCCCTGCTGGACCGCCATCGAAGAGGCCTGCCAAGCCGGCAAACAATCCATGCTGGCCGGCGGCAAGATCGCGCTGGCTCTTCTGCGCGCGCTCGATCGCCTTATCCGTGGCGGCCATGAGTTGGGCGCGCCGTCCGAGAGAATCCATCGCTCCACTCTTAATAAGGGATTCGAGAACTCTCTTGTTCATCAGACGCAGATCTACCTGGTGACAAAACTCCCAAAAAGAAACGAAGGCCTTATTCTGGTCCGTGCTTTGAGTGCGCGCCGCCAAGATGGAGTCGATCGCGTTCCGGCCTACGTTCTTGATTGCCGTAAGGCCGAAACGGATCGCATCTCCATGCGGGGTAAAGTCGGCCTGCGAGATTTGCACATCCGGCGGCTCAACGGAGATACCCATTTCACGGCACTCCTTGATGTACTTGACTACGTTCTCCGGTTTGGAAGTCTCCGAGGTCAGCAGCGCCGCCATAAACTCTACCGGATAATGTGTCTTCAGATAAGCCGTATGGTAGGCGAGCAGTGCATAGGCCGCGGCGTGCGATTTATTGAAGCCGTATCCGGCAAACTGCTCCATCAAATCAAAGATGGCTACGATCTTGTCCTTGGGATGACGCCTCTCCTTGGCGCCTTCGACAAAGCGCGTACGCTGCTTCGCCATTTCTTTCGGATCCTTCTTGCCCATGGCGCGGCGGAGCAAATCGGCTTCTCCCAGGGAATAGCCGGCCAGGACGTTGGCGATCTGCATGACCTGCTCCTGGTAGACGATAACCCCCAGAGTCTCTTTGAGAATCGTCTCCAGCTCAGGCAATTCATAGCTCACTTCCCTGCGGCCCCACTTGCGCTCGATGAAGTCATCGATCATGCCACCCTGAATTGGACCAGGACGATAGAGCGCATTGAGGGCAGTCAAGTCTTCCACTGAAGTTGGCTTATAGCGCCGCAGCACGTCACGCATCCCGCCGGACTCGAATTGGAAGATGCCCGAAGTGAGCGCGCGATGGAATACCTTCTCGTAGGTTTCGGCATCATCCAGCGGAATGATCGCCATGTCCACTTCGATACTGCGATTCCGGCGGATGAGCTTGAGCGCATCGTCGATAACAGTAAGCGTGGTGAGCCCAAGAAAATCCATCTTGAGCAGGCCCATTTTCTCCACTGCTTTCATGTCATAGGCGGTTACGATTTCATCATTCTTGCTGCGGCTGACGGGCACCAGCTCGGTCAATGGCTGAGGCGCGATGACTACGCCGGCTGCGTGAACGCCGGCTCCGCGAACCAAGCCCTCCAGCCTTTTGGCGGTATCAACTAGCTCCTTGACCTGCGGCTCTCTTTCATATGCTTCCTGCAGCGGAGGCGAATCTTTCAGAGCGCTCTCGATGGTCACACCAATGGTTGCGGGAATCATCTTGGCGACGCGATCCACCTCCCCGTAGGGCAGATCGAGCGCGCGTCCAACGTCCTTGATCGATGCACGGGCAGCCATGGTATTGAAGGTGATGATCTGCGCTACCTGTTCCCTGCCGTACTTGCGCGTCACATATTCGATAACTTCGCCGCGGCGGTTCATGCAGAAATCGATATCGATGTCCGGCATGGAGACTCGCTCGGGATTCAAAAACCGCTCAAACAGCAGCGCGTTCTGGAGCGGATCGATATCGGTGATCTCCATGGCGTAGGAGACCAGAGAACCGGCCGCCGACCCTCGGCCAGGACCGACGGGAATGTTCTGCTCGCGGGCATATTTGATGAAGTCCCAGACGATGAGGAAATAACCGGAGAACTTCATCTGCTTGATGCAATCCAGTTCGCGCTCCAGCCGCTCTTCGTATTCGGAAATCGGCCGCCGCTGCTGGCCGCGCTGGGCGAGGTAGTGCACCGCGGTGTCCAAGCGCTTGCGGAAACCTGAGCGGCATATCTCCTCAAAGTAGCTGTCGATGGTATGTCCGGGAGGAACGGCGAACTCCGGGAAGGGATTCTCCACCTTGCCCAGCTTGAGCGAGCAGCGCTCGGCAAATTGCATGGTCCGGCTGACCACCGCGGGCGCGTGGGAGAAAAGTCTGTCCATCTCCGCCGCAGACTTGACATAGAACTGATTGCTATCGAATTTGAATCGTTTAGGGTCGTGAATCGAACCGGCCGTCTGTACGCAGAGCAGCACCTCATGCGCGTGATGGTCGTCTTCGCAGAGATAATGGCTGTCGTTGGTCGCGACCAACGGAATGTCGAGTTCCCTTTCCAGACGGAAAAGATCAGCGTGAATCTTCTTTTCCAGCTCCAGACCCTGGTCCTGAATCTCCAGAAAGAAGTTGCCGCGGCCGAAAATGTCTTGATACTGCCCTGCCGTGGCGCGGGCCGCTTCGTAGTTCTCCTTCATCAGGTTGTCGCAAAGCTCGCCGGCCAGGCATCCGGAGAAACCGATCAGGCCTTCCGCGTGCGCCGCCAGGAATTTCTTGCTGACCCGCGGCTTGCGGTAGAAGCCGTGCAGGGAGGCCTCCGAGGTAATGCGCACCAGGTTGCGGTAGCCCTCCTGATTTTCCGCCAGGACCAGCAAATGGTGATACTTCTCTCCTGCGGGCGGCGCACGGTGATCGTCTTCGCGGCAGATGTACAACTCGCATCCCAAAATGGGCTTTACGCCCTTGGCTTTCGCCGCGTCGAAGAAGTGTACGGCTCCGTAAATGTTCCCGTGGTCGGTAATGGCAACTGCTTTTTGGCCGATGCTGTCGACGCGCGCGACCAGCTTGTCGACATCGCAAGCTCCGTCCAGGAGTGAATAATCTGTGTGCAGGTGGAGGTGGGTGAATTCTGCCATGGAATACCTTCCATTTTAATGGACCATGGGAAAGGGAGATCGTGGCTCCACTGAATGCGGATGTGCGAAACACGGCGCTTGTGAGGAAAACGAAGAAAATTCATGATCTGCGGCCCATAAGCGCTAAGCTACGGTTGTTTCTGGAACGTTGGAAATAGCGCCATTGCCAAAAGCAGATTCCCTGCGGGAATGACAAAAAGAAAAGAAGAGGAAAGGGCGGTGCTGCGACCGGTAGGACCGACAACGGCGCACGGTTCGCGGGCACAGGGTTATTGGGGCTGTCGAAGCTATCGCTCGGCTGGATGAAGCTCGGGATCGTGCATGAGCGCATTCAAGGAGGCCGACCGCAACAAAACGGTCGCCATGAACGGATGCATCGCACACTGAAGGAGGACACTACGAAACCGCCCGCGGCATCCCTTCGCGCACAGCAGAGCCGCTTCGACAACTTTCGCTACGTGTTCAACAACGAGCGCCCGCATGAGGGTCTGAACAACCAGGTTCCAGCGAGTCTCTACCACCCCAGCTCCGTACGACTGCCACGGAAGTTGCGGGAGTTTACGTACCCGAAGGGTCTCCTTCTACGACGGGTGAACAATAGCGGCGATATCAGCTGGCACAAAAACAGAGATCTTAATTAGTGAGGTATTCCGTTTCGAAGAGTTGGCGTTCGAGTTGATCACACCAAGGTCTTACAGGGTTTTCTTTCGAGACATGGAGATTGGAGAACTCAAATGTCTAAGAGCGGTTTTGCGAGGGCTATGAGGCAGGCGGTCACAGTTGTGCGGGCAGGCATAGATGGACAGAGCGGGAACAGGAATAGTTGTGTACTTTAGCAACGAGAAGTTGAGTGCCGCACTGATCGGCGAACGAGGCGGCAGTGGCGCATATTCGCTATTTCGGCGTTGTTCTGATGCAGAACGGCTTCGAAATGTGTGACAGCAGTATCTAGCTTCAATAGCTTTTTCTGCTCATCCACCCCACCAGCTTCGATCTCATCGATGCGCTTCTTATGTCGTTCATCTCCGTGACAAGCAGCGGGTGTGCAGGATCATAGAAGGCGAAGTCAGTTGCGGCATCGAGGTAGATGAGCCCGGATCCTTGTTCGGAAAGCGGCTGCCGATGAACTCAATTCTTCGCCCGCTAAAGAGTGTCCTACGAGCACAGGACGTTCTATGTGAAGCGCCGCATCACCGCAAGAACATCATTCCCAAGGTGGTCCGCTGAATAGTTGCCGTTTTGTATCTCAGCTTCGCCGAGAATGACTCGTGCCTGGCGCTCACGCTCAGCTTGAGCCTGTTGGGACATGGCTTTCTCGAGTGCTTGAGGAATGCGCACATCGCGTATCTCAACGGACTGAATGGTAATGCCCCAAGGAGTTGTCTTCTCATCGAGGACCTTTTGCAGCTCCTGGCCTAATGTTTCGCGGTCGGTGATCATCTCTGCAAGCTGGTGGCGACCGATGGACTCGCGAAGCGCGGTCTGCGAGCCGAGAGTGATGGCTTGAATGAAGTCCTCCACTTCGAGGATGGATTTCTCCGCATTCCAGACAAGCCAAAAGATGATTGCATCGACGTTGACGGACGGTATCGCGGGTAAGTGTCGATTCCGCGCTGACCGTTGTACGCGCACCCGTTGATCCACATAACGACTCAACGTATCGACGATCGGGATGATAAGAAGAGCCGGGGCCGCGCACGCCGCGATAGCGGCCGAAGCGCAGGAGGGATTTTTTGGGTGGAAGCCCCCCATTTACGCGCGGGCAGGAGCGCTTCAGCGCTCCGGGAAATTCGACTCCGATAATGATGCGCTTTAGCGCCGGCTTGTGGGCCTGCGGCCCACCCAAAGTGATGAAAATGGGTTGAGGAAGACTTTGTTGGCAATTACACCTAACTTTGTCATCTCGACCGATGGGCGCCGGCACACTCACCTGCGTGTTGTCTGGGGAGCTGCTTGGAATTTCTCTAAATGCGCCTTTGCCAAATCAGGTTGTTTCAACTTCAGATAAAGACTCGCCAGTAGAAAATGAATCTGGGCATCGCTGGTGCCGAAAGCCGGCAGAGTCAGGGCCCGTTCTCCTTCCAGTGCAGCATCTTTGAAGTCTCCCTCGTGGCCCAATCCCTTTGCCAATTCATAGTGCGCATCGCGGGACTCGGGGTCTTCCTCAATGGCCCGTCGATCTTTTTCGATGCTCTCTTTGAACTTGCCCGTCGAAAACAAGAATCTGCCATATGCAACGAGAATCGATGCGCTTTGGGGCGATTTCTCCGGTGAAAGATTCTCAGCCTGCTGATAGAGCTCCGACGCTTTGGCCGCATCTCCCAGAGCTTCCTGCGTCATTCCAAGATAGAACACGGGCAGGGGACTCTTGGGAGAGAGCGTTTGGGCCGTCTGAAGCGGTGAGATCGCCAATTTGAAATCGTTTTGCATGTAGTAAAGCAACCCGAGAAAGAATTGCGCCTCTTCGGATGTTGGATCCGCCGTAATGGCCCTGATGAGACAGCTCTTGGCAACATCCGGACGATGCGCAAAGGCAGCCAGCCTGGCCTTGAGGACCAGGGCTGGAACCATGTACGGGCTCTCATGCAGAGCTGTATTGACTTCGCTAACAGCCTCGGGAAATTTCCGTTGAGCAAAATCCTGTTTTGCGTTCTCGTAATGTTGCGCCGGGCCGACTGCGAGTTGGAGTGCGAGAAGCCAGATCATAGAAGCTTGCCCCCGGGCGCTCGTTGGAATTTCAGCTGAATTGGCGCTTAAAACTGGATTCTTGCAACAAACTCGCCACTTCTCGGAGCAAAGTTTCCGCCTGCGGCGGAGATGCCGTCCCCGAAGAAACCGAAGCCGTTGACAATGCTTCCGTCACCCCCATATTGAGGAGTCGCGAAAGGATTTGTAGAATTCAGGCCGGAACCGTTGCCGGGAGTCTGGCCGGGATATGACCAGCGGTTAAAGACATTGAAGAAATCGGCGCGAAGCGAGAATCTCACGCCCTCCTTGAGGGTGAAGTTCTTGCCAACGCCCAACTGTTCGCTGGGATATCGGGGGCCACGGAAATCCGAATAGTATGGCTTGGAAGTAGCGTAGGTCCCGGGCGCCGGGTTTGCCCACGCGGCGGGGTTGAGAAAGAACGTGGTGCGGGGGTTAAGGTTGTGGTTATTGAGACTATGCAAGAAGAGCGGCTTGCCCGGAACGCGATTCGCAAAAACGAAATTATTACTATTATTGGCGGTCTGATTAGCAAAAGTCACCGAATCCAGGGTGCTCGTCGAATGAGGTGTTTGCATCGGAAAACCGCTCTGGTAATGGAAGATTCCGTCAGTTGTCCAACCCGTAAACAAGGCACGCTTCCAGCCGCTTTGCGCAAAGCTGAATCTCGGCACCTCATAATTGAAGTAGAAGTTGAGCATTTGCGGGAGGTCGATGTACAAATAGGATTTCTGGCTCTTGGGCGGCAGCGTAGGATCCTGTATCAGTGTCGCGGTGGTTAACCCCCCATTGCCGGGGCCGATTGTTCCCAGATCCTTCGACCAGACGTAACCGAGGCCGCCCGACAGTCCGTTGCTGAGCCGCTTAGTGACCTGGATTTGAAGCGCGTCGTACCAGGTATTGCCATCGCGCTCGTATTGGTCGGTTATGCTGCTGAATTGCGGGAATGGGCGTAATGCCTGAGCCAAGCTGGCTCCGGACGGGAAGGTCGAGTAGGGCTTCTTGAAGCCTCTCGCCGCCACGGCGGCTGAAGAGATCGGCTGCGTGAGCAGGTTGAAGTCACTCGGGTTGGTAATGTCCAAACCGTATTTCGCAATGGCCGATGGAGTGAGTTGGTTGAATCCCCTCAGCCCGTCGGATTCGAGCCAAACACCACGGTTGTCGATGAAAGATACCTTAACCGACAGGTCCCTGGCGACCTCACGCTCAAAGCCAATGGTTGTTTGCACAAAACGTGGGGGACGACCGGTGTTTGTAGGAGTAAACGCTGGGGGCGCGTTGAGTTGACCCACATTCGGAAAGGCGCCAGGGTCGAAGTTGGTGGCTGTCAGAGCCGCCGCGGTGTACGGTATACCATTGGAAAACTGGCCGGCGGCAATGCCATACGAAGGACTGTTCAGGGTCGTGACGTTGAAGCCAAATCCCTGGTTGTTATAGTTGATTTCATTCATGAAAGGGAACTGGCCGGAAAAGAATCCGGACGCCACATGAAGCACTGTCTTCGGATCCAGTTGATACAAGACGCCGAGGCGAGGCTGAATCAACCAAGGATAGAACCTCTCGAAGCTGCAGTTGCAACGCCCGGGCCCATACCCCTCGTATGCGGTTCCACCCAACAGGCCGCCGGCCGACGGATTCACGACGGTCGAACTAAATGCCGTTGTGCGGTTTTTCTGTTCGTGTTGCATCTGCTCCCAATCCCAACGCAGTCCGTAGTTCAGCGTGATTCTCTTCGTGAGCTTCCAGACATCCTGCGCGTAAATCCCGCCCTCTTTGCGGTGAAACCAGGAAATGTTATCGACCCCGATATTTGCGTTGTCCAATTGGCCAAGAGCGAAGCTCGCGAAACCATCGCCGATGCTGGCTCCATAAAGGTTTTGGCCTTGGGCGGACGGCAGAGATGTCTCATTGGAACTGAAGCCGTAAGATCCTTCGGTTAGGTCGTTGTGACTGCCAAACACCTGATGACGGAAATCGCCGCCAAATTTGAAAGTATGCTGACCGTGGACCCAGGTCGCGGATGCAGTGGTTGCGTAGTTGTCGTCATAAAACGGAGCGTTGTTTACTCCCATATTAGGAACGCTCTGACGGTTGACGGTGAGTCCGTGGATGATCGGGAAGGTGCCCGCAGCGCCGCCAGGCATATTTGCCGCCGTGTTCAACCCGAGAGTTGACACCTTGAAGTTTTGCACCGCCGAATCCTGCAGGGCATTGTGCCGCGTAAAGTCGAATCCGGCGTGGAGCACAAGTCGCGGCGTGGCCGTATAGTCCGCATTGAGATACACCTGCGGGGCGGGGGTTGTGTTCCACCGGGTCGCGCTTCCCACGCCGTTAATGCCGTCAGCCGCATTGTCCTTGTTTGATTGCTCGGCGATAAAATAACCCGACAGGTGCCACAACTGACCGATCGATTGATCGATTTTGATGCTCGTCAAATACTGGTATTTGTTATTCGGCTGCAGATTTGGGTAGTTGTTGGTCAACTGGTTGGCAGTGGCCCCCGATGGAGCAGGAAGGTAGGCAAGAACCTTCTGCGCCACCGGATCCCATGTGCTGGGCGGGCCGATATTGTTGTTCGGAAACGGATCGCGGACCACTGCGGTCGAACCGTTCGTGCAGGTTGCCGTTCTGGTCGTCGCCGGGTTGTAAACGGCGCCATTGATCATCGGCCGGCCCAGGCAATCCAGAACCGGTTTTCCATTGGAATCCACAATGGGACCAAGCAAGAGAGAGCTCAGATCGCCATTGCGATAGGCTGCCGTGGGAACCGTAATGGTTCCTTGATTGAGGGTTTGCGAGTTGTGGTACTCCTCGTAAGCGAAGAAGAAGAAGGTCTTGTTCCGGCCGTTGTAGAGGTGAGGAATCACCACCGGTCCACCGAAAGAGCCGCCAAAATCAAGCTGCCTCTGCACGGGGTTATACTTCTGACCGCTTGAAGTGTAGTTGAAGGGCTGTCCGGCGTTCAGATCCTCATTTTCAATGTAGGCGAAGGCCGTCCCGTGCAGCTGATTGGTGCCGGATTTCGAGGTGTAGTTGAAAATTCCGCCCGCTGCCTGACCATATTCCGCCGCATAGTTGTTAATCATCAGGGATTGTGAGGCGAGCGATTCGACCGACGGCTGGTTTTCATCGGAGATGGCGCCCTTGACCGCCGAGGTGTCGTCCAGGCCGTCCATAAAGACGCGGTACGTTGTTCCCGGCGAGCCGCTTATGTGGATATCATTCCAGCCGCCTGCGATGGTTCCCGGCGCCAACGCGGCAAAACTCATCGGGTCGCGTACAGCTCCGATGCCGGTGATATTGAGCGGAAGCTCATTCATGTCTTTCGTGGAGACTTCGACATTGTTCTGTGGGCTATCGGTTTGGAGCAGAGGTGCATCCCCCGTCACCATAACCGTCGCCGTGGCTTGCCCGACACCCAGTTTCAGGTCGACACGCGCCACCTCTCCAACCGAGACGGTGATTCCGTTGCGGACGGCCGTGGTGAAGCCGGGCGCCACGACCGTAACAGAATACTCGCCGGCGATCAGCTCCGGGATCGTATAGTTTCCTACGCTGGTTGTGACGGTGGAGCTCTGTGTGCCCATCGCGGTATTGGTGACGGTTACCTTGGCTCCCACGACTCCGGAGCCGGTCGGATCGGTGACACTTCCAGACACACTGCCGCGATCGCTTTGCGCCAAGCACAACACGCTCGCGCAGCATAGCACCATGAATATCAAACTCAAATTGATGAACTTCAACCAACTTTTTTCAACGGAACCTAATGTTCCTGATGTCATTTCTTGCCTCCCCAAAAATGTAAAATGCGTAGAAAATGTGTGTCTTCTGTGCGGGCAATTCCCGACATTTTCCGGTTGCCGAGAACCCTATAGGGCCATTTAATGAGTGGCAACGTTACGCAGGTGCTCTAACGCTGCCCGCATGTTGTTGATAATTGGAGTGTCTTGCAGTGCACGTTCCGCCTAACGGTTAAATACGTCACGTTAGTCGGCGAGTAATCGGAGGTGTAGGAGTATTGTGTGGATCAAATTATCGGTCTTCTCTCGACGCAGACGGCGCCTTCCTCCCGATAATCGACCTATCGAGACGAACGGTTCCGGCGTGGGGCTTATCGATTACGACAAGGATGGCTGGTTGGATATCTATGTTGGTGAACGGTTCAACATATCCTGCGATGCGCGTAAGATCGACACCGCCGCACGCCGCGCTTTTCCACGATAATCACGATGGCAAAAGCCGCGGGAGTTGCGGCCGCCATCGCGATAGAGAACAAGGTTGACCTCTACGATGTACCGATTCAGGAGCTGCAAAGGCGTTTGATTGCCGGACACGCTGTATTGCATCGGTGAGATTTGGCGACCGGGTGTGGCCTCATGGGCTGGGAGCTTGGGTTTCTATCTGACGCGTTCTTGCATCAGACTTTTGAGATTTGTGGAATCCGAGGTCCCAGAATCGGGACTCGGGCCACCCTAGAGCTGTTTGAAATATGGATCCAAAATCATCAAGACTCGAGGGAGCCCATACCTGACGCGTTCTTTGCGTCAGATGTGGGATTTCCACAAAATCTGGATGGACAGCGTCGCGATCATACCTGCTGTGGAAGGGATCGCCTGCGGATCCTTCCGCGACCCTTTCCGTCCCGGATCATGCCACCAGATTCACGCGACCAGCGTAAATGGAAATCGCGCTCCGCTGGACACGGAGGGTTTTCTCCTTTGCGCCAGGGAGACGTGCCCTTCCCCGGAGAAGAGAAAATCGAAAGTCTTATAACAGTCGCCGCAGAGCCAATAATGCTCTACCTTGGCTTGGCCCCGATGGCCTTCAACGACCCGGACGACTCTGCCGTCCCGGAGATAGCGGAGCTCCCGGCGGCATGAAGGATTCATACATTCTGAGATCATAAGCACCCTCCCAGTGAGGATCTGAGAGTTGGGGGTTGGCTTCTACCACAGGCGTTTATTACGTCCTAATTATGCACCGCGCAAAATGAAATTGAAACAGTTATTTTTCCTTTTTTACGCGGCCCGCCCCGGCGGATGCCCGGCAAAGGTATACATCCGCAGCGATGCCGGTGGCTTCACGGTACCGCCGGCGGATAGCTTCGCGGAATGACTCTGCTTGGGCCTCCTCAACCAGGTTTACAGTGCAACCGCCGAAACCGCCGCCTGTCATCCTTGCTCCGTAGCAGCCCGGCAGTTCCATCGCGAGAGCTACCAGCGTATCCAGTTCCGTGCAGCTGGCTTGGAAATCGTCACGAATGCTGCGATGCGCTTCCAGCATCAGGGCGCCGAAAGAGCGAAGGTCTCCCCGTTCCAGCGCGGCGGCGGCGAGCTCGACACGCCGGTTTTCCGTCACAATATGGCGGCAGCGGCGAAAGACGTTTTCCGGTATCTCGGAGCGTAAATCCAGCAAATCCTCTTCCGTAGCATCGCGCAGCAATTCGATGCGCGGCCGAAACCGGCGCAGGATACGGGTCCCTTCCTCGACTTCGTCGCGCCGCTGGTTATACTCGCCGCCGGCATGTGCATGCTTCACCATCGAATTCGAGATGACGAGGCGCACATTGGCCGGAACCGGCAATAGGCGGAATTGCAACGACCGGCAGTCCAGCAGGAGGGCATGGTCCTGCTGCCCTGCACAGGCAATGAACTGATCCATGATGCCGCTGCGCGTGCCCACAAACCCATTCTCCGCCCGTTGGCAAAGCAGGGCGATGCGCTCAAGCGGCATCTCCCGCCTAGCTGCGCTCAGTAAAGCAAACGCCGTCGCTACCTCGATAGAAGCGGACGAACTAAGACCGGCGCCCAATGGAACGTTTCCGGAAATGGAGAGATCGAACGCGCCCAAGTGAACGCCTTCCTGTTGCAAACTCCGGATAACTCCAATCGGGTAATCGCTCCAATGCTTGCGAGCGGTTGCGGGTACCTGATTCGCTCGAAAAGTTACCTTGCCCGGTAAATTCGTCGAACGTATCGTGATGGTCGAATCGGCGCGCGGATGGAGCGCGGCAACGGTACGGAAGTCGATCGCAGCAGGCATGACGAAGCCTCCGCTGTAATCCGTATGCTCGCCTATCAGGTTTACCCGCCCGGGCGCCGCATATTCTTCCCCCAACCCAAAAGGCTCGACATGCTTCAGAAATTCACCCGGAGATGCCATTGCTTTCCGCAATCCTTTCGCAAGGAGTCAGAGCTGCGATCTTACTTGATGACGATTAGAGCCTTCATTGTATCTGTAACCGCTTACAGAAGAGCGAAAACCACTCGCCCAATGATCAAGCGCCTGGGCGGCGAAGGCAAACAGGAGAGGAAAACATTCCAGCGTATACCGCGGCTCGGGCGCCCCCACGGTGAGCAGCAGCAAGCTGCGTAGAACAATATAGGCCAACATCGCCAACCTGTAACGGGGCCAATAGAAAGCGCCGCTGATGGCAACAATGAGGTAGGCCCAGCCGAGTGCGCCATAACCCAGAGCAAAGAGGGTCTCGGCACGATGCCGGGAATACTGCTGCCAGCGCAGGGAGACATTGAGCATTTCCACGCGCGGACGCAGCCACATATCCAGCAGGCGCAAAAGAGGAAGCGTCACGTAAAACCGCATTGGATGCGCGCGTATGCGCTGCCAGGCCAGGCGAGCGAATCCTGCATCGATTCGCGGAGTGAGGCTCTGGCGTACGTTGTATAGGGCGAACAGGCGGCGGGTTTGCTGGTACTCATCATGGTTGTCAAAGGCACGGGAAGGCAGCGCCGCTATATCCAGATCGTCTCCGGGTACATTCCAGTAAATCTCGTACGTCGAGGTGAAGTCAGCCAGCCAGGTTTTTGTCCAAAGGTCGAAGCCCGGCCCGGCAAATTCTCCCGGATCAGCGGCGGATCGGGGGGCCAGAGGCTGAAATACATGAAAGGTTCGCCAGTTGCGGAACGTCCATATCGCGAATGGGAGGAGCGAAAGCAGGGTACAGGTGAGGGCGATGCGCAGTGAGCGGAGCAGCCCTAGGGCAGGAACAGGATGGATATTTCCCAAGCCGCTGCCATCAACGGCCTTTTTCCTCAAGAAAAAGGCCGCTTTGTGGAATTCATCGAAGCCGCACCTTTCCTGTTTCTGCCTTAAAGAGCCAGGTCCATAAGCGATGATGGAAAAAAAAAGCACGATAGCCAGTAAAGCCCCGTCAGGCCTAAGCAGAGCGCAATAGCTCCAGAGGATGGCTAGGGTCAGGACCTGGCGCCAACCAGGATTCTCCAATAAGCGCACGAAGGCATAAAAGCCGGCCGCAATGCAAAAAATGGATAGAGTTTCGGTGAGCGGCATGGCGGCATAGTTCGCCGTAAAGGGACAGAGCACGGCAAGCCACAGAGCAATCAGCGCCGCGCGGGCGGAGGAGAGCCGGCGCACAAACGCGGCCACAAACAGGCATCCGGCCAAATCGATCGCCGCCTGCAAGTAGAGAACAGCGCGGTAGTTTTCCAATCCGAAGACTTGGAAGCAAAGCGCGAGAAAAGCGGGATATCCCGGCAGCCGTATGAGCGTGGGGGAAACGAGGTGCGAAGGGCCGCTCATGGAAAATCCGTAAACACCATGAGAGAGCCAATTTTCCGCGATCGCGCCGTATAGGAGGGAGTCGCCCTGGATCACCGGAAAAGCGTGGATGAAGTAGAAACGCAGAGCCGCTCCCGCCGCAAGCGCAAGAACGACGGAGAGAATGTGACGGGAACGAAACACCTGCATTGCCCTGAATCATACAGGCGCGGCCGGCTCTCGAGACCGCGCTGGAATATGCTTGCTCAAGACAGTCTTTGATAGACTCGGATATCGGCGCAGCGCGGGCGGGAGTAGCTCAATGGTAGAGTAGC
>CAWDNI010000009.1:0-33464 GCA_963803615.1 uncultured Acidobacteriaceae bacterium
TTTGGGTGGAAGCCCCCCATTTATGCGGGGGCAGGAGCGCTTCAGCGCTCCGGGAAATTCGACTCCGATAATGATGCGCTTTAGCGCCGGCTTGTGGGCTGCGGCCCACCCAAAGTGATGAAATGGGTTGAGGAAGACTTTGTTGGCAATTACACCTAACTTTGTCATCTCGACCGATGGGCGCCGGCACACTCACCTGCGAGTTGTCTGGGGAGCTGCTTGGAATTTCTCTAAATGCGCCTTTGCCAAATCAGGTTGTTTCAACTTCAGATAAAGACTCGCCAGTAGAAAATGAATCTGGGCATCGCTGGTGCCGAAAGCCGGCAGAGTCAGGGCCCGTTCTCCTTCCAGTGCAGCATCTTTGAAGTCTCCCTCGTGGCCCAATCCCTTTGCGAATTCATAGTGCGCATCGCGGGACTCGGGGTCTTCCTCAATGGCCCGTCGATCTTTTTCGATGCTCTCTTTGAACTTGCCCGTCGAAAACAAGAATCTGCCATATGCAACGAGAATCGATGCGCTTTGCGGCGATTTCTCCGGTGAGAGATTCTCAGCCTGCTGATAGAGCTCCAACGCTTTGGCCGCATCTCCCAGAGCTTCCTGCGTCATTGCAAGATAGAACACGGGCAGGGGACTCTTGGGAGAGAGCGTTTGGGCGGTCTGAAGCGGTGAGATCGCCAATTTGAAATCGTTTTGCATGTAGTAAAGCAACCCGAGAAAGAATTGCGCCTCTTCGGATGTTGGATCGGCCGTAATGGCCCTGATAAGACAGCTCTTGGCAACATCCGGACGATGCGCAAAGGCAGCCAGCCTGGCCTTGAGGACCAGGGCTGGAACCATGTACGGGCTCTCATGCAGAGCTGTATTGACTTCGCTAACAGCCTCGGGAAATTTCCGTTGAGCAAAATCCTGTTTTGCGTTCTCGTAATGTTGCGCGGGGCCGACTGCGAGTTGGAGTGCGAGAAGCCAGATCATAGAAGCTTGCCCCCGGGCGCTCGTTGAATTTCAGCTGAATTGGCGCTTAAAACTGGATTCTTGCGACAAACTCGCCACTTCTCGGAGCAAAGTTTCCGCCTGCGCCGGAGATGCCGTCCCCGAAGAAACCGAAGCCGTTGACAATGCTTCCGTCGCCCCCATATTGAGGAGTCGCGAAAGGATTTGTAGAATTCAGGCCGGAACCGTTGCCGGGAGTCTGGCCGGGATATGCCCAGCGGTTAAAGACATTGAAGAAATCGGCGCGAAGCGAGAATCTCACGCCCTCCTTGAGGGTGAAGTTCTTGCCAACGCCCAACTGTTCGCTGGGATATCTGGGGCCACGGAAATCCGAATAGTATGGCTTGGAAGTAGCGTAGGTCCCGGGGGCCGGGTTTGCCCACGCGGCGGGGTTGAGAAAGAACGTGGTGCGGGGGTTAACGTTGTGGTTATTGAGACTATGCAAGAAGAGCGGCTTGCCCGGAACGCGATTCGCAAAAACGAAATTATTACTATTATTGGCGGTCTGATTAGCAAAAGTCACCGAATCCAGGGTGCTCGTCGAATGAGGTGTTTGCATCGGAAAACCGCTCTGGTAATGGAAGATTCCGTCGGTTGTCCAACCCGTAAACAAGGCACGCTTCCAGCCGCTTTGCGCAAAGCTGAATCTCGGCACCTCATAATTGAAGTAGAAGTTGAGCATTTGCGGGAGGTCGATGTACAAATAGGATTTCTGGCTCTTGGGCGGCAGCGTAGGATCCTGTATCAGTGTCGCCGTGGTTAAACCCCCATTGCCGGGGCCGATTGTTCCCAGATCCTTCGACCAGACGTAACCGAGGCCGCCCGACAGTCCGTTGCTGAGCCGCTTAGTGACCTGGATTTGAAGCGCGTCGTACCAGGTATTGCCATCGCGCTCGTATTGGTCGGTTATGCTGCTGAATTGCGGGAATGGGCGTAATGCCTGAGCCAAGCTGGCTCCGGACGGGAAGGTCGAGTAGGGCTTCTTGAAGCCTCTCGCCGCCACGGCGGCTGAAGAGATCGGCTGCGTGAGCAGGTTGAAGTCACTCGGGTTGGTAATGTCCAAACCGTATTTCGCAATGGCCGATGGAGTGAGTTGGTTGAATCCCCTCAGCCCGTCGGATTCGAGCCAAACACCACGGTTGTCGATGAAAGATACCTTAACCGACAGGTCCCTGGCGACCTCACGCTCAAAGCCAATGGTTGTTTGCACAAAACGTGGGGGACGACCGGTGTTTGTAGGAGTAAACGCTGGGGGCGCGTTGAGTTGACCCACATTCGGAAAGGCGCCAGGGTCGAAGTTGGTGGCTGTCAGAGCCGCCGCGGTGTACGGTATACCATTGGAAAACTGGCCGGCGGCAATGCCATACGAAGGACTGTTCAGGGTCGTGACGTTGAAGCCAAATCCCTGGTTGTTATAGTTGATTTCATTCATGAAAGGGAACTGGCCGGAAAAGAATCCGGACGCCACATGAAGCACTGTCTTCGGATCCAGTTGATACAAGACGCCGAGGCGAGGCTGAATCAACCAAGGATAGAACCTCTCGAAGCTGCAGTTGCAACGCCCGGGCCCATACCCCTCGTATGCGGTTCCACCCAACAGGCCGCCGGCCGACGGATTCACGACGGTCGGACTAAATGCGGTTGTCCGGTTTTTCTGTTCGTGTTGCATCTGCTCCCAATCCCAACGCAGTCCGTAGTTCAGCGTGATTCTTTTCGTGAGCTTCCAGACGTCCTGCGCGTAAACCCCGCCCTCTTTGCGGTGAAACCAGGAAATGTTATCGACCCCGATATTTGCGTTATCCAATTGGCCAAGAGCGAAGCTCGCGAAACCATCGCCGATGCTGGCTCCATAAAGGTTTTGGCCTTGGGCGGACGGCAGAGATGTCTCATTGGAACTGAAGCCGTAAGATCCTTCGGTTAGGTCGTTGTGACTGCCAAACACCTGATGACGGAAATCGCCGCCAAATTTGAAAGTATGCTGACCGTGGACCCAGGTCGCGGATGCAGTGGTTGCGTAGTTGTCGTCATAAAACGGAGCATTGTTTACTCCCATATTAGGAACGCTCTGACGGTTGACGGTGAGTCCGTGGATGATCGGGAAGGTGCCCGCAGCGCCGCCAGGCATATTTGCCGCCGTGTTCAACCCGAGAGTTGACACCTTGAAGTTTTGCACCGCCGAATCCTGCAGGGCATTGTGCCGCGTAAAGTCGAATCCGGCGTGGAGCACAAGTCGCGGCGTGGCCGTATAGTCCGCATTGAGATACACCTGCGGGGCGGGGGTTGTGTTCCACCGGGTCGCGCTTCCCACGCCGTTAATGCCGTCAGCCGCATTGTCCTTGTTTGATTGCTCGGCGATAAAATAACCCGACAGGTGCCACAACTGACCGATCGATTGATCGATTTTGATGCTCGTCAAATACTGGTATTTGTTATTCGGCTGCAGATTTGGGTAGTTGTTGGTCAACTGGTTGGCAGTGGCCCCCGATGGAGCAGGAAGGTAGGCAAGAACCTTCTGCGCCACCGGATCCCATGTGCTGGGCGGGCCGATATTGTTGTTCGGAAACGGATCGCGGACCACTGCGGTCGAACCGTTCGTGCAGGTTGCCGTTCTGGTCGTCGCCGGGTTGTAAACGGCGCCATTGATCATCGGCCGGCCCAGGCAATCCAGAACCGGTTTTCCATTGGAATCCACAATGGGACCAAGCAAGAGAGAGCTCAGATCGCCATTGCGATAGGCTGCCGTGGGAACCGTAATGGTTCCTTGATTGAGGGTTTGCGAGTTGTGGTACTCCTCGTAAGCGAAGAAGAAGAAGGTCTTGTTCCGGCCGTTGTAGAGGTGAGGAATCACCACCGGTCCACCGAAAGAGCCGCCAAAATCAAGCTGCCGCTGCACGGGGTTATACTTCTGACCGCTTGAAGTGTAGTTGAAGGGCTGTCCGGCGTTCAGATCCTCATTTTCAATGTAGGCGAAGGCCGTCCCGTGCAGCTGATTGGTGCCGGATTTCGAGGTGTAGTTGAAAATTCCGCCCGCTGCCTGACCATATTCCGCCGCATAGTTGTTAATCATCAGGGATTGTGAGGCGAGCGATTCGACCGACGGCTGGTTTTCATCGGAGATGGCGCCCTTGACCGCCGAGGTGTCGTCCAGGCCGTCCATAAAGACGCGGTACGTTGTTCCCGGCGAGCCGCTTATGTGGATATCATTCCAGCCGCCTGCGATGGTTCCCGGCGCCAACGCGGCAAAACTCATCGGGTCGCGTACAGCTCCGATGCCGGTGATATTGAGCGGAAGCTCATTCATGTCTTTCGTGGAGACTTCGACATTGTTCTGTGGGCTATCGGTTTGGAGCAGAGGTGCATCCCCCGTCACCATAACCGTCGCCGTGGCTTGCCCGACACCCAGTTTCAGGTCGACACGCGCCACCTCTCCAACCGAGACGGTGATTCCGTTGCGGACGGCCGTGGTGAAGCCGGGCGCCACGACCGTAACAGAATACTCGCCGGCGATCAGCTCCGGGATCGTATAGTTTCCTACGCTGGTCGTGACGGTGGAGCTCTGTGTGCCCATCGCGGTATTGGTGACGGTTACCTTGGCTCCCACGACTCCGGAGCCGGTCGGATCGGTGACACTTCCAGACACACTGCCGCGATCGCTTTGCGCCAAGCACAACACGCTCGCGCAGCATAGCACCATCAATATCAGGCTCAAATTGATGAACTTGAGCCGGCCTTTTTCAACGGAACCTAATGTTTTTGATGTCATTTCTCGCCTCCCCAAAAATGTAAAATGCGTAGAAAATGTGTGTCTTCTGTGCGGGCAATTCCCGACATTTTCCGGTTGCCGAGAACCCTATAGGGCCATTTAATGAGTGGCAACGTTACGCAGGTGCTCTAACGCTGCCGCATGTTGTTGATAATTGGAGTGTCTTGCAGTGCACGTTCCGCCTAACGGTTAAATACGTCACGTTAGTCGGCGAGCAATCGGAGGTGTAGGAGTATTGTGTGGATCAAATTATCGGTCTTCTCTCGACGCAGACGGCGCCTTCCTCCCGATAATCGACCTATCGAGACGAACGGTTCCGGCGTGGGGCTTATCGATTACGACAAGGATGGCTGGTTGGATATCTATGTTGGTGAACGGTTCAACATATCCTGCGATGAGCGTAAGATCGACACCGCCGCACGCCGCGCTTTTCCACGATAATCACGATGGCAAAAGCCGCGGGAGTTGCGGCCGCCATCGCGATAGAGAACAAGGTTGACCTCTACGATGTACCGATTCAGGAGCTGCAAAGGCGTTTGATTGCCGGACACGCTGTATTGCATCGGTGAGATTTGGCGACGGGTGTGGCCTCATGGGCTGGGAGCTTGGGTTTCTATCTGACGCGTTCTTTGCATCAGATTTTTTGAGATTTGTGGAATCCCAGGTCCCAGAATCGGGACCTGGGCCACCCTAGAGCTGTTTGAAATATGGATCCAAAATCATCAAGACTCAAGGGAGCCCATACCTGACGCGTTCTTTGCGTCAGATGTGGGATTTCCACAAAATCTGGATGGACAGCGTCGCGATCATACCTGCTGTGGAAGGGATCGCCTGCGGATCCTTCCGCGACCCTTTCCGTCCCGGATCATGCCACCAGATTCACGCGACCAGCGTAAATGGAAATCGCGCTCCGCTGGACACGGAGGGTTTTCTCCTTTGCGCCAGGGAGACGTGCCCTTCCCCGGAGAAGAGAAAATCGAAAGTCTTATAACAGTCGCCGCAGAGCCAATAATGCTCTACCTTGGCTTGGCCCCGATGGCCTTCAACGACCCGGACGACTCTGCCGTCCCGGAGATAGCGGAGCTCCCGGCGGCATGAAGGATTCATACATTCTGAGATCATAAGCACCCTCCCAGTGAGGATCTGAGAGTTGGGGGTTGGCTTCTACCACAGGCGTTTATTACGTCCTAATTATGCACCGCGCAAAATGAAATTGAAACAGTTATTTTTCCTTTTTTACGCGGCCCGCCCCGGCGGATGCCCGGCAAAGGTATACATCCGCAGCGATGCCGGTGGCTTCACGGTACCGCCGGCGGATAGCTTCGCGGAATGACTCTGCTTGGGCCTCCTCAACCAGGTTTACAGTGCAACCGCCGAAACCGCCGCCTGTCATCCTTGCTCCGTAGCAGCCCGGCAGTTCCATCGCGAGAGCTACCAGCGTATCCAGTTCCGTGCAGCTGGCTTGGAAATCGTCACGAATGCTGCGATGCGCTTCCAGCATCAGGGCGCCGAAAGAGCGAAGGTCTCCCCGTTCCAGCGCGGCGGCGGCGAGCTCGACACGCCGGTTTTCCGTCACAATGTGGCGGCAGCGGCGAAAGACGTTTTCCGGTATCTCGGAGCGTAAATCCAGCAAATCCTCTTCCGTAGCATCGCGCAGCAATTCGATGCGCGGCCGAAACCGGCGCAGGATACGGGTCCCTTCCTCGACTTCGTCGCGCCGCTGGTTATACTCGCCGCCGGCATGTGCATGCTTCACCATCGAATTCGAGATGACGAGGCGCACATTGGCCGGAACCGGCAACAGGCGGAATTGCAACGACCGGCAGTCCAGCAGGAGGGCATGGTCCTGCTGCCCTGCACAGGCAATGAACTGATCCATGATGCCGCTGCGCGTGCCCACAAACCCATTCTCCGCCCGTTGGCAGAGCAGGGCGATGCGCTCAAGCGGCATCTCCCGCCTAGCTGCGCTCAGTAAAGCAAACGCCGTCGCTACCTCGATAGAAGCGGACGAACTAAGACCGGCGCCCAATGGAACGTTTCCGGAAATGGAGAGATCGAACGCGCCCAAGTGAACGCCTTCCTGTTGCAAACTCCGGATAACTCCAATCGGGTAATCGCTCCAATGCTTGCGAGCGGTTGCGGGTACCTGATTCGCTCGAAAAGTTACCTTGCCCGGTAAATTCGTCGAACGTATCGTGATGGTCGAATCCGCGCGCGGATGGAGCGCGGCAACGGTACGGAAGTCGATCGCAGCAGGCATGACGAAGCCTCCGCTGTAATCCGTATGCTCGCCTATCAGGTTTACCCGCCCGGGCGCGGCATATTCTTCCCCCAACCCAAAAGGCTCGACATGCTTCAGAAATTCACCCGGAGATGCCATTGCTTTCCGCAATCCTTTCGCAAGGAGTCAGAGCTGCGATCTTACTTGATGACGATTAGAGCCTTCATTGTATCTGTAACCGCTTACAGAAGAGCGAAAACCACTCGCCCAATGATCAAGCGCCTGGGCGGCGAAGGCAAACAGGAGAGGAAAACATTCCAGCGTATACCGCGGCTCGGGCGCCGCCACGGTGAGCAGCAGCAAGCTGCGTAGAACAATATAGGCCAACATCGCCAACCTGTAACGGGGCCAATAGAAAGCGCCGCTGATGGCAACAATGAGGTAGGCCCAGCCGAGTGCGCCATAACCCAGAGCAAAGAGGGTCTCGGCACGATGCCGGGAATACTGCTGCCAGCGCAGGGAGACATTGAGCATTTCCACGCGCGGACGCAGCCACATATCCAGCAGGCGCAAAAGAGGAAGCGTCACGTAAAACCGCATTGGATGCGCGCGTATGCGCTGCCAGGCCAGGCGAGCGAATCCTGCATCGATTTGCGGAGTGAGGCTCTGGCGTACGTTGTATAGGGCGAACAGGCGGCGGGTTTGCTGGTACTCATCATGGTTGTCAAAGGCACGGGAAGGCAGCGCCGCTATATCCAGATCGTCTCCGGGTACATTCCAGTAAATCTCGTACGTCGAGGTGAAGTCAGCCAGCCAGGTTTTTGTCCAAAGGTCGAAGCCCGGCCCGGCAAATTCTCCCGGATCAGCGGCGGATCGGGGGGCCAGAGGCTGAAATACATGAAAGGTTCGCCAGTTGCGGAACGTCCATATCGCGAATGGGAGGAGCGAAAGCAGGGTACAGGTGAGGGCGATGCGCAGTGAGCGGAGCAGCCCTAGGGCAGGAACAGGATGGATATGTCCCAAGCCGCTGCCATCAACGGCCTTTTTCCTCAAGAAAAAGGCCGCTTTGTGGAATTCATCGAAGCCACGCCTTTCCTGTTTCTGCCTTAAAGAGCCACGTCCATAAGCGACGATGGAAAAAAAAAGCACGATAGCCAGTAAAGCCCCGTCAGGCCTAAGCAGAGCGCAATAGCTCCAGAGGATGGCCAGGGTCAGGACCTGGCGCCAACCAGGATTCTCCAATAAGCGCACGAAGGCATAAAAGCCGGCCGCAATGCAAAAAATGGATAGAGTTTCGGTGAGCGGCATGGCGGCATAGTTCGCCGTAAAGGGACAGAGCACGGCAAGCCACAGAGCAATCATCGCCGCGCGGGCGGAGGAGAGCCGGCGCACAAACGCGGCCACAAACAGGCAGCCGGCCAAATCGATCGCCGCCTGCAAGTAGAGAACAGCGCGGTAGTTTTCCAATCCGAAGACTTGGAAGCAAAGCGCGAGAAAAGCGGGATAGCCCGGCAGCCGTATGAGCGTGGGGGAAACGAGGTGCGAAGGGCCGCTCATGGAAAATCCGTAAACACCATGAGAGAGCCAATTTTCCGCGATCGCGCCGTATAGGAGGGAGTCGCCCTGGATCACCGGAAAAGCGTGGATGAAGTAGAAACGCAGAGCCGCTCCCGCCGCAAGCGCAAGAACGACGGAGAGAATGTGACGGGAACGAAACACCTGCATTGCCCTGAATCATACAGGCGCGGCCGGCTCTCGAGACCGCGCTGGAATATGCTTGCTCAAGACAGTCTTTGATAGACTCGGATATCGGCGCAGCGCGGGCGGGAGTAGCTCAATGGTAGAGTAGCGGCTTCCCAAGCCGTTGGTTGCGGGTTCGATCCCCGTCTCCCGCTCCAGGATCCCCATTCAGCGATCCCCATTCAGCGATCCCCATTCAGCGATCCCCATTCAGCAAATGTGCTTACAGTTCACGAGGCGAGCGCGCGGGCCCGGTCGAAGATTTCGCGAAACATGGGGCGGGTAAGCTTGCCGGTGTTGGTGTTCTGCAGCGAAGGATGGAAGCTGGCGATCAGGTGGCGGTCTCCGGTAAGCGCATATTCGGCGCCGTGAGCAAAAGTGAATCGTGCCCGGCGCTCTATCTCCCCTGCCCGCACCAAGTGCCTTAGAAAGCCATCAAAGGCGATCCGGCCCAGGCAGACGACAACCCGCAGGCGAGTGAGCAAAGCGATCTCCCGATCGAGATAAGAGGCGCAGTTCGCCAACTCGCCGGGCTCCGGTTTGTTCAAGGGAGGCGCGCAGCGAACAACCGCGGTGATCCAGCAATCGTTAAGAACCATTCCGTCATCGCGTGAAACCGATTTCGGCTGCGAAGCGAAGCCTGCTTCATAGAGCACCGGATAGAGAAAATCACCGGAGCCGTCTCCGGTAAAGGGACGGCCGGTACGGTTTGAGCCGTGCGCTCCTGGGGCCAAGCCGAGGATGAGAACGCGCGCCTGCTCATCTCCAAACGAGGGAACCGGCTTGCCCCAATAGACCCAGTCGCGATAGGCACGGCGTTTGCTATGCGCGATGGCTTCTCCGTAGCTCCGCAGGCGCGGACAGCGCCGGCAATGGATCACTTCATCGTTGAGTAGCGCAAGAGGGTGGAGAACGGGGGGAAGACGCACAGCTCGATTCTATTTCTTAATCGCATACGCTGGCATCACCGCAGGCGGACCCCTCGCAATGTCTTACCTGGGCCAATCGGGACCCACTATCTACCTCCCCAAATCAGAAGGCCATTAAACCCCGGCAACGCGGCTATTCCGGCAAGTGATGGCAGCGTTAACAGGCGGGGTCCCTGCCCCCATTTCCGCGAATGGTACAAGAGCGGCCACCTATGGCATGAGAAGAACGATCAGGGCGAGACCGTCGTTTGTATGTTTCAGGCAATGCTCCCGCGCAGCGGAGAGGGTTTTACATGGGCTTTTCCCGCTGGCGGCGAGCCGCCCCCGCCGAAAGAGCCACAAGCGCTAAGTGCCTATCGGCCAAGTGCCGCCAGCATTGAGAATAGAATTTTAAAAGACGTGGCTTCTCAGCCGCTTCAAGCAGCTATGACCAATAACGTTCCATCCCCGCCCCACTTCAGAGGCAAGGACGAGCTTTCCGCCTTGTTGCTGGCGCTGGTTATCGACTTCATTGCGCGGGCTACTCGCTGGAAGACCAGCGGGCCGGATTGACTTCATATTTGCACGCACCTCACACAACCGAAGACCTTCTGGACAGCTACGGCGACCCGGCCGGCGCCGACGCCATGATCGCGCTGTACGAACAGGGCTATATCGAAAACACAAAAGCAACGGAAGCATGGCCCCCGGCTAAGCGTGGGTCATAAAGGTTTGGATTTTGCACGCTAGGAAAATTCGCTCAGTCCTTCACAGTCGCTTTCGGCACCGAGCCGCCGCAGGTACTCCAAACCGCCATCAACAGCACACGCCCCGCAGGAGCACCTGACGAGATCATGCGTTAATTTGCTTTCGATAATCTGCCCGCACCGCTTGCAGCGCACCGCGTTGCGGGTGATCCTGCGCCCGAGCGGTCGATCCGGTTGTGAGCGTAACGCGACATCCGCCGCCGTCAGCCGTTCTTTCTCCATACAACCTATTGTCGTCCTTTTTGCGACAATAGAGCACATGCAAGACCCCGCTGAGCTGGAGTCCGCGCGTGTACGGTTCGGTACTGACGGGCATGTTTAACGTCCGCGAAGCATAGCAGTGATCCCCCGAAAGTAAAAAGCCCCTTCGGATTCATGATTAATGCCGCGCTGTATCACAAAGGGTAGAACTTGAGACTCCGCGCAACGCCTAGAGAACCTTGATGTGTAGGGGAAATTCAACCTCCGCCCCGGTGCATGACGCCCCGGCCCCCGTGCTAAAAGACTATGATGAACAGAGGGTAATCACATGGCAACTCTCGATTGGTCGCAATGCACCGCCGTGGAGAGCGTCCCCGGCAAGCGCAGCGGCGCATGGGTTTTCAAAGGCACTCGTATGCCGGTTTCCACGGTGTTCGAGAACCTTCAGGACATGACCGTTGACGAGCTCGTGGAGGAATTCGGCGTGACGCGGGAACAGGTGCAGGCCGTTCTGGAATTCGCGGCGCACAGCGCTGAACCCTCAGCCTCCGCGGCACGCCCGTAATGCTCGTTCTTTTTGACAACGGTACACCGCGCACCCTTGCCCGTTACCTAATCGATCATCACACGGTTACCGAAGCCCGCGCACGCGGATGGGAAGAACTGGAAAACGGCGAACTCCTCACCGTTGCCGAAGCCGCAGGGTTTGAAGTGTTGGTGACTACAGACCGCAATCTCCGTTACCAGCAAAACCTTGCAGGGCGCAAAATCGCACTTGTTGTTTTGGGCAAAGGGCGATGGAGCATCATCAAGCTGAATGTCGCGGAGGTTGCCGCCGCAGTCAATGCCGCGACACCTGGCAGCTATGCAGAAATAGAAATAGCTGAATAGCCTGTGTGGACTGCACCCCTTGGCTGAGACACGCTGAGTTCCGTTAATTGCGGACACTTCAGCGTTTTGTATTCGTCATTTTTTAGATAAGCAGCCGTCGAGCCGTGGGGAGTGTGGGAATCCCGAAGGGATTTCCAAGGTCTGTGGGAGCGGTGGTAAACCTGGGTTTGGTTTTCCACCACTTCCAGCAGCACGGCACTTCCCATGGCTTCGCTGGCCTGCTCGAACTCCTCCGGTGTTAGATAGCGTAACGCTGAATGCAGCCTTTGCCGGTTGTACACCTGCTCCAAAAACTCACCGATTCGACTGCGTGCATCTTCCATATTCCGATAGTCCGTTCCGTGCACCTCCTCCTCTTTGAGGGTCCGCATAAATCGCTCTTCGCGTGCATTATCGTAGGGATTACCGCGCCGGCTCATACTGATCTGAATCTCCCCTTGCTCCAGTATCTGAGTGTAATCGCCCGACGCATACTGCACGCCGCGATCGGAGTGATGAATCAATCCCTCGGCTCTCCAGTTGCGTTTGCTGAGCCCCATCTGCAAAGCTCCAATCGCCAGTTCAGCCTGCAACGTGCGGTCCAGAGCCCAACCGATGACACGCCGTGAGTATGCATCCAAAATCACCGCTAGATAGATGAACTCACTGCGTAGTCGAATGAAAGTAATGTCGGCCACCCACAGCTGGTTGAGCGCCGTCAAGCTCATATGCCGCGCCAGATTCGGGTAGATCGGGCAATTGTGCCGCGAATCGGTCGTAAACACATACTTCTTCCGCCGCAAGCTCAGCAAGTTGTCTTCGTGCATCAGGCGCAGAACCCGTTTGTGATTCACTACCTGCCCCTCACGCCTCAGCAACGCAGTCAACATCCGGTAGCCGCGGAGGCGATGATGCGCTACCGCTAACTCCTGCAACCGGGCGCGCAACAACAAGTCGGCCTGTGCGGGTGCGGTCTGCTGCAAATAACGATAGAAGCCCGCTCGACTCACCTCGGCTAACTGGCATTGCTGTTCCACCGTCAGTCCTACTCCTTCGAACGAGAGCGAGGCTTGGATGCCGCGATAAATCCCTTGCCGCCATCGCTGGTACGATTCGCCGCTGCTCCCCTGACTTGCTCGAAGGTTCGTTTGAAAAAATCCAGCTCCAGCTGCTTGCGACCTAGCAGCCGCTCCAGTTCAGCGATACGCAACTCGCCTGTGTTGGGCGTCGGCTGGGGAACCGCCTTTGACTGGCTCCCTGGAGGTCGGCCCTGGCGTCGCTCCAGCGCCGCCCTGCCTCCCGCCTGCAGCTGGTCGCGCCACAAATAGAGAAACGTTCGCCGAACGCCTAACTCCTTGGCCAAGCCGGTGATGGTCTTAGCCTGCCCCGTCCGACTCACCGCGTTCTGCTTGAAATCCGCGCTGTAGCTCTTCCTCTTCTTACTCATCGGCCTACTCCATTATGGCCGCTGAGTGTCCCCTATTTCCCCCTATCGCCGTGTCTCACTTTCGGGGTGCACTACAAACTTGCGTGAACCCACTTGCTGATGATGTTGACGGCAACGCCAATCATAATCAGGCCCCCCGCCTTAATCCAAAAGCTTTGTCATCTTCAGCCTGATGCACGACGTTATTGATCGTGTTAACGGCATTGACGACGTTCTGATTTCCTGAAACCTCGCCGATCCGGTTGCTTTGGGCGTAAGCCTGCGTTCCAATCAACAACAGCGGAGCTTGGAGGTTTAAGACATGTTGCGCTTCGGCTGTATCTTTTTTCAGTGTGTCTGCCCGTTTGAGCAGGGCACGGCCCAGCCACAAAATCCCAAACCCCAAATACCCCAGCGGATCCATGACACGAACGGCAGCGGTTGCGTCATTCTCGGATAGGGAGAGATGGCCCGTAGCACCGCCCAGAGCGTTGGAATATGCTGATCCAGCCACAGCCATAAGGCCACTCCAATGCGTGGAAAATGGCTGACGAACGGCATGGGACTGTTGCGATCCGGCGAAAGGGCAAATCCTGCTATCGCCCCTGTTATCAGCAATACAATTCCGACGACCTTCAGCGCATAGCCTGCCCTTTTGAAATACGATGCTTTTGCGGCGCAGATTCTCAATTCTTTGGCGGGTGCTGTCGATAAAAGCTTGGGCATCAAACACGGCTACCCAGTGTGGCGCAAGTAACAGGCGAAAAGCCCCCTTCCCTGCCCCGGCAGTCTTCACCCTCTACAAAATGATCCATTTTGTCGAGACGTTGCCTTACCGACCTATCCGGCGGCACTGTAAACAGAATTCCGCATTCTGTTCACTTTCGCGGCTGTCCAACAGAATTCGTACTTCTGTTCAAAATTGCCACGCTGAGATCTTTATCTACGAAGATTTTCGTTGACAACTACGAATGCCTTCGTATATTGTCCTGTACATGTTCAAGCAAGGTCCTTTGCCGAAGCCAACCGAAGGAGAATTGGAGTTGCTTCGTGTCTTATGGCAGAAGGGCTCCGCAACCGTACGGGAGTTACACCAGGAGGTGAATCAGGTGCGTCCGCTCGGTTACACCTCCGTATTGAAACTCTTGCAGATCATGACGGAGAAGGGCCTGGTGGAACGCACAGAAGCGGGCAGGGCTCACATTTACCGCGCCGCGGCAAGCCAGCAGGATACGCAGAACCAACTGCTGAAAGATCTAAGCGAGCGGCTCTTCTCGGGATCGGCTGCGCAGCTTGCCATGCATGCTTTAGCCATGGAACCGGCGAGCAGAGAAGATCTCGAGGAAATTAGAAAGCTGATCGAGCGAAGGAGGGAAAAGCGATGAACCACGCTTGGGAAGAGCTGGGTTGGACTCTCATCCACTTTTGCTGGCAGGCAGTAGCCGTTGCCGTCGCGTATCGGTTGGCAGAGGCGGCGGCAGCCAAAGCCCGCGTTCAGACAAGATATCTGCTCTCGCTCGGCGCCCTGCTTTCGATGCTTCTAATTTCGCTGGCAACCTTGGGTTATGAAATACGTTGCCAAGCCACTCTTCCCTTTCCGAGTGGCGCACCGGCAGCGGATTCCCTTCCTTTCATCCCGGTCTCGGGCGCGATATCGGTGGCAATGGCAAAGCAGCCGGCATATTTCCATTTGAGCGCTCTTATGCCGTGGCTCGATCTTGCCTGGGTGCTGGGTGTAATCTCGCTTTCCATTAGGAGTTTCGGCGGCTGGTGGTGGCTGCAGCGCCTGCGAAAAACTCCCTTCCACAAGGCTTCCGCGGTTCTTAGCGCGAGCTTTGCTCAAGTTTATGGGCGGCTTGGCATCACTCGCCCGGTTCAGTTGCGCGTCTCGGAATTTGTTCGCGGTCCTCTCACCATCGGCGTGCTCCGTTCGCTCATCTTGCTGCCGGCATCTGCCCTGCTGGCCCTAAGCCCGGAACAACTTGAGGTCGTGCTGGCCCACGAGTTGGCCCACGTTCAGCGCGCGGACTATCTCTGGAATCTCATCCAGACCGCGGTAGAAACAATTTTCTTTTTTCATCCGGCGGTCTGGTGGATGGGACGCAGAATCCGGCAGTATCGCGAACTTTGCTGCGATGATATGGCGCTTCGTTCCTGTTCCGATCCCCTGGTCTACGCCACCGCACTTCTCTGCATGGAGGAACAACGCAGCCGCCAGCTCAATCTGGCAATGGCGTTGGGAGGACATCAGTCCCGCCACGCGCTGCGAGAACGAGTAGCACGTATCCTTGGCGAAGGCTTTCCTTCGGCGAGCAGAGTACACCCGCTGCCATTGGCTGTTGTGTGCGCCGGGGTCGCCCTGCTGCTGCCGCTATCTCAACTGGTCGCGGCAGCGAAGATGCAAGCGGCTCCATCCGCGCGTGTAGAGACGTTGGCTTCGCCCGTGCCCGCTCTTACGCCGGATACCCCACCAGCGCCGATCGATTTGCCGCTTCGTCCGCTTGAGGTCAGGCCGATCGCGCCTCTGAAATCACTCGGGCAGCTCACGCCGCCCATACAGGTCAAACCAGTGCCGCAACCTGCGCCAGTCGCCGCGCCGGCGCCCATAACGGTACAGATTCCCAACCTGTCTGGGCTCGAGGAGATGGCAAAATCGCTGCATGTTGCTCAGCTTGCGGCCCAACAAGCGCTTATCAGTTCGTCCGGCATCCGGAAGATGATTAGCCAAGGCTTCCCGGAGATGCAGGATGCGCCCGCGAGCACATCTTCAGACAATCGTGATTACATCGACCGGATGCGTGCAGCGGGATACGACACCAGCATAGATAAATACCTTGCGATGAAAATGCAGGGTATTACTCCGGAATACGCGCGCGCTATGGCCGGCGCCGGGCTAGGCAAGCCGTTGGTGGGTGAGTTGATCGCAATGAAGATTCACGGAATCACGCCAGACTATATCTCCAAGCTGCATGCGGCCGGAGTGGAGCCAGGCAATTTCGGCAATCTCATTGCCTATCGGATTTTCAATGTGACCCCGGAGTTTATCGAAGGGATGAGGTCGGCCGGATTCGCCTCGATTTCGACGAGAGATGTGCTTGCACTCCGCGTACAGAATGTAATGCCGCAGTACGCGAAATCGGTCAAGCAGCAGCTCCCTGAGGCAACCGTCCGGGATCTGATCAAGTTGCGCATCTTCCACATCGACGATGCCTTCATCGCTTCCGCCAAGCGGCACGGAGTGACTCCGCTGACAGTCGATAAGCTGGTGCAGCTTCGCATTTTCGGTGTGCTGGATGATGACCAACATCAAACGGACAAGAAGCGATGAAGGCCGGCCCCATTCTCTATAGTGCCATCGAAGCTACAACGATCCTGTTTCTGCCCTGAATTTCCAGTGAACTATTTCCGGGGAGCTTGCGTAACTGCTCCTCAAGGGGCGATCCGGTTGTGACTCGCCGCAGTTCCCCATCAACGATGGAGGCCCGTTGCGATATATATGCATGTCGTTCGGTGGCTTTCAGCCGCACTTCGACGAAAGCCACGTTGCCGACCTCTCAGCAGCCGAAGCGGAGATCGTCGCCATGCTGGAGCGCGGCGCCATGATCGTTCATGCTTACCGGGAAACAGATCAGGAACATCCCGAGCTGGTCGGACGCCACCGCATGCTTTGCTCGTCCTGCTTTGAGTCCGCGGAGCGCGGAACGCAGGCTGCGGAGGCTGCTCACCAGATCGAGCGTTTTCTAATCGACCCTGAGAACTTTCAAGTCTGGGCGGATGCTCTTAACCGAAATGCCCCCATCGAGCAATGTTGGGCCGTCGTCGAGTTATGGCCGCCCGCGCAGGAAGAAACAGATTGTTTCTACGGCCGGGCGACATTGATCGAGAGTGCTTAAGGAAGGTTTTCAGCCCTGCTCCGGAGTGAACTCCAGCGCAATTCTTCAAACCAACTGCTTGCCCGCGCACGCGTAAGACCACATGGCGGCCTGTCGCCGTGAATTCGTCAATAATCCCAAAGAACCGGGTACCCCACCTGTAATCGTAGTGGCCCTGAGTGGCCCTGAGTTTTCTCTCCCACCAAAGAGGCGGGCGCGCCCGCTTTCGTGTGATGACGCAAGCTTGATTCCTGCCCTCCCTGGTTTGACCCTCTTGGGAAAGGCTCTTACCATGAGAGAAAGCACTATTCTTTGGATGGCTCGCTCGAAACACAAGAAAACCGCTTCGGCGTCACTTTTCTATGCGGCAGGCGAGTCTATCCGGAAGGCATAAGTGAGCCCAACCGAAACGATCGAACCCACGCCTACCCCCGAAGCTTCCCCCGGCGCAGGCGGCGAACACGCGGAGCACTCACCGGAGAGTCACGAGCATCACCATCCTGCTCCGACCCTGAACCCGGAGTGCACCCGGCAAGTCGAAATCGAAGTTCCAGCCGAGGAAGTCTCCCGCAGCTTCAAGAGCATTACCCGCCGCTATCAGAAGATGGCGCGGATACCTGGATTCCGTTCAGGAAAGACGCCGGAGTCGCTTATCCGCGAGCGTTTTGCGAAACAGATTCGCCAGGACGTAATCGAAGCCGTGCTTCCGGGTCATTTTCGGAGCGCCATCGCAGAACAGCACCTGCAGCCGGTTTCGGAACCGCAAGTGACAAACCTTGATCTGGAAGAAGGCAAGCCTTTGCGCTTCAAGGCCGCGTTCGAGGCTCTCCCGGAGTTCTCGATTGAAGGCTACGATCAAGTGACGGTGGAGAAACCCGACGTAGAGCTCACCGCTGCCGAATTTGACGCCGAGCTTGAGCGCATTCGCGATTCGCGATCGGCAATGGAACCTGTGACAGAAGAGCGTCCCCTTGCCGATGGGGATTTCGCCGAGATCAGTTTTACCGGGAAAGTGCAAACAGGCGCAGACGGGAATGAGGCGCAGGCTGAAGACGAAACGCCTTCCGAACAGACAGAGCCAATCGCGGGTCACGACGTTTTGCTCGAAATAGGGGGTAAAAATACACTCGACAGCTTCAATGCGGCGCTACGCGGCGCAACAACGGGGCAGCAGCTGAAGTTCGAGGTCAATTATCCCGATGACTTCGGAGAGCGGAAGCTGGCCGGCAAAACCGTTGCTTACGACGTGGAAGTGAAAGGGATCAAGAAAAAGATCCAGCCTGAGCTCAATGATGAGTTCGCCAAGGAACTCGGCGACTACGAAAATTTCGCCGGCTTCTCAGAGAAGCTACGCGAGCATCTGGCCAACGAGAAGCGGCGGCGCTTGGAGAACGAAACCAAGAGCCGGCTGGTGGACGCATTGGCCGCTCGTTACGAATTCCCTGTCCCGGAATCTCTGGTGCAACAGCAGATTGACGTTCGCCTCGATCGTGGACTACGTGCCCTGGCGGCACAGGGGATGAGCACGGAAGAGATGCGCAGATTCGACTTCGACCGGCTGCGCGCGGCGCAGAGAGATCCCGCGACCTCGGAGGTCAAAGGGTCGCTCTTGCTTGACCGCATAGCGAACACCGAACACGTTGAAGTGCCGGAGGAAGAGGTAGAGCGTGAGCTCAAAATTGTCTCCCGGCAAACCGAGGAACCGGTGGATGCGTTGCGTAAACGTTTGACTGAGAACGGCGGCCTGACTAGAATCCGGGAACAATTGCGCCGGGAAAAAATAGCCGGTCTGTTGTATGAACGGCTGCCGTCCTCAACTTCAAAAGTATGAGGAACAGAGGAGAAGCAGGCTGGGACAATCAGGTGCCGGCTCGAAATAAATGCTTCAGACCGGGACCGGATACGGCTCCGCGAAGTGAAGGGTAAGGAAGGTCATGGCGCTTGTACCTATGGTGGTTGAGCAGACGAGTCGGGGCGAGCGCGCCTACGACATTTACTCTCGTCTGCTTCGTGACAACATAATTTTTCTGGGCACTCCTATCGACGATCAGATTGCCAATCTGGTGATTGCTCAGATGCTGTTCCTCTCCGGGGAAGATCCGGAAAAAGATATTCAGCTTTATATCAATTCGCCGGGGGGATCCATCACGGCGGGCCTGGCGATTTACGACACAATGCAGTTCATTCGAAACAGTGTAGTTACGTATTGCATCGGTCAAGCGGCAAGCATGGGAGCATTTTTGCTGATGAGCGGCGCCAAGGGAAAGCGCTTTGCCCTTCCCAACTCGCGTATTCTGATTCACCAGCCCTCGATGGGGGGTCTTTCCGGACAAGCGACCGATATCGATATACACGCGCGCGAGATTTTGCGCATTCGCGAAATCACCAACAAGCTGATGTCCAAGCATACTGGCCAGACGCTGGAGAAAATCGAGCGCGACGTGGAGAGGGATTTCATCATGAATGCGCAACAATCAAAAGAGTACGGCATTATAGATGAGATCATTGACAGACCACGCACCTGACGTATAAAGGAATACCGGTTGAAGGAGTTGCAGCATGAAAACGCCAAGGGGAACAGACGATACGCTCCGCTGTTCGTTCTGCCACAAGTCGCAGGACGCTGTAGCAAAATTGATTTCGTCACCCAGCGATTATCCGCGCGCCTACATCTGTGATGAATGCGTGGCCGTGTGCAATTCCATTCTCGAGGACGACAGGAGCGAGACCCCGGCAGGCGCGGCCCCCGCGCATCTTCCCAAGCCTCAGGAGGTAAAGGCTTTCCTCGATGAATACGTCATCGGGCAGGAGCAGACCAAAAAGAAGCTCGCGGTAGCCGTCTATAACCATTACAAGCGCATCCAGATGAACCGCACCCGCGGCAGCGATGTCGAACTCTCCAAATCAAACATCCTGCTGGTAGGTCCTACGGGAAGCGGCAAGACTCTTCTGGCGCACACCCTGGCCAAAATGCTGGACGTGCCCTTCGCCATTGTGGATGCAACCACGCTGACCGAGGCAGGCTATGTCGGCGAAGATGTGGAGAACATCATCCTCAAACTGCTGCAGTCCGCCGACGGAGACGTGGCCCGAGCGCAGACCGGTATCATCTATATCGACGAGATCGATAAGATCGGCCGCAAGGATGAAAATCCTTCCATCACCAGAGATGTCTCCGGAGAGGGCGTTCAGCAGGCATTGCTGAAGATTCTGGAGGGCACGGTGGCGAATGTGCCTCCGCAGGGTGGCCGCAAACATCCCCACCAGGAATTTACCCCGGTAGACACGACCAATATCCTCTTCATTTGCGGGGGAGCGTTTGTCGGCCTGGAACGGGTCATCGGCCGCCGGGTAGGTAAGAAGGCCCTGGGCTTTAAGGCTCTCTCGGACAAAGATGCGCTGGAGGCCGGCGTCATGCCCGCGCAGCGCGATACCGAGCTCTTAAGGTGTGCTGAACCTCAGGATCTCATCAAGTTCGGTCTGATTCCCGAGTTTGTCGGCCGCTTGCCGGTGATGGGCATTCTGGACGAATTGGATGAAGCCGCGCTGGTGGAGATTCTTACCAAACCCCGGAACGCGATTCTCAAGCAGTATCAGCGGTTATTCGAATATGAAGGTGTGCGCCTGATCTTTGCCGAGGAGGCTACACGGGCCGTCGCCAAAGAGGCTCTGAACCGCAAGGTAGGCGCCCGCGGACTGCGGATGATTTTGGAAGAACTGATGCTTGATCTGATGTATCACCTTCCCAGCAACAAGAAAATCAAAGAACTGGACATCACCGCCGAGATGGTGCAGAAGCGCGATCTCTCCGTCATTCTGCTGGAGAAGGCCGGCTAGAGCGGCTCCGATCGAGGACCGGAATCGAGTTTTCAGCAGTCTATTGAGAAGTCCCGCAGGGACGGCACCAACGAGCTACCGCGCTCGTCCTTGCGGAGCGAGGCTGTGAAAATGCGTCCTGGCTGTACGCGAAGACATCCAAAATAGAGAGAAGAGATATCGAATCTTCTGAGCTGACCTTTCATTTGCCCTTGGATCCCAGATGATTGTTCTTCAAATCCAGCGAGTGTATTGAACGCTGATCCTCTGAAAGCGGTATTTCGACGTCTAATACCGTGGGAGCAAAGTAAGGTACCGGATTGAAACAATATTCATGACTCCAAGCTTCCGCCAAGGCGGGCATTGGATGGAATCGCCCATTTGTCTGTATAAGGGAGATAAGCGAAAGGAAATCGCGTGACACAAGCAAAGGAACACCGGGACAAAGCCGATCTTCGCAAACTGCCCATGATGCCCATCCGGGACATGGTGATCTTTCCGTACATGATGACCCCGTTTGTGGTTGGGCGGGAGTCGAGCGTGCGGGCCCTCGAGGAGGCGCTCACCGGAGACCGCAAAATTTTTCTGGCAACACAGCACGATGCAGGCATCGATGAGCCGCGTCCTGAAGACATTTTTCCCGTAGGGACCATTGGCAATATCGTGCAAAGCGTAAAGATGCCGGACGGCAACATCAAAGTGTTGGTCGAGGGCCTCGAACGCGCCAAGGCGGTCGATATCAACGATTCGGACGGCTTTTTCGTGGCTACCGTCCGCTTGAGCAAGACACAATTCGAGCTGAACCCTCAGATTGAGCAAGTGATGCAGCGCGTGACCTCCCTGTTCGAGCAATACGTCAAGCTGCAACAATCTTTGAACTACGAGACCATGATCGCAGCGGTGCGCATGGACGATCCCGCCAAGCTGTCCGATACGATCGCCGCCAACCTCCAATTGTCGATTGATGAGAAACAGGAGCTCCTGGATATCTTCGATCCCGCCGAACGGCTTTCCCGCGTCGCCGAC
Organism: uncultured Acidobacteriaceae bacterium; assembly: GCA_963803615.1. GTDB lineage: Bacteria > Acidobacteriota > Terriglobia > Terriglobales > Acidobacteriaceae > PALSA-350. Next base: position 21,601 of record CAWDNI010000009.1, read on the forward strand.
GTACTCGATGTGGAGATCGAAAAGCTGAATATGGATCGCAGCATCCAAAGCCGGGTGAAACGGCAGATGGAGCGCGCCCAGAAGGAGTATTACCTCAACGAGAAGATCAAAGCGATTCAGAAGGAACTTGGACGCGGGGAAAAGGGCGAGTTTGACGAGCTGCGCAAGAAGATCGAAGTCGCCGGAATGCCTCAGGATGTCTTCGACAAAGCCATTCAAGAGCTGAAGAAGCTGGAAGCAATGCCGCCTATGTCAGCGGAGTCCACCGTCTCCAGAAACTATTTGGACTGGCTGCTGGCGGTGCCGTGGAAGAAGCGGAGCAAGGAGACACGCAGCGTCGACCATGCCGAGAAAGTGCTCAACGCGGACCACTACGGCCTGGAAAAGATCAAAGAGCGCATTCTGGAGTTCCTCGCCGTCCGGCAGTTGGTGAAAAACCCCAAGGGGTCGATCCTCTGCTTTGTAGGACCTCCGGGAGTTGGAAAAACATCTCTGGGCATGTCGATCGCCAAGGCCACCGGCAGAAAATTTGTCCGCATGTCTCTCGGCGGTGTGCGGGATGAGGCGGAGATTCGCGGGCATCGCCGTACTTATATCGGGGCGCTCCCAGGACAAATCATCCAGTCGATGAAGAAGGCGGGCACCAAGAATCCGGTGTTCATGTTGGATGAAGTGGACAAGATGGCCTCCGATTTCCGCGGCGATCCGGCCTCGGCGCTGCTGGAGGTACTTGACCCGGAGCAGAACGGGAGCTTCCAGGACCATTATCTGGATGTCGAGTACGACCTGTCGCAGGTGCTTTTCGTAGCCACTGCCAACGTGCTGCACACCATCCCCGCGGCCTTGCAGGATCGCATGGAAATTCTGCGGCTGCACGGGTATACCGAGGCGGAAAAGCTGGAGATCGCCAAGCAATATCTGCTCAAAAAGCAACGCGCCAATACCGGCCTGACAGAAAAGAACGCCGCATTTTCCGACGATGCGCTGGCCGATATCATCCGCAGCTATACGCGAGAGGCGGGCGTCCGCAATTTAGAGCGGGAAATTGGAAATGTCTGCCGCAAGGTGGCTCGCCGCGTGGTGCGAAACGGCCCCAAGCACAAGGAAGAGATCACCGCGCAGAATATCAATGATTTCCTGGGCGTGGCGAAGTTCCGCGATTCCCAGGTGCATGAGACGAGCGAAGTGGGCCTGGTGACCGGGCTTGCCTGGACAGAGGTAGGCGGGAGCATTCTTTCGACCGAAGTGCAGGTGCTCGATGGAAAGGGCAAGCTTACCTTGACCGGTCAACTGGGGGATGTCATGCAGGAGTCGGCGCAAGCCGCGCTTTCGTATATGCGAAGCCGGGCGCGTCATCTTGGACTTCCCAGGGACTTCTATCGCAATCTGGACATTCATGTGCATGTGCCGGAGGGCGCTATTCCCAAAGATGGCCCTTCCGCTGGTATTACTATTGCGACCGGATTGGCGAGCGCTCTGGCCAAGGTGCCGGTCCGCCGCGATATCGCCATGACCGGCGAGATCACTCTACGGGGAAAAGTTCTGCCCATCGGCGGCCTGAAGGAGAAGCTTCTGGCGGCGCATCGGGCAGGGATTTTTGAAGCCATTCTTCCCCGGGAGAATGAGAAGGACTTGGCGGAGCTTCCGGAAAACCTGCGCAGTGCAATGAAGCTTCATTTTGTGGATCAGATGGACGATGTGCTGAAGATTGCACTGGAAGGTCCGCTGCCTGAGCTGCGCGAGGAAACTCCGGACGCGCTGGCCAACGTAACGCCCCCCGCTACCGCCGATCAACTGGTTGCGCACTAAAAAGCGCGTTAGAAATCGTACTCTAACGAGATCTAGGGTGCCCCACATCTTCCGACGCTTTTTGTTGGGAGATGTGGGATAACGTAAGCTGGTCCGCCATGCGCTCAGCATTCATTTCGCCTTTCCCACATCTGGCACAAACACCGCGCCAGATATGGGGTACTCCTGAATTGTGGCGGATTAGGCTCCGCTCCCCCTTATGCGCCTGGTAGCCAAGTTCCTGCTTTCCGCCACATCTGCTGAGCAATTTCCCGCCGCGACGGCTCCCGAGTTCGCATTCCTGGGCCGCTCCAACGTCGGGAAATCCAGCCTGATCAATGGATTGCTTGGGGAGAAGGCGGCCAAAGTCTCAGCAAGCCCGGGGCGAACGCGCGCAATCAACTTTTTTTCATTGTTGGATTCTCCTTCTTCTCAACATCCCCGATTGATGTTTGCCGACCTGCCAGGGTACGGCTACGCAAAGATATCCAAATCGATTTCGGCCGAGTGGCCGAAGTTCATCAATCCATACCTGGAAGAGCGATCCAACCTGGCGCTGTGCGTCTGCCTGGTAGACAGCAATATCCCGGTGCAACCGAGCGACCGCCAACTGATCGATTCCCTCAAAGGTATGGGACGAGAATTTCTGGTTGTCGGAACCAAGGCGGACCGGTTGTCCGGTAACGAGCGCGCCAAAGCCATAGCGCGGCTCACGCAAGGCTTGGAATTGAGCGAACTGCTGCTCTGCTCCGCGAAGACAGGTCTGGGAATCAAAGAATTGTGGACACATGTTCTCGCCACTCAATTCAGGAGGTAATATGCGCCGCGCAGTTTCACAAAACAGAATGGGTTGGATCGGCTCGCATGAGGGAGTCAGCTTCCTCGCTTTGAGTGCCGCCTGGGCCCTTCTTCTGTATTGGAAGGCGCTGCTTAACCCGTTCTCCTCCTATGATGACCTGACCATGATCGTGAACAATCCAGGATTGGCTTCCTGGCACGGAATAAGTTATTACCTGCATACCAACGTGTCCTTTATAGGCGATCTCCGAGGGAGCGGAGAATCGTATTACCGGCCGCTCTTCTGGATCAGCCTTGCACTCGACCGTAAGCTTTGGGGCTCTCATCCTTTCGGCTTCCATCTGACCAACCTGGTGCTCCACTGGATCAATGGTTTTCTGCTCTTCTCTCTTTTGAGAAGGTTACGTATTTCTTTTGAAATTGCGGGATGTACCGCCCTCGTATGGCTGGCTTTGCCTATCAACTCAGAAGCCGTCGCCTGGATCGCGGCTCGTGCTTATTGCCTCGCCGCATTCTTCGTGCTTTTGAGCGCCTTGTTAGCAGAGCGTTTCCTTGAGACCGGACGCGCTTTTCTCGTGTCCCTTTATGCGCTGGCTGCTGTTTGTGCGCTACTTTCCCACGAAGCAGGGATACTTGTCCTTCCGCTTACTATGCTGGTCGCGTATGCGCTCAAGAAGCTGAGTGCGAGACGCGCGGCAATACTCTACAGCGCCGCAGCCGGCGCCGGGCTGGTCTATTTCGGACTGAAACATCTCATCGGGGCTCATTCTGTTTATTACCAGCCCGGCACTTTGATTCCATTTGGGCTCTTCTACTTCAAATATCTCGGATGGCTGGCGCTTCCGATTCACATGAGCATCGAACGGTCCAGCAACACACCCCAGAACAGCCTATCCATCCAAGCGATCCTCGCTTGGATAGGCATGCTGGGCGTTTTTTGCGCCGCGGGAATGTTGCGCCGCAAACAGCCGTTGCTTGCCGCGGGGCTCGCCTGGATGTCGATTGCTGTGGCCCCGTTCTGCGGCTTGATTCCGATTTATCAAGGGATGGCAGAGCGCTTCCTTTATTTTGCATCCGCCGGTTTGGCCTTGCTGGCGGTGGCGGCCGCTTTTAATTTCCGGAGACGGCAACGGAGCATCGCCCTGGTTGTCCTGTCCCTTTGGGTCATTTGGGGCGCCTGGAGGTTGCAAAATCGGCTTGTCGATTGGGCTGATTCAGCGTCGCTCTATCAATCCTCACTCGAAGGCAGCCCGAAGAGCGCGAAGCTGCTCTATAACTTAGGAGCTGTTTCTGAGAATCGCGGGGAGTTGGTCCGGGCCGGCATGTCGTACCAATCGGTACTGCGCCTCCAGCCCAAAAATGAACCGGCAATCGCCGGCCTCGGCAACGTCCGCCTACGGCTGAATGATCCAAAGGGCGCCGCGGAGCTATATCAGAAAGCTCTCGCTATCAAGCCAAATGACGTCGAGGTCGTTACAAATTATGCCGCTTCTCTTGCGGAGCTTGGCGACCTGAAAAATGCGAAGGTTCAGTATAGACGCGCGATTGCGTTAGCTCCGTCGAAAGACGACGCCTACTGTGGTTTGGGCGTGGTCTTATTTCAAGGCGGCGATTCACTAGGCGCGGCCGTTCAATTCATGAAGGCCCAAAGGGCCGATCCCTTGGATTCCACTCCGTACTACGATCTCGGCGCAGTCTACCAGAAACTGGGCAGAATGGATGTCGCGGCGGGCTTCTATAGGAAAGTTTTAGAGCTTAGACCGGGGGACCGCGACGCCACAGCAGCTCTGCAACAAATTGAGTCGAAACAATGAAAACCGGCAGAGCAAAGTTGCTTGTTACCAGCTTGAGTAAGGCTGCCCGTCCGCTCCCGCCTGCTCCGAGCCGCTATGGACATCGGTAATTCCCGGATCGGTCTGGTCTGGATTGGCGATCGAATCATCCATTACCGGAACCCAGGTGCTCGCGCTGGCGGTCATCGGATCTTTGGGAATCTCTTTGAGGTAACCCGCGCTGACCAGGTCGTCCAGCGATTGCGGCGCCTTATTCTTGTCGTTGGTATAGGAGTCGATGGCGTCTCGCAGGACGTGAAGATCCTCTTTCAACACCGCTTCGTGCGCCGCGCGGATAGAAGAGACATAGGCCGGTATGGCGACGGAAGCGAGAATCGCAATGATCAGCATCACCACCATCAACTCGATGAGGGTGAAACCTGAAGCGAGGTTCCGCGCCAGACGGGAATCGAACCCGTTATCGACTGCACATCGGGATGGAGAGCCGCGCTTCATCACAGATTTACCAGGTAGAGTACTTCGTGCCATCCAGCGCAGTTCCTTGCGATTTGGAGTAGACATCGAATACGCTTTGGCCGCCCCATGAATCGCTGTCGGGATCGTCCTGCATGGAGCGCATTCCCCACTCGTCCTTGCCGGTCATAGGATCGACCGGAATGCGCCGCAGAAATTTGAGCTTCTTACCCTGTACATCCACGCCTTTGACCAGAGTGTCCAAGTCGGGGGGATAGCCGTCGCTATCTAATTTGTGCTGGAACAGGTTTTTGTCGGCCGCGTCCTTGTACTTGTCGATCGCATCGCGCATCTGCCAAAGGTCATAACGCAATTCCTTTTCCTTTTCCCTCTGTGCACGGAAGCGGGCAAGAGGCACGGCGGCGGAAGCCAAGATGGCAAGAATGGCTACGGTTACGATCAGCTCTATCAGCGTGAGTCCAGCTTGCGATCCGGGTTGAATGGAAAGCCGGTAACGGGCCCGCAGTGTGGAGCGCATCTGAGAATCCCTACTGAACATGTACCCAGGCTTGTGAACCGGCAATTTCGGCCGACTGCTGAGCGCTATTCCTGGCTGCGGCATGAACGATATTAAGCGGCGCATTCCCCGGAGCCTTGGCCTGGAAGGTGAGGACGCATACGGTCCCGGATCCGGTCACACCATGCACGCCGGGTGGACGTGAAGCTGAGACGACAACCATGCCGTTGCCGTCGTCGCGATGAACCAGGGCGACCGCTTGTCCGTCATGGCCGAGAAAATCCCCGGTATCGACGTTGATGAGCGAGAGCTTGCTCGGGTCATAGTGCAACATCATCGGAACGGAGAAAACATCCTGCCCCCCGGAGAGGTTGACGGGCACCTGGAAGGTACTCCCGACCTTAGCCGGCGCGGCCGGCGGCACAAGCTGCAAGGAGAGGCCATGATTCTGCACGGTCGGCCCGGCATTGGAATTGGGCAATGCAGTCTGGCCTTGCGGTGGTGGCGGCGGTGACGGCGCGTTCGTAGGCGGAGGCGCAACCGCAGGCGGAGGGCTAGCGGCGGAGGGCGGAATGGCGATGTTGGAATTGCGGGCGGGCAACGTCTGGTCCGCCAGGCGCAGCTGAATGTCGGATCCCGTACCTGTATCTATTTCCCTCAAATTCAGCGGGCTCAATGTGGTGGCGCGAACGATGTGGGGGGTGAGCATGAAGACGAGCTCATCGTCCTGAACTTCATGTTGCTGCGAGCTGAAGAGATACTTGAGGATGGGAATTTCCCCGAGTCCCGGAGTTCCCCCAACGCTGAGAATATTCTGCCTCTGCAAAAAGCCGCCGAGAATGTTTACTTCGCCTTGCTTGAGGCGCACCGTCTGCTCCGCGGTGCGCTGGCTGATGATCGGCTCCGTAATGCCGCCTATGTTGGTCGAGCCGGATTCCTGCGAGGAGACGATCTTGATCTTCAGGGTTACATCGCGATCGTAATGAACGACGGGCGTTATCTCGATCTCCACGCCGACATCGAGATAGGTGAACTGGGTGTTGACCAGAGAGCTCACGATGGCGGTGGCCGCTCCCGTCTGGTACGACCCTGTAGCTACGGGAATACGAGAGCCGATTTTCAGGTCTGCCTTCTGCCCGTCGGTAGCCCGGATGCTTGGATTCTGCAGGACCTTGGTGTCGGAATCCGAGAGGAGCAAATTGGCGGTAGCCGCTCCGACAGTGACCGCAAAATTTGTGCCATTGAGATTGGCGAGATTGTTCAGCGTAAGGTTTTGCGTACTGGACGTCGTAGTAGTCGTAGTGGGAGTGGTAGTTCCACTGGTGGGGGTAGTGGTGGTGGCATTGGGCGGCTGCAATGTTACGCCGAAGCTTCCCGGTAACTGTAGCCCTATGTTTCTTGTTTTGTCGCGATTCACTTCGAGCAGCGCCACATCGACGACCACTTCCGGGCGGGATTTGTCCAGATCGTCAATCAACTTTTGCGCCAGGAGAAGCTCGTCCGGGGTGGCGCGCATCACAATCGCATTTTGGCTGGGGACGCCGTAGAGCTTGGCCCCAAGTAGAAGGTTGCGCAAAGCGGTCTGGATGTCGTTGAGATCGGTGGCTTGCGCGGCATTGGACAAGTAGAACGTCTGCACCGCCTGATCTTCGAGTTCCTGACGCTTGGCCCGCGTATTCGCGGCAACAAAGATGGTGTTGGATGTGATGGGATGCCAGAAGGTTCCGGAAACTGTGCCGATGATGCGCAAGGCGTCCAGCAGGGATACGTTGGCCAGATCGACCTGAATTCGCTTCGAAGCATATTCGGGGTCGAAAAGCACATTGATTCCCGCCGCCTTGCCGACGGTTTCGTAAACGATTTTGCTGTCCTCGGTCATGTGCAGCGTAATCGGTTCATTCGAAATTGGCTTGAGGTGGATGGGAGATCCGACTTCGCTGAGTTGGCTCTGCTCTCCTTTCGATATAGACGTTTCCTGATCCGGTACGGGAGTGGAGAGTTTCTCCTTTACCGACTGGATATCCTGCCGGGCAAGCTCGTTGCTGGGATCGATCTCGAGCGCGCGTAAAAACTCAGTAAGGGCGTCGGTGTCGTTCCCCTCGGCGCGGAGCTTCTCTCCGCGGGAGACGTGCGCGGAGGCAGCGGGAAAGCGGGTGCGCTCCCACGCAGTCTTATAACGAAGATCTTTCGGATCCTTCTTGAAAGCCTGGGCGTAGTCTTCGTAGGCGGTGATGATATCGTCTTTGGTTTCCGCCAACTGACCCTGGTTGTACATGGATTTTGCCGATGGTTCTCGGGCCTGAAGGGTAGGGCCGGCCAAGCAAAGGAGAGCAGCAGCAGCGATAGGTAGGGCCCAGTTCAACTTCCGGCGATTCATTGCACTCCCAGATTGCCAACCGGCTTTCGTTGGAAAGATCACAGACACCCTGCTTTTCTTACGCCCTGCGCTCCGGGGCGGATTGCAAGGGACCCGGCGTTGTTCCAGCCCACAAGCTTCCGAGGGAGACCCGGAACCCGCGGACTGACTGCGTGGAACCAGCTGCCACCGGGCGCAACATTAGAAAATAACCGGAATCGTTCAGGTAGAGTATAGCATCCGCACCCCTGCGGAATCTCGCAGCCGGAGGCAGTGACAAAGCCAGTCTGGGGGCGGCCGTATATAGATAACGCCACCTCAAACCAGCCTTTACCAACGTCACCGCACCTGCGAGATTGCTCCTGCATCCCAATACTCGCGCAGCTTGCGTGCTAGCATGGGGCTTCATAAGAAAAACGTATGCCGCGGCAAGCAAATCAACCCACCAGTCCATCCCCCCAGAAAGCTAAGTCCCGCGAACCGGTTGCCGCCGGTGAGCGGGATGCCGCCGTGAACCGTTCGGCGGGACACAATTACTTTCTGCTGGAGAGGTTCGAGGCTGGTATTGCGCTTCGCGGAACCGAAGTGAAATCGATCCGCGAGGGCAAGGCAAACCTGAAAGATGCGTATGGCATCGTGTCGAACGGCGAGGCATTTTTGCTGAATGCTCATATTGGCCCCTATTCGCACGGAAACTCGCTGAACCATGAGTCCCTCCGCACCCGGAAATTGCTGCTCCACCGCGAGGAACTCAGAAAGCTATTGGGAAAGACGCAGCAAAAGGGACTAACGCTCGTTCCAACCAGGCTGTATTTTCGCAATGGGCGGGTGAAATGCGAATTGGCGGTGGCCAAGGGCAAGCAGGATTGGGATAAACGTGAAACCGAGCGGCGGCGCGAAGACGAACGCGAGGCTCGGGCAGCCATAGCGCGCAATCGCCGGCCATAAATAACCCGCCCTAGATCTGCTGGGCTATTTTCGCCCCGCCGCTGCCGGCGTTTTTCAAAGACAAGGGAGCAGAACAACAATGATGAAGCCTGAACTTCTGTCCGCTGATCTTTCCAACATACCAAGCGAGTTGCTGGTAGTCTTCGCTTTCGATGACACGGATAAAAAGGGCCGCGGGAAAAAAGAGAAGGATGCGAAGCCGAACATTAGGCTGTTGACTCCGGATCGGGCCGTTTCTAAAGCTGCCAATGCGATCAGAACGAGCGGTGAATTTTCCGCAAAAAGCTGTGAAACCGCCCTGCTCCATTCCCCTGATGGCCTGAAAGCGAAGCGTCTTTTGATCGTTGGCCTGCGCAACCCTACCGCGCCTGAAATACGCAAGGCTGCGGGAACGGCGGTTCGTTTCGCCAAGCCGCGCCATCTACGGGAGTTGGCCATTGTAGTACCTGCGGGAGAGGGCCTGGACCTTTCCGTCAACCTCGCCACCCGCGCCGTGGTTGAAGGAGCCTATGTGGGCGACTTCGATCCTGACACTTACCGCTCCGATCGCAAGGACAAGAGCATAGAGCGATTGACAGTCCTCGTCGGCAAAGAACAAAGCATAGCGGATGCCCAGACCGGCTTCACCGAGGGCGATATTATCGGCCGGGCGCAAAGCTTTACTCGTTCGCTGGTCAACGAGCCGGGCAATCGTCTCACTCCTACGGTGCTTGGAGAACGGGCCGCGGAGATGTGCCGGCAGTACGGGCTGAAATGCGAGGTTTATGGCGCCGCGAAGCTGAAAGAGCTGAAGATGGGCGCTTTCTGGAGCGTTTCCCAGGGATCGGAGGAGCCGCCCGCCTTGATTGTGATGACCTATGAGCCGGCTGCCGCGCCGGCCGAGCCAGTGCTCGGCCTGGTAGGCAAGGGCATTACCTTCGATACCGGCGGAATCTCCATCAAATCCGCGGATGGAATGGAGAAGATGAAGTATGACATGGCCGGCGGAGCCGCGATGATTGGAGCAATGCAAGCCATTGCCGAATTGAAGCCGGCCGTCAAGGTAATCGGCATCGTGTGCGCAGCCGAGAACATGCCCTCCGGAAAAGCTCAGAAACCCGGCGACGTCCAGATCGCCATGTCCGGAAAAAGCATTGAAATTATCAACACGGATGCGGAAGGCCGGCTGGTGCTTGCCGATGGTCTCACCTATGCCAAGCAGCTAGGCGCAACCCACTTGATTGACGCAGCAACGCTCACCGGCGCCTGCGTGGTTGCCTTGGGCATGATCAACGCCGGCGCCTTCTCCAATGACGATGAAACCTATAAACGATTCGTCGATGCGCTTGAAATCTCCGGCGAGCGCTTCTGGCGCCTCCCAATGGAGGATGAATACGGCGAGATGATCAAGTCCAACATTGCCGACATCATGAATACGGGCGGCGTCCGGTGGGGCGGCGCAATCACGGCCGCCATGTTCCTAAAGGAATTCGCCGAAGAGACACCCTGGATCCACCTGGATATCGCAGGCGTCGCCTGGACAGAAGAGCAGAAACCCTGGATTGCCAAAGGACCGTCGGGGATCGGCGTACGCAGCATCGTGGAATGGGTACGAGGTTATGCACGGTGATGTGAGCTAACGATATGAAAGCACTGGAAAGCTCTGTATCAGGGCACGACTTCAGTCGCGCCGTAAAACAACGCAATAGCGAGGGCATCAGCCCCTGCCGCAAGCTCACCTGCTTACCGACGCTCCCGCGCGGCTAAAGCCGATCAATTTCCAGGGCGGAAACATATGGCCTAAAGGCCATACCTGATACAAGGCACTGTTTTGTCGCGGCAGGTAAGCCCAGGCTCAACTTCGGAATTTCAGACTAAGCGAAGCAATCTGCAAAATCATCGTCCCAAAAAATCATGCGCCCACATCTGGCGCAAGGGACCGCGTCAGACATGGGCGCGCCGGTTTCTTGGCCGCTAGCCCGAGTAGACTCGGGCGTTAGGATGCGGCTTTCATTTCCTGTGGCGATGTACTGAACTGCTGGATGATCCTCTCGTTGAATACGGGAATATCGTCCGGTTTCCTGCTGGTCGTGAAGTTTTTATCGGTCACCACGGGTTCATCCACCCAGCGGCCCCCGGCATTGGCGATGTCGGTGTGGAGCGACGGCCATGACGTAATTGTTCTTCCTTTCACTACCCCCGCTTCCACCAGCAGCCACGGTCCATGGCAGATGGCAGCCACCGGTTTTCCTGAGGCGGCGAATTCCTTCACAAAGCTGACTGCTTTGGGCTGCATCCGCAACTTGTCGGGATTGATGACTCCGCCCGGCAACAGCAGCGCGTCATATTCCGACGGCTTGGCATTGTCGAGTGTCTTATCGACTCGCACCTTATCGCCCCATTCTGTAAACTTCCAGCCTTTGATCTCGCCTTCCTTGAGCGAGACAACGTGGGTTGTAGCGCCGGCTTCTTCCAGCGCTTTTTTCGGCTCAGTCAACTCAACTTGTTCAAACCCATCGGTAGCCAGGATGGCGATTTTCTTGCCTTGTAGTTTTCCACTCATGAAAACATCCTCCGTGTCGCAATCTCTACGGGTTTAGAGGCCCGTGCCGAGCCGGCCGTTGCCCTGGGACCTGTTAACAGTAATAAGGCGAGCAGCTTTCCGCTGAGAGAAGGATCTCAAATGTGAATTGTTGGTCAAAAAGCTGGTCATTGTGGCATCCGTATAGCCTAATTGAGACAACCTAGAACCTGGAGGAAGAAAGTGTCTCAGACTACGACTCGCCGAACACATCGAAGTATATCTCTTATTTTGCCGTTGTTGTGCTCAGCTATTTTGTTCGCAGGTATGATCGCCTGCCACTCCGGAACCTCCAGCAGCGAAAGCGGCATTATTACGCTGAACGGGGCGGGCAGCACTTTCGTCTATCCGCTGATGGGCCGTTGGGTCCAGGATTTTTCGCAATCCCATTCCAATGTCCACGTCAATTATCAATCCATCGGGAGCGGCGGCGGAATTCAGCAGGTGAAGGCCGGCACGGTCGATTTCGGCGCGTCCGATGCTCCGCTGACCGACCAGCAACTGCAGACGATGCCTCCAGTTATTCAGATTCCCGAGTCTGCCGGACGAGTCTGCGTTACCTACAATCTTGATGGCCTGAACAAACCTCTACAACTCTCCGCGGAAGCCCTGTCAGGGATATTCAGGGTAAGATCACCAATTGGCGCGACC
>CAWDNI010000010.1:0-235699 GCA_963803615.1 uncultured Acidobacteriaceae bacterium
TTTGTGGCTATAAATTTGTTATCACGACGGAAGCGATCCGGGTCCCCAAGAAGCGAAGCTTGTTGGGGTGGGAAGCGCAGTGGAGCGAATGTGGGAACAGGCTTTTCAGGGAAAATGCTCTATTCCCCGAAAGTAAGCCGTATCCCGAAGCGTGCAATACGGGGCGTGCCCAAGGTCGTCTGCGGCGTCTTGCCCACTTCGATCGTCCTGTCGAAGAGGTTCTCTCCCGCCGCGAAGATCTGGATGTGATGGTAGAGGTCGTGCGAGGCGTAAGCATCCAGGCGAAAATAGGGATGCAGGAGATATTGGTTAAGGTCGTCATCGTACTGCCGTCCACTCAGCCGTCCTTGCAGGCTGAGCAGTCCAAGCCGTCTCCGCCGGAAGCTGATCTGCGTGGTCGCCATATTGCGGGCGACCTGGGGAATCCATTTACCCACAAGCTGCGGCTGCTGCCGGTATTGGGTTACGGTCGCATAGGCGAATTGATAGCCGCCTTCGAGCGAAATCCAGGAGACAGGCACCGCCGCGTAATCTACCGAGAGGCCTCGGCTCTCGATCTGACCGAGATTTTCCCGTTGCAGGGTTTCACTGGTCGGTGTCGTGCTGAGGGTGAGCGCCGTGATAGGACGATTGATTCGCGTCCAAAAATAACTCACGCGCAAGCTTGAACCGAAACGGGTAAGGTCGGTCTGCATTCCCGTCTCCCAGCCCGTGGCTCGCTCGGAGCGTAAGTTTGCGTTGGGCCTGGTGGTTTGCTGCCCAACTTGGCTGGTGCGGTAAAGCTCGTTCTCCGTTGGCGCGCGATAGGCGCGGAAGGCCGAAGCATTCAAGGCCAGCTTAGGGGTGAGACGCCGCGTGATGCCAATCCGCGGATCGAAGACCGTTTCGCTGAAGGAGGGCAATGTCGCTCTGCTTCCCGGAACCGTGGTTTGATAGGCGTCGAAGTTCGCAAAGTGATCGATGCGCGCCGAACCGGTAAGTGTCCAGGCCTTCGGGGTATAAAGCACTTCGCCGTAAACGCCGGTTTGGCGTTGCCGTGCTGTGGTGTCGAGCAGACTGCCTTTGCCGGCGAACATAGTCTCGTTGTCGGAGGCGCGGACATCGTGAATGTCCGCCCCGCCGAGCAGCAGCAGATGAGAGCCTATGGGCTGATGCCAGTGACCCGCGGCCCCCAATTCATCGGCCGGATCATCGAGAAAACGCGTCAGAACTTCGGAACTGCGGGCAGCGTTTACTGTGGAGAAGGTCTGGTTGTAATGCTCATTGTCGCCATAGAGACGCACAACCAGATTGCTCCAGTCCGCGCCGCCCACGTAGCGCCACAAGTGGGTGTTGTTGTATGTAAGCGGCGTTCCGTTGTGGCGAGACTCATCCAGCGTATTGCCGCGCAGGAAGAAGCTTCCATCTTTTCCAAAATCGCGGCCAAACTCGACCAACGCCGTGGGTGCATGTACGTTCGAGGCTTGATCGATCGGACCCCGCAGACTCGGCGCAATCAGCGTATACCCATCTGTCGCAATTAGCCCGGCGCTCACCAATCCGGACCATTCGCCTTTGTTCACCGACCCCAGCAACGAGCTGTCCGTGGCGCTCTCCGAGCCGTAGCTGGAGGAGAGCTCGAGCCGTGTGGTTGCAGGGTGTACCGGCGTAATACTGATTACCCCTCCGATGGCGCTCGAGCCATAGAGATCGGAGGCGCCGCCGCGCACCACCTCCACCGATTGGATGGCCGAGGAGGGAAGTTCCTCCCAATGGATCCACCCGCCAAAGGGATCGTTGACCGGAACGTCGTCGAAAACCACCAAGGTGCGGCTGGCCGCGGTCGAGCCAAGACCCCGCAATGAGACGCCTTCCGTGGTCGGGTTAGCGACCAGCGAACTTGAGCGGCGATAGAGCTCGAAGCCGGGAATCTGGCGCAGCTTGCCATCGAGCGCCGGGGGCGCCGACTGGCGCAAAGCCTGTTGGCTAAGAACCCGTGTGCTGACGGGGCTGTCTATGGACGCCAACGGCGAGCGGTAGGCCGTAACCGTGACCGTCTCGAGCGGCCGCGCGAGCGAAAGGCGGATCGGCCCAGCTCCTTGTATCGCTACCGTTTTGGGTGCAAAACGTGCGGCGACGATCTCAATCGTGCCCACTCCCTGTGGAACGGTAAAGCTGCCGTCGGCTGCCGTCGTGCTCACCAGATCGCCCGCTCGGTCGAGAATTTGCGCCCCCGCCACGGGCGCGCCGCCGGCGTCGACGACCGAACCGGAAATCTGTGCGGGAGATGATTGGGCACGGCCGGGCGATGCCATGAAGAGGAGAAACATCATGGAGACGGTATAAAGATTCCTGAATATATAATTCGGCGTCCTGGTTAGCCTCTTCTCTGCCGCAACCGCCCGTCGCCACGCCTTCATCGCTTGCGCCTCCAGCTATAACAATATCGCGTATAGAGCATTCTCTCCCGATGCGGGGACGTTTGAGGGCGGCGTGAGCAATCAGGAGGGGACTCCCTCTGAAATTGTGCTTGACGGTATTTTTACCTTAGTGTTATCGTTCTCATCGTTCCAATGAAATGGCCATTGCGTAATACGAAATAACAGAATGAGCCCCGTTTTCTTGGAACAGCAAGCAAACCACAAAACAAAAGGCGGTATTTTTATGTCGATTCTCAGGAACCAGTGGGCTGCAGGACCGCTTTTAACCGGGAGGCTGATCCCATCCTTCAATCGCTATGGCGCTCTCTGTGCGCTTCTTTTGCTTCTGTTAGCACCGGAAGCTTATGCGCAGATCAAATCGGGGACGATTACCGGCTCGGTCAAGGATCCGAGCGGAGCCGTAGTCACCGGCGCGGATGTCAGTGTCACGAATACCGGCACCAATGTGTCATACGCAACGAAGACCAACCAATCCGGCCTTTTCACCGTTCCATACCTGGAAGAGGGAACCTATTCCGTCGCCATCACCAAGGGCGGTTTTGAGACATTTACCGAGACCGCTGTTCATCTGAATCCGTCGGAGACGGCGCGCGTGGACGCCATTCTACAGGTGGGATCGGCCTCCGCCAAGGTCGAGGTGACGGCGTCGGCGCAGCAGTTGCAAACCGACAGCAGCAGCGTTTCCGCCGGAGTCAATGCGCAGGTCATCGCCGCGATTCCGAATATCACCGAGAATCCGCTGTATTACGCGTCGCTGCAAAATGGAGTGGTGCCGAGAAATGAGACGGCGAATAGCCAAACCAACAATTCATTTGGAATCGGCGTAGCCGGCCGGGCCGAGTTTTCCGCCATCGGCGTCAACGGCGGCCGCGCCTTTGAAAACGATATTCAACTGGATGGCCTGCCCATCATGGGCGACGGCTTTAACGAGGCGTCGATCATTCCTAATGAAGAGGGAATTCAGGAGGTCCGGGTGATCAATAACAACTTCACCGCGGACTACGGTCACGGCCAAAGCGTCATGGCCATAACTACAAAATCCGGTACGAATCAGTTCCACGGCCAGGTGAATTACACCATCAGAAATGAAGCCCTGAACGCCAATACCTGGGGAAACAATGAACAGGGAATCCGGCGGCCGGCCTTCAAGGTCAATGACTTTGGCGGCGCGTTAACCGGTCCTATCCTCAAGGACAAGGTGTTCTTCGCCGTGAGCTATCACTATCTGCGCTTCAACCAGGGCCAAGCATACCTGGAAACCGTGCCAACCGCCCTCGAACGGGCAGGAAACTTCAGCCAAACATTTCAACAGGGTGCAAACGGCCAACCGTCTCCCGCTCAGCTATTCAATCCTTTCAGCGCCACCCAGATCGCCAGCAATTTATATCAACGCGCTCCCTATCCGAATGCAATCATTCCCAACCCAAATCCTGAAGCCGTCCACATTCTCAGCCTTTATCCGATGCCCAACCGTACTCCCAATGACGTTTACAACACGGATAACTTCGCTTCCTACGTCATCAATACAACGCGCCGCCACACGCTGAATAGCCGCATCGACTACAAACGCGGCAGGAACTCCATTTATGCGAGCGGCGGATTCGACATTGGAACCCAATTGCAGCCCTTTTACTGGGGCCAATACGTCACCAAGGGTTTCAACGACGCTCCGACGACCATAGAAGACAGAAATCCTTATGGCCAAATCGGCGACACCATTGTTCTCAGCCCGACTCTCTTCATCGATGTGCGCTACGGCGCAACACGCACGCATGCAATCGATTTTGCCGGGAATCATTCCGGCTTTACCGATTACAACGCTTTTGGCATTCCCCAGGCCACTCAAGCTCTTTTCGCTGCGCCAGGGGCCGCGCCGGTTGTGAATCCCAATATGGGCGGAGCTGCAAAGACCTCCAACGGGGGCAGTAACTGGAGCGCACTGTCGGGCGGCCAATTTACCAACAAAGAGGAACACCAGATCAGCCACGCCGTCATCGGAAGCGTCACCAAAGTGCGCGGCAACTGGACTTATAAGGCAGGAGCGGAATACAGGGTGCTCCTCGCGAATTACACCGATTACGAAGAGGCTTCGACCAATATCGGAGGCTGCTGCGCGAATGATCCAGGGGGGAACTATACATTCCAATACAACACGGCCACCGGCGGTTCGGCGCCGCAAAATACATCTCCTTTGCAAAGCGGCATCAATGGCGCAACCATGCTGGTGGGAGAGGGCGTTTGGTTTGTCCGGCCCGGCGCCAACCTGAAGCCGGCTTACGCAGCGAAATATTTCGCGGTCTATTCGCAGAACGACTGGCGGGCCACACCCAAGTTGACGGTCAATCTGGGGCTGCGTTGGGACCTGCAGCCCGGCCCGACGGAACGCTATAACCGGATGGCAGGATATGACTTCACCAAGACGAACTCCTTTGGCACATTGGGCCGAATCGATTTTCCAGGAACACAGGGATACAGCCGCAATCTTTGGGACACGGAATATCATGACTTTCAACCGCGCGTCGGCGCTGCCTATCAATTCAATTCCGGCTTAGTGGTGCATGGCGGCTTTGGTATTACCTACCTGCCGAGCAACAGCGGATACTTCTCCAGTCCAAACGATTTTGGCGAGGCATCCTGGGCCCCGGGAAATCTGGCATTGCCTTACGGAACCAATCCTAATGGCGTCCCCACATCGATGTTTACGGATGCGGCGCCCTTAGTCGCCGCGGTCGGCTCCAATCCCGCCGCGCCACAGAACTATGGAGTTCAGGAAGCATTCTTTGACCGGCACCTGAAGAATCAGATCGCCAAACAGGGGAATGTCTTTTTGGAGCAATCTTTCGGCGCCAAGGGCCAGTGGCTGGCGGCTTTGGGATGGAGCGGATCTTTCTCCAACCACCTGACTACTCGAAACCTTGCGTTTGAGGATCTTCAGAACCTGCCGGCGAGCACTCTGGCAACCTGGAAAAGCCAATACATCGCCAGCAATGGCGCTACGAATCCTGCCAATGTGCTGGTTCAGAATCCCTACCAACCGGCTACCGGCCCCCTTCTCGGCTTTCAGGGAAGCCTGTCCGGTAGAACAATACAGCAATTTATTCCCTCGCTTCCTTATCCTCTTCTCTATGGCGGCACTGGCAGCGGCCTGAATGGGTCCACCGGATACGCAAGCTATAACTCGTTTCAGGCGCGCCTCAGGCATGCCTTTTCCTCCGGACTTCATTTGGACCTGAACTACACCTGGAGTAAGGAACTTGATTTCACCAGCACCGGTATCGAAGATGGCCAGGGTGTCAACTACTCCAGCTCAAGCATTGGCATTCCGGATTTGATCAACAACCGGCTGAACAGAAATTACGGATTGGCGGATATGCCACAGCGATTTGTCGCCACTGTGGTCTACACGTCCCCATTCGGCGCCAATGGTTCTTTCGCTCTTGGCAATCGCGTAGCGCGGAGTGTGCTCGGTGATTGGGCCATGGGCTCGGTGATCGTAGCTCAGAGCGGACTACCGTTCCTTGTTTCCATGTCCAGCGACGGATCCATCACCTCTCGCGTTGACCGGGTTCCAGGGCAGTCGTTAGAAGTGCCAAAAGCACTCCAGCACTGGTACAACGGAAGCACAACCGTGACGTTGCCGTGTGGACTGACCGTTACGCCGGCAAAGTATACTTATCTCAAATACAATTCCTGTGCTTTCACCGGAGAAGTATTAACGACTCCCAACGGCAGCATTGTTCCCAACCAGTTCTGGAATGGAAACACTGGACAGACCAACGGGGACCTTCGCGGACCGGGCAGGTTTAATGTCGACTTCAGTCTCAGGAGAACCTTTCCGATCACCGAGCGCTTCCGATTGGAGATCGCGGCAGAGGCATCGAACCTGTTGAACAATGCACAGTTTAATGGCGCCAACAGCACTGCCTACAATGGAAGTCTCGGTAGTCCGAACCTGGTAAACAGTCCGAGTAAAGGTTTGATTCCAGGCCTGGGCACGAGCAGCACTTTCGGCGCAATGGGAGTGGGCACCTTCGATCCCCGGCAAGTCACCATGCATGCAAAGGTCATCTTTTGAGGTGAGCAGGGACTTAGTAACCATAGCTGATACACTCATCGTCATCTCGGCGCTTATGGGCCTGCGGCTCATAAGCGCTGAGGCAAAGGCTAGAGCAGAAGCAGAAAAATAAAGACGACGAAAGATGGAGATGCATAATACAGGAACGATTACTGATGAAATATAGATATCGATTGGGCGCCGTCACTTTCTGGTGCCTGTTTGCTTTGGCTGGACTGAATGCTCAAACGGATTGGCCGATGTTTGGACACGATCCGGGCGCAATGCGCTATTCGCCGTTGAAGCAGATCGATACGAAGAACGTGGATCAGCTCCGGCTTGCATGGCAGTTCGACACCACAGAGGCGGAAGCGCCGCCGCCCGCCGCCCCAATCACTCCTCACGCTAACTACTCTCCTGAGCCGGTTCGACGCCGCCGGTTGGGGATGACCGAGTCCATCCCCCTGGAGGTTGGCGGTGTTCTCTACATGTCTACCGGATACAGCCGGGTGATTGCTCTCAATGCCGAGACCGGAGACAAGATCTGGGAATACGAGAGCAAGCATCCTCCGGCTCTGCGCGGTGTTTCCTATTGGCCCGGAAGCAAAGGTTACGGGCCACGCATTATCTTCGGCACGTCTGGACGGCTGGCTGATCTGTCTGGACGCCAAGACGGGCAAGCCGGCTCCAGGATTTGGCGAAGACGGCCTGGTCAATTTCAAAGCTGGCGTCACTAGCCTGTTTCCCCACGCGAGACTGGCGCTCACTTCTCCGCCTAGCATTTACAAGAATCTGGTGATTACCGGCTCAAGCACCGGAGAGGAGCCCGCCCGCGCCGCCTCTGGTGATATTCGCGCCTGGGATATGCGCACGGGCAAGCTGGTTTGGACATTTCACACTATTCCCCGGCCCGGCGAAGCGAACCACGATGTCTGGCAGGGAGACGAATGGGTTGGCCGGTCAGGCGCGGACTGTTGGGGTTTTATTACCGTCGACGTGAAACGGGGAATGGTCTTTGCTCCCATCGGCACGCCGAATACCGATTTCTACGGCGGCGACCGGAAGGGATCCAATCTTTACGGATCGTCTCTGGTGGCGCTCGATGCCGCGACAGGCAAGCTCAAGTGGTATTTCCAGACCACGCATCATGACAACTGGGATTACGATCTGACCTCGGCGCCTATTCTGATCACGGTAAAGCAGAATGGCAAGAAGATCCCAGCCGTAGCTCAGATCTCAAAGAATTCATACCTTTTCTTTTTCAATCGGCTAACCGGCAAACCGATATACGACGTCAAAGAGGTCCCGGTTGCCAACGACAATGCGGAACCAGGCGATGCGAACTGGCCAACGCAGCCAATTCCGGTAAAACCGCCGCCCCTGTCGCGCACAACCTTTACGCCGGACGATATTGCCACTGTAACTCCTGAACACGAGAAATACTGCCGCGATCTTCTGGCGAGAGAAGGCGGCGCGATGACCGGCGGTCCGTTCGCGCAATACGGTCCGAAACTTCGCGTTATCTTCCCAGGCTGGACTGGAGGAACAAATTGGGGCGGAGGATCCTTCGATCCCAAACTGGGATATGTTTTCTACGATACGAAGAGTCTGGCAAATTTCAACAAGCTGGTTGCGCGCCCCAATGGCAATGGCTACAGGCGTGTGGGCCCGGACAATCCGCCGCCGAGAATGGGTGACTATTTCTGGGACGGCGTCAAGCAGTGGCCGTGCCAGAAGCCGCCCTGGGGAGAGCTGGTCGCGGTGAACGTCAATTCCGGAGAGATCGCCTGGCGGGTCCCGCTGGGCTCATTCGAGGAGCTGGACAAATTGGGCGTGCCCAAAACCGGAACTCCCACCACCAATGGCGGATCGATGGCAACCGCCGGCGGCCTGGTCTTCATTGGGGCGACGATCGACGGTAAGTTCCGGGCCTTTGATGCGCGCACGGGGAAGGAACTGTGGGTGACCGATCTGGGCGTCGATGTTAATTCGATACCGATTACTTGGCTGGGTAAGAATGGCAAACAATATGTCGCGGTCTTCGCCTCCGGAGGCGCGCATGGTAAAGCCCGCGCCGGCAAGCTGTTGGTCTATGCGTTGCCTTAGTGTACAGAAGCGTTTGGTGGAAGCCCCCGCATTCATGCGGGGGTAGGAGCGCTTCAGCGCTCCGGGAAAGGTTCGATTTTGACGATGCGCTTTAGCG
Organism: uncultured Acidobacteriaceae bacterium; assembly: GCA_963803615.1. Taxonomy (GTDB): domain Bacteria; phylum Acidobacteriota; class Terriglobia; order Terriglobales; family Acidobacteriaceae; genus PALSA-350. The sequence goes on from CAWDNI010000010.1 coordinate 8,678, forward strand.
CTGGAGTCCCGAATTCCAGCTCTGAAGCCGATTTTAGATCGCACGCTTTTCCGCTGGATTGAAGTCCAGCTCCCCCTTGCTAAAGCAGGGGGTTCCACCAAAGTGCAGCAGCGGCTAAAGCCGTTCAACCTTCAACAAGATTCAGGGCTGAAGCCCGCTCCAAGCTTGGAAATCAGAGGGGCTTTCACCATAAGGAAGAGGAGCAATGTTTAAGAAGCGTGCTTTGCCGATTGCCTTCGTGGTAGTGATCAGCGTAACTCCCATCTTCGCTTCCGGGCCTTCTTTTCGCCCCGATACGGTGATCGACGGATCAAGTCTCAATGGTTGGCACACATTGGGGCAGGCGGATTGGCATGCGGAGAAGGGAGAAATCCTAGGCACACCCAAGCAGGGAGGCGCGGGCGGCTGGCTGGTGCTCGACCATTCCTATCAGGACAGTGCGCTTTATACGGAATACCGCTGCACCGGCGGCTGCGTCACCGGAATCCTCTTCCGCGCCGAGAAGACCCCCGATGGCGGCTTGAAAGGGGTCTATGTATCGCTCAGCGATCCGGACATGCAAGCGTATGGAGTAACGATTAATGCTCAAGGCCAGATCCTTGAACGTAACAAATTGCGCCGTGGCGGCGGTTTGGTGCGTGTTGCCCCGCCGCCGCCTCCAAACCCGCCGGCGCCAAGGAGCTTTCGCCCCGCGCGGCCCACAGTGCCGCTGCCCTTCCACCCGGACGATTCCAGTCTGCGCCCCAATGACTGGAATCAGGTCGAGATCTTTTTCGACGCGAACATCATCCGCACATTCCTCAATAATGGCCACGAGATCGGAGCCGTGGGAGACGAAGGATATGGGCCGATTGCGCTCTATGCCGGGGGCAGCGGCGAGGTTCGCTTCAAATCCATGGCGCTGCGCGACATCGGCCTCAAGGTTCGTCAACCGGAGCAGGTCTCGAATGAGTTCCGCAAGCAGCGTTTGAGCGACTTCTACTACTCCTGGGGTTCAGCGGCGGCCGACTTCAACCATGACGGCATTCTCGACGTCGTTTCCGGCCCCTATATCTACTACGGACCCGACTATCTGAAATCGAGAGAGATCTGGCTCGCCCAGGCTTCTAATCCAACCACTGAGTTCGCCACCGATTCCACGATGGAGTTTGCAGCGGATTTTACCGGCGACGGATGGCCTGACGTGATCACGGTGATGTTTGGCGGCGGCCCAGGTGTTTATCTCTACGTAAATCCAAAAGGAGAAGGGCGGCGGTGGGACAAGCACATGGTGGTGCGGGATGTGCAAAGCGAGATTGCGGTCCTGCGCGATGTGGACGGCGACGGCAAGCCGGAGCTGGTTTATTCCGGTGACGGATACGTTCGCTACGCCAAACCCGATCCCGCCAATCCCACCGGTCCTTGGATCATTCACAATGTCTCCCAAGAAGGCTACGGAGCCGGTCACGGGATCGGGGTGGGCGATATCAACGGCGATGGACGAATGGATATCGTGAATCCCTACGGATGGTGGGAGCAGCCGCCGGCAGGCAGCGGCCAGCAGGCTTGGACCTATCACCCGGAGGTCTTTGCGCGCTACGGCCGAGGCATGATGGGAGGCAGCGTCATGGCCGTCTATGACGTGAATGGAGACGGCCTCAATGACGTTGTAACCTCGCTCAACTCCCATGGTTGGGGACTGGCGTGGTTCGAACAAAAGCGGGACGCGCAGGGGAAGATTTCCTTCGTCAGGCACATGGTCATGGATGATTTTTCGACCAAGAACGCGGGAGGCGTGACCTTCTCGGAGCTGCATGGGTCAACCTTCGCCGACGTCAATGGCGACGGAATTCCCGACTTCATCGTAGGCAAGCGGTATTTCTCCCATCTGGATACCAATATCGATCCCGATCCGCGCGACTCACCGGTGCTCTATTGGTACCAGACGGTGCGCAATCCAAATGCGCCGGGAGGAGCAGAGCTGGTTCCCCATCTTATCGACAACCACACCGGTGTCGGTTCCGACGTATTGGCGGTTGACCTGAATAAGGACGGCGCCATGGATATCGTGACCGCGACCCGATTCGGAAGCTTTATCTATTGGGGCAAGCCACACTCGGGGAAGACGAAGCATGCGGGTGGCCAGCCTTGAAGAAGGCAACCGGCCATGAAAATGTCCCGCCGGCTTCTTCTTGATTCCATGTCCCGGGACGCAGTCCCAATTACTGGCTTCTTGACTGCGTTTCAAACGGCATGGTACCGTTTCGAGGTTTAACTGACATATAACTTGCATAATGCGAAACGCATACGTTAGCGTCCGCATAAGGCACAGGTCCTGCGTTTATTGGAATGGGCGCGGCTGTAGAAACCCGATTCCTTGACCAGACGGGCTTGTCAGGGTTCGCCCTGAAAACCTTCTCTTGAACGGTTTTGGAAGAATAAATGTTTTTATCCGCATTGAAATGACCATTGCGTAATACGAAATATTGTGAAATAGTTTTCGAGGACTACAAACAGATTGCAAATAAAGGCGGTATTTATGTCAATTCTTCGAGGATCAGTAGGCCGGACGCTTTCCGCTCTAGCGTTTTGTCTTTGCATGTGTTCCATCCCAACGCTCAGCCAGGTTATTACCGGTTCCATTGTCGGTACGGTAACTGACCCATCCGGAGCTGCCGTATCGGGCGCTACCGTCACCATCACCAATGACGCCACTGGCGAGCACCGCGCCGCTCCGACAAGCAGCGCTCGGCGATTATCAGTTTCTTTCCCTGCCGCCTGCCAACTACAAGATAGAGATCGAGGCCGCGGGCTTTAAACGCTACTCTCGTGATCCGATTATCGTGCAAGTTGACCAGTCGCCTCGTGTGAATGCCACCATGGAGGTGGGCCAGGTAAACCAGCAGGTTGTGGTGACCTCCGCCGCGCCCATCATGCAGACGGAGACGGCCTCGCTCGGGCAGGTAATTTCCGGCAAAGCGGTAACCAATATGCCGCTGAATGGCCGCAATGTCCTTGCTTTGGTGGGCTTGGTTCCAGGCGTTGTGCCGCAAGGCAGCTCCTCCGGCAACTTGACCGGGCAGAACGTATTCGCGGCGGGGAACTATCAAATCGGCGGAGGAAACGGAAATCAGAGTTCGGTGCTGGTCGACGGCTCTCCTGTCAATACGTCCTACGGAAATACGGTGGAACTTGTCCCCGATCAGGATGTGATTCAGGAGTTCAACGTCCAAACCAACAACAACACCGCTGAGTTCGGTATGTATACGGGCGGCGTGATCAACATGAGAACTAAGTCCGGAACCAATGCGTTTCACGGCACCGCGTACGAATATTTTCGCAATACCGTGCTGGATGCAAATGACTTCTTTGCTAAGAGCAGCAACGCCGGTAAGCAGCCCTTCCACCTCAATCAGTTCGGAGGCAACTTCGGGGGGCCGATCAAGAAAGACAAATATTTTATTTTTGGTGACTACCAGGGTTACCGGCAGAGCCAGGGCAAGGTTTATGTCGAGAATGTTCCCACTTTGGCGATGCGGAACGGCGATTTTTCTGCATTATCCACTCCGATCTACGATCCCCTCACCACGTGTGGCTACAATGGCAATCCCGCCTGTGTCGCAGGCAAGCCGACACGGACTCAGTTCCCCAAACAACCAACAGATCCCGCAGGCCCGGTTCAGCACAGTTGCCAAGGCGCTAACCGCTTTTCCCTATTATGCGGCGCCGACCTCCAAGCGGGAACACCGGGTACGAATTTCTTTAATAACTTCGCGAATTTTGGCACCTCGGGCGGCGTCAACGACCAGTACACCGTACGTGGCGATCAGACGCTTAGTTCCAAGCAAACTTTGTTTGAGCGCTATACATGGTGGAAATCGCAGAACCATGCCGCCAACCCATATGGCAACGGCCTGGTAACAGGGGATCCGATTTCTCCAGAAGCATTTACCACGCAACAGGCGGTCGTCGGCGATACCTACGTCTTCAATCCGACGACGATCGCGGACCTGCACCTTTCTTACCTGCGCTGGAATTACCAGAGAACACCCGGATACCTGGGCTACGACGAAACCAAGCTCGGCTTTCCATCCTACTTCGGGCAGATTAATGCGCTGAACGGGCTGACTAATTCGACCACGCTGCCGATTCTGAGCATGTCGAATCCGACGTACACTTCAGGCGGTACGGGCTATATCTTCTCCATTAACAATAATTACGTCATCGGCTCCAACTTTACTAAGATATTGGGACGGCATACCTTAAAGGCAGGTATCGATCTGCGGCGCCTGGAAATGGATTATTTCCAGAACAACGACCCAGGCGGCATCTTCTATTTCGACAACGTCATTACCGCCGCAAACGCCGCCAGTCCCGGCAATACCGGCAATCCCTTCGCTTCCTTTCTGCTTGGATACACGGGCGCTAATAATACCAGTATCGTCCAGATTGCTCCTCCGGTATTCCAAACTATCTACTACCAGGGTTATTATGTGCAGGATACCTGGCAGGCGAATAACAAGCTGACCCTTACCCTCGGGCTCCGCTATGAGATCCCTGGAGTCTATGTTGCACGGCATGGATACGCGGATACTTTCAATCCGACCGAGATTAATCCCGTCGTAGGCGTCCCGGGCGCGTTTGATCTGGTCAACACGCCACAACATCCCGCAGCTGGAGTGAGAAATGAAAACTTCGATAATTTCTCCCCACGGCTTGGATTAGCCTATCGCCTGGATAACGACACCGTGATTCGCGCCGGCTGGGGCAAGTTCGTTATTCCTTCGGATCTGCAGTTTCCGGAGGCTCCCCTTCAGGCGGGGGTTAACTACGTCAACAAATCCAATGGTGCAGTCCATCAACAGCAATCAAACTCCGTTCAATAATTTAGATAACCCGTTTCCAGGAGGGTTTGTCGGGGCGCCCCATCGCAACCCCAATTATCAGAACGTTCTTCTTGGCGGCAATGCGCAGGCGCTGCTGGTAAACCAGCCGAATGGCGTCACTTATCAGTGGAACTTTGCCGTACAGCGGCAGCTTCCAATGGGTGTTGCTCTCGAGGTCGCATATGGAGGCCTCCATGGCGCCAATCTCCCCGTCAGCCGCACCATCAACCAGATTCCTGATGGCGTTCTCGCCCAGGCGCCGCGGACCCGACTATGCGCTGCGGGACCTCGCCAGAATCTTGCGCAATGCTTCATGACAAAGCAAGTGGCGAATCCGTTCTACGGAAAGGTCACGCAAGGAACGCTACAGAATCCCACGGTTTCAGGCAATCAGCTGCTGCGGCCTTTCCCGCAATATGGAAGCCTTTCTAATAGTGGCAACTATGTGGGCGTGAGTAATTACAACTCGCTCCAGATGAAACTCGAGAAACGCTTCTCCGCCGGCGGTACCTTGCTCGGGGCATATACCTTCTCCAAGCTGATGACCAATGCGGAATATCTGACCAGTTGGCTTGATACCACAACTACGGCCGGGTTCCAGGACACCAGCAATCTTCAGAGTGAGTACTCGCTTTCCAGTTTCGATTCGCGTCAGCGCCTGGTAGTCAGCTACGTTTACGAGCTCCCGATCGGAAAGGGCAGAATGTTTCTCTCCAACCTGTCGGGTGTCGCTAATACTCTGGCTGCGGGTTGGGGCGTTAACGGCGTAACTACCTTCCAAGCGGGTTATCCGCTTGGCATGACTGTGACCCCCAACAACCTTAGTACCTACGCATATGGCAGCAATACAAGACCTAACCTGGTTGCAAGCTGCCAAAGGAAGGTCGGAGGCGGAATCTTCAATCGCCTGGGTACGTCTGAGGGGTCAGCCAACAATTACTTCAATACCTCCTGCTACACGGCGCCTCCTATTTTCACGTACGGCAATGAGGCTCGCACGGATAACGCGCTTCGTACGCCGGGAATCGCAAACTACGATTTCGCGCTTTACAAAGACACTCCCATTCGTGAAAACGTTGTTTTTCAATTCCGGGTCGAATCGTTCAACTTGTTCAACCGTGTCCAGTTTGGCAGCCCCAACAGCATTTTGGGAAATCCCCAATTCGGCAATATCACCACCGACTTGAATTTGCCGCGATTGCTCCAAGTTGCCGGACGAATTACCTTCTAACGACCGCGAGGGACGGCTGGTGCTTATTACCGGCCGTCCCTTACGACTGGTCTACCTGCTTGGCCGGAACGCAATAAAAGATAAAATCGAGCAGAGACACGGATAAGGCGAAATAAATTCCATGGAGCAATATTTGCGGCTTGCAGCCCGGTCCCTTGCAGTCCGGTCCCTGGTTGTGGCAGCCGGCCTTACAGCTTTGATTGTTATCTGCATCTGCTTCTGCAAGCGTCCCGTCGAGGCTGCTGAAGCCAAACCCTACACCACCTGGACTGAGTACGAAGACGGCCCGGATTCGTCTCAATATTCGGCGCTCAAGCAGATCAATAAGTCCAACGTAAGCCGGCTTCAGCAAGTCTGGTTTTATCCCACGGGGGACAACGGAGCAACCTTCGGCTTCAACCCGGTGATTGTAGACAACACCATGTATGTTGTCGGCAAAAAGAATTCGGTCGTGGCGCTCGATGCCGCTACCGGCAAGCAGATATGGGTTCACGACATCAGCAATGGCCGGGGCCGGGGAATGTATCGCGGCATCAGCTACTGGGAAAGCAAAGATCGCAGTGACCGCCGGCTCTTCTATTCGGCCAACAACATGCTTCATGCAATCGACGCGCGCACCGGAGAACTCATCGATTCCTTCGGAGACCATGGGGCGGTTGACCTCCGCGAAGGACTGGGACGCGATCCGAAGACCATCCGGCAGATTCAATCCGGCAGCCCCGGGCGCGTTTTCGAGAATTTGATCATCATGGGTTCCTCCACCGGCGAGGAGTATGGCTCTCCGCCCGGAGATATCCGCGCTTACAACGTCCTCACCGGAAAGATGGTTTGGATATTTCATACAGTCCCGCACCCCGGTGAGTTTGGTTACGATACCTGGCCCAAAGACGCCTATAAATATGTCGGCGGCACGAATGACTGGGGCGGAATGACCATCGACGTCAAACGCGGCATCGCATATTTTCCGCTGGGCGCGCCGACTTATGATTTTTATGGCGCCGATCGCATAGGAGCGGATCTGTTCGGCGACTGCCTTCTGGCGCTCGATGCCCGGACGGGCAAATATCTCTGGCATTTCCAGGTAGTCCATCATGATCTATGGGATTACGATCTGACTACGGCGCCCAAGCTTCTAACCATCAAGCATGACGGGAAGAAGGTTGACGTTGTCGCCGTAGGCGGCAAGGACGGCTTCCTCTACGTCTTCAACCGTGTCACCGGCAAACCGATATGGCCGATTGAAGAGCGCCCTGTTCCAAAATCGGATATGCCGGGAGAGCAGTCCTGGCCAACCCAGCCATTCCCCACTGCGCCGCCGCCTTTCGCCATCCAAAAGCTCACACCGGACGATGTGGACCCGTATATAGCCGATCCGGCGGAACGCGCGAAGATCCGCGAGGAGATACAGAAGGCCAACAACAAAGGGATATTTACCCCGCCGAGTCTCCAGGATACGGTGGAGATGCCGGGCAACAATGGCGGCTCCAATTTCGGTGAAGAGGCCGTCGACCCGGCTACCGGCTTTCTTTATGTCCAAACCAAAAATGCGCTGTCGATGATCAAGCTGGAGCCGAAGCGGCCCAGGATGGAGATTCGCGGCACTCCTGCTACTCAGGGCCGGGTCCTTTACCTGCAGAATTGCCAAATGTGCCACATGGCGGAGTTGCAAGGTCAGCCGCCGTCGATTCCGTCTTTGAACGGCGTCATTGCCAGGATCGGCGCCGACCGGGTCAAAAACATAGTCATGAATGGAGCGTCGCCCATGCCGGCGTTCACTGACTTTTCTCCACAAGATATAGATTCGTTGATTGCCTATCTTACGGCTCCGAAGACGGCGGACGTGCCGCCGGATTTGGTTCGGTATCTTTCGGCGCCCAAGCTTCCAACTCCTTCGGCTACGGACGGGAGCGATTCTGTTCGCTATTGGACGGGATATGGATACCTCAATTCCACTGAAGGGCTTCCCGCCGCCCGGCCGCCTTGGTCTACCTTAACCGCTTACGATTTGAACAAGGGAACCATTGCCTGGCAGATCCCGTTAGGAGGAGTTACTGCGCTCGAGAAGAAGGGAATTAACGATACCGGAGCCTTCTGGTCGCGGGGCGGTCCGGTTGTCACTGCCGGCGGATTGATCTTCTCGGGCACAAAATCAGATTCCAAGATACGGGCGTATGACAAAGATACCGGCAAGGTGCTATGGGAGAAAACTATGCCTGCCCGGCCTCAGGGTAACCCCGCAATCTTCGAGGTCGATGGACGAGAGTATCTGGTTGTCGGCGCAACTCCGAATCCGGCTCTGGACAGCCTCGGAATGAAGTCTTCCCCTCCAGAGGAATCGCAAACGGCCGCATCGTCCTCCGATGCGTTCGCGGCCGCAGGCTACTACGTTTACGCGCTGCCCCAGGCCGGCGCCGCCGGAAGTCAATAGAAGCCTTGGATTACCCTTCGGCGTGCAAAGAAGAGGTTTACCGGAATTGATACCGATAGGATTCAGATGCGCGACCGGAACACTTGCGGCCTCTGCCGTAATCTTCGCTTGTGTACACCAAACGCCGGTTCGCGCCGGGACCGCTCAAGCCAAGGCGCATATCACCTGGAGTGACTATGAAGGAGGCGCCGATTCCGCCCAATACTCCGCGCTGACCGGGATCAATAAATCCAACGTCACCGAGCTTCAGCAAGTATGGTTCTATCCCGCGGGTAACAACGGCTTTCGTTTCGGCTTTAATCCGATCGTGGTACACGGAATCATGTATGTGGTCGGGAAAAACAACTCCACCGTCGCGCTCGACGCGGTGACCGGCAAGGAGATTTGGGTTCACGATAACGGCTCTCCAAGGTTGATCACCAATCGCGGCATCAATTATTGGGAAAGCAAAGATGGCAGCGACCGCCGCCTCTTCTACTCAACCAACAACACCCTGCATGCGCTGGACGCTCGCACCGGCAAGCTGGTGGATTCCTTCGGAGATCATGGAAACATCGATCTGCGTGTGGGCTTGGGCCGCGATCCGAACAGTATCCGTCAAATTGAATCGGGCAGTCCCGGAAGAGTTTTTGAGAATCTGCTGATTCTGGGTTCGGCGACAGGTGAGGAATACGGCTCCCCTCCGGGAGACATTCGCGCATACGACGTGCGGACCGGGAAAATGGTTTGGATCTTCCACACCGTTCCCCATCCGGGCGAGTTTGGTTACGATACCTGGCCCAAAGACGCCTATAAATATATCGGCGGCACGAACGACTGGGGCGGAATGACCATCGATGAGAAGCGCGGCATCGCGTACTTCCCGCTGGGATCGCCGACTTACGACTTCTATGGAGCCGATCGCATAGGAGCCGATCTCTTCGGCGACTGCCTGCTGGCGCTTGACGCCCGGACGGGCAAATATCTTTGGCACTTCCAAGTGGTGCATCACGATCTATGGGATTACGATCTGACCACTTCGCCCAAGCTTCTGACGATAAAACATGACGGCAAGATGGTGGACGTTGTTGCCGCCGCCGGAAAAGACGGCTTCCTTTATGTCTTTGACCGTGTGACCGGCAAGCCGATCTGGCCTATCGAAGAGCGGCCTGTCCCTAAGTCGGATATGCCCGGAGAACAGGCATGGCCGACGCAGCCGTTTCCCACCGCCCCACCGCCCTTTGCTACGCAGAAATTCACCGCCGAGGAAATCGATCCGTATATCGCGGATCCGGCAGAGCGCGCGAAGTTTCACGAAGAAATGCTGAAGGCCCACAATAAAGGGATATTTACTCCTCCAGGTCTGAACAATACGGTGGAAATGCCGGGAAATAACGGCGGATCGAACTGGGGCACCGGCGCTACCGATCCGGAGACCGGCGTTCTTTATATACAGACGAAGAACGCTCCTTCGATGCTGAAGCTGGAAACCCAGCCTCCAAAGAGGCAGATGACCGGCTCCCCTGCGACTCAGGGCCGCATCCTTTATATCCAGAATTGCCAGGCATGCCACACCGCCAGCTTGGCTGGGCAACCTCCGGCAATTCCGTCTTTGTTGGGGATTGTGGGACGTATTGGCGCCGATAGAGTCAAAAGCACAGTCGCGGACGGAGCGCCGCCGATGCCGGCTTTCACCGATCTTTCCCCAAAAGATTTGGACTCGCTGGTCGCATACCTTACTCATCCTGAGAGCGCCCAAGTGCCGCCGGATGTGCTGGCGTTTCTTTCAACTCCCCGGCCTCCTCCTCCCCCGGTGCAAGCAGGAGCGCCCGCCGTTCGCTACTGGACGGGCTACGGATACATGAATTCGACCGACGGGTTGCCTGCTAATGAGCCGCCCTGGTCCACATTGACCGCTTACGACTTAAACAAGGGAACGATCAAGTGGCAGATCCCGCTGGGCACAGTCTCGGATTTGGCCGCGAAGAGCATCACAGATACTGGGAGCTATTGGCCGCGGGGAGGTCCGGTGGTTACGGCGGGCGGATTGATCTTCTCCGGCACAATCTCCGATTCGACTATCCGCGCGTATGACAAAGATAGCGGAAAAGTACTATGGCAGAAGGTAATACCAGCCGGCCCGGAGGGGATTCCGGCCGTCTTCGAGGTCGACGGAAGGGAATATCTGGCATTCAGCGCCAGGCCCAGCACCATTCTGGCGGGTTCCGAGGGGCGGCGGCCCGCGCGCAGTGCGGAATCAGCCGCAGACAGAACACTCAAGGTTATTACGTTTTCGCTCTGCCGAAAAAGGATGCCGCGGGCCGGCAATGATCTACATTCTTGACGCGGCAGAATTCAACTGGTACGCTTGCGGTTGATTATCATGCAATAGAAATGTCTTACTGCACAATGACTCCGGGCGGATGAGCACATGGGCAGAGGAAGCAATGACAGAAACAATGGATTATTCGAGCTTTAAATTGCAAGACAAGATCGCGGTGGTTACCGGCGCCTCCCAGGGCATCGGCAGGGCGATAGCTTTGGGACTGGCGCAGGCAGGCGCCCATTTGGTATTGGCAAAATATCCTGATAACCGCCAGGACGAGATCAAGCAGGTTCAGGCCGCGATCGAAGCTCTAGGACGCAAGGCGATTGTCGTCCAGACGGACGTGGCGATTGTCTCTCAGGTTCGCGCCTTGATCGATAAGGCAAAAGAGACCTTCGGCCGGGTAGATATCCTGGTGAACAACGCAGGCTGGACCGGCACCACTCCCGCTCTCGACGTAACGGAAGAGGAATACGACCGGACCATGGCCGCCTCTTTGAAGAGCGTATTCTTCGCTTCTCAAGCAGCGGCTCGCGTGATGATCCCTCAGGGCGGCGGCAGAATCATCAACATCGGTTCAAATTTTGGAGAGATTGCTTTCAAGTCCCGGTCTGTTTACGCGGCGGCCAAAGCCGGGGTACATCATCTTTCTCGCGCCCTCTCTCTCGAATGGGCAAAGGATGGGGTGCTGGTCAACGTTGTTGCGCCCTGCATTACGGAAACTGAATCGCGAAAGAATATTTTGGAACGGCCCGGTTACAAGGAATGGGCTACCAAGGAGATGATTCCCCGCGGACGCTGGAATCAGCCGGAAGACCTGGTGGGCGCCGTATTGTTTCTCTCCAGTCCTCTTTCTGACATGGTTGTCGGCCACGTGCTGATGGTAGACGGCGGCTGGACAATTCATTAGAACGCTTTGGAGCGTAGGCATGAATGTAACCATGAACGCACCGATAAAGATATCGATCGGGTATAGAACGAAATGAACATGAAGCTGCGAAACAAAGTAGCTCTGGTTACGGGCGCCAGCCAAGGCATCGGTCAAGGCATTGCCGAAATCTTCGCGGAGGAGGGCGCGGACGTTGCCGTCAACCACCTGGGATCATGCTGCAAGGCCGATAAAGTTGCGGAATGGGTGCGCAACCAGGGGCGTCGAGCTATGGTCGTTGAGGCCGACGTCAGCAAGCGCGAGCAGGTAGAAGCCATGTTCGATCGGGTGATCACTGAACTTGGGCCGATCGACGTGCTGGTGAACAACGCAGGCATTGAAACGATCGTGCCGTTCCTGGATCTGACCGACGAGCAGTGGAACGACGTTACCAACATCAATCTGCGAGGTGAATGGCTCTGTTCCCAGGTATTCTGCCGTCGAGCGGCAGCCGCAGGCGCCAAAGGAGCCATCGTCAACATCGGCTCCATCCAGGCTGTGAGAATTCTGCCTGGCCGCACCCATTACGCACCAAGCAAAATGGCGGTGGAGGCTCTCACGCGGAACGTCTCCGCCGAGATGGGTGCGCTGGGAATTCGCGTCAATTGCATCCACCCTGGACTGATCGACACGCCCATGGTCGATTGGGTGATGAAGAGGCCGGATCTGCTGGAGGGAGTCCTTGGTCAAATCTCGTTGGGACGTGCCGGGCAGCCGCGAGAGATTGGGACGGTCGCCGCATTCCTTGCATCCGATGAGGCGCAGTACGTCACTGGCCAATCCCTCTATGTGGATGGCGGCTGGGCTTGGAAATAGGCGACCGAAGGGTGGTATCGGAATGGCGATATCCAGGGCTAAACAGGTTGCGGAAAAACTCGGGAGATTGGCGTGCAATGAGTCCCGCAGGGACGGCGTGAAAATAGCCCAGCACGTTAGTGCTGGGGAAGAGTTCGGCATAAGATAGAGTCCCGCAGGGACGGCTGAATCATTCCTCGAACGCTATTTCAATCGTCCCTACGGGACTGGAGTTTGTTCCGCCGCCACCCAGCATTGACTGCTGGGCTATTTTCACGCCGTCCCCGCGGGACTCAATAAAATGATTGCCATATGGTTCCGGGTATTTTGTCGCAGCCTGTAAAGCCCGTCTTAGGGTGGAAATTGTTTTCCGCTGGACTGGGAGTCCAGCGTCCCTGCTGCTGAAGCAGGCGGCTTCCACCAGAAGCTGCGGGCCGTAAGAGATTATGAAGAATCCATCAGTTATCGCCGGACGGCGCCACACGCTCAACCGTGATCTCTTTCTGCGTCAGAACTACGCCGTGCGTCACGGCATTCTGAAGCTGCTCGCAATCAAGGACTCGGATATACGGCTGCTCACATTAGAGCAATGCCGTGATGCCGTAGACAAGGGACTCCACTCCGGGGGAGCTTTTTCGGCGACTATCCCGCTCGTTGCTCTGTTCTACGGAGGATTCATTCACCTGGATATCGAAGACCCGACACGCCGCGGACAAGACATGTTCACCCTAAGCAAGGGACATGCGGTCGCCGCGCTGGCATCTATTTACGCCGAGCTCGGCTACTTCGACCGCAAGGTTCTTAAGCATTCCCGCTCGTTTGAAAGCATCTTGAATGGGCATCCGGGACCGGTATTACCCGGCATTCAGATCGCTACCGGGCCGATGGGGCAGGGCTTTGGGGTAGCGCAAGGTTTTGCCATTGCCGGACGGACAAGCCCGCTCTTCGATTCCTATTGCATGGTAGGCGATGGGGAGTTGCAGGAAGGCCCTATCTGGGAAGCGGTGATGTATGCCGGACAAAACCATCTGGACAATCTGTGCGTACTGGTGGATCGGAATAATGGACAACTGGACATCCACAATCGCATGGTGTTCCCGATGCCTGAACTGGAAGCTGTGTTCCGCTCCTTTGGCTGGGAGGCTCATAATGTCGACGCAACCCAATATGAGGGCGTATATGCCGCGCTCGAAAGCTTCCGGTTCGGTTCACGCAACGGTAAGCCGACGGCGATCATTTGCAATGGCAGGAAAGGCTACGGAGCCTTCTCCGATTTCCTGAACAAGCATAAAGTCACCGTACCGGATAACCTGCTGGCTCAGGAGTCGGCTTTACAGGCAGAGCAGCGCCAGGCCAGGGTTGACGAATTTGTTCTCTTCTGCGAACGGCTGGGAGACAGCTCCGAAGGGGAGCCGATAAGGGAGTCGCTGCTCAAAGCCGCCCATGGCATGCATCTCGAAATCGATTGGGACGATCCATCCAGTAGACGGACGATGACCTCCGTGATAGGACCCGTCCTCACCCGGAGGGTTCCTCCTCGCAACAAACGCATTGACTATGAGGCCAAACTTCTGCCTCAGCTCGATCCCAAAAAACAATACTCCGCTGCCGATGTCGTGACCGCCGCGATGAAAGTCTTTGCCAGGGATGCGTCTGTCGTCTCGATTGATGCCGATCTTTCGTCGACCAGCGGTTTGGAAGGCGGCATCGCCGCAGTCGATCAAAGGCGCGCTCTGAATGTGGGCGTTGCCGAAGCCAATATGATGCTGATCGGCGAGGCGTTCGCAGCCCTGGGCTATAACACCTGGGTAAGCACCTTCTGCCCGTTCTTCGATTGGAAAGTATTGCGCCGCATTGCCGTAGGCCACCAGGAGCGGCTGGAAGCGATCGAAGCCCCCGATGGTTGGTTAAGCCAGGGACATGGTCTCGATCTAACTTTCCTCGCCACCGCGGCCAATTTTGAAACCCGCACTAACGGCGCCACTCACATGGGCAACGATGACATCACTACCTTTGATGCGGTAGGCCATTTGAAGATCATTGATGTCTCCTGTCCTCAGCAGATGCTGGCCATTATGAAGTGGATCATGGAAGGGAACCGCGGGTTGGTTTATCTGCGCGTCATGCGTACCGGCTCGGCTGTGCTGTACGGCAGCGACTATGCCTTCGCGTTTGGAGAGGGCCATCGTCTGCGCAGCAGCGAGGCCGATTTTGCTGTGATTGTCAGCAGCGGCCGCGGCGTGCATGAAGCACTTGCTGCTGCTGACAAATGCGCCGCATCCGGCATCGCTGTCGGAGTCGTCGACATGCCCTCGATCGATCCTGAGCTTTTATTGGACCTCTATGGTTCGGGCAAACTCCTGTTCTTTGCCGAACAGAACAATGGCTATATCTGGCAGAATTTTCTGAAGGTCCTTTACCGGGATCGGGAAAGAGTGAGTCTTGAAGGGTTGACGAATGTCTTCACCATCAATACGCTGACCGGCGAAGGCCGGCCGCAATTCATTCACTCCGGAACCTATGAAGAGCTGACCGCGGCCTTTGGTTTGAACTCGGACGCGATCGCTCGAACCATTCAACGGCGAGCCGTTCAAGCTCGGGGAGAATAGCAATGAAGCTACCCATTGTCGATGAAAATTCCATTGAGGCTCTGGACCTTCCCGGCCGGCATCTGCGTTGGCTAATGACCAAAGAAAACGTCGATGCGCGCCACTGTTCTATGTGCATGATCCAGGTGGCCCCTGGAGAAACCGTTAGGCCGGCTCACTCCCACCCTAACGGAGAAGAAGTAATCTATATCGTGCGCGGGTCGGGGAAGGTGATGATCGAGGGTGTCGTCGAGCCGGTGCAGCAGGGAAGCGCTGTCTTGTTCCCGCAAGGAAAAATCCACATGCTGCGCAATACCGGGACAGAGGAGATGAAGGTGGTTTGCTTCTTCGCTCCGGCAACCAATCTGGACAATTACAAATTCTTCGACAATGTCGAGTTCCCGGAAGAATGAAATCGGCGGGTGGGGAAGAGGTATTTTGGTGAAAGCCCCCGCATTCATGCCGGGGAAGGAGCGCTTGAGCGCTCCTTGAAGGTTCGACTCTCGATCGAGCGCTTTAAGGCAGAAACAGGAAAGATGTGGCTTCGATGAATTCCACAAAGCCGCCTTTTTTCTTGAGGAAAAAGGCCATTGATTGCAGCGGCTTGGGATATGTCTCCTGTTTCTGCCGTAGCGTTGGGCATCATCAGGGGCACACGGCTGGTAGGTCAGGGCTTCCAGCTTTGGCTGCCGTACGTGGCTGAAGATGGATCGGCTCTATCCGCTGTGATATTTCCCCTAACGTACGCAACCTCATCACTGGACCTTCAGATAAGCGATCAAATCGTCGATTTGCGTACTGCTCAAAACACCTCCGAAGGGGGGCATCGGGGCGAAGCCATTCTTGATGATTCGCTTCGCTTGTAGTGGCGTGACCGGCTTTTGCACCAGAGGTTTAGAGCTGAAAATTCCGTGAAGGTTGGGAGGACCAAACGGGGTAGCGTCGTCCGGTTGCTTGTTATGGCAGGTGACGCAATGCTGCTGGAAAAGCGTAGCACCCCGCTTGGCTCTGGCATTCATGGGCTTCGCTGTGTCGGCCAAACCGATCACGGTTGCAAGGGCGAAAATTCCGGCAACAAGCACGATAGAAAGACAATACCGAAGACGCTGTTCGGTCCCGGGTCCACGACCAATCGACATTCCCCTACTTCCTCCTCAGTCTTATTGAATACTATTGTCGCGGAGCGGAGTTTGGTTGTCCAGAGAGAGTGAGAGTGGGAGACGCCGCTACAACAGTTTAGGAAATGGTCTAGACCAAAGCCACTATTGCCAAGCCGACGCGACCAGAAGGGAGCGCCGGCCTCAAGCAAATTTGAAAAGACCACAGTATTTCCTAAACTGCCTTAAGCGTTGCCTCCGGCAGAATCGATGACGGGAAAACAGGTGAACTCTTCCTGCTCGATTTGCCAGTACGGCATGTAAACCGTCCCAGGGTTCTCCGCAACTGTAAACTGCAGGGGAGAGCCCGGCTTCGGAGTAAGCTGCTTGACGAGATCTTCAGGGCGGCCGCCTGTGACGCGGAGCACGGCATCCTTCGATCCCGCTGCCGCGTATAACAATGGCCCATAGGTGAGCGAATACCGCTTATGGCCTGGTATCTGGTCCTTACCGGTGTACTCGGTGAGTTTGAATCCGATCGGCAGAGCAAAGCTGACTACGTCTCCCGCAGACCAGGTGCGGTCCAAGGTCAGATAGGATCCGGGCCGACCAGTCACGGGATTCTCTCGATTCACGGCGACCTTGACCTCTTCAGTGGCCCATGAGGGCATGCGCAAACGCAGTTTCATCCTTGCCGGCCCGGCGGGGGAGACGGTCAGCTTGACCTCGCGCTCCCAGGGAAACTTGGTCTCCTGGTGGAGGCTGATCTCGCGGCCATCCTGTTTCCAGGTAATGGTGGAAGGCTCGAAGAGATTGACATAGAGACCATCCGGGGCGATCGAGTAGATATGCTCCGGAAGGGAGCCGATCAACCGCGTCCCCTGGCCTTCGCAACAAGTGTTGATGCGTGTCCCCTTCTCTTTCCGGCCAACCAGGATGGCGTGATAGCGGAGACCTTCGGTTCCTTCCTGGGCAGGCATGGCTACGTTGTAGATCGACTTCTCAATCTCCGTGGCATATCGCTCTTCCTCGGGGGACATCAACTGGAATCTCTGGCTCAAGAATACCCAGAACGAGCTGCCGCAGAGCTCTCCCAGCTTTTGTGTCAGCGAGTTGGAATCCGGTGGATCGTAGTTGTACTCGATGATCGAAATCGATCCTCCGGGCTGCTCCCAGTGCGCGTTGTACATCTCCCACGCCGCCTTCACTCCGTCGTGCCACCGGCGATCGCCGGTAGCGCGATAAAGATCCAGGTAAGCTTCCAGGTTGGTCAACAGATAGCAGTGGGGACGATCGTAGGGATACTGCCAGATACCATCCTTATCCATCCCGGCCAATTGCTCCAGCCACTTGTCTTCGAGGAAATACCGCTGAATAACTTGCGCGTCCGCAGGCTTGCCGACCGGGGTAAAGTACATCCGCGTGTTGGCGATCATGCCCTGGCCGCCCTGCACTGCTCCGCGCAGCAGATCGGGCAGGTATTTGCATTGATCGAACCAGTCGTAGTTGCCGCGGAGCAGCTCAAAGGCTTTGGTATTGCCCGCATAGCCCGCCTCGATCAATCCGTGGGTAAGCCATGCGCGGGTATAGGCGCCGCGCTCCGAGTAGAAGATGGTATCTTCCGGGTAAGCCATGATGTAGCCGTTGGGCTGGCGGCACTCCGCGATGCCATCGACCACGGCGTTAAAGCGGCGGCGCAGCTCCGGATCGTCAATCCAACGCAGAGTGTTGCCGGAGCCCATGAGAAATCTTCCGGCATTCGATCCGGCAAGATCGGTCTCCCAGAATTTGTCCGGCTTATGCGAGCTGGGAGGGATCGGCTTGCCGGCGCGATCGCGGAACTGCAGCAGCAGATCGTCGACAGTAAACGAGTCCAGCAGGTAGCGGATGTTATTGCGCATGACCGTCTCGAAGAGACCCCCATGGAGCACTACGCCGGTCAGAGGAGCCTGGGTGACATAGCTCACCCTCTCCCATGTGCTCGCATCCGTCACGTAGTGCGGCCGGTCGCGATGTACGTACTCCGTTTCCACGCGCTCGGGCCGGGTGAGCTGCGCCTTGTCTTCAGGGTTGCCATAGATTGGGTCGGTGGAGACGTTTTTACCAACGGCGATATCCTTGCCGGCGGAAAGCACCCCTATTTTGCTCAGAGCAAACCAATATTGTCCTTTTTGAGAACAGGCGGCCTGAGCTTCGGGCGCGTTTGTCTCCGTCTTCACGCAAGCCGGCCGGGGAAACTTGGTCACAGTCAAACGCAGATATCGCGCCTCGACCCGGTTCGCGGGAAAGCGGAGAATGTTGTCCTGCGGATTGTCAAAGTCAACCGTGGAATGATCGGCGATCACCACCGGCCGGCTAAAACCGGCATCGCTCGACGCTTCAATTTTGAAGCGCACGGGAAATCCTTCACCGGTATAGTACGCATCTTTGCCGGGAATCATCTTCTGATTGGCAGGATAAAGTTTTACCGCCTCGATGGGCTGCGCCTGATCGAGATCGATTTGCACCCACGCGTTCGCGTCGGGAGCCTCAGCCGCTTGGGAACGGTAGGCGCGATAATCGAAAGCCGGTGTTGCCGCAATCCGGTCGCCGGTCAAGTACGCAGCGCCGGCCAAGGCGGGAAGGGCGAAGAGAGCTTGAGGGGAGAGATCGCTCTTAAGCATCAGGCCGCCGGCAGTGGCGAAGGCAGCGGAGTGGAGAAAGTCGCGCCGGTTGAGCGTCCAGAGCGGGGGCATAATCCGGCCGCTAGGGGCGTTCCTTTGATTGTCTTTATCGCCGTTACGCTTATAGCTGTCGCTCATTGAATGATCCCGTGTTGGAATTAATGGTCAATTGAAACATCCCTGCTTTATTAGACTAGCGCCGCTCCGATCCAGCGCTATTTTGCCGCGGCTTTAGGCGACACGGTCAAATTTTCGGCAAGAAACAGTCCCGCCTTGCCTCCGCTGACTACATCCAGGTCTCCGTCGCCATCCATGTCGGTTACTACTATCTGCATTCCTCCGCCCATGCGGCCGTCGTAGTCGATGATGTGGCGGATCCACTCCACGCCTCCGTTGCCCGGACCGTGTGCGTCCGCAGCCGAGGGAGCTGTTTTGCGATGCTCATACCAGTAAAGCCCGATAGGTTCGCGCGATCCGGGATCGGAGCCGTTATGCGCAAAGTAGCGTTTGCCGGTAACGAAATCCAACTGCCCATCGCCGTTCATATCCACCAGCGCCGACGCGTGCGCCTGGGACCAGCTATTGTCGATTACGTGTTGGATCCATTTTCCATCCGCGGTTTGCTCGTACCAGGCGAGCCCATAATCATGCGCCATTCCGGTAAGCAGATCCTTGCGGCCGTCGCCGTTGATATCGATCAGATACATGTACCCGAAGCGTGAACCGCGGCTGGTTTCAATCGACGCGGAGGGCGCGGCTGCGGGCGGCCCGGCAGGCGGGATCGGGTGCTGGTCCCAATCGACGGGATGAAAAGTCCAGTCGCCCGGCGCGCGCACATCGGGCGGCGCCTCGAGCCATCCCTTGGGTGTCAAAATGTCAT
Source organism: uncultured Acidobacteriaceae bacterium (assembly GCA_963803615.1). Classification (GTDB taxonomy): domain Bacteria; phylum Acidobacteriota; class Terriglobia; order Terriglobales; family Acidobacteriaceae; genus PALSA-350. The sequence continues at coordinate 28,458 of CAWDNI010000010.1, forward strand.
TCCTGCCATCGCCATTTACATCGCCCACGCCGATGCCATGGCCATAGCTGCGCTGGGAGACGATGTGCTTGATCCACTTGCCGTTCTCTAATTCAAACCAGGCCAGCGGCGCCTTGGGGTTGTCGAACTCGGGCAGCAGCTCCTGCGCTTTGCCATCGTTGTTCAGATCGACCAGAAAAGCGAATTCGGTGGGTCCGCTGTTGTCGATCTCCGTCACTTTCCAGGGGCCGCCTGTCTTTCCCGGATTCTTCAGCCAGACAATGTTGTGGGCGAAGTAGCTGAACTGCACAATATCGATCCAGCCGTCGCCATCGACGTCCACCGGCAAATCGGTGAAATCGTCGATGTAGCCATGACTGTAATCGATCTTCCGCAGGGGATGCTTGGTCCAGTTAGGGGCTTCATACCAGCTTTCCCCGGAGATGATGTCCGGTCTCCCGTCGTTATTGAGATCGGCCACAGCCGCGGTTTCGCTGTAGCCGGGGTCGATCATGTGGATGCGGAATGCGATATCCGGCGGCCGGCTGGCCGCAAAAACGAATGCGGCGCAAGGAGCCAGGGCGATCAGCGAAACCAGCACCCATCTGCGCATCGGCCGATCTCCTTCCCGCCTGGCCCTCGCGGTCTGCAACGGTTGATGATTTAGAACGAGTATCGCAGCGCGAACTGCATAACTCGCGGCCCATTCGCCTCGAAGGTAACAAGCCCCGCATTCGGAGAAGTTACGTTGTTGTTTCCGCTGGCCAGCGTAGGGTGATTAAAGACGTCGAAGGCTTCGGCCCGGAACTGCAGCTGCTGGCCTTCCCGAATCTGAAATGCCTTCATCAAACCAAGGTTGGTATTTACCAGGTGTGGCAGGCGCGGTCCACTGCGGGCACTTCCATATTGGCCCGGGCCTGGCTGCGCGAAACAAGAGGGATTGTAGAACTGTGTCTCGGTGCGGGTAAAGCCCGAACTCGGGTCGCATCTCTTGAGGGCAAAGACACTGTGGAGAGAGCTGGTGTCCGCATTGTTGTTGGCGGTTATCTGAATTGGCTGCCCGGTTGCGAATTGCTCGATTCCGGTGAGCTGCCAACCTCCGATAAGCTCGCGATTAAAGAAATTTTTCGAAGTCAAGAACTTCTGTCCAGGTCCGAACGGCAAGTCATAAATGCCGCTGAGGAGAAAATTATGCGTCCGGTCGAAGCCCGCCGCGCCGTAGGTGAGTGAGGGATTGTAGATGTCCTGGACGTCGGCATTGTCACCGTCGATTATGTCCAGAGCTTTAGAAAAGGTGTAACTGCCAAGAAATTGGAGGCCGCCGGAAAAGCGCCTTTCCAGCTTAGCGGCGAGCGCGTTGTAGTTGGCGGGAAGGGTGTTGTACTGGCCGTCGATCTGTCCCGCTAAGGGTTGCGGTTTCACGTCCAGCTTTCCGGAAGTATTGCCGGCGGAGAGGGCATAGGGCTGGTTGAAGTCGGCGCGCCCGGACTGATGGCGAGTCACATTGCCGATGTACGCCAGGGTCAGCAGCGTGTTCGCATTGAGCGCCTGTTCTACATCCAGATTCCACTCCTGCACCGAGGTATCTTTCAGTGTCTTGGCGATGGTATAGCCCCCCTGCCCGGGTACAGACGGAGCATTGGCAATGAATAGGTGTTGGATGTCGACCGGGTTCGACACCTTCAAGGTATAGAACTGATTTATGACGTTGGGCGAGTAGAGAAGCGAGAACTGCAGATTGTTATACAGGATCGGAGCATAGTAAATGCCGTATCCGCCGCGAACCACTGTGTTTTTAGCGGCGCTATAGGAAAAGCCGACCCTCGGACCCCAATCGCCGTAATTTGTATTCCAGGTTCCGGGAATATTGCTGTTGGAGGAGAGATTGTAAAGCGCCGCATGGCCGTTTTTGTCATTTGGGGGATTGTCAAAGTCATAGCGCAGGCCGATGTTCAAGGTCAGGCTAGGCAATATCTTCCAATCATCCTGGACATAACCGGCAACATCGATTCCGCGAAAAGCGCCGACGGAGATTCCGTTGGCCGCATTGCCGGTAACCGGGTAGCCCAACTCGAGATCCGCCAGCGCGTTTCCCTGGTCCGAAGGACTGCGAGCGCCGGCTATGTACTGCGAAGTAGCGCTGCCGTCGAAGACATAAATGCCATTGTTACCCACGACCCAATTGCCGTTGAATTGGGTGCGCACAAACTCACCGCCGAAAGTGATGGTATGATTGCCCCGCTTCCAATTCAGCTCATCGGCAAATTGGAAGCGGTTCTGAATGGCTCCCTGGGGTGAATATGGATCACCGAGAGGGGTGTAGTTGGTTACGGAAATCGATGGCGGAGTCCACTGCTGGGGCAGAGGGTTGACGTTTTGCAGCCCATAGAATTGCGCATAGTCCTTCACGCTTTGTCCCTGCTGGGTGCGGAAGAGGTTGCTCCGGTTGTATCCGAGCTTGGCGACATTGACGAGGTTGTTGCTGAGCACGAAGGTATCCTCAAGGGAGACGTTTGTGCCCTTCAGGGTGTCGAAGATACCGAAGAGGCCGGGAGTGATCGAGTCCTGTCCGTTGGAGTTGGTCAAGCGGGCTACGGTGCCGAAAAGCTGATTCTTGTCCGATATATTCCAGTCGACGCGGCCCAGATACTGGTCGTAATTGCTTATCTTGGGAAGGTTCACTATGTAATTTACGTTGTTTGCCCCGAGCGGCGAATTAGGGGCGGGATAATTTTGCAGCCACAGGGCCGCAAACGGGCTTAGGCCGGGGATGATATTGCCGGGAAACGGCCTGGAGGCGCCGGTAGCCGGATTGTAGGTTGTAGGGTTATAGATGATCCCCGGGTCGGCGGAAAAATTGCCTGCCCGCTCCGCGGCTGTAGGAACCCGATCTGAGGTCACAACGGCGGTGTGGCTCCTAAGGCCGGAGTAGTCGAAGAACCCAAAGAGCTTGTTCTTGAGAATGGGAGCACCCAGATTCGCGCCGAACTGGTTGTATCTCTGTAGCGGCTTCGATTTGGCGAACCAACCGGACGCGTTGGCTGCATCGTTTTGCAGAAAGTCATAGGCCGTCCCGTGGAAGCGGTCCGAGCCGCTCTTGGTAATGACGTTGATCACCGCCGGCTCGCTAAAGCGCGCCGGGGCTCCATTGAGCAGCGTGGTTGCTTCCTGGGTAGCCTCGACGGAGGGAAGGATATTGGCGGTTTGGGTTAACAGGTTGACGTTGTCGACACCGTCCTGCAAAAACAAGGTATGAGCATTTCCCAATCCGGAGATGATGACCGAAGAGGCGAGCTGGCCGTAAAAGGTCTCATCTCCCGCATCGACACCCGAATCCGTTCCCGGCTGCGATGCCGGACCTAGGGTCGCGATATTGATAATGCTGCGTCCGTTATTCGGCAGATTCACCAGTTGGGCGCTGTTTACGGAAACTGATACCTCGTGGCTATCCGTTTGCAGCGCCACTGCTCCGGACTCACCGGTCACGGTTACTTCCTGAGAGACATCGCCGATCTTGAGCTGAAAATTGGAAGTCACGCCGGCCAGGGTAAGATCGATAGTTTCGGTCGCTCTCTGAAACCCGGTTGCCGCCGCCGTAACCGTGTAGGAGCCGACCGGAAGCGATGGAGCAGAGTAGAACCCGCTCGCATTCGTAGTTACCGTACGAAGGGCGGATGTCTGCATGTTCTTAATGTCCACTCGGCAGTTAGGCACCGCGGCCCCGCTACTGTCGGTGACTGTCCCCACAATGTTGGCTAAATCAGTTTGCGCGCTGGACTGCAAGCAACCCAGCCAGGCGAGCGCTGAAATAAGCAGCAGCCCTCCCAGCCTCCGCATATTGGCTGAGCACGCAGCAACTCCGATGATTCTCCGGCCGCAATTCATTGAATGCCTCCAAGTCTCTTAGACAGGTCCGCAGAGCACCGTTGTCTTGCCCATCTTGCCGGGTCGCACAACCGCCGGTGTTCTTTCGAGCCTGAGTCGAAGTCGAACAGAACGGTTAAGACTTTGTCAATAGTTAGCTAAGTTCAAATGGTAAACTCCGCCGGTTCTTTCGAGATATGAACAGCGGCGCACCTCGATCCATGGCGGGTTTTGAGATCCATATTGCGGATTAGCAATTGGAGGGACCGATGTCATTGCATATTGCACAATCTCTTCTGCAATAAGTGCTTGCCTCAGCAATATTTTTTGTGTGATCCTATGCTTTGCCCTCGAGTTCAAGCAGGCGACGGAAAGGGCTGTAGGGTTTGGTGGAAGTCCCCTGCTTTAGCAGCGGGAAGCTGGACTTGAAGTCCAGCGGGAAAGTGTCCCGATCCTGAAATGGGCTTTAGATCTGGGTCTACCCAAGCCCGGGCTAAAGCGCATCATGATCAGAGTCGAACTTCCCGGAGCGCTGAAGCGTCAAAGGCTGCGCTCGGCGCTGCGCTGCTACGTCCACGGAGAGATATGAAGCAGAAGATCAATCGTCGTACGTTCGCCAAATTGGCGGTCCTCAGTGCCGCAGCGACCGCATTTCCTGCACAGATGGTTGGGGAAAAGAAGCGGAATATTAAGATCGGCCACACTGGTATCACGTGGCCGAATGATGTTGTCCAGGCGATTACCGACGTCGGAAATCTAGGCTTCTATGGATTCGAGACGTTTGGAGACGTCCTGACAAAATGGGAGACGCAGGGAGGTTTAGAGCCGGTCCTCGAACAGCATCACCTGCCGCTCATCTCCGGCTATTGCACTCTGAACCTGGTCGATCCGGCAAAGCGCAAGGACGAAATGGCGAAAGCGGTTGCCTGGAGCAACCTCATCAAGAAGTGCAACGGCAGAATCTTCGTTCTTGGGCCGAACCAGGTCCAGCGCGCCGGGTACGATTTCGCCGCCCATAAGGCGAATATTGTCAGCACGTTGAATGAAGCCGCCAAAACCATCTGCGGCCAAGGGCTCACTCCAGTGCTGCATCAGCACACCGGAACCTGCATAGAGTCGCGTGACGAAACCTATTCAGTCCTGGATGCGGTAGATACCAGCTATCTGAAGTTTGGGCCCGACATCGGCCAACTCACTAAGGGCGGCGCGAATGCCCTCCAGGTGGTGAAAGATTTTTTACCGCTGGTCCAGCACATGCACCTCAAAGATTACAACGGCCGCGATCCGCACCTGCTCGGCTATTGTCCTCTAGGTCAGGGCGAGGTGGACATTCCTGGCATCCTGGACCTGATGGATGGAAGAAAAATCCGTGGTATGGTAATGGGTGAACTGGACAACGATCCTAAAAATCTCTCTCCGATTCCGCCCCTGGAATTGGTGCGGACCAGCAAGAAGTATTTGCAAACTCTGGGAGTGACTTTCAGAACGTAGAACCGGAATTCCATGCCTGAGAACAAAGCTCGCCAGGTTCCTTTCATTCAAAGTCTCGACCGCGGCCTGACCATTCTTCAAGCAGTTGCGCTTTCCAAGCAGCCCGTTTCGTTGGGAGAGTTAACCGAGATATTGGGTATTGACCGGAGCAGCGTCTTCCGGTTGGCCAACACACTGCGCCGCCGCGGCTTTCTGGCCTGTCCCGCCGGCAGAAAAGATTATATTCTCGGTTCCTCCATGTGGCGCCTTTCCCATCGCTACGACTGGGGAAACATGCTGATTCGCGTCGCTAACCGGCAATTGAAGCTGTTGGCCGCGCAAATCAACGAAACCGCGCATCTCGCCATCCGCGAGGGTAAGTACGCTCTTTTTATCGATCATGCGGCTGCGAGCAACGTCATTGCCGTTGCCGGGCAAGTTGGCGAGCTGGTGCCGCTTTACTGCACCGCGCATGGCAAGGCATTGCTGGCGGATGCGGATGAGCGCGAATTGAGAGCGCTGTTCGGTTCCGGACGCCTGCGAACCTATACCAGAAATACGAAGACCACTATTCAGGAGTTGAGTAAGGAATGCGCTCTGATCAAGAAGAAGGGATTTGCCACCGACGAGGCTGAATATGCCGAAGAGCTTCGTTGTGTCGCCGCGCCCATCCGGGTCGATAATGACGTCATCGTAGGATCGATTGGCGTTTCCGCTCCGCTAACCCGGTTTACGAAAGAACGCTATCGCGTCTCTGCTGCGCAGGTGTGCAAGGTTGCTCAAGATATCGGGATTCTGCTCAGCAATGCAGATAATGTCGCCGATCAGGCAGCGGAGACCACTGCGGCGGTTGAGTTCGCTTGAAGGGCTCCATCCAGACCCTCGCGCCCTTGACTTACCCCTCCACTCTGTTAATCTTGCAACCGTAGTTGCGTGTTGCGCAATCAACGGATCTTCTCCGATGTTCCGCCGGCGCATTTCCTTGCGAGCAGATAACTTGACAGAGAATCCAGTTCTCGATTTTGGCATTGAAGCGTCTTCTCTTGCTTATGTGGGCGACGGCTTGCAGCGCCCCGAGTGCATATTGGCGGAGCCGGATGGCTCTCTCTGGGCCGCCGATGCCCGCGGCGGAGTCACCAGGATAAATCCGGACGGCTCGCAGGAGACGATCACTCAAAAACGCTCAGTTCACTTCCAAAAGGTCGAAAGCGAGGCAGCCAGGTATCTGCAAGGTACGTTACCCAACGGCTTGGCGTTCGCGCGTAACGGCGATATCTTGATTTCGAACTTCGGGACGGATTGCCTGGAGCTCATGTCGCGCGACGGCGCCACGCGCGTCCTTGCCGACAGCATCGATGGCGAACCCATCGGTAAAGTCAATTTTGTTCTTCGCGATTCCCAGGACCGGATTTGGATCACCGTCTCCACCCGCATCAAAAACTGGATGCATGCTCTGCGAACCGACTTGGCCGACGGCTACGTCGCCAGATATATCGATGGTAAATTTCGCATTATCGCGGATGGTTTTCACTTTACGAATGAGATCCGCATGGATGCCCGCGAAGAATTCCTCTATGTGGTCGAGACGACCGGCGGCTGTATCAGCAGAATGCGCGTCGGCGAGGATGGAGGCTTGAGCGGCCGTGAGGTCTTCGGGCCATCCAGCCTGGGCAAAGGAGCGTGGCCTGATGGAATCGCGTTTGACAGCCTCGGCAATCTTTGGGGAACAATGGTTTATTCTGACAAGCTCTTCGTGCTGACGCCCCAAGGCGACCTTCGCGTCTTGCTGGACGAAGGAGACCCGCGAAAAGTGGAAGAGCTGGAGCAGGCCTTTCAAAAAAATGCAGTCAACGAGGAGGTTCTTTTTGCCACCGGTCAAGGGGTCGCGCCCTGGATGGCGAGTGTGACCTTCGGCGGCCAGGACTTGCAGACCATCTACATCGGCTCGCTGAAAGGGAAACGAATACCATATTTCCGGGCGCCGGCGCCGGGTCTCCCGATGGTCCATTGGCGTGAAGGCAGCCGGCAAGTTCCAGCGAGTGCTTTGACCGTATAATTTTGCGGATTGGATTCTAGGGCCACCACAACGATGGGCGCCCCATATCTCCCCGCGTTCTTTGCTGGGAGATGTGGGATGATGCGAAATTTGGGTCCTTTGGCGTAACAATACTTAATCGAGGAGATTCGACATGCTAAAAGAGAGTGTTCAGTTGGCAGCCAACTACGTGGGCGGAGAATGGCAGCGGAGTCAATCACCGGAGACTGCCGATATCGTCAATCCCGCCACTTCTGAGGTCTTGGCGCAGATCTCTCTTGCTGGAGCCTCCGATGTCGGGGCCGCAGTGGCAGCCGCTTCGGCCGCCTTTCCTGCCTGGCGCCGGACTCCTCCTCAAGATCGAATTCAATATATGTTCCGCTTCCGCGAACTGCTCCTCAAAAATCTTGATGAACTCGCCCGCACTATCACCCAGGAGAATGGCAAGACCCTAGCTGAATCCCGCGGTGAGATACAGCGAGGCATTGAGAATGTGGAGGTCTCATGCGGCATTCCGACGCTTATGCAAGGCTACAACCTTGAAGATATAGCCAGCGGTATCGATGAGATTATGATCCGCCAGCCATTGGGAGTTACCGCGGCTATCACTCCATTCAACTTTCCCGCGATGATTCCCCTGTGGTTCATGCCTTACGCAATCGCTACCGGTAACACGTTCATCCTGAAGCCCTCGGAGAAGGTTCCCCTCAGCGCTCGACTTATCTTTGAACTGCTGCATCAAACCGGCCTCCCCGCGGGTGTCGCCAACCTGGTGGTAGGCGCCAAGCCGGCTGTGGACGCCCTCTTGCACCACCCGGACGTTCGCGCCATCAGCTTTGTCGGTTCCACTCCGATTGCCAAGTACATTTATGCCGAAGGCGCGATACACGGAAAGCGCGTGCAGTGCCAGGGCGGAGCAAAGAACTACGTTGTTGTTATGCCCGATGCCGATTTTGATATGGCGGCGAAGATTGTGAGCGATAGCGCGTTTGGCTGCGCAGGCCAACGCTGCCTGGCGGTCTCCGTAGCGGTCACGGTGGGCGATGCGTCCAAGCAATTCAAAGATTTGCTGGTGGATAAGGCGTCTGGCATTCGCACCGGCAATGGTCTTGAACAGGGAATCGAAATGGGTCCTGTTATCAGCGCCGCAAGCAAGTCCCGCATCTTGCAGTTAATCGACAAAGGAGTTCATGCCGGCGGTAAGGTGCTGCTCGATGGGCGCAAGGGACCCAAGGGCGATGGGAATGGCGACAACTTTATTTCGCCCACAGTACTGACCGGGATTGACGAAAAGAACGAGTTGACCTCGACTGAAATCTTCGGTCCGGTTTTAACCATCAACGACTCAACAACCCTGGACGACGCCATAGCGGCCATCGCTCGAAATCCATACGGAAATCAGGCCTCCATTTTCACCTCCAGCGGTTCCGCGGCGCGAAAGTTTCGCTACGAGGTGCCCACCGGCAACGTGGGAGTCAACATTGGTGTCGCCGCGCCCATGGCTTACTTTCCTTTCAGCGGATGGAAGAACAGCTTCATGGGCGTCCTGCACGGACAAGGGCGAGACGCGATCGAGTTCTACACCGATAAAAAAGTGGTAGTTGAGCGTTGGCCCAAGGAGTGGTCCAGAAAGTTTTAAGGAAGCTCTGATTAACAGTCTGATTTGTATCAGGGCACCGGCTTCAGCCGTGCCGAAAATGGCTGAAATCCATAGGGCTTTTAGCCCCTGAGTGAGCTTTCTATCGACTTGATCAGACTCTTCCGTAAATAATTGATTTCAGAAAAGTCCCGTCGATGAAGTTTTATTTTTTCCGGATACTCGGCTTGTCCGTGTTCGCAATAGCACTGAGCGGCTCTGCTCAGCAGACGGCAATGCTCGCACCCACGCCGCCCATGGGTTGGAACAGTTGGGATTCCTACGGCCTGACGATCAATGAGTCTGAGTTCAAGAGCAATGTCGATTGGCTGGCGAAGAATCTCAAGCAACATGGCTGGAAGTATGCCGTCATCGATGAAGGATGGTACCTGGCCAACCCGCGGAGCCAGGGCAAGCCGGCCTGGGTCTACACTCTCGATAAATATGGACGCTACTTGCCGGCGCCCAACCGCTTTTCTTCGGCTAGCGGCGGCCGCGGACTAAAACCGGTTGCGGATTATGTCCATTCCCTTGGCCTGAAAATCGGCATCCACATCATTCGAGGAATTCCCAGGGAAGCGGTAGAGAAAAACCTTGCGATCGCAGGTTCGACGTATCATGCCGCCGATGCAGCCGACCGGTCCGATACCTGCGCGTGGAATCCCGATAACTATGGCGTCAAGCCGTCGCCGGCCGGGCAAGCATATTACGATTCGATCGCGCGCCTGTATGCAAGCTGGGGCTTAGATTTTATCAAGGTGGATTGCATCTCTTCTCCATATCGGGCCGATGAGATCCGCATGGTAAGTCTGGCCTTGAAAAGGACTGGCCGTCCCATCGTGCTAAGTCTTTCTCCCGGACCAACTCCGCTCAGCGAAGCCAAAGATGTTCGTAAATATGCGCAACTCTGGCGCATCTCCGGCGATGTTTGGGACCATTGGGGTCCTTGGCCTGGCCGTCAGTGGTCGCAGGGACTGCTGGGCCAATTCTCAACCGCGGCGGCGTGGGCTCCCTATGTGGAGACGGGGCATTGGCCGGATGCGGATATGCTGCCGATCGGTCACTTGGGGCCGCGTCCAGGTGAAGGCACGGTCAGAACGACAAAACTCACGCACGACGAACAGCGGACCATGCTGACCCTGTGGTCTATATTTCGTTCTCCTCTGATGATGGGAGGCGACCTGCCGTCGAACGACGCCTGGACAACCGGATTGCTCACGAATGCCGAAGTGATTGCGGTCGATCAGCATTCCAAGCAAGGCCATCCGGTCGTAACCACACCCTCGACCGTTATTTGGATGGCTCAAGCCGCGCAACCCGGCGATCGATACCTGGCGGTCTTCAACATTGGAGAAAAGCCGCAGAGAATCGAGCGCGAGTGGAACTCGCTCAAATTGGAGGGGACAAGTTACGCGATTCGCGATTTGTGGGAACACAAAGATCTGGGCTCGGCGAAATCGCTCGACATTACCCTGCGGCCGCACGCCTCGGCGCTCTATCGGCTGAAGCCCAACAGGTAACACTTTGTTTCTAATTAGTGTTCAGGCTCCGCGACGGCACTTCATCGATCGGGGAACCGAACTGCTCAGCCAAATAGACTGAATAGCATCCGCAGAAGAGGGCAGTCAGCAGTGCGGAAATCCAAAATAGCGGCTTGACTGCAATTCCCAGCGCATGGGCGGTTGTGGCGCTCTTCACAACGATAAATCGCGCCGCGGCCCCTTGAGCCGGAGCAATCCCCATTGCCTGTTGAGCCTTGAGCAAGGTGTTGTAGCGTTGTTGCTCGGTGGCATAGTCCTGAGCGAGGTTTTTTACGTCGGCAACACGCTGCCGCAGGGCGTCGGTTTCGAGTTCATTGGCTGCAATAGCCTGGTCAAGGCGATGATGCCAGGCTCGAATCTGCTCTTCCTGCTGTGCCTTCCCAAGTTCATTTAAAGGGGTAGCAGGAGCAACTATCGGTTGTTTCCGTGGCTCAGGCTTCTCGACCGGAAGACGATTCAGCTTTGCCTGCAACGCCGCAACCGTCTGCCTGGCCTCTACGACGTCAGGGTACTCATCCGTGTATCGCTGGCGAAGGGCTGTCAAATGAGCTTGGGCGATATCGATTTGTTGTTGAAGAGCGACAGCCGCGGGATTCTGGTGTACAACTTGAGCCGGCTGGGGTTGAGCCCTGAATGCATTCGATGACGCGCTCGAGATCGCCCGGTTGGCTTTCTCTTGGATCTCAGCCAATTGGATGTCCGATTCCCGCTGCTCCGCCCGCAGTTCCGTATCCGTCTTCAGATGCTGTTGCAGCGCCTCCTCGGGAGCGTTCGTGTTCTGTGCTTTGGCAAGGAGTTGTAGATTGGAGCGGGTTTTGGCAAGCTCTCCGGCAAGAGTCGCTGCAGCTCCGGTGAGCGGTGGCTGTGAGGTTTGAAGAGGCGGTTGAGCCAAGCCCTGCGCTAAAGCGTTCGTGACTTCCATCACAGCCAACGGACTCGCCCCGGTATAAGAAAGCATGATTTCCGGCGGCGAGCTTGCTTCCGAGCCAATCTGGTGGAAGGAGATGTTGGATCGAACATACGTGAAGAGATCATCTCGCGCGCGTATGCGGGCTATTCCAGCGTTGAGCCGGAACTGTTGGATGATGGCCGTGATCTGCTTGTCCGGCAGCGCGCTCCAAGCCAGGTCGACAGGACTTCTGGGCTGAGCGCTTCCATCCCCACTAAAAGTGCGATCCGCCGGCTGCTGATCGATCGAGTGTGGATCCAGGGCCAGAACCGCCGAAGCGGAATACTGCAAGTTCAGGAGCGCGTAAGCTCCGAAGAGCAGGATTACGCCAATGAAAACCTGAAGCGCGAGTTTGTGGCGAATCTTCAGCGCTTCCGAAAAGGGATGTGCGCTTGAGCCACGGGGCATATACGATTCCTCTCTTCTGCGGAAAGCGGCCGCATAGCAGCCGTCTTCTCCGTTTCAGCATTTTCTATGACGCTTTCACTCCACCGCATGCTGCCCCACATTCGGACCTCGGTGGCGTAGCCAGGAGCATGCCATCTGAAGTGAGAACGATCTGGTCCCTCCGCGATCTACGAGGCTCTGGCGGACTGCGGAAACTCGACTCTTTCCAGGGGCGACGCTTTTGCCGTCCTCACAACGAGTTCTTCCGCAAATCGTCTAACAAACTACACGCCCTCCCGAGCAAAGTGGATTGCCGGAAATATGCAGACGCAACTGGATCACGGAACCACGACCGTATCTCCGGCCAGCAATTCCACGTTCTGATCTGCGTCCTTGCCCTGCATGATTTTCTTGTAATTGACTGGAATTTTTTGGCTTACGCCCTGGTGTAAAACATATACGCGGCTTTGCTTGGCCTGTGGCGTCGGACCGCCGGCGCGAGCGATTAGCTGCTCGACATTGATAGGCCCAACCAGAGGATACGGACCGGGACGCTCGACTTCGCCAATGACATAGACCATTCGGCTATGAACTTGAGCCACGATGACCGAGACCTGCGGATGCTTGACGAAATCCAGTAATTTCTCCTTGATCTTCTCCTGGGCCGCCCTGGGAGTCAGACCTGCTACCGTCACGTCGAAAACTAACGGCAAAGAAATTTTGCCGTCGGGCCTCACTTCGACCGTTTCGCCAAATTGGGGTTCCTGCCAGACCGAAACCTCCAGAATGTCTCCGGGACCAATGACGAAATTCGGCGCAACAGTGAGCGGCAGGGGATCGCCGGCCGTTTTGGAGGCGCTTGATCTGGGAGCGGGAGCGCTCTGGGTTTGTGCTTCAGCAGCAAGCTGAACTTGTCCCAAAACTGCTGTACTCGCAATTGCAAGCACGAGGGCTGTGGCTGTTGCCATGCGCGTCGGTGAAAACCAATTCAGGAGAATACGATCAGTCACCCGCTTTTAGTATACGCGTCAGAGCTTCCGTTGAGCGCGCACACGCCTCGATAATTTTTGAATCGAATACATTCGTAAAATGAGTTATGCATCATAGAATAATGGACTTATACAGTAGTAATTAGCTGTGACGGTCCACGGTCAAACCGCCGGAAGCAGTTTCCGGTAGAGAGCGATGGTCTGGCCGGCAATTTCCGGCCAACCGAATTTCTCTTCGACTCGCCTTCGTCCCGCCGCCCCGAAGAGCCGGCACTTCTCCGGATCTTGGAGCAGTTCGGTGATTTTTGCGCCGAGATCGCGCGCAAATCGATCTGAATCGATGGGAAAGCAGGTTGCAGGATCCTGCTCGAAGGGAACGAGGAATCCGGTCTCCTCGTCTACCACGACTTCCAGGATACCTCCCGTCGCGCTGGCAACCACCGGGACTTCGCAGGCCATCGCCTCCAGGTTGATAATCCCGAATGGTTCGTAGACCGACGGACAGCAAAAGACCCGCGCATGGCTGTAGAACTGGATCGTCTCGGGCTTGCTGAGCATCTTCTCGATCCATACCACCCTGGGATTCAACCGGCGGGCCTGCTCCACCTTGAGGCGCATCTCCTCGGCCATCTGAGGAGTATCCGGAGCGCCTGCGCACAGCACTACCTGAACCTCCGCAGGCATGTAGCGTATTGCATCCACCAGATGGGTCACTCCCTTTTGCCGCGTGATGCGGCCGACGAACAGGACATAAGGCAACGCAGGGTCAACTCCATGAGCCGCCAACGCGGAAGTATCGTCGGTCTTCCGGTATTCTGTCAGATCGATGCCGTTATAGATGACGTGTACGCGCTCCGGTGGAATCGGGTAGGAGCGCAGGATATCTTCCCTGGTTCCGTTTGAGACTGCAATTACTGCGTCGGCATCGAGGATGGCTGTTCTCTCCATCCAGGAACTCATCGCATATCCGCTGCCGAGTTGTTCCGCCTTCCAGGCGCGCAATGGTTCCAGGCTGTGCGTGGTTAGAACAAAAGGAACGCCATAGAGCTTTTTCGCGAGAAAGCCGGCCATCGAAACGTACCAGGTATGGGTGTGAACGATATCGATCTGCTTCAGTTCTTTGATCTGCGTCAGGTTTAAGCTGAAGGCCTCAAGTGCGGCCCTGAATCGCTCTTGCGTACCCTGCTCGATCTCTTTCCAGGGCTCCTGACCGCGGACATGGAGATTCCCTCGATCGTAGTGTTGCTTGCCCCAGCATTGGACTTGCACGGAAATTTTCTTAGCTAATTCGCGGCTCAAGTAGTCGACATGAACGCCGGCGCCGCCATAAACGTGCGGTGGGTACTCCCGGGTAAACAGTGCTACCTGCAATTCGCCCTCCTAATCTAGGTCTCCACGAGGGATGAAAATCCGGGCCATCGTGTTTTGTTGAAAGTACAACAAATCCTGGGTGCCCCATATCTGACGCGCTGTTTGCGTCAGATGTGGGAAACCACAAATTAAGAGAACCGTATTTTCAAGAACATAGCAGCCTATTTTCAGAGCAGGAAAATACTTTCAAAACTCTTGCTGCAACAGTAGCAGCTTCCGTTATCGTTTCTAACCCTGGGGCCGGACATCGGGATCGTATTGGCGCAGGAATTTACCGACAGAGAAGCCAAGCGTGAGCATCGCGTGGGAGTCGTCATCGATCCCGGGACCGTTGAATCCAGACGCAGCCCCGGTTGCAATCACCCGCCGCATGCGGGCCAGATCGAGCATGCGGCTGGCCAGCGGCGATTTCTCCAATAGATCGAGTTCCTTGGGCATCCTGTCGCGCACCTCATTTAGGGCCAGTCGCCAATCCGCGGACTGGCGGCCGCGTTGCGTCCGATCCAGCGTGCTCGCTGGAAGCCGCCCTGCCATGGCTCGCCGGGCGAGAGAACGTAGCTTGCCGCCGCGAAGAAATTGTTCTAATGGCACAGTGAGACAGAACTCCACCACCCGTCTGTCGAAGGTCGGGTCACGAAGATCGGCCTGCCAGCCGCCTTGAACCGCGGCAGAAGTATCTCCCATATCTCCAGATGCCAGAAACGTTCGAAGCAGGGAACGGCCGCCGGGAAGGTCTGAGTGGAGGTAGCGGAATGCACGGCGCTTGAGGTCGAGCCTCTGGATAATCTCCGGATGGAGCGGGGAATAGTCCAGCGAAAAGTTCCGCATATAGGGATCGGTAATACTGCGCAACCAGAACGGCAGGGACGGCCATAGCGCGTTGCGAACCATGTGTTTGAATGAGGCGCTTTTCGCCATTTTGATTTCGCAGGCGACCCGTGCCAGCGTAATCCAATTGCCGCAGCGCAGCCACTCCGATAAACCTGATAGTCCATAGTCGCTGAATGCTGGCGTTGCCGCACTTTCCAGCTTAGCAACACGGTAATCCCGCTCGCCTTTGCGCGCGTCAGAATGGCATTGGCCCAGACCTCGTTGCTGGGCGCAAAACTGGGGTGGTTATAAAGCGGATTGTTCAGGTCCAGAGCGTCCAGAAAGCTGGTCTCGCTCGAATCCACCAGCACGTGATGCATATTGGGGTAAAGAGCAGCCACTTGGGCAGCCGCCGGACCCTCATTGCCGAAGTGATTGGCGTCGACAACGCCGTCGAAATCAGAGCGGGGCACCGCGGTATAGGCGGTCAGATCACGCGGCCTTCATCGCCGAGCAACCGTGCAGCCGTAGCCGCCACTGACGCGCTGTCAATGCCTCCGCTCAAATGGGATCCGATGCCGCCGGTGGTCCGCAACCGGCAACGCACAGCTGCGTCGAAGGTTTCCAGGAACTGTTCCAAATATTCTTCGTCGGAGCGCGGGGGCAGTGGTGTGAGTTGTTCTGTCTGCCAATGTCTCCACGTCTTGATTTCATTTGGCCGCACGATCATCGCGTGCCCGGCCGGCAAACGAACAATTCGACGGAAGTTGGTTTGTTCATTCGGGATGAACGCGCGGGCCAGGTAGTTTGCGAAGTACTCTTCGTCGATCTCCGCTCCTACAAAGGGAAGAGGATGAAGACCCTTGGGCATGGAAGCGAATGCGAAGCAGCTTCCAGCTAAGGAATAGTAGAGCGGCCGCTCACCGGTATGGTCGCGGGCCAGGAAGAGCTCTCCTTCGCGTTCGTCCCATACAGCAAAGCTGAAGGCTCCGATGAGGTGGTCGACGCAGTTTTTGCCCCATTGACGCCAAGCTCCCAGCAGAATGTCGCTGTCCGCCATGACCGCAGCGTCTCGCGGAAGAATCCTCAGCTTGCCGGCAAGCTCATCTCGATTGTCTAATCGCACATCCGCAACTAGGGAAATGCCGCTTTGCTGAAAATGGCTGGCGATCGAATCGATCTTCCGGAAGCAGGCGGAGCAGGCAACGGCCCATAGACAAAGAACCGGTGGAACACTGAGCTAAATCATCCGGCCCATACATGCTCAAGGCTTCCAGCATGGAACCGCACGCCTGAGAAACGTCTATGCTGCCGTGGAAGGACCATAGCCCGGCGATTGCGCTCATGAAGGAATGATATTTTGTTGTGAAAAGGCGGGGTTCCTGAATTGATCGATTCTGAAGGCGAAAACTGCAGCCCCACCCGAGACAGCATACGAAAACACTCGCTAAGAGCGCTTCGGGAAAGGATTGAAGTCAAAATCCCTTAGGAGCGACAAGCATTGGCATGGCAGCCACTAAAGTCACGTTGGCCACGGTTGCTGCCGGCCTCGGCGGTTTTGAGGGCGACGATCTCGATTGAGGGCTTCTTCCAGCTCCTCTTGGCTCGCAGGATCTCGCTGTCCGCCGCGCCGTGAACTTGGACGTTGTCGCTGTTCATTGAGAATGCTCCCTAAAGATTGCAAAGTTGGTAGAACGTCCCGCCCACCCGCTACAGCCTAAGCGTATCGCACGAGTAGAGCAGCGTCAATTGCTTTCGGGGTACAAAGGTGTCTTCCGCCCAAAGAGCTGTTACAAGATAGATACTAAACGGTGTGCCTGGGGTTTTCTACGGTCTTAAGGTTAACTTGATGTAGTCCGGCATCACACTTTTAGGGGATGGCATGGAGAAAGTTCCAGCAGTCTATCTGCTCGCGGGAATTGCACTTGCATCCGAGTTCCCGCTTCCGGAGCTGTCCCTGGCAGCCCGGGAAGATGCCCAATTTCCTCGGGTGAATATTCATAGAGGCCTTGTTCCGCCGGTACTGCCCGGGAGTATCGAAGCTCGATCCTGATTGCTTCGCCACTCCTTCTGAGTACCTTTTGCGTGTGCCTGGTGTGGCGCGCTATCTGGTTTCGAATGGTAACGAAATCGTGGTTCAGCCGGAGGATAATTCACTTGCACTCGATGTGCGTGCTTATCTCCTGGCTACCATCTTTGTGGTTCTGTGTCATCAGAGAGACTTGCTTCCCCTACACGCCAGCGCAATCCTTTGCTCTGGCTGCGTAGTCGCCTTTCTGGCCCACTCGGGCCAGGGAAAGTCGTCGCTGGCAGCCCACCTCGCGCGCCGGGGTTTTCAGGTAATTGCGGATGATATCTGCCTGATCGATACGCTGGGGGAAGGTCCGGTCTCGGTTATCCCCGCGGCTCCATGGCTCAAGCTTTGGCGAAGCTCTTTACAGCAGTTAGGCCACCCGCAAGAGGGCTTAGAGCGCGTTTTCAGCGAGGACGATAAATACCGCTTCCCCCTCGACTACCAAGCATTGGAAAACGGGCGCCCTCCGATCGGCAAACTCATCTTTCTTGAAAGGAATGAAGAGATCCCCAACGGCAGTGCTGGAATTGAAGTCAAGATCACGGAAGTATCGCGTCTCCAAGCCCTGCCCATGCTCATGAGCCTTACCCATCAAGCTTACTTGCTGGAGGCAATGGGCAAGCGCCGGCAGAATTTCCTTCATTGTGGCCGAGTGGTGTCGCAAGCCTCAGCTTTCCGGCTGAGCCGTCCCTGGGGACTCGAGCATATCGAAACGACTATCGATACGATTGAGAGCTTTCTGCGCAAGACTTCAGGGGAAGATCGCTAAGACGGTGAAGAGTGGCTCAGCCTCGCCCCCGACAACTGTACGATCTCCAACCTTGATCCAGGTATGAGCTTTGAGCCGATGCTCCTCCCGCGCAACCCCATAAAACATCCTGCTGTTTATGTGACGGCGCCGCAGCATGAAATATGCAGCCAGCGATTGCGGGAAACAGACGAAGGCGAAGGGTGCATGACGCACGACAGCTCCAACCGCCCATTCGACGCGTTTGCAGAGCCCTGAGCGCCTGTTCTTCGCTGGGGACCGGATGAAACGGCTTCCCTCTGCTCATCCAGGAGGTGAGCCGCTGCACGGAAAAGAAACTGAGCGCGACGCGAAAGAAGGTCAGCATGATTCCGGCCTCGGCCAATAATGCAAAATCGGAAACAGCCAGCCCGGCCATGCGTTCGAGAAGACCACGGCGCGAATCCCCGGCTCGTGGAGATCGATGGCTCCGCAATCGTCGCTCAAGAGAATTGCTCAGGCGTTGCGCGCGAAACGCCAACCATTCTAAGGGACTGATGAGCGCATAAAGAGGGAAGAGCGCATCGGGTAGAGAGAGCTTCTGCCATACGCGCGGCCTGAACAGCGAACGCTCGATCAACTCTATCCGGTATCTCAGCGACGAATGCAGCCGGAATTCGTTCCAGAACCATGTCGTCGAAGAGATCCGTTCCCGCATTGGGCAATGGTCGTTCGAAGCGAGCAGGCGGTTCGCCAAGCGCAGGATATGCGCGACGGCGGGCGCTTCCGGATTGAGATGCTCCACAGAAGCCTGGTCAGAGCCGAGCATTTGACGGCAAAGAAGAATGGCAGCGCTGAATTCGGGGAAGATGTGTTGAGCGGCCGCGGCCTGGGCGGTCGCGCGGAGTTCTTCCGGCGGCATCTTGTTAAGAAGAGCTGCGATGTCGGCAAGCCACTTGAGGCGCAGCCATCCGTCGAGCGCGCCATGCACGCAAAGATAGAGAAAAAGCCGTTGCGATGGCAAGGTAGGAATGCGTTCCTTACCTAACTGGAGCCACGCCAGGCCGGCCTCTTCCAGTCCGGTATTAGAAGGAAGCCATCGATTGCGAAAAAGACGCCAGTGCAGATCGATGGTGCTGCCGCTTGCCGGATTCTCATAGGAGAAATCCTTCTGATGAGCAATGTAGGATTGCATCCGCCGCGGAGTGAGCCACGCCTCGCGTTCGAAACGGAGATAACCTTGGGAGCGCAGAATTGCATCTGCCCGGCCGATATCCGCCTGGCGAATGAGCAGATCGATATCGCCGATCCCGCGCAAAGTGGCATCTCCGAACGCTTCGACCGCCAGGGGCGCGCCCTTTAAGACGCGCAGCTCCACATGCTGTTCGCCGAAGAGCCGTGTCAGATGTACCAGTTCGGAGATGCCCTGAAAGCAGATATGAGCATTTTGAACCGCGCTCGCCCGCAATGTGGTCAAGTGCTCCGGCGGCACAAATCCGGGTGCGCAAGCTTCAAGATTCCGCGAAACCAGCGAGGTAACCTGGTGATGATCGACGATCTTGAGCAGATGAGGCCAGTGGAGTTGCCGCTGCGCGAGCATTCGAATGCGGGCTGCGCCTGCCCGGTCCAGAGGCCAGCGCACGCACGCCAGAACGAGTTCGAATTCAGGTGATTGGACCGCTTGGTCCCGCGGCATATCCTCTTCCCAACTTGAGCTTGCACGAGGACGGTACGGAGCGCAAGGGATTGCGTATGGCGTTGGTTATTTCTGGGCCGGCAAGATATTGACAGTGACAGTATTCGACGACGTTCCGTAATAGTATGAGGAGGCTGCGCGAGCGCACTGCGCCCTTCCTCCGGTGTAGACCGCGTAAACGTCGCTGAAGACGCCGGGGGCTCCGAAGACAGCTCCCGGCAGGGTCAGCGAGGCTGCGCCATGGCCACCGCAGCGCAAAGGCACAGTACCGAGCGGCTGGCCCGCGGAAAAGAAGGCAACACTGCCGCCTTCGACCGGTGTCCCCCAGGATCTGGCTTGTACGGAAGCCTGGAGAGTGATGAGGCTCTGCTGCGATTGATTGGCTGTCAGGCGAACAACCGCCGGCCGGCCTCCCGAGGACCACTCTGGCGCATTGACCAGGGCAAGGACATTGGGGCTGCCCAACCCGGTAGCGAGGTCATAGCCTGGAGTCGCGGCATAGGCCGGAGATGAGCCGCTATCCGCGGTTGAAAGAATGCCATAGTAGTTTGGCGTCGTGGCAAGAGCGGTCCCATTTTGAGTAACGGTGATCTCGTAACCGTAACAGTTTTCAGGATTGGACGCGGGGTCCGCGCTCGTGTCGGTATAGACGCCGGGAGCCGTGGCGCTGCCGGTGCAGGGAACCGATATGTTGCCGGTTAGGAATGGTGTCTGCTGGCTGGTTGCCGGGTCGGGGTTGGGAGTACCGCTGATGTCGTGAAAGTAACAGTTATTGAGCGAATCGGCGCCAAGGTAAGCGGCGCAGGTCGCCAGGCTGGGCTGGGTGGTGCTGCTGTTGCGGACGTATTGCTCGCCGGCCAACGGATATAGGACATAATCAGCTTGTCCCTGGCGCTGACCGCTTTTCTGGTCGATAAGAGCGACGATTCCGGCAAATGCAGGAGCGGCGAAGGAGGTCCCGCCGGCTTGCTCTGCGTCAACCACAGTGGGATTGGAGAAGTCGCAAGTCAAGCCTGCGGGCAAGTAGCCGGAGTCGCAAAAAATGAGAGTATGTCCCGAAGTTGAGCCGCCGGAGGAGAACATGGAGATATCGGGAAGAGCCCGCGCGCTGGTAGTTGGGATGCCATAGACTCCCGTTTGCCATGCCGGCTTGGATGAAATGCTGCTCAGCCCTCCACTCCCGGCGATATCGTAGAAATATAGGCTATAGCCCCAATTTGGATCGACGGGCTGTTGCGAGGCGAAGGTGCAAAAACCATCCGGGCCGGAGCTGTCTTTGAATCCCTTTCCGAACTGTTCTAAAACCAGCGGACTGGCGCAACTCTCGTTCCAGGTTGTCTCCGGGATGTAAGACATTGCGCTCTGAAAATTGGGGCCGTTTACCGCCGACCAATAACGGCTGGTGGTTCCGCTGAAGGCATCGCTGAAATCCGTCCCTCCGGCGGCGATATTGTACGGGGTCGAGGCCTCAGCGCTGACCCAGACTCCTTGTACCGCATATGGAACGTTAGTGAATTCATCGCATTCGGCGCTTCCGGCGTCGCCCGCCGCGACCACTACCGTGATCCCTTCTGCCGCCGCCTGTTGCCAAAGTT
Organism: uncultured Acidobacteriaceae bacterium; assembly: GCA_963803615.1. Lineage (GTDB taxonomy): Bacteria > Acidobacteriota > Terriglobia > Terriglobales > Acidobacteriaceae > PALSA-350. Next base: position 49,581 of record CAWDNI010000010.1, read on the forward strand.
TGACGTAGAATGCGTCGGTTTCGCTGATCGGGGCCTTCTCGCAAAAGCCATAGCTACTGCTCAGCACGCCTACCTGCCCGGATAGCTGGGGGTCCTGGACAATATAGGTGGCGGCTAGATCCGTTCCGGAAGTCACGCCTACGTCCCCGCAAGTGACAAAATCGATAGTTGCGTCAGGTGCGGTTGCGCCCGCCCACTCCGCATCGATGTAGCCTTCAGGATTGTTAAGCGCTGCATCCGGCGCCGCGCATACGCTCGCCGGAGGATGCTCGACGACTACGGACCCGTTTGGCCCTAACGCGGTAATGCCAAATTGATCGCGAAAACTCTCGATGTCTCCGCCGGCAAGATCGGTATCTCCCACCACCGCGATCGTCTGCCCCGTCCCGACAAGCTTTTCGATACCCGCGGGTGTGGAAAGGTTTTGCTGCCAGACTTGATTGACGCCGTAGATTTGCGCAAGGTCTTGGGGAGTGACCAAGTGGGTAGCCAGGGCTCCCGTGCCTCCGGTCAAGTGGCTGCGCGCAAGATGCGATCTACCTTCTGGTTGATTCATCCGGGCTGCGACGGAACCGGCAAGCAGCGGCTTGGGATGAAAATTGTTCAAGGCGCGAAACCCGGAGACTACAGGGCTCAACGCGGCCGGAATCAGAGGATTCCAGGTATTCGCAAAATGATCTGCGCCATTCCGCGTGTAGCGGTGAATCTCTGTATGAAATGCCGCCGCGACTTGGCCGGCGGTACCGCTGAAGTCGATAAATGTTCGACCCGGAGAAACCCGATTGACAGCGAATCCATGCTGCGCAAGCCAGTTGGTCACCTGGTTGATATCGGCCGTCGAAGGACCGAAAAACTCGCCGAATTGCGCAGGCGTAAGCCACTTATGAAAGAAGGGCGATTGTGGATCGTACTGCTCCTTCATAAACAGGGCAAGCGCTTTTTCCCTTAGCGCATTACTCCGCAGCAGCATCAGAATGTGCCCCTGGGGCAGGCTATCGGAGACGCGCCCCTGGTCGATCTCATCCGCAGCCAAAGGAGGCGTGCTGGTAGGAACGGCTACCATGTTGTTTTCGTCAACCGGCGCGGTAATCTGCTGTGTGACCTGAGGCGTGGATATACCGGGCAACGATTGGGTCTGCGCAATCCATGGCGCTCCCGGGAACAAAGCCAAGAACGATGCGGCCAACGTCAAGCTAATCCGCGCCAAGCGCATTCTGGAGGATCCTCGGACAGACTCGGGCCGATTTTAATTGGAAAATCTATAATTCGTCATTCTCATTCTGGTACCCGTGCGGTAACTAGCACAATTAAATTTGTCATCTACGGTTCCGCCCAAAATCAGATGAACCATAGGGAGTGCCCCTGATAATGCCGCACCGGGTGGCCCACTCAAGCCTTGTGTTGGCTTGAGTGGGGCGGTTCCATGCACTTTTTGTCTACTGCTTGCTCATTCCAGCCAGGAAGTTCTGATTCGGCGTCGTATAGCGGACAATCACCGTCTGAATTTCAAACGGCGTAACCGGCACGGTGACCTGTTGACCGCCGGAAACCGCGAGCGGTGAGCCTTCCGGCTTTTCCATCAGGTTAGCCAGTGTCGCCGAAAGTATGCCCTTGGGCAGCGTCAGCGTGACGTTCGCGGGCTTTCCGGCCCACTCGAAGAAGCGCACCAGCAAACCATTTCCATCCTCCGTTTTCTTCATCGCGGTAACCACTACGTTGTCAGGATCGGTCTTGACGAATGAGAAGCGGCCAGGCAGCGCGCCTGCGTGGGCTTCGGTCTGCATCGCGCTGAGATGGTAGTTAAAGTCATAGCCCTGCCGGACGGTGAGCGCCTGCTTCCAATCACCGTCATGAGGATAAAGCGCGTAGGCGAAATGATGATGACCCTGATCGGCTTCAGGATCGGGCCAAGTTGGCGAACGCAGCAGCGAGAGACGCAGCACGTTTCCCTTAACGTCATAGCCGTACTTCGATTCGTTGATAAAACTGAATCCGTTTTTTTGATCGCCCAAGTCGGCCCAGCGTAGCGCCGGCACTTCAAATTTGGCGTCTTCCACGCTGTTGTTGCGCGTTGTCGGCCTTTCAATGGAGCCGTAGGGAATCTCAAACGTGGCGCGCGGACTCGAGGCCGCCAGGGTGAAGCCCGCCTTGAGCAGAATATGACGCTCGTGCCAATCGATATCGTTCACCACTTCCACCCAGGGCAACCCATTGTAGAGGGTGATGTCCTGGACAAATTTGGAGCCCTGCCAGTGCCGGGTCACACGGATAACGGCGCGCAGAGAATCGTGTTGCGTGAGTTGGACCGAATCGGCCATCTTGAGGTCGGTAAATACCTTGTCGAAATCCGCGTCGATATTCCAGGCGTCGTATTGCTTCGGCGTGTCTTTGAAAGCCTGCAGCAGGTTGCCGCAACTGCCGGCGGCAACGGCGTCGAAGTTGGTGCGCTTGTTGATCAGGCTGGTGATGCAGCCGTTCTGCGGATCGACCTTGACCCGCAAGAAACTCGTTCTCCAGCGTCATGCCGTCGGAGCTGACGCTCAATCCGGAAGCGCTGGTCCGGCCCGCATTCGCCCGTGCCGCTTGACCGTCGGCCGGCTTGGCGTAGACCACTTCATAGCCCAGCGAGGGAACGTCAGGGGCCAGCATGTTGACGCGGAAGGTATGAATGGCAGGGTTTTCCACCGACGCCTCGGCATTCAGAACCTTGCCCGCTCTATCCACGATTTCAATCGCGGAGGTCTCGACCGGCATTTGCACGGTAAAGCTGACGGGATCAGTTCGCACCCAGGCCAGGGGATTGAACACCACGACGGGAACTTCTTTTCCTGCCGTTTGCGTGTCGATGTAACTGGCGATATCGTCCAACGCCCCGTGAGTAGCTGCGCCCGAGGTGAAACGCACCATCTGATAATCCTTCTGCGCGTCCTTATAGATGGGAGCGATCCCGGAGCCCGCGGCTAAATCGTGGAACTGGTTGAAGAGCACCTTCTTCCATGCTTCATTCAACTGTTCCCCAGGATACTTAGCGCCCGAAAGCCAGGCGATGGAAGACCATTTTTCCGCGTCGAGCATCTGCTCTTCGGCCTCTCGCATGCTCCGCTTGTGCTTCGCCTGGGTAGTAAAGACCCCGCGGTGAAATTCCAGATAGAGTTCGTCGTTCCATACGGGGAGACTCAACTCTCCCGCAGGCGGTTGCGGCAGCTTGGTATTGCCGGCGGCCATGGTTTCGTAATTCCAGACCGGCGATTGCGCGGTATCCAGTTTGTCTTCGACGGCAGAGAAGAAAGTAGATGCGACGCCGAAATTGAGCTGCGCAAAGGCCTTGTCCGGCTCCGTCCAGCGGTCGCCCGCATCGAGCATGGCGCGTGTCGGGCCGCCGCCGTGGTCCCCCACGCCGTAGAGGTGCATCATCTCGCGCGTGCCTGGATTAAGTTCGCTGGCGCCCGCGAAAGCGGAAGCCATGTCGATCGGTTCGATCGAATTTGAGTAGCCGTGCGGAAAGTACGTCAGCACCCGGCTGCCATCCGGCGACTGCCACCAGAACAGCTTGAGCGGCAACTGGTTGGTGTCGTTCCACGTCATCTTCTGGGTGACGAAATAATCGACTCCGGATCGTTTATAGATCTGCGGAAGCTGCCAGTTATAACCGAAGGAATCCGGGTTCCAGCCGATGCGCACATCTACGCCAAAGTTCTTCTCGAAATACCGCTTGCCGATGAGTAATTGCCTCACCTGCGATTCGCCATCCGGCATATTCAGGTCCGGTTCGACCCACATGCCGCCCAGCACCTCCCAGCGTCCCTCCTTCACTCGCTGCTGGATCTGCTCGAACTCCGAAGGGTACTTCTGCTGCATCCAGTCGTAATAGGCGGCGGCGGATGCGGAATACGTATATTTCGGATACTCGTTCATCAATTGCAACGCCGTGCCGAAGGTCTGGCGAACGACTTCGACGGTTTCCGTCCAAGGCCAGAGCCATGCCGCGTCGATATGAGAGTTTCCCGTCAGGTGGATGTTGGCTCGCTGCAGAACCGGCCTAAGCGCCATGATCTGCGATTGCGCCTGGCGCAGTGAGTCGTCGAAACCTGCCTGATTGCCGGAATCGAGAGCGGAGAGATTTACCGTATGAATGGCGGCTTGGAGCTTTTGCAAGGATCCGGCCGGATCGCTTTCGACAGCGGGAAGCAGAAATGCCGCCGACACCGCTTCGGCGCGAAAATCCTCGGGATTAGGCCGGTTCGCGGCGAATTGGATGCTCTCTTCCGAACCTCGAAAACGCTTCTGATCTTCGGTATGGAGCAGCTTGACGGCGACCAATACCTTGTCGCCGGGATGGGCATGATCGAAGAGCGTGATCGGTTCAAGGTCAGTTCCCAATGCGACGCGGCGTCCGTTGAAGTAGACAATCTGCGGAACCGGGCCATTGGCATCCACGCGGAAGCGAAAGGAGACCTCTGCGCCGCTGATGTCGTAGCCGTGCAGCGTCTTTGGAATCTCTATCGAGGCGCGGAACCACATAGCGTCTTCCGGCAAGGTCGCCGGGCTGCTCACAGCTTGCCACGAGCTGTCATTCAATGCCGGGTCCTCGCCGTGGGGCAGATCGCCAAGGTGATAGCGCCATGCGGGCGGGGGAAGCGTAGAGAAGGCAGCCAGCGTGTTGAGCACGGTCTTCGATTGGCTGGACAGTCCGGGCGGTTCCGGAGCAGCATTCTGTGCGTTCGCAGCACTCAAGGAGAACGGCAGAACAGCCAGCCAGAAAAGCATTTGCACACGCTTACAGCAATTCATCGATTTCAAAATCCCCCGAAAACCGGATGTGAAGCAGCTAGCAAGGTTAACAAGGATGGCAAGCAGGGGGCAAACACCACAATTCCGCCACCGGCCGCTTGCCTATGGTAACGTCTCAACTGGGTCATAGCCTGCTCGCTATTTTTAGCAAGAATCAGCTTGCGGCATAGGCCCCACCGGGGGTTTTCAAATCTATGGCCAATACCGCCGTTCCCCAAACTACCGCCCAAGGCGAATCGAATGCGACCAACTACAGCGCCATGGCGATGGTCACGACGCTGTTCTTCATGTGGGGATTTCTCACCTCGCTAAATGACATTCTCGTCCCCCATCTGAAGTCCATCTTCGACTTAAGCTATGCCGAGGTGATGCTGGTCAATTCCGCCTTCTTCGGCGCTTATTTTGTCTTCGCGGTTCCTTCGGGCAAGCTGGTCGAGTGGATCGGCTACAAAAAAACCATGGTCGCCGGTCTGCTGACCATGGCGGCCGGCGCTCTGCTCTTTATTCCCGCGGCGGATGTGCCCTCGTTCCCGCTCTTTCTCGCGGCCCTCATCGTCCTGGCGACGGGGGTTACCGCGCTCCAGGTCGCCGCCAACCCTTATGTAACGGTACTCGGGCCGGCGCGGACGGCCTCCAGCCGCCTGAACCTGACTCAGGCCTTCAATTCGCTGGGCACCACCATTGCACCTTATTTCGGCAGCATGTTGATCTTGACTGCCGCGCCGCTCTCTGTTCCGGAACTTAAAAAGCTGTCAGCTCCCGCATTGCTGGCCTACCGCCAACTCGAGGCATCCTCGGTAAAGATTCCGTATACCGGCATTGCCATCGCCCTCGTCGCACTCGCCATCGCGATTGCCATGTTCCGGCTGCCTGCGATTCAGGCGGCCGAACCGTCCCGGACCATGGGCCATCAAGAAGGAGCCGGGCCGAGCCTTTGGCGGCGGCGCCAGCTGGTTTTGGGCGCAATCGGCATCTTTCTGTATGTCGGCGCCGAGGTCGCGATCGGCAGCTTTCTGGCAAACTATTTCAGCCAGCCCAATATCGGCAACATGAGCATAAAAGTCGCAGCAGGTTTTGTCTCCTTTTACTGGCTGGGCGCGATGATTGGCCGCTTTATCGGATCGGCGATGCTGCAGAAGCTTCCCACTCGCGAGGTTCTCGGCTGTTTCGCGGTCGTGGCATTGCTGCTGGTGGCGACCTCCATGTCCAGCACCGGTTATCTTGCAATGTGGAGCATCATCTGCGTAGGGTTGTTCAACTCCATCATGTTTCCCAGCATCTTTACTCTGGGAATCGAAGGCTTGGGGCCGCTCACCGGGGAAGGTTCCGGTCTCATGATCATGGCCATTGTCGGTGGCGCGATTATTCCGGTAGCCGAAGGCGCGCTCGCCGATCGTATCGGGATACACCACGCGTTTATCCTGCCCGCCCTCTGCTACCTCTATATTGCTTTCTACGGCTTCAAGGGCTCACGGCCTCTGCCTTCTACGGGCTCAGCTACTGCGTGAAGGGTACGGGTTGTTGACTCCCATCCGGCGCCTCAGTAGACTAATTGGCGTTTTGCTGAATGCGGGGACCGTACGATGAAATTCAGAATTGCCGCGGTTTCGTGGATGCTCGCTGCACTGGTCTTGGCGCTGGCTTTGCCGGCTTCTCTTCATGCTCAGGACTGGAGACTTTATGTCGATAACAGCGAAGGCAAGGATGTTGCGGTCATCGACCTTAACGCGCTGAAAGTTGTGGATGATATCAAGATCGGCGCTCCCCTGATCCACGGCTTGGCCCTAGGGCCAGGGGGCAATCCGCTGTTCGTAACCGTTGAATCGGATCATACTCTGCGCTTCATCGATACCAGGACAGACCGGACCCAGGCGGTTATTAAGCTTACCGGCCGCCCCAACGAGTGCGCTGTAACGCCGGACGGCCGGTATGTGGCTGTTCCGATTCGGGACGGAAACAGCGTTGACGTTGTCGACGTCATGCAGAAGAAAGTCGTCAAGGTGTTGCCCATCAAAGAGCCGCACAACGCTGTCAGCACGGCCAGCAATCGCTACCTGTTTGTAAGCTCGATGGGATCTGACGCGATCAACGTCATCGATCTCAAGACCATGTCGTACTCCGCGATCATTCCCGCCGGTGGGCGGCCAAGGCCGTATGTGATCTCGTCCGGTGGAAAGACGATGTACATCGCCGTATCCAATTTGCACGGATTCGACATCGTGGACGTGCCGGAGAAAAAAGTTCTTAAGCGGGTTGAAATGACGGCCCAGCACTCCGGACCTCCACGTCCTCGCCAGTTCGAAACCCCGGATACCCTAACTCACGGTCTTGCGCTCACTCCGGACGGCAAAGAATTGTGGGTCACCAGTTTGCTCGACGATTGCATTTACATTTACGACATACGGAGCGGAAAATTCACCGGCCGCCTGGCCACGGGTGACGGACCGAACTGGGTGGTTTTTACGCCCGATGGAAAATACGGCTGCGTCAGCAACACTGACAGTGATGATGTTTCCATCTTCAACGTCAAAGAACGCCGGCAAGTCGCCCGGATCAAAACCGGGCATGTGCCCAAGAGATTGGTAATCGGAACCGTTCCGGCGGGAAGAAAGCTTTAGGGAAGCTCTGATTAAATCTGATTTGTATCAGGGCACGGCTTCAGCCGTGCCGAAAATGGCTGAAATCCATAGGGCTTTTAAGCCCCTGAGTGAGTTTCTATCGACTTGATCAGATCTTCCTTAATGCCTCGAGCGCATGATTTTGTAGGTATGTGCGAACGCAGGCGCGCCAGGTTCTCAAAGAATGTGATACGCCGAACTATTTGCCGACCGTTTGGACAGCTCCCGGCCCTTTGTAAACGTATGCCTTACCTGGGGCGACCACGAATTCGTACTCTCTCTTGTTGTGCGGATGGATCTTAAAGGTGGTACCGGACGCCGCTACCGTACCGTAGTGACCGGGCGCTACCAGGGCTCTCATAGCATCGACCAAGTAGAGGCCATCGGTGTAATTGTATGCATGGAAAGTTACCATTTCCTTGGTGTCGTTGTAGATCACAGCGGAGTCTACCGCGGCGCCGGCTAGCAGGCTGCCGATACCTTTCATAGCTTGGTCCATAAAGTTGTTTGCGTCCATTGTTACGTTTAGTTTTTCTGCTGCCATGGCAATAGTTCTCCTTCTCCTACTAGTTTGTATTAGAAAAAATCTCGGCACCAAACATACTCAGGAGGTTGCCATGTGTCAAGCAGGCTTTCTATTTGCGTTCAATCTGGTGAAAGGAGCGGCGGCTAGATCTGCTTCAGCAGCCACTTCACCGAGCGTTTTTGTATCTCAAGATATTGCGGAGCCCACATGGCATGGATGGTATGACCCACGGCCGTAAAGACGACGCGCCCTTGGCCAAAATCATAGGCCCAGCCGGAAATTGATTTGCTTCCTAAATTCTCGTAATCCAGCCCATCGATATTTTCCGCCTCCAGGATAATGTTCTTCTTGTCCTTGTCGTAATCGACATAGTGCTGTTCATCATTGACGACAAAATCCTGAATGCCTTGCGTGATAGGGTGTGAGTTCGCCGAAGCCCGCACGCGAAACGGCCGCAGGGGAGGATGGCCGATGTACGCTCCCCCCATCACCTCGCGATAATTCTTCGAACTCAGAGAGATATGGCTGCAGTTGTGCAAGGCATAGAATCCTTTGCCGCCGCTTACAAAATCCTTGATCGCTGCGCCTTGGTCTTCCGTGATCCAGGTTTCGGGTTTCGCCTCGGGAAAATCTTTGCGGTTCTCAAGGTATGCTTCGTAATCCGTATAGGCATCGGGCCCGAGATAACCGCCGGGCCAGATCATCCCATCGCGCAGCACCAGAAAGAGCTGATAGTCCTTCAGCAGATTGCTCGAGATCTTTTCGTAATGGATGGTGTAATCGATGGGAATATTCAGATCCTGGAAGACCTTATCCAGGCTCACGCGGATGTAATCCGCATTATGGTAGCGGTCCCCAACGAGGGCTAAGGCGCGCGGTTTGCCGCCGCCAGTCGCTGGCGCCGATTGAGAGTATAGCTCTTTTCCGGCGAGTCCCAGCACGCCCGCCCCCGCGAGGGCTCCGGCGCCTTGCATCAGATTTCGCCTTGTCACTGTTTTATTGAGAACTTTCATGCGATTCACGGCTCCTGAACTGCGAATGCAAGCTATAACAGCTATCCTTCCGGTACGAAGAGAATGCAGACTGGGGCCGGAACGTTTACTACTTCACCGGTCGGCTTGAGCTGTCCGCTGGTTTGGTCGATCGAGAACACAACCATCTGATCGGATTTCTGGTTGGCCGCAATCAGGAATTTCCCTGACGGATCGAGCACGAAATTGCGCGGCATCTTGCCCTGTACCGGCGCTACTTGAATCTTTGTCAGCGTGCCCTTGACGGGATCGATGCGGAAGACGGTTATGCTGTCATTGCCGCGATTGGAAGCGTAGAGAAATCTGCCGTTGGAATCGACTTGGATCTCCGCCGAGTTGTCTTCTCCGGTGAACCCGGCAGGCAGGGTTGAAATCGTCTGCAGCGTCTTCAGCGATCCCGCTTCCCGGTTATAGGCAAATGCCACCACGCGCGATCCCATCTCGCAGACGGCGTAGGCGAACTTTGCTCCCGGACCGAAGATAAAATGGCGCGGTCCCAGTCCGGGATCCACCTGGGCATAGGCCGGATCATTGGGTGTGAAGGTGCGCTTTGCCGCGTCTACGCGATAGATGAAAATCTTGTCTAATCCCAAATCGGGAACGAAGAGGAAGCGATTGTCGGGAGAGAGAACGACGGAGTGCGCGTGCGGACCCTGCTGACGCTTAGGATCCACGCTTGATCCATGGTGCTGGTCGAATCCCGTGCGCTCGCCAATGCTTCCATCCGGGCGGAGAGCGAAAGATGCGACATTGCCGCTTCCATAATTCGCGACGAACAGCATTCTCCCCGTGTGGTCTACCACAAGATGGCATGGACCGCCCCCGCCGGAATCGACCTTGTTGAGCAATTTGAGCGAGCCGGTCTTAGGGTCGATGGCGAAGCTGCTGATGGACCCGTGCGTTCGATAGCCGGCATGAGGCTCATTGCCCATTTCCGTGACCGCATATAGGAAGCGATGATGCGGATCGGTGACAAGGAAGGAAGGATTCACAATCTCGGCGGCTACGCCGACCGGAGTGAATTTTCCCGAGGAAGTGTCAAACCGGTAATCGTAGATTCCTTTGCTGTTGGGGCCGGTGTAGGTTCCGACATAAACCATGTAGTGTCTCTGTGCGCCTACGTGTGTTTTCGCCGCCCCGGCGGTCGCCGCGTAAATCCCCACTGCTGCCAGAATAACCAGCAGCAGCTTGATACGGCGCCGGCAGGCGCTCTCCTTCCAAATGGGTCGTTGCTTCAAGAACATTCAATTCTCCTCATGTTTTCGTTGCACGGTCGCTGCCATCAGATCACAGACTGCCTCAGAAGACAATCTTGGCCGCGATCTGCATCACCCTTCCGGTATAGGATCCGGTCGAAGTAATCCGCCCGAACGCGGAACTTGTAAATGAATTGTTCGGGTTCGCGAAATTCGGGTGATTCAACGAGTTGAATAGCTCCCAGCGCAGCTCCAAGCGCTGTTCTTCATGGATCGGAATATTCTTGAATATTCCGGCGTCGAAATTCTCCAGTCCCGGTCCATAGATAGTGTTGCGGCCCGCCGTTCCGAAGGTGCCGAGCGCAGGCAATGAAAACGCGCTCGTATCGAAGAACTTCGAGATCTTGCTGGCTCTGGACCGGCCATTGTAGACGGCCACCTGCCCGTGGACATCCGCATGATCTGCGGCTACCCCTGCTAAACTCCGGTCGACACCTGCCAGAACACTGAATGGCACGCCGGTCTGCAAAGTGAGAATCCCGTCCACTTGCCAGCCGCCGGTGATCGCCTTGGCAAATGTATTCCCGGAGCTCAAACCTGGGATTTGATAAACAAACGAGGTTACGAACCGGTGTTTGACGTCAAAATCCGAAGGGCCATAATCCAGGTTCCAGTTGAAGGGATCGCGCGCCTGGTTTCCTAATCCACTGTTCCCGTCATTCGAAGCGATATCCATTGATTTGGAATAGGCATAGGAGCCGAGCAGTGTGAAGCCTCCCGTGAATCGCCGGTTCCAGTTGAGTTGAAACGCGTTATAGGACGATGGCCCGGCAGAAATGTCTTCGGTGATCGTCTGAAAATTTTTGTAAGGACGGCGTGAGTTTACGTTGGTCGTAGTGGATTGATTGGGAATGTAAATGGCCGGGTTCTGCTCTTCCAAAAGGAGCAGGTGCGTCCCCTTGCTTCCCACATACGCGCCCGTAATTACAATTTGCTTCCAAATCTGCCGTTGCAACGTAAGGTTCCATTGCTGGATATAGCCGGTGGTGAAGTTTGGGGCCACCGAATTCTCCGTCATGGGAAGATAAAAAACTCGCGCTTGCCTCTGCGCCGCCGTCTTTGGCGGAACGTAGTTCAGCAGGAGCTGCAGCGTCTGCATGTTGTTGGCGTAGGGATTCGAGAGCGGAACGTTAAATGTGGTCTGGCCGTAGCTGAACGGCTGGTTGGTTTGGTTCGTATTCAGCGCGACTGCCCGCAGAGTATCGGAGAATATTCCGTAGGCCCCGCGAATGCTCGTCTTGCCATTGCCGAATGGATCGTAGGCGAACCCGATTCTTGGCGAGATTCTGTCATACCGGTTGGGACTAACTCCCGGCCCGATTCCCGGATCGCCCGGGAAGAGCGCGCCTAGCGGCGCCAATGGATAGATCAGCGACTGTTGGCCGGGCCGGAAGGCGCCATCGTGGCCGAATCTATCCCTCGTCGTGATATATGGCTCCCAACGCGCGCCAAGATTAACCGTCAGCTTGTTCGAGACCCGCCAATCGTCCTGGAAATAGAGGAATGGCGTGTATTTGTATTGCTCCGAGAAAAGCGGAGTATTCTGGAAAACGCTGTTTGCAGCCCCCAGAAAAAAGTCGGCATAACCATCCCCGTAGGAGCCCGACAATGTCCCGCTAAATGTGTAATCGGCGGAGAATTGGAAATACTCTCTTCCATACCGGCGTTCATAAGAGTATTCGCCGCCGAACTGCAGCAGATGGTTGCCCTTCGACCAGCTCATGGTATCGACGACTTGATAATTCATCATGAAACTGCGGAAGTTGGTAGGCACCCTCAAAGCTAAGCCGTTCGTGACCGCCACCGCCCAGTCGGTTGGAATATTAGGCGGAGCTAACGGCACGCAGGAGACACAGCCGAGAGAGGCCCAGTCCGGCGGGTTAGTGACCTGCGGCGCGCGGATAAAGGTGTTGCGGGCGACCATGAACGTTGCCAGATTGACCAATCCAGGCGTCAATACATGGGTTTCATTGATGGTTCCATTGTGCGTCGGCCAATCGTTGTTCGAATTGAATGCCGGCAGGCCGGCATTCTGAGCGTTGAAACTGTCATCGAAAAAATAACGAAAGCTCACCTTATCGGCGCTGGAGAGCGACTGATCGACCCTGGCGATGACCTGATTTTCCCGCGTGGGGAGTGAGAGATTGAACGCGTAGGTATTTCCTGGGCGGTTGGGCAGCGGGAAAAAATGGCTGGTAAAGGCTTGGGCTACGGGATCGAGCAGCCCCTGCGGAATTATATTTCCCGGGAACGGTGTGCCATTCGGGTTGGCTGGCGTAACCGTGCTGGGAGGAGCGACGGTGATCGGCTTGCCGCCAACAACGGTTTGCGAGAAGTTCCCGGTGCGTTCCAGGGCGGTAGGAACGATAGTCGAAGAACTGGTGCTGCCTAACACCTGCCGCGTAAGTTCAGTCCCGACGAAGAAAAATGTCTTGTCTCTGCCGTTGTAGAGATGAGGCAGGACAATCGGACCTCCAATGGTTCCTCCAAATTGATTTCGTTTCAAGGGAGGCACCACTGTGGCGAAATAATCCTTGGCATCCGCATAACTGTTACGCAGATACTCATAGACTGACCCGTGAATCTGGTTTGTTCCGGATTTTGTGATCATGTTGATCACCGCGCCCGCATCCCGCCCGGAGACCGCATTGTAGCCGTTCTGCAAGATCGAAAACTCTTGCAGCATATCGGGATTCGGGAAGGCGGCCGGCAGGTTGTTGTACATATCCATGTTCAGGCCGCCGTCCAGTGTGTAGGCAGACTGGTTCGGGCGGGCGCCATTCACACTGAAAACCAGGTTTGTGTTCAACGCAATACCGCTTGCCGCCGAGCCGGAGCCCATCTGCACTGAACCCGGCAGCAGCGCCTGCAAGCTGAGCGCGTTGCGGCCATTCAAAGGAAGCTGCGCCATCCGGGTGGAATCGACGACGTCCTTCACTGTTGAGCTGAAGGTGTCGAGATTGGTCACGTTCGCCTGGACGGAGACAACCTGTGTGGTTTCGCCGACCTTCATCGATAAATCGACCCGCGCGCGCTGATCGACTTGCAGCCGGATCCCGGTACGCTCCAGAGTCTGAAAGCCTGGCGCCGCGCAGCTAATGCGATAGCTCGCCGCAGGCAGATCGGCGACCACGTAATTTCCCGACTGGTCCGTTTTGACCTTTACCGCAAAGCCGGTCGCTTCATTGGTTGCCGTGAGATCGGCATTGCTGACCAGCGCGCCTTGTGAGTCGGTCACCGTCCCAAAAATGATGCCGCTGCTGGATTGCGCCCAGGCCGCAAAAGAAGCAAGTCCTATAATCAACAAAACGCATAGATTCCGTACGGCTTGATAGCTTCCCATAGAATGTGCCTCAAATTCCAGAATTCAACTTTTCACTCGATGTTTGGAACCACAAGATCCGAACCAGGCACAACTGTGCGAACGATCGGCGCCCTCAGGGACCACCGGAATTATGCGAACAGCCGCCGTCAAGTGTTCTATCTCTGTTCGATCGAAAATGTCAATAAATAAAGACCTCGTTTTAGATAATGAAATACGGGGATTTCATTAGACCCGCGGGACGGGATCGGAATTAGCTTCGGGCGGGGTGTTTAGACGCCGGCCTGCTTTTTAATGGCGGACTAAGTTCTTTTCCCGGGCGGGCGCCATTCATTCCTTGCTTTGGGGCCCTATAACCGAGCCGCCAGGAGATTTCCCGTGCTGCCCTGCGCACTTCCGAGGAGAAGAAAGGCAGCCGGTCCCGGGTGATCCGCACCACTGGGCCGGATACGCTGATGCTGCCTATAATCTTGCCGCCGGCGCCAAAGATCGCGGCTCCGATACATCGCGCTCCGGTAACCGCTTCCTCGTCGTCCAGCGAAAATCCCTGTTCTTTGATCTGTAGAAGATCTTTTTTCAGACGGGCGATGTTGGTATGGGTTCTCGGGGTATTAGATTCAAACCCAATTGCGGAATAGATCTCCTCTCTGCGCCGCTCATCCTCCATATTGGCCAGGATCGCTTTGCCCAGCGAGGTGCAATGAAGCGCGCGGCGCATTCCCACCTGAGAAACCAGCCGGAACGTATTCTGGGTCTCCAGTACATCCAGGTAAAGGACATCGAAGCCGTCCAGTACTGCAAGATTGACCGTTTCTTCAGTCGCTGTCCGGAGATTTTCCAGGGTGGGGCGGCAGATCTTGCACAGTGTTGTCTGGAAGCTCAGGCCGTTCCCCAGACGCGCCAGCTTCGGGCCTAACATGTATGTGCCTATGGCATCGCGAAAGAGGTAGCCCTCGGCGTCAAGATGGCTGAGAAAGCGGTGCACAGTGCTTTTGTTGATTCCGGTCTTTGCCGCAACCTCCCTGAGCTGGAGACCCGAAGGAGATCGATCGAGCAGCTCCAGGATGCGCAGGACCTTCCCGATAACTCCTACCGGCGCGGATTTTGATCTCTTCGTTCGCATGAGCAACTCTCCCGTTCCTCCCGGAAGGCTAGACCGTTTTCACGTTCGTGTGTAGAGGAAAAATAGAACTCCGCGCAGCCTCATATCAACGGCGCCTGCGCTGGGAGCGCGGAGCAAGCCTTGACCGCTCGACAGCGGCACAGAAATCCCGCCCCTCATGCGTGTTACCATCAGCTTTGGCGGGGCGGTTAGCTCAGTCGGTTAGAGCGCCTGCCTTACAAGCAGGAGGTCCACGGTTCGAGCCCGTGACTGCCCACCAACTCCGCTTCTGACTTCCTTCCCATACTCAAATAAACCACGGTAATACACCGCAGTTTCGCCGCAGCATGACAAAAGAAGCCTTGCCGGCTTCGATTAGCAAGAAACATTCATTGATTTAAATGCAATACGTGTCATACTACGTCTCCCCCTGAGCATAAGGAACCGGAAATCCGGCCTATCCGGCGTGGAGGTATACGTTTGCGAAAATTGCTCCGAGAGGACCAGCCCCGCGTCTGGGACGTCGCCATTATTGGAGCCGGCATGGGTGGCGGCCTGGCGGCACGCGCTCTCGCCGAAGCGGGACATGATGTAGTGCTGATCGATCGTGGCAATGAACAGCTAACCACCCCCGGCGCTCAGCTTACCCAATCTCTTGCCGATGGCGAGCGGCTTTTGGCGCAGGGCAAATGGCCCACCATCAGCGCCTTCGAAGTTGATGGAGTTCGGAGCCGCTGGTTCGGTCCGTTCGGGGCCGGAGTAGGCGGCAGCACCAATTTGTACTCCGCCGCCCTTGAGCGCCTTGAGCGCCATGACTTAGAGTCAGTTCCGGAAATGCCTCATCCGACCGGCGGTTGGGCATTCGGTTACGACGAGCTTCTTCCCTACTACGAAGAAGCTGAACGGATGCTGCACGTGACCGGGACACGCGACCCCTTGAACGCCGATGCAGTTGACCATCTGCTCGATCCTCCGCCCTTAGGATCTTCCGACACCGATTTCATGAAGTCCTTTATAAGCGGCGGCATGCATCCTTACCGGCTGCATGTCGGTCTCCGCTATCGCCCGGGTTGCGATGAATGTCTCGGCCGGTTGTGCCACAACAATTGCCGGGCCGACGCGCGATCAGCGCTCGCCGAGGGTTCCGTACAACCGGCGATACTGGAAAGGGCCGAAGCCGTTCGGCTCGAAGCATCTTCCGACACGATCTTGCAAGCGATATTGCTTCAAGGCGAGAACCAGATTACGATTCGCGCAAAAGTCTTTGTGCTGGCGGCAGGCGCGATCCACACGCCAAAGCTTCTATTGCAGTCGCGCGGAGAGCACTGGCCGGACGGTCTCGCCAACCGTTCCGGAATGGTCGGCCGCAACCTGATGTTCCACGCGGTGCAGAGATTTGCCCTGTGGCCGCAGAGGAAGCTCGTCTCTTCGGGGCCGCGCAAATCCATCGGCTTCCGTGATTTCTACCGCTTCAACGGCGAACGGCTCGCATCGGTTCAGTCGACCGGCCTCGAATTGGCATATGGCGATATCCTGGTGCTCTTTTACGGCATCTTCGATCGCAGCGCCCCAAGATGGCTGCGGCTGTTTCGCCCATTGTTGCGAATACCCGCTGCCGCCATCACCGCTCTTTTTGGTTCCGGTACGATATTCGCGTGCAATGTCGAGGATCTGCCTTACCCTGACAACCGCGTTGTGATCGATCGCGATGAAGCCGATGGCATTAGCATAAAATACCGGGTCAGCGATGAGTTACGTGACCGCCTCAATCGGTTCCGCGGCCTTCTGAAGAAGCATTTGGACAGGCGCCGCGCGTTTTTTCTCTCAAAAAATGTCCAACTTAATTACGGTCATCCCTGCGGCACCTGCGCGATGGGCGATGATCCCGCCAAAAGCGTGGTCGATCGCGATTGCAAGGCGCACGGCATTCGAAATCTCTTCATAGCTGACGCTTCCTTCATGCCGACCAGCGGAGCGACCAATCCTGGATTAACAGTCGCGGCCAATGCGCTGCGCGTCTCCGGCGCAATCAACCGCTTACTCGTCGAAAGCAATCGAATCGGCAACCCTACATCCCTGTAGCTGTCGCCCCTGGTGCGTTTTGGCGATGGCGTACCGCCCCCTGGTTAAATTTGAGGACCACCGCAACGCCTTGCCCGGTATCTCGCACGATATTGCCAGAAGTAGCATTAGGGTATCGATCTAGCTCATCTTCGACATTCTTCCGCCTTCCGCAGCCTGTTCACGGTGAATTAACTCAATTTTCATTGCAATCGAGGGATAACCCGGTAGTACCTGACAATGGTAACCACCGTCTTATTTCGCCACGGAATAAAGCTTGAGCGGGCGAACCGGTTTTGAACTACTCTTAGGATGCGGTTTGCAGGGAACCCTCCCCACTTCCCCTCGCCTCCCCCGAAAGATGTCTATAAAAGTGAAGCGGATTTTGGTAAGTACTACATTACTGCCGTTTGGAAGCTGACCTTGTCTTAATTTGAGCCTCATGCTCCATACAATTTCCCCCAGCGCAAGCTGTCCGATTTACCAGGAGACTCCATGAATGCGGCTGGGAAGCCTGTTCAAGAGCCGATCGCAGTCATTGGTATGAGCGGCCGCTATCCTTCCGCTCCCGATACCGCCGCTCTGTGGAAGCTGATCGCGGATAAAAAAGACGGTCTCGCGGATTATCCCGGAGGCCGCTCGCCGGAATTGGATACCTTCTACGAACAAGCGGGAGAGGCGAACCGCCCGCCTACGCGCCGCGGCGGATTTCTGCCCTATGCCGATCGGTTCGACGCTGCCTTCTTCGAAATTTCTCCTCGTGAGGCTGAGTGGATTGACCCGCAACATCGACTGTTACTGGAAGCCGCCTTCGAGGCCTTCGAAGATGCTGGGCAAACGCTCGGGGCACTGGCCGGCGCCCGAGCCGGGGTCTTCATCGGGGCCTGGACCAACGACTACGAAGTGCACGCGAATGCGAACGCCCCTGCGACGGATTTTTTTAACCTGATGGGAGGGCCGCTCTACGGCGCATCCAGCCGGATTGCATATCAATATGATTTGCGCGGACCGGATGTCTCAGTCAATGCAGCCAGCGCGGCGTCGTTGGCGGCTATTCATCTGGCTACCCGCGCCCTGCGTGCCGGCGAGTGCTCACTGGCTTTGGCGGGCGGCGTTAACTTGATCTTCCGCACGGAGCAGACGCAGGCGTTCAGCCGGGCAAAAATGCTGGCCGCGGACGGATGCTGCAAGTTTGCAGATGCCCATGCCGATGGCATAGTGCGCAGCGAGGGCGTCGGTCTGCTCGTCCTCAAGCCGTTGCGTGATGCGGAGCGCGACGGCGACCGCATCCTGGCGCTTATTCGCGGAACTGCCGTCTCCAATAGCGGACGAGGCGGAGGATCGATGTCTACGCCGAGCGAGGCGGGGCAGCGGCAGGCCATGCTCGACGCTCTTGCCGATGCGGGCGTAGAGCCGTCCAGCATTCAATATGTTGAAGCGCATGGAACAGGTTCGCGAGCGGGCGATCCGGTCGAGTTGGCAGCTATCGCATCCGTTTACGGTTCCGGCAGCCGGCGGTCTTCGCCATGCCGCACCGGTTCCGTGAAGTCGAATATCGGCCATGCCGAGTCGGCAGCCGGAGTAGCGGGCGTTATCAAAACAATCCATGCTTTTGAACACCATATGTTTCCCGCGACCCTGCATGTGAGCCGGCCCAACCCTGCGATCGACTGGGCTTCGTCAGGGATCACGCTGGTGCAAGAGGGGTCCTTCTGGGAAACAGAGAACGCGCTACCGCGGCGAGCCGCCGTGAATGGCCTGGCTCTGACCGGCATGAATGCCCATGTGGTGCTGGAAGAGGGGCCTGCCGCAACACCGATCGAGACACCGTTGCGCGACCGCTCATATCCTGCCGCTCTCGGCAGCCTCTGCAAATGCGCTTAAGCAGCGAGCCAGCGATATAGCGGCAACACTCAAGGAGAGCAGCCTCGCCGATCTCTGCTACACCTCGGCGGTGCGGCGGAGCCACCTGGCCCATCGGCTGGCCGTCACCGCTGCGGACACGACAGAGTTGAAGGAACGGCTGCAAGCCTTCGCGCGCGGGGAAGCGGCGGAGTTCGTGACATCCGGCACGGCACAAAAAGGGCGAACGCCAAAGGTAGCCTTTATCTTTCCCGGACAAGGCTCGCAATGGATCGGCATGGGCCGGGAGCTGCTCAAGACCGAGCCGGCATTCCGGCGCGTGCTCGAGGATTGTGACCGCGAAATTCAAAGAGAAGCAGGTTGGTCGGTCCTCAAGCAGATCGAGGATCCCGCACAAGAGGATAGGCTGGCGCGGATTGACGTGATCCAGCCCACGCTTTTTGCCATGGAAATAGCGTTGGCGAAGCTATGGAATGCGTGGGGCGTCTCGGCTTCGGCTGTCGTGGGCCACAGCATGGGAGAAGTGGCGGCAGCTCATGTGGCCGGCATAATGTCGCTTGCTGACGCAGTCAAGATCATTTGCCGCAGAAGCGCTCTATTGTTGCGCATAGCGGGATCAGGCGCCATGGCGGTTGTGGACTTGCCGCAGGCCGAAGTCAAGCAGGCGATACTCGGCCGCGAGGATCGGCTCTCGATCGCGGTCTCGAACAGCCCGCTTTCTACTGTTGTGGCCGGTGATCCGCAGGCGCTCGACGAAGTTGTGCAAGGGCTGGAGGAGCAAGGAGCGATCTGCCGGTGGGTACGGGTAGACGTCGCTTCCCATTCTCCCCAGACAGATCCGCTCAAAGATGATTTACTCGCGGCCCTTACCGGCCTACAGCCGGATCCAGGAACAATCGCTCTCTACTCGACCGTACACGCCGCGATGCTCGATGGCAGGCAAATGGACGCGGCGTACTGGGTTGCGAATCTTCGCCGGACGGTGCAGTTTTCAAGCGTTATCCAGGTGCTGCTGGAACAGGGGTTCGACACGTTTATCGAGATGAGCCCTCATCCGATTCTTGTGCAGTCTGTCGAGCAGACTGCGGCACATGCCGGCCGGCAGGCGCTCGCGGTAGCATCGCTGCGGCGCGAGGAGCCCGAGACGGCCGCTCTGCTGTCAACTTTGGGCAAGCTCTATGTACAAGGCCAGGCGATTGACTGGTGCGCCATTTATCCCACAGGTAATCAGCTCAGTCTGCCGGCGTATCCCTGGCAGCGCGAGCGGTTCTGGATCGAAAAATCTCTGGCGGCGAAGAGCCCTATCCTGCCGTTCGGCGAGGGATTGAATGCTCACGCGAATGGACCCGGCTTTGTGATCGCCCCAATCGCCGGGGCCGGCGATTTTGTCGCGGCCTTGAAACTTCTGCCCTCGAATGAGATTTCCGCGGCCCTGGCGAAGTGGCTGCGTGAGCAGCTTGCGGCGGTGCTAGGTATCCCTATCGAGCGGGTGCTTGCGGATAAGACATTGGAATCGCTCGGACTGGATTCGCTCACGGCGATGGAGCTGAACGATAGGGTGGAGCGAGGTCTGGGTCTGCAGGTCTCTGCCAGCATGGCCTGGAATTACGTAACAATAACCGCGCTGGCTGGTCACCTGGAAGCATTGCTGACCGCGCAAGTACCGGGTCGGCCAGGTTCAAAACAGCAGAAAGCGGTTCCGCAATCCAATTCTCTCAGGGAGACGCCCAACCACGCAGCAGGCCGTTCGGCGGCTGAGATGCTTGAGGCCGAATTGCTTGGGGCCGAGATCCTGCTGAGCAAATAGAGAGAGCCATACCCAATGGAAGATAGCGAACGCATGGCGATCGAAAGCCGCAACAACGAACTGCTCGACCGGGCGCGGAATGTAATTCGTGAACTTAGGGAGAAGCTGGTCGCGGCCGAGGCGCGGACTAAGTCCGAACCCATTGCGATCATAGGCATGGCGGGCCGCTTTCCCGGAGCCGGGGCCAGTCTGGAGGCTTTCTGGCAAATGATCCAAGAAGGCCGGGACGCTGTTCGTAGTGTTCCGGCGGAGCGTTGGGACGGCGATGCCTTCTATGCTCCCGAAGCAGCGGTGCCCGGAAAAATGAATACTCGGCACGCCGCTTTTCTGGATGATGTGTCACGCTTCGATGCGGCGTTTTTCGATGTCACTCCGCGCGAGGCAATCACGATGGATCCGCAGCAGCGGATCTTTCTGGAGACTGCCTGGCACGCGCTGGAAGACGCAGGGCTGCCGCGCGCGATGGTGAGCGGCACCGATACCGGAGTATTCGTCGGAGTTCACAGCCACAGCGCGGACTATTGCGCCATGCAATTCGCCGATCCGGGAGCTCTGGATGGTTACGCCGCCACCGGAACGGCGCAAGACATGATCGCAGGCAGGCTTGCTTATTGGCTCGATCTTCGCGGCCCCAGCCTGGTCGTCAATACTGCGTGCTCCTCCTCTTTAGCAGCCGTACACCTTGCCTGCCGCAGCTTGCGCTCGGGCGAATCGAGCGCCGCAGTTGCCGGGGGAATCCATTTGTTACTCTCGCCGATCAGTGGCGTGGCGATGTCGCAATTGCAGATGCTGGCTGCCGACGGCCACTCCAAGACCTTTGATCGCCGTGCCGATGGCTTCGGGCGCGGCGAAGGATGCGGTGTTGTGATTCTGAAGCGGCTGGCCGACGCGGTGCGCAATCAAGACCGCGTGCTGGCCATCATTCGCGGCTCAGCCATGAATCAGGATGGCCGGACGAATGGGTTGACCGCGCCTAGCGGGTTAGCTCAGCAGCGGCTGCTGCGCCGTGCCCTTGAGGATTCGGGCGTCTCTGCCGGCCAGGTGGGCTATTTCGAGACCCATGGAACGGGTACCCCTCTGGGTGATCCGATCGAAGTGGAGGCAATCGCAGAAGTGCTGGGAGGCGAGCAGAGGACATCTTCCTGCACGCTCGGCTCGATCAAGGCGAATATCGGACATCTGGAAGGGGGAGCGGGCATCGCCGGGCTGATCAAGACGGTGTTGGTGCTGCGGCACGGCTATTTGCCTCCAGTAGCCAATCTGCAGGAGCTCAATCCTCATCTCGCCTTTTCCGGTTCCGGCCTCTCCATACCGGCAGCCGGCCGGAATTGGCCGCGCGATGGGCGGCGGTTTGCCGGAGTAAACTCCTTCGGCTGGTCGGGCGCGAACGTTCACGTGGTGTTGGAGGAGGCTCCGGAGGAGCAACCGGCAGCCGGAACTTCGAATTCTCCCGTGCTGGTGGCCGTCTCCGCGCAGAACTCCGAAGCGCTACGCGCGTTGGCAGCAGCCTTCGCAGAGCGGATTGAACAGGCTGAGGCAGAGGAACTCCCGAGTATCGGCTACACCAGCACCATGCGGCGGACGCATCACCCTCATCGCATCGCTGCGATTGGCTCGGATGGTCATGAGATCGCTTCCGCGCTGCGCAGGCGGGCTGCGGGGATCGACGCGATTGCTGAGGAGCGAAGCTCGCCAATCCCCACTCCGTCTGCTGCGGGCTCCCGGTTAAAACAACTGGCAGAGTCATTTGAACAGGGCGGGGAAATCGATTGGAAGGAGATTTATCCGACGCCTGGCAGGACGGTAAGCTTGCCGCAATATCCTTTTCAGGGCAAGCGGTATTGGCTCAAACCATCCGCCAATTCAGTTCCGGCCACTTCGACGGCTAAGGCGCCGGATGACTGGTTTTATGGCTCGGAGTGGATAGAAAAGCCGCTGCAGACGCCCATCAGCCAGCAGAGTGGCCCCGCGTTTTGGCTGCTATTGAAGGATTGTGACGGCGGCTTTGCGAATCGGTTGGCGGCAGCCGTCCGGCAGCGCGGAGACCGGACGATTGTCACCGGGATGCCGTCCCGCCTTACAGAGAATCCGCTCCACGGGCTCGCGGGCGAAGGCCTTTCTCCCGGTTACATCGTTATGGTTGCCGAAGGCCATGCGACTGGTTTGACCCGCCAAGCTCTTGCCCTTGCGCAGAGTGTGGTCCGCAGCAAACGAAATCTCAAGCTCTGGTTTATAACTCACCAGGCTCAGAGAATTCTGAAGGATTCTGCTGCTCCTCAATTGGACCAGGCGGCGCTTTGGGGATTTGCCCGCGCCTTTGGACTGGAGTATCCGCAGATCGGCGGCGGAGTAATCGATCTTGATCTTGCAGACCAGAAAGAAGCAGTGTCGGTTATCAACGAGATCGTTGAGTCAAGCGGCGAAGACCGCGTAGCCTTGCGCCACGGCAGGCGCTTTGTGCCGCGATTAAAACGCTTAACCGCGCCGCCGGCCGGCGGCCAACCGGAATTACGCCAGGATGGCTGTTACCTGATCACAGGCGCCTTCGGCAGCATCGGGCTCGATATTGCCGAATGGCTGGCTGAGCGAGGAGCGCGGCATCTCGTTCTGGTGGGCCGGCGAGATCCTCAAAAAATTGAAAAACCCGGTCTTAAGGAACGGCTGGACGCGCTCCGGGCGCAGGGAATTAGTCTCCGGGCCGAAGCCTGCGATGTATCGGATGAGGCGCAGATTCAACGCCTCTTTAGTGACATTGACCGGGGCCCGGCGCCTCTATACGGTGTGGTCCATGCCGCTGCGGGCATGCGATTTGACGCGGTAATGGAAGCAACCGAGGAGGATGTGGAGATTGCTTTTCGAGCCAAGGTCGAGGGAGCCAGGCTGCTCGATCGCTTTACCCGGAATCGCGATCTGGATTTCTTCGTTCTGTTCTCGTCCTTGGCGGTTTCGATCGGATCGCGTAACGCGAGTCTCTACGCCGCGGCGAATAGTTGTCTGGATGCATTGGCGGCAGAGCGAAGAGCGAGTGGATTGGCTGGGTTGAGCGTGCAATGGGGATTGTGGGAACCCGCTGCTTTAGATCGGCAAGGAGAACTCATCGCCGGCGCAGGATTCATTTCCATGCCCTCCGCGAAGGCGCTCAATGCTCTCGGCCGGCTCATGGTGTCGGGTGCGGACTCCGGCATAATTGCCGCGATCGACTGGTCCACGCTTCGACCGGCGCTCGAGCTCCAAGGCAGAGGCAGTTTTGTGGCGGAGATAATCGAGGCTTCCGTATCGCTGCCGGAGACAGATGTTAAGCCTACAACGGATCTTCGGAATAACGTGCCCGTTTGGACGGCGGAGCTGGGAGGATTGCCGCCGGGGGACCGTACGGAGCGTTTGCTGGCGTTGGTCAGCGCGGAAGTCAGAGCGGTCTTTGGCATGGCGCCCGACGATCCGGTCGACGAGAACCGCGGGCTCTTTCAAATGGGAATGGATTCTTTGATGAGCGTCAAATTGAAGCGGAGATTGGAGGCGGCGATGGCCATCAAGCTTCCGGGAACGCTGACTCTGACCTATCCCACCATTACCGCGCTGGCCGGTTTTTTGGAAGGAAAGGTGGCCGGGAAACCCATTGCGATGCGAGCAACTATTCCGGCAGCGGCGGCGAATCGAAATGGAACAGAGACTGTATCTGTATCAACCATGACTGAGGCGGAGGCCGATGCTGCGCTAGCCGCCGAACTGGCTGCGATCCAGCAGAAACTTGGGGTTTACTGAGCGATGCCGGAAGAGACGTCATCTTTGACGCCGGAAAAACAAACGCTGCTGGCGTTGCGCGCCCTGCGTGCCCGGGTGGAAGAGCTTGAGCGGGCACAACGCGAGCCGATCGCCATCGTGGGCATGGCCTGCCGGATACCGGGCGGCGTCGACGATCCGGAGACGTTTTGGGATCTGCTGATGGAGAAACGAAACGTCGTCACGGAGATTCCGCCCCAGCGGTTCGATCTTGCGCCGGTCTTCGATCCCCACCCCCAGACTCCGGGCAAGACGTATAGCCGGTGGGCTGGCTTGCTCAACGCTCCGGGAGATTTCGACGCGGAGTTCTTTGGCATTTCGCCGCGCGAGGCGCTGAGCGCCGATCCGCAACAGAGATTGTTACTGGAAGCGAGCTGGGAAGCCCTGGAAGATGCCGCCATCGATCCTAAATCTCTGGCCGGGCAGAATGTGGGCATTTTTATCGGCATCAGCGCGGCGGAGTACGCCCAGCATTATCAGAAGTGCCTGCCCAGAGAAGCGTTGGCTGCTCATGTCATGCAAGGATCGGCGCTCAATGCCGCGCCTGGGCGGCATTTCCTATTTCTATGGCCTGCAAGGGCCAAGCATGGCTATCGATACCGCTTGTTCCTCCTCCCTGGTGGCCGTCGATCGCGCCTGCCGCAGCCTGCTTCAACGCGAGACGAACCTTGCCATAGCGGGCGGCGTAAATCTTCTGGCCACCACGGAGCTGCTGATCATGGCCTCGCAGTGGGGAATGTTGTCGCCCCGAGGAGCCTGCCGCGCGTTTGACCGGGACGCTGATGGCTTTGTGCGTGCAGAGGGGTGCGGGGTCATCGTGTTGAAGCGGCTTAGGGACGCGGAGGCGAATGGCGATCGGGTTCTGGCCGTGATCTTAGGGTCGGCGGTCAACCAGGATGGAGCTTCCAGCGGACTGACAGTGCCAAACGGACAGGCGCAGCAGGAACTGGTGCGGCAATCATTGCGCAATGCCGGCGTGGAACCTTGGCAAGTGGGGTATGTGGAGGCGCATGGAACCGGGACGGCCCTCGGCGACCCGATCGAAGCCGAGGCTCTGGGAGAAGTTTTTAGTTCTGGAAAGAAGCGAGAGCGCCCGTTGTTCCTGGGCTCGGTGAAGACAAACATTGGCCATCTGGAATCGGCCGCCGGAATAGCCGGTCTGATCAAAGTAGTGTTGGGACTGGAGCACAGAGTATTGCCCGCGCAGCTCTACTGGGAAAGCCCCAGCGAGCATGTGCAATGGAGCGAGTTGCCCCTGGAGATAGTCACTGAGAGCCGTCCATGGGAGCCCATCGAGGGTCGGCGGATTGCCGGAGTGAGCTCTTTCGGGTTCAGCGGGACCAACGCGCACATGGTGCTCGAAGCGCCGGCGGAGAAGCCCGCAGCGCAAGTTGAAAGCCGTCCGGCGGAAGTTCTGGTGGTGACGGCGCGAACCGTGCCCGCACTGCGCGAGCTGGTAGAACGGTATGCGCAATTTCTGGAGCGCAGCGAGTCGAGTTGGGAAGATATCTGCCATACGGCGGCGACAGGTCGCGCAGTCTTTGCCGAGCGTCTCGCGGTAGTGGCCGGAGACAAAGCGGAAGCGGCCCGGCATCTGCGGGCGTGGCTGAGGGATGAACAGGTTGCGGAAAAACTGATGGAAGCCCCCTGCTTTAGCAGGGGGGAGCTGGACTTCAGTCCAGCGGAAAAATCGACGTTACAAAATCTCTCAGCTTTAGCGTCGCTGAGGGACGAGAATCCCGAGCGCCGGGCATAAGCCGCGGCCGTGTTCGCGCCGGAGAGCGAGTGCGTGTCGGTCTGCTGCTGGGCAACGATCTGCAGGCGCTGGATGCACTCCATATGACTGTTCTGCACCGGCAGACGAGCGCGCCTGGGAAGCGAAGTGGCGGAGCTGGGGCGTGGAGCCGGTCACGGTAGCGCGTGCCACTGCCGGGGCGGAGGCTCACTTGGCGGCCGCCAGAGCGAATCTGGCGCTGGTCCTTGGCAGCAGCGAAGACATTCGCATGCCGCACGTCCGAGTCACAGGTGAGGAGGGTTGGCGCAATGTGGCCCACGCGATAGCGGAACTCTTCGTACGCGGAGCCAAGATCGATTGGAACGGATGGGAACAGGGGTTGACGCGCAGGCGCGTAAAGCTGCCGTCATACGCTTTTCAGCGTGAACGGTTTTGGGTGGAAGGCACAGGAAAGAGAGAACTCACGGGAGAAGCAACAGGACGCAAACTGCTGGGACGGCGCCTGCGTGCGGCGGGTGTGCGAGCGCAGTTTGAGACCGAACTGTCGGTCGAAGGTTCCACCAGTTGGATCCGCGAGCACGTGGTGCAAGGGCGCGCGGTTCTGCCCGCCACCGGGCATCTGGAACTGATGTTGGAAGCTGCGGCGGAGGCCCTGGGATCGGGCGCAATTGCCTTGGAGGACGTGGTACTGCAGGCGCCGCTCGTAGTCGAGCGTCCGCAAGCAGTGCAGATCGTAGTGGAAGCTGCGGCCGCGGGGCGGAACCGCGTGCGGGTCTATTCGGAAACTTCTCCAGGTGAGTGGCAGACGGTATCGGAAGGTTGGATAAAAGCGGCAGAGCAAACCAACTCCGAAGCGATCGATCTTCAAGAAATCCGGGCGCGGCTCAAAGAGAAGGACATAGCCCGTTTTTATGCCGGGATGGCGTTGCGCGGCCTCGCTTTCGGGCCGAAGTTTCGCGGGTTGACGGCACTTTGGTGCGGTTCGGACGAGGCTCTAGGCGAAGTGCGGGCGGTGGGTGAGGAGGAGGAAGGATATGCATTCGCGCCGTGGCGGCTGGATGCGTGTCTGCAGGCTGTCGGACCGCTGCTGAGCTCCGCCGATGAACGTCAGCCTGCGCTCTATCTGCCTCTGAGTCTAGGCGAGATCAAGATCTACGGCACGCCGGGCGAATCCTGCTGGAGCTATGTGCGCACCCGCCGCCTTGATTCTGAAACTCTTTCCGCCGCTATTAACATCGCCCGTCCTGATGGCTCCCCGCTCGCCGTCATTTCAGATTTTCGTTTCCGAAAACGCGCTGTGCGCCAGGCGCAAACTGCAATCTACGGCGTGGACTGGATTCCGGCGGCTCTTGGTCCGGCTCCCGCAATTTTGGACGGTCACTGGGTGGTCTTGGCGCGCGGTAACCGTATCGGAACGGAACTTGCCCGGCAAATCGAAAAACACGGCGGAGTCTGCTCGGTGCTGCGGCCGGAGCCGGGCAATATTGTGTCACCACTCCGATTACCTATTCTGACGGCAAGGGCAGAGAGGGTACGCTAGCGGAGCTGTTGCCGAAGCTAATCGCCGCTTCCGGGCCACTCAAAGGCGTGGTGCATACGTCGAGTGCCGGCGACGAAGCAGAGCACGGTTCTCAATACAGCTCGGAATATGGCTCGGCTCTCTCTCTGTTGCAAGCCCTCATTCAAAATCAAGTGCGGCCCGCCCGCGGCGTTTGGTTCGTGACGCGGGATGCCGAACCGGCAAAAGTATCGTCATCCGCGGATGGCCGCTCGATCTGGGCATTACGGCGCACGGCAGAGATCGAATTTCCCGAGCTGCCCACCCACTCTGTTGCTCTTGCGGAAGACGGCGATATAAGCGATCTTGTGCGCGCGATAGCCACTGTAACCCAAACGGAAATCCTATTGCGTAACGGAGCCGCTCTCCAACCGCGGCTGATGAAGCGGACACATGCGGAAGCTGAGGCGGACGCGGAATTAACGCCTGCGGCGAGCGGTCTGCTCGATGATCTCGCATACATATCTGTGCCGCGAAAGCCGCCGCTCGAAGAGGAAGTTGAAATCGAAGTGCGCGCGCATGGCGTAAATTTTCGCGATGTGATGAACTCGCTCGGTATGCTGCCCGGCTTGCCGCAGCAGTTAGGCGGCGAGTGCTCCGGCATAGTCTCACGGGCTGGAGAACGGAGCGGCTTCGCTGCGGGCGACCGGGTATTCGCCTTTGCTCTGGGGAGTTTTCGCACATTCGTCACCGTAGCGGCGCGCAATGTCGCGAAGATGCCGGACGTGCTCAGCTTCGCCCAGGCGGCCGCGCTGCCGGTGGTTTATTTGACCGCGCTCCTTGGATTGGACCGGCTTGCGAAATTAGAAAGCGGCGAGCGAATCCTGATTCATTCCGCCGCGGGCGGTCTCGGTCTTGCAGCGGTCCACCTGGCGCGTGCGCGAGGCGCGGAAGTTTATGCGACGGCGGGCAGCGAGGAGAAGCGCGCCTACCTGCGGTCTCTTGGAATCAAGCATGTGTTGCCGTCAAGAACAACTGAGTTCGCCGAGGAAGTGATGCGCCTGACCCATGGCCGCGGGGTAGATGTTGCATTGAATTCCCTTACCGGCGTGTTGGCCGAAAGCACCCTGGCTGTGCTGGCCACCAACGGACGCTTCCTCGAAGTCGGCAAGCGCGATGTGCTAACGCCGGAGCAGGTCCATCGCTCGCGTCCGGACGTAAAACATTTCAAGTATGACCTGGCGGAAGAGGCTGCGCGCGATTCATCCCTGGTTTCAGCGCTTCTCGCCGAAATGTTAAAGATGATAGTCAGGGGAGCCCTGCCGCCCTTGCCGGTTACTGAGTTTAGTGAGCCGCGCGAGGCCTTCCGATTCATGGCTCAAGCGCGCCACATCGGGAAGATTGTAGTCGCAGCCGGCGCAGCAGGTTCTCGCAAGACCCCTATAGCGATCGATCCGGCGGCCACTTATCTGATCACCGGGGGGACGGGAGCGCTAGGGCTGCACTTTGCCGATTGGCTCATCAAACGCGGGGCTCGCCGGCTTCTGCTCTTATCGCGGCGGGGCGCGAGTGCCCAAGCTGAGGAGGCGATCGTTCGCCTGCGCGCCGCTGGCGCACAGGTTGACGTGGCCGCTGTGGATGTAAGTGATCGGACCGCTCTCGACGCTGTCCTCCGCGCCATTCCGCGCACCGCTCCGCTCAAAGGGATTTTGCATGCAGCCGGCGTGCTCGATGATCGCAGTCTGCTCAACCAGACCCTGGCTTCGTTTGAAGCGGTAGCCCGGCCCAAGTGGATGGGCGCCTGGAATCTGCACCAGCTGACCGAGGCAATGCCGCTGGACTTTTTTGTACTCTTCTCCTCGGCTTCCGCGCTGATCGGCATGCCCGGACAAGCGAACTACGCAGCCGCCAACGCCCGGCTCGATGCGCTTGCGGAATATCGCCGCAGTCAGGGCCTGCCGGCTCTGAGTATCGCCTGGGGTCCGTGGAGCGGCGGAGGCATGGCCGAATCTGTGCGCCCTGCACTCCTCGGATTTGGCTGGATTACGCCGGAAGAAGGAATATCCGCGCTGGAAACTCTTCTCGCCGGAAACGATGCCACCGCGGCGGTGCTTCCGGTTGCGTCCTGGGCGGAATTTGTAAGCCAACGGCCGCCCGGTACATCGTCTCTATTTGCCTCTCTGGCCGACGTAGCAGCGCTGGAACCGGAGCATGCATGGACTAAGCAAAATCAACCCAAGCCCGCGCAAAAGGCCGGCTTGCTCGATCGCCTGAACCATGCCTCGCCACCCGAGCGCCGCGCATTGCTAGCCGAGCACCTGCGGCAGCAGGCGGTTCAGATCCTATCGCTGGCGGCACATACTTCCGTCGATGAGCAGACGGCTCTCCATGATCTTGGTCTGGACTCGTTGATGGCCGTTGAGTTGCGCAACGCGCTGCAAATCTCGCTTGATCGTCAATTATCACCTACCCTGGCGCTGGATTACCCTACGCTGCGCTCTCTTCGCGACTTTCTGTTGATCGAAATGTTTGGCGCGGAAAAACCTCAGCCAAGAGCCGAATCTGCGGCCGGCCTACAGATAGAAGAGTTGACTGACAGTGAGGCTGAAGCCTTGCTGTTGGAAGAATTGGAGAAGCAGCCTTATGCCGCAGGACGCTAATCCAATGCAGGCCGGTCCAACCGGCGCCGGCGAACTGACGCCGGTCAAGCGTGCGTTGATCGAAATTCGCCAACTGCGCGCGGAACTTGAAGAGACCAGGCGCTCGCGGCGCGAACCTATCGCTATCGTTGGGATGGCGATGCGGCTGCCTGGAGGCGTGACCACGCCGGAGCGTTTCTGGCAGGCGTTGGCCGATGGTGAGGACCTGATCGGTGCGATTCCTCCGGAGCGTTGGCAAGCGAGCGAATACCTGAATGCGGATCCGGACCATCCGGGTACCATGTATGACCGCCATGGCGGTTTCCTTCAAGGTGTGGATGAATTCGATGCTGAATTCTTCGGCATCAATCCCCGGGAAGCCGCAAGCATGGATCCGCAACAGAGACTGTTGCTGGAGTTGACGTGGGAGGCGCTGGAACGCGCAGCAATCGATCCCCGGAGCCTGGCTAACACGCCGGCGGGAGTCTACCTCGGGCTTTCCAACAGCGACTACGCCCGGCAATCGATGCGGGATGTGCGGGAAATCGACGCCTATGCGGCCGTCGGTTGCGCGCTGAGCATTGCAGCGGGCCGCATCTCCTATTTTCTAGGCACGCGCGGACCTGCTCTGGCGATCGATACGGCCTGCTCGTCGTCGCTGGTCGCCTTACACTTGGCGGTCGAGAGTCTCAGGCGCGGTGAAACCAACCTGGCGATCGTAGGCGCGGCAAATTTGATCTTGTCGCCGGAATACAATGTGGGTTTCGCCAGAACCCGGATGCTGTCCCGGGATGGCCGCTCGAAGACCTTCGATGCCGCCGCCGACGGCTATGTACGTAGCGAAGGCTGCGGAGTGGTGGTTCTCAAGCGGCTCTCCGACGCGCTGCGGGATAAAGACCATGTGCTTGCCGCCGTCGCAGGCACGGCAATCAACCAGGATGGCCGCAGCGCCGGGCTTACCGCGCCCAACGGCCCTGCGCAGGAAGCTGTGATCCGGGCGGCGTTGCAGAATGCAGATCTGGCGCCCGCGATGGTGAGCTATGTGGAGGCGCATGGCACCGGCACGCCTCTCGGCGATCCCATGGAAGTACAAGCGCTGGCCGCAGTTTATGGCGCTGGGCGTGCCGCCGGTCAATCCCTGCGCATCGGATCGGTAAAAACCAATCTCGGGCATACCGAAGCCGCCGCTGGACTGGCCGGCCTGATCAAGGTTGTGCTGATGATGCAGCCTGATCACGGTATTCCGCCTCATCTGCATTTGAGGCAACCCAATCCGCAAATCGATTGGAAGAGCTGGCCAATCGAGGTTCCAACCCGCCTCACCCGGTGGCGCCAAGAGAACGAAACCGTGTATGCCGGGGTAAGCTCTTTTGGCTTCAGCGGGACCAATGCGCACGTTTTGCTTGCCTCCGCCGGCAATGAGCGAACAGATGCTGTTGCAACGGGGCGCGGCGCGGAGCTGGATGATTCGCTGTTAGTGCTTTCGGCAATGCATCCGGATGTTCTGCGCGAGCTGGCGGAAAGCTACGTGCAGTTCCTCAGACAAACCGCTGAACGTTTTAATGACATCTGCTTCACTGCTGCCGTAGGGCGTACAAGTTTTGCCCATCGGCTGGCGTTGCGAGCGCGGGATTCACAAGCAGCGGCGGCGATGCTGGAGCAATGGCTTAACGGAGAATAAGTCAACGGGTTGGCCGCTCAGCGATGCTGAAAACGATGCACGGGAACATTGGGCATCCGCGGCGCGAAGATGCGGGAGATAAAATTGCCCGGTTGCAGGCAGAGTACGTGAGCGGCGGGGCCCTGCAATGGCAGGAGCTGAATACTGAGCAAAACAGGCGCCGGGTTGACCTGCCGGTTTATCCGTTCCGGCGGACCCCGTTTTGGTTGGGACTTCCACCCCAGGCAAAGCGAGAGCGGGAGCGCGAGCAGACTTGGCGCGCCGTGATAGCGGAGGCCGAAAGGCAGAGCCTGCAAGGGCCGTTGGATTGGCAGGTTGGCCGCTACCCCGAAAAATGGGCGGCGCTTGATCGCTTGACGCTGGCTCACGCGCGCAACGTGCTCGCAGCCGCGGGTGCATTTAAGCAGCCGCAGGCAATGAGCGTTGATCAGGTGCTTGCGCAGTGTGGATTCCAGCCGCTGTACCGCAACCTGATTGGCCGGTGGTTACGCGGACTCGCCGCTATGCATCTGCTGGTTCAGCAGGGCGACCGGTTCAGATCTGAGGCCGGCTTTGCGCCGGTCCCGCTCGACCCATATTGGCGGGCGGCAGACGAGTGCCTTGAAGACGACCCAGGAACGCTGGCGTACCTGAAGCAGTGCGGCGCGTTGTTGGGCGATGTTCTGACCGGACGAAAGAGCGCGCTTGAAACTCTGTTTCCTGAAGGGTCCTTCGCGTTGGCGGAAGGCTTGTACGAGACCAGCCCGGCGGCCCGCTATCTAAATCCAATTGTCGCAAAGGCAGTGTCCAATACGGTCCGTGGAATCGGGCAACACCGGAATGCGCGCATTCTTGAAGTTGGCGGGGGCACCGGAGGAACGACTTCCGCTATCTTGCCGCTGCTCGAATCCGGTCAAGCGGAATATTGGTTTACCGACCTCTCCGAGCTATTTTTAGGCAGGGCGCGGCGTAAATTCGCCGCCTATCCCTTCATGCACTATGCGATCTTCGACCTTGACCGTCCGATCGAAGAGCAGGGCCTCGCCACCGGATATTTCGATGTAATCGTTGGCGCAAATGTGGTCCACGCATCGCGTAACCTGGCGGCCGCATTGGGCAGTCTGCATCATCTGTTAGCTCCGGGCGGGTTGCTGACCCTGTTGGAATCAACCCATCATCACGGCTGGTTCGACATGACCACCGGCCTGATCGAAGGCTGGCAACACTTCGAGGATGACGACCGCAAGGAGCATCCACTGCTCAATCCGGAACAGTGGAGCCAGGTGCTCGAACGAAATGGCTTCTCTGAAGCGGCGGCATTTCCCGGCAAGGAGTCCCCGGCATCAACCTTGGGCCAGCATGTCCTGATCGCGCGCAGTTCTGCCGGAGAATCAGATTCGCGCCACGCGGAGGTTGCGTCCGGCAAATTGGTCGAGTGGAAGCCTCAGGAGGTCACGCTGGCTTCGGCCGGGCTGGACTCCGGCCTGCCCGAAAGATTGCCAACCCTCTCCCCGCCGGAACGCGAACAGGCAGTCTTCGACTTTGTGAGAGCGACCATCCGGCGTGTCTTCAATCTCAGCCGCCCTGCCGGGGACCTGGGAGCTCGCGACCGGCTCATGGATCTCGGCATGGATTCGCTCATTGCGCTTGAGCTGCGCAGCGAACTCGCTCGCGGTTTGAGTCTTGAGAGCCGGATCTCATCGACGATTGCATTCGATACCGGAACAGTAGGAGAGCTCGCCAATGCGCTGCTATCCGCATTGCAAGCGCCCGCCGCAGCATCGGAGAGCAGCCATCCGGAAGGCAATGGCGCAAACAAAGCAAACGGATCGATCCAATCGATTCAATCGATCAATAGGCCTTCGTTTGCTGATTCGGTTCCAAGAGGGAAGATCTCGGACCTGAAACCCGTGCGGGTCACGGCCGAGCAATTGAGCGAGATGTCTGAAGAAGAAGTAGAACGGCTTTTGATGGAGCGGCTGAGCAGACGATGATGCAGACAGGAAAATCAGACCAGGCGCTCTCTCCTCTCAAGCAGGCGTTTCTCGCGCTCGAGCAAGCGCAGACGCGGGTGGAAGAGCTTGAGCGGGCGAGGTCGGAGCCGATTGCCATCATCGGCGCCGGATGCCGCGTGCCTGGAGCGGAAGATGGCGTTGAAGCCTATTGGAAGCTGCTCCGCGACCAAAGATGCTCTGTCAGCGAGCGGGCTGAAGAACGGTTCGCGGGCCTGCTCCATGGAACGAGCATTGCCCGATGCGGCGCGCAGCGCGGCGTTGCTTGAGCGTATCGATCTTTTTGACCCAAAGCATTTCGGGATATCTCCGCGCGAAGCGGCGGGAATCGATCCGCAACAAAGATTGTTGCTTGAAGTAAGCTGGGAGGCGCTGGAAGACGCCGGCATCGATCCCTCTTCGATTTATCAATCGCTCACCGGTGTCTATGTAGGCATCTGCTCGCACGATTACGCGCAGCTCCAATTGAGCGACGCGGGCATCGATGCCGTAAACCCTCATTTCGCCTCCGGAATAGCTTCCAGTGTGGCCTCGGGACGAATCTCCTATGTATTAGGCCTGAGCGGGCCAAGCGTCTCGATCGATACCGCCTGCTCCTCGTCTTTGGTCGCCGTGCATTTGGCATGCGAAGCCATCCGCCGGGGCGAGTGCTCATTGGCCCTTGCCGGCGGCGTGAACCTGATCCTCTCTCCGGAATATTCGATCGCCTTTGCCCAAGCCGGCATGTTGTCGCCGCGAGGCGTCTGCCGGGCATTCGACGCGGGAGCGGATGGTTTCGTGCGCGGCGAAGGCTGTGGAGTAGTTGTGCTGAAACGCTTGCGCGACGCGCAGGCGAATAACGATCGCATTTTGGGATTGATCCTGGGATCGGCGGTCAACCAGGATGGCGCTACCAGCGGACTGACCGTCCCCAACGGTCACGCTCAGCAGGCGCTGCTGCGCCAAGCGCACCTCAACGCCCAAGTGGAAGCGCGGCAGGTGGGTTATGTGGAAGCGCACGGTACCGGCACTCCCCTGGGAGATCCCATCGAGGCCGAGGCACTTGGAGCGGTCTTCAGCGAAGGAGAAGAGACGGGAACGGCCGTTGCTGATCGGATCGGTGAAAACCAACCTGGGACATCTGGAGGCGGCGGCAGGAATTGCCGGCCTGATCAAAGTCATTCTGGGATTGCAACATGGAGTGATTCCCGGACAACTGCATTTGGAGAAAGTGAGCGAGCATGTTCGCTGGAACGAGTTGCCGCTCGAGGTAGTCACGGCGGCGCGGCCATGGGAACCAATCCAGGGGCGGCGGATCGCCGGCGTAAGCTCGTTCGGATTCAGCGGCACCAATGCCCATGTGGTGGTCGAAGGGCTGCCCGAGGTTCGGCCGGAGGAAACAGATTCGCGGCCCGCCGAAGTGCTGGTAATGACGCGCGCGAACGGCGGCTGCGCTTCACGATTTAGCCGAACGGTATGCGAGCTTTCTGGAAGATAGCCAAGAACAGGGCGAAGCGAGTTGGGGAGATATTTGCCATACGGCGGCCACCGGACGTGCGCTTTTCGCCGAACGTCTGGCCGTGGCCGCAGAGAGTAAAGCGGAAGCGGCAATGCAGCTGCGGGCCTGGCTGACGGATGAACAGCCTACGGAAGCCCCCTGCTTTAGCAGGGGGGAACTGGACTTAAGTCCAGCGGAAAAATCGCCCGATCCTAAGACGGGCTTTAGCCCTGGCCCTTCCAATTCCAGATCGAAAGCACTTGAGGGACGATTCTCTCGAACGCTTATGCCCTATTTCACAGGTGTAAGCCGCGGCCGCGTTCGCGCCGGGGAGCGGGTACGCGTCGGGCTGGTGCTGGGGAGCGGTCTAGAGGTTTTGGACGGCCTGATTGCAGTGGACGCCGCCATCACCCGAAGGGATGCATGGGAGTCGAAGTGGCGAAGCTGGGGCGTGGAGCCTGTGGCCGTAGTAGCCGATGGCAGTGACGCGGACGCTGAGCTAACTGCGGCTGGAGCTTCTATAGCGCTCGTGTTGGGACGGGCCGAAGTCAGCCTTCCTGCCGTTCGGGTGATCGGAGGCGAAGGTTGGCGCGAACTGGCTGCGGCGGTAGGCGAGCTGTTTACGCGTGGAGTCGAAATCGATTGGAGCGGATGGGAAGCAGGCCTGAAGCGTCGTCCTGTCAGGCTTCCGACCTATGCGTTTCAGCGGGAGCGATTCTGGATCGAACCACAAGGAAAGAAAAAAGTTCTTGCGGGAGAGGCGACAGGGAGCAGATTGCTGGGCCGGCGGCTGCGCACCGCCGGAGTCCAGGGGCAATTCGAGGTCGAGCTGGCGCTCGAAGGTTCAGCAAGCTGGATTAGCGAGCATGTGTTCGATGGGCATCCGGTGCTGCCGTTGACCGGGCATTTGGAGCTGATGCTGCAAGCTGGAGCGGAAGTGCTTGGCGCCGGATCCGTTGCCGTGGAAGATGCAGTTCTGCATGCGCCGCTCACGGTGGAGCAGATGCGCAAGGTGCAAACAGTAGTGGAGGCGGTTTCCGGAGAGCGTAGCCGCGTGCGGATATACGCCGAGAACCCCGGCGTCGAGAATGCTCAAGATGCCTGGCAGGCGGTTTCGGAGGGTTGGATACGGGCTGCCGCAGAGCCGGGTCTCGAGCCGATAGATCTTGAGGGGATCCGGGCGCGGTTGAGGGAGCAGGAGGATATATCCGGCTTCTATGCCGCGATGGCGGCAAAAGGGGCGAAGTTTGGGCCAAAGTTCCGCGGACTAAGAGCATTGTGGAGCGGGCCCGGCGAAGCGCTGGGTGAAGTGCAGGGATCGGTTGAGGAAGAGGCGGGTTATAGATTCGCTCCGTGGCGGCTGGATGCGTGCCTTCAGATTTTTGGGACCGTGTTGGAAGATGCGGCGCTTTATATGCCTTCGAGCGTGGGCGAGATCGCGGTCTCGGGGTCGCCGGGCGAGCGTTGCTGGAGCCATATGCGCAGCCGCCGCATCGATTCCGCCACCATAACTGCCGATTTCACCATCACTCAGCCGGACGGAACCCCGCTCGCCTTGTTCAGGAACGTGCTCTTCCGTAAAGTCGCGGCAAGCAAGCCTGACATTGCTTCCTGGCTCTACCGGCTTGACTGGCAGCCTGCGGACCTCACGGCGCAGCTGGAAAGAGCTTCCGCGACACCACGAATCCTTCTCATTGGAACAGCTGATCAGGTAGATGAGACTGCCGCACAACTGCGTATGCGCGGCGCGGCAGTGGCCTCAATCGAAAATGGAAAATCCGAGCAGCTAATCTCGGAGGCGCTGCGCTCCTCTCCGGAGCTCGACTCTGTGCTCTATTTTGTCTCTTCCAGCGAAACGGAATTCGCCTCCGCGCATGTGACCGCACAAGCAGAAAGGCCTATCCGCTCTTTGCTGTCGTTAGTGCATCAACTGCTGGGGGATGGCGTTGTCAAAAAGCCGCGTCTTTACCTGATTACGCAGAATGCATGTGCGATAGCAGACGATACGGCGCCGGTCCGCCTGCTGGAAACTCCGTTCGTGGGTCTGGCCAACGCGATCGCGCTTGAGGCCCCGGAGCTTCGCTGCACGCTTATCGACGGGAACGCCGCGGCTGCGCGTGCCATAGCTGGGCAAATCGCGGATGAGATATTAGCCGGATCGGACGAACGGCGCGTAGCCATTCGCTCGGGACGACGGTACATTGCGCGGCTGGAAAAGATGCCGGTTGCCCGGCTTGCCGGGAGTGACAAAGTATCCCTGGGCCTGGTGATGGGGGCGGGGATTGATGCCCTGGTTTATGAGCCAGTGGAGCGGCGCGAACCGCGGGAACATGAGATAGAAATTGCCGTGCGCGCCACGGCTTTGAACTTCCGCGACGTGCTCAAGGCCACCGGCCTGCTGGAGCATGCAGGAGCGATCGGAACGGATTGTGCCGGGGTCGTCGTGCGCACCGGCGCCAAAGTCACCGATCTGCAAATAGGAGACGCGGTCGTCGGCATCGCGCCTGGCTGTTTCGCCAATCACGTCCTGACCGCTAGCGATCTCGTAGTGCGCAAACCCGGGCAACTGTCGTTCGAAGAGGCGGCCGCGCAAACCGTCGCCTACTTGACCTCCGACTACTGTTTGCACCAGCTCGCGGGTCTGCGCAAAGGCCAACGAGTGCTGATCCATGCTGCAGCCGGAGGGGTTGGGCTCGCGGCAGTACACCTGTGCAGAAGAGCCGGCGCGGAGGTTCTGGCGACCGCGGGCAGCGAGCAAAAGCGCGCTTACCTGCGCCACCCTAGGTATCGAGCAGGTATTCGATTCACGCACCCTCGCCTTCAAAAACGAAATCGTCGGCGGAGTAGATATTGTCTTGAACTCGCTAACCGGAGCGGCGATCGATGCCGGACTGAGTTTGCTGAAACCAAAGGGCCGTTTTATTGAGCTGGGAAAGACTGATATCCGCGAGCAGAGCGCTATAGAAAGTTCTTGGCCCGGGGTGCAGTATCTGGTTGCCGACCTGACCCCATTTTTCGCTGAGCGCGCCCCCTGGATACGCGAGCGCCTCACAGCGCTCATGGGCGATATAGCAGCTGGAGAATTGCCGCGCCTGCCGGTAAAAACCTTCGAAACCGCGGATGTGAAGCACGCCTTCCGTTATATGGCTGCGGCCCGCCACATCGGCAGGGTAGTGGTGCGGGAAGGCACGAGAGATCTCGCGCGGGGAACGCACCTGATCACCGGTGGCTTGCGCGGCATAGGCCTCAAGCTGGCGGACTGGCTGGTGAAGCAAGGTGCGCGGAGTTTGGTTCTGCTCGGCAGGCAGCATCCGTCTTCGACGGCCTTAGAGACCATCGGGCGGATGGAGGCAGAAGGCGCAACGGTACGCATCGTTGAGGGCGATATCGCCGACTATCAAACCGCCTTACGCGCCGTAGAGGTGGCCGGCGCCAACCTTTGCGGGGTATGGCATTGCGCCGGCGTGTTGGAGGATGGAGCTCTGGGCTCGCAGTCCTGGGAACGATTTGCTCCGGTGATGCGGCCCAAGGCGGATGGTGCGTGGAACCTGCACACTCTGACTCGTGGGATCGATCTTGAGGTTTTTGTGCTGTTTTCCTCCTGGGCTTCGCTTGCGGGCTCGCGTGGGCAGGCAAATTATTGCGCCGCGAATGCTTTTCTGGACGGGCTCGCAGCCTTTCGCTCGGCTAGCGGATTGCCGGCGCTTAGCGTAAATTGGGGCGCCTGGGCGGAAACGGGCCTCGCGGCCGGGCAGGCAATGCAGAAACAGTTGGCGCGCGCCGGGATGGAACCAATGCAGCCCGAAGATGCCTTAGCCGCGCTTGAAATTGCCTTGCATACCGGCAGGCCACAGCTGGCCATTGCGGCGATTCAGTGGCCGAAGTACCTGAGCCAGGTTAAGAACGGCTTGCTTTACAGCCAACTGATCTCGCAAACAGAATCCGGCGACGCTTTATACGGAACCTCCTCGCGAGCGCAGGCTAAAAACCAGCCGCAGCGCTCGGCGACGAGTGCCTTGGCGGAAATCAACGCATTGCCTGTCGCGGGACGCCGCGCGGGGCTTCTCCGGGTCTTCGAGGAGCAAGTGCGCAAGACACTGGATCTTCGCTCGTCCGACGAAATCGATCCTGACGAATCGCTGAGTGAATTGGGGATGGATTCGCTCTTGGCCGTCGAATTGCGCAATAGCTTCTCCACGGTGCTCGCCCGGCGTCTGCCTTCCACCTTGCTCTTCGACTATCCCACGTTGCGAACGCTGGCGCGATTCATCGAACAGGAGATTTTCCCGGCATCGCAGCCGGATCAGGCTCACTTTCAGGCAGAGACAATCAAGGCCGCCGCGCCCCTAAAGCACCGAACAGCCGCGCTGCGTGATGGTCCGGTGAGCATTTTGGATGAGATCGAACAGTTGTCCGACGAGGAAGTCGATGCGCTTTTTGAAAAGAGCGCTCAGCGCTGACCATAGGAGTCTTGCTTGCGAGCAGAAGAACCGTTGAATGATTTTCTAGAACGCGCGCAGAAGCTTTCGCCCAAGCGGCTGGCACTGCTTGCGGCTGAGCTCGAGCGCCGTCTTGCCGCACGCGAAGAAGCTGCTCCGGAACCGGTCGCGGTGATCGGCACAGCATGCCGTATGCCTGGCGGCGGGATGCTGGAGGGAGTGGAGACAATCGAAGGTTTTTGGGAGGTCTTGGCCAACGCCCGGGACGCCATTGAAGCCGTACCCTCGACGCGATGGGATGCTCAGGCATATTACGACCCGCGTCCCGATACCCCGGGAAAGGCGATTACCAAGTTCGGCGGCTTCCTCCGCCGCATCGATGAATTCGACCCGGCGTTTTTCGGTATCTCTCCGCGCGAGGCGATGGGCATGGACCCGCAGCAGAGATTACTGCTCGAGGTTGCTTGGGAAGCGTTGGAGAATGCGGGCGAACGGGCGGACGCATTGGACGAAAGCGCAACCGGCGTTTTCGTCGGGCTCAGCACAACCGACTATTCGCAGATGGCGTTACAGGACGATGGCGCGCTCAATGCCTATTCCGGCTCCGGCGTTGCGGTCTCGGTAGCAGCCGGCCGCCTCTCCCATTTTCTGGGACTCAAAGGTCCCAATATCGCGGTGGATACCGCCTGTTCGGCCTCCGGCGTAGCCATCCATCTGGCCTGCCAGAGCCTGCGTCTTGGCGAATGCCGCCGTGCGCTGGCTGGCGGGGTAAGCGCCATCCTCCGTCCCCACTGCACGATTATTCTGTCGCAGTCGCACATGTTGGCCGGTGATGGCCGGTGCAAAACCTTTTCCCGCGCGGCTGACGGCTTCGCCCGTGCCGAAGGTTGCGGCATCCTTGTGCTGAAACGGCTTTCCGATGCCAAGGCGGATGGTGATCCGATCTTGGGTCTGATTCGCGGGACGGCGATCAATCACGATGGCCGGAGCAGCGGATTGGTCGCGCCCAATGGTCCGGCGCAGGAGGCGGTGATCAAGGCAGCGCTCGCGCAGGCCCGGCTGAGTCCTCAAGATATTGATTACATCGAGGCTCATGGCACCGGTACGGTGCTTGGCGATGCCATCGAGCTGGGCGCCCTGGGAAATGTCTTTGCCGGCACGCGCACGGCGGAACAGCGGCTGCTTTTGGGATCGGTGAAAACGAATGTTGGCCATCTGGAGGCGGCCGCTGGGGTAACCGGTGTGCTCAAGGTCCTGCTCGCGCTCCAGCACGAATCTATCCCGCCCCATTTGCACCTCTCGCCGGACAACCAGAACGAAGCGCTGCAGGGTCTTCCCTTCGAGATTCCCATCGCCGCAAAGCAATGGGAGCGAACTCGCCGTCCGCGGATCGCCGGGGTAAGCTCGTTTGGATTCAGTGGGACAAACTGTCACCTTGTTATCGAAGAAGCGCCTCTTCAGGAGAACGTCAATTACTGGCCGCCGCTTCCAATGGAACTGATCACCGTATCGGCCAAAACTCCGGAAGCGCTTGCGGCGCAGTGCGGCAGATACGCTCAGTTTCTGCGCGACCGTCCGCGCACGGTGCTTAGCGATTTCGCGTACACCGCGAACGCGTGCCGGTCGCAATTTCAACATCGCGTAGCGATTCTGGCCGCCTCGGTGGAGGACGCGGCCGGTCAATTGCAGCAAGCAAGTACAACCGATCTTGAACACTCTCCGGGTTACAAATTCATAACCGGATATCAGGCTCCTCCGATCGCATTTTTGTTCACCGGGCAAGGTTCTCAGTACTCGGGAATGGGACGGGCCTTTTACCAGCAGAATGACGTTTTCCGGTCTGCAATCGATAGGTGCGATCAGGCATTGGCGGGAAGATTGGATCATAAGCTCTCGGCCGTTCTCTTCGGCGCTGCCGATGTGCCGCGCGAGCTGATCGATGACACTGCCTGGACTCAGCCTGCTCTCTTTGCCTTTGAATATGCATTAGCCATGATGTGGCAGTCCTGGGGAGTGCGTCCCAGCGTTGTGCTGGGCCATAGCCTGGGCGAATACGTAGCCGCCTGCATCACCGGAGTCTTTTCACTCGAAGCGGCTCTGATACTCGCCTATGAACGGGGGCGCCTCATGGGCGGTCTTCCACGCAATGGCGCTATGTTGGCGGTTAGGGCGAGCGAAGAGGCAGCGTTGCAAGCGGCAGGTCCATTGCCGCGCGGCGTCTCGATCGCGGCGGTGAATGGGCCGGAAAGCATCGTCCTCTCCGGACGCAAGGAAGAGATCGGTCAGATCAATTCTCTGCTGTTGGAGAGAAATATCAAGGCGCAGCTGCTCACTGTCTCACACGCCTTTCATTCTCCGATGATGGAGCCCATGCTGGAGGAGTTTGAGCGGAAGGCAACTGAGCTCAATTATCAGGCGCCGGAAACCGCTTTTGTTTCCAATGTGACAGGGCGGCTGCTTACGCCTGCAGAGCGGATGGACGCTCGCTATTGGCGCCGTCACGTGCGGGGAACAGTGAGGTTCTCTCAGGGGCTGGATACGTTGCTGGGGCAAAGGCCCGGCGTGCTGCTGGAGATTGGTCCCAATCCGGTCCTGCTCGGCATGGCCAAGCTGGCATATCCCGATCTGGCCCTACCTGGTGTACCCGCGCTGCGGCGGGGCAGAGACGAGTGGCAGTGCGCTTTTGAAGCATTGCAGCAGTTGTATCTATCAGGTGTGCCGCTCGATTGGGATGCTGTCTATCGGGACCGGCCAAAACAGAAGCTTCTCTTGCCGACCTATCCATTCCAGCGCCAACGCTATTGGTTCACGGGAGCCTCCGGGACGGCTGTAACCAAGACCTCCTCGGCCGCTCTGCAACCAGCCACATCCTCGGCAATTGCAGCGAAAAGTGATTTTGATCCTCTCCTGTATGAGGTGGAGTGGACCGCGGCTCCTATGCCGGATGCGCCTTCCG
This sequence comes from uncultured Acidobacteriaceae bacterium, assembly GCA_963803615.1. GTDB lineage: Bacteria > Acidobacteriota > Terriglobia > Terriglobales > Acidobacteriaceae > PALSA-350. Next base: position 92,154 of record CAWDNI010000010.1, read on the forward strand.
GAAAGCTCCGTTCGGTTCTATTAGCTGGGGAACATATTCAGCTTGAACGGGTGCGCAAGCCGCTCGAGGCCGCGGGAGTTGTAGCCCACTGCCTTGATCTCTCGTCGGATTTCGCGGGGCGGACGTCTCAGAATCTCCGCCGCAACCGGGAGCGCATCCGCGCTGGGCTGAGCGCGGCAGGTCAGGTCGAATCGGTGGTTCTGCTATTGCCGGAAAATGCCGCCCCCCGCAGATATTGCGTCAGCGGCGCTCGAAAATGCGACTGCCGTCCTCGAGGTCTTCCAGGAAGTCATTGGCAATACCTCCGGGCGCCCGGACATTTGGCTGATCACGCGCGGAGCCTTCGCTTATGATTCCGGCGGCCCGCTCAACTTGCCCGCTAGCGTGGCTGGCGCGATCGCGAAAACAGCTCGGGTAGAACATCCAACCCTGCGTATCATTCACGTCGATTTACCGTCCCAGCCGGCAGCCGAAGACTTTGAGCAACTCGCCGCTCTCCTGCGGGATGGGCCCGAGGAGCAGACATTAGCAATTCGCCGGGGCGAAGTCTCCGTGCCGCGTCTGGTCAGGCTCAACAGCACTGTCCGCCATCCTCGCCGGAGGTTGAAGATTCGGTCTCAGGCAAGCTACCTGATCACCGGCGGCTTCGGAGGGCTTGGGTTACGAACCGCGCAATGGCTCGTCGAGCGCGGCGCGAAAGAAATCTATCTTGCAGGGCGCAGAGGGCCGTCGGCGCCGGCCCAGGAGCAAATCGAAGATCTGGAAAAGGCCGGCGCTCGCGTCCATTCGATTCTCGTGGATGTCTCGCAACGCCAGGACGTACAGCGCTTGTTCGAGCGGATGGCTAACGGACCAGTGGAATTGCGCGGTATTGTGCACGCAGCCGGTGCGCTCGACGACGGGGTGCTGATGCAGCAGACAGCGGAACGGTTTGCAGCAGTATTTGCGCCCAAGGTGCAGGGCGGATGGCTTCTGCACGAGTTCTCTTTGCAATCGCCGCTGGATTTCTTTGTGATGTTCGGTTCGGCGGCTGCGCTGCTGGGCTCAGGCGGCCAATCGAATTATGCCGCCGCCAACGCATTTCTCGGAACATTGGCCGAGCTCCGCCATCGCCAGGGAATGCCGGCAACCACCATCGAGTGGGGCGCATGGGCGGAAATCGGCATGGCAAGCCGCCTTAGTACAACCCAGCGATCGGCCGTCCCCGGAGTGGGCGCGCTCTCGCCCGATAAGGGAATGGAGTTGATGGAAGAAGCTATTGAGAGCGGCGTGCCCGTGCTGGCTGCGCTGCCTGTCGATTGGGGGCTGTTTCTGGCCTCTGAAAAAGCGCATCCGGTACGGCCCTTGTTACAAAACCTCTCCCGGAATCATTTCCAACTTCGCCCTGGAGAAACACCAAACGGCACAAGCACATCAACTTCAGTTGCGCTCGCGGCGCTGCTCGAGCACACCCCGGCGGAAGGCCGCCTTAAGACTATCAAGGAGTATTTGGGGGCGCGCATCGCCTCTGTGCTGATGCTTCCGCCAAATTTTATCCCCCGCGAAGATCAGCAGCTCTCCGAACTCGGCATGGATTCCCTGATGGCTCTGGAGCTGAAGAATGAACTACAGAGTGCCCTGGGCGCGGTCCTTCCCGTAACCTTTTTCTTCGAGTATCCGACCTTGGGATTGGCCGCAACCTATCTCGACGCATTGCTAGTCGGCGGCCGCAGGAGCGCCCCGTCCAGCGCGGCCGCGTCGCGACGGCTTGCAGAACGGTTGGAGCTAGCGCCCCCGGAAATGCGCCTTGGCGTCATTAAAGACTACCTGAAGGTGCGCATTGCCTCTGTTCTCATGCTTCCACCAGCCGTCGTCCTTCGGGAAAACCAGCCGTTGTCGGAGATCGGCATGGATTCGCTCACTGCCCTAGAGCTCAAAAATGAACTACAAAGCGCCTTCGGGGCGGCTCTGCCTGCAACGTTTTTGTTTGAATATCCGACCCTGGGACTGGCTGCAACCTATCTTGACGCGTTGCTGGTCGGCGCGCGCGGAGCCGAAATGGCGGTAGCCGATTCCTCCGGATACGAGGAAATCGTGCTATGAGTTCTTTGATTCAATTCCTGTCTGATCTCCGCGCGCTCGGGGTCACTCTCTCGCTCAAGGGAGATGGCCTGAGTTGCAGTGCACCGAAAAACGCTGTGACTCCTGAGATTAAGGAGCGGCTTGCGGAACGTAAGGCAGACATCATCGCCTTCTTGCGCGGCGCACAGGCCGGTGCGGCTCCGGAGCAAACACAGAGCGCCTCCGGGGAACTGCCGCTCTCGCGTTCGCAACAGCGGGTGTGGTTTCTCGGACAACTCGACCCGCGTGATCCAGCGCATAACATAGGAATCCCTTTTTGGCTTACCGGAACCCTGGAGCCTGACGCGCTTGGACGCGCCCTTCACAGCATGGTGCAGCGGCATGAAGCTCTACGTACCGGTTTCTTTCAGCGGGACGGGCAGCCCTTCGCCAGGATTGTTGATGCCGCGGATTGGAAGATGTCTTCCGTCGATTTAGCTCATCTCGGCGAGGCGGAAGCCGAGTTGGAGGCACGTCTTCTCGCCTATAACGAAGCCCGTTGGCCATTCGATCTGGAGCAGCCTCCACTGTTTCGAGCCACTCTGATCCGTATCTCGCCCGAGCGTTATCTGCTGGTGATGTCAGTCCAGCACATCGTGGCGGATGGCTGGTCGCTGGGCATTCTTTCCCGCGAATTGATGGAACTCTATGGTGCATTTGTCACAGGCAAGCCTTCGCCTTTGGCCAAGCCGGACTTCCAGTTTAGAGATTATGTGAAATGGGAGCAGGACGTGGGTGAGAAGGCCTCCGATCAGGAGTTGCCTTATTGGCTGGAACGCTTGAGCGGCGAATTGCCGATCCTCGAATTGCCCGCGGACCGCCGCCGGCCGGCCACGCAAACATACGTTGGCAAACAACTCACAGTCCATATCGACGACCGGCTGGGAGAGCGCATCCGGGAACTGAGCCGTGAAACCGGGACAACGGCTTTCATGGTGCTGGTGGCCGCCTATCAATCGCTGCTGTTTCGCTACACAGGTCTTGAAGACATCCTCGTGGGTACCAATACCGCCAACCGCCCTAAGCAGGAGTTCTCGACTCAGATCGGATTCTTCGTCAATAACGTGGTGCTGCGCACCGATTTTAGCGGCGATCCGAGCTTCCTCGAGTTGTTGCGGCGCGTGCAGGGGACAGCGGTGGGCGCTTACGCTCACCAAAATGTGCCATTCGATCGTCTGGTCGAGAGCCTGCATATAGAGCGCGCTCTGAGCCATACTCCGCTTGTGCAGGTGATGTTCACGTTGCAGAATGTACCCTTACCCGAATTCCGCTTGCCGGAACTCACAGTCGAACTCGCCAAGATCGATCCTGGCATTGCTCGCATGGACATTGGAGCCATGATTTGGCCGGACGGCAAAGGTTATCGCTGCGAATTCGAGTACAGCACTGATCTGTACGACCAGGAGACTATTGAACAGTTGCTGCGGCATTACATCCGCCTGCTCGAAGAGGTGGTCTCCGATCCCGCGCAGAAGGTCAGCGCTCTGCCGCTCTTGAGCGACGCGGAATGGAAACTGCTCACAGAAGATTGGAACCGCACCGGAGCCGCTCACAACGGATACCAAACTGTGCCTGAGTGGTTTCGCGCCCAGGCAGCAGCATCGCCCGAGGCAACGGCTGTGATCATGGGCGAGCGGACAATGACCTATGCCGAGTTGGACCAGCAGTCCGACGCTCTGGCTGGAGTGCTAAGAAGCAAGGGCGTAGGCCGGGAAGTGGCGGTCGGCTTATACGTGACACGCGGGTTCAACATGGTCGTCGGGCTGCTCGCGATCCTCAAAGCAGGTGGAGCTTATCTCCCGCTGGATCCTTCTTTCCCCGCGCAGCGAATTGAATTTCTACTCAACGACGCCCGAGTGCCGCTGATCCTGACGGAGTCGGCGATCCAGTCGACTCTGCCGGATACTGCGGCCACGTTGCTGTCGATCGACCAGCCTTGGCCGGAGATCGGCGGACGGCTGGATACGCCTACGATGACCAGCAGCCGAATGCAGCCGACTTGGCGTATCTGATCTATACCTCAGGTTCAACCGGTGATCCGAAAGGAACGGAGGTGACGCACGGGTCGTTGGTCAATCTTCTTTCTTCCATGTTGGGGGAACCGGGTCTGTCAAAAGAAGACACGTTGGTGGCCATCACCACTCTGTCATTCGATATTGCCGGACTTGAAATTTTCGGTCCTCTGGTCTCTGGAGCACGGTTGGCGCTCGCATCCAGGGAGCAGGCGATCGATCCACTCGCTCTTGCGGAGCTGATGGAACAGGTTGACGGTAAGGTGCTGCAGGCGACTCCTTCCACTTGGCGCATGCTGGTTGAATCCGGTTGGCGTGGTAAGCCGGACCTGCGCATGTGGTGCGGTGGTGAAGCTCTGTCAGCCGAGCTGGCCGGCAGCCTGCTCGAACGTGGCCGCGAACTGTGGAATCTTTATGGACCGACGGAGACCACGATCTGGTCGGCGGCGCACCGGGTGATCGGCGGTGAAGATCCAATCCTGATTGGACGGCCGATCGCGAATACTCGAATGTACATCTTGGATAGTCGCCTGCAGCCGGTTCCGATCGGCGTGGCCGGCGAACTTTATATCGCGGGCGATGGCGTGGCGCGCGGTTATTGGAAGCGTCCCGATCTGACGGCGAGTCGATTTGTTCCCGAGCACTTCTCCGCGCAGGCGGGCAGCCGCATGTATCGTACGGGCGACACGGCGCGGTACCGCAGAGGTGGGCAGATCGAGTTGCTGGGACGCGCCGACCAGCAGATCAAGCTGCGTGGCCATCGCATCGAATTGGGCGAAATCGAAGCTGTTCTGGAACGCCATCCCGAGGTGCAACAAGCCGTCGTAGCGTTGTACGGAGAAGGCGCGGAACAGCAGTTAGTCGCCTATGTAAAGCAAGCGGAGAAAAGCGCCGCGAGCGATTTGCGGTCCTGGCTGCAGGAACGAATACCGGAATATATGACGCCGGCAGCGTTCATCTCCTTGCGTGAGCTGCCGCTTACGCCGAACGGAAAGGTGGACCGCAAGCGGCTGCCGGCTCCTGAAGGAGCAGTCCGCGAACGCTCTATCGCGAATCTGCCGCCGCGCAACTCCATAGAGCAGGCCATCGCCGACATCTGGTCGGAGGTGTTACGAGTTGATACGGTGAGCGTCGAAGATAACTTCTTCGACCTGGGTGGACACTCCCTTCTGCTCATTCGAGTTCATTCCAGGCTGCGGCAACAGCTCGACCCGGAGCTGGCTGTAGGGGACCTCTTCCGCTATCCCACAATCGAAGCGCTGGCCAAGGTGATTGCCGCAAAACGGAGTGGGGGCGAAACGGCAACAGCTGTTGCCATGCCCAGATCCGTTGGAGAGCAGAGGGAACATCCGCTCTCCCGCTCGCAACAGCGCCTCTGGTTTCTCGATCAGCTCGATCCAGGCAACTCTGTCTACAACATTGTCTTGCCCGTGCGTATGAAAGGCGCTCTTCCTTTTGAGACGATGGAGCGCTCGCTGCAGACGATACTGCACCGGCACGAGTCGCTGCGCACCAGCTTTCATGAGCGGGATGGCATGCCGTATGCAGAGGTGGAGACCGCGGCCGGTTGGAAAATGCATTTTGTAGACTTCTCAGGCCTCCCGCCACAGACTCGCGAAGACGAGATTCTGCTCTATGGACAGCAGGAAGCGCGCACACCTTTTGCGCTGGATCGCGGCCCTCTTTTCCGGGCCGTTCTGCTGTGCGCCGGGCCGGAAGATCATGTTTTGATTCTGGTAGTACACCATATCGTCTTCGACGGCTGGTCGATGGGAGTGCTGGCCAACGAGCTGGCCGCCTGTTATCAGGCGTTCTCCTCCGGAGACAGGCCGCGGCTTGCTCCGATCCGTCATCAGTTCCGCGACTTTGTCGCTTGGGAGCAGCGGCAATCCGAAGCCGGCGGCAACGATCAATTGCTCTATTGGAAGAAGCAGCTCGCGGGCCAGTTGCCGCTGCTTGAATTGCCGGCGGATTACCCGCGTCCTCCTATGCAGAGTTTTCGCGGCGACCGTATTTGGAGCGTCATTTCCGCTGAGCTTGCCGATCGCCTGCAGCGCTTGGGCAGGCAGCGGAATGCAACTCTGTTCACCGTCCTGTTCGCCGCCTACAACGTCTTGCTGATGCATTACTCCCGCCAGCAAGACATTCTCGTAGGCACTCCCACAGCCGGAAGGTTGCGCAGCGAATTTGAAGGCATGATTGGCTTCTTCGTCAACAACCTCGTTCTGCGAACCGACCTCTCGGGCAATCCCACTTTTGCCGAGTTGATCGCGCGCGTCCAGAACACAGCTCTTGAAGCATTTGAGCATCAGAGCGTGCCCTTCGATCAACTGGTAGAGGAACTGCAACCGGATCGTGGTCTTGACCGCAGTCCGATCTTCCAAGTGCTGTTCACGCTGCAGAATACGCCGCAGCCCAAGACGGTCTTCTCCGGTTTAGAAACTTCTGTCGTCGAATTCCAGGGCGCGTACTCGCGGTACGACTTGTCCGTAGACATCTTTCCCTTCGAAGGGGTCTACGTCTGCAATTTCGAGTACAACACCGACCTATTCGAAGAGGCGACGATACAGCAGATGCTGCAGCATTATCTGCGTCTGCTTGAGGCTGTGCTAGCCGATCCCATGCAGAAGATCGGCGATCTTCCATTGTTGAGCGCGCCGGAGCGCAAGCTTCTCCTGGAGGATTGGAACCGCACCGACGTCGCTCCCGGCCCGCATAAAACCGTGCCTGAGTGGTTCCGCGCCCAGGCGGCGCTCACACCGGCGAAAACGGCGGTGGTGATGGGCGAGCGGAGATTGACCTACGCCGAGCTGGACGAGCAGTCGGACGCCTTGGCCGAAGTGCTGAGGAGCAAGGGCGTGGGCAGGGAAGTGGTCGTTGGCCTTTACCTTAGTCGCGGCCTCAACATGGTCATAGGCCTGCTCGCGATTCTGAAGGCCGGAGGCGCTTATCTTCCGCTGGATCCGGCCTTCCCCGCCCAGCGGATCGAGTTTCTGCTGAACGATGCCGGCGTGCCGCTGATTCTGACCGAGAGCGGGATTCAAGCGACACTGCCTGCTACCACGGCTACCTTGCTGTGTATCGATGAACCCTGGCCGGCAATCCGTACGCGTCCAATCCGTACGCGTCCAACCGATGACCAGCCCAATGCAGCGGACTTGGCCTATCTGATCTATACCTCAGGCTCTACAGGCAATCCCAAGGGCACTGAGGTAACGCACGGCGCGTTGGTGAATCTGCTGTCTTCCATGTTGCGCGAACCGGGCCTAACGCAGGAAGATACACTCGTCGCGGTCACGACGCTGTCGTTCGATATTGCCGGGCTGGAAATCTTCGGACCTCTGGTATGCGGAGCACGGCTGGCGCTCGCATCCAGGGAGCAGGCGATCGATCCGCTCGCTCTCGCAGATTTGTTAGAGCAAGTTGACGGCACGGTTTTACAGGCGACGCCCTCCACCTGGCGCATGCTGGTTGAATCCGGCTGGCTGGGTAAGTCCGGCCTGCGTATGTGGTGCGGCGGTGAAGCCTTACCCCCGGAGCTGGCCGGCAGCCTGCTCGAACGGGGCCGCGAGCTTTGGAATCTCTACGGGCCGACGGAAACAACCATCTGGTCGGCGGCGCATCGCGTGACCAGCGGTGAAAACCCCATCCTGATTGGACGGCCGATCGCCAACACTCGCATGTACATTCTGGACCCTCAAGGCCGCCCAGCCCCAATCGGCGTAGCCGGCGAGCTCTACATTGCCGGTGACGGCGTAGCCCGTGGCTACTGGAAACGCCCGGACTTAACCGGGGCGCGGTTTGTTCCCGAGCCATTCTCTGCGGGGGCCGGCGCCCGCATGTATCGTACCGGCGATCTCGCGCGCTACCGGCGCGATGGGCAGATCCAGTTGCTGGGACGCGCCGACCAGCAGATCAAGCTGCGCGGCCATCGCATCGAGCTGGGCGAGATCGAAGCTGTCCTGGAACAGTCATCCGGAGGTGCGGCAAGCTGTCGTGGCGTTGCACGGCGAGGGTTCCGGACAGCAGCTCGTCGCGTACGTAAAGCAGCCTGAGAAAACCGATACCAGCGCTTTGCGTTCCTGGCTGCAGGAACGGATACCGGAGTACATGACACCGGCGATCTTCATCTCTTTGCGCGAGTTGCCGCTTACGCCCAACGGGAAGGTGGACCGCAAGCGGCTGCCGGCTCCGGAAGGGGCTGTGCGGGAACGCTCCACCGCGGCAGTTGCGCCACGTAACCGCATGGAGCAGATGCTGGCGGAGATCTGGTCGGAGGTTTTGCGCGTTGACAGGGTCGGCATCCATGACAACTTCTTCGACCTTGGGGGACACTCCCTTTTATTGATCAAGATTCACGCCCGGTTGCGGCAGCAAGTCGATGGGGAATTGTCCGTGGTGGATCTCTTCCGCTATCCGACCATCGGGGCGCTGGCGGAATGTCTTGACCGGCGCCAACAAGCGGCAGCCGTTGCCGAGGAGGTCACTTCCTGATGCAAAGCATGGATTCTAAGCCGGCGGGAAGCATGCCTGACGTCTGGAACGATGGCGTCGCCATTATCGGCATGAGCGCGCGCTTTCCGCGCTCGCGCAATGTTCGCGAGTTCTGGACCAGGTTAATGGCCGGCGAGAGCCTGATTTCCAGCTTCAGCGAGGAGGAGCTTCGCGCCGCGGGAGTTGAGCAAAGGCTGCTGGCCAGCCGTGACTATGTGCGCAGCGGGAGCACCCTGGAGGACGCGGACCGGTTTGACGCGAAGTTTTTCGGCATCAGCCGGCGCGAGGCGGAGATCATGGATCCGCAACAACGGGTGTTTCTCGAATGCGCATGGGAAGCTTTGGAGCATTCCGGTTATACCGGCGATGGAGCGCGGGTTGGGGTGTACGCAGGCGTTGGCATGAATACTTACTTCCTCCAACTGCTTTCCAATCCGGCCCTGCTGGCAAGCGCGGGCGGCTATCAGTTGATGCTCGGCAATGATAAGGACTTCATGGCCACCAGGGTGGCCTACAAGATGAACCTGCGTGGACCGGCGGTAGTGGTGCAGACTGCCTGCTCGACTTCGCTGGCCGCTGTCCACCTCGCCTGCCGTGGCATTCTTGAGGGAGAATGCGAGATGGCGCTGGCCGGCGGCGTCTCCATTCCGTTCCCCCAGGGACTGGGATACCCGTACATACCAGGGATGATTCTGTCGCCCGATGGATATTGCCGCCCCTTCGACCAGGATGCCAAGGGCACCGTTCCCGGACGCGGCGCCGGCATAGTCGTCTTGAAGAGGCTTTCTCAAGCGCTATTGGATGACGATTGCATCTATGCGGTGATTCGCGGCTCCGCCTGGAACAATGATGGGGCGGCCAAGGTCGGCTATACCGCGCCCAGCATCGAGGGTCAAGCGGCAGTGATTCGGGCGGCGCAACTGGCCGCCGGCGTTGCCGCCAACCGTATCGGTTACGTTGAAGCGCACGGAACGGGAACTGAGTTGGGCGATCCCATCGAAGTCGCGGCGCTTACAGAAGTTTTTGAGGAAGGCAAAGCGGCAACGGGATCCTGCGTGCTCGGCGCTGTCAAAGCGAACATGGGTCACGCGGACGTCGCCGCAGGCGTGGCGGGCTTGATCAAAGCATCCCTTGCCATACACGCCGGCGTGATTCCGCCCACCCCTAATTTCCGGCAGGCGAACCCCGGACTAGCTCTGGAGAAAGGACCGTTTGTCGTCAGCGCGTCCCGGATGTCTTGGCCAGAATTGGGGGCCTCCGAGGGTGAGCGTTGGGCGGGAGTCAGTTCATTCGGTATCGGAGGGACCAATGTGCATGTTGTGCTGAGCGGCGCACCGCTACGCCCGGCACTTCCACCGAATGGCTTGGCCGATAGAAAGCTGCGCATTTTCCCCCTCTCTGCCCGGACTCCGGCGGCGCTCGAGAAAGCGCGCCGGCAGTTGGCCGAGTATCTTGAGTCCGATCCCGCCATCGATCTTTCCGCCGTGGCTTCAACCTTGCAAACAGGGCGAAGAGCCTTCGAGCACAGGAGCGCGGTGCTGGCCAAGGATGCGGTCGAATTGCAAGCCAAACTGCGAGAGCCGTCTAAGGCTGTGGGCCCCGATCAGAGTATCGTTCGCGACATTGTTTTCCTCTTCCCCGGACAAGGGCAGCAGTTCATCGGGATGGCTGCCGGACTCTATCGGGCGGACGCTTCGTTTCGCAAAATTATCGATCGGGGTGTCGAGCTGGTAAAGGATGAGTTTGACATTGACCTGCTGAGCATCGTCGCCGGCACGGATGCAATCCCCGAGCTCACGGACAAAGCTCTCAAAGAGCGGAGCAAAGATACGAGCGTTGCTCAACCGGCACTCTTTCTCGTGGAGTACGCGCTCGCTGAACGCTGGCGCGCCCTGGGAGTCGAACCTGCGGCGCTGCTGGGCCATAGTCTGGGCGAACTTGTTGCTGCGGCCGTAGCCGGTGTCTTCTCCTTTGAAGATGCCTTACGCCTGGCGGCGGAGCGGGGCAGGTTGATGTTGCAATCGCCTCCTGGAGTCATGCTGGCCGTGACTCTGCCGCCGGACGCTCTGGCGCGCTATTTCTCACAGGATGTCTGGCTTGCCGCCGAGAACGGCCCTAAGCTTTCGGTTGCCTCGGGACTGCCTGCCGCGATTGAAGAACTTGAACGCAAACTCGCTGCCGCGCGCATCCCCGCGGTCCGTCTTCCCTCGAACAATGCTTTTCATACGCCGCTGATGGCCGATGCGGCTAAAGCCTTCCGCAAGAAAGTCGAGGCGGTCTCACGAAAATCGCCTTCAGTGCCCTGGCTTTCCAACGTGACGGGAACTTGGATTGAAGCGAGCGAGGCCTGCAGCCCGCAGTATTGGGCGAATCAGATTCTGGCGCGTGTGCGCTTCACCAAAAATATCGCCGTCCTGGCTGAGCGCCCTCGCCTGCTGTTGGAGGTCGGTCCTGGGGAAGCCCTCATGGGAATGGCTCGTCAGCAGATGACGAAGAGTTTCGCTGCAGCGTCGCTGGGCGCCGAGAACCGCCGCAAGAGCGATGACTTCATCTTTCTCGATGCGGCAGCGCGGTTATGGCAGGCGGGAATCGATCTCAAATGGAGAGAATTGGAGCCGTCCGGCAAGACCAGCCGCATCCCGCTGCCCACCTATCCCTTTGAGCGCGAGAAATATTGGGTTGAGCCGGCCGCGGCGGAATTGCACACGTCCGGCGGCCATGAGCCTCCGGCTGCAGTTGCCGAAGATCTCTATTCCGTAGGTAAGCGAGCCGACATATCGTCGTGGTTCTACGCGCCAACCTGGCAGAGTACTCCACCTGCATCCATCGCGGCTGGACACGTGGACAAGAAGAAAGTCGAATGCTGGCTGGTGCTGCTCGACCGTTCCGGGTTAGGGGAAGCATTGGCGGCGCGTTTGGAAGCAGGGCGGCGCGGCGATTGTTTCCGTCGCCGCCGCTGGAGAGTTCACGCAAAACGGAAACCGATTTTCCATCGATCCCAGAACCCGCGGCGACTACGAGAAGTTATGGCGGGAGATCGCGCTGCTCGGCCTCGAACCCCAAGGGTTGATCAATCTCTGGACCATGCGCGGAGTCGACGCGCCGGCCTTTGACAGCCTTGTTTTGCTCCTGCAGACAGGGCGGGCACAGCGTCAACGTCTGCGTCAGATCGAAATTGTAGTCGACCGCCTCGAGCAGGTACTGAATGAACCGGTGGAGGATACCGAGCGCGCCGGGATCTTTGGCTTAGCGCGGGTGATCCCGATCGAATATGCGGACACAGAGTGCCGGACCATCGATATCGATCTGCCCTCCGCAACTCCCTCCGCGGCAGACCTCAGGAGATCGGCCGCAGAGATCGCGTCAGAGCTGGACATGCCCGGCGGCGGCCTAACCGTCGCCTACCGCGGAGCAACGCGGTGGCAAAAGGGGTGGATGCCCATCGCCCTTGGCGAGCAATCGGCAGTCGCGTTCAAGGCGGGTGGCGTCTATCTGATCACCGGCGGAATCGGCGGGATCGGCTTCAGCATAGCCGGCTATCTTTTACGAAATTGGAAAGCTCGGGTTGTGCTTACCAGCCGAACCGCACTTCCCGGGCGGGAGGACTGGAGAATCTGGCTGGCTGCGCATGATGACAATGACAGCGTGTCGCGCCGCATCCGCCGGATGGAGGAGTTGGAGAAGCTGGGGGGCGAGATTGTGTCGCTGACAGCTGATGTTACGGACCGGCAGGCAATGTCTGGGGTGCTTGAGGAAATCCGCACACGGTACGGCAAAATCGATGGCGTGGTGCATGCCGCCGGATTGCCTGGCGGCGGAATGATCGGCGGTCTGAACCTGGCGGAGGCCTCTGAGATCCGCCGTCCCAAGGTGCAGGGCAGTATCGTGCTCGCCCAGCTTCTCGCGCAACTTCCGGAGAAGAGCGAGCTTGATTTTTTTCTTCTTTGCTCTTCGATCAGCGCTGTCGCGCCGGCTCCGAGTCAAGCGGCGTACGCGGCCGCCAACGAGTTCCAGAACTACTTTGCCGTCGAATGCCGGAACACCTACGGTCTACCGGCGATTGCCATCGATTTTGACGCGTGGCAAGAGGTTGGCATGATCGCTGAAATGGAGCTGCCCGAGGGCTTCGAGGGTGTCAAGGAGGCCCGGTTGCGCACAGCGATGAGCACGGATGAGGGAATGGAAGTCATTGAGCGGGTCCTGGCAGGGTGGCGCGGTCCTCAGATCCTGACCTCTACCGTCAGACTGGAGTCGCTGATAGCCAGGAAAGACAACGCCAAATCCTCACCCGAAGAGGAACCCATTGCGCCGGTCGAGGGAGATTCCCATACCGGGGCAGTTGTTGAGATCTGGCGCGATCTGCTGGGGACCGGCGAAATCGGTCCAACCGATAATTTCTTTGAGGTGGGCGGCCACTCTCTATTGGGCACCATGGTCCTTTCCCGGATTCGTGAGCGCTTCGGGGTTGTCCTGACGCTGAAAACCTTGTTTGAAGCGCCTACCCCCCAGGCGCTTGCGGAGAGAATACGCATAATGCCGGTCGAGGAGGCGAAGCCGGAAACAATCACGATTGCGGCAGACGACAGGGAGGAGTTCGAGATCTAAAATCCCCTTCGACCCTTTCGCATTTTTTAATGGAGTTATACAGCAATTTCTGGATAGTATTGTGCTGCACACCCTCCCCTCGGCCCATTGGGCCATTTCATATAAGGAACACTTACGCTTTACTGCACAGGACCGAAGAAGCACTGCGGCAGATCTCTTTAGTAACGGCATACGACTTTCGTGCCAACCTGGATGAGCCGCTTTATCTGTTAAGGTTATGCCTGATTCATGTGGTATTTGCTCTCTCTAACTGAATTTTGCGCCTGGTTAGATAGAAGCTTCGACAAGCCTCACGATCTGTAACAGCTTTGCAGCATTCTCCCCTGAAATTTAAATCTGGACTGAGTCTCTGATGAGCGCCAAGCCCTTCGTAGATTTGGATGACCGCCCGAGGAACGAGCTCGAACGCGAGCTCACGGGATGGTGGCAGGAGATCTTTCAGTTGCAGCGGATCCTGCCGGATCAGGATTTTTTCGCTTTAGGCGGAACCTCGCTTCACGGATCCCGCTTGTTGGCAAAAATAGCCGTCAAATACGGACTCGAGTTGAGCATGACCACGCTTTACAGCGCGCGGACGATTGCAAAGTTGGCCGATCTGATTCAGTTGAAGCAGGCCTCCGCCGATCGTTGGTGCATTGTGCCGATCCGTACCCGAGGTTCCCGTCCGCCTCTATTTCTGGTTCATGGCGTGGGCGGAGACGTGCTTGGTTTTTTCAGCCTGGTGAAGCGTCTACCTTCCGATCAGCCCGTCTACGGTATTCAGGCGCAAGCCCTGCAAACGGATGGGCCTACATTCGTTCAGCTCAAGGATATGGCTGCCTATTACGTGAGGGAGGTATGCCGGGTCCAGCCCACCGGCCCTTATAGCTTTCTGGGACTATCATTTGGGGGGCTGGTCGCTTATGAAATGGCGCAGCAACTGCAGGCCAAGGGTGAAGAGGTCCGCATGTTGGGAATGCTCGATACCTGGCAGCCAACCTACCAGCGGCGCCATCCGAAAGCAGCCTCGACGGTAACGCGCATTTATAACCGCCTGGTTGTTGCCTGGCTGAATACACGCAGGCTTGGCTTATCGAGCAAGGTCAAATATGCCCGTAACCGATTGAAGAACCGGATGCTGCGGCAGCTTTACCGCCAGGCCGCGGCCCGGGGAACAGCCAATCTGACAGAAACCATGAAGAGCGTCCGCGATATCAATTGGATTGCCGGGATCAACTACCAGGTGCTGCCCTATGACGGCCATGTCACATTGTTTCGCGCCATGGAGGAAGGAGATTGGGGGCTGCCGGAGGATCTCGGATGGCGCGCAATGGCTCGGGGCGGGGTGGAGATCCTTCGATTTCCAGGAGACCACGGGCAGGTTCTGGCTGAGCCAAGCGTAAGTTTGCTGGCGGAGAAGCTGACCGAATGCCTGGTGCGAAATAACCAGCAGGTCGAAATCGAGTTATAGAGCGGAAACAAATTGTCATTCTTCCGGTCGAGATGACAAATCTAATTGTAAGGCGCAGGGATCGATCGCGAAGAAGTATGAGTGGAAGCCTCCGCATTTATGCGGGGGAGGAGCGCTTCAGCGCTCCGGCAAAATTCGACTCTCAATTGAGCGCTTTAGCGCTGGGCCTTGATTCCAGGGCCAAACAGGCTCGATTGTTGGGAGGGGCCGGGCTTTAGCCGCTGAGGACGATTTCTATTCTGGTTTAGTTCATGAACGGTTGAAGGTGCATGCAGCAACTAAGTGATGTAGATTTTTTGCGCTACCTGCAACAGCGCGGTATTGAACTGCGCGCTAATAAAGATCGTCTGCGTGTCAATGCGCCGGCGGGGGCTCTGAACAAGCTTGTACAGGACGAGTTACTGCGGCGCAAGGGCAACCTCCTTGCATTGCTCGATGAGCCTAGCCCGTCATCGTCGAGCGACAGTCGAAACACCAAGGTTGCTCCTCTCACCTATGCGCAACAGGGCATCTGGCTGGTGGAGCGATTCCATCCGGGAACAGCGGCCTACAACATTTCGCAAGCATACCTGTCGAATGGGCCTGTCGATCTCGCCATCCTGCAACAGGCTGTGGATCGCATTGTCCTCCGGCATGAAGCTCTCCGCTCCTATATCGAAGAAGCAAACGGCGAGGCAGTTCAGAAAGTACTTCCCCAGCTCGAGGTTCCGGTAGGATTCACCGATCTTTCCGCACTCGATCCCGGCGAGCGCGATAGAAAGCTTGTGGAGCGGATGCGGCAGCAATCGCAGCAGCCCTTCAACCTCTCCCAACCGCCGCTGCTTCGCTGCGAGCTGATCCGCCTTGAAATCTTCAGGCATGTCCTTTTTGTGAATGTGCATCACATTCTCGCGGACCAATGGTCGTTGGATAATTTCAAGCGGGAACTGGACGCCATATACATCGCGATCGTTACAAATTCGGATGCAGAGCTGCCGCGGCTCAGCATGCAATATTCCGATCATGCAACCTGGGAAAGGGAGCTTGACCGTCCGGAGCAGCAAGCGCAGCTCGAGTATTGGAAGCTCAAGCTCGCCAATGCGCCTGCCCATCTTGAGCTGCCCTTCAGCAAACCGCGCCCGGCACTGCAATCTTTTGCCGGCGAAGTTGAGCCATGTCTCATCCCCGAAACCGCCGCGAATCCATTGCGTCAGTTAGCGCGTTCTGAGAATGCCTCTTTTTACATGCTGCTGCTGGCGGCTTTCTCCGTGTTGCTCTATCGCTATAGCGGAAAAGATGATTTCTGTATCGGCACTCCCATCTCCGGCAGGAGACGCATTGAGACCGAGCCGCTGATCGGCCTCTTCATCAACACCATAGTGATGCGCTGCCAACCCCAAGCGGGGGTGACGTTCCGTCAATTGCTGCGGCAGGTGCGAGATACCGCTCTTGAAGCCTATGCCAACAGCGATGTCCCATTTCAAAAGTTGGTGATGGAGCTGCATCCGGAACGGGCCTTAGGAAGTTCGGCTATCTTTCAGGTCATGTTCACGCTCGACGCCGTTCAGCCGGTTGGACCGGAAGGTCCTACTCGCCTGGACACAAGTCCGGGGATAGCTAAATTCGATTTGACATTGCAGCTCGCCGACTCCGGCAAATCACTGGAAGGCGGGTTTGAGTATCGGACTGATTTGTTCGATCAGGCCAGCATCCGGCAACTCGCTGCCAGCTTTTCCGTCCTGTTCGAAGAGATTGCTCGCGAACCCGATCGGCCTATAGCTGAGCTTGATCTCCTCTCCGCCGCAGAACGGCAGCGCATTCTCGTCGATTGGAACGCGACCGAAGTTGCTTTCCCTCGCGACTCTCCGATTCACAGCTTTTTTGAACAACAAGCCGAAGACACTCCGGAGGCTGTCGCGCTCGTTTTTGATACTGAGCATGTTACATATGGTGAATTGAACCGCCGCGCCAATCGCCTGGCCCACCATCTGATTGCCTGTGGCGTGCGCCCGGAGATATGTGTCGGTATTTGTCTCCGCCGCTCCATCGACATGATAGCGGCGATGCTGGCGATTCTAAAGGCCGGCGGAGCTTATGTGCCGCTTGATCCTGCCTACCCGGCGCAGCGGCTCGCTACCATGATGGAGGACAGCGGCCTCGATATCGTTGTTTCCACCGAGACTCTGTTGCAATCGCTGCCCGGCGAGCGGAAGCATCCGGTGGCGTTGGATCGAGATGCTCAAGCGATCGCATCCCGGCCGGCCGGCAATCCCAATGTCTATATAGAGCCGGAGCAATTGGCTTACGTGATCTATACCTCCGGATCGACTGGCCGGCCTAAGGGCGTCGCGATCGAACACCACAGCCTGGTTTCCTTGCTGCACTGGGGACGCGAAACCTTTCCGGAAGAGGCTCTTAGATTTGTACTGGCCTCGACCTCAATATCTTTTGACATTTCCGTATTTGAGATTTTTCTGCCGCTTAGTTTCGGTCACACCATCGTGCTGGCACAGGATGCGCTGGAACTTCCTCATCTGCCCTCGGCAGGCCGGGTAACATTCCTTAATAGCGTGCCGACTACTATGAGCGCCCTAGCCGGTATGAACGCCATTCCTCCCTCCGTCAAATGCGTTCACCTTGCCGGTGAGCCGTTCCCCGTCTCTCTGGTCGACCAACTTCAGAAATCCTTGCCTGAGGCGCAGATCGTCGATTCATACGGCCCAACTGAAACGACTGTGTATTCCACTTCGAACCGCCGCTATCCGGGAGAGCCTGCGACCATTGGACGGCCGCTCGCGAATACGCAAATCTATATCTTGGACGCCAACCTGCAACCTGTCCCTCCAGGCGTTCCCGGACAAATTTATATCGGAGGCGAAGGGGTTGCGCGAGGATACCTGGGCCAGGCTGAGTTGACGGCGGAACGTTTTGTAACTCTCGACCGGTTGCCGCAAGCCGGCCGGGTCTACATGACAGGAGATCTCGCAAAATACCGGGCGGACGGCAACATCGAGTCTTTAGGGCGGATCGACCAGCAGGTAAAGGTTCGGGGATTCCGAATCGAGCTTGGCGAAATTGAATCCGTGCTCCGGAAACATGACTCTATCGCCGAAGCGGCTGTATTCGTCCACCACGATGCGTTGCTGGGAGACTCGCTGGCGGCCTTCGTCGTGCCCAAGCAAAACGCATCCATTGACGTCGCAAGTACCGTGGCATTCGAGCGGGAGCGGCTTCCTCCATATATGGTGGCCAGCCGGATATTCGTGTTGGATCGATTTCCGCTCACTCCCAATGGCAAGATAGACCGCAAAGCTATGGCTGCCTCCATCGAGCGCCCCAAAGCGCAAGATACGATTGAGCAGTCCCCGCGCGATCCTTTTGAACGCGAGCTGGTGGAAATATGGGAGCAGTGTTTCGAACGCCGCCCGATCGGCATTGACGAAGATTTTTTTGCTCTCGGCGGCCACTCCCTGCTCGCCCTCCGCCTCTTCAGTGAAATCGAGAAAAAGCTAGGCAAGGCGATGATGCTTTCGCTGCTATTCCAAGCGCCGACCATTCGCCAGCTCGCCAACGTAATCCGCGATTGAGCCCGTCCACGGCAGCGCCGTAATGGTTGTAGCGCAGGGCAGGCTTTTGTCCAGGCGGCGTAAAGGCATGGATCGCGTTCAGCGCGTCACTCGATGGTAAACGTTCGATTGAGGCCGTCCGGACGGAACCCGATTGTTTGTGTATTGGGGATAGACCGTTGCACTGCGAATGACGATTTAAGGCGGAATCGCTTTACCGCAATAGGCCTAAGGGTTTCTGCGCGGTACCTCTCCCGTGTGAAGGGCCGAAATAGAGCAGAGATCGCTACTAGGCAAGAGTTTGGACGACGACCTCACCAAGCGGCAAGAATTTACGATCCAATGTGACAATGGTCGCTTTCGTGTGCACTGCGAAAACAGCCAAATACGCATCGGTCCAGACGTTCGGACCTGCTGTAAGCTGCTCTCCCAATTGTCGCCACTTTTCGCTAAATTCTGCGTGCTCTGAAAGGAAAACCACCCGGTCGTCGGTTCGCCATTCATCGTAAACGCGCCATGCTTTAAGGGGAGACAAAACATCTCTGCCCATGACATGAACGTTGGTTAGCAGACGGAGAAAGCCTAATTCACTGATACGACAAAAAGCGATCTGATCAGTCTCGATGTCTTGCAACCATTCATTGGCCAAGAAATGGTGAACGTGCCGGTTTGAAGTGAGTGCGACCCAAATATTGACATCAGGCAAGTAGGTCATCGAAATTAAAGTCTTTCAGATCCAGGGCGCCTGGTTCCTTTGATGAAATCAGTGGCAGAACCACCCTCTTGGGGTGGGGTGCGATCTCTGGCTGGGTTTTCAGTTCGCGCTCGAAGGTACGGATAATGAACTCCTCAATCGTAACGCCCTGCGTGCGTGCGACCTTCTCCCCTTTGCGATAGACCGAATCGGGCAATTCAATTGTGGTTCGCATGACCTCACCTCCTGTTTATGATATCCGAAGCCGCGAATAGGTCCGTGTCGACAATGTTTAGAGGCCACAGCGGGCATATGCAGGCCGGAAACACAGAGCAAATCTAACCGGACGGAGCCAACGTCGTCATCTAATCGACCGGCCCATGGAACACTCCGTCGAGATGCCAAGTAGTGGTGGTGAGCTGAGCCTGACCACTGACGCCTGACCTTGTATTCTGTTCCAGGAGTTCTTCAGGAGAACCATGCCGGCTGAAATCAAATTTGGAACTTCAGGATGGCGCGCCATTCTGGCCGACGAATTCACATTGAGCAACATTCGCCGTGCGGTCTCGGGCATTGCGAAGTATGTGGCCAACCAGCCGGGCAAACCACACCGCGTCCTGGTGGGACGAGATCCGCGCTTCCTGGGAGAGTCTTTTGTAGAGGAGGCGGCGCGGATTCTGGCGCGATACGGAGTGACGCCGGAGGTCATTCCCGAGCCTGCTCCCACGCCGGCTATTTCCTATGCCGTGCGCCAGCGCCAAACCAGCGGAGCAATCAACTTTACCGCATCGCACAATCCGCCGGAGTACAACGGCATCAAGTTCTCCACTCCCGACGGCGCCCCCGCGCTTCCCGAGGTTACCAAGCAGATTGAAAGCGCCATCCGCGCGCTCACTGCCGAGGACCAGGAACCGGCTGCGGAGACCAACCGAGCAGTCGACGTCGACGTCAAGCCTGGGTACCTGAAGCGGCTGGACGAACTGATAGACTTTGCTGCAATTCGCAAGGCCGGACTGAAGATCGTCTTCGATCCCTTCTGGGGAGCGGCGCGCGGATATAGCTCCGAGATTCTGCGCAGTCACGGAGTTGAAGTGGCCACGGTGCATGATTATCGCGACGTGCTCTTCGGCGGCCATGCCCCGGAACCGGACGATCGGTTGCTGGGGGATTGCAGGACCAAGATGAGAGAAACCGGCGCGCACCTGGGAATCGCCACGGATGGAGACGCGGATCGCTTTGGCATCGTCGACCGCGACGGCTGGTTTGTCCAGCCGAACTACATTATCGCGCTGCTTTTCGAGTATTTGATTGAGACGCGCGGCTGGAAAAATGGGGTAGCCAAATCGGTTGCAACCACCAACCTGATCGACGCGATCGCGGAACATCATGCCGTGCCGCTGCACGAGACTCCGGTTGGTTTCAAATATATCGGGGAGTTGATCAATCAGGATGCCATCGCGATCGGCGGCGAGGAAAGCGCAGGACTCACTATTCGGGGGCATGTTCCGGAAAAGGATGGCGTACTGGCCGGTCTGTTGACTGCCGAAATGGTGGCTCGCCGGGGTATTTCTCTTAGAGAGCAACTCGATCAGGTGTTTACCAAGTATGGCTCCTTCTACCCAAAACGGGAGAACTTTCACTTGACCGAGGAAGCCAAGCGAAAGTTCACTGAGAAGATAAAGGAAGATCCTCGCGAGATGGGCGGCCGGAAAGTCAGCCGCGTGGTGCGCACCGACGGATTGAAGCTCGTCTTCGCGGACGGCTCTTGGGTAGGTTACCGGCTCTCAGGAACGGAACCGGTGGTGCGCGTTTACTCAGAGGCGCGTTCGGAAAATGAAATGGAATCGCTCAACAAAGCAGCTCAGGATTGGGTGATGCAGTAACCAACTTCTTTCAGTGGCGGGATTACAAGGAGAAGGAGTGAAATCAGCAAGAACGCAAGCAGAGGAACCATCCAGCTTGGGCGCCCAGCTGGCGGGGATAGTCTTTCGATCGCGCCACCGCCTAGCGACAGTATTGGCCATCGCCCTTGCCGCGTTCCTCGCCTACCACATGATGTTTGGAGCCAATGGCTTGAACGTTTACCAGCAGAAGCGAAACGAAAACCACGCTTTACAAGAGGAAATCCTGCAGTTGCAGCAGGAGAACAGCAGGCTAGCCGAGCATGTTCAACATCTCAAGACGGATCCCGACACCATTGAGCATGAAGCGCGGATGATACTCCACTATGCGCGGCCGGGAGAAGTGATTTACAAACTCAATGACAAGGATCACGGGTCAGGGCCCAAATAGGGGTCCGGCTTCAGGGATCAGCCCGCTATACTCCTCGTTGCTTCCGCTGATCCCCTGGCCCCGGATACCTATTTCTTTGCGCGCCACTCCGGCAAGGCCAATACCCAATCTTCGCCCTTGCGTTCGTCAGCGACATTGATCAGACGGCCCTGCTCCACTTCTCTTTTACCGCCATCCCAGATCGACCTGCCCTCAAAACGGCTGGCGGGCGCCGCAATCGCATCCCGAATCTCCCTCAGATCAGCCGGATGCCCCACTTTGACCAGATACTTCCTGATTGCCGCAGGGCGATCGAGGCCGTCGAATTCACCTCTTTCCCCGCTGTGTTCCCTGAGCGCCTCCATCGTTTCTTCCAGTTTCTGCACCAGCTCCGGGGCAATTCTACGGAGCTCGCCGAGCAATTCTTGCCGCCGCTCTTCCAGCAGGCGCACGGTTCGCAAAGGAATGACTCGCCTGGCCATCGGCTTCTCCGGCTGTTCCCAGGAATAGGGGGCGTTTTTCTTCGGCTATCAACTCGACCCGGTCCAACATCTCGCTAAATAATTCTGCCGCAAATCTGGCAAAGAAGTGAGGTAATTTTCGATAAATTATGCGGCCTGTTCCTTCAATATCACTCAATCGGATACAAATGCTCATCAACCAGAGCCGATACTTCATGAACTCCCGATCGCTGGGCGACTGGCTCAACCGCTTGCACAGATCATCCAAGGCCTGCGCATCCTGTCTTAAGCCGCGTAGACCCCGGCGTCCTTGAATCCGCTTCCAGAACCTGCGATCGTCTTCAATTGTCCAACCGGTTCCGAAGTTGTCACGGAACATTTGCACCAAAGATGAGTCAACATTAAGCTTCATAGCTTACGGGTACACTCCAACCAAGGATGTAGGCGCAGGATGTCGGCAAAACCAAGTTCCAGGAATTCGCAGAAATAACAACAAGAAAAATTCAGTATTGCTTTGTGGGACCATTCGTAAGATAGCAAAGACTTGGCGTTATCGAGCAGAAGCAAAAGTTGCATGAAATAGCAGTGCTCATTACTCGCGTAATCCGCTGCCGGCGCGATGCGAGTCCGTGGGCGGAGGGGCAGGGAACCTTCCCCAGTAGGTGGCCCACTTCAGAACCAGCCCGCGTCCGCAAAAGTCTTCAAACCTGCCTCCGACCCACCAAGCTGGGGCTACGGCGTGACCATTGCTTACGAACACTTCCAGCCTGCCTTCTGTCGGCAGGTGGTCATGCACACTTATCCACACCATGCTTCCTCTTGGTTGGGATACGGGATAGAGCGGGGAGATAGATTGCGGTGCTTTTGGCCTATTTTGCTTCATACCGGGGAGGGGAAGGAAGATCTTCCTTTTCCAGGTATTTGTATCAAGAGATGGGCGGCTCTTCTGCCGGCATCTTCCATATAACGGTAAAAATCCGGCTGCTATCGAGACAGCCGTCTCCAATTGGGAGTAATATCTTGCTCGTCATCGTCCGGCCATGTCGCCCGGCAAGGAGGGCTTATGTATAGCCTTCGAGGTTATAGGGTCCCGCAATTCTGGGTTCGCCTTAGTATGGTCATGTTGCTCTGCGCCTATCCCCTTGGGGCGCTCGCGCAAGGCTCTAACTCCTCTTCCAATTTTGCCAACGCGGTTGTTCCGCCACCGATCCGTCCTTCGGTCACTCCAATCGAAGCGATGCCCCCGGAAAGTCAGGGCGACCTGCAAATGGCCCGCGGAAACTATGCCGCCGCGCTCAGCGCTTATCGCCGAGGCCCGCTGACCTCTGCTGTTTTGTGGGACAAGATCGGTGTTGCTTATCATCATCTCTTCGCGCTCGCCGAGGCACGCAAAGCTTACCAGACCGCCCTTGCGATCGATCCTCATTATCCTGCCGCCCTCAATAACCTGGCCGCTGTGTATCATGCCGAGCGCAACTACAAGCAGGCCGAACACCTCTACAAGCGAGCGCTCAAGTATCAGCCGAATTCCGCCGTCACCTACAGTAATCTCGGCACCTCCTACTTTGCCGACGGCAAAGAGAAGAAGGGCACGAAGGCTTATCAGACTGCATTTCGGCTTGATCCCAACGTCTTCGCTCCCGATAGCAGCAAGAGAGTGGAGGAGGCCTCCTCGCGGCGGCAACTTGTGGCTATCCACTATTACCTCGCCAAGACCTATGCCAGCGCCGGAAAGAAGGAGCAGGCTCTCGCCTATTTAAGAAAGGCCTGCGGCGAGGGGTTCAACGACCGCAAGCGTCTGCTGGCCGATAAGGGATTCGATCCCATCCGCCGTACACCTGAATTCCATCAGCTTCTTGAGGAAGAGCATCTCGATTAGCTGACCCGAGTGAGCTCGGTTTTATAACCGCAGATCCCCCCATGTCTGGCGCGCTGTTTGCGCCAGACATGGGAAACACAACCGAACCATTTATCTATAAAAACAAAGGTGCGAGCACCAGCGTTACCGTGGCCAGCAGCTTGATGAGCACGTGCAACGAGGGACCGGCGGTGTCTTTGAAAGGATCGCCGACCGTATCGCCGACCACCGCGGCCTTGTGCGCTTCCGATCGCTTGCCGCCTAAGGCTCCGGTTTCAATGTACTTCTTGGCGTTATCCCAGGCTCCGCCGCCGTTGTTCATCAGCATCGCCAATAGAATGCCGCTGATCGTGCCCACCATCAGCAAGCCGGCAACGGATTCGGCTCCAGCAAGATTGATCGCTTGTCCGTTGAGAATGGGGGTTATCTCCCCCACAACGTGGATGTGAAATGACGGGCTCAAGTGGCGGAAGATGAGACCGACGGCTAAGGGCATGAGCACGGCGAGCGCGCCCGGAAGCACCATCTGCTTCAGTGCGGCGCCGGTGACGATGCGCACGCAGCGGCCGTAATCCGGCTTGGACGTGCCCTCCATGATGCCGGCATTCTCCTTGAATTGCGCGCGGACGTCTTCGATCACGTACTGCGCGGCCCGGCCTACGGCTTTGATGGCGTAGGAAGAAAACAGATAGGTCAGCATGCCGCCCAACAGGGCGCCGGCGAACACCGGGACGCTGGCGAGATTGATGTTGGTGAACGTCCAGTTGGGCGGAAGCAGTTGATGAGCATCGGCGAAGCGTTTGGCCAGGATGTCGTGAACCGTTTCAAGGTATGCGGAAAAGAGCAGGAACGCCGCCAAAGCCGCCGAACCTATAGCGTATCCCTTGGTCAGCGCCTTGGTGGTGTTACCGGCCGCGTCGAGCTTATCGGTTCGTTCGCGAACCTCGTGCGGTTGATCGGACATTTCAATAATGCCGCCGGCGTTGTCGGTAATCGGGCCAAACGTATCCATAGCCAAGATATAGGCTGCAGAGGAGAGCATGCCCATGGTGGCGACTGCCGTGCCATAGATGCCCTTGGCGTAATCGGTGATTGGAGCGTCGGCCAGGGCGCGGACGCCGAAGTAATAGCTGAGCAGGAGGGCCGCGCAGATGACAATCACCGGGAGGGCGGGAGTTTCCAGGCCCACAGCCAGCCCGCTGATGATGTTGGTGGCCGGCCCGGTGAGCGATGCCTTGGCGATCGACTGTACCGGTCTATAACGCGTCTCAGTGTAGTACTCGGTGATGCGGACAAACAGGAACGAAGTAGCAATGCCGACCGCGCCCGAGGCTAGCAGCCACCACCGGCCCTGCAGCATGGTGTAGACGGCGCCGGCAAAACCCAAAAGCGCCAGAATCGTGGTGACGTAATACCCGCGGTTAAGCGCATCCATCGGGTCCTGATCTTCGCGGCTGTGAACGGCCAGCACCCCGATGAAGCTGGAGATGACATTGATGGCATGGACTACCAGCGGAAAGAGGATGCCCTTCAACCCAAAGACCGGATAGAGCGCCGTTCCCAAAATCATGGCGCCCACGCTTTCGGCCGCATTTGATTCGAAGATGTCCGCGCCGCGGCCGGCGCAGTCGCCGACATTGTCGCCCACCAGATCGGCAATTACTGCCGGATTCCGCGGGTCGTCCTCAGGAATACCCGCTTCGATCTTGCCCACCAGATCCGCTCCGACATCGGCTGCCTTGGTGTAAATACCTCCTCCCAATTGAGCGAAAAGCGCCACCAGGGACGCGCCGAAGCTGAATCCGACCAGTTGATATGGAACATGCTGCGGATCCTGGAGCCCGCCGAAAAAATAAAAGAGGAGTCCGATCCCGAGCAACAACATGGCGATTACCACCAGGCCGGTGACCGCTCCCCCGTGTAAGGCGATTCTGAGGGCGCGCCCCAGGCTGGAACGGGCCGAGCTTGCGGTGCGGATATTGGCGCGAATGGAAACGAACATGCCCGTGTATCCGGCGATTCCCGAACAGCAAGCGCCGATCAGGAAGCTGATTACGACTTTGCCGGCCATGGGTGAAGTGAAAGGAGAGAGGCGGTAGCCCAGAAACAGGGCGACAGCAAGTACCAGGGCGATCACGGCGATAGAAGTATATTGCCGCGTCATGAAGGCTTCGGCTCCTTCGCGGATGGCATTGGATATGGCTTGCATCTCCGCATTGCCGGTATCCGATCCGAGCACCTGCTTGGTCATAAACATCGCGAAAAGCAGACCGAGTACGCCCACCCCTAAAGAGATCCACAAAAATTGAGCGCCATCGGCAAGTGCGGCGGCGCTCGGATGCTGTCCCAGAGCTTGCCCCAGGACAGCAGTTGAAAGATGAACCACGAACATTCAAATCCCTCCAATATCGACTAGAAAAACATGCCGCCATCCGGTGAACAGGGCCATCCCACGGCCCGGAGGCGCAACGGTGCTAAACCGGCTGATTAAAACATGCTGATAAAACGATGGTCAATGTTGCTGCCGTATATACCGCTTGAACGATGCGCTATTGTTGCGGGGGTTGGCGTTACTCTCGCATTCTTGCCGCAGTTGCGCCACACTAATTAGAGCACTTCCAGAGGCATTCCGGCATGGAGATCGGGGGCGCCGGAAGAAAGTGGGAGTATCAGAGCAGGCCATTGAGCATACGGGTTACAATTTCTCGTCAGCCTGCATACGGACGATGGGCAGGAAGACAGGTCTGACGGTAAGGTTCCAACGGAGCAATTGACACTGCATGGCTGAAACGATCACATCCGGCAGGGCGCGGGTCGGTTTGCAGACCTATTCCGGATTGGAACCCGAGCAACTCGTTAGGATGTACCGGCTGATGTACTTGTCCCGCCGGACAGATGATCGCGAGATCATGCTCAAACGCCAGCAGAAGATCTTTTTCCAGATCTCCGGCGCCGGGCACGAAGCACTTTTGGTGGCCGCGGGCATGGTCCTTCGGCCGGCCTACGACTGGTTCTATCCCTATTACCGCGATCGCGCTCTTTGCCTGGCATTGGGCAGTACAGTCGAAGATCAACTGCTGCAGGCCGTTGGCGCCGCGGACGACCCTGCCAGCGGCGGCCGTCAGATGCCCTCGCACTGGAGTGACAAGCGGTTGAATATCGTTACCCTCTCTTCCGCGGTGACAACGCAATGCCTGCATGCAGTCGGTTGCGCCGAGGCCGGCAGATACCTGG
This sequence comes from uncultured Acidobacteriaceae bacterium, assembly GCA_963803615.1. Taxonomy (GTDB): domain Bacteria; phylum Acidobacteriota; class Terriglobia; order Terriglobales; family Acidobacteriaceae; genus PALSA-350. Next base: position 118,878 of record CAWDNI010000010.1, read on the forward strand.
CGCGTCATCCGGAAGCGGCAGCACGGCGCGAAGGCGATTACCGGGCCTTCAAAGAAGTCAAATTCCATGGCGACGAGGTAACCTACGTCTCATTGGGCGAGGGTTCGACTAGTCAGGGAGAGTTCTGGGAGGCATTGAACACTGCCTCAAATTCAAAGCTGCCGGTCTTGTTTGTTGTGGAAGACAACGCCTATGCCATCTCGGTTCCAGTGGAAGTCAATACTCCCGGTGGGAATATTTCCAAACTAGTGGGAAACTTTCCGAATTTCTTTTTTGCTGAGGTGGATGGAACCGACCTGATGGAGAGCTATTCCACCCTTCAGCAGGCGGTGGAGTATTGCCGCGCAGGCCGCGGACCGGCATTTGTCCACGGACATGTGGTCCGGCTTTATTCCCATTCTCTTTCCGATGACGATAGGCTCTACCGGTCCGCGGAGGAGCGCGAATCCGACGCCTTGCGTGACCCGTTGCCCAAGCTGCAGATGCGACTGCTGCGGGAGGGCATCCTCGACGCCGGGCAAATCAATTCATTGGAACGGGAGGTGGATGAGGAAGTGCGGCTGGCCGCGGAGAGGGCTTTGCGAGCGCTGCCTCCGGAAATCTCCTCGATTCACCGGCACGTCTATTCCGAGGACCTGGATCCTACAAGCGAAAGCCCGAGCAGCGAACAGATCATGCGGCCGTCCGCCTCGCCGGCTAATGAGCCGGACCGCACCATGGCTGACCTCATCAATGCTTGCCTGAAGGACGAGATGCGGCGTGATCCTCGAATCATTGTCTTTGGCGAAGACGTGGCCGATTCCAGCCGCCAGAAGAACCTCGAGCAGAGTCCGGTGAAAGGCAAAGGAGGCGTCTTCAAGCTGACTGCCGGCCTGCAGTGGGAGAACGGTCCGGACCGGGTCTTCAACTCGCCGCTGGCGGAAGCCAACATCATAGGCCGCGCCATTGGTATGGCGATTCGCGGACTTAAGCCGGTGGTCGAGATCCAGTTCTTCGATTACATCTGGCCGGCCATGCACCAGTTGCGCAATGAACTTAGCCTGATTCGCTGGCGGTCGAATGGCGAGTATAGCTCGCCGGTGGTAGTGCGGGTCCCGATCGGCGGCTACCTGGCAGGCGGGTCGATCTACCACTCGCAAAGCGGCGAAAGTATCTTCACCCACACTCCGGGAATCCGGGTGGTATTTCCGTCCAATGCGCTGGACGCGAATGGCCTTTTGCGCACGGCGATTCGCTGCGACGATCCTGTCCTGTTCTTTGAACATAAGCGGCTCTACCGCGAGACCGTGGGCCGCGCCCCGTATCCGGGACCGGAGTTTGCCATCCCTTTCGGAAAAGCCAAGATTGTGCGCCCCGGCAGCCACATCACGTTGGTGACTTACGGCGCTCTTGTTCCGCGGGCCCTGCGGGCGGCGCAAAGGGCCAGCGCGGAGCTTGGTCTGGAGACGGAGGTCCTGGACCTACGCACCCTGAGTCCTTATGACTGGGAGGCAATTGCCCTCTCGGTGCGGAAGACAAGCCGGGTCATCATAGCTCATGAGGACATGCTGAGTTGGGGATACGGCGCCGAGATCGCCGCGCGCATCGCCGGCGAGCTCTTCGACGATTTGGATGCCCCCGTAAAACGTGTCGCAGCCATGGATACGTTCGTGGCCTATCAGCCGATCCTGGAAGACGCCATTCTGCCCCAGCCGGAAGATATCTTCAACGCTATCGCAGAGCTAGGGAAATATTAAGGGCCGGATTCTCACCCGAAGTAGACGTGCTTCCGAACATGATGAACACCAGGGCTAAAAGCCCCTGCGACAATATCGTCTACGGACAGAAAGATCCCCGCAGAGGCTAAAGCCGGATCAATATTCAACGATAGAACGTACGACCTGAAGGCCGTACCTGATACAAAGCAGAGTTTTTCCGCAGCCTGTGAAGCCCGGTCTGCTAGTAGCATCCCAACCGTTTCCCGCGGGTCTGAAGACGCGCTACCCTGGATTCAAGTCCAGGGCTTCGACCGCCGTTCGCGCACATACTCACCAAATAGGCGCAACTTCTCTCCTGTGGGCGCGTTCGATTGAAATAGAGATCGCTCAGATCCCGAAATTCAAATCGTGAAAACCCATAGGAGCAGCTTATGGCAGTCACCCGCAGAGCTTTCATGAAGGACGGCGCCATGGCCGTGGTGGGCGCTGCCGCTGTTCCGAGCTTTCTTACCCGCTCCGTCCTGGGGCAGGTGACCACCGCGCAGGCGAAGGGCAAGACGCTGGTAGTGATTTTTGCCCGGGGCGCCGCGGACGGCCTTAACATCGTCGTGCCGCATGCGGAGAGCAGCTATTACCAGATGCGGCCCACCATCGCCATCCCACAAAATCAGGTCATTGACCTGAACGGATTCTTCGGTCTGCATCCCGCAATTGCTTCCTTCAAGCCCCTGTTCGATCGCGGACACCTGGCGATTGTGCATGCTGCCGGCTCGCCGGACATTACGCGCTCTCATTTCGACGCACAGGATTTTATGGAAAGCGGCACGCCAGGGGTGAAAGCGACCCCGGATGGCTGGCTAAACCGCGCTCTGCAAGCGGAAGATTCACGTCACCACATTGCGGGAAGCCCATTTCAGGCAGTGGCTTTGGGTACTCAAGTGCCGCGAACTCTGCAAGGCAAAGTTCCCGCCGTGGCGGTTAACCGCTTGCAGGATTTCACGATTGCCGGCCGCGGTCCGGAAGCGGCATCGATCAGCCAGACCTTTCAAGCGATGTATGACCAATCCACCGACTCCGCTCTGCACGGAACCGCACAGGAGACATTCGCGGCGGTCAAAATGTTGCAGGCGGCCGATCCGGCGCGCTACCAGCCTGCTCCGGGCGCTAATTATCCCAACACGGCGTTCGGCAACGATATGAAGCAGATCGCGCAGTTGATCAAGGCCAAGCTGGGCGTTGAGGCGGCCTTCACCGATATCGGCGGCTGGGATACGCACCAAAACCAGGGAAGCGTCGATGGCCAGTTGGCCAATGTTCTACGCGACTTCAGCCAGTCCATCTCGGCTTTCTGGTCCGACATGGGAGATGGCGCGGAAAACGTGGTGCTGGTGACTATGTCGGAGTTCGGCCGCACCGCGCGGCAGAATGGCACCGGTGGAACCGATCATGGACACGCGAACGTGATGTTCGTTCTGGGCGGTCCGGTCAAGGGAGGCAAAGTTTATGGCCAGTGGCCGGGCCTTGCGCAGGAACAGCTCTACCAAGCCCGGGATTTGTCGATCACTACGGATTTCCGCCAGGTATTGGGGGAGGCCGCTTATCGCACGCTGGGCGCAGAGAACCTGGAATTGATCTTTCCCGGATCACGGTTGCGGCCGGCGCAGTTTCTGAATTTGATCTGAGTACTTAACTCTTCAGACTGGCTCCGCTGCGAGGATTCCAACATTCTCAACCATCAAGCCGTCGCTCGACGTGGAAAGTACCTCCCGCAGTGTGAATCCCGCTGATTGGAGGAGAGCTTTCCATTCGCGTTCGCTGCGCTCTTTGCCGCCAGTGACTGCCAGCATGTTGAGATCACTCATCAGTCGCCCCTCGAGTTGCGCATCAGCATGAGAGACGAGCGGGGGCAGGATAAATTCCATGATGAGCAGGTGGCCGTGCCGCGGAATGACAGCCCGGCAATTTTTGAGGAGCGCGATGGCATCCTCGTCCTTATAGCCGTGCAGAACATGTTTCAGCATGTAAGTGTCGGCCCCAGCCGGGACGGATCGAGCGAGATCGGCAGAAATAAGATCGCATCGAGAAGAGAGATTTTCGGCCGCGAAACGAGCCTGAGCTGAAGCGATGCTGGCCTCACGGTCGACCAGCATGCCCCGCAAGTGCGGATGGATTCGGAGCACGGCTACAAGGAGCGACCCGCCTCCACCACCGAGATCGGCGACAACCTTGGCGTCGCGAAAAATGCCAAGCCTGGGCAAGAGGAAGATATTCTCCAGCGGGGGCTGTACCCATGACTGCGCGAAAAATGGCGTTCGCTTCCGGTTCCTGCGACCAGCGCGAGGGGATGCTGGCATCGCGCACCTGGGCAGCGGGCTTGCCTGCGCGGACGCACTCGGTCAGCAAGGACCAGCTCATCGGCGAGCAGGTCCGCCCAAAAGACGACGGCCGGCCAAGCTGACTGAGCTGCATCCTTGCGGAGTGGTGCGCCAAAAGGAGTCAGGCGAAAACGCGTAGGAGTAGTCTCTGCCGTGATACCGATACTGGCGAGCGCTCGCAGCAGACGGTACAAAGCGCCGGGGTCGGCTTGGCAGACTCTGGCGATGTCCTCAACGCTGCGTTCGGCATCGCCGAGCGCGTCCGCAATTCCCAGGCGCGCGGCCGCGCAGACTACCCGGCTGCGAGAATAGGCCATCGCCATTTCTACCAGCCGTGTGTTTGGGGTGACATTACCGATGCTGGTTGTGGTCTCGGTCATTACCTGCTCGTAAAATTGAGGAGATTACTTTCTCATCCTACAACGGCCCTAACTTCGCGAGCCCCGGAACGTAGTATTCTGGGCGGCATGTTCTTCCGCTCGTTGATTGTCACTCTGGCTCTTACCGGCAGCCTCTTCGCGCAGGGCAGCCCCGATTGGACCAAGCCATTCCCTCCGTACCGTGTCATCGGTAATGTGTACTACGTCGGGAGCCAGGGGCTCGCGTCTTACCTCATCACGACTCCTCAAGGCGACATCCTTATCAACAGCAGCTTCGAGCGCAATGTTCCTCTTATCAGGGCGAGCATCGAAAAGCTGGGTTTCCATTTCAGTGATGTAAAAATCCTTCTCATCAGCCATGCCCATGACGACCACTGCGCCGGGAGCGCGCTGGTCAAGAAACTGACGCACGCGAAATACATGGTGATGGAGGGTGATGTGCCGGTGGTGGAGTCGGGAGGCAAAAGCGATTTCCATTACGGAGCCTCTCCCGGCAACCTCTATCCTCCGGCCAAAGTCGATCGCATCCTGCACGATGGAGACCAGGTAAAGCTGGGAGGAGCGGTGCTGACCGCGCACCTCACTCCGGGACATACCAAGGGCTGCACCACTTGGACCATGAGGGTCACCGATCATGGCAAGACCTATAACGTGGTCATCGTGGGCAGCCCGAATGTAAATCCCGGCTACAAGCTGGTGAACAATACCAAGTATCCTCAGATTGCGCAGGACTACGAGCGCACCTTCCGCACATTGAAGGCCTTGCCCTGCGACGTCTTCCTGGGAGCGCATGGAGACTATTACGGAATGCAGGCGAAGTACGCCCGGATGCAGCAGGGTGGCCCCAATCCGTTTATCGACCCGGATGGGTATAAGAGCTATGTTGCGGAAAGAGAGAGCGCCTTCCAGGCTGAATTGAAGAAGCAATCGGAGTAGTTTCTTGGGGTACACCGATCGTGAAAACGCTATAGCCTACACCAGCTAAGCCCGAAAAGCATTTTTCCCGATGGTGTGAAGGTACTTTAAAAACCGTGACGGGGAAGAGGAATGTACGGGCCGATCCTTTCGCTGTTCCGCCGGCGAAGAAGATGAGGCGTAACCAGGATCACCAGGTTACTAACATCGAACTGAGTTTGGTTATTAGTAGTCGATTGAAAGCCGGGTAATTCGCTCAGTCCGGGAATTCCGCTGACCGCATTGGATTGCTGACGAGTCATATCGCTGACCAGCATGGCGCTGGAGCCGCTCCCCACGGCCACATCCGCGGAATAACTTGTATTGGTGAGCACCGGCAGCCCGTTCAATGTGGTGCCTTGTAGTGCAGTGAGCTTGAAATCGAGCTTCAACGCTACCTGATCGGTGCGTTCGATCTTCGGTGTTACTTCGAGCGTCAGACCAAGATCCTGGTATTGCACTTGCGGAACCGGCTGAGCTGTCGATAAATTGTTCAGGTTTACTCCCAACCCTGATAGCGTGCTGGATAATCCTGCGCTGTTTAGCCCTGGAATGCTGACCGAAGATGCACCGATGCTCGTATAATTCGAAGTTTCGATGGGGTACCGCGTTCCGCTACGAATAGTCCCTTTCTCTCCATTTTCCAGCCGCAGTTGAATCTGATCGAGCGCCCGCGTATCGGATGAGTTCAGCGAGAGATTTGCCGTGATCCCGGACAGGGAAACCCCGCTCTCGGTAAGGCCGCCGCCGAACAGGGCAAAGGGCTGGTTAAGGATCGAACTGCTTACCTGACCGGAAGCAATCAGCAGCGCGGCGATGGCCGCGGTATCACCAGCGCTGGCCAGCCCGCTCGAAATGATCTGTTGCACCAAGCTTTGATTCTGCTGCAGGACGCTGTTGAGTTCGCTGGGAAGGTTGAAAAGGGTATAGCTTTGCGGCAATTGCAAGCCGATATTCTGCGTCTTGCTCTTGTCGATCGAAAAGAGCCGCACGTCCACGAGCACTTCGCTTCTGCCTTCCAGCAAATCCGCGAAGGTTTGATTGAGAGCGAGGAGTGTCGGCATGGGCGCGCGCGCCGTGATCGTTTCGGAATTCGCTTGCACCGTGGCCTGTTGAATTCCGATCACGTTGCGCGCGATATTGCCCATGTCGCTCATCTCGGCCGCGGTCAAGCCCGGCAAATGCAGGGTCTCGAAGGCGACCCGCTGATACTGCGCGCGATTGTCCTTCGTGTCTCGGGCTGCCAACACACGTTTAGGATCGAGCGGCGTCAGGAAGGAATCGGTTGCCAGACTCAAAAGATCCTCTGCCTGGGCGAAGTCCGCATCATCGGCATCAAAGTGAATCAACTGTCTCGACACGGAAGCATCGAAGATTGCGGTAATACCATAGGCGCTCAAAACCTGCCGCAGAATCTCCTGCTCAGGGCCCTTGAGATGGAAGCTTCGCCGGCCGGGCAGAGGAGCCAGTTCAATCGGGGGCGCGATGGTGGCCGTGGCATCGTCCGGCGGCGGTGCGGTTATCGCCAGATTGGCTAGATCATCGATATGTTGGTCGACCTCGGGGTTTTTAGGGTCTAATGCCAGGGCTTGGGCAAGCTTGGCGCGCGCTACATCGAAATGTCCCAGGATTCGAGCTTTGTCCGCGCTCTGTATCAGATCTGTAATCCCGTGCGCGCGCGCAATCTCATAGTCGGCGCGATATTCGCGGTTCGCCGGATCTGCTTGAGCCGCTCGGGCAAAAGCCTTCTCCGCAGCCTCAGCATCACCCTTATTAATGGCGCGGAGGCCCTGGAGATAGAACTTTTCCGCATCGCGTTTTTTCGCCGGAGCAGGCGCAGGGCCGCTGTTCTCGGCTGCCGAAACCGCTGCCTTTGGAGCGCTTGATACGGGAGCCGGCTTTTGCTGCGCCATTGCTCCGGCCGGCGTTAATGCAAACATTCCCGCCAACAGCCACAGCGAAGCCGGTTCTGCCCGGAGCACGCCTGCGCACTCCCGGCGAACGAGAGCAGTTGAGCGCCGCAGCCGCCTGGCACAAATTTTCAAAAGCTTCGCATCTCCTCAAGTGGTATGCGCGAGCAGGTCTTTGAGCGTACTGGTGCAGACTTCCGGCTCGTGCTTCAGCAATTCGTCGTAAGAATAAATCCCGGTGGCCACAGCAATGGTGTCGAGGCAGTTGGCCTTCGCCGCGGCGATATCGAATGGAGTATCTCCTACAACACATACCGTCGCGCGCGCGCCGGCGATTTGCCGGGCTCGAATGGCCGCCTGCCCGATCATCTCCGAACGCAGCGCATGGCGATCACTGAATCCTCCAAAACTAAACCAGTCCCTTAGGCCGGCAAGCTCGATTTTTAGCCATCCGATCTGCTCCAGATTGCCGGTCGCCACGCCCAGAGCTCTGCCTCTACTCCGCAAATAGGCAAGCATCTCGACTACTCCCGGATAGACTACGACATTCATCAGGTGTTGCCGTTCAACAACGGTGGCGCGCATCCGCTCCAGGATTTCTTCCTGCTTCGGCCGCCATACCGCCTCGGCAATCGCCGCCCCGTGAAACGCGTCGCGCAAGATGCCCGTATCTGTGTTGCCATGGATGACAACATTGTCGAGCGAGAGCCGATGGCCCATGATCTCGAGCACGCTGGAGGAGAAGGCGTCCATATGAACGCCGCCCTGGGCGTGCAACAGCGTGCCATCGATATCGAACAGGTAAGCATCGCATGCATCCCAGCGGAAGCCCGCGCGGACTTCAACCTGGCCGCTGTTATGCGCGGGCTCTCCACCCATTACGTGCGCGCCGCCTGCTTTGCGCTAAGTACTGGACGTTCGCCGCGTACCGGACGCTTGAGCCCGGTTCGAATTTGTGCCGGATCCAGACTCAGTTCGGCGATGGTGCGGCTGAGAGTATTACGATGCATTCCCAATTCGCCCGCCGCCTTGCACTGGTTTCCCCTGTGATGCGCCAGCACCTCGAGAATGAAGCGCTTCTTGAATTCACGCACCGCCTCATTGTAGGTGATGCCTGAAGCGTGCATTTGCGTCACAAGGTTGTCCAGTTCACGTTTCACAGTAGCCTCTTTCGTTTCTATCGTTCCCGGTTAACTGCCGGTCTTCATACACTTTCAAATGGCTGTTGCGCCGCGCAGCAGCCGTACTCCCTCGCGGATCTTTTCCCCAAGATCGAACGGCGTAATGCGCGAACCATCGTGCGCTGCGCTTAAGAACATCGGCGCCAGCCTGGAGCTCTTCATCCAATCCGCGCGGGGAAAAAATGCCGCGACAGCCATGACTCCCAGCGTTACCAGTACGCAACCCTTAATGAACCCGAAGATCGCCCCCAGTAGCCGGTCCACGAACCCCAGCCCCACATGGCGCAATGTGCCGCGCAACAGCCGTCCGGCGATACCGGCCGTCACCATTACGCCCAGCGCCAGCAGCAAAAAGGCTACGAGGTTGGCGGCCTCCGGATTTTGTACCCAACGCACAACCCAAGGCGCCAGCCGCGCATAATCCGCCGCGGCGACCAGCAACCCCAGAACCACGCCGGCGAGCGAAAATAATTCGACAAGAAGACCGTCAATGAAAGCGGAAATGACCGAGATCATAATCACTGCAATAATCAGCAGGTCGATCCAGGTCATTCTTCAGGCTCTCGTACTGGCCGGTTCTATCTCTTCTAATCGAGGGCTGGTCAACAACCGCAGCGCCTCTTCGTACTTATTTTGCGTCCGCCTGATCACGTCCGATGGAAGCGCCGGGGCCGGGGGTTTCTTGTTCCAGTGAATGCTTTCGAGGTAATCCCGCACAAACTGCTTATCGAATGACGGCTGCGGACCGCCCGGAGCGTAGCCGTCGCGCGGCCAAAAGCGCGACGAATCCGGGGTCAACACCTCATCGGCCAGGACAATGCCTTGGTCTGTGCGTCCAAACTCGAACTTCGTATCCGCCAGGATCAGCCCGCGCTCCTTTGCGTGCCCCGCAGCCTTTCTGAAAATCAGCAAGCTTATGCGGCGCAGTTCCTCCGCGTCCTTTCCGCCAATGCGCGCGGCCATTCGATCGAAGGAAATGTTCTCGTCGTGTTCACCGCTTGCACTTTTACTTGCCGGCGTAAAAATCGGCTGCGGGAGCTCTTCTGATTCGCGCAAGCCCGCAGGCAGCGGAACTCCGCAAACTTTGCCTGTCGCGGCATAATCCTTCCAACCGGAGCCGGACAAATAACCGCGAACCACGCATTCTACGGGAAACATGTTCGCGCGACGGACCAGCATGGATCGCCCGCCAAGCTCATCCAGATAAGGCTCCAAGGCGGCGGGATATTTCTCCACATCCGCCGTGATCAAGTGGTTGGGAACAATCGCCTCAAGAAAATCGAACCAGAAAAGAGAAATCTGCGTCAGCACGCGCCCTTTGCCCGGTATACCTGATGCCAGGACGTGGTCGAAGGCGGATATCCGGTCGGTGGCCACCAAGAGAAGATCTTCTCCAACCGAGTACAAGTCACGCACCTTGCCGCGTGCAAAGAGCGGCAGATTTCCTAACGCGGTTTGAAGGAGAATTGGCAAGGGCGCGTGCCTTCCAGGTGGGGCGACTTTTCCGATTGTCGGAGCTAGCGCGCGCTTTGTCAACGCAGTATAAACGCGCCGGAGCCGCGCCGTACAAGCCTATTCGCATGTCCGCCATGGGACTGTCAAGAGAATTCTTAACAGGAAATTTCGATCGATTGTTTCGCGCCTGTTGCGCACGATGAAAGGCCCGCGAGTCTTCTCCGTACTTATTTTCCCCGCCTTCGATGATTCGCTCTGATCACGAAAAGCCAAAATGGTTTTATTTCATGCGCCTGTGGAATTCAGTAGCATTGCCTTATGCGATCCAGTGATGACAAGCGGGTAATCTCGCTGAATGTTGGGACGCCCAGGCAGGTCTTTCTCGGAGATGCTACTGTGCCGACATCTATCTGGAAGTCGCCGGTTCAGGGCAAAGTTGCTCTTCGTGGCTACAACCTGGCGGGTGACAGGCAGGCCGATTTGAGCGTGCACGGCGGTCCGCACAAGGCCGTGTACGTCTATCCTGCTGAACACTACGATTATTGGGCCGGCGAGTTACCCGGTGAGGAGCTTCCATTCGGCAAGTTCGGCGAGAACCTGACCACTTCAGGCCTTCTGGAAGAAGCAGTCCGCATCGGGGATCGCTTCCGCATCGGCTCTGCCGTGGTGCAAGCGACCCAACCGCGCATGCCCTGCTATAAACTGGGCATCCGGTTTGGGCGTCCCGACATGGTCAAGAGGTTCTGGATAAGCGGGCGCTCAGGATTTTATCTCTCCGTAATCGAGGAGGGCGAACTGGGTGCGGGAGACATCATCGAGCCGGCCGGCAGCGGACCGGAGGAGATTACCGTGGCCGACGTTGTCCGCCTCTTTCAAGGCCGGGAAAATGATCCCGATAAGTTGCGGCGCGCTCTGATAGCACCCCTGCGTGGCAGTTGGAAACAGGAGTTGGAAGAGCGCCGCCGTGATCTATTGCGTCTGTTGTAATCGCGCAGATTGCTCGAGCGCCTACCAGCTCCCAGAAGCGCTACAATTCATCGTGCAGTACGACTTCTTTATCCGCGCGGCTGAGAAGGCGAATTTTTTTTCGCCGCGCAGTTGTATCAGCTTTGCGCATCTTTTTCCGCGCCCTCGATAGTCTTTGGTGTTCTAGATCGAGTTACCCTCCGCTGCCAATCAAGTTACCTGGGTGCTTGCATTCGTGTAACTCCTGCGCGACATAGAGGGTGGCAAGAAAGAAGGCCCCAGCTACATCGCAGTATGACAAGAAATTGCCCTAAACATACTCAAACAGAGTCATGAATCCGAAGTCCATGTGAAGTTGCTGGTGGCAATGAAACAGGGTAAGACCTGGGTTGTTCGCCACGAAATCGATCTCCATCTCCTGATAGCCGCCAAGCATGACAACATCTTTCATCACACCCGAAGTCGGCAGGCCGGCAACCCGGGTCAGCTCAAAGCTGTGCCGGTGCAAGTGGACCGGATGAATATCATCGCTCTGGTTGCGCATTTTAATGCGATACCGGCGGCCTTGCTTCACACGAAACATCGGCTCCATCCGCTCCTCGGAGAACGCCACGTTGTTGATGGTCCAGCGATTGAAACCCTGGTCCGCGGCGTTTTGCTTGGCGATGGTCATGTTGAAGACCTCATCGGGTTGAGCAGCGGCAGTTGCCGCGTTGCCGAAATGCGCATAGTTCCACTTGAAGGGGTGCGGCGGCAGCCACTGCGGCTTGCCTTTATAGCCGGCATACTCGACTACGATGCCCATCCCGTGGCGCCGGTCGTCATCGGCCGTATCTCCCATAATCCAAACCCCTGGGTGATTCATTTCGACGATGGCCGAGATACGCTCGGCTGTTCCGATCCAAAGCCCGGCCACGCGAGCAGGTTTGGGGAGGGGATTCCCATCCAAGGCGACGACCGTGAAATTGTGTCCAGGCAAGGCCAGGCTTCGAATCTCGGTTGCGCTGCCGTTCAGCACATGGAACAACACCCGCTCGCCTCGTTTCACGCGGATCGGTTCACCGTGACCCAGCATCCGGCCGTTGATGGTGAAGGAGCCGTAGCCGACCTCGAATCCGTGGGGGTTTCCGGCGGCAAGAGAGGCTTGCATAGCGCGCTCGCCTATATCTTTCAAATGGGGGACTGGAGTTCCGGGCGACAGAAAGTCCATTGCCATGTCCCCGCCGCGGCTGAAGGTTGGTTCGAACTCCTTCAAAGTAAGAAAGACTTCGCGATCGTATGCGCCGGGTTCGCTCTTTGGTTCGATATATACGGGGCCCACCTCGCCGCTGTATTGTCCGGCGCTGAGGTCCCCTCGGGCGCGCACATGGGTGTGGTAGAAGCGAAGTCCTGAAGGCTTTGGAGTAAAGGAAATGCGGCGGCTTCCATGCGGGGGAATAAAGGGCGTGCCCTCCTCCGCGGCTCCATCCACATCCGTCGAGACGAACTGGCCATGCCAGTGAAGCTGCTCAGGCCGGTAGGTTCGGTTGTGGATGTCGACAGTAACCTGCCGTCCTTCCTTGAAGCGGAGCAACGGTCCGGGAAACTGGCCGTTGTAGGTGGTCAGCGAAACAATGCGGCCGGGCGCCACTTCGATCGGCTGAACGTCGATGGTAATTGTGTAATCGGGGGGTCCATTGTTTGGAGAAGAAGTTTCAGCCGGACGAGATGTCTCCGGCTGAGCCCGGAGAGTTCCGGGGAAAAGCAGGCCGGCGCCGGCCATGGCTCCGCCGGCGCTTAAGAAACTACGGCGTGAAATGCGAGAACGAGTCAACCCAGTCCCTCGAAAACAAAAAAAGTGATGTGCGCTGCCGGTTCCCATCTTATAGCGGTCAGGCCGACAATCGAAGATGCGAGCAGGTCAAAATAATCGACGTGCTTTAGGACTGTTGGTCGCGACACCGGTAGGCAATGAAGGTTGGTGCTGCCAATGCAATTGCGTCTGCCCTGAATGTAGCTGCGTCGCCGGTTACGGCGGCAGTTGCCGCGGGGGGAACATCCGCCACCGCGACCTTAGATCTGGTCTCGAAGACCGATGGCTCCTCGCAAAACGGCGCTATCACGGTGACTAATGTCAACGGACTTACAGCGAGCACCGCCGGCATGACCGGCGGGAGCGATCAGGTAAGCACGACGACATACGATGCGGGAACGATAAGCCTCACAATCGGTGGTTCTTTGGTGTCGGCCAGCTACGGACAAAACGATACCCCGCAAACCCTGGCGCAAGCTTTGGTGGCGGCGATCAATGCAGCCTCCTTGCCGATTACAGCGGCCCCAGGCCAGGGATCGGGGACACTGCTTTTGACCGCCAGCCAAGCGGGCGCTGCGGGGAACGGGATCGCGATCGCCGCCAGCGCAGCCTCCAACGATCCGGCAGACTTCCCGGCGGGCTCGTTCTCCGCAGCCTCTCCGGGAACCCTGTCGGGCGGCGTCAATCCGTCTTTGGGATCGGTGCTCTACAGCTACAGCCTGCAGCACGCTCCCGATGAACAAGTTACCCAGGCAATCGACAGCATCAACGGGACATGGAACTACGCCTACGATGATTTCAACCGTCTGATCACGGCGCAGCAGGTGGATGCTAACAGCAATGTGTTGAGTGGGCTGAGCTGGGATTACGACAGATATGGCAACCGCTGGAACCAGAATATTACGGCGGGAACGGGCACCACCGCCCATATCTCGTTCAATGCCGCGAACAACCAGGCAGCCGCGACCCTGGGCTATGATCTGAGCGGGAACGTTGTCAATGATGGCAATCATCAATACGTCTTCGATGCGGAAGATCGCATCTTGCAGGTGGACGGAGGTATCGCTTACGTCTACGACGCGGAAGGGCGGCGGGTGGGCAAGACGAACGGCACGGTTTACGTGGTCGGGCTTGCCGGTAAGGTATTGGATGAACTGGACAACGGCCAGTGGGCGAGGAGCGAGGTATATGCCGGCGCGCGGCATTTCGCAACGGTAAACCCTGCCGGGGTGGTGTTTACCCATCCTGATTGGCTAGGCACGGAGCGGGCACGAACCAACATCGCCGGCGCGCTGTGTGAGGCGGTCAGCAGTCAGCCATTCGGCGACAATTCCGTTTCCCTTAACCTTCAAGGCGTGGCCGGTTGCCCGGTCAGTCCCGATTTCTTCACCGGCAAGCAGCGGGACGGGGAATCGAATCTGGATGACTTCGGCGCCAGATACTTCTCCTCGCAATGGGGACACTGGATGAGCCCGGACTGGTCTTCTTCACCAGAGCCAGTGCCATACGCTAATCTGGCAAATCCCCAATCATTCAACCTGTATGCTTATGTAAACAACGATCCTGTCGATGGCGAAGATGTAGATGGCCACGCCATGTACCTCAGTCCCTGGGGTTCGGAATCAGGCGATTACCCGACTCAGGGACCGATGGCGATGGAAAACGAGCAGACAACACCTGCATCGCTACCCCAATACAATCCAGACTGCAATTGTTTTCAGAAAACTGTGGCCAACAACAGAGTTCGGACTCTTCGTTAAATGACCATGGCTTCTGGAGTCACGTGAGCAACCTCTTTCATGGGCATTCCTGGAACTATGCCATGAGAGAGTCGGTGACCGTGACAATCCTGCCAGCAAAGCCTATCCCGGCCGTTACGGCAGTCACAGATACTGCTGGCCTTGTTGGAATCGCAGCTCCGAATGTGACGAAGGAGCTTCATTTGGGGCCTTTGAGTGCAGGTGCGAGCATTTTGAATGATAGAAGTGCGAAGAACATATTGACCAATTTGCTCGGGCTTGTTGATGGATTTGACGGGCCGATGGCTACCACTGGAGCATTCAACGATTTCCTCGATTGGGGGGTCAATAGTTCTACTCCTGGCCGAAAAAGGTGGGGAAGGGTGGCCCATTCAAGCCGTTTTTTGGCTTGAGTGGGGTAGATTTGCGGCCTAAGCTTGCTTTATGACTTGGGGGACTGAAGCGATTCCAGCAATCTGGACAGGCGGTTATGTAATTGTCCCGAAGACTGGGAGTGGAGCAGTTTCCGCCACTATGCGACCGGTTGTGAGATGACAGTTGAATTCGAGGTGGACGACAAGAAAGCGCGAACGGGCGGCGGGAAGACTCAGTCCAGCAGTGGAACTGCCCCACTCAAGCCAACACAAGGCTTGAATCGGCCATCCGTCTCCGAATTATTAGGTTTGTGCTTTACCGAGCGGGTGTATTCTGCTAGCGCCTAATAAGGTGCGAAAATATGGGATCATCGATGCTCGACATCACGAAGGACATTCAATCGCTTACGACTTTTCGCCGCCGCTCCGGCGACTTCCTCAAACAGTTGAAGAAAAGTAAGCGTCCCGTGGTGCTGACGGTCCAGGGCAAGGCAGCCGCCGTTGTGCAGGACGCGGAAGCCTATCAGCGCCTGCTGGACCTCGCCGCGAGTGCTGACGCTGACGAAGGTATTCGCCAGGGTTTGGATGATGTAGCACACGGTCGTACCCGCCCGGCGAGAGAGGTGTTTGACGATATCCGCAAGAAGCATGGCATATCGCGTTGAGTTCGCCGCACGCGCGGCTCGCGATCTCGAAATCCTCTACGTTGAGAAGAACGCAGCAGAGTCCCAGGCAGCCAGCCGCTGGTACAAGGAACTGGAGGAGGCGGTATATGCGCTCGTAAACCGTCCTCAGCGCTGTCCTGTTGCCCCGGAAGCGCGCAAGATGGAGCGAAAGCTGCGACATCTGCTTTACGGCAAGAAGCCTCATGTGTACCGGGTTATTTATGAAGTTGATGAGCAGCGGCAGATCGTATGGGTGCTTACCATTCGCCACGGTGCAAGAAAAAAGATCAAGATTTCGGACATAGACTGATTCAACCTTGGTCCGAACAAGGGTTTGTCACAGGATTCAAGAATGGCGCAGAAGGTTTCAAAGAAAACCACCCTTTAGCGCCGACCTCCCGATGAGCAAGGCGAAGCCGGTGCTGCTGATCGAAGGAGGGCGAACGGCGAGCGCGGGAGCTGTTCGCGCGTCACTCCGGCGGCAGTGCTTGAATGGGCGAGGGCGCGGAGAAGGCGCAGGGCGGTAGGCTGGTCGATGGCGCGGAGCTGGGCCTTGGCCTGAGTCCCGCCAGGCGATCTTCTTGCGGTCCATGCTCACTGACCGGGGTGATTCGGTTCGGCGTCGAGCGGGGTCCGTCCCATGCGCTCGAAATTCTCGGCACTCAGGCCGAAGTCGGCCAGGACTTCCTCGTTAGAAACGACCTCTCCGCGCGCGTAGGCGGCGCGTGCCTCGGCGATGTCGCGGGTCTCTTCTTCGCTCACCGGCTCGTCGTCAATCGGGGCGTTGGCCAAGGCGACGGAGACGGGATCGAGCATCGCTTCGAGCAGGCCGACGACGGCGGAGGCCTGCGCGGTGGATATGCAGTCGATGAGTTCGTGGGCCTGCTGCTTCGAGTTGGTTACGGCGTGAGCCATGGGAAATCCTTCCTCTCCAAGGTTGCCGTTCGCCCTATCGTTCGGACGACCAGCGGCGGGCTTCCTGCTGGAGGATCATGCTGTCGAGGACCTGCTGGACAACCTTCTTGGCTTCGCATATGGAATCCCAAATCCATCCGTTGAACCTAGTATTGCAAAGCCGGCGGAGGGCCCAGGTCAGTAGCTTGGCAAAAGAGTGAAAGGGTACCCCTCGCAAGTTGATCAGAGCTGGGCCACCCGGCCAATAGAGAATTTGTACGCCAGCCGGCGCACCAACATTCACTCGTGGTGTGTCAGGAGCGGCGAAACGCGCGGAATCAACTCAGGCAACACCCGCAGGGCGCGGATTGTGTTTATCGAATTTGGCGATTTTGACATTTTTAGCCAAGCCGATCTTTTCCAGCAGCCAGATGCCATAGTAGTTGACGTCGAATTCGTACCACATCAACCCATGCCGGGCTGATACCGGGTGCGCATGATGATTGTTGTGCCAGCCCTCGCCCCCGGTGAGCAGCGCAACCCACCAGTTGTTGCGCGATTCGTCACGGTTGTTGAAGCGCTGTGTGCCCCACATATGGGTGGCGGAGTTCACCAGCCAAGTCGCGTGGAGGCCGAGGGTGACACGCAGAAAGATGCCCCACATCACGCAAGGCCATCCACCCCAAGCAAGCAATCCCAGGGCAACAGCGATCAGCGGGATGTAGTGATACTTGCTCAACCAGACCAGAAAGCGGTCCTTCGCCAGATCGGGAGCATAGCGGGACATGAGTCCGACTTCCTGATGCATCGCATCACCGAAGAAAATCCATCCGGCATGCGCCCACCAGCCTCCCTCTTTCGGAGTATGCGGGTCACCCGGACGGTCGGTGAGCTGGTGGTGTACCCGGTGCGTAGCTACCCAGAATGCCGGTCCGCCTTCGAGAGCTAGAGTGCCGCACACCGCGAGGAAATACTCCACCCATTTTGGAGTCCGGTAACCGCGGTGGGTAAGCAGGCGGTGATAGCCCATCCCGATGCCCATATTGACGGCGATGACCCAGAGCGCGACAAAGCAGAGGAAGGCCTTCCACGTGAACATAAAGAGCGCGGCCACCGCAAGCACATGAAAAATCGTCATGAATGAGGTGGTGACCCAATTGCGATCTTGGCTCGACGGGGCGGAACGGCCCAACATCAACACCCCGGACTCCGGAGTATGATGTGCGGGACGCGTTCTGTGACTCTCAACGGGAGCGATGCCAATCGTGGGAGAGGTGGATGGAGTGGAAGAAGATTGTTCGATTTCTGTCAACATGGAACTGCGACCCCTTCGGACGAATTGGATCTTTTGTTGAACAAGACGCCTAAAAGCGACTCAGCTAGGTCAAGCCAACTGAGCCATTCTCAGGGGAAGTTCCGAACTGCCCAATGGCCCTTTAGTTTCAAAATTAGCAGCGGGGAGATAACCTGCGCGTAACATTTTTGTAATGGTGTTATGGAATGGTCGTATTGCCAATCCGCATAGAGAACGCTCCGGCTTATCGAGACGCCGCCCCTACAAAAGAGGCGGCGAAGTACCATCTTCGGGGGATCCGCATGGCTGTGAATTCGCGCTTTATTTTCGCTCTGCAGCTTTTGCTGCTTCTCATCGCAGCTCCACGTGGCGTTGCCGCTCAGGCGGCGATGGATACCGGCCCGGCAGCTTCAATCAACCTGCCGACCAGCAAAGAACTGATCGAGCCGGCGCCCGGATCCCCGCAACGGCTTAATAGCCTTCCCATGACGATTGCGGTCTCGCCGGACGGGCGCTATCTGGCGACGGTGAACGCAGGCTTTGGCACCTCCGAATCCAAATACCAGCAATCCATTGCGGTACTGGATACCACCACCGGAAAGGTCACGGATTTTCCCGAACCCAGGACAGCGCCGGGATTGCCGCAAACGCTCTACTCCGGTTTAGCCTTCAGCGGGGACGGCGCACACCTCTATGCCGTTTTCGACTCACTGACGGCGCCTGAAGGCAACCAAGACGGCCATACAGGAAATGCCGTCGCGGTCTATTCCTTCAGTCAAGGGAAGCTAACGCCGGAGCGGCTGCTGCCGGTCCCCTTACAACGGCTGGCCGCCGGAAAAATGCAGAACCGGATCGGGGCTCCACAGCCGCCGGGTGTTGCGATTCCAGCTCCCGCCGGGATTGCCGTGCGCCGCGGTCCGTCGGGCAACGATGAACTGCTGGTGGCGGACAACTTCTCCGATGATGTTCTGCAAATCGACGCGGCCACAGGAAAAGTCCTCCATCGCTTCGATCTCTCCCAAGGGAACATGGTTCCCTCAACCTATCCGGTGGCGGTCACCGTCGGTAAAGCTGCCGGCCATGCATTTGTCGCGTTGTGGAACGGCTCCGCAGTGGCGGAGCTGGATTTAAAAAGCGGCGCCGTCTTGCAGACGATTCAATTGCTGCCGCCGCGACAGAAGACCTCGCCGAGCTCGCATCCGGCGGCGTTCGCCTGGAGTCCGGATCGAACGACGCTCTATGTGGCGCTGGCCAACCGCGACGCCGTCGCCGCTCTACGGGTTTCGGGCAATAGAATGAGCCTTTCGTCAATCTATGACGCACGCCTTCCCGGTCAAAGTTATTTCGGCGCCATGCCGGATGCCGTCGCAGTCTCGGCCGACGGCTCCCGTTTGTATGCCGCGAACACCGGATCGAACGCCGTGGCTGTTTTCAATACCCAAAGCTCCCACGGGGCGGCAAGGCACGCAATCGGCTTCCTTCCGACCGAGTGGTATCCGACGGCGCTTACCGTGGAAGGCAATAAACTCTACGTTGCTACCGGCAAAGGGCAGGGAACCGGACCTGAACAACATGCCGCAGAAATTCGTTCCGGGGCAGAGCGCGCGTCGCGGTAGCTTTACCTACATTCCAACCCTGCTTTACGGATCGATTGCGGCGATTGACCTCGGCCAAGCGCAGCTCCAGCTGAGACAGTTAACCGATACAGTGATTGAAACCAATAGGATGAAGGCCGCGCAGGCCAGGATTGTGTTCAGACAGGGGGCGGCTCCGATCAAGCACGTAATCTACATTATCAAGGAGAATCGCAGCTACGATCAGGTCTTCGGCGACCTGGGAGTGGGCAACGCGGATCCCAGCTTGACGATGTATGGAGAGGCGATTACGCCCAATGAACACAAGCTGGCCAGGCAGTTCGGAGTTCTGGATAACTTCTACGATTCGGGAGAAGTCTCAGGCGATGGGCATGTCTGGTCCAATGCGGCCATCTCCAGCGACTATAACGAAAAGACCTGGCAGCAGAGCTATCGCGGACGCGAGCGGCCTTACGATTACGAGGGAGTGGTCGAGAGCGGATACCCTATCCACGAAGGGATTCCGGATGTCGACGAGCCGGAGAGCGGATACCTATGGACTAATCTGGCGCGTCACAATAAGAGCCTGTACCACTTCGGTGAGTTCATCTCGACTAAGTTCTGCGGCGACTCCGGAACGGCTCCTAAGCAACAGAAACCTCTTGCGCATCAGGCGCAAAAGTCCCCTACGCTTGGCACTCCGGAGCCGGCGCCTGGTCTTTGCGCTCAACGTGGAGCAATTCACAAGGGAGATCTCATTCCAGCTAACTATGGCGGGGGCGTCAGTCCCTATCCCTGGCCCATTCCCCTTATCTACAAAAATATCGCAACCAAACCGGAGCTAGTCGGGCACTTCGATCCGCAATATCCGGACTTCAACCTTAGTTTTCCCGATCAGTTGCGGGTGGAGGAATTTCTGACGCACTTCCGGCTCTGGGTCAAAGATCGTAAGAATGGAAAAGACACCATGCCGCAATTCATCCAATTGCGGTTACCCAACGACCATACCGCTGGAACAAGGCCAGGTATGCCGACGCCCAGGGCTTCCGTAGCGGATAACGATCTTGCCGTGGGACGCGCGGTTGAGGCAATCTCCCACAGCCCGTATTGGGATGACACGGCCTTCTTTATCTTGGAAGACGACGCTCAAAATGGGCCCGACCACGTGGATGCGCACCGCAGCCTCGCACTGGTAGTGAGCAAGTATTCGCCACGGCGGCCCGAGCCGATGGTGGACAGCACCTTCTATACCACCGTCAGCGTGGTCAGGACGATGGAAGAGTTGCTGGGATTGCCCCCAATGAACAACAATGACGCCTTCGCGCCTGCAATCGCTTCCTTATTCACCGGCGCGGGCGACCAGCCGTCCTATCAAGCGGATTATCGCAATCGCGACAATGGACTAATTTATAGAGCGAATCTTCCTACGGCGCCGGGCGCGCGCGAATCGAGCCGGATGGATTTCAAACACGAGGATCGTGCCGATCCCAGGATATTGAATGTGATTCTCTGGCGCGACGCCATGGGAAGCAAGCCGCTGCCCCCTATGCTGGCGCATCCCCCGGCGGAAGGGAAAGGGAAAAAAGACGCGGACGACTAAGAAGGATGATAGGAAAAAGGAAAAGTCTATATCGACGGTATGCGCCCTCGCGCACTATTGAGGATGAAGATGCCGGAGATTCGCGGTGATCCACCCTACGCACGGAAAAGCGCCGTGCGTAGGATGGATCACCCTAAGTCCTGATAGACCCTTTGCAGCTATTGCTCGAAGCTGCCGATATAACCGTCCGCGCCGGAGAGGAAGGCGACCTTCGTGGGTGAAACCAGATAGAAGATTCTTGGCAAACCATCCGAGGCGGTAACGACCGCTCTGCCGTGGCTGTCCACAACATATGTGCCGTTCAAGACGCCTTTTGTCACCAAGCCCTTGGGACCGCTGCTGTTGGAAGTGACCACAAGGTTGCCCGCTCCATCCGCTACCGCCTGGCCCACCTCGTTAGTTACGGCCGGGCTGGCAAGGGCGAAGCTTCCGCCCAAATAGCTTCCTTTGAAAGTAGCATTCGCAAATGGCGATCCCGACTGCGGCTCCAGCAGTCCGGAGCTGGCCGAGGCATCTCCGCCGAGTACAAATGCCTCGTTGGTGCTGACCAGGTAGAGGATTGAAGGAGTACCGGCTGAAGTGAAGGCGACACGCCCGGTCACTGGATCGACCGAATATGTTCCAGTAAAACTCTGCGACGGCAGCAGCAGGCTTTTGAACTCGTCGTAACTGACACTGACGTTACCGTTGCCGTCCGTTGTGGCCAGCCCGAGGGTGAGGTCGGGTGTCGTGCTTCCGCTCACGGAAGCAAGCCCGTTCAATTCCAACGCAGAAACGCCCTTTAAGGAGGCGTTGCTGAAGGGCGCTCCCGTCTGTTGCAGGATAGAGCCGCTGACCAGCGGAATGGTGCTGGATGTCTGATCCGCCGAAATCGCCAGCAGTTCGCCAGGGGATACCTGGTCGAATGTGTAGTTGTAGCTATTGCCATTGAGATTGAGATTGATCGTTCCTCGACCAGGAGCCGAGGCGGTTATCGTGTAAGAACCCGTAACGGCGCCGATGTTAGTGACTTTTCCATTGTCGTTCATGTCGGCTTTGCCGGAGGTGATATTGCCCTTGCCGTCAAAAACGAAGGAGCCGGCGATGGCATCCGGGTTCCCGGAAGAATCAAGACCGCTCAAGCGGAAGGCATAACTTCCCTGGATCGCGGAAATATCTCCGGGGCCGCTTTGAAACTTCAATACTCCGGAGCCGCGCATAGCCTTCCCGGTTGTGTCGTCAAATTCTATGATGCGGATATCGCTGTCATTCCCGGAGGTACCGATGGAAGTGGGGCTCGCATAGGAAAAGGTTATGGTGTTTGTGCTGGTGAGCATAAGCTGGAGCGTGCCCAACCCATTGGAAGTTGCTATAGCGGAGCCCCCAACGATTGCCTGGTTCAATAAAGGCGCAGAGCCGGCGGTGTTCTCGTCGTAGTAGCCGAAGCCTTCCTGCCCGTTCGCCAGTCCGAAGTAACCATTGATAGCAACCGGAGCATTCTGCGCGTTTGTGCCGCTGAAGACGAACGAGTAGAAGCCGTTCGGCAGAGAGCCGGTTGCGGCGCTGATGGTGATTGGAACCGTTAACGAACCAGAATTGTTGTTCGTGCTGTCCGTTGCCTTGATTGCCGGACTAAAGGTTCCCGCAGCCGTCGGCGTTCCAGAGAGCAAACCGGCGGAGCTGAGAGTCAAGCCTGGGGGTAATGTTCCGGAACTGGACCATGTATATGGAGGGATACCGCCAGTGGCCGCTAGCTGGAAACTGTAAGCGACGCCGACAATCCCGTTCGGAGGCGGAGTTGTAACAGTTATGACAGCTCCTCCACTGATCGCCAGCGTCAGCGGCGCCGTGGCCGTTTTGGGGGTGGATTCCGCATCGGCAACCTGAACCGTAAAGTTAGTTGTACCCGCCGCGGTTGGGGTCCCAGAGATGACGCCGGCTGCGCTCAATGTCAGTCCCGCCGGAAGATTGCCGCTGGTGAGCGTCCAGGTATAGGGCGCCGTTCCTCCTGTAACCGAGAGAGTTGTGCTGTAAGCCGTGCCCGTGGTCCCCTGTGTGAGCGGCGATGTCGTCGTGATGCTCGGCGGTGTGACAGGCGGTGTGGGGGTACCACCCCCGCTGCAACCCGCAAGAACGGCGCAAGATAGCGATGCAAAAACCAGACCGAGTGAGCGTATTCTCATAGCCTCTCCTCCTGGGAGCCCACAGACCGGTTGAGCCACGCCGCTAAAAGCAAGCGAGGGAGCCAATCGTGTATGTTTGTGAGCTGGAAATAGCGCGGCAATTCTTACATGGAAATAATCCGGAAGTCCATTAAAATTTAGGCATAGGCAGCGTAGCAAAAAATTTGCCGCGCCCGGCCGATTTATGTTTTTGCAACCGTTATTGACATAGGGGCGACGTTGAGAAAACGGAGGCCATAAGACGCGGAGGTTCGACATGCTTGTTCATGAACCAATCACATTAACTCGGGCTTGTGAAGTGATTGAGATCCCCAGCGGGATCCCCGGCACTCTTCCCGCGGGCGCCGTAGTGAGGATTATGCAGCATTTAGGCGGGGGTTACACGGTCGGCGCGGATCGCGGGCACTTGTACCGTATCGATGCCGCGAATGCCGATGCTTTAGGAATCCACGAAGAGGCGGCGCAACCGCCTTCAGTTCACGAAGGAACTTTTAACGAGCAGATGGTTTGGGATCAGTTGAAAGGCGTGTACGATCCGGAGATACCGGTCAATATCGTCGATCTCGGCCTGGTCTACTCGTGCACCATTACCCCGCTGGAGGAAGGCTGGAATCAAGTTTATGTCACCATGTCCATGACAGCTCCCGGTTGCGGCATGAGCAACGTGATTAAGGCCGACGTGGAAGGCAGGCTCTCCCGGCTGCCTGGGATAAGGGAGGTCCAGGTGGATGTCGTTTTCGATCCGCCATGGCATCCCGGGCGAATGTCGGATGCGGCCAAGCTCCAGCTTGGCTTCGATATGTAATCGACGAAACCCCAGCTTGCTTAAACGCTATCGCTTAGCAAGACGAGAAAATTCTTATCGGTGAGCGTGTTCTCGATAAGCGGCCAGACCCGGCTGTGTACGTCAGAGGCAACCCACACCTGGCGCTGTTCTTCGCTCTGATAGGTAAGCTGAAAGCGATAATTAAAGCCGCTTGCCAGGGGCCCTCCCTGCAGGACAGTCCGCAGCTTGAGAATCTTTACATCAATGTAGCCGTTGGCGAACTTCTCCGCGGCCGGCTTGAAAGTGTTATGGAAATGGTCGAGCATCTCCTGCTCGCGCGCCGGATCGACCGCGAGATCGCAGTGAAGCACGATTGGACCTTTCTTGCCGCTGCCGCTTGACCCAGTAGAGCCGGCTCCTTCCGTGCCCGACGGTCCCGCATATTTCATAAATGAACGCCTATCCATTCCCGCTCCTTAAAAGAGTGATTGCAATGTTCTGCCGGCTTGAAGCGACTTACCGTCTTGTGCCTTCGGGTGGCGCGGCCATCAACGCGTCCTTCGCGGCCATATCGCGCGCAATGCCGATAATCATGAATTCCAGAGGCCCGCTGCCAGAATTGGCGAAGGATTTGCGTTCGTTCAGCCGTACCGGGATAACGTCTCCGGTACGAATTGCGGCAGTCTCCGCACCGATGGTGGCCGTGCCGTTACCGGCCATTACATAGTAGACCTCGCTCATATCGGGCTTGGTGTCCGGGCCGACCGAGCTGCCGGGCGGAATGAGCAGATGATCGACGTAGGACCATGTTGTGAAAAAGACGCTCGGTCCGAGAGCCCGCCGGTATTGGACCGGGCCCGAGCCTCCGTTCAGATTTTCCGCCGGTTTCAACAGCGTTCGATCCAGATGCATGGTGATGAATTGGGGAATGGGATCGAGGGGAACGCCTACTCGCGGATCATCCAGATTGAAGGCGTCATAGGTCTTGGTCAGACCGACATTAATGTTGATCCACTGCAGGGGCTTGTCTGTCGGATTATAAATCGCATGGGCATGGCCCAAGCGGTCCGGCGCGCCTGCCGGCGCTTGGAGCAGGGAAGTGCGTCCATCGATGGTAAACTGCGCTTCGCCGTCGAGGATCACGAACATCTCTTCGCACCGGTTGTGAAAATGCTCTCCGATGCCGCTCTTGGGCTGGATGATGCCGCGGTGAAAGAAAATCAGGTTGGTATCCAGCGCATCCGCGCCCAGCATCAACCGGTAATCCATCGCGCCGGGGCCGTTGTGCACGGCAGGATGATGGGTATTGAGCGCCGGATCGGTGTGCACGATACGTTGAGCGAGCGGCGCCGCGGGGTTCGATGATGGCGTGTTTTGCGGAGCGAGCGGAGCAGCGGATACTGCCAGTGGAATGAACAGCACAACTGCGAGAATCCCTTTAGCCAATGCCATCTCCTGAAGGATGGTGGGGTGCAAGAAGAAACTCTCATCTCTTCATGCGCAATTGTCAAGTGATTCGGTGCGCGCCCATCCTATTCGTCGTGCCAAGACAACAGATCGCTTGGCGGGCCGGTTGGAATCTCCCGCTTCTCGCGCTCGCTATTTTTTACCGCTGTTTTTCTCTTGGGCGAGCAATGCCGTCATAGCATCCTTTGCGCTTCTACCCGAACCGGAGATGAGCGACCAGGGATCGCCGTGCCGCAAAACATGTAGAGCGCCCTCTTGCTCGACAACATGATAATCGGTCTGGCCGTCGTTTCCGCGGCGGAACTCCAGAGTGACTACTGCTTTGCCTATCCTCAATCGGCTGACGCGAAGAACGGGTAACCAATCCGGAAGCACAGGATTAAGCAAGAGCATTTCCAATGGAGCGAAGGGAACCAGCCCCAGCATGGATTGGAGGATTTGGAATGGAGCTGAGGCGGACCATGCTTGCGGCCAATCCGTCTTGATATACATGCCGGGAAATGCGTGTTCCGCATCCCGCGGATGGCCGGCAAAGACCTCGGGGAGACGGTTGTGCTCGAATAAAGAAGCACTCTCAAAAATTGCCTTGGCCAGCGCATGCATTTCCCGGTGAAAGCCATAGCGCGCAAAACCTAACGTAAACATGGCATTCATCACCGGCCACACCGTGCCTCGATGATATGCAAAAGGATTGTAGGCGGGATGGCTTGCTGAAAGCGTGCGGACCCCCCAGCCGGAAAACATATCCTTCGCCATCATGCGTGGAATTAGACGGGCAGCGAAGCTCTCATCAACGATTCCGTGGGTAAGGCATTGCCCGGGGTCGGATGCGATCGACCGGATCAGCCGTCTCTTGGAATCGATGCCCATCGCGAGATAGCCTTCTTCTTCCATCCAAAAGGTCCGGTTGAACTTCTTCTTGAGCCGCTGGGATTCGTCATACAACCGGGCGCTCAGTTTTTCCCTTCCCAGCCACCACAGCATGGCAGAGAAATGCAATTTTGAAGCATACATAAAAGCCTGCATTTCGCAGGTACCGATTGGATCTTCGGCCTGGGATCCGTCCGCATGAACGATTGCGTCGCCAGAATCTTTCCAGCCCTGGTTAGTCTCGCCCTGCTCAGAGCGGGTTCGATACTTATAGAAGCCATCGACATCCAGGCTTACCTTATCCGCCCAGGCGATGGCTTTGAGAGAGGGTTCTATGAATGGCCGCAGCGCGTTTTCATCCCCTGTCCAGTGCCAGAGATTGGCAGCAACCATCGGGTAGAACAGAGAAGAAGTAACTCCGCCATAGTAAAGCCCGTGAGGAGAGTAATTAAGCTCCGCAGTGGGATTAGTGTGGACTTCGTGCACCATTCGACCGGGCTCCGCATCGCGCCAGTTGTTTATCTCTGTAGCCTGGTAACGGGGCAGAGTGGTAAGCGCGCCTTGCGATATCTCCGTTCCCAGTATCGAGCTCTGCCATGCGGTGATCAACGAATCGCGGCCAAAGAGAGCGAGATAAGTGGGGATGCCGGCAGCCATAATCCAGTCTCTTCCCCGATCCAGGTCGTAAAGACGGAGCGCCGCGAGATCGCCTTGGGAACGCTCCACAACATCGAGCACGAGTGGAGTCAGAGTCTTCTCTTCGGGGAAAGCAAAGCGGGTGGATCCGCGCAGGAATCCATCTCGCGCCCGGTCCCACGCGGAGTTTTTCTCTTTGAGATTGCTGCATCTGTACTGGAGCGGCAGCGAATGCCCATCGACCTGAGGTATGCAGTCGATGCACGCATGCCATTTACCATGGGGCGCGAGCTTGACCGCGAAAGAAACGGACTGTCCTGTGTAGGTAGGCTCAGAATCTGAGTGTTCCAGCCTAATCCGGATTCCGCGGTGA
This sequence comes from uncultured Acidobacteriaceae bacterium, assembly GCA_963803615.1. Taxonomy (GTDB): domain Bacteria; phylum Acidobacteriota; class Terriglobia; order Terriglobales; family Acidobacteriaceae; genus PALSA-350. Next base: position 146,002 of record CAWDNI010000010.1, read on the forward strand.
ATCCGCGCCAGGCCCCGATCACCTTGATGATCGTATCTGTGCTCGGCCTCGTAGTCGAATTCAAGCTGCCAAGTCTTATCTTCGGCACGATTCCATTGGCGCGCCAAGTGTCCTCTCTCCCCACGCTTGCTTGCGCCGGGATCTCCAAAGTCGCATCCCATTTCAAGCTCGAGGTCGAGGGCAGTTTCGATCTGAGTGTGGTTTGTTATTTCCACCTCCTCGTGCATCCCACCTCCGATCGAGCGCGACAAGCGCAGCTCAACAGTTTCCTGCAGCGGGTCGCACTCTTCTGTGGCAGTCTGCTTGCAATCGGATGGAGCTTGTATGTAGTAGCCCATCCAACTGTGCTGCTCAATGTTTGAACAGGCGCTTAACCGCGGCGCTTTCTTTCCTATCAGCCACCGATATTGCGAAAGCATCCGGGTCTGGTATACCCAGAGACCCTGATGCGGATTTTCCGCCGACACAAATCCATCCGCTCCGGTGACCAGCACAACCCGGCCCTGGCTGACTTGATAGGTTTCCCGGCGCGGCCGAAGTTGGATCAAGGAAGCGGGGAATTGGACAGTCCCAACAATACCGGTCTTAGTTTTGCGATTCACGACTTCCACCCGAAGTACGCCATGGCGCCGGTTGCGAGCGCGGTCCCGGTACACCAGGAGCAAATGCGGCCGAAACGCCTTACTTGCTTTACCGTATTCCAGGCTGCCATGGAACTATCCAGCATGAGCTTGCCTTTGAGCGAAGTTGTAAGGGAAGCACTTCTCCGGCCGGTGGAGGTTCCAGCGGCAAAAAGCAGCAGGAGCGTGGTCCCATAGCTTCCCAGTCCGAGAAGGCCGTCGGGAATGCCAAGGGGAAAAGCATCTTTCGATGTGACGATTCTTTCGGAATCGAAGATCGAGCCCGGCGGATCGGGCAGCTTCTGTAATTTCTTTATCTGAAAAAGGGCGACGGGTATAAGCGATCCCAATGCCGCACCGCAGCACAGGAGAGCAATGCCCCTATCCTGCCGGGCTTGTTGTTCTATTTCTTCCCTAAAAGCCATGTGGCGCCCCCTTTATTGGCAACGCTTCCGCAAACCGGCGATTCCCGCCGCCAGCGCGATAGTCCCCACTGCAAACCACTTCCAATGCAAATCGACAAATACTTGCGTGCTGCTCGATTGAGCGCGATCGTCGAAGGGCCCGTGAGTCCGGTGCTTTCCCGGCACATACTCCCAAAGATTGTTCGGACGATCCGGGTTGTCGGGAATATCCAGTTGCTGCGCCTTGAAACCGGTCTTTCCCAGGTAGCGGTCGAGCAGCCCAGGGATCACCTTCTGCCCTACGATAGCTTCCACAGTCGAGGAACCGACCCAATATTCCCGGCGAGGGCGGTCTGCCTGCGCGGCGTGGAAAACAACCTCGGCAGCGACTTCAGGTTGATAAATAGGCGGTACCGGTTGGGGTTTGTCCGGTAGACGGCTTTTCACCCAGGTGAACTGCACCGTGTTCATCGCAGGCATCTGCACGACCGTGAGTTGAACGTTGCTCTTATCGTGGTACAGCTCGCAGCGGAGCGAGTCTGTAAAGCCTACGATGGCATGTTTGGCTGCACAGTAAGCCGACTGGAGGGGAATGCTGCGCATGGAAAGCGCGGACCCTACCTGGATAATTGTGCCGCGGTCGCGGGGGAGCATGCGGTGCAAGGCAGCCAGCGTTCCATAGACGTAGCCGAGATAGGTCACCTCCGTGACGCGCTTGTATTCCTCCGGCTTCATCTCTTTGACCGGAGAGAAGACGGAGACCATGGCATCGTTGACCCATACGTCCATGGGTCCGAATGTTTTTTCCAACTGCGACGCCGCTTCGTCGACAGCTTTCGCATCGCTGACATCCAACGGCAGGACGAGCGCTTTGCCCCCCAGTCTCTCGACCTCCTCGCGCGCGGCGTCAAGGGACTCCGGATTGCGGGCAATCAATCCGATGTGAGCGCCTCTCTTAGCAAAAGCGTGAGCAATCGCTCGTCCTAGACCCGCGGAGGCTCCGGTGACCATTACCACTTGATTCGTTTTCATGAATTCTCCTTTTGTTGGAAGAGTCGAGTCAGGCGGGCTGCTTCTTGCCTGAACGTGTGTGCATTACCCAGCTCCAGATCGAAAAGCCGCTTCCGATCAGGCAAAGCGCGACGAAAATCGCCATGCTCCAGCGAAAAATCGGCGAGTTCTCAATCCTGAGCACCTCGTGCCCAAATTGAATAGCCAGAAAACCCAGTATGGTGAATCTCATTGCGCGTCCAAGGAAATTGAATCCAAGAAGGCGCAATCGCGGATAATCCAAAGCTGCCGCCGTGGCGATAACCATGGTGAACGGGAACGGCGGAGGAGCAAGCGAGGAGAGGACAATACCCAAGCCCCCGCGCTTTCCGACTGCGTTCTGCATCTTCTTGAACCGGTTCGCGCCGGCGACCTTGCGGATGCCCTCTTCACCAAGCTTGTGCGCCACCACCGCAAGAAGAAAGACCCCTACCGTAGACCCACAGGCGGCGGAAAGAACGTAGAATGGCATTCCGCCATGATGCCGCGACACCAGCGCTATGATCACGAGATCGTTTCCGAACGGCAAAAACAAGAAAGAGGAATCGAATATGCCCATGGCGAAGGGCGCGAAATAGCCTAGATGAAGAAGAAACCTCAAGAGTGGACGAAAAAAGGCGATCACGGTATTGGGATGCGCGCCAGATAGAAATCAGACGAAAATCCTATTTTCTCCCGGATCATTAGTAGCTACCTCCATTTCTCGCCTTTGATTGCGGGCGCACAGCGGGATTGAGGGTTGGGCCCGATACTGCCTTGATCGAATTTAGAAAATGGATGATGTCGGTGAGCTGGTCCGGGTGCAGGATACCCGCAAACGCGGGCATATTGTTACCTCCAGTTAGGATGCGAATTTGCATCTGAGCAGTAGTCAGACGGTCCGCCACATTGGTCAGGTCCGGGCCGCGGATACCGCCGTGACCTTTGATCAGATGGCAGAACTCGCAACCCTTATCATGGAACAGAATGGCGCCGCGATGGACGCTCGGATCGCGGGAGTCGTAAACGCTGTCTGGAATCTGCTGGGCGAGGAATCGAGGCTGCCAGGGAACAATCTTTCCTTGATACCAAAGAGTCAGCACGCCTAAGGACAGAAGCACTATCCAAGCCATGGCCCAGGGACGGCGCCTTGGGCTGCGCTCGCCCTTATTGAAAAAGAACGGCAGCAGGAACATGAAGCCGAAGATGAGAATCGGCGCGGCGATGATTATGTAGCTTTCAAGTGCATGTGGGCTTAACGCAAGCACCGCGAAATACCACAGCAGATACCAATCGGGCTTGGGATAGGCAATCAGCGTCCTGGGGTCGGGCGGCCCGGAGAGATGAGGCGCGCCAATGATAATGGCGAGTGAGATCACGGCCGCAATCACCAGCGAGCCAAAGAGCGCATCGCGCCAGGCTGCGTCCGGCCAGAACGGCACGCCGTCGGTCTTCAACAGTTGCTTGTATTTTTCTCGTTCTGTCGCCGGATCGACCGGTTGGCCTACCTTGGGAGGGGCAGAGATGCCGTGCAGGATCACCAGGTAGAGATGCAGGCCGATAAAGAAAAAGATCCCGGCCGGGATCAGAAACACGTGCAGGTCGTAGAAGCGGGTCAGTGTGGCGCCGCTCAATGTGTCTCCCGAGTAGACCAGGTATTCCAGGTAATGTCCTATGAAGGGGACGCGATCCGCCTGACGCACGGCGATGTTCGCGGACCAGACGGCGTCCTGGTCGTACCGCAGTAGCTGGCCGGAGAAACCCATGACGAGCGTGAAAATCAGCAGCACTACCCCTGAGAGCCAATTTGCCTCTCGCGGGTATTTGTAAGACGCATACATGAAAACGCGCAACATGTGAACGCCAATGAAAAGAATCATGGCGGAGGCGCCGAAGTAATGCATGCCACGCACAATGTGTCCGAACAGCGCCTGGTCTTGAATATATTTCAGGCTGCGATAGGCGCTTTCCGCCGAGGGAACATACATGGTGGCGAGGATGACCCCGGTTACAACCTGGAGCAGAAAAGAAAACAGAATGGCCGAGCCGAAGACATAGGCCCATTTGCTCTCTCGTGGAGCTTTGTGCTCCATGAGCGGCTTGATTAGCTTGACGATGCCCGTGCGGTCGTCGATCACCCGCCAAGCGCTCATCAACTTGTTCAGCATGCTCCGGTCCTCACGCTTTCACTCCGTTCCGGCCGCAACGGCAATCGCCCATGACGGCCGGCGCTGGGGGGAGCACCTTCCACTGCACCTGCACCGCGCCGTTCTCGATCCGCACGGGATACTGCTGCAGTGGGTCTGGCGGTGGTCCGGCGGCGACATCGCCATTCTTGTAGTAAACGCCGCCATGGCAGGGACACATGAACAACTCGGCATCGGATATCCAGCGCACTGGGCAGCCCAGATGTGTGCAGACCACCGAATAGGCTGTGAAGCTGCTCTGGTTATCGCGCCTCAGCCATGCCGCTGTGTAAGCCGCTTCGCCGCCCCACTTCAGAGGCGAGGAATCCTGAAAGCTCACCTCAACGGTGTCGCCGATTTTGAACTGCTCGAGCGGGCCTACATTTCTCCACACCGGCGGATAATTGCGCAGCAAGGGACCGAAGAGAAAGCCAACGAGAGGAACGGCTGCGAACAGCGCCGCCATGCTGCCCGCCCCCAGGCTAAGCAGCACCAGAAACTGCCGCCGCATGCTTTCAAAGCCCGTCAATGTCTCGATCGGATCGCTCATTGGTTAAGTCTCCTACCCATATCCATATCGCCCTCGCAAAAATCGCTCCGCCCACTACCGCGACGTACCACCGCGTGATCAGTCCCAGGGCAAAGATCACGATTCCCAGCGCCATTGTGGCCGGCGCATAGGTGAGTGCCGGAAGCGACGCCGGCTGAGGCTCACTCCAGTGCGGACGAATGGTGAAATGCTCCGGGAACGTTCTGGCAGCGATCTCCCGTTCCGCGTCGGCCCAGGGGTCGCCCGAGGAAGGTGCTTGGGGAACATCCTTCTCAGTTTCGACGCTTTGCAAGGGGGCGCCCCGCCGGTCTTCGGGAGGCCTTCCGGGCTTGCCCAGAAGGCCGCGCACCATTCCTGTAACAAGAATGCCGGCATCCAGCAGTAGAGCTAAAAATCCCCGGTTTGGCCGTTGCGGATCTGTCATATCAGGCCACTCCAGTTATGTGCGCTTCTATTGCCGGCGCCGGATCGGGTTGCGAGAACCAGTACAGCAGTTCGAACAGAATGCCCACGAAATAGACTGAACAACCCGGAATCCACATCAGCAGCCCGCCAATCCGTTGATCGATCGCTGCAGTTAATCCCCAGCCTTTACGGATGAGATCGAGCGCTCCTATCTCATCGACGGGATGCAGATAGGCGGGATAGTAGCCCACCGGCATAAAGGTGATAATGATGCCCAGCAGGGTGTTCTCCGCCGCCGCGCCAAAGAGATAGAAGATCGCCGGGAATGTATCCAAACGTCTGCTCGGGATCGGAGAAAGTATGGGCCACCAGAACATCGTGCCCGTGATCAGGAAAGAAAGATGCTGCACCACATGGAGTCCTTCGTTCGCCAGCGCGGCATTGTAGAACGATGGCAGATGCCAAAGGGTCATCACCAGGATGCAGCTCCACCATGCGATCGAAGGACGGCCCAGAATCTTTTCTGCCGCTGCGATCTTAGGGACGTTCAGCCATCGCTCTGCTTCCCATCGCGGAATGCCGTAGAGCAGGAGCGGCGGAACAATAAGGATGAGCAGAAGATGCTGCAGCATGTGCGCGCTGAAGAGATAATGGTCCCCCAGCGTGTCGATGGGGGATTCAAGAGCGAGAAAGAGAAAGCCGACTCCGCAGACGTAAGATGCGCGCTTTGCGGTGGAGACTGCATGCAGCCGCATGCGCCAGAAGTAAACGCAAACCAGGAGCACGCAGCCGATGACCACCGAGGGATCGAAGTCCCAGGCGGCCAAGAGCAGGTAGCGCGTTGTCATCGTGTCGACCACAGATAAACCACTGAGAAAACAAAAACCCAAACCACATCCACGAAGTGCCAGTAATAGGAAATACTCTCCACCGCAATTTCCTGCTTCTTCCTGAGCCGGCCGCTGAACGATAGGAGCAGCAGGATTGAGAGCAGAACCAATCCAACTGTCACGTGTATCGCGTGAAATCCGGTAAGCGTAAAGTACGTGCTGCCAAACAGATTGCGGCTAATCGAGACATCGTGATGGAGCATTTTGAGATACTCGGAAATCTCTCCATACAGAAAGACCAGGCCGCACGCGATCGTTATACCGAGCCAGATGCGAAAGCTATGCCCCCGATTGCGAAATGCGCGCTCGGCGAAGTAGACAGTGAGGCTGCTGGAGAGCAGGACGATGGTGTAGAACCCGGTGGTCAGCACGTCAAGGCTGCTGTGCGGAGTAGGGCCGCCAATCACTGAGCCGTGGTAGTAGATATAGGCGGTGATAAGAAAGACGAAGAAGACTGCTTCCGAACCTATGAAGAGGAGGATGCCTACCCGGACTTTGTTGCCGAACAGCTCCGGCGCCGTCATGCAGTCTCCCGTGGATGCGCGTCCGCGAGTTCCGGGTGAGCCAGGTCCCATAACGGACGGCGTCCATTCACCGGCGGGACTTCGGCGAAGTTATAGTCAGGAGGAGGCGAGCTGGTGGCCCATTCGAGCGTCCACGCTTCCCATGGGTTGTCGCCCGCGATCCTGCCATGCTTGTGGCTGGTATAGACATTCCAAAGGAAGACGAGGACGGAAAAACCAAGAACAAATGCGCTTACAGTCGAAATCATGTTTAGCATCGCCCAGTGCGGCTGGTTGGGGTAGGTCCAGACGCGGCGCGTCATACCCCAAGCGCCCAGCAGGTGTTGCACGAAGAATGTTCCGTTGAACCCGATGACCGTGAGCCAGAAGTGCCACTTGCCGATACGTTCCGAGAGCATGCGTCCGGTCATCTTCGGAAACCAGTAGTAAAGACCGGAGAAGACGCCGAACAACGTGCCTCCAAAAAGGACGTAGTGCATATGCGCCACCAGGAAATAGGTGTCGGTCAATTGCCAGTCCATTGGTACTGTTGCGAAGATCACTCCACTCAAACCGCCGATGGTGAACTGAATGAGAAAGGCAATTGCGAAAAGCATTGAAGTGGTGAAGCGGATAGCCCCGCCCCACATGGTGCTGATCCAGGCGAAGATCTTCACTCCAGTGGGCACCGCTATCAGCGCACTGGTGGCGGCAAAAGCGAGATCGGCGGTGTGCCCCATACCGACAGCGAACATGTGATGCGCCCATACGCCGAAACTCAGCAGGCCGATAGCCACGCCCGAAGCCACTACGAAAGCATAGCCAGCCAGAGGCTTGCGCGAGAAGACAGGCACGGTCTCCGACATGATGCCGAAGGCCGGCAAAACCATGATGTAGACTTCGGGGTGACCGAAATTCCAAAAAAAGTGCTGCCACAAGATCGGAGAACCGCCGGCCGTGGCGGTGAAAAACCGCGCGTGGAGTTGCCTGTCGATCAACAGCATCACCAGGCACGCATTGAGCGCGGGGAGCGCCCCAACAATTAGAAACGAATTGACAGCCCACATCCAACAAAACACGGGAATACGCTTCAGCGACATGCCCGGCGCGCGCAGGGTGGCGATGGTGGCGATGAAATTGATTCCGGAAGCGACGGTTCCGATGCCGGTTACTAACAGACCCATTGCCCAATAATCCTGCCCAGGGAGCGAGGAGTATGCCTTCTCGCTCAGCGGAGCATAGGCGAACCATCCGGCATCCGGCGAATTGCCCACCAGGACACTGAAATAAAGCAGCAGTCCTCCAAAAAGAAAGAGCCAGAAGGTCAAAGCGTTGAGCCGCGGGAACGCCATGTCTCGCGCGCCGATCATGAGCGGGATCAGGTAACTGCCGAGGCCGATCAGCGTTGGCACCACAACGAAGAAAATCATCGTTGTGCCGTGCAAAGTGAACAGCTGATCGTAAGTCTCAGGAGAAAGGAAGCGATTGCCGGGCACGGCGAGCTGCAGGCGCATCAGGAGCGCCTCGACTCCGCCGAATATGAAGAACATCAGTGCGCCCAGCAGATACATGATGCCGATCTGTTTGTGATCGACCGAGGCGAGCCACTTGAGGAACCCGGCCTTCTCCTCAAATTGGTGCAGCCGCTCCATTTTCTCCGGAGTGACAGCAATCTCGCTCATCGCAGGCCCTCGAGATATGCAACCAGGTCGTGTGCCTGTTCATCGGTCAGGCCCAGGTTAGGCATATGCACTCCTGGTTTGTACCGATCGGGGTCCTTCAGCCAGTTGTAGAGATTTTGCGAGGTATTTGCGAGCCGGCCGGTCGCGAGCGTTTCACGCGATGCGAGGTGAGTCAAGTTCGGACCAAGCATTCCCGATGCGTTCGTGCCCCTGATGGCGTGACAGCTTGCGCAGGACATTTGCTGAAAGTAATGCGCGCCTTTGGCGGCATCTCCGCTGGTGGGAGTCGCGGGAACCTGTTCCTGCGCGCTCTCCCACGCCGCGAAATCCGCCGGAGTCTGAGCGATGACCCGGATGCGCATCCATGCGTGCTCTTTTCCGCAGTACTCCGCGCAGGTTCCGTAATAGTTTCCAGAATGGTCGGCCGCTATCCAGATTTTCCGGTGGTATCCAGGCGTCATATCCATTTTTCTAGCGAGTTCAGGCACCCAAAAATCGTGAATTACGTCCGCCGATTCCAGTCCAACCAGCATCGGGTCGCGCACCGGTATGTGGACCTCGTTGGCTGTAACAATTCCGGTGCCCGGATACCTGACCTCCCACCACCATTGATGACCCACGACCACGACATCATCGCGGCGAGTAGCCGCAGGATCGGAGGCCTGCATCGTGGTGAAGGTGAAAAACGTGATAGTGCCCACAATAGCCAGGGGAATGATGGTGTAGATCAGTTCCATCTTTCTGCTGCCGAAGCTTAACCGCGCCTTAGGATGGCGGCTCTCCCGATAATGCAAACAGCAAAAACTGACCAGGCTCACGATCAGCAGCAAAATCAAAAACATTACGATCAGCACTCCAACGGACAGGTGGTAAATGGACCACGCGTACTGCGAGTGCGGATCATAAACAGAGTATTCGTGCATTGTTGCCTTAAGAATTGCTACGCTTGAGAACTTGATAGCCGAGAGAAGACGAAGTGTGTGTGAGGGCTCCCTCCGCACAGATAGTGAACTATGAATTGAGCTACGCGATTAAGGTTGCTCATCACTTCGGGAATCAGGAGAATCGCAGATTATCCTCTGCTCGCCGGCTGTTCCGCTCAGGGTGGAAGCGGTAACCACAACGGTTTCTCTGGATTTGAGTTTTCCATTAGTAACGATTCTTACCGCGCTTGCACCAGATGATTGTGGCCCTCCCACTGTCCGCGGTTCGGCCAAAAGAACGTGAAATCGAGTTCTGACTGAAACTCGCCCGAGACCACATCGAAGTATTCGCCGCCGATGCCGGTTGGGTGTGACTCGTTGTCGCGCCACGTCTTCCAATTATCCGTAGTCCAACGAAGGCGGAATGGCTCAGGCGCACAGATGCGAAGGGTGTGATCCCTCTTTGCCTGTTGAATCGGGTGCTTCGGCAGCCAGAACTCCACTTTCTCGTCCTTCTTCCCATTTTGATATCGGGCAACGACTTCCGGAATCAGATCGAATACCTTCCCGTCATGACACGAGCGGAGCAGGCGCAGGTATTCCGAATGCGCCCACAACAGGGGGTTTGCCGAACCTGTCGGACCTCCGCAACGTAGGTGCATTTCCGGCAGGTCCGCCTCATCCCAGATCTGTTCCGGCAACAGGCAGGTGCTAGTCGAGAACTTTTCCATGGCGTGCAGCAAGGGGCGGCAATCGTGGCCGGCGGCGAGCTCATAGTGTCCCCGCTCGCCGGTAAGGAGTGGCCAAGCCCGGCCTTCGCCCCATTGCATATAAGGACCGCCCCCCGGTTGTTGGCCATAGCCGTCGTGATTGTACCGATGCCAGCAGGGGCCGGAAGGGGTCTCCGTTTTGAGAGCCGCATCGACGGCTCGCAGGCTCTCAACGATCAACGGATCGTCGGGGGAAAGAACTCCGTAACGTACGAGTTGCAGAAAACCCGCATCTACGATGTCGCGAGCTGGATACGATTGGGGAGCGTCTGGAGCTTGGCTGGTCAACTTGAGTTCAGCTTGGTCGACGGCTCCTGGAGCCGCGACTTCGCCGGGTTTGGCTGGATTCAGGCGAACAAAATAACGAGGAGACCCGGTAAAAATCGATCCCTCGGTTGTCGCCGTCCACTCCACGAGATGGTATCTAAGGAAGTCGGCATAACTCTCCAGGAAACCCGCTGTGTCGTTGTCCTGTTCCGCCCGGGCGAAAGAGGCCGCACAGATAAAAGCGGAGATGATAACCGCCAATGTAGAAGGCGAATAGCCGCTCCCTTCTTCCCATCGTTCTTCGCCCGTCACCGGGCCGCTGTGCAGCAGAAAAGCGACAGCCCGGTTCACCATCACGCGGGCATTGAAGTGACCCAGGAGCTGAAGCTGATGGAGGCGCCAGGCGAGCAGCACGGGAAAGGCCACTTCATCCAGTTGCATCCCATTCCAGAAAGCATCGCCATTGACCCAGAAATTCTGCGGAAAGCTACCATCCTCTTCCTGCCGGGCGGCCAGGTAGATCAGAGCGCGCAAGGGCGCATGCGTATTGCCCGCCGCGAGGAGCCCCATTGCGGTTTCCACCATGTCTCGCGTCCAAACCAGGTGATAACCGCCTTTTCCTTCTTTGTCGCCGCGCGCTTCCCCCCAGGGAATCGCGAGCGAGGCGATGAACGCGCCCTGATAAAGCTTGTCTTCGTGGGTCAACAGCAGGTTATAACTGGCCTCAAAAAGCCGTCCCTTGTCGCCGGCGGTTTTTCCGAGGTTCTTTCTGTCATGGTCCGCCGACTCCCATTGATGAATGAACAGACGGCGATGCTCTTTGTAAGCAACACCCAAGCTTTGGAACAGGCCGGATACGGCGCTGGAAAGAGTTTCCCCGAAGGCGATACCGATGGTGAACTCTCGAGCCTTCGAAACATCAAGCTCGCCGGTGAGCGCCACGTTGCCGTTTTTGGCCTCATCGAATTCGAAATCCATCTTGTGACTTTTCGCCAAGTCGGTATACCCGTCGCTGTGTCCGACGTAGCCGCAGGAGAGTCGTGAGAAGTTACAGGAAGCGCCCACTACCAGCCAACGGTTCTCTTTCTCTGCAGCGAGCAACTGCCGCCCTGACACCTCGACCACAAATGCATTGTTGCCTTCTCCTGCTACCTCTAAATGAGGAGCGCACAGCACATAGGTTTTTAGATTTTGGAGAAAGTCGCCGTGTCCTTCCATTTTTGTGTGCAGCAAAACACAGGGCCGCGTGGGTTCCACGATGACTTCTTTGGTAAAAGAGAAGCGGCCCTCAGAATCTTGTCTGCTGATTCGATATCCCTGAGAAGGCGACATCCGTTCGATCTGGTAATCGAGATCCCGCTTTTCTTCCAAAAATAATCCGTTTCCATCGGAAAACAAAAACTGCAGATCGCGCAATTGAGGGCGGTCGACGGTCGGATAATAGACCTCGGTAAGGATGCCGCGCCAGATCGTGAACCAGACGCGGCCTCCGGTTGAATATGCAGTGCCAACTCCGTCCTTGTCGGCGTGCGTCCAGCGCGGCTCGTCACCTGGGGCTCCGAATGCGCTTCTGCTCCCACGAAAATGCGCCATTCCATCTCCCTTGGCTACCCGTCGATAATCAGCTCGGCGACTCGGCATTGAAACGGCGTCAGAAGTTCCGCTCCCGTTTCTGTAACCGTCACCATGTCGCAATGACGGATGCCTCAATAGCCGTCGATATAAATCGCGGGTTCGACGTTGAACACCATCCCGATTTCGAGGGTGTCCTCGGATTTTGGATGAAGACGCGGTTTGGCATCCGCACTAATGGCAGAAAAGCCCACGCCATGTATCTCCCTCTGCGGATGCCATCTCAGGCGGAGCGCGCAATCGAAGGTTTGAGCTCAGCACAGTGCGGATCGTTGGAAGCAAAATAGCCCGCGTTGCTCCACTCAGTTGATCCGATGATGGGAGTCGAAAGCGAGGTTGTATGCGAATTATGCCATTACATTTTTGGCTGCACAGCGAGCCTGTCCGCTAGAACGACAAAGCGACCGCCGGTCAACGCGGCGCGCTCCGAATGTCTTCTGGCAAATTTGCAGGACTCCGCCATACAAGGGGGCAATGCCAAAGCCTGACGATCAAGCTCACGCACATGACGAGCCACCGTCACTTCAGCGGAAACGAACCGCACAATGGATACGGCCGCGCAGTCAGGACAAACACAAATCAATAACCAACATTGGCCGATGAGGGGCCCATCCCGATACAAGCTCAAAGGACTGCCTGATCAGGCGTATAACGCGGTCATCGCGTCATGTTAGATTCATGGAAGTCCTGTACATCCTCGGAGTGGTCCCAACTTGGGCACCGGTGAGAGCTGGATCGAGTGTTGCACTGATCGCATCCCTTTACTGGGCTCGTTCAGCGACGGGGGAACCGCCGAACTTGTAATCCTTGCATTCGATGGTGAGCGTCCTTCTTCCATAAATCCTAATATCCGCAGTCGCAGTTTCTCTTAGGAGAACAAAGAATCCGTCGGTTTTCTCATACTGACGTTCAAATTCCACCCTCTTGATCCAAAAAGACGGGCTCTTCACGAGATGTCCCTTGATCTTAACGATTGCAAAGTCCTCGCTATCAATCCAGATTTCTCCTTCGAAGAGGTCGCGTTGTTTATGTTTCGGCACTGCATGAACCACAATGCAATTGTAGCTGCCAACGTGCTCCTGCCGCGTTATTTCAAATTTGTAATTTTCAGAAGTGATGAGTCCATCCGAATCGTTTCGAGTTTCGGTTCTCGCCGCTTCGCGCGCCATGAGCCTCTGGAAGACATGAGCCCGGACAAACCGTGATCCTTTCGCGGAAACGACTGTGAACACTTTCGTTCCCGGAGGACGATATTTTATGGTGACGACTTCTTGTGCGACAGCCAAGCCTTTTTTATTGTTCACCGAGTAGATTCGGACCGCAGAAAACGGGCTGAGATGAGATTGTTGCCAATCTCGATGTTCATGCAATCTGGCAAAGAGTTCCTCATCAGTTAGCTGTCCCCGAACAGAAGAATCTTGGACCGTCGAGGCTTGCACCGCGCCTGCACACGGATGCCGGCTGTTGACCGTTGCCCCCATCGTTCCGCCTAAGGCGATGACAACTAGGATTCGTCCCACGGATCTAATTGTTGAACCCACTATTCCTTATACGCTCTACAGATCTTCATGACGCATGGTTTCTGAAGAACAGGCGAGACGTAGCTATGTAAGCAGCTGTCAAGCTTATGGCGATCATCAGTACAGCGAATCGCTGACGCCGGGATGCATTCTTGACACTTGTGAGCGTGGTGTTTTCCGGAAAATCGGTATTCCCCAGGCCTCGCTGGGCAAGATCTAAGACCTCGGCCAAATGAAGAGCCTTCCTGCTGCTGTTCTGCGATACCGCCTCGCGACAGCTAAATCCGTCGGTCACAATGACGTCGCGAGGCTCTGAGGAACGGACCGCTGGGACCAGCACGCGTTCCGCAAGCGTTTGGGATACCTCGTATTTCTCCTTCTCGAAACCGAACGGTCCCGCCATGCCGCAACATCCGGAATCTAGCGTTGTAACGCTGGCTCCCATTTTCCTAAGCAACGATTCTTCACTGGCCATCTTCATCAGCGACTTATGGTGGCAGTGCCCGTGAACGATAGCTTTAACATCCCATTGGGCCGGTTGATAATTGTCCGTGCATTGTTCCAGGAACTCGCTCAACAGGAAGGTTTGCTTGCTCAGCCTTTTCGCAGTCTCGTCGTGAGGTATCAATTCGCGCATCTCGTCCCGGAACACGCTCGCGCAGCTAGGTTCCAGCACCACGACGGGCAGGCCGGCATTCACGCAATCTCCAATTACCTCCAGATTGTGTTTCAAATAGCGCTTCGCCTGCTTGAGAAAGCCGAAATCGTAAAGAGGACGCCCGCAGCAGACGTGTTGGCGCGGGACCAGCACCTGGAAACCTGCAGATTCAAGAACGCGCGTGGCCGCTTCAGCCGTTTGCGGATGGAAGTAATTGTTGAAAGTGTCAGGCCAGAGGACGACCTGAGGCTTGTCCTCTGAACTTGCCCGCGATCGTTCGCTTTTGTGTTTCTTAAACCAATGGCTGAATGTATATGGGGAAAATGGAGGAATCTGCCGCTGCTGAGGCATGCCCGCGAGAACTTTTGCCACAAATCCCAGGGCCGGCGCATGGGCCACCAGGTTGACCGCTTCCGGAGCGATGGATGCAAGCCGCGCCCAACGATCTATAAATCCATACGCGTAGGCGTGAATTGGACGCAACCGCCCTTCATAATAATGTGACATAAACTCTGCCTTGTATGTCGCCATGTCCACATTCACCGGACACTCGCCTTTGCAAGCCTTGCAGGAGAGACAAAGGTCGAGCGCCTCTTTCACGTGATCGTCTTTCCATCCGCGGTCGATCACCTCGCCTTGCAACATCTCGAACAGCATGTGAGCGCGGCCTCGCGTGGAGTGCATCTCCTCGTGTGTGGCCATGTAGCTTGGGCACATGGTCCCGCCATCCTGTTTGCGGCACTTGCCTACTCCAACACAACGCAGAGTTGCGTGCAGCAGCGAGCCTTCATCCTCCGGATACTTGAAATGTGTCGTTGGAATCTGGGGATGAAAGTCAGCGCCTAGCCGAAGATTCTCGTCTGGCTGGTTAGCGTCAACGATTTTGCCGGGGTTCATTTTGCCGTCTGGATCCCAAATGCGCTTGAACTCCCGGAACGCCTCGATCAGCTCAGTGCCGAACATTTTGGAGAGCAATGCGGCGCGTGATTGTCCATCGCCGTGTTCTCCGGAAAGCGAACCGTTGTGCTTGACAACAAGATCGGCGGCTTTGTCAATAAAATGCCGGTACCTCTGAATTCCCTCAACGGTTGCGAGATCGAAGTTGATGCGGCAGTGAACGCAGCCTTGTCCAAAATGTCCGAACAGTGAGGTATCGTAACCGAAATCGGCGACGAGGTTGCAAAACTCCCGCAGATATCCGCCAAGTTGATCTGGAGCAACGGCAGCATCTTCCCAACCCGACCACGCGAAGGGCTTGCCCGGCGCCAGAGTTGTGACTCCCAGCGCTGATTCGCGCATCTCCCAAAGCTTGCTCTGATCCTCTTTTTTGCTATAGAGCTTCGCGCGCGCGGGTCCGTGACCGCTCTCGAGCGCGTGGAGCATATGCTGCGCCTGCTCATCGGCGTCTTTTTGAGTGTCTGCCCCGAACTCCATCAGCAGCCAACCCCTACCGTCCGGCAGCATCCCGATTTCGTCCTGGTGGACAGCCCTTTCCTTCAGGTGGCGTATCAGTCCGTGATCGAAGCCTTCCAAGGCGATAGGTTTGAATTTCAGCAGCTCCGGAACGTGGTCCGCGGCCTGGAAGACGTCCGGATAGCCAAGTACGGCAACCGCGCGGCAGCTCGGATTGTGCATCAGCCGTAACTTCGCTTCAAGAATGGTGACGCACGTGCTCTCAGTTCCCACCAGCGCCCTGGCAACGTTAAAGTTGTTTTCGGCAAGGAGTTGCGGGAGGTTGTACCCTGAGACGCGGCGGGGAATATCGGGGTACCGTTCGCGAACGAGCGTACCGTATCGGTCACGCAAGGATTTGAGCTTGGCGTAGATTTCTGCTTTTCGGGTCCCTTCGCTAATGATCCGATCCAACTCATCTTCCGTTGTTTCACCCACCGTCATACGAGCGCCGTCGTAGAGCGCGATATCCAGTTCAAGCGTGTTGTCCTCAGTCTTGCCCGCCATCTGCGCGTGGGTTCCGCAGGAGTTGTTCCCCAGCATGCCGCCCAGTGTGCAATGGTTATGCGTGGCGGGGTCGGGACCGAAGGTAAGGCCATGCTCTTCCGCCCGGCGACGCAATGTGTCGAGCACGATGCCAGGCTCGACACGCGCATTCTTCTCCTGCGGGTTCAATTCGATGAGGCGATTCATATACTTCGAGAAATCGAGCACCACGGCCACGTTGCAGCATTGACCGGCGAGACTGGTGCCGCCTCCGCGAGATAGAACAGGAGCGCCATACTCCCGGCATGCCGCAATCGTGGCCAGCACATCATCCTTGGATTTCGGGAGCACGATCCCGATAGGTACTTGCCTGTAATTCGAGGCATCCGTTGCATAGATAGCGCGGCCACCGCTATCGAAACGAACTTCGCCTTCGATGGAACGCCGCAACGCGTGGGCTAACTGTTGAGCATCTGCGAATGAGTGAGCGGGAAAGGAGTGAGAGCTGGGAGGGGTCGGCAAGACAAAAAGGCCACTCATCTATCGAATCCTGCGTTCCTTTGGGGGGAATCAATCTGATGGAACGGAGAGTTGGAAGGCCCCCCTAAAGAAAACAACCTCAATCCAACCGATCTCCGGTCCCTTGACTCGCTCGGGCCGATTCAATCGCCTGCGGCGGGTAACAACGCGAGAAGTTGCGAGTCTGCCGATCAGGCGACTCGCTTGCTTTCACCGATCCGCTCCGGCACCGTTTGCACGTTTGCCGCCATCGATCCGTGAATGCCGCCTGAAGCTGCTGCGATCATACCTAGAACCAATGCTGCAAATAGCCAATAACCGCCAGCGACTATGAAATCCGCCACGGTAAGCGCACTCGCGTTCGCTATGCTTGCATGAAGGCCGAATGTGCTGCCAAGAGCTGAGCCCGTAATTAGAAACGCTGCCGAAATGCACATCCCAAAGGTGACCAGTCCGGCGTACATACCCGAGTTACGGGTGGTCGTAGCCGATTGTGTACTTGCCAGTTTGCCCGCAAAGTAGAGGGCGATAATTGAAAGCACGATCATCCATATCCCGGCGCCGATGCTGATTCCAGGGCCGATCGGGTTGGCGGAACGCGGGTTGATAGCTTCGGTGAAAATGGCCACGCCTAGTACTCCGAACGTGGCTTCGATTGCAAGGAAAAGGAATGTTCCCGAGAAGATTCCCGACCACGAGAACTTTCGATTCATTAGAACTGCCGGATATTCCGTGTATTGCGCTGCCATAGTATTGCTCCTATCTTCGTTATGAGGCGCCCGGCCGTAAGCTACTCCGGACCAATGGTTATTTCGGCCGGCACTATCAGTGCGTCCGCGATCGACATTTTGTGCTGTCGCCCGCCGGATTAGCTGCGAGAGCAAGGTCGCATCCGCTTATAGGGGAAGTTTTACACAATATGCGTTGCGGATCGCACCTGTTATGCTGCCTACACTGTGTAAGATAGGTGCTGAGCGCGTAAAAGATGCTCTACCCCTGCCATTTATTTCGTCTTAGCTGATGGCGGGTGAAGCAGCTATTGCACTCGTCCACATTCAGTGTCTATGTCGAAGGAGAGCATTTCTTCCGATACCGTGATGTATCGGAAGTAGGTACTTGTAGCTATTATTTGATGGAATGGCTCCGTTGGGCTCCTGCTCATCGGAAAGCGGACTCTTCTCGGCAGCAGCAGTTATCGATAGATCACACTGATTGAGATCTCTTCGCCTTCCCGCCGCCGCACATTGCAGAACGTTCTTTGTCCCTGGCGCAAGAACTCAAGCCAGACGCGGCTTGCGCCTACTTGGAGCCCATCGACCGCAAGTTGATTGAGAAATTCGGGCAGGTGGGGATTGACGATCTTCACCTCATTGCCGGCTGCATTCACCTGAATGCCCAACAGAGCGGTCAGCATCAAGAACATCGCTCCCGAGGCCCATGCCTGCGGGCTGCATGAAACCGGATAGTGGACAGGCTCGTCACGGCGGCTTCCCTGGATCCCGCAGAACAGTTCAGGCAGGCGATGTTCACGGAAATGCAGGGCTGCCTCATACAAGGACCTGCAGATTTGCGAGCTCTCTTCAAAGAACCCGTAGGTTGCCATGCCATAGGCGATCAACGCGTTGTCATGCGGCCAGATGGACCCCCGGTGATAACTCATCGGGTTGTAAGTCAACTCATCCTTGGAAAGCGTCCGGATCCCCCAGCCGGCATTGAGGCCGGAACCCATCAACCCTTTCACTACTTGCGCTGCGCGAGTTACATCGATGGCATTTGCGAACAGCAGGTGACCGGGATTGGAGGCCATAACCTTTAACTGCTGCTTGTCCCGATCGAGCGCCATTGCATAATAGTTCTTCTCCGGCATCCAGAAAGCACGGTCCAGCAGCCTTCTCAATTCATGCGACCGCTGTATCATCGCTGCAGCTTTTTGATCCGACTCCAGGGCGCGAAACAGAACCGATGCTCGCGCATAGGCATCCGTTGTATAGCCTTGTACTTCCACTAACGCAATAGGCGGCTGGGCGATGCGGCCATCCGCGTGCAAGTTGGCCTCTCCGGAGTCCTTCCATCCCTGATTGAACAATCCCTTCGGGCTCCTTCTGCAGAACTCGATAAGTCCATCGCCATCCAAATCACCGTAGTTAAGCAGCCAGTCGATAGCCGCATTCAAATGCGGCTCCATCTCCCGCAGGAACTCCATATCGCCGGTCCAGCGGAAATATTCGCTGAGCAGAATGACAAATAGAGGAGTCGCATCCACGGATCCATAGTTCCGGCCGAAAGCAACTTCTCCTGTGGCCGTCATCTCCCCCGAGCGAAGCTCGTGCAAGACTTTACCCGGATCCTCGTCCCGTTCGTCGGACCGGACCTGCCCCTGACAGGCGGCAAGTATCCGCAAGGTTCCTCTGGCTAGGGTCGGGTTCAGAATCAAAGTCTCGTAAGACGCGATCAGGGAATCGCGTCCGAAGAGAGTGGCAAACCAGGGAACACCGGCGGCAATCGCTCTGCTGCCGGAGTGTCTTATTTGCAGGGCATGAAAGTCCCGGCTCGCAGTGCTCAGCATAGCGTCGAAAATGTCGTTATCCGAGCGAAAGCGGGTACATTCCTGCTGCCACGATTCCAACTCGTGTTCAAGTCTCCGCAGGGTCGCATCAAGATTGTCGCCGGCCGCAGGTGCGGGGCTAATTTCGATTACTTCCGCCGCACTAGCCATATCTTTCCCATCCGGCTGCGGCACTACCGTGCAGATAATCTGGGTGGTACAAAACGGTGCGAGTTCGATATCCCACGAAGCGGTCTCACCGGAAATCGTTGTGGGGAGGGGATCGAACGAGATAGTTGTGCTGCGAACCAGGTCATCCAGGCCCTGGTAGATAAAAATGATCCGGTTCCCGGTTGTGACGGGCTCGTAATATCGGCCGCTTTTTCCGCGGACAATCCCTCGCACCTGGAAGATATCCATGAAGTCCGCGCCATAGGTGGCGTCGATTCTAAGCCGCACAGGCTCCGTATAGAAGCTCTGTAAACGGAGCAGGTCATAGAGCGTTTCCTCCTCCAGCACTTGCTCTCTTCTGGCATAGACCGTATTTACCGGGAAATCCAGACCCTGAGCGTGAACGGCGCCCTTAACCGTCATCTCGACCCGGGTGACATACGACCCTTCCGTATTGGAAGAGAGCACGATTGGGGAATGTCCATTGATACGCAGCTCCAGCCGGCTCAGGTAACGCGTATCGTCGCGAAAGAGTCCAACGTGCGGATGGCCGGGCGGCATAACGTCGCCTGTTTGGTTCGCCGCGAGGAACGTTTTGCCGCGGATCAGTGCAAGGATCTCGGTATTCTCCAAATGCAACCCCGGATAGGCAAGCCGTGGCTCCTTAGGAGCCGGCGCGTCCCGTAATATGATCTCCTGATGTTGGCCCTGCTCCGGCAAGCTCATGCCACGGCTTCCGATTCACGAGATCCAGCCGCCGGCCTGCCCAATTGATCTGTTTCCATCAGCTCTTCTGCCGCTCTCTCTTGCACATTCTTCTGCGCGATTCTGCGGCCTATAGATCTGCGGTAGAGATTCACATAACTCGCCGCCATCACCTCGGCTGAAAACATTTGGTCAACCCACTTCCGGACGGTGGCTGGTCTGAACGCCATCTCCTGCACGCAAGTTGCCATGTGAGCCGGCGAGACGCAAACGGCGCCTGAAACACCTTGGCGGATTACCTCCTGGACTGCGCCTCCATAAAAAGCGAAGACCGGCGTTCCGCAGGCCATCGCCTCTAACATAACAAGTCCAAAAGGCTCCGCCCATTGAATGGGAAAGAGCATGCCGATGGAGCCGCCCAGCAGCTTGTTTTTCGTTTGCAGATCGGCTTCGCCTACATATTCGATAAAGCGGCCATCCACCTGGGGCTTCACCTTGGCTTCATAATAATCGCGAAAAATGGGCTGAATCTCGCCTGCGATTTTTAGAGGAACCCCGGCCTTCCTGGCAACTTCAATTGCGACGTGAACGCCTTTGATTGGAGCGATCCGGCCCAGGAAGCTCAGGTAGCCCTCCTTTTCTGTTTCAAGCCGGTACTTGGTCAAATTGATTCCATGATGTATGACTTGAGGGTTCAGCGTAGGGTGCCGCGATGCCTGATCATGGCTAATGGCAGCGTAGGAAACGTGAGGATTCCGCTGGTAAAGATCGGTGAGGGCGACGTCATGCGGATGATGCAGCGTGCAGACCATCGGGCGCTGAACAAACCGTGAATAGGTAACTGCCGGGGCGCTATTGACATGAAGGATATCGCAATCCCGAGCCGCATCCTGCAGCGACCACGAGAGGTGGTCCAGCTCTTTCGTCACACTGCCCAACTCGCTGGCCGGCGGCCACTCGCCTTCCAAATATCGCCAGCGGGTTTCAGCTTTGACGGTGGACGCTCCGTTTGCGTAGACGACAACATCCACTCCCTTGGCCCCGAGTGCCTCTGCGAGATTCGCGACAAACAACTCTGTTCCTCCGTAACGGACCGGAGGGACAGGAATAAACGGAGAAGCAATGATGGCAACACGCATAGACGCCCCTGCATCGTTAGAGTCGCTTTAGGTAAAGCTTACTCGTGAGATGCTAATACCGCTGAAAGGGATGGATCACAGCCATTAGAAGGGTTTGTTCTCGTCACTGCGCTCGAAAGCAAAACGAGTGAGAGGCCGATGCTTTCCCGGGAAGATTCTCCGCTATCTGATTGAAAAGATTTTGGGATGTGATCAGACTCTAGCCTAGAACTTCGCTGGAGCGCTTAAGTGCTTTTTGCCCGGCATAAAAATGTGCGCTTCCCCTCGCTGTAGATTTGTTCATTAGGACTGGAACGAAGTCGGGGCTCCCCGCAAGAGAAGCTTGCTGGGTGTGCAGCGCAGTGGAGAGATCTGTGGTTAAGTGGCCGATCTTCCTGAACAGATCTAAGCAGCGAATCTCTCGGCGTCTGCGCGTTTGAGCTCGAGTCCTATCCCGGGCCTCGACCAGTCGGGAGCCATTTTTCCGTCAACGGGCTCCTGAAAACCGTCGAACAGCATCTTTTCGATGCGCACGTGATCGTGAAAATATTCCATGTGACAAACGCCATTGACCGCGCAACAGGGATGCAGATGTATGCTCGGGGCGCAGTGGGACGAAAGGCGCCGCTGATGAGCGGCGCTGATTGCCGCGGCCGCTAAAAATCCGGTAATGCCATGCGCCCGTGTCGCGTCGGCTTGCAACACGTCCACCGCGCCGGCGGCCAGCATGTTGTTGAAGTACGAAGAAGTGTAGCCGTATTCGCCGGCCGCGATATCCATTCCTGGAGGTGCGTGCTCGCGAATAAAGCGAAGTCCGTTCAAATCGTCGGACGAAACCGGCTCTTCGAGCCAGGACACGTTTTGTTCGGCGAATTTATGCGCCAGGCGCAGCGCTTCCTTGACTGAATAGGCGCCATTAGCATCCACGAAGAGAGCGGTCTCGTTGCCAATGGATTTGCGGGCGACCTCAACGCGATGCGGATCCCGCAGCGGCTCGGAGCCGATTTTCATCTTCACAAATTTCAGGCCCTCCTTCGCCCAGCCGCCAAGCTGCGCTTCGAGCTGTGCGTCGGAGTAGGTGGTAAATCCTCCGCTGCCATATACGGGAACCGCATCGCGGGCAGCTCCAAGCAGTTGCACCAGTGCAACTCCATGTAGCTTCGCGCGCAGATCCCACATTGCATTGTCGATGGCCGAGATAGCCATCGCCGCCACGCCTCGATCCCCCAGGTTCCGCACGTGTTGACGCAGGCGAAGCCAGAGCGCGGCATGAGCGTGAATATCCGATCCGTCCACCACATCGTTGAGCAGCTTCCGCGCCAGAACCGCGGTGCTCGTGTCCGCGTAGGTATATCCCAATCCCGATTTACCGGCCGCCGTGAGTTGCACGATGACCAACGTTGTGCTGGACCAGGAGATCGTGCCGTCCGCTTCGGGCGCATCGGTAGGAATGGTGTACACATGAACGCTTGGGTCGCGAATTCGATCCATGCTGAAAGAGATTCTGTTCCCGGCAGTTAGGTTTTCCGCGGACCTGTCTTCATGACTGACTGGCGAAAATGGCCCCGCGGACGCTTTCCAAAAAAGGACATCCTTTTCCGACGCTCGGGCTTCCTACCAAACAGGTAATCTTCAGGGCTGACAATATCATTAGGGTGCGGGAACCTCCAGCATTTCATCCCGAACGTCCAACAGAAAAAAGCGACATCATGGAGAAGATCTATGGCCAGGCAAATAGCCGACGTGCTCGTTGAACGGCTGATCGGTTGGGGAGTGGACACTATCTTTGGTCTTCCCGGAGATGGCGTCGATGGGATCTTCGAATCGCTTCGCACGCATCAAAATGAGCTGCGCTTCATTCAGGTGCGGCACGAGGAAGCGGCCGCATTCGCAGCCTGCGGATATTCGAAATATACCGGCCGCCTCGGCGTTTGCCTTGCGACTTCGGGCCCGGGCGGCATCCACTTGCTGAACGGCCTTTACGATGCAAAGTGCGACGGCCATCCGGTGCTGGCAATCACAGGCCATACATTTCACGATCTCATCGGCACCCATTACCAGCAGGATGTCGATCTGGATAAGTTGTACATGGATGTATCTGTCTACAACCAGCGCATCATGGGCGTGGGCCATGTAAACAACGTGGTCGACGAAGCGATCCGCACCGCAATGGACAAGCACGGTGTCGCTCATATCACAATCCCCAAAGACATTCAGGAGTGGGATACCTCCGAGCGCAGACGTTCGGATATGAACGTAAAAAATCACAGCGGGCTTCGCTACGTGCCCACTTATCCCCAACCGACCAGCGAATTGCTGCAGCGTGCCGCGGAGGTTATCAACAAAGGGAAAAAGGTTGCGATCCTCGCCGGTTGTGGCGCATTGGGCGCTCGCGAAGAAGTAACACGGCTGGCGGAAACAGTTGGCGGACCGGTTATCAAGCCGCTGCTGGGTAAAGCCGTCTTGCCCGATCGCAGTCCTTATACGACAGGAGGTATCGGATTGTTGGGGACCGCTCCCTCGCAGGACGCGCTTGCCGAATGCGACACCCTGGTCATGATTGGCACCAGTTTCCCCTACATGGACTTTCTGCCCAAGCCGGGTCAGGCGAAATGCGTTCAGATCGATCGCGATTCGGCTCGTATCGGCCTCCGCCATCCAGCCGACGTGGGTCTGGTCGGTGACAGCCAGGCGACGCTGCAACAACTCCTTCCCTTGTTGGAGCGCAAGAAGTCTCGCGGCTTTCTTGAGTTGGCGCAGAAACGCATGAAGGACTGGAATGATCTGATGGAGAAGCGCGGCACCAGCATGGATATGCCGATGAAGCCTCAGGTCGTCACGCATACGCTGAACCGCCTGCTCAGCGATGACGCAATCGTTTCTTCCGACAGCGGAACCATTGCGACCTGGTCGGCGCGATACATTGAGATGCGCGGCGATATGATGTTTTCTCTCTCCGGCTCACTGGCGACCATGGCCAACGGCCTGCCTTACAGCATCGGCGCGGCAGTTGCATATCCGGGACGGCAAGTGGTATGCATCGTAGGCGACGGCGGCCTGACGATGTTGATGGGAGAGATTGCAACGCTGGTGAAGTACAAGCTGCCGGTCAAGGTAATCGTCATCAAAAATAATGTCCTCGGGCAAATTAAATGGGAGCAGATGGTAGAGGACGCAAATCCCGAATTTGGGGTTGATTTGCAGCCCATCGATTTCGCCAAATTTGCCGAAGCATGCGGCGCCAAGGGCCATACTTTGGATAATCCGAAGGATGCCGAGCATGTACTGCGGAGCGCACTCGCTCATGATGGACCGGTTGTTGTGCAGGCTGTGGTTGATCCCAACGAGCCGCCGCTGCCCGGCAACATCAATTCAAAGCAGGCGTTGCACTTCGCCGAAGCGATCGCGGGCGGAGAAAAGCATGGCTACGACATCATCAAGACCGTGCTCAAAGACAAGATCCGGGAGGTCGTCTAGAGCATGCCGTTGAAGAACATACAGGCGGACGGAAGGACGGGGAGCTTCAGGTGAACCGGTTTCCGGTAAAGCATGACTGGCCGTCCGCAGTTGTGAGGGAACAGGAGCCCCCATCGGACGGTGGCCTCGGCACGGCGCTTGTCCAGGACATCAGTCTCGTCGACGAACTTTTGCGCGAAGGGAGATTTCAGCGCAGCCTCTCTCTGCTGGCCGGGGTTTCAAGCCTGATAACCGGGCTGGAAGTTGCGTACGAGCATTATCGGGGTAGTTACAGCAGGCGTGTAATGTACACGCCGGTGATTCTCAGCGGCGTCCTGTTCGGAGCCGGGCTGCTGGGGTCTATAAACAGCCGCGCGGCGCGTTGGGTTTTACGGCCAGTGGCCGCGATCACGTTCATCGACGGCCTCGTCGGATTTTATTTCCATATCCGCGGCGTTGCGCGCAAGCCGGCCGGCTGGCGATTGCCCCTGACCAATATCGTGATGGGCCCGCCGATATTTGCGCCATTACTTTTCGGAATTGCCGCTTACCTTGGCCTGATCGCCTCCTATCTGCGGCGGGAGGATGAAGGCGATAACTCGAACACCTCGCCACGCTGGCTGCCTAAAGCCGCGCATGAACACGCATGGCGGCACGCATTCCCTGGTGCCGGTGATCCGGAGGAGATTAGCTGGCAACAGGATCTGCGCGAAGGCAGGTTTCAGAAACACCTTGCAGCCGCCACAGCTATTGCGACGTTCTTCAGCGGATTCGAGGCATGGTACTCCCACTACAAGAATAATTTCTCTTACAAAGTGCAATGGTTTCCTGTAGCCGTTGCCCCGGTACTTATCGGCGCCAGTATCGCGGCTATTCGGAGCCGCAAGGTCGCCCATACGCTCTTGCCCGCCGTGTCCGCGCTGGCGGCGGCCGACGGAGGAATCGGATTTTATTATCATGCGCGCGGTGTTCTGCGCCGCCCCGGAGGCCGCAAGAATCTCCTCTATAACATCGTCTATGGCCCCCCGATATTTGCTCCGTTGTTGTTCGGAGCCTGCGGCATGCTGGGCCTGCTCGCCAGCCTGCTGCGCAGAGAGAGATAGGCGGATGAGCGATAGCCATAAAACCGGCGCTGCAGTGGACCCAAACGTATTGCCTACCGATCCGAAGACGGGCCGGCCGGTTGAACCCATGCCCCATCCCGGATATTACCCTGGGTTCAGCACATTGGGACAGCAGGCGTTCTGGGATGATGCCACGCGGAAGGTAGTGCTCGATCGCGTGGAAAAAGTTCCGCCCATTCGTTTCTTCTCGCCGGAAGAAGCCCGGTTTATGAAGGCGGTATTCGATCATCTGATTCCGCAGGAGGACCGCGATCAGGCGCATCGAATCCCGATTTTGAACTTTGTCGATGCCCGGCTCTATGAGAACCGTATTGACGGCTACCGTTTCGAAAATATGCCGCCGGATGGAGAAGCATACAAGCTCGGCATTCAAGGTATCGAGCAGCTCGCCCAAGCTATGTATGCGCGGCCATTCTTAGAGCTGGAACCGCTTATGCAAGACGAAACTCTCAGGTCCATTCACGACGGCAAACCTATTGCGGCCGCAGAGATCTGGGCAAGAGTGCCGACCCATATGTTCTGGATGTTGATGCTTTCAGATGCCATCGAGGCTTATTACTCGCATCCGGCGGCATGGGATGAGGTTGGCTTCGGCGGCCCGGCTTATCCGCGCGCTTATATGCGTCTCGAGCATGGCGCGAGGGAACCCTGGGAAGTGAATGAGTCTCGCTACGAATGGCAGGCGCCCGCATCCTCCATCTCGGACGTGCACGAGCAGATCGGCGGCCAATTGGAGCATGGCGGAAACCCCGGACAGAGAGGCTCCCATTGAAAGAGCCGGTTGGAGGTGCATTCGGTTCCCTCAACAGCAATGGCCATGCGCTGGGGCCTATGCAAAGCGTCAACGTGCCGATGCGCCGGTTTGGCGAAGAAGAAGTTGATTATTGCATCGTCGGAGTCGGTGCGGCAGGCGGCGTGTTGTTGCAACGCTTGGCGCGCGCAGGTTTTCGCGTGCTGGGCATCGAAGCCGGTCCTTTCTGGAATACGGAACGCGATTGGGTGAGCGATGAAGCCGGATCACGCAATCTCTACTGGGAGGACCTGCGAATTACCGGCGGACAAAATCCGTTGGCTTTAGGCGCCAATAACTGCGGCAAAGGAGTTGGCGGAGGCTCGGTACACTGGGCTGCATTCACTCCGCGGCTGCATCCATCCGATTTTCGCATCCATTCCGAAGATGGTGTCGGCGTCGATTGGCCGATGAGTTATGAGGAGCTTAAACCCTATTACGAGCAGTTAGAGCTGGAGATGCCGGTCGCGGGTCCCGCCTGGTATCCGTGGGGCGATCCGCACGGATATCCATATGCGCCGCATCCCATGGGCGGAGTGGGAGACACGCTGATCGCGGGCTGCGCTAAGTTGGGCATCGGCGTCAGCATAGGCGGTCCGGTCGCTATCCTTTCATCCTCCCGCGCGAACCGGCCGCACTGTATCTACCGGGGTTTCTGCATCCAAGCCTGCAAAGTTGGCGCAAAGGCCAGCACGCTTATTACCCACGTACCGGATGCGCTGGAACACGGCGCCGAAATCCGCGACAACGCGATGGCCGGCCGTATCCATATGGGCCACAATGGACGCGTTACCGGCATCAGCTATTTCGATCTCGAAGGGAGGGAGCACTTTCAGAAGGCGAAAGCGGTCATCGTTTCCGGATATGCGATCGAGACTCCAAGGTTGCTGTTGAACTCCGCCTGCCCCGGATTCGAGAACGGATTGGCCAATTCCAGCGACTGCGTGGGCCGGTATCTGATGGCGCAGGCGGGCAACGTAATCTTAGGCCGCTTCGACGATTTGATTCGCATGTATAAGGCGCCTCCGGCGCATGCCTTGACAGAGGAATTTTACGAGACCGATCCGAAGCGCGATTTTGCGCGCGGGTTTGCCATCCAAACCGTAGCCCCGCTGCCCATAGCATTCGGCAAGCAAATGATGACAGCCAAAGGGGCCTGGGGGTGGGGCCTGCGGCGTATCATGATGGATTACAATCATTGGTCGTCTTTCGGATTGCTGGGGGAAATTCTGCCGTGGCCGGACAATCGCGTGCAGCTCGCCGAGGAAAAAGACCAATTCGGTCTGCCGGTTGCAAAGGTGACCTTTGATCTGCATGACAATGACAAGAAGCTGATCGCCTTCGGTAAAGAAAAGGTGATGGAAGTTATGCGCGCCGCCGGGGCTACGGAGGTGGTGCAGGAAGCGCGCTATGCTCATCTTGTGGGCGCGGCGCGTATGGGTTCCAATCCTCACACCTCGGTAGTTGATAAATTTGGCCGGACCCACGACATCGCGAATCTTTTTATCTGCGAC
The DNA here is from genome assembly GCA_963803615.1 of uncultured Acidobacteriaceae bacterium. Classification (GTDB taxonomy): domain Bacteria; phylum Acidobacteriota; class Terriglobia; order Terriglobales; family Acidobacteriaceae; genus PALSA-350. Next base: position 173,921 of record CAWDNI010000010.1, read on the forward strand.
GGCAGCATTATGCCGACGCAGGGATCGGCGAATCCGGGGCTGACGATTCAAGCTCTGGCCGCCCGCACGGCGGATTATCTGATCTCCCAGGGCGACGCTATTTTTAATAGCGATAACCGGGATATGACGCCGCCGCCCATTCGCCGGAGCCTCGCTCCTCCCGATACATGGGGGCATGGCGTACCCCGCATTCCCTCGCCTCCACGTCCATCGCGCGCAGGCTCTCGATAGGGCCGCTCGGGTGCTTTCTCAGAGGAGGTACCATGGCCCATGCGCATCGCGATGACGAGAGACATTCACGCATAGTCTCCTTGCTGCGGGAAGCCAATCTCGACGCTTTCATCTGTTCCTTACCCTCCCACGTGTTGCTGCTGAGCGGCTATTGGCCGGTTATGGGAAATACGGTTGCCATCTTTACAAGCGATGGCCGGGTACATCTGTTGACGCCGGAAGATGAGGCGCAAGCGGCAGAGATGAGTTCGCCGGCGGAACGGACTACCTTTCAGCCCGGCTCGCTCGCCGCGATCACCAGCTCTCAGGAGGCCATCGTCGCCCCGCTCCAAGGGGCTATTCGCAGCCTTGGCCTGGAACGCGCGCGCATCGGCGCGGAGATGGGCGCAAGCATGCAGCCCGCCGCCTATCTCGCTTTGCACATCTATGGCGACATACTGCGTGGCGCTCTGCGCAGCGTTTTTTCCGGCCTGAAGATAACGCCGGCGGATGCTTTGTTCGATCAGATGGAGGGCGTGAAGACCGATTATGAGATGGAGAAGATCCGAACCTCTTGCCGGATTGCCGAGCTGGCGTTCACGACAGCCGCGCCGCGCATGGCCGCGGGGATGCATGAAACGGAAGTAGCCGCGCTTTTTGAGTCAGCGTTTGCCGGCGCCTCGGCAAGGCAGACGCCAGCGCCGGGCGGCCGGAGTTATGCATTCTTCTTCTGTATGTCCGGACCTAACTCGGCCCGAGCCTATGCGGCGTATGCGCAGACACGCGGACGAAAACTGGAACGCGGCGATCTGGTGATGATTCACTGCAATTCCTGTGTCGATGGATATTGGACTGATCTTACGCGCACCTATACTCTGCAAGAGCCCGACAGAAAGCAGATGGCAATGCGGCAGGCCATTCTGATGGCGCGCTCTGCTGCATTCCGTGCCATCGGGGCCGGGGTACGCGCCGCGGACGTGGATAACGCCGCGCGCGAGGTGCTGGTCTCGCATGGTTTCGGCGCTGCTTTCAAACATGCCACCGGACACGGCGTCGGTTTCAGTGCTGCGAATCACAATGCTCTTCCGCGCCTCCATCCCAAATCGCAGGATGTGCTGCGGCCGGGAGCGGCTTTCAATGTTGAACCCGCAATCTATTTCGATAGCTACGGCGGCATGCGCCATTGCGACATGGCTGGCGTTTCTCCGGGCGGGGTTGAGACGCTCACCGATTTTCAGACCGATGCGGATAGCTTGACACTGGGCTGACAGTACTCAAAGTAGAGCTCCCCTGCAAATAGGAGATAATCCTATTCGTATCGAAGGGAGAAAATGAATCAGCCCGCAATAGCCACAATTCTGCTCTTGAGCTCCGATCCGGTGGTTCGCTTGGCGCTTCGGGACGTACTGGAATCTGCCGGATATGTTGTTTTGCCGGCGGGCGATCTTGGATCCGCGGTAACAAAGTTGAAACAGGCAACGCCCGATCTGTTGATAGTCCGCCCATACATAGCCGGCATCTCAGGACATGATGCGGCCCTCTATCTGAGAACGAAATGTCATGGGCTGCGGGTTCTCATGATTGGCGGTTTTCTTGACGACGACCGCCTTCGATACCGGGAGACTCTGCAATCGATCGACGTTTTTCCTCCGCCCTACAGCGCAGACCAAATGCTTGAAAAGGTGAAACAGGCGCTCCAGTAGAATTGCAGAATCTGCTCGAAGCGCGGCAATACGAGCAGCGAGCTTGACAGGCGGTTGCCCTAACCTTATTGTTGTTTTCGCATGCATAGAGCTACCGGTGCTCAGGGCTTGCGGGGCAGACTATGGCCGGCGGTATGCTGCTGTGCGGCTATTCTTGCCTGCCTGGCGGAACTGCAGGCATCATCCTCATCTGCGCTTGCGCAGACGCTGACCGCCGCGCAGAAGTCGGCAGCGGCGGGGGATTCGGACGCGGCTGTCACGCAACCGGCGAGTCTTTCGCCCAAGCTCGGTAAGCGCGAGATTCGCGCTGCCATGCGGTTGGTTGCGGACTGGCAGCTTAAACGCGCAGAACCACGTTTCAACCAGGATTGGACGTTCGCAGCCCTCTACGTAGGGTTCATGGCGGTGCCACTTGACGTCCATGGGACGCGTTATCAGGACGCGATGCTCGCCATGGGCAAAAAGTTCGATTGGCAACCAGGACCCCGTCCTGAACATGCGGACGATCAAGCTATCGGTCAGACCTATATAGAGCTTTACCTCAAATATCATGATCCTGCGATGATCGCGCCTATCCGTCAACGCATGGATAACCTCACCCATCATGTCGATGATCCCAACAAGCTTCTATGGTGGTGGTGCGACGCTCTCTTCATGGCGCCGCCGGTTCTGGGTGAGCTATACAAAGCCGATGGCCATCGGACGTATCTCGAATTTTTGGATAGGGAGTGGTGGATTACCTCCGGAAAACTCTACAATACGGACGATCATCTGTTTTATCGCGACGCCGGCTATATCGGGAAACACGAATCGAATGGCAAACCGATATACTGGTCGCGCGGCAACGGTTGGGTATTGGCGGGACTTGCGCGTGTCCTTAGCGATATGCCAGAGACTTATCCTTCACGCGGTAAGTATGTCGCTCAGTTTAGAGATATGGCGGCGGCAATCGCGGGACTGCAGGGAAGCGATGGCTTATGGCGGCCGGGACTGCTGGATCCGGACGCATATCCGCTACCGGAAAACTCAGGTTCCGCATTTTTCACTTATGCATTGACTTATGGAATTAATAATGGCATTCTCGACCGCCGCAAATACCTTCCCATTGTAGAAAAGGCTTGGGCAGGCTTGCTGTCGCATATCTACGCAGACGGAAGATTAGGATGCATCCAACCGGTGGGCGCGGCGCCTGGGGCCTATAGTGCAACATCGAGTTATGTCTACGGAGTTGGCGCCTATCTCCTCGCCGGGTCGGAACTGTACCGGCTGGCGCGGCACTAACTGGCTATGTTCCACATAGGCGCCGAGCGCGCGAGGGAAGTGTGATTTTTTGAATATTCTTGAGTCCTTCCGGTTGCAAGGGAAAAACGCTCTTGTTACCGGCTCATCCCGAGGCTTGGGCGCGGCCATAGCGATCGCATTGGGCGAAGCGGGAGCGAATGTAGCGCTGCACGGCTCACGCCGGGTTCCAGAGGATGTGGCCGAGCGGGTCGCAGGCACTGGAGCAAAGCACATTGAATTGACCGCGGATCTGCGCAATCCGGAGATCGCGCCAACTCTGATCGAGCAAACAGTGCGCGGACTGGGCTCCATCGACATTCTGATAAACAATGCCGGTATAATCAAACGCGCGCCCGCGGCCGAGACGCCGCTCAGCGATTGGATGGAAGTTCTTGAAACAAATCTCACCAGCGTCTTTCAACTGAGCCAGGCTGCGGGGCGCCACATGCTCGAGCAGGGAAGCGGCAAGATCATCAACATTGCTTCGCTATTGGCCTTTCAGGGCGGCATCCTGGTGCCGGCCTACGCGGCGGCAAAGGGCGGACTTGGTCAACTGACTAAGGCGCTGGCGAACGAGTGGGCGGCGAAGAATATCAACGTCAACGCCATCGCTCCCGGATATATGGATACGGATAACACAGAGGCGTTACGTAACGATCCCGTCAGATCCAGGCAAGTTATGGAGCGGATTCCCGCGGGTCGATGGGGGCTGCCGCAAGACATTGCCGGCGCAGCCGTCTTTCTCGCCTCCGCGGCCAGTAACTATATCCATGGACACGTCCTGTCAGTCGATGGAGGTTGGCTCGCCCGATAGCAACCGGTACTTACTTTACTAAGGATGGTTTATGACAAAGGTAATTGATACCCATGCCCACTTAGGAGAATGCTGTGTCTTTGGCCTTCTTAGCACAGAAGAAGATATGCTCCGCCGGATGGATGAAAGCAAGATCGACGCCACCATCGTACAACCCTATCCCGGAGCTACGGCGGCTTCAAAAACACATGACCGTATTGCTGAAATGTGCGCCAAGCATCCGGGGCGGTTTTTCGGCTTAGCCAGCCTCAGTCCTCACGGCGATCACGATGCGTACCGGCGCGAGGTGGAGCGTTGTGTGAAGGACTTGAAATTCGTCGGACTCAAACTGCATACAATAGGGCACGGAGTCAATCCTCTATCGGAGGATGGCGACCGGGTATTCGCCACCGCGCATGAGCTGGGAATTCCCGCCATGGTCCACACCGGTCCTGGTGTTCCTTTTGCATTGCCCTCGCTCTGTATCCCCGCGGCGCAAAAATATCCCGGCCTCAAGATAATTCTGGCGCACGCCGGGTTCGCGGTTTTCTCGGCAGAGGCCCAGGTTGCAGCTTCGGTTTGCGGCAACCTCTATCTCGAAACTTCCTGGTGTATCGGGGAAGATATCCGCTGGATGATCTCGACCATCGGCCCGGACCGGGTTATGATGGGCGCCGATCTGCCGAGCAATGTTCCGGTTGAAGTGGCCAAATATAAGGCGCTCGATCTGGAGCAGCAGGTTTACGACAAGGTAATGGGCAGCACGGCTATTGACGTATTCAAACTTAAATGGGCATGAAGGGGCATGTAGAATCTCCCGCATTTGTACCGGAGAGGAAGCCCCTTCCGCACCCGCATTGGAATCTATTGGATTTTCCCGCGGCCTTTACAGCGCGGTTAATAATCACTTCGTTACCCATTTGTCATCTTTGAATACCGATCGGAGGAGTCCAATGCAGCGCAAGCTACCCGAATATGTGAGCCGTTCGGTTCCTGTGCCTGTAGCGGGCCGGACGCCTTGGTACAAGAGCACCTTCCCCACCTATGCGGGAATTTTTCTTTGGGTGGGCTTTTACCTGAAGCTCGCCGGGCCGACACTCGGCTTTGCAGGCGCTGGAGTTTGCTTATGGGGATTGCTGGTGGCGGGGCTGCTTTGTTTTGCTCTTTACTACTATGTGCCCGCGATGCTTGGCATGCAGACAGGCCGTCCGCTTTATGTGGTGGGCGCCTCAACCTTCGGAACGACGGGCGGATATTTTATTCCAGGTCTGCTGATGGGGTTTTTGCAGGTAGGCTGGGTAGCGGTGATTGCCGCCGTCGCTGCCACTTTCATCATGAATGGCCTGAATCAGACATCGAAAGCTCTCTTCACCATTATTGTGGTGGTATGGGTCTATAGTCTCGGGTGGGTCGCCGTCAAGGGGATTCATCACGTCGGGCGGGTTGCCAAATTTCTGAATTGGGTTCCGCTGATTATGATCCTCTTCGTCCTGTGGGCAAACAGAGGCGGCATCTCGCATTACCACGTTCCGCATCAGGATTCATTGACCGGGTTTCTGAATGTGCTCACCATCGTGATCGGATATTTCGCCACAGCCGGAGCGGCGGGCGCGGATTTTGGAATGAACAACGGCAGCAGGAAGGACATCGTCCTGGGAGGAATCTTCGGTATTGTCCTTGGTATTTTGATCGCCGGCGGCCTGCCGATCCTTTCGGTGGCCGGCTATCTTGGCCGGGACCCCGGCGCCCGCAGCTATGACTACTCCGCCGCGATCGCCGGCGTGGGGACCCTGGCTCCGGTAATGTTCTTCCTCTTTGCCGCTGCCTCGCTGGTGCCTACCTGCTTCTCATCGTTCATCGCCGCGAACAGCTTTAGCACCATGTTGCCCAAAGTCTCCCGCACGGTTTCTACCTTTGCCGCTGTCACTGTAAGCGCCATTTTAGCCATCACCGGAGTGGCCAACAATCTGGTGGGTTTCTTCAGCATAGTGGGCGCATCCTTTGCTCCCATCTGCGGCGCCATGGCGGCGGATTACCTTCTCGCCGGCAAGCGCTGGTCCGGACCGAGGTTGGGGATCAATTGGGCCGGGTGCATTGCATGGGCGATAGGTTTTCTGGTCGGCATTCCTGACTATATTCCCGGACTGCCGGCAGCATGGGTCAAAGCCGATAATCCTTCGGGGCTCTACTCCTTCGCCGTGGGTTTCGTCGTCTATCTGATCCTTGCCAAATTGGGATTGCGCCCTCCGGTGGTAAATGGAGAAACTCCGGCGCGCGGGTTGGATGTCTCCCTGGCCGGATCGTAGATCTCTGACCATTTGTTACTGTACCTAAAGCATTTTCGTTCCTGCAGACCGAAGAAACCTAAGAGAAAGATGAAACAGCTCAACAGATCTCGGGAAACCATGGTTTGTATCAGTCTTCCACCGGCGATTCCGACCAGTTGTGCTGCAAATGGCGCAAAAAATACTGGGCTTCAGCCTCTGGAGGATACTTTTTCTGGTCCTTGAGAGAAATCGCCGCAGCGGCTAAAGCCGGGTCGTTGCCATCCCCGGAGCGTACGGCCTAAAGGCCATACCTGATACAGAGCAGCGGATTCGTCCGGCAGAGACGTAGGTAGCTAGATGCCGCCAACGGGACGAAAGTGCAGAGATTCGCGGTATCCCACCCTATGCACGGAAAAGCGCCGTGCCTAGGATGGGGCACGTCCATGTTGTAGTGATCTTTTAGAATAGCAATTTCAGCGCGAACTGAATTTGCCTTGGAGTCGCCAGGGGCGCTGTGCTGCTGATCTGTCCGGCGCTAACTCCGGGCACGCCGATTCCGTTTGCGCTATAGGACGTAACTGTGGCGTTGGGGTTGTTGAAGGTCGGCGTGTTGAGCATATTGAACGCCTCTGCGCGGAACTGAAGCTCGGTCGCCTCGTGGATCGGGAACGCCTTGAAGGCCGAGAAACCCAGCGCCTGCGTGCCCGGTCCGTAAATCTGGTTACGGGCCTCATTGCCCAGCAGTCCTGCCCCCTGTAACTTGAACCGGGTCACGTCGTACCACTGATGAATGTTCTGGTGGAAACCTGGCTGTGAAGAGCGCACCATATTTGGCCGGTCGTTTCCGAGGCCGATGCCGCTCGTGTTGCCGTTGGAATTCTGGATCGTGATCGGGTTGCCCGTTTGCCAGTAGTAAATCGAGTTTACCGACCAGCCCTTCTCCACCCCTGCCATCAGCCCATTGGCGTGGGCGCCGAAAGGCAACTCGTAAGTCATGGTGAGGGAGAGGCGGTGGCGCGTGTCAATATCCGCATTCCCGTAATCGTATTGATAATAGCTGTTGTAGGTTACCGGCTGCCCGTTCCCGTTATCTACATGGCACGGACCTACGCAGTTATTTATCGGCTGACCTTCGTCTATTACCTGTGCATTGGTTAGGTTCTTCGCAAAAGTATAGTTCACGTTAGCGGCGATCCCGGACCTGAGCCTGCGCTCAAGAGAGGCCTGGAATGCGCTGTAACTCGACAACAGATCGCTCCGCCGCTGGGCGATAGTGACGTTCGGCAGACTGGGAATTGGAAATGGCGCGCCCGCATAGGGCCTTTGATTGATGTTCGGGCCATTCGCCACCAGCCGCGAACCATGGTTGCCTACATAAGCGATTGTGGCTACGTTTCCGTGGAAGTCTTTTTCCACGTTCAAACTGAACTGCTGAAGAAATGAGTTTTTGTAGTTGGGTTCGGTAGCCTGGATAGTGGTCCCGGCATAGTTTGCCGGATTGGTAGCCAGAGCCAGGTTGGTTGAAGGCACCGGCAGTCCAGTGCTCAACAGATAGCCTTGGCCATCCGCCGGATTTACGTAAGCTGCCGGGCAGGAACCGGAAGTTGTAGATGCTGCGGTGCCGCAACCGAAGCTGAAGGTGAATGGCGCGTTCTTCATGAAAGCTCCGGAGGTAGAGTTTCCCGGAAAGAAAGTAAGACCGTATCCGCCGCGGACCACAAGATTAGGCCGCAGTGTATAGGCGAAGCCGAAGCGGGGCGCCACATCCCCATAGTCAGTCTGCACGCCCACAGTGGCCCCGGACTTTTGGATCCCGGGCAAGGTCGGCCCGATCAGCAGATTCAGGCTTGGATCGAAGTTGGAGAAGGCGCCATTGGCGGTGGTGAACGGAGTGTAGATGTCGTAACGAACACCTAGGTTAAGCGTGAGGCTAGGCGTAGTCCGCCAATCGTCCTGCGCATAGAACGAATCTTCCCAGGCGCGAAACTTGGGCGTATCAACCGTGTAATTCCTGTTGACATTCGCTGCCTGGTCGGTCAGCAGGTCGCCCAGTGAGTTACCGGTGTAATTGGTCTGGATGTTGATTAGACCGCGCGGATGGGCGCTCTGGGTATCACTGGCCTGCCGCCGAATTAATCCCGCGCCTATCTTAATGCTATGGGCGCCCCTGAGCCAGGAAATCGATCCCATGTATTGGAAGGTGTTGTTCTGATCGACCAGCGGAACGTAATCGGCATCTCCTAACGCGCCGTAGGGCTGGGAGAACGATATATTCGGCAAGCCGGAGCTGACGTTGTCTCCGGGCAGATTGACGCAGCTAGTTGCGTTGCATGGGAAGCCGAACTGTGTAGCTACGGCTTTGCCTACGTTCACCGGATTGGATGCGTTGTTCAGGCGCAAGTAGGAAGCTTTCAGGTCTAAGATCAGGCTGGAGCTGAAGACATGGGTATAACTCAGCGCCCCATTCTGTTCCTGATCGGTTGCCGGGCCGGCAAAAGTTCCATACGGGCCCGCTCCTGGGTTCACTCCATTCACCACCGGGTAGTTTCCTGGTATGAACGAATTGGCGTTGTTGAAGGTGTAGCGGGCGTATGCCGAGTCACGGTCGGAGAAACGATAATCGACCTTGGCGTCGTACGTGGTCGTGAACTGGGTCTGCCCTGCCGTATAGGTAAAGTTGTTGGTAGGTGGCGCGCAGTTACCCGGTACGGAGGGCGTCGAGGTGGGCTTGGGATACAGCTTGAAGTAATTCAATCCGATCGTCTTGATCGAAGACGATGGAATCACCGTACATCCCGGACCCAGATCGGAGAAATTTCCCGGATTTGCTTCCTCGAAAGCGGTCGGCACGGTGGAGGTTTGCGTTACTCCCTTGACCAGCCGGAAGCCCTCATAGTCGAAAAAGAAAAATGCTTTATTCCTGACGATCGGGCCGCCTATGCTGCCGCCGAATTGGTTCTGGCGGAGCTCCGGCTTACGTCCGGTGGTCGAAAAGAAATCTCTGGCATCCAGCACGTCATTGCGCAGGTATTCATACAAGGACCCATGGAAATGGTTAGTGCCTGACTTGGTGATCAGGTCCACCACTCCGCCGTCCGTGCGCGAGATCTCCGCCGTGTAGAGATTGGTAAGAACTCTGACTTCCTGGATCGCGTCAATCGAGGGCCGGACACCGACGCTGCCGATGAACCGCTCATTGTTATCCATGCCATCGATCAGGTTGTTGTTGTTCTCATCGCTCTGCCCGTTGGCCGCAAAGTTGGAACCTTGCCGCCGGTCGTCCGGGCGCGTGCCGCTGGACATGGCATTGCTCAGGCCTCCCGTCACTCCGGCAGAGAGAGTAATCAGATTGAGTACGTTGCGGCCATTGAGCGGAAGGTTCTGCGTGGCCTGGCTGGTGATCAGCGTCCCTATGGTCGAGGTGTCGGATTGCAAGGCCGGCGTTGTTGCCTGTACCTGGACCGTTTGTGTCGCCGCCCCAAGAGACAGCGCGGCATTGACGCGCGCCCTGTCCCCCGCCGCCAGCGTCACCTCGGTGGCATAGCTCTTGAACCCCGGAGCTTGGACGCTTACCTTGTAGCTGCCCACCTGCAGAAGTGAGAACTGGAATTCTCCGCTGCCATTGACCTTAACCGTCTTGGTCTCGCCCGTTCCCGTGTTGGTCTCAGTCACGACAGCACTGGTCACCACCGCGCCGGTCGAGTCTGTCACGGTGCCCACAATATCGGCTGTGGTTACTTGCGCAACAGCTATCGCTGGAATAAGGAAACAGACGAACACGAAACTCAGAACGAGCGGGACCGCTCTACGTATCGGGCTGATCACAGGTTAGACCTCCATAATTTACTTCCCCCTTCTGGATCCCCGGTGGTCTAACAATCTGCAACCGCTATCTGTTTGGCTGCGATCCATCCTTTCCCGTATATTCCAGAATCGAGTTCACTATAGTCCCGCAAGGCCCATGCCTGTCAAGCGAAACTCACGTTTTGGAGCAATTTATTGATCGCTATAGCATCTTTCGAGCAATAAGAACTTTGGATCAGACGAAAAAAATCGCCGGCCGGATATCGCGAGTGGCGTCACGCCCCCTATTGCGGCTCTGCGCGCGATCTTACATAGCCATCACCGCAGCATTTCCAGAGCCTGCCTGGCGCCCGGATTCTGCGGTTGTATGTGCAGCAGTTCCAACAACACTTCTCTCGCTTTATCCTTTTCACTCAGCATTGCATAGAGACGGGCGAGATTGAGATAAGACTGGTCGAAGTTCGGGACAAGGCGGATGCAAGTCCTGAATTGTTCTTCCGCCTTCGTATAATCCTGTCCTCGGGCGAAGAGAACGCCAAGATTGTTCAAGGCCTCGGGATAGCCGGGACGCAGCTCGACCGCTTTCTGCAAATACTCTGACGCGCTCTGCATCTGGTTTTGCTGGGCATATAACATTCCGAGAGCGTAATTCACTTCGGGATCTTCAGGCTGAATCTCAAGAGCATGAGTCAAGCTTTCCTTCGCTTTATCGAAAGAGCCCATCCGGCGGTAAAGATTTCCCAGATTCAGCAATGCGACCGCGTAGTCTGGCCTGAAGACCAGCGATTGCTGAAAGTCTCCGGCTGCTTCTTCCCCGCGGCCCTGCTGGGCGGCGATCATTCCGAGATTGTTCCACGCTTCCGGATAGTTAGGGCGCAACTTAATTGTCCGCTCAAGATAATGGCGCGCCTGCTCCAAATCATTTCTGCGGAGATTGAGAGTGCCCAGGTTGTAATAGCCTTCGGGATCGTCCGGTTTGGCGAGGATTACCTGTTGAAAAGACTCCTCCGCCTGCTCCAGATAACCGTGCTGGAAGAGGGCCACTCCGTAAGTAAAGTCATTGCGCAGAAACGCGCCCTGGTAGAGTACTCCGCCCAATGGCAGCGCTTTTTGTATGCGATCCGCTGCCGTGACCGGGATAGATTTCACATCCTCAACCAACCGATGAGGATCCATCCGCCCCTGGTAGACCTTGACTATCATGCCCTCTCTGTCCAGCAGGAAGGATGTCGGAATCGCAAGATTCCTGCGGCGGTCGTATAAGTAACGGTAGATGATGTTATAGATTCCAGCTACATCCTCCGTCGCAAAAACAATTGGAAAAGAAAGCCGTTGCTGCGCCGCGAATGAGCGTGCCGTTTGACTATCGCCGGCTTCCTCCACATTCACCGCTAAAATTTGCAGCTCACCCTCGGCAAGGGTCGGCCTCTGCTGATGGAGTAACCTGAGCTGCTCGCGGCATAGCGGGGCCGTTGCTGCCCAGAAATTGAGAAGCACGAACCTGCCGCGAAAGCTTCGGAGTTCCCGCATATTGCCCGCGAGATCGGGCAGGGAAAATTCCGGCGCCTTTAACGGCTCAATAAGCCATGTATCGATCCCGTCAATTCCGGAGGGCAATTGTTCTAACTTCGGCGGCGGTCCGGCTTGCGCGTAAGCAGGAGTTGGCGTGGCAAAAGGTTTGGCCACAAATGCCGCCGATCCCTCCTCGATTTCGATCCGGTGGTTTACCGGAAGATGCTCGACTTGTTGAGAGAGCCCGCTTGGCCAGCGAATCGTCGCCCGGATGATTCCTTCCGGCTTTCCGACACCAAAGAAAATCTCCTTGGAATGCTGTGCCAGAAACCCGCACCCTGCCTGCAGATACTTCGTCTGGCGAAGGGTTCCCGCCTGGACTGTGACTGCAGCTCCGATGGCATCGCGATTACTTTTTTGTCCTCGTAAGCGAGAATGCGATCGATTGGCCGAGTTCTTTCATCCCGTTATGCAAAATTCGCAGTTGGGGAGCATTTCGATTTTTAAGGATGACCTCCAACCGTCCATCGTGATCGAGATCGGCCAGCACAAAGGAGCGGCTGTCATCGGGAAAGTCCAACCCTACCGCGCCCGAAATCTCGGAAAACGTGCCATCGCGGTTGTTGGCGAACATGACATTCCTCTCATAGCCGCTCCAGGAACTATCGGACCGGATCAATTCATTGAGGGCATTCCAACCATGCTCGTAAGCCGGCGAAGGCGTAGCGTCCTCAGGCGATTTCGCTACCACCTGGCGCCAGAAAAAGCTTGCCAAGTCGCTCCGGTCCGGTCCGGAGATGTATCCGTTGGTGACGTAGAGGTCAGGGTAGCCATCATGGTCGAAGTCCCAGAAATCCGATGACCATGACCAGCGGCCCATCGCAACTCCGGCTTGCCGGCTGATGTTTTGAAATCTCCCATTGCCTTGGTTTCGATAAAGCGCATTGCCTTGCGCGTGCCGCTGGTAGAGCGCGCGGATATTTTCCGGAGCCTTCTCTTGAAAGCGTGGTTGTTCGGAAACCCGTTGGCCGGCGGCCGACCACATGTTGGCAGCGTAGATATCCTGGCTTCCGTCATTATCGAAATCGGACCAGCAGGCGCTCATGCCGGCCCCTACGTCCTCGACGTGGGCTTCGCTGGAGACAACCGTAAACTTTCCCTTGCCGTCGTTGCGGTAGAGATTGCCGCGTCCGAAATCGTTGGCCACATAAAGATCGGGGCGACCGTTGGAATCATAATCGCCCCAGGCGCAGGCGAAGCTGTAGCGGTCGTTATCCGCGTTCAGTCCTGCCGCTTCGGTCCTATCTTCGAAGGTGGCATTTCCTTCATTGTGCAGGAGAAAATTTGGCGGGCCATTCCGCGCATCGAAATAGGGCGCAGGATAGTGATACTGGTCCAAGCCCAGGTAGTAACTATAAAGGCAGAAGTAAATATCGAGCCGTCCGTCGAGATCGTAGTCGGCTAGAGCTGCGTGCGTGAATGTTCCCTGGGGAGGGCTCTTAAACTTGAAGGCATCGCGTTTGATGGAGAATCTTCCGTTCCCTTGATTCAGAAAGAGCAGGGGACCGCTGCCACAAACTACCAAAAGGTCCTGCAGTCCCTTGTTTTCAAAGTCGGCGAACAGAGCGCACGCGGTGCTGTCGAGTACACCGACTCCGGATTTTTCCGTGACATCTTCGAATGTTCCGTCGCCCCGGTTGCGGTAAAGCCGGTTCGGCAGTCCGGCAGGTTGGCAGACATAGAGATCATCGAAGCCGTCGTTGTCGAAGTCACCCGCCGCCACGCCATTGTTGCCGTAAATATCGATACCGCATGCGCCATCCAGGACCGAGCGCCAGTAATCGACGCCGCGAAGCATCTGCTTGGCGTAGGAATCCGTTCCGCCGAGAGCCTGGGGAGTAATGTCGATGAATACCGGCTGCCGCGCCAGGCTGATTGTTTCTTCGCCGGCCTCCCATCTCCGTGCTTTCCATACTTCCGATGGATCGCGCGACCACTCGATAAGCCAATATCCAACTCGCTCCTCACGCCCGGCATCGTTCCGCGTGGCGACAATGTCATAGCGAATCTTCGTGCGAATCGCGAGTGGGGCGCTGGTGATTTCTTCGATACCAACGATCTCGAATTCCGCGGTTTCCGCTCGCGAGACCTGCGCCAGGTAAACATGTACCTGGTGAATAAACTGGTCGCGGCCGGGGATCAAGTGAGAGGCAAACTGTCTTCTCACAATCTCGATCTCCCCGCCAGTCCGCAGCTTGGCTTCTTTGATGGGAACCAGCGAGGAGGCTTCAATCGAGGGATCGAGTGATCTTGTCAAAGCTGAAAGATCGCGGACGGATCTCTTCAGTGCCTGGCTCCATTGTTTGAGCAGGGACTCAATTTCAAAAGCATGTTTCTCAGTAACGTACTCATCCGAACCCGGGGGGACCAGGCGAAGGAGGTCTTCCAGAGGAGATTTTGCCGGATAACGGGGCGTCAGGCGTAGATCGGAGAAAGAGAGATCGGCGTTCTGATTCGGGACCAATCTTGGCGGTCCGAACAGAAACGATGATCCATAAAAGGGCGCGGCACGAAGCAGTATGGGAGCCATCCCCATACCCTTAAGGAGCGTCCTTCGAGAAAGAAACTGGTTTTGCTTTTTTGACCGCATGAGTTTCTACAGGGTGGTTGCACCACGTTCGCGAATCGGGGTCCCCGGCAAGCGAAGATTGCTGGGGTGAGACGCTAACCTGGGTCTTTCCATTGGCCGTTGTATTTTCCCATATCCGGCGCAACAGCACCCCAGATCTCATGGTAACGGCCTGGTACATCGTCGCGAAGTGAAGGCCTCAACCTCTGGGTGGATTTCGATTAACACCTTTCGATTGACAAGAGCTGTTTGTTTGTCATACTCTTTCTCCGCAGAGAAGTAACCGTTTCCTCATGATGTCAACCCATCATGTAAGCGGTTACTCAAATAGAGTCAGCGGCCCAGCGCAATGACCACGCTCGTCAATTCTTGGAGGTAGTTCGGATGGATCGTGATCGCAACGCCCTCAGTTTGCTCAAATCGCTTAGCTGCATCCTCCTCCTCCCCTCTTTGTGTTTCCTTCTGATTCAGAGCCCGCGCGTATTCGGCCAGGTTGATGAAGGATCGATAACCGGAACGGTTCAAGATCCCTCGGGCGCGGTTGTCCCCGGCGCGCAAGTGACCCTCCTGAATACGGACCAGGGAATTACTTTGAAGGCGGTTACGAACGGCAGCGGCTCATATACATTCTCTCCGGTTAGAATCGGGCACTACACAGTCTCCGCCACTGCCAGCGGTTTCTCCACGACTACCCAAACGAATCTATATGTAAACGTGTCGCAGGTCCTGCAGGTCAACTTGCAGTTGAAGACAGGCATGGCGACGCAAACCGTTACGGTGTCCACGGCGCCGCCGGAGCTGCAAACCCAGGAGTCGTCGGTCGGGCAAACGATCAGCGGCCGCACGGTAAACAATTTGCCGCTGAATGGGCGCAACTTTACCTTTTTGGCGCAGCTTGGCGCGGGCGCGAACACTCCCCAGGCGGACACGCGAGGCAATGCCCAGTCCGGCGCCTTTACGGTTAATGGCCTGCGCCCGTCGCAAAACAATTATCTGCTGGATGGCATCGACAACAATTCGAATGCCGTCGACTTCCTGAACGGAACAAACTTCATCGTTCTTCCCCCGGTGGACGCGATTGCGGAATTCAAGGTCCAGACCGCTGACTTCAGCGCCGAACAGGGGCGCGCGGCCGGCGCGGTTCTGAATGCCACAATCAAGTCCGGCACCAACAGCATTCATGGCGATGTCTGGGAGTTCTTCCGCAACGATAAGCTGGATGCCGCCGATTATTTTGAGACCCAGGGCAAAGGCGAGTTGCGCCAGAACCAATTTGGAGGCACCATCGGCGGCCCGATCATCAAGAATAAGATCTTCTTCTTTGGCGATTATGAAGGCTTGCGCCGCGTGCAGGGCAATACGCAAAGCGGACTTTCCGTCCCCACGGTGGCGGAGCGCAACAGTAATTTCACCAATCTCGCAGACCTGATCAGCGGGCAGGGGCCGGGCAGCACTACCACGAGAACGGACGCGTTGGGACGATTCATTCCGTCCGGTACAATCCTGGATCCTGCGACAACTCGCGCAGTTGCGGCCCATGCCACCGATCCCGTCTCCGGGTACACCAATGCCAGCGCCAATACTGTCTATGTCCGCGATCCGTTCAGCAGAGCCTGCGGTCCCTCCACGAAGTCTTTCACGCTTGCCGGTTGTCCCGACCTGAACCAACTTCCGGCCAACCGCCTGGACCCCAACGCCATCAAGCTGCTGGATCTATTTCCGCTGCCGGCCAACAGTTTGCTCCAGTCAAACTTCGTATCCAGTCCCAAGCTGTTCGAACATCGCAACGCTTTCGATACCCGGTTCGACTTTAATCCCTCGCAAAAAGACCAGGTTTTTTACCGCCTGAGCTGGGTGGATGACCCGATATTTATTCCCGGTCCTTTCCAGGGAGTAGCGGATGGCGGAGGTTTTCAGGACGGTGTCCAGACGGCGCGTACCGACCAATCGGTTGGGGCCTGGACCCACGTGTTTACGCCGAGCACGGTCAACGTGGCGCGAGTTGGCTTCAACCATCTTCATACCACGCGCTACGGTCCGGAGGGCAGCACCATGGGCATTCCGGCGCAATACGGAATTCAAGGTATCCCTCAGGTAGCTGACAACGGCGGTCTTCCCGCTATCTCATTCAGCGGACTCTCCACTCTGGGCAGCAATTCTTACCTGCCTTCCGACGAAGTCAGCCAGACTATCCAGGTCACCGACGACTTTTCCAAAATCTACAAGGCGCACAGCTTCAAGATGGGGATCGAGTACCAACGGGTGCGGTTTTCGACCTTGCAGCCGGCGTTTTCACGAGGCACTTTCTCCTATAACTCTAATTCCAGTTCGACCAGCTACACGGATATTCCGACGGTAGGCGGGGGTTTGACGGGCCGCGCGCAATTCCTGCTGACTCCTGAGGCGGCAACCGTTACGAACGGGATCTCTTATGTGGGAGGCTCGGACCAGATACAGGCCTCTAATATCAACAAGACCTACGATCATAGGATCTACTTTGCCACTTACTTTCAGGATGACTGGAAGATAACCCAGAAGCTGACTCTCAATCTCGGTCTGCGCTGGGACTACTTCGGGCCAATCAATGAGACCAATGGAGGCCAAGCCAATTTCGTTCAGAGCGGACCTCCAAACGGAACTCCGACGTACCTGATCCCGGCGAGTGGGAAGGACCTCCGAGTCTTGTCTTCGACCGCTAACACTCCGAGCCTGAACGGCAACGGCTTTGTCGATCTATTGGCTAAGGATCATATCGCGCTTGAGTTCACCAATAAGTACGGGCAAGGGCTGACACAACAGCAAAAAACCAATTTCGCGCCGCGCGTCGGCTTTGCTTACCAGGCGACTCCGAAATTGGTGGCGCGCGGCGGGTTCGGCCTCTTCTACAACGCATTTGAAAACCAGGGCTATTCCCCCAATATCGGTGAAAATTATCCCTTCGTCTACAACTTCACCTATACTCAACAGAATCTTGGGATACCCAGTGTCTCGCCTATAAGTGCCGGCAGTCCCTATGCCGGGTGCGCAACGGCGGGTCCGGGGGGTACAGGAACCCTTTCTGCCGGTTTCTCTTGCATTGCATTTACTCCTGCCGTCGTGAACGCGCAGGGCCTGGGGCTGGAAGGACTTCAATTCGCTTTCCAAACTCCTCGCACTTTAAGCGCCAACCTGACCCTCCAATATGCGCTGACCTCATCGCTAACTGCGCAAGTCGCATATGTCTTTACCCAGGGTTCGAATCTTCAGATAGGGCTTGGCAACAACAATGTGACAGCGCTCTTGCCGGCGAACGCGAGCACTGCGGGAGCGGTCGGCGGTGGCACGACAGGAACCAGACCATTTCCGGACTTCTCGCAGAATGGGAGTTATAACCAGACCATAGGACGCAGCAACTACAACGGGCTGCAAACCACGCTCGAACAGCGGTTCTCGAATGGATTAGGTTTCCTCGTGACCTATACTTTTTCCAAGACCCTCTCCGACGCGAACGACTTGCTGAATGGCGGCAGCGTGAGCCCGAACGGGTTCCGTGCGCCCGCGGTGCCTGGACTCGGTCCAAAGTTCGATTGGGGTCTGGCTGATTTCAACGTGCCAAACGTATTTCATCTCAGCGGCGAATATGAGTTGCCGTTGGGCAAGGGCAAGCGATTCCTTGGCAGCTCCGGGAGGCTCACCGACGCCGTGGTTGGAGGCTGGGCGACAAACTTCATCGCTACGCTTCAGGATGGCCAGCCGCTTAGCCTTCCGTGTCCAACCGCTACCGCCGCCGGAACAAACTGCTACGACGTGCTGGTCTCCGGGCAAAGTCAGAAGCTTGGCTTGCACAAGGATTCAAAGGGAGTACTGAACTGGTTCGGGAATCCGAATGCTTTCCAGCAGCCATGCCCGTTAGGGGCAAGTCCAACGCCCGGATGCGTGCCTGCGACTGGCTCCGCTCTCCTGGGGAATGCGCCACAGACAACCACGGGGCCGGGAGTTGCCACCTTCAATTTCTCGGCCTTTAAGGAAATACCCTTGACCGAGCGCTTCAATATGGAGTTCCGGGCGGAGTTCTTCAACATCCTCAATCATCCGACCTTCAATGCTCCTAACTTTGGCGGCAACGGCGTGACGGCGATTTCGAACTCGGCGAACTTCACCAGTTCGACCTTCGGCGAAATCGGATCCACGCGCTTCGCTCCCTACGATCCGAGGCAGATTCAATTTGCACTCAAGATGTATTACTGAGCCAAGTTTGACCATATGATTTTGTGGGGTATGTGATGTGCGGGGCGCCCCTATACCAAGGTCATACGGTGAAGACCTAGGCGCTATGATGGATGCACTGTGAGCGACAGGCCGTGGCTTCAGCTGATGATCCTTTGTTCTCTTCTGGCTTGCGCGGCATTTGCGCCGGCCGAAGATACCCGGAATCAGGCACTGAACCGCCAATTTCAAGCCGCGGTGGCTCAATACAATGCGGGAAGGTTCTCCGAAGCCGCTGCGCAACTGGAAGATCTTCTACCTCGAGCGCCAAACAGCTTTGAAGTCCAGGAACTCTTAGGACTGGTCTATGCTGCGCAGTCGCAGGATACGAAAGCGATCGACCACCTCGGGGCGGCGGTCCGATTGAAACCGGATTCCGCGGCGGCCAGGACCAATCTGGCGGTGAGTCTCTCCCGCTCAGGAAAATCTCAATTGGCCGGGGAACAGCTTCGCAAAGCGCTCGACCTCGAACCCCGGGACTTTGACGCCAACCACAATCTAGGAGAGTTCTACGTCCAATCCGGAAAGATTGCGGATGCGTGTCCTCTTCTCGAACAGGCGCAGCGAATCCGTCCTTCCGCCTACGACAATGGCTACGATTTGGCGTTGGCTTATCTCCTTACCGGAAAAGGCGCCCAGGCGAGGCAACTTGTGAAAAGCCTGATGCGAACAAAAGACACCGGAGAACTGCACGACCTGCTCGGCCAGATTGAAGAAAAAGATGGCAAATTTGTGGCGGCGGCAAATGAATTTGAGACCGCCGCTCATATGGATCCAAGCGAGGGCAACCTGTTCGATTGGGGCAGCGAGCTTCTTCTCCACCGGACGTACGAACCAGCCGTCGAGGTTTTCGAGCAAGCTGCACAGCGTTATCCCAACTCAGCCCGTCTGAGGATCGGGTTGGGAATCGCGCTCTACTCGCAGGGAAAATACGATAGCGCAGTCAAGTCCTTGCTCACGGCAGCCGATCTAAACCCCTCCGACCCTCGCGCTTATCGCTTTCTCTCGAATGCCTATGACAGCTCCCCGAACCAGGCGGCAGAAGTTATTCAGGCATTCCGCCGTTTTGCGGAACTTCAGCCAGGCAATGCGCTGGCGCTTTACTATTACGCCATGAGCTTATGGAAGGGGAAGCAGAGTGAAAATGCGGGCGTGGACCTTGGGCAGGTGGAGTCCTTGCTGCAGAGGTCGATAGCGCTCGATGCAACGCTTCCTGAGGCGCACATGCAGCTAGGCAACCTCTACGCCGGCCGGCATGAGTATGCCGAATCCATTGCGGAGTATGTGCGTGCCCTGCAACTGAATCCGAACCTTCCGGACGCGCACTACCGTCTCGGTCAGGACTATGTTCACATAGGACAAAAAGATCGCGCCCAGGGGGAGTTTGCGATCTATCAGCGGCTTCGCGCGCAACATTTGGCCGAACTCGACAAGGAAAAGGCGGACGTCCAGCAATTCGTCTATTCAGCGAAGGCCGGCCCTTCCAAGCCTTAGGTCTCTGTTCCAAATGAATCCGTTGCTCCGTCATGAGGGAGGTTAGCCCGCGCCCTTGGAAGCTGAAGCAAGGGAAGCTGAAGCCGTAACCATCTGGAGTTGATCTCCAATACCCAAACCGCACGCCTCGATCCGTCCCGCCGGCAACTCGAGAACTGAATGTGTTTTCATACTCAAACCGCTCACTCGCCAGGGCCGCACTCGATGGCCAAGCTTGATCACGTGCAGGCTGCGGTCCAACCCGACCACATCGATCGGCATAAGCATCCAACACGTATGCACGCCGGAAGATGGGGTGATCCATAAGCCACCGTCCGGGTTGAGCGTGCGCTTTCCCATAAGACCCAGAAAGCGCGCGAGAGAGGTATCGGCTACCGCTATCGAGTGCCCGATAACGGTAGCCTTGGTTTGATTCACCGCGGACAAAGTCTTCATCGGCATGACCAATGTCCTTAGACGGTCTTACTTTTGCGGCGCGCCACCAGGACCCCGAGCACGACAACAAAGAGCACTCCTGCGATTACACGAATTAAAGTTGCTGAAACCATTTTCTTCTCCTTGGGATAAGTGCTGGTTAGGGCCGGCTGCCTGGTTATGCAATACCGGCGGGTTTTGGATATCAGAACTCACCGCTTGCGGAGAGCCTGTCAGTGTTGCCAAATAATTTCCGTCACTTCATCATGGCCTTAAACGCATGCGACATGCCGATAATGGCCGGCCCCAATAAGACAATGAATATGCAGGGGAAGATAAACATCACAAGAGGAAACATAATCTTCACCGTGGTTTTTGCCGCTCGCTCTTCGGCGAGCTGTCTGCGCCGCAGCCGCAGGCCATCTGCAAAGCTGCTTAGAGCGCGGGTGATGGGTGTACCGAAGCGCTCCGTTTGCACCAGCATGCTGACGAACGCTTCCACATCGGGAAGCTTCGTACGAATAGCCATGCTTCGCCATGCCTCGATGCGCGGTTTACCGGCGCGTTGTTCCCGATTGATCTGGAGAAATTCATCGTTGATCTCGGGATGACTCAAAATGAGTTCCTGACCAGTGCGCAGCATGGCCTGATCGAGCCCAAGACCGGCATCGACGCAGATGACGATCAGGTCAATAGAATCGGGGATGCTCTTTCGAATTCGCTCGCGCCGGCTCTTAATCCTGCGATCAAGCCAGAAATCAGGCAGCAAATATCCGGCAACGACAAAAGCCAGAATCGCCATGAGCGGATTGGCTTGCATAAAACTACCGCCAAGAATGCCCGCCACCGGGAGAAGCATGCGCGCCGCAAAATAGCGTTCGATCGACTGGCTGCTCTTTAGCCCTGCCGCGATGAACCTGCCGCGCAGCTTGTCGTCTTCCGAGATGCCCAGACGGCCGCGAATGGCGCGAAGCACACGGAGCAGGCGTTCATCGATCTGTGCGTTCTTCCGCTTCTCCGGGATCGCCGCCGCACGTGTAACCTCCAGCATGCGATGGCTCGCGCTTCGCGAGTTGCCGGCGGCCGGGAGGGAGAACAGGAGCCCCAGCACGCAAAAGATCGTGCTGCCGAGAGCGAGGTCGAAAGCCAAGTTCATTTTCCTTATACCTCGATATCGACGATCTTGCGGATAATCAATCCGCCAATCACGATCATGCCCGCGCCCGCATAGAGCAACTTGACGCCAATAGGATCATTGAACAACGGTCTTGAATATCCTGGATTGATGATGCTGATCAGCCCTCCCAGGATCACCGGCAACAGGGAGAGAATCCAACCCGTGAGCCGCCCTTGGGCTGTCTTGATACGCACCTCGCCATGAATGCGAAGACGCTCGCGGATCACGTAGACCGTGCGATCCAGAATTTCGGTCAGGTTGCCGCCGGTATCTTTCTGCACCAGCATCGCTGTGATGACAAACTGGAGGTCCGGCGAAGGGACTCGGCGCGCCATCTGCTGCAATGCGTCCCGAAAAGGCAAACCGAAATTCTGCTGTTGGTAAACTAGATCGAATTCGCCGGCAACCGGCTCCTGGCCTTCTTCTCCAACCACCTGAATGGCGGAGGCTACGGAGTGCCCGGCGCGGAGAGCGCGTGACATCAGGTCCATGGAGTCGGGCAATGCATCGTTGAATGCCTTCAACCGGCGCGCGCGGCGGATGCGCAGACTGATCACGGGCACGGCGGCGCCAACCAGGGCAAGCCCGGCTTCCAGAGGCAGAATACGCAGAAATAAGTAGGGCAAAGCAAAACCTGCGGTGGCCAGTCCAAGCGACAGCAGCAGCAACCTTCCAACGGTAATTTTTCCGTTAGCCTGCTCGATCAGCAACTGCAGCCTGGAAAAGAGAGCGGAGCGGGCCAAAAGCCGGTCGATCCAGGCGAACTCGCCGCCCGTCTCCTGCTTGAGCAAGCCCTCAGATTGTTCTCGCCTGCCTGCCTGAGCAGGACCGGCAAGCGCCATCCCGCCCAGACGTTTTTGCACTGCTTTCTCATGCTGTGTCGGCCTGGTCACCAGAGCGAGAATGGTAAAGCTCAGCGCAAGGACGCAAAGAAAGATGAATCCAAGCAGGAAAGTCATTGTCAGACCTCCACCGAATGATCGAGGAGATTCAGCGAGAGAGGAATCCCCGCCGCTTTCAACTTCTCCGCGAATTGGGGAACGATGCCTGTGGCGAAAAATCTGCCGCGCACCTTACCGTTTGCGTCGATCCCCTGCTTTTCAAAGAGAAAGATGTCCTGCATGCTGACGACTTCGTTGCTGGTTCCGGTAATCTCGGTGATGTGCGTAATGCGCCGGGAGCCATCGCTCATGCGCGAGGCCTGGATAATCAGATGGACTGCAGACGCAATCTGCTGACGGATGGCTTTTTCCGGCAGCGCAATGTTGCCCATCATGCACATCGTTTCCAGCCGCGCGACACCGTCTCGCGGCGCATTGGCGTGAATGGTGGTGACAGACCCGTCGTGACCGGTATTCATTGCCTGAAGCATGTCCAGCGCTTCCTCACCGCGAACCTCGCCCAGGATAATCCGATCGGGCCGCATACGAAGAGCGTTGATGACCAGCTCGCGCTGCCGGACCGCGCCCTTGCCTTCCATGTTGGGCGGCCGGCATTCAAGCCTGGCGACGTGCTCCTGCTTGATCTGGAGTTCCGCGGAATCTTCAATCGTGACGATCCGCTCGTGTTCCGAGATGTATCCCGAGAGGACATTCAACAGCGTTGTCTTTCCCGCTCCCGTTCCCCCGCAAACGATGATATTCAGCCGCGCCCGCACTGCCGCCTTGAGCACTTCGAGCATTTGCGGCGTGAGCGCTTGCTTGCGCAGCAGATCGTCGGCGGTGAGTGGAGTGCTTCCGAATTTGCGGATCGACAGCAGGGGACCGTCCACAGCAAGAGGCGGAATGATGATATTGACGCGCGATCCATCAGCCAGGCGCGCGTCGACCATGGGCGAGGACTCATCGACGCGCCGTCCCACCGCGGAGACAATCTTGTCGATGATATGCATCAAGTGCGCATTGTCTTTGAAGACTACGTTCGTCTTTTCAAGCAAGCCGCGGCGCTCGACGTAGACCGTCTTGTAGGTGTTGACGAGAATGTCGTTCACCGTCGTGTCCTGAAGCAACGGTTCGAGAGGGCCGAGGCCAAAGACCTCATCGAGGACTTCCTGGGCGAGGCGGTCGCGCTCGGCTGCGCTGAGCGGAATTCCCCGCTCCCCAATGAGCTGCTGGATCACGATCAATAGTTGACTCTGCCCGCCCCGGTTTCCTTGTAACACGCCAAGCTTTTCAAGATCGATCCGCTTGATGAGTTCGTGATGAACCGCCGCCTTAAGCTCGTGCCGCACCTTCGCGGAAGTGGGAGGTGAGGCGGGGGCCGAAGCAGGGGCGGGGGGATCAGGCTCGGAAATCTGAGGCCGCTCGGGAGCGATCATATGCAAAACGGCGTCAGCCATATATGCCTCTCTGTATCATTGCCGGCACAATCATCTCCAAAATGCGAACTTGCTTTTCATAACCGCGCCCGCTTCAACGCCATCGCTTTCGCAGACAATGCCGTTCGCCCATTTTTTAATCTGCGCGGTGAAGCCGGAATTGCACTGCGGCGGAATTGGCTCGCCAGCGTTGATGGCGCGCACCAACTCCGCGTAACTGTTCGGAATGTTTATAGAAGCTGGAAAACCAAGGGCCTGTATTGCCTGCTCCATGCCAATGACATCGTTCGCCGCGGCGCGATTAAGGACAACCCGCAACTTGCTTGCAGGGTTCTCGTTTACGCTGAGGCTTTGCAGATGGCGCGCCAAGTCGCGGAGTGCGGCGATATCCGGTGTCACCACCAGGTAGATCTGGTCGGAACATTGGATCGTAGCCGCCGTGGTCTCCCCATACGACATGGAGGAATCGATTAAGACATAGTCATACTCGTTGCGCAGGAATCTGAGTACCTGCTCGATCTCTTGGCTGGTGCTGCTGGAGCGAACGCCGCACGTATCGGACGATGCCAGCACATCCAATCCGCTGTCATGGGTTACTACGAAGCCTTTTAACAGGTCGGCATCCAGGCGATCGGCATTTCGGATGAGTTCGCCGAAGTGATACTGGCTTTCCTTTAATCCCAAATACAGTCCGACGTGGCCAAGTTGCCGATGGTGATCGATGAGCAGCGTCTTCTTGCCGTGGCGTTTTACCAGATAGATCGCCAGGTGGACGGCAAGCGTGGTGACGCCCACTCCCCCCTTTACGCCAAATATGGAAATTACGCGGCCGCGTTCGCCTGAAAGGACAAGCGTAGACCGGAACCGGGCCTCCAGACGGCGCAGCGTCTCCTCAAAAATCACCGAATCGAGCGGCTTCTCAAGAAATTCACTACAGCCCGCGCGCATGGCGCGCAATAGAAGATCGGCATCGACTCGCGAGGACACGCCAACGGAAATAATATTCAACGAAGGAAACCTCCGCAGCGCTTCCGCGGTTTCCATCGCCTGATCGGAGTGTTTGTCGAAATCGATGAAAGCCACGCAGCCGGAGGCGCTGCTAACCGCGTGGGGGAACCGTGGACGGCGTTCCGCCGTGATGTAATCGTGGAACTCGCCGGCAAACTCAAATCCCGGAACATGCCGCGGCGCCTGTTGCGCCATGCGAGCCAGAAGGGCGTCCGCGCAAACGGTAAAAGCTGCCAGTGTCGCCTGCTCCGGATTATGCTGCGGGCTGCTCAAGCTCTGTCTCTCCTTTTATTGCTGCTGCTTCTTGGTTCCGTTCACTTGCCGGTCAAAGTCGTCGGGGTTGAGAGTTGGTTTTGCCATGCGTGGCTCAACCGGTGGCGTTGTATCCGTGAGGGGATCGACGATGGTCGGAGTCACGATGACCACCAACTCAACCACTGACGTGGTGTTGTTCTTGGAACGAAAAAACTCGCCCAGGATCGGAATGCTGGCGATCCCCGGCATCTTGCTGAGAGCGTTCGACAGGCGATGATCCAGCAGCCCGGAGATCGCGAAGCTCTGCCCGCTCCTCAGCTCGACATCCGTTTCGGCCCGTCGGGTTGAGATTGCCGGAATGGTGTATCCCGAAATTTGAACTTCGTTCGTGTAATCGAGCGCGCTCACTTCAGGGGCGACCTTCAGCCGGATGGTCCCATCCGGATTAACCGTCGGAGTGAAATCAAGCTTTACGCCATAGGGCCGGAATTGTACGGTGACGGAGGTAAAGTTTCCTCCCCCGCCCTGCACTACGGGAAAGGGAAATTCACCGCCGGAGAGGAAGCTCGCTTTTTCTCCGCTCATCGCAGTAATGGTCGGCTCGGCCAGGATCTGCATGATCTGCTTCTCCTCCAGATCGGAGATCGCCAAGCCAAGGTTGAATTCCTGGTTGTAAAGAAAGAGATTGAGCGGATTGGAGACACCGATTCCGTTCACTGCGGGCGGTGTATTGCCGACCGCCAATCCTCCAAAGGATGTGTACTGCTGAGTGGAGACGGATGACGTGTTTTTTCCGCCGCTCAGAAAATTGATGCCGAACTGGGCGAGCTTCGTCCTGTCGATTTCTACGATGCGTACTTTGAGCCTTACCTGCTTTTCATGAGGCGCGTCGATGATAAGCGCATTCGCGATCTCTTTGGAATAGCTCTGGGCTAGCTTTACGGCCTCATCGGCTTCCGCCTGGCTCATGACCCTTCCGTCCAGATTGATCCGATCCTGCAGCGCGGAAACTTCGATCCAGTCTTGCGGAAGAGCGGCTTCGATTGCGGCGCGAAGTCCATCGACATCGATATCTGCGGAGATGGTATACACGCTGCTCCGGCCGAAACAATCCCAAACCACCAGGCTACTGACCCCAGGGGCTTTCGCCGTCACCAGAACTTCATTGGGGCTGGATGTGAGCGAAGCGAGGACCGCGGGGTTGCTGATATAAACGCGGCGCAGCCGCGTGACCGTGTTGAGAAACATGGAGTGCCCGACAACCACGCGCAGGGACTGACTTTGAGGATTGGTACGGACAAAGGCGCTATTTGCCTCGCCTCTGACCGTTACAGAATGAGCGAGCAGGCCGAGCGTCAGCGTCATGCATCCAAGTTGGCGCCTGACCGGCATCTTTCGAGTTGGATAAGGTCTATCCATTGCTGCTTGGATCCGCTCGTCTCTGCTCAGTCAAAGCTGGTTGAAATTTCCTTATCGCCAAGGATGGTTACGACCACGTATGGTTTCGACTTATGTATCGCGGCTACACCTTTGCGTGCCTCTGCCGGCTTGGCGGGAGCCTCGCTCGCGAATTGCGATAAATGTACGGGTGGATCGCTGACCTCGGCGCGATCAGTAGCATTGCGCAACACAAAGTGGATCGATCCTTGCGTGCTGGCGAGGACTACCCTTTCGGCGTCGTCCGGCTTGGCAAGAATGGTGATCACATCTACGCTCGCCGGCTTGCCGTTCGGATCGGGCTGGATCTGATGGCCAACCGCGACCACTTGCGCATCCTGTAAAACCGTTGCCGTGACCGGTTCCGGATTCTGGTAAGAGTGATACGTCACCAGCACATCAACCCTCGATCCGGGAAAGAGAAATCCTGCGACGCCGACCACTTCATCCGATTTCAGCGCGATCGCACGGACGCCGGCTGGAATCTTGGTGGTAAGCCCGAAGCCGGTCCCCGGCGCCGCAAGAAAATGGCCCAGTACCGGCTGGCCCTTTTCGAGCGGATAGAGCACCGGACGGCCGATCACTTCCTCTGTTTTGGTGAATGCGCCTTCGAGTGGTTGGCTGGCCGGCCAATCAATGTAATCCACTTCATCCGACTTGAGAACTTCCCCAGCGGCAATCGGCATGGCGGCGGCAATATAGCGGCGCTTGGCAGGCCGGGGGCCGCTGCGACCCGTGATCTTGCGGCCCAGTATCAAGGTGCATAATCCGGAAATCGCCAGCGCGGCAAAGAGAGCAAGCATGAGCCTGCGAAGATTCACGCCTCACCTCATCCCAAGCCGGCTCAGAAGAGTAATCGAGCAGCCCGCCGCGATGGCGAGAGCATACGGAAGCCGTAGGCTGTGGGTGTTTGTCAGGTTGAGTTCGGGATGCGGCTTCAGCCCTTCCAGCCGATGATGAATGAACAAGGCGCCAAGGTTGCGAAGAGTCTCCCGCACCCTTCCGCGATATGCCGCCAGCAGCAGCGCAAAAACGCCACCCATGATTGCTGTCGCCGCCAGCAGCTCGGCGACTGAGCGTGTTCCCGCCAAACAGGCCACCGCGGTCATCAGCTTCACATCGCCGCCTCCCATGCCTCCCGCAACATAGAAGAGGAGGAAGACAGCGCCTGCGATCAACCCTGCAATCGCCGCTAGTCCCGCCTGTCGCCAGCCACCAAGGGCCAAGTGCAAAAGTAATCCGGCAAGTATGGAAATTCCTGTCAGGAGGTTAGGGATGTGGCGCGTCCTCAGGTCATACACCGCGCCGCAGGCGGCGCAAGCGAGCGAGGCAGAGAGATAAACCAGATCTGGAGAAGAAACCGGCATTGAAATACCCAAGGACAAAGCGTGAAACGAATTCAGCCGAATTCAATCGTAAATATCAAGGCCCCTCGTAACTAGAGAAGGTCCTTCGGATGGAAAGGCAGGGTGACCGCCAAGTCAGCTTCTTACCTCTACAGCAATAGTGAAAGATGATCTAGACGTTCACCCCGGCGGCCTTCGATTGGCTTTTGTTAACTGGCAGCGGTGGCAAGTTTGGTGCCGATGCTGGTGAAGATAGCTCCAATGCTCGTTGCCACGGTGCCCATGACAGTTACCGCTCCAAGGGCGATGATCCCCGCAATGAGTGCATACTCGATCAAATCCTGTCCCGAGTCGTCCCGCAGCAGATTGTAGAAAGAATTGCGATAGTTATTCATATGTTCTCTCCTGGATTCAAAGTACGAATGGTTTGAAGTACGAACCTTCGGAACATCGTGCGCTCCGGAGGAATACAGTGACTCCATTGCCTAAGAGAAACAGTAACTTGATTTCCGGAAAATGTGGGTATTAATTGTTGGGGCTTCAGAGCACAAAGGTAACTTATAGATATGCGAATCTAGCACACATCAAGGTGGTATCGGCATTACACTTAAGCGCAATTTCCAGATGGGTGTATCAGAACGGACTCGGGAAAGTGACCTTGGAATTGATATACGTATCAATTTGAAAGCTTCGCAGGGACAACGCAAGAAATTAGCTGAGCAGTCACCATGGTTTGCATCGAGGGCATAGAGCTGTGCCCTGATACAAAGCACTGTGGCTGTAGCCTCGCAGAGGGCCGCTGCGACACTGAAATGTAGAAACTCTGGACCTGAACTTTGGTCCAGCGGAAAGGCGTTCAAGCTTCCATCTTGAAATGGGCTTTAATCCTGGAATTTTCGCGAAGCCGGCGCTAAAGCACATGGATCAAAGATCGAACTTTTCCCGGAGCGCTCAAGCGCTCCTTCCTGCACATGAATGCGGGGGCTTCCACCAAAAGTCTGTTACAGAGCTTTTCGCAGCCTGTTTTACTGATTAAGCCACAGACTTACTGAAACGCGGTGGCTTTCAACAGATAAGTAGATGGAACGGGATTTAGTGCAAGATTGATGGCTCCGCTGCCGGTCAACTGCACCTGGTCCGTTACGATATTGCCCAGGATGAAGGTCCCGCTGCTCGAACCTCCGCTCAGGCTTAAGACATCAGAATAGGTTTTGGAATGAAAATAAAGGGAGCCTGCAAAGGAAAGGCTCCCCGACCCGCCGAATGTGGGCTGGGTAGTGTTGCTGTGATCCTGAAAGAAAAGAATGCCCCGGCTGCCAGGATTTCCCGCTGCATCCGAGGTATCTCCGCCCTTATCCCAATAGGTGCCGTTAGCTGTGCATTGCGCCCACAGAACATTGCCGGGAAGAGTACTGGGCATTCTCAACAACGAAATCGGCGGGTTGCCATCGCAGGTGATGGCGGTCGAACTCACATTATCGATCGAGGAATTGGCGCATCCGGAACAGCCCGACACGCTGAAGGACCCGGAAAGGAAATAGAACATCACGCCATCGGTCTGATGCGCGGTCAGGCCGGCCTGGGAACTCACCGAACTGCACAATGGCGTGCAGGGAGTGGCGTTGCGCAAATACTCACTGGACTTGGCGATCAAAGAACCGTTGAGATAGTAAATGCCGGGGAGAAAAATGGCCGTGGAGTAGCCATCGAGAGAGTTGATGCCGCTGGGGTAATAACCTGGACCGAATTCAATGCACTCATTGGTGGCGGGATAGTGGCTTTGACGGTTATCCGGACATCCATCCTGATGATAGTTGACCCAGGTTCCGCTTGTGCCGGTGATGGGGACGAGAGACTTTATACTGGCCGGGACTGCGACTCCAGCAAAGATATCCGGCACCGGCAGTCCCCCGCTTCTCCAGGCCCCTGTAGTCCCTCCATTGAACCCTGGGGGTGACCCGGCGGGGATGGTGGCCGGGCCGCCCACAATGCCCACATCGGAGCCTGTACCGTTGGGGCCGCCGCCGCTGGTATCGATGACGCCCGAAGCCGACCAGTATATAGCCGTCTTATCGGTAGAATTCACCTGAAGCGCTCTTTGAGGACCGCCCACGATGGTCAATTTTCCGCCGCCGCCATAGGTAAATGATCCAGAGATGGAGGGATGCAGCACAAGAACAGGCGCTGCCTCTTTCACCTGCGCCAAGCCGCAAGTGCAGGAAGAGTTGACTTTCTGATAGCCCGAGCCGGTGAATATCGGCAGGAACCATGTCGGTACGTTTTCCGTGACCGTCACCTGCAGGTAGGGCGTAGCCGTCATGGAGGTGGGCGGCGCTGTCGCGCCCGCGACGGAAGAAGGAAAACTCCACGTGACCGTGTTCCATCCGGATTTCAAATTATTGCCGGGACCTGCTCCGTTATACCCGTTGAATTTCGCATAGGAGCACATCGTCGCTCCCGGTGATGCCGCGCAATTACCCCCCGTGCCGGGCGTAAAGCCCATCGACTGGAGTTGCATGCCGCCGCTGGCAGCCAGCAGATCCATGGCGCCGGCCTGGCACGCCGCGTCCGATGCGGATTGAGTAGCTTGGCGATGAAACCATAGATTCCCAAGATCGACGGCGAAACCAACCGCCCCAAGCAGAAGAGATGAAAGGACAAGCACCAGGATGACGGCTGCCTGTCCCGACTCGCTCTCCTCTGAAAAACGCTTAATAGACAATGCGCCCCTCCGCTGTGGAATGCATTGTCTGCGCGAGTCCCGGCATATTGAGATACGGCACATAAGTGTACTGAACCGCAATGATTACCCTGGACGGCGGTGAGGAAGAACCGTCGGGATAACTCACATTAACGGTCATGGCGCTCAGGTCGTGGAGGGAATTGGCTGCGTTCTGCTGGACAACCGATTTGACGTTCGTGCCTCCGGAGTCCGTGCAGCCGCTACTGGGCCCGCTGCAATTGCTGCTGTCGGTTCCGTGCACGATCGCATAGCGCACGCCCGTGCGGGCGGCATCGCCCAGTACGCTCTGGGTATAGCTGAACATGCAGATCTCAAACACCGCGAAGACCATTGGAAATGCGAGCATAAGGGCTAACGCGGTCTCGATCAGCAAGGAACCGCGACCATCGCTCCGAAACTCTCCGGCGCGAATGCCATAGGAATGCAGTGACGGTGACGACTTGTCGCTCGCTGTCATCTCAGTCCATCACCCTCATCGAGACATACCGGTGAAAGGAAAGATTGGGAAGCAGAGAAACGGAAAAGAAACTGAGCGGAATCGGGGGCTGGATGGTGTAGGTGAGGTCCACCCGGTTCAAATAGAAGGTCGGCGCTTCAGGATCAGTCTGCGCCGCGGTAGAGGTGTTATGTGGGGAAGACGGACCATAGTCGGCGCACTTCGTAACATTGTTAGTAACGCCTACAGATTTGGAACAGACTTGAACGGTAGTTGTGGTTGAAGAGTTTGCCAGGCCGGACAGATCTCCCAATGCCAAAGCAGAAACTGAAGCTGTAGAAGTCACCGGGCCGGCTGACGGCAGGGCGATCTGCCCAGGAGATTGGAAACCTTGAATCGAATACTCCGCCGCATTTCTTGAAGATGAAACGAGATTAGCGCAAACAATCATGAAGTAGCCGAAATCCACCGCGTAGGCAGCCAGCAAAACGATCAGCGGCAGAAAGATCGCGACTTCAAGAAGGCTTTGTCCGCAAGTTGCACGAGCCAAGCGAGCCGAATAAGTAAGAGTCATAATGCCGGCAGATTAAGTGCTGCAAAGATGAGAAGCAGCCTAAATACTAACTGGGATTCGCGCAGGCTAAAAGCTTCGGCGCGCCGAATGCAATTACTTTGGTACTAAAACGCTGTGAAAGCTGATGCTCAGGGGCTAAGGCCCGCTACTTAATAGCATCCACGCGGCACGGCTAAAGCTATGCCTGCTCGGAAAAAATAGCCCGTGCGGCTGCGACCCGAGGTTGTCTCCCACCCTTGCTTCGCAAGGATAGGGCACCCGAGACCTCTTTGAAGTATACAAACGACGTGACTGCAAGTTGGCTAGGAACGCCTGCCGTGCTGCAATATAGAAATTCATGGTCTATCGATCCATGGACATGTGATCGGACTTGCCTGGAATGAACATACGGTGATTCCTTAACGGAAGAGCCGCGTTCCGGCTTCGTTTCCTCGCTTAACTCTTTAGTGAACGGCGTAGCCGCGTTGCGTGAAGCGATTTTTACGGCGTGCCCTGAAGCTCCGGATTGGTAAGCTGACTCTCGTCCCGCTCCGGCTTTCTCCGAAGCCTGTTCAACCTTTGCAAAAGGCAATAAACTCCGGGGCATTGCTTTAGTCCAGATTTCTCATAACGTGACCCGAACATCACAGCACCAGGGCTAAAGCCCTTGATTTAACTAGCCTCTTTCGGCGGACCTAAAAGGTCCGCCTCCCTGGGCTGAAGCCCAGGGCTTCCACCGGTAAAACGGGTTCGCCGTGGCGAACCCGCGTAAGCAATTGGGCTGAACAAAATCTGGCTTTTAGCCCTGGCCTTTCTTGTGAGAAATTGCAGTTAGCCATGCTACGCCCTGTTGTGGGGTAAATGACTTATTCCGTGCTACCCCAGAAGGCGCATGAAAACTATCGGAGAAGTGCTATAGACTGGCTCGGACATGCTCCTGTCTTCTCCGCCAGATAGCCTTCCTATTCCGCTGATTGAAGGCGGTCTTACCTTGATCGCTGTCGCGATGGCGTTCCGCTGGCCCCGTCTTGGTTTCAATTATTTCTCCCGTATCGAGTATGTTTTCGGACGCCTGGCGCGGAGGCAGGGTTTATCGGTTGCGTCCATCGGTCTCGCCGCGCTCGTCCTGCGTCTTGCGATTCTTCCTCTCTCTCCTATTCCCAAACCATTCATCCACGATGATTTCAGCTTTCTGCTAGCGGCAAATACCTTCGCATCGGGAAGGCTGACAAATCCTACTCCCACTATGTGGCCGCAGTTCGAAAGCTTCCATATCGACATGAAGCCCACTTATATGTCGATGTATTTTCCCGCGCAGGGGCTGTTGCTGGCGGCGGGCAAGCTGCTGACGGGCTATCCATGGTATGGCCTGTTATGCGTCAACGCGCTGATGTGTGCCGCCATCTGCTGGATGCTGCAAGCGTGGCTGCCGCCGCCCTGGGCGCTGCTCGGCGGAATTCTCGCTATCTTGCGCCTGAGCCTGTTCAGTTATTGGATCGACACATATTCCGGTGCGGGATCCATCGCGGCTCTGGGCGGAGCGCTTCTGCTCGGGGCGCTTCCCCGATTTAAGCGGGCGGCAAGATTTCGCCACAGTTTGCTGTTGGCGGTGGGAGTCATACTTCTGGCCACCAGCCGGCCCTATGAAGGCATCCTTCTTTGCCTCCCTGTGGCCGCTGTCTTGGCGTGGTGGATGTGGGCAGGAAGCAATCGCCCATCCACGGCAGTGCTGCTTCGCCGCATCGCGGCCCCGCTAGTCCTGATTGCCGCCGCTGGCGCGTGGATGGGGTACTACAATTACCGCGTATTCGGAAATCCGCTTACGCCGCCCTACAAAATCAATCGCGCGACATATGCCATGGCGCCGTATTTTGCCTGGCAGCCGCAGCGGCCCGAACCTGTCTACCGGCACAAGGTTATGCGTGACTTTTATTCCAAGAATGAGCTTGCCTCTTTCCAAAAAATTCATACTTTGACCGGCTTTGCACCTGAGACTCTATTAAAAGCGTCTCAAGGAATCCTATTCTTTGCCGGAATCGCATTGCTCCCGCCGCTGATCATGCTGCGGCGAGTGTTACTCGACCGCCGCATACGTTTTCTGATAGTGTGCGTGCTGGTACTGATGGCCGGCATGATCATGGAGATATTTCTCTTCCCTCAGTATTTGGCTCCTTTCACCGCCGCATTCTATGCAATTGGCTTGCAAGCCATGCGCCACCTGCGGCTTTGGCGCGCGGGCAGCCAGCCGGTTGGCATGGTATTGGTACGGCTAACAGTTACAGTGTGCTTTGTTCTAGCTGGATTGCGGTTATTTGCCGAGCCTCTTCATCTTGATCTTTCCGCATGGCCTGCCGCGTGGGCGGCCGAATGGTATGGCCCGGGCCCACATGGCTCTGCGCGCGCGCGCGTCGAGGCCAGGCTGGAGCAGCTTTCGGGCCCGCAACTTGCGATCGTAAGATATTCTCCAAGCCATCTTTCAGTTGACGAGTGGGTCTATAACTCCCCGAATATCGATGGATCCAAGGTCATCTGGGCGCGGGAAATGGATGCAGCCGAAAATCTCGAACTCATTCGCTACTACAAGAACCGGAGGATCTGGCTCGTCGAACCGGACACGAACCCGGTAAGGGTGTCTCGGTATCCGCTTGGGAAAGTTGGCCGCGCCGCGGCCCCAACGGCGATTTCCAGGGTGAAAGAAAAATGCAGCAGCGAGCTTCGTCGATGATCCAACGGAAAACGCATAACGGTCGAGATGCCGGCATACAACCCGGAACGGACCGTGGAAAACGGTGCGCGAGCTGTCTGAAGTTGTTGACGTTAAGATTCTTTGTCGATGACTCAAAGCAATGACTAAGCGAGAGCATTGAACCCACCGTAAAACGTGACTTGGAATAGGGGCGAGAACTGATCGGCCCCCCAAATTCTGATGCAAGTGGAGAGTTAGTTCCGGGAGGATCCAATATCTAGAAGGGGGATCTGCCGTGAAGAGGAAGCGTTTCTCCGTGGAGCAAATCGTGGCTGTGTTGAAGCAGACCGAGTCGGCGTCTTCGGAAATCCGGCTCTGACTCAGACACTTTAGCCCCTGCGACCATAATCATCCACGGACAGAAAGATCCCCGCAGCGGCTAAAGCCGGATCAATTTTCAACGAGAGAACGTACGGCCTGAAGGCCATACCTGATACAAAGCAGAGCTTTTCCGCAGCCTGTGAAGCCCAATTTTTTTCGCCATGTGCAGCACGACTGAAGTAGCCATGTGGCGAGCCGCACAGCCGAGCATGAAAACGGGCGCCGGGCGGGAGTTTTCAAGGGAGTCGGTGCCCTGATACAAAGCCATGGTTTCCCGCAATCTGTTATGAAAATGCTTTAGGTACAATAACAAACGGTCAGAGTACTAGCAGGCTGCGGGAAAACGCGCACGCCTGCAAACTGGTTGGGTTTCGTTCAGCACGGCAGTAGGCATTCTGTTGCGAAGTTGGGAGAGGGGGCTGGTGGAGCGTGGCACGGCGCTTACCAAGCTCACAGAGCTCGGCAAATATGGACGATACAAAAGCGTGATTCTCGAAGATGCAAGGCGAAAGCCGGAGGATCGATCATGAATAAGACGATGAGTATTCGTATGGATCCGGACAACTATGAGTTCCTCAATGCAATGAGCCGGGAAGAGCGCAGCGACGTGTCGAAGGCAGTGCGCGACCTGGTGACTCGCGGCAGAATCCTGCTTGCTGTCGAGAAATACAGAAACGGCGCGGCATCTCCAGGCAAGGCGGCAGAAGTGGCGGGATTGTCTGTTGGACAGATGATGGAACTTCTCGCGGAATTTGGTCTGCGCAGCAGGATCGAAGAGGAGGACTATCGCCAAAGTTTGGCGAAGATTGCCAAAGTTTGGTGAATGTCTGAGCCGAAATTGTCCGAAATCAAGCCACCCGCCGTGCGAGAGTGGCTGAAGCAAGTCAACCATTTGTGGAACCGAGAATTGTAGCCAGTGAACTGGGATCGCAGAATAGAGCCGCGGAAATTATGTGTTGCAGTGATCTTGCTGCTTCCGTTCTTGCTTTGCTCGAGTACCTTATCCGGTCAATCGACCAACATTGCTTCTTGGGGAGGCGTCTTACGCGATGCAGCCGGAAAGCCGCTCGAAGGAGCGAAGGTGGAACTTCGCACGCAAGCTCGAAGGCGCTCTTCGCTTACTGACGCTCAAGGAAACTTCACCTTCAAGAATCTCCCGGCCGGCTCTTACCAGCTTTCTGTCCAAGCCGGGGGCCACCTGGCTCGTTACGGCCAGCCGCTTACGCTCACCTCGAATGCGGTTCCTGTAGCGCTTAGCATTTCCCGCGAAGGCCGGCTCTCGATGGTGTTCACACAGAACGTAACGGCCGCGAGCGGCGGCGAAAATCTTTCGAGCCGCGCCGTAAGCGAACTGCCCCTGAACAAGCGAGACTTCAGCCAATTGCTGTTGCTTGCAGCGGGAACCATGACGGATGCCAACGGCGCAACTAACTTTACGCAACAGTTTGCGATCAACGGCCAGCGCGGCGTAGAGGCTGTATTCGCAATGGACGGCGCCGATATCAGCGATCCTGAGATGGGCGGCGCCACGTTTACCAACTTCAATGTCGATGCAGTCCAGGAGATCCAGTCGAGCTCCGGCTGGATGCCGGCGGAGATCGGCCGGGGAGCGGCCGGATTCACCAATATCGTTACCCGCTCAGGCAGCAGCGGCTTTCACGGCTCCGTCTTCGAGTTCCTGCGCAACTCGGCCTTGGATGCACGCAACTACTTCGATTACGCTTCCGTCGGTAATCCCGGGCGATTGCCGCCGTTTCGCCGCAATGAGTTCGGCTTTACCAATGGCGGTCCGGTTGTTATCCCGCATTTTTATGACGGCCGCGGAAAAACCTTCTACTTCGGCGAGTACCAGGGCTTCCGCCAGGTCCTGGGCACAACCCAGGTTCTACCGGTACCGACACTGAGTCAACGCGCCGGCATCGATACGACAGCCTTTCCCGGCGACACCCTGCTGGCGCCGGTCAACCCGCAGATGGCAAGTGTTCTGGCGCGGTATCCTCTGCCTAACAACCCAAATGGCGCTTATGGCGGAAACACATTCTCCACTTCATCCAAGGTCGCTACGAATGCTGACCAGTTTTCCATTCGGATCGATTACAAACTGAGCAGCAAGTCGCAGTTTTTAACCCGCTTTACACTGGACAATCTCTCCGGACCCACAACCAATCCCGATCAGACCGCAATTAACCGCAGCTTCGGAATTCAGTACATCGACCATCAACGTAACTTTCTCTTTACCTATACGCGTACTCCATCCCCTCATTTCAGCCTCGATTCTTCCATCAGCATCACGCGCACCACGCCCTCATTTCCCACGGCTGACTTCACGGATCCAGCGGTCAAGTTCAACGACGGATTATTTGAGCCCTTCAATCAACCAGCGGGCACCGTCATGAGCGCCTTTGGCAATCTCTTCGCTGCCCGGCAAAACTTTTCCCTCATCCGCGGCAAGCACACCTGGAAAGCCGGCGGTGAGATTCGCTTGAACCGCGATAGCACCTATTTCGGCATTAGCCCCAACGGAGAGTACGATTTCGGCGGAGGGACGGCCTACTCTCGTGTCGACATCCCCTCCGAGAGCGGTGAACACAACATTCACGCCGGCGACCCGTTACCCGACACGCTCACCGGCCTGCTTACCGGGAGCCCATTCGCGTACACCGCCACCGTAGCTCCTCCATACTTCTCCAACGGCCCGCATATTGGAGCGGCGGCTATCAATCGGAATGCCGGCGCAGTTTATGCGCAGGACACATGGAAGATTTCCAGCCGTTTTACGCTCGATTATGGATTGCGCTATGAGCTCTACTCTCCCATCAGCGAACGGGCCAAGCGCACTTCGGGGTTCATCTCGGTGAACTCTCCCGGCGCCCCGGAGCAGGAATTCCTGGTTAATCCCCAGCCGGGATACCGGTTCAACTGGGACGGCTTCGGGCCCCGGATTCAAGCGGATTGGCAAGCTGCCGCCAAGCTGCACATCCGCGCCGGCGGAGCCATTACGACGATTCCGCCGAACATCTGGCAGGATAATTTCCTTACCGGCTCTACGCCGTTCGCGATCTCGCCGCGCCTGACCGCGGCCAAGGGAGCGCCATTGCCTTACGGCTTCCAGATCACGCCGGCGGAGCTGCCCCACGCCTACACGCCTTCAGGGGAGGATATCTTTGCCGGCGGCAAGACCAAAGATGTGCCTGCCAATACGGTGATGGATCTGGAGCGCTACGAACAAGACATGGCCGCTCTTGCGCCCAGCCACCAGATCACTCCGCTCAATCTGAATGCGGTGGACCGCAAGTTCGGCAACGGCTATCTGCAGACCTGGACGTTAGGCCTGGAGCGCAGCTTCGGCCAGGTGACCGCCGATGCGGCGTACGTTGGAACTGCGGCGGTCAAATTGCCTCGTATCAGTTTCCCCAACGGTTATCCTGGCGCCGATCCAGCCTTTGCTCCCTATACCCGGTTCGACGCTTTGGGCAATGTGATCGGCGGGTTCGGAACCGAGGAGCTCGTCACGGACACATCTCATTCCTCGTATCACGCCTTGCAGAGCTCCTTGCAGGGTGTTTTGCCTCACGGAGGACCCGGCGTCCAGGCCAGTTACACGTGGTCGAAGTCCCTGGACGACACCAGCTCCGTGAGTGGTGGATTTATCACGGGGGCCACCGGCGCGGTGGTGCAGAGCTTCCCGCAGAATCCCTTGAATACGCACGCGGAAAAAGGTCCATCAGCCTTCGACGTTACCCACGCCTTCACGCTCAGCCTCGCTCAGGATCTTCATCTGGATGAGGCGGCGTTTCTTCGAGGTATAGGCAGGAAAGTTACTGGCGGTTGGGAATTACTCAGCATCTCTACCGTAACCAGCGGCTCCCCCTTCACTGTCTACTCAGGAATTCAACAGACGGGAGCCGGTTCCTTCTCCGTGGACCGGCCCGATCAGATAGCAACCCCGCAGCTCTCGACCGCGCGCAAGGTGCGCGAGGACTACTTTGGCCGCGGTGCGGAGAACGCCTCCTTCTTCTCAATTCCCATTCATATGCCCGGCGGCAGCGGCCCTAATCAGGGTCTTTTTGGCACCCTCGGGCGCAATACCTTTCGTGGGCCCGCATACTACGATTACGATTTTGCGCTGATCAAAGACACGCCTTTCGGCAGGCGTTCCAGCGGAATCGAAGTCGTCGATCTGCAGTTTCGCTCCGAGTTCTTCAACCTGTTCAATATCGTAAACATGGGGCTGCCCGACAATATCATTCAAGGCTCAGGCTTCGGCATTATCAGCCGTACGGCAGGAACCTCCCGCCAGATACAATTCTCACTCAAGCTGATCTATTGAGAGAAAATCGACGGCTTTTTGACAGGGAACCAGCCTCATCTCTTCCCCATTTTCATCAGGGAGGACAAAAACCTCAATCCATTGGTGGATGTCCCATTGATCCTGAATCGGTAGAGTTTGCCCCTATGGCGTTTTCACGATTGGTGTATCCCAAGAAACTACTCTCGACGCAGGCGTTCCATCAAAGAACGCCTGCACATAGCCAACTCTCACCAGGACAAAATAATTGCGAAAACGCTATAGATACGCGCTGCCTCTTTGCCGTCCGGGAGTTATATATTTTGGTGAAATTTATCGCCATCTGCATTGCTTGCGTGACCGCGGCAACATCGCTCAATGCCCAAGAGAACTTCTTCACCAGATGGCAGGAGCGCGCCTCGCAGACACAGGCGAGGCAGCCGTCGTGGTCGGTACCGCTCATCTCGCCCTATCCCATGCTGATCCAGGTTTTCCGCGAGGACTTCACCCGGCAAATCACTCCAACACTCACCCCGGCCTGGAATTTCGGGGCGAGCAGAGGATTGAATTTGATTCCAGGCTTGAACAGCGAATTCGATTTCTATCCTCCGCCCTACCTCCAGCACAATACGCCCAAGGTTAAGGACGGATTCGGCGACGTCGGATTCCTCTATAAGTACCGAATCCTCTCGCGCAATGAAGAGGGGGGAAACTACATGCTGACTGGCCAGGTAACCGCGACCATCCCGACCGGCAGCCATGCCAACGGCAGCACGGATGCTGCCCTCTCGCCTACCCTCCTGGCCGGGAAGGGAATTGGCCGATTCGACGTTATTTCCTGTTTGGGGGGGAGCTTGCCGACCGGCGAGACCGGCAAGCTAGGCCGTTCGATTGCATGGAACACCACCGTGCAATATCACGCCGGCAAATATTTGTGGCCGGAACTTGAATCCAACGCGACCTACTTCTTGGGCGGCAAAAACGACGGCAAGGCGCAGAATTTTCTCACTCCGGGGATAACTTTGAGCAAATTCAAGCTTCGTCCCAAAAATGCGAAATCCAGGGCCGGGATCGCGCTCGGCACAGGCATCCAGATTGCAACCTCAAAATTTCATAGCTATAACCACGAACTCGTGTTTACCGGCCGGCTTCTTTTCTAACACCCTTCAATTGGCAAGCTGCTCCCGGCAGTTCCGCCATCGTAGAAAACCCGTATAGGACCATGCTTACTAAGCTAAGCTTTGAAGATTTGAAAATTGCAGACCCGCGTTTGCCGGCATCCAACTCACAACATTAAGGAGGACACGTGGCGGCAACAGTATGGAAGGGATATATCACTTTCGGGCTGATCTCGGTGCCGATTCGTCTTTTCACAGCAGCTCGCTCTTCGCATATCGGTTTCCATGAAGTCCATCGGGAGTGTGGCACGCGGGTGCGTCAGCAACTGTATTGTCCGCATGATGAACGCGTGGTTGGACGCGACGAGATTGCTAAAGGCTACGAAGTGAGCAAGGGTGAATGGGTGTTTGTTGAGGACAGCGAACTCAAGAAACTTCAGCCCTCTTCCTCCTCAGCGATGGAGATCGTCCAGATGGTCAATCTCGCCGATGTCGATCCTATTTACTTTGAGACTTCCTACTTTTCAGCTCCTGAGGAACCGGGGCGGCGCGCCTACGCGCTGCTGCTTCAAACCATGCAACGGCTCAAGCTCGCCGCTCTCGCCAAGGTAAGCATGCACCAGCGCGAACAGATCGTTATTATCCGGGCTTATAAAGACGGTCTTACACTGCACACCATCTACTATCCCAACGAGATACATCACATTGAGGATTACGGCGGCGATGAAATCGAGGGTCTCAGGCAGCAGGAGGTCACGCTATCCGAACAGTTCGCTAAGGGCATGGTGAAGCCGTTTCGTCCGGAGCAATTTCACGACACCTACCAGGATCGCGTGCAGCAGCTCATTGACAGCAAGGCTAAAGGGGTGGCGGCGCCCAAACCGGAAAAGCCTAAGAAGCTTGCTCCCGTTATCGACCTGATGGAAGCGTTGAAGAAGAGTATCGCGGAGGGAAAAACCAAGCCGGCCGCGGTATCGGCCAAGTCCAGGGCCTCCAGGAAGACAGTGCGCGCAAAGGCGAGCTAGGCTGCGGAATCAGGCAGGGAACTCATTTCTCCCTTGCACGATGCGAGAGTAGTAAGTATATTTTCGTTGGATTGGGACAGAGTCTAAATCCCATCCGGGCGGCGCCAATCCTCTGTCCTGCATCTCATGTCTATTCACCTGCAGGCGAGGAATCCTAGCAAGTACGGGAGAGACTATGTTAATTGTTCTGATAATTCTGCTTTTAATCTTTGGATTCGGCGGCTATCGCCTTGGCCCAGGGCTCGGCTACTACGGTGGCGGCGGTATCAGCTTGATTCTGCTTATCCTCATTATCCTGCTACTGCTTCGGGTCATCTGAGGCTGACTTAATCGAACGACATGCGCTTTATCGATGAAGAATAGCGGTTCCCATATTTCCCAACCCTCTTTGGTTGGGAGATATGGGGGAATGTGATCGGGC
Source organism: uncultured Acidobacteriaceae bacterium (assembly GCA_963803615.1). Classification (GTDB taxonomy): domain Bacteria; phylum Acidobacteriota; class Terriglobia; order Terriglobales; family Acidobacteriaceae; genus PALSA-350. The sequence continues at coordinate 215,464 of CAWDNI010000010.1, forward strand.
CCGCGATGCCTGAACCTGGAAATGTGCATCGTCCTGTACGCGTCAACTGACTTCTAAGCCTGGCCTTCACGGGTGGCCACAATCACTCCGCTTTGAGCGCATCTGCCGGATTGATGGCGGCAACACGGCAAGCCGGCAGAAAGCTGGCAAGCGCCGCCGCTACAGTCAGGATGAGCGGCACCACGACGAAGCTCACAGGATCGAGAGGGCTGACGCCGAACAGCAGGCTTCTCATCAACCGGGCGACCGCGGCCGCGGCCCCGAGGCCGATAACAACGCCAACCCCGGTGAGGGCCAACGCCGAGCGTACGAACATCCAACGCAGCTCGCCCTTCCGGGCGCCGAGCACGAGGCGAATACCGATTTCGCGCGTGCGCTGCGATACGGCGTAAGAAATCACACCATAGATGCCGATGATGCCGAGGACAAGCGCCATCGCGGCGGCGATGGCCAGCATGACGAGTGTAAAGGAGGTGCGCGCAAGAGACTTCGAGTAGATCTCCTGCATGGTGCGCATTGAGGCCACCGGCAGGTCAGCGTTGACGTTCCAGACCGCTTCCCGCACCTGGTGAAGGAAGGCGTCGGTACCGGCCCGGCTGCTGCGCACCGCGAACGTCACCGAGCGAGGGGTGTAGATCGCTGTTCCGGGATAGGGGGTGCTTCTCATCAGGGGCCAGTACACGATGGCGGGCGCCCTTTCGTCGACACCGTTGTAACGAACGTCTTGGGCCACACCGATCACCTCATACCAGGTCTGGGGTGGGAAATTCCGAATTCGTTTCCCGATCGCTGCGCCGGCGCTACCCCACGATTCCCGGGCAAAATTCTGCGAAACGATCACCTTGGGTTCGAGGTCGTAGATTTCGTTCCAGGTAAAATCGCGTCCCGCGAGCAGTCGCGTGCCGAGTGCTTGAAAGTAGCCTGGAGAGACGTAGTTGAAGAACCGGATGGGAGGATCGCCTTCATAGGTCTTTCCTTCCACATAAACGACGTCCCAACTGGGTTCAACGCCCTCCATGGGCGCAGAGCCGGCAAAACCGACGGACGTTACGCCGGGAATGGAGGCGAGCTTATCCGCGATGTTGTTCTCGACGCGGGCGACCTTGCGGGAATCAGCGATTGAAGAGTCCGGGATCGCGATGTTCAGAGTCTGCAAAGTGGGGGCATCCGCAAATCCCGGATCGACCATGCGGAGCTGTTGAAAGGTGCGGATCATCAGGACGGCGCAGACCAGAAGCACGAGCGCCATGGCGACCTGGGCCACAACCAGAGTGTTGCGGGACCTATGGCGTTCACGGCCGACGGTCGCGGTGCGCGCTGTACCGAGACCCGCTGTGGCGCGGCCGCGAGAGTATTTCCAGGCGGGAATCAAGCCGAAGAGCAAACCGGAGAACAGCGAAAGCACAAACGTGAAGAGGAGCGACATTGTATCGAGAGAGATTTCCTCAAGACGCGGTAGATTCGCCGGACCGATGGAAACGAGAAGGCGCAGACCCGCATCGGCGACACCGATTCCGAGCACGCCGCCTACGAGGCCGAGCAGTACGCTTTCAAAGAGCAGTTCGCGCGCGATTCTGCCGCGTCCCGCCCCCAGGGCTGCGCGGATGGAGAGCTCGAGCTGGCGGCCTTCGGCGCGCACCAGGAGAAGATTGGCAACATTAATGCAGGCGATTACGAGTACCAGTCCAATGGTCCCCATGACGGCCCAAAGAACACTGCCCACATTCCCAATGACCTCCTGCTTCAGGAAATGAAAATCCGGCGCGATTCTCCATTTGATGTACCAGTGCGGGTCGATTCCCGGGCCGTTCGAAAATGAGTCCATCCAGACGGGGATCAGGCGCGCGATGTCGGCATTGGCCTCCGGAATCGTCACTCCGGGTTTGAGGCGCCCGATTCCCTGATATCCGAAACCGGCCAACGGTTGCTTGTTGCGCTCGAAAGCGAACGGCGCCAGGATGTTGAAGTCCTGGTCGACGATGCGGAACCCGCGCGGCATAACGCCGACGATCGTGCGCGCTTCGGAATCGATGACGATAGTGCGCCCGATCACGGAACGGGCGCCGCCGAAGCGGCGCTGCCAGTATCCATAGCTAAGCACGACGTTCTTTGCGCCGTTCGGGACCTGGTCGGCAGCCGTCAGCTCCCGGCCTGTGAGCGGAGGAACGCCGAGCGTCTCTAGCACACCATCGGTTACCAAGACCATATTTACTTCTTCCGGCCGTGCAAGCCCGGTGACGTTGGCCTTTTGTGCGGTCCATATGCCCAGCGATTGAAACGTCCGGTTGTTCTCGCTGAAGGTAAAGTACATCGAGGGGGAGAGTGGGAGGCCATTCTGAAAATTGACGAGGCCTGCCGCGCCGGGAGCGTTGAGCCATAAGGAAACGAGACGGCCGGCATCCGGGTAGGGAAGCGGCTTAAGAAGTACGCTGTTCACGACACTGAATACCGCCGTGTTGGCGCCGATGCCGATGGCGAGAGTGAGAAGCACCGTAGCGGCGAAACCAGGCGATTTTCTGAGCCGGCGGAAGGCGAGCTTCAGGTCGACAGAGAGGGACTCGAACCTGGACCATTGCCAGACTTCGCGGCTGCGCGTCTCGACAAGCGCCGGATTTCCAAACGCACGAAGGGCCGCCTGGTGCGCCTCAGCTCGGGAAAGATTCTCCAGACGTATGAGCTGCTCGGTCTTCTCTTCGATGTGCTCGTGCAGTTCTTCCCCCAGGTCGTCGTAAAGGCGCCGTCGACGGAAGATTCGCCCTAGCCGGCTCATCGTATCGGACCCCTAGGAATTTGCGGCGCCCCGGGCGGGCCCGAGGACCATCTGGATGCCTTCGAGCATCCGGTCGAACCGGGACATCTCACGCTCGAGATGCCGCAATCCCGCTTTCGTAATCTCGTAGACACGCACGCGACGATGGGTTGAAGACGAAATCGTCCACTCCGCCTTGACCAGCTTCGCTTTGAGCAGCCGCTGCAGAGCCGGATATAAAGAACCTTCTTCAACCTGGAGCAGGTTGTTGGAGCGCTGCTGGATGTGCTGGACGAGGGCATAACCGTGCGCCGGTTGGCGGCGGAGAGATTCGAGAATCATCATCTCCAGAGCACCTGGAAACAGATCGCGAGAGGCGTCTTCCATATTTTCCATAAGGCATTTACTAAGCAGGCATAGAGTAAACCGGTATCTGAGCGAAGTCAACAGAGTGCCGAACCGCGCAAAGTTTGCAACAAATCTCGAACGGGAAGCTGGGCTGTGCTTCGCTCAACCTGAGTCCTTTGAGAATCTATTGGCAGCTTTAAGTACCGGATCCATGTCGAAGAGGGGACTCTTCGAGCGGCATTTGGGCATGTCTATGCTGGGTGCATTTGCGCCGTACTCACGAAATCTCTGCGACAGTCCACTAGGTGCCAAGCCGGCCAAGGCCCAAGCCGACGGCATACGTAACAATGCCTTCCACGGCGCCTACTGCTGTCATTTCCAGGCCGCTGCTCCACCAGGAGCGAACGGTGATCAATGACTTTGCCGCTCCCACGGCAAAGTGCGCCGCCAAAGAAACCGCAGCCGATGCCAGGACCGCCCTGTATCCGTTGAGAAAGAAGAAGGGGACCACTGGGATAAAAGCGCCAATTGCCGTAGAGAGAGCGCCGGAGATCGCGGCAGTCCAGGGATGACGCAGGGCCTCTTCGGTCGAATTGAGCCGCTCGAAGGCGAGAGCGCGCAACATCTGCTCAGGATTTTTCGAGAGTTCTTCCGATACATGGTCGGCATCCCGCTCCGGAAGTCCTTTCACCTGGTAATAGAGCGAGAGCAGTTCGCGGGCTTCGGCTCCGTTCATCTCTATTGCTTCGCGCTCCCGGGCAAGCTCCGCCTGGAATATCTCGCGCTCGCTTTTTGCCGCCAGGTAAGCGCCCGAGCCCATGGACAGTGCGCTGGCGATCATCCCGGCGAGTCCGGAAAGAAGCACCCATTTGCTGTTGCCCAAGGTCGCGCCTGAGACTCCGGAGACAATGCCAAAGATGGCTCCGAGACCGTCATTGACCCCGTAAATCGCATCTCCTACCCAGCCGGCGGCGTGCGCCCGCCCCTGATCCCGCTTTTTCAGCAGGTCTTGCAGCATGGTTTCGGCATCGGCCGGCGATCTGCGGGCTGGGCCGTGCCGTATAAGGCCGCTCAGGATTCGATAATGCTCCCGCTCGTCCTCGAGAACCTGGTGCAGGATGGCCATGCTGGGTTCATCCCCAAGCTCTTTGATCTGCCGTCCATATTTCGCAATGTCCCGGCTTTCCTCGATTTCCAAACGCCGGAGAGCGAGGCCCGATCCACCGATCCGGTTCTTAAGGCTGTCGGCGTCGCCCGTCGGCTTGCCGCGATAAACGGGTATCGGCTCCCCCAACTCGCGGAGCCGGCCGGCCCACAGCGAAGCATGGTGCTCCTCCGCTTCGGCTAATTGTCCGAGCTTTTCCTTGTAAACCGGATCAGGCTCGCGGGCCGCCAGGTTCCGATAGGTATAGACGCCGGCCTTCTCCGCCTGCCAATTCTGGTTGAGAGCTTCGATCAGCTTTGGATTTGCAGGCGCCATGAGGAGTAATGGTACGCAAGGGGGCCGTTCAATGAGATTGAAAAATCCTACCCGACGGTTGATTCAGGCTGAAATTAAAACTTCTGTTTCAGCATTCGGACCGCGTCCTGGTAAGTAGTCTCGGGCGGGACAGAATGGAAATCGGTTGAATCCTCGGTTGTCGAGAAATCAACGCTCTTCATCATGAGTATCTTGCCATGCAGGCGGAGTTGCATATGAACCGTTTCCCAATGGTTCATGCCGACATCCGCATTCTCTACCAGAATGCTGCCCCCTTGATAGAGTTTGCCCAGCACGCCCCAGCCGAAGTTCACGTCGGAGACAAGGTGGGCATCGATCTTGGCCAGCCGCTGTTGTCCCTGGTCCACCCATAACTCACCGACCATTCCGTGGTAGACCTCGCCCTCACGGTCCGGCGGGACGAACGCGGGATTAGGTTTGAAGCTAAGACGATCGCACGGTCCGCTTGGCCCCTGGACCACCCCTTCATAGGTGTAGAGGAATGCATCGGGCAGCATTCTTACCATCTCATCGCCGCGGGCACTGTCTTCCTGTTCCTTTTTATGACGATGTTCCTGAATTTCCGGATGGGCCAATAGGTTGTCCAGACGGGCGATCTCGGCCTGGTCTTCTTCTGGAGTTAAAGGCCGGCCGTCCTTTTCGATCAACCGCGCCACGTCGCCTTGATCGGTCTCGACCAGCAATTTGACCGAGCTGCCCTTGGGATCGACCTTGGATAAGCGGTAGCGGAACGGGTGCGATGGTCCGCGGCGGTGCAACTCATTCCAGGACGCATCCCGGACGATTTTCTCCGGATTGGGTACGGACTGAGCTGTTGTTTGGGCTCGCGATGGATGGAAAGGATGGAAAGCGGTAACCAGCAGCACTCCACAGAGGGCTACAAATCTGATGTACAGCCAGAGTTTTCTAAAACCCATATCCCCGTTTCCGCTGGCCCGACTCGGCCCAAATAGCTGACGCGGATTCATATTTAGTGTACATCTAGACTTCATCTATTATTGTCTACCCCGTTTGTGTCTTGCGGGGACCTCCTGTACTTGCGTATAGTTCGGGCAGAGAACAGCGACTTAACTTGAGGGAGAGCGCAGATGGCAATAGACAGCGCCGCCGCGGTAATCGGGAAATCGGTCCAGATCCGCGGAGAAGTGAAAGGGAGTGAGGACTTGGTCGTCGAGGGCCATCTGGAGGGCACTATAACCCTGACGGAGAGCCGCCTTACGATCGGAGCCCATGCCAGCGTGACCGCGAATGTAGCTGCGCGCGACGTCATTCTGCTAGGCCGGCTCAATGGCAATGTCAAAGCCAGCGGCCGGGTGGAGCTGCGCAAGGGCTGTGAGCTCTCCGGGGATATATCCGCTAACCGCCTCTCCATTGAAGAAAACGCAATTTTCCGCGGCCGGGTCGATTTGGCCCAGCCGGTCGAAAAGGGAGCGGTTGCTCCTGTGCCGGCGCTCAACGCTCCAGCCAAAACGGCTTCGGGCGAGTCCCCGCTCTTCAGAACGGCTCAGCAATAGGGCCGCGACAAAACAGAGAAAGAACGCAAAACCGAACGTGATCCGCAATCTATTCGGCAGAACACAAAACGGCAATACCCCCTCCGTTAACCCGACGCTTCTTGTCGGGCCGCGCATGCCGCGCCATTCCAGCGGATGGTCTTCCTTGCTCAAACATCTTAAGAGCGAACAAGGACTGCGCATCCTGGACATCGGTCCTACCTCCTCGACCAATATCAATTTCCTTACGACGTTGGGCCACGGAGTTTACATGGCCGATATTGTGCATGAGGCTGCCCGCGCCGACTGGCTCATAGCAGCGGAGCCAGGTTCCGAACCGCAGTTCAATGTGGAAGGCTTTCTCGACCACAACCTGGATTTCGCCGGCAGGGAATTCGATATTGTCCTGCTCTGGACCACGCTGAACTATCTTCCTGAAGTCCTGGTTGGCCCGGTAATCCAGCGGTTTCGCTCTTCGATGCGCCCCGGAGGACGCCTTCTCGCTCTCTTCCACACGCGCTCCTCTGGCGCCCAGACCGCCTTCTGCCGATACCACCTCACCGATGGCGACAGCATCGAAATGCAGGAATCGACTGCCTTCCAGGTCAGGCGCGTGTACACCAACCGCACCATCGAGAAAATCTTCGAAACCTACGCAAATACCAAGTTCTTCCTCGCCAAAGACAATCTCTACGAAGTCCTGATTACCCGTTAGAGCTGGGTGAAAGCCCCGTGCTTCAGCAGGGGAGACAGGTGACCCAACGCCTTTGTTGCGAAATGTAGGATGGATTTTTTGGATCTCCCTTCCAACCAGATTTCGGGTGCCCATATCTGGCGCGCGCATTTTGCGCCAGATGTGGGATTCCGCAAATCCCATTCCCAAATAAACGGCTGTGCTGAGAGAGCCTTTACACTTTCCTGATATGCGTCTTTTTACCGGTATCCCTCTGGCTGCTCCGGTGATCGACGAGCTCTCAGCGGCCTCATTGCGGCTCCAATCCAGCGGAGACGGGCTACGTTGGTCCACTGCCGAGTCGTGGCACATCACTCTGCAATTTTTAGGCAATACCGGGCAGGAGCAGTACGACTGTATGGTCGCCCGGCTTCGCGAGCTGTGCTCGCCGCCTGTGGCCATCGAGCTTGGTGAGATGGGCTTCTTCGACCATGCCGGAATCTTCTTTGCCGGAGTCAACCTTACCCACGAGTTGCTCTCTCTTCAGCGGCGCCTCACGGCTGCGACCGGCCTTTGCGGATACATCCCGGAGACCCGTCCTTACCATCCCCACATCACCTTGGCGCGCAGCAAGGGCAAGAGCGGAGTGCAAGGCCTACGTAAGTTGAAAACCAAGATCCACCGCCAACCGCGCTTCACCAGGTTTGTCGCCGGGGAATTCCTGCTCTACGAAAGCTTCACCAAACCTACGGGCTCGCAGTACCAAATCCGCGAGCGCTTTCCCCTTGAGGCGGCCGCCGTCTGAAATGAGATCCGCCTCTAAAAGCATGTTATGTCTTTACTGTGAGCTGGTTATGTCAGCTATGACGGCCATTCTTCGATGGAACGGCCGCGTCGCAAGCGGTTTTCTCGTCTACACCGAAACCTAAAATGCTTTAAGCGGGCGCCTCGACCTCCTTCGCGGCCAAGCAGACGGTCAGCACCGTGATATCGTCCTGCTGGCCAAATTCCTTAGCAGCCGCCACAATCGCGCTCGCCGGTTGGCCGCTGATCTCTCGCGTGCGCTCAAAGCCAAAGAGCGCACCGCTTCGATCGCGCGCCTCAATCACTCCATCGGAGATAAAGGTGAGCTGGTCTCCCGGGTTCATTTGGCAGTGGATCTCGACGTAGTCCAGGTCGAGATCAAGTCCCAAGGGCAAGCCGCCATACACGGGGAGCTCCGCACCGTTGCAATACGGCGGTATGTGTCCGGCATTGGCCAGGGTCATCTTTCCATCCGCCTCGATCAGGGCGCAAACGCATGTCGTAAAGCCCTCGCCGCTTTGTCCTGTCAGCACTCGATTCAACTGCTTCAGCACCATGCCCGGCCGGCGCCCATCCTCCCGGCGCAACGCCCCGATGATAGTAGAGACAGTCATCGCCGCGCGCAATCCTTTACCGCTTACATCCCCGACCACCACCAGCAATGCTCCTGCCGCGGCCGATAACACCTGGAAAAAGTCGCCCCCCACTTCTTGCGCGGGTTGGTACGCCGTGTCGATCTTGAATTGGCGTGTCTCCACCTGTTCCCCGGCAAGCACCAGCGATTGCAGGGTATGCGCTGCTTCGAACTCACCGGCCACTCGCTCCCGCTCTCTTTGCCCCACAAGGAATCTGCGCAGCAGCAGAATCGAGGTCGCCAGCAGCGAAAGCACAGCGGTGATGTCGTACAGGGTGATCCGGATCCCGGAGAAGAAGTAGTTGACCGCCACTCCGGCCGACTGGAGCTGATAACGGAAGAGCGAAATGCTCAGCAGCGCGATGGGGCCGAGAGCGAGCCATCCGTCTGTGCCGTAGCGGCGTATTCCGCGATACGCCACCCAAAGCAGGAGCAAGCCAAAAGCGGAGGAGACGGCATTCTGCAAGGGCCTGAGGACAAAGACAGCCTTAGCCGGAACCAGGGCGCCGTAGACCGGGCTGCTGAGCGCCACAGCCAGAAGCGCCATGGTCAAAGCGCCGCCACAGGCCAAGCTGCGCAGCAATCTCTCGCGCCGCAAGCGAAACCACGATGTCCAGAAGAAAAACCAGAAAAGATAAGACAAGGGCAACAGGAGGGCAGTCTCGAGCAGTAGGGCGGAATCGATGGCGAGATGCGGCGCTATGTATGTGGCCAAGTCGAGCGCGATGAGAAATCCCAGCGTGGCCGTTGCTGCCGCCAGCCAAAGATAGGCGCTCTCGGCGCGATCCAGCACAGAAAAGCCTACCGCCACCATAGCTACAAAAATGCAGACAAGCAAAGTTGGAATGTCGAACAGTGAGATTCGCAGTAACACATTGGCCGCTGCCTGCGGAGCGCCACGAAGCGCCTGGCTCAGTCCCAAAACCGGCGGCGAATGCATGCCGCCAACCTCCGGATAGGTCAGCGCTGTATCGGGACGCATATACATGCGCACGGCAATCAGCATGGAGCCTCCCAGGCCGGCCGTCGGAAGCATAAAAACATGCAACCGGCTGAAGGTAGCGCTTACTCCGTGTGGCCCGAAGCGTCCGGCTTGTCCCACGAGTGCCCCGTTGACATAAACCTGGTAAGCATCGTCGTAGTCCAGCGGCATTTCCAGCGCAAGGCTGTTGTTGGGCTCGGCAATCTTCAGCCGCAGGCGGTACCACGCGTATCCGTAATAGCCGGGATGTCCCTTGGCCGTCCAACCCGGAATGTAGACGCTGCCGCCGAAAGTCGGATCGATGCGCGCCTGTTTGGGCGCAAGGCTTATTTCTTCCCATGAGGAATCGTTGAATCCGGGATCCGCCCAAGCCGCATTGTCTCCAACGTGAAACTTCCACGGACCGCTGAGAACCGCGGAGGAGTCGCCCAACCGTACCGGCTGCTGCGCTAGAGCCCGGCCGCCGGCCAGCAACAGCGTGACGGCAGAGAAAAGAGCGAGCGGACTCCATAACACGGCCGTCGCGGTTCTACGGAGTTGTAAGTTACGCACGGTGGCGGCGTCTCCCGGATTGCTCTCCGCACAGCATGGACAGCAGCGGCCGGAGTGGCTACGAAGGAAGGCCCATCCAGGCAGCGGTTCGGAGAGCAATTCTGATGCTACAGAAAATCTCTTCGCCTTGTCTGCGCAATTCTCCAGTAGCGCCTGTGCTACAGTGGTGCGAAAGTCCGCGCTGGGACTCGTCTATGTCCATTCCTTGGTTTCCGGCAAGCTCCGTGGAGCTTATCGACCTGCAGCAACAGGTGACACGCCTGCAGGCGCTTCTTCAGGCCTCGCGCCAGGTACATTCGGCGCTACGGCTGGAAGAGGTCCTCTCATCCGTCCTGCGCATCATCGGCCGCGAACTTGAAATGACGGGCGCGCTCTTTACCAAACCGCTCCTGGTCTATGGCGAAATGCCTGCCGAGCCGTGTGACAATTGTGCACGCTTCCTGATTGAAGGCAAGGACGGAGCCGGTTCCACGGAGCTGGTTGTCTGGCCGGGACCCGGGCGCACAATGTCGATCTACGAGCAGGATTTTCTGGATGGCTTGGTCCTGCAGGCGACCGTGGCCATTGAGAATGCCCATTACCACGAGCGCAGTATGGAGTGGGCGCGGGTACAGCAGGATCTCGATGCTGCGCGGCTGATCCAGCGCAGCCTTCTGCCGCAGAAAATGCCTCACATTCCGGGCTATTCTGTCGCGGCGCGGTCCATTGCGTGTTACGAGGTTGGCGGCGATTATGTGGATCTGGTAGGGCTCGCTGATGGCTTGCAGATGATGGTGCTTGCCGACGTCGCGGGCAAGGGACTGGCCTCCGCTATAGTGAGTTCCGCATTTCGTTCGGCCTTTCGCGCCAGCGCCGCCGCTGCTCTGTCTCTCGATGAAATGGCCGCGCATCTCAACCAACAGCACTTCGCGGAAGGCGCCGAGGCGCGGCAGCGTTATGTCACGGCCATCTTCCTCAAGTTTGACCCCAAGGCAAACAGGATCGAGGTTGTCAACGCCGGCCACAATCCCGCTTTCCTTTTCTCAGCGGATGGCGCGGTTCTCGAGATTGCCGCCAGCGGGACGCCGATCGGCCTCGTTCCTGCGATGAGTTATTCCGTCGAGGCGCATCCTTTCTTACCTGGCTCCCGGCTGCTGTTCTACACCGATGGACTCACCGAGGTCTTCCGTGGCGATGAAGAATTCGGTCCCGAGCGCCTCCTGGACGCATTTCTTAAGTGCAAAGGGCAGGATGCAACTGCTATCCTCGATTCTCTGTGGCAGCAGATTCAGCAGTTCTCGGGAGGAGCGCGCCAGTATGACGATATGAGCGCTCTTGCTCTGGTTCATGTCGATCCGGTCCACGCAGATATTGTCCAGCCAGAGACAGCTCAGGAGAGGCCCCATGGTTGATACCAAAGGCGCGGCAGTAGAGATCCGGCTGCCCTCGCGGCTCGGATATGAGAAGGTGGCAATGGGCACGGCTGCGAGCGTGGCCAAGCTCATGGGCTTCCCGGAAGATCGTATCGAGGATCTCAAGACGGCTATCGCCGAGGCTTGTATCAACGCTATCGAACACGGCAATAAGCTGAATGAGAACCTTTCCGTCGGCGTCATCCTTTCCTCCAACGCGGAGAGCCTGGAAGTCAAAGTCATCGACAACGGAAGCGGGATTCAGAAGGAACCAGCCAAGCCGGACATCGACCGCAAAATACTCGGAGAGGAAGATCCCCGGGGCTTAGGGATGTTCCTGATTCAGAGCCTGGTCGATGAAGCGGAGTGGGTCAAAGGGAGCCAGGGAAAGGACAGCTATGTGCGGCTGGTCATCCGGCTCGACAAGGAGAGTGCATAGGTGCAGGCCGAAACCAGAACTAAAGTCGATCAGGTCCTCGCAGCCAGTGCGCAGCCGGTGACAGTGTTACGCTTCAACGGCGATATCTCGAGCGCTTCGCGAGATGCCGTAATCGGAAGCTATGACGGGGTCAGCAAGAGCCTGCCCGTGCTTCTCGATTTCTCCAACGTCGAGTACATCAATTCCAGCGGCATCGCTCTGGTCATCCATGTCCTGATGGAGGCCAACCGCCGCGGCCAAAAGATCTCCGCCTTCGGGCTCACGCCTCATTTCCAGAAAGTCTTCACCATGGTCGGAATCACCAAGTATGCCCCGCTTTATCCCGACGAGGAATCCGCCAAAGCCTCGCTCTGAATTAGCAACTGTGTCGCTTGCTCATCCGGACAAGCTCGATTTAGAAAAATGCGGGGATTTCCACCTAACAACAGATTCGTTCATCGCGAGCACCGCTTTGCCCTCTATCCCTGCCACTAATCAATGCGGTGCCCCATATCTCGCCCGCTTTTGGCGAGATGTGGGATACGCGGAGGTCAAAGCCCTCGCAGACGTTTTTGTTCACTCGGACCGGAGCGCAAAGCCGGGGTCCTCGACAAGCGAAGCTTGTTGGGATGGGAAGCCGGTCGAGGCGATAATTTTGTGGAGGCCTCGATCGGCGCCAATCTGTGAAGCCGTCCGGCAACTTTATTGCTTAGTCATAGCCAAGCCGCTGACCGTGGCCTCGGTATTGTGGGCGAAGCGAATCCCGTAGACGCCGTCGGTGGACTTCAACTTCCCCGCGGTTACCAGTGCCGACTTGTCATAGCTCGCAACCACCGTTCCGTTGATCGCGCAATCCACTTTGTCTCCGTGAACGGAAAGGGCGATCTTCTGCGTCACCGGTTCTCCCGGCCCCGCAGCTTTGTGTACCGCTGCGTTTTCTTCACCGCGGCCGTCCATTTGAAACGGCTCAGGACCAAACCCGCGCACGATGAAGCGTCCGCTGCCGTAAGCTGCGCAGTAGAGATAGCTCTCTTGTGCGGTTCCCATATCGTTCCCCGCGATGACAATGCCGTAAGGGTGGGGATGGCTGTTCAGGTTCATGTACTTGGGCTCGGTGAACGTCGCGCTCACCGTGTAATTGCCCTTCGCCTTGTTGGCCGGGTTCCAATAGGTCACCGCGGGACCGGTGGTGACTTCAAGCACATCACCCTTCCGGGCAAGCTTCGCGTCGTTAATCGTTTGTCCCGCCTTCTCCGCGTTGGGGTCGATCTTTCCTACCCAGCCCGGGACGGAGATACCGCCGCCGGCTACGGAGCGGGAGGTTTCCATTTGACCTTGCGCACTGTTCAGCGCAGGAATGAGCATGAAGATGGCTGCGGCAGCGATGGAACGGTGGACCAGACGCATAGAGTTTCCTTTCAGAAGGCGAGACGCTGACAACCAAGGATTATATGTTCTTTTGGCAAAATGCTACATTCATCAAAATTCAACGTTTCACCGCGGCCGTGCTCCCTGATACTCTGCGGGTATGCAATTTGTCATCAATGGCCAGCCGCGCGACTTTGCTCAACTGCCGCAAGGCAGCAATCTCGGCGATCTCATGGCCAGCATGGGACTGAAAGGGGACCGGGTGGCGGTCGAATATAACGGTGAAATCGTTCCGCGGACCGAATGGGCCGGCACTCCGCTCAGCGATGGCGCCAAGCTGGAGATTGTTCACTTCGTGGGCGGCGGATCCACTCCGCTCCAATAGCCGCCGTACGGTATAGTCAGCGGAGAGATGACCGCTGACGCACGCTCTTCCAGTCTCATCGGCCGCCGGGCCAAGCTCTACACCTGCTGCGTTCCCTTGCTGCTCTTCCTGCTGGCAAAGACGGCGCCGGGACAGACAACCGAACACGCTCCACAGGCTACCGCAGCGGCGGATAACGGCGGTCCTACCTTTACCGTTCCGGATTTTCCCGTGGGCCGGCCGCTGCGCATCATCGTTTACGGCGACATGCGCTTCACCAACACCCGCAATACCACCGATACCGCTCCCGGAGTTCGCAAATGGCTTGCCGAAAAGGTAGGCGAGGAGAAACCCGATCTCCTCCTGCTCACCGGAGACATGCCCTTCCATGGATCCGATCCGGCGGATTGGAAGGTCTACGATCGGGAGACCGCATTATGGCGCAAGGAACACTTGCGTATTTATCCGGCGATCGGCAACCATGAGGTCATTCTCAGCCGCGATCTTGGCCTGGCGAATTACTTTCGCGCCTACCCTCAGATCGATGATTGCGGCTGGTACTCGGTGCGTTTGGGAAATATCTATCTCATCACGCTCGATACATCCAACTTCCTGAATCCCGGATGGCCGCAGCGCAAATGGCTCGACAATCAACTCGCCCATTTGCCGGGCTCAGTCGATTTCGTCTTCTTCCTGTTCCACATTCCTCTACTAGCCGACCTGCAAACCGCGTTCATTGCCGGAATCCCCGGCCCCGGCAGCGTGGACCTGCGCCACGAACTCGAAGCTTATGCGGCCAAATCGCATGCCAAATTCGTGGTTTTCAATGGGCACATTCACAACTATGAGCGATTCGAAATGAACGGCATCACCCACGTGATCACCGGAGGAGGGGGCGCCCGCCCGTATCCCGTCTTCATCCGCGGCGATCAGGATCTGTATCACGCGCATACCTTCCCAAATTTTAACTATGTACTCATCACCCTCGAGGGAAAACACGCCGCCGCGAAAATGTACCGCGTCGCGAATCCGTATTCAACCCCCAAGTACCTCCAATTGCAAGATAGTTTCACGCTCGATGCGAGATAGACAAAGAAGTACTTTGGCGGAGCCCCACATCCATCGGAGGGAAGGAGCGCTACAGCTCTGGGCACGATGGAGCACTGAGGCAACGGTTCAATCAACTGAAGCACGATTCTCTTCGTAGAGATCTTCGCGCGTCCAAGATCCGATCTGACGGGCCGGTTGCGAGTGGAGCCTGGCAAGCAGAACTCTACGGGCGCCTGCGGAAAACTTGCGGTTAGCTTCGGTCGCGAGTACAGCCTCATCCATCATTCCTCCAAAGTAGTGATATTGCCTATTGTTTTATCTGATCGCAGAGCAATCAGCGAAGTGGGCCAAAAGCCATTTACTTCGGACCTGCTTTTCTCCGGATGAATCTCGATCAATTTGTCGTGCTACGAAATGATTTATATTGTGCTACATTGAATCGAGGGGTATTACGGTGACTCGGTTGCGGGCAGTAGTTGAGAGCGGCACACCATCGGCCAAGATGAAGGCGGTATCGTCACCTTCGGTTAGCGGACACGCAGCTTCGAAGCCGCCGGCAGGCAAAGGTAAGGGACCGTCTTCCGGCTTGGGCGAGATCATGTCTCTGGCCGAGCAGCGTGGCCTTCTTTCGGGTGTACGAACCCTGGTTATACGGGGCAGAATGCCTGAGAAGCTGGTTGCCGAAGCAAAGCTAAAGACCGGAATACAGTCAGACTCAAAACTTCTTGAAGCCGCCCTGGCCAACATCGCCTTAGCCGACGACTATGGCGAATGGCTGCTCGCACAGCGCGGGACCGTGAGTCCGGATCTTGAGCTCGATTTCTAGCTCCGGGGTCCGCCGCTCCATCCGTCGACTTCGCCCCGAAGGCTGGACCTCTCGTTTACAGCCACGGCCACGCACCGCACTCCCTTACCTTCACCAAACGAAGCAGCCTGCGAAGCTTCTACTGGACACGACAGTCTACATCGACGAACTGCAAGGGCGATTACCTCCGGAGATCGAGCTGTCTCTGCGAGTCTCGCATCTATGGCATTCGACGGTAACGGAAGCAGAGCTTGCGGCTCTTGCGGGTCTGCTTGATCCGTCCCATCCCGAGTCGCCCAAAGTGATCAATCAAGTATTCAAGACCATTGAGCGCCGCCCATCCCACAGAATTCTCATTCCCGACCGGGCAGTTTGGCGAGAGGCAGGCATCCTCGCCGGAACGCTAGCTCGCTTGCAGCAGTACGGAAAATCCGAACGGCGCCGTGCTCTGAACGACGCGCTGATCTTTCTCTCCGCTACCAAGGCCGGGCTCGCCGTGCTAACCAGGAACGTCTCTGAGTACGATTTTCTACTGCAGCTGTTTCCGGGCGGGAAAGTGCTCTTTTACGAATGCGCGTGAAGGAGGAGGGAAGCGGCCTGTGCTACTGGCAGAAGACCAGCAAACCGAAAAGGAAGATCCAGAGAACGCCCATGGTGTGCCAATACCATGCTGCGCAATCGACCACCACCTGGCGAAGCTCGAGGCGGCGCAGCATAAAGAGACACACGGCGGATATAACCAGCGCCAGCAGTCCAAGCAATAGATGAAGAGCATGCGTGCCGGTGATGAGATAGAAGAAGTGGCTGCTCGGATTGGAAGCGAAAAAAGCTCCTTGGGTGACCAACTGGTCCCACGCCATCCACTGACCCGCGAGAAAAAGACCGCCCAGTACAGCGGTTGCGAACAGCCACGGAGCGGTTCGGCGCACCACTGGCCGTCCTAACCCCAGCCATTCCTCCATCACATCGACCTCTCGGAACAACTGCCGACGGGCAATTTCCATCGTCACGCTGCTCAGCAGAAGAATGGCGGTATTGATCCAGAGAATTGGGGGTATGGCGAGAGGACGCCAGTCGAGGACCCAGGTATTGGAAGCGCTGAAATGTCCGCTGGCCTGCCGCGCGAAGAAAGCGCTTACCAGCGCGACGAAAAACATGAGGTCGCCCGCCAATCCAAAAAACAGCAGCATCCGGTAGCGGGAGAGCATTTCGCGCGGTCCCCGTCTGCCGGGCGGCCGGTTGTCCCAATTTTCTCCGTCGCCACCGCCTCCAGTCGGTCTCCTATCCAAGGGCGGCTTGCCGCCAAACCCGGTGTCCTTGCGCTCGGTCTCGGTAGGTGTGCGCGTGAAGGTAGTGGGCATCACTCAACTCCCTCAGTGGAAGATTACACTTGTTTGGTCTGAGGCTCGCGTTAGGCGCTCATATTTAGTTCGATGCAGCCACATCGCTTACACTCAGCAACTATTCGCTTCCATTTCGACAGGCCCGCACCAGATCGACAAAATACCGGTGTACGCGGCGATCGGCTGAGAGTTCCGGATGGAAGGTCGCCGCCATCAGCTTGCCTTGCCGCACCAGAACAGGCGAGCCGTCGCGCTCCGCCAGCACTTCAACATTATCGCCCAGTCGCGTAATTCGCGGAGCCCGGATGTAAACCATTTCGAGCGGTCCTCCCGCAAGCTTGGTCTGCTCAACGAGAATGGCGCTGTCGATCTGCCGTCCATAGGCATTCCGTTCCACGGCGATATCAAGAACGCCCAGGCTTTGCTGCTCGGGATGCGTGACCTGCTTGGCCAGCAGAATGCAACCCGCGCAAGTTCCGAACGCGGGTTTTTCTTGAACAAACCGCTCCAGCCCGTCTGCGAAACCGTCGCGCTCAAGAAATTTCAAAAAGGTGGTGGACTCGCCGCCGGGAAGAATCAGCCCATCCAACTCAGCCAATTGCTCCGGCTTGCGCACCAATATCGGGTCGCCGCCTGCCTCGCGCAGCGCCCCGGCATGCGCGGCAAAATCACCTTGCATGGCGAGAACGCCGATTCGCGGAGCGCGATCGCCCGTACCGGCGTCCGTGCCGCCTTGTTCTGCGCCGCGCTCAATCTCCATGGGCTCACCAGCCGCGGGTTTGCAGAAGCTGATTCTGCTCAAGCGCAGCGATGGCCAGCCCCTTCATGGAACCCGTCATCTGTTCGCTGACTTCGGCGAGGATTTTGGGATCATCGAAGTGAGTGGTGGCAATCACGATGGCCTTGGCGCGCGATTCCGCTTCCTCGCGCTCCTTGGGATTGCGCGGCGCTCCGTCTTCTCCCAGCTCGACATCAAGAGGAATTGCTCCCCCTTTCATGAAGATGCCCGAGCCGACGAAGACCGATTCGGCTCCGAGCTGCATCATCAGCGCGGCATCGGCCGGCGTGGCGATACCGCCCGCCGAAAAATTCGGAACCGGCAGCTTGCCGGTGCGCGCCACCATGCGGACCAGCTCGTAAGGCGCGCGATGCTCTTTGGCGGCGGCGTAAAGCTCCTCTTCGCCCAGCACCGTAAGAGCCTTCATTTCCTTGACAATCTGGCGCATGTGTTTGACCGCATGCACCACGTCGCCGGTACCGGCCTCTCCCTTGGTGCGGATCATGGCCGCGCCTTCCGCGATGCGGCGCAAGGCCTCCCCTAAGTCGCGCGCTCCGCAAACGAACGGCGTTTTGAACGCGTGCTTGTCAATATGGTGCGCTTCATCGGCGGGGGTCAAAACCTCACTCTCGTCGATGAAATCGACGCCCAGATACTGCAGTATCTGCGCCTCGGCAAAATGGCCGATGCGCACCTTGGCCATTACCGGGATCGAGACGGACGCGGTGATTTCCTTGATGAGGGCGGGATTGGCCATGCGAGCCACGCCGCCCTCGGCGCGTATGATGGCGGGAACGCGCTCCAGAGCCATTACCGCCACCGCGCCGGCGCTCTCGGCGATTATCGCCTGCTGGGTGGTCATCACGTCCATGATGACTCCGCCCTTGAGCATCTCGGCCAAACCCACCTTCAGTCTTAAACCTGTCGCGCTTGAGTAGTTTCCGTTGGTTTCCATCTTCGTTATGCCTCCCGCAGCCCCTTCATACAGTGTACTGAAAGCGTGGCTATGCTGTAGCTGCTCTGAAGATCCATCCGTAGCGCATCAAGATTTGCGGATCTTCGGGCGCCTTTCCTTGCATAGCAAGGGGTGATTTCCTGTGCGGTATACTCAAGGTTGTCATGGCGCTCAGTGAAACTTTGCATCGAAGCAAACCCGGCGCCGGCCCAAGCGCGTCACCGGCCCAGCCCTCCGCTTCCAAAGCCTTTTATCTAGAGACCTTCGGCTGCCAGATGAATGTCCATGATTCGGAGAAGGTCATCGGTACTCTGGAGCAGCAGGGTTACCGCCAGGTTGACTCCGAACTCGACGCCGACATCATCCTCTACAACACCTGTTCCATTCGCGACAAGGCGGAGCAGAAGGTCTTCAACCGGCTGAACGACTATAAGAAGTTCTACGCCTCGGGCAAGCGCTTCGCGGTGCTGGGATGTGTCGCTCAACAGGAGGGCGAGCGGATCTTCGAACGTGCTCCGTATGTCTCCATCGTCTCGGGCTCGGCCTCATACCGCAAGCTGCCGGAGATGCTCAAGCGTCTCGAAGCAGGGGAGTCGCGCATCACCGGGCTCGACGACCGGCAAACGGAAGAAACCTTCGAGACTGAATTTACCAGGCGCTCCAACCCGCACCGCGGCTATATCACCATCATCGAAGGCTGCGACAAGTTCTGCGCCTACTGCATCGTGCCGTATACCCGTGGTAAGGAGCGCAGCCGCACTTCGGCCTCGGTGCTTGCGGAAGCCTGCCGCATGAGAGACCAGGGCTACACGGAGATTCAATTGTTGGGACAGAACGTCAATTCCTACCGCGACCCGGAAGGGAAGTCGACCTTCGCCGATTTGCTCGCCGCCATCGGCCGGCTTCCAGGTATTCGCCGGGTCCGCTTTACCACTTCGCACCCGCGGGATTTCACCCGCGACATCGTGCAGGCCATCGATACTGTACCGGCGCTCTGCGACCATGTGCACCTTCCCGTGCAGAGCGGCTCCACGCGTGTGCTCGGGGCCATGCAGCGCGAGTATACCCGCGATCAGTACCTGGAACGCATTGCCTGGATCAAAGCCGCGGACCGGCCCATCAGCATCACAACGGATATGATCGTCGGTTTTCCCGGTGAAACGCCGGCAGAATTTGAACAGAGCCTCACCTTGCTTGAGGAAGTCCAATACGATGGCGTCTTCGCGTTCAAATACTCGCCCCGGCCGAATACTCCGGCCATCTCCATGTCCGACATCATTCCGGAAGAGGAAAAGAGCCGGCGCCTGACGATCTTGCTCGACCGCCAGAGAGAGATACAACGGCGGAATTATGCTCGTCATGTCGGGCAAGTTATGGAAGCAGCGGTTGAAGGGTTCAATAGCCAGCGAGGCCAGGTCACGGGCCGCAGTTCGCAGAATAAGACCGTCAACTTCCTTCCTAAAGATATGATTCTCCCGGCCCCCGGCAGTTATCTTCCCGTCCGCATCACGCAGAGTTTTCCTAACAGCCTGCTGGGCCAAGCTATCGCATAACTGGAGTCGCCGATGGACGTTGAAATGAAAATCCGAGGCTTGGTCATGGATCCGGCCACCAACATGCCGATCGTCATCCTCAAAGACGTTCAGGGCGATACGGTGCTGCCGATTTGGGTGGGACTCTATGAAGCCAATGCCATTGCGCTCGAGATTGAAAAATCAACTCCGCCTCGCCCCATGACTCACGACCTGCTTCGAAACCTGATCTTTAGCTTGAATGCAGCGGTGCAAAAGATTGTAGTTACAGAGCTTAGGAATGACACGTTCTATGCTGTCATCTGGATGGAGCAGGATGGAGAGACGGTCAGCATGGATGCCCGGCCTTCCGATGCCTTGGCCTTGGCGCTTCGTTCCGATTGCCCGATCTACGTCAGCGAGGATGTCATCCGCATCGCCAAGTTAGCCCCCAGTTTGGCGGAAACCAGCCCGGACGAGCTGCGCCGCTGGCTCGAAGGGCTGAACGACGAAGATC
>CAWDNI010000011.1:0-29063 GCA_963803615.1 uncultured Acidobacteriaceae bacterium
AAATCTCCTTCTGGTGCTATCCATTGCCAGCTCCCACGAAACAACGACTTACGAACTTATCGTAGCGCGGCGCCCGTAAATACGCCGCGGGACGCCGCTTTTGGCGGATTCCTTAGAAATAAAGTTTAGCCGAGAATTGAATCTGCCTCCCAGTCGCGGTTCCATTCGACAATTTGCCGAAATTTGGATTACTCGCATTGCAAACAGCTCCCGGAGCGCCTTGGCAGGTCAATGTTGGATCGCTCGCCGAGGGAAGATAGAAAGTCGGAGTATTGGTGGTATTGAAGAACTCGGTACGGAACTGTAAGTAAATCCGGTCCGACTGGGTAAAGTAGAAGTTCTTGAAGATAGAGGAATCGAGGTTCTTGGACCCAGGCCCAACCCCAATCCTCCTTCCACAGTTACCGAACTCCTGAACTACCGATCCCGATTGACTCTGAGTAACTTGTGGTACGGTAAATGCCTCGGGATTGAAGAAGCCGTTTACACCAGGGTTCTTGACCGTCAGAGGCACGCCGGCAACGCAACTCGCTACATTGAAGGTGTTGAAGACGGGAGGAAGAACATTGGTACGAATATCGGTAGGAAATCCCGTACGGAGTGTGAGAATGCCGTTAACGACCCATCCCCCGAGCAGCCGTGGCGCCAATCCGTTTCCAGTGAGGAACTTCCTTCCTGGGCCGAAGGGAAGTTCGTAGCTGGCGCTGGCGCTAAAAGTATGCTTAATATTGATTGGAGTAACGCCCCGCTCACCAGCGAGATTATAGGTATTCATGGCTATGCTTGTCCCGCCATTTTGCGTATAGGCGTCCGGCCCGTCTCCGTTCGATGATATGTTCTTTTGCCACGAGTAGTTGGCTAGGAACTCTAAGCCATGCGACAAGCGCTCTTCAGCCTTGAGATTTAAGGCATTATAGTTCGAAGATGCATTGGAGAAGACTGTAAGTACATTGGATCCCATGTAGTTGTAGGGGCGGTTGACTTGTGTGTTTGTCCCATTAAGCGCATAGGAGAATGGAACCTGGTTTTCATTGATAAACAGTGAAGCCAGATCGCGCCCCAGTGCGCCGCTATAGGATGCTTCCAAAAGAAGGCTATTGGTCGCCTGATACTGCAAATCGAGATTGTACTGGGTCAGCATCGGCATAAGAGCGTGGTCGAGGCTCTGTGTTTTGATTTGAATGCCGTACGGGTTGGCCGGAGTAAAGCCGGCGAGGGATGTACCTGATGGCAGGACAGGGATAGGCGTATTGACAGTAAATGGCGGCGAAACCGTGTTGGTGGCGGAAATCGGGGGCAGCGATACAGTAGGAATGTTGGGCGTATTCCCGGAGAACTGGGTGACGCCCTGGTTCTGATCGCGCATCGAATAGAAGATCCCGTACCCTCCGCGCGCAACGAATTTGGGCGAGATTTGGTAGGCAAAGCCGAAACGTGGACCTATATTGTTGTGATCCGGCTGGACCATCGCCCGGCTAAACCCATTCTGCCCCGGCACGGCAAACGTTCCCGTGCGTACATCAAAAAGGCTCCCTAGGTTATGGGTGTCGATAGGTTGCGTGTATAACTCATAGCGGATACCCAGGTTGAACGTCAACCGGTTCGTAGCCTTCCAATCGTCTTGCGCATACCCGCCGAAATATAAGCTGAACTGATGCCCTTCGGCGATCATCGGAGCGCCTTGGATAGTTGTCGGGTATCCCATCAGGAAGTCGGCAAGCGGCAGGCCGGATCCCGGAGCATCGGTACTAGACGAGAACGTAGCGCCGAAGATGTCCTCGCCGAAAAACGGATCTCCCTTGAGGGTGTCGAATCGTGACCTGCGAATATCCGCTCCGAATTTCAGCGCGTGATTGCCATGTGTCCAACTCAGGTTGTCCACATATTGTGTCGTGGCGAGGATATTCACGTTGGGATTGCCGCCGCCCCAGGCAGTGAACTCCTGAGAACCGGATATGCCACCTGAAAATGCGAAGTTGATGGATGGAAAACCTTCGACCGGAGCGGGGAAAAGTGCCAGTCCGGCATTCTTGCCGAAGTTCGCGCCTAGCTGTCCACTCCCCGGCTGTGTGCCGTTGTTGTGCAGATAGCCCACTCTGAATTCATTGATCAGAGACGGAGTGAAGGTGTGAACATCGGAAAGTGTGATCTGATCCGAATCGTTGATGAAGGAAGAACCGCCCCCTATAAACCCGGGAAATGAACCGACAGGCGGCTGATAATTGTTGGCGATCGAAAAGCTGCCGAACATCGTATTCTTACTGGAAAGAGTTACGTCGATCCGGACGTCGCCCTGGTCGGTATTCGAGAACTGCGAAGGTTGATAGAAGTAGTTCCGGGAAACCGCGCCGGGCGTTCCGAAATTCGGAGCCGGTATCAGACCCATGATCGCCTTGGAGGTCGGGTTAATCAGGCTAGCGGGGATAATATTGCCCGGGAATGGAGACGCGATCACTTTTCCCGACGGTCCTATATGGCGGGTTCTAGGATCATAGATCTTAATCGAGCTTTGCGAGAAGTCGCCGGTTCGGAACGCGGGAGGCGGAATATTTTCAATGGAACTGCCGGAGATGCTGCTCTGCCGCGTTCCCTGATAATCGCCAAAAAAGAATACGCGGTTGTGCACGATGGGGCCGCCCAGGGTACCGCCAAACTGGTTCTGGTGAAATGGCGGTTTTGGCAGCCCAGCCAGATTGGTAAAGTAATTGTTCGCGTCGAAAGCATCGTTGCGCAGAAACTCAAAGACGACCCCATGGAATTGATTGGCGCCGCTTTTGATCGTCGCGCTTACGATTGAGCCCGCCGCGTGTCCATATTCCGCAGCAAAATTGTTTGTCTTTACCTTGAATTCCTGTACCGCATCCACCGAAGGGATAACCGCAATGCCATTTCTCCCAATGTTCCCTTGAAATGAGAAAGTATTGTCATCTACTCCATTGAGAGAAACGTCTATATTGTCGAAGCGTCCTCCTCCGGCGATGAATGGCAGATTTGATCCCATGCCGAACACTGGGGTGGTATTTCCCACAAGCAGTCCCAGATCAAAGGGATTCCGGCCATTCAACGGCATGTTCAGAACCTGCTTGTTGTCGATCACCTGTCCTAGAGAAGATGTAACTGAGTCAACCAGCGGCGCAGCGCTGGTGACCTCGACAGTCTGGCTAACGACACCGACGCTCAGCGCAATGTGCAGGTTTGCCGTTTGGTCCACCTGCAGATCTATTCCGGTAAGCGTCTTGGTCTGATATCCCGGCGCCGCCACCTCGACCGAATAGCTCCCAAGCGGCAGAAAGGGCGCGTTGAACTGTCCGCTGCCATTGGTTCGAGCCTGCCGCACTGCGCCTGTCGAGGTTTCCGTAAGCGTCACGGCTGCATTCGGAATCACTCCTCCAGTATTGTCTGCGACGACTCCAACGATGGTTCCGGTGGACATCTGCGCCTGAGCAACACTCAGCGCGAGTAACACGAACAGCGCAAAGCTGAAGAATTTGAGAATTTTGAACATGGCTGTCCTCCTAAAAATTGGCGCATTTGGCCGGAAGACTTTGGGAGGCGGGCCGCATCTGATGACGCGACCTCCGCGTCAGCGGCGCCGGTCCAAAGCTGCGGCTGCATCCGCCAGAATCTCGATTCAATCCGGCTTCCTATTTCACGGCATCGGCAATGGTATAGCGGTCAGACCTATCTGTCAAGACGATTTTCGCTCGATTTCGCAGTATGGCGCTCAATGCCATAGAATAAGCACGGGGATGATACGCCATGGGAAGGCTCGCCTGCTCATTCATGAACGTGTGTTCTTTGCGGACGGTTTCATGATCGAAATCAAAGTCTGGCGTGTCCCGAAGCCTGTTCCCCCAACCGCCCATGGTTTGAAGTATTCGCTCTTTTATGGCTGTGCTGGGTCTCGTATCGTGGGTTATGACAACGAGAGGGGCAAGGGCGATCATTGTCATCGCCAAAACTAGGAGCAGGCGTACGAATTCACATCCATCGAAAAGCTGCTTGCGGATTTCAAGGCTGACGTCGAGAAGGCGAGAGGTACGCGGATATGGAAAGGAAATCGGAAAAAGGAGAGGTCGAACTCCACGTAGGTGAAGACTTCGACTCAGTTTCTAAACGTGTAGCGGCGGCTTGGCATCGCGCCGAACACGACGAGGAAGTCAGCGAACATCATGTGACGTTCGGGTCCTGGAGCGCAATCTCAAGTGTTATGACAGAGAAGCGCTATGAGCTGCTGCGATATGTTCACCGGCATCCTGTCAAGAGCGTTGCCGCCCTCGCGAGAGATATCGGGCGGGATTACAAAAGAGTTCATGAAGACGTGGAGGCGCTGGCGGAGATCGGCCTGATTGAGCGCGGCCATGGAATCAAAGTGCCATTCGATCGGATCCAAGCGACAATCAGCATTTGAGAGGATTAAGCCTTCGCGGTTACAGCTTCATTTGCCTTCACCTCGCATCCGGCGAATTCTTCAAGAACGCGAATTGAGCCGCAGATATCGTCTTCTCCATATCCTTTGGCTTCGGCGGCACGATAGAGCTGCTGGGTAAGCGCGGTCAGGGGGAGCGGAACGCCGATTTCCGACCCGAGATCGAGAGCTAATCCAATGTCTTTGGCCAGCCATTTGACAGAGAAATTGGTCGCAAAATCGCGTTTGAAAACAGCCGGGGCTTTGACCGCGATCAACCCGGAGCGGGCAGCGCTGTTGTTCAGGATATCGAGCATCAGGTTAGGATCGACACCGGATTTCGTGCTCAACACGATGCCTTCATTGAAGGCCTGCAGCAGATTACCGAGGATCAGATTCTGCGTAAGCTTGGCGCGCAGTCCCATCCCCGACTCCCCGCAATAGTAAAGCGACTTGCCCATGGCCTCGAAGTATGGGCGAATCCGCTCAAAGACGTTCTTGTTGCCGCCAATCATGAACGTGAGCGTTCCATTCTCCGCACCCGCCTTGGAGCCGGTGCAAGGAGCGTCCAGAAATTCGATGCCCTTCCCGCGTAACTCCTCCGCCATCGAAGAACTCTCGCGGGCAGAAACAGTGCTGCAATCGGCGATCGTAAAATCTTGGCCGGCGCCTTGCGCGAGGCCATTTTCCCCCAGGATGACTTCCCGCGACATAGCGGTATTTCCCACACAGAGAAACACGCATTGCGCGTGCTGGGCTACCTCCTTGGGAGAGCTCGAAAATATGGCGCTATGGGAATCGGCCAGTTTTCTCGCTTTCCGCTGATCGTGCGACCATACAGCTACGCTATGGCCGGCCTCAATCAGTTTGCGGGCCATTGGACCCCCCATAATCCCCAGTCCTAGAAATCCCAGCTTCGCCATGAGAATCTCGCTCCTTTTGAATAGATTGAACAGAATGCGCTTTTCAGACATTTCGTAACGGCTAGGAACTGGTCTCATAAACCCAATGCCCTCGCCAACGCTGCGGATGAGACTCGCCACCGAAGCGGGGCTCATGCTTTGGACCGAAGCCTCAAATCGACTTATGAGACCAGTTCCAGGAAAGCTCGGAGCGGCAGCCTTAGGCGGCGCTCCTTCGGATCGAACTCCGGGGTCGATGGTATAGAGGACAGACCACTACGTCAAGTACCCACAATCCCCGTTCCTATGCCCATCCGGTTTATAGTGTAACGCGCCCTCATTCCGGTTGGCCGCCACGAAATATATCCAGTCTTAAAAGGCTATAAAATCGAGGATAACCATGTCTGCTGCGATCAGCGTTTCCCCGGAGATTTTGGCCAAGTACGAGCCTGTGATCGGGCTCGAGGTTCACGTACAGTTGTTAACCAATACCAAGGCCTTCTGTGGCTGCGCCAATAAGTTCGGCGGCGAGCCAAATACCCATATCTGCCCGGTGTGCCTTGGCCTGCCCGGCGCGTTGCCGGTATTGAACGAGCGGGCGGTGGAGTTTGCCGCCCTCGCCGCCATGGCAATCAATTGCGAAGTGCGCGAGCGATCGATTTTCGCGCGCAAGAATTATTTTTATCCCGACCTGCCCAAGGGCTACCAGATTTCGCAGTTCGACAAACCGTTGGCGGAACATGGTTGGATCGATGTGCCGGCACGTGACGGCCAGCAATGGATTACCAAGCGCATCGGCGTTACCCGGCTGCACATGGAAGAGGATGCGGGCAAGAGCCTGCACGACGGTTTCCCCGACTCCGCCACCAAGACTTACGTCGATCTGAACCGCTGCGGCACGCCCTTGATTGAAATCGTCAGCGAGCCTGATCTGCGGACGCCGGACGAGGCCTTCGAGTATTTGACGCGGCTCAAGGAGATTTTGCTCTATACCGGCGTAAGCGACTGCAATATGGAAGAAGGTTCGTTGCGTTGCGACGCGAATATCAGCGTGCGGCCGCGCGGACAGGAGAAGTTCGGCACCAAGGCTGAAGTTAAGAACGTGAACAGCTTCCGCTTTATCCGCGCTGCGCTGGAGTATGAGATCGAACGGCAGGTCGAGTTGATCGAAGCCGGAGGCCGCGTCGTGCAAGAGACGCGGCTATGGAACGCGGCTGAGGGCAGGACCTACTCGATGCGCTCCAAAGAACAGGCGCACGACTATCGCTATTTCCCTGAGCCTGACCTCCCGCCTCTGGTCATTTCCCAGGCATTCAAACAATCTCTGGCGGAACAGATGCCGGAGCTGCCCGAAGCGCGCCGTAACCGCATGATTGCCGAGTACGGTCTCACGCCGCAGGATGCGCAGACGCTGACCGCAACCCGGGAATTCGCCGATCAGTTTGAGATGGCAGCCAAGCAGGCCAGGAGCCCGAAGCGGGTAGCCAACCTGATCCAGAGCGAGTTGATGGGGCGCCTCAATGCGAAGGGATTGGGTCTGCAACAGTCGCCGATCACTTTGCAGGGATTGGTCGAGGCCGCCGATCTTGCCGAGAGCGGCAAGATTTCCAGCAGGCAGCTCAAAGGACTCTTCGACACCGCATTTGAGAATGGAGAGGATTTCGGCGCCGTTTACCAGCGCGAGAAGCCGCAGCAGATCAGCGACGCGGCGTCGATCGAAAAACTCATCGATGAAGTCATCGCGGCCAATCCCAAGCAGGTGGAGCAATACCGCGGCGGCAAGAAGACAGTGGATGCGTTCTTCATCGGCCAGGTGATGAAGCTATCAAGAGGACAGGCAAACCCCGCATTGCTGAAAGAGCTGGTCACCAGAAAACTGGAGAGCTAGTGCATCCTCATTGACCGGCCGGTTGGAAGCGCACGCTTCCGTGCGGCAATCCCGTGCGACAATATAGTTACAGCCATGAAACCTGCTGCTCCGAGCGTGGCGCCTGAAGCTCTCTCTTATACGCCTGAGCTGCTGGCGCAACATAGCATCACGCCTGAGGAATATCAACGCATCGTCAAGGCCTTGGGACGCTCGCCCAGCCTCACGGAGCTGGGGATTTACAGCGTCATGTGGAGCGAGCACTGCTCCTACAAGTCATCCAAGATACATTTGAAGCGCTTGCCGACCAAGAGCGAGCGCGTAGTCCAGGGACCGGGCGAGAACGCCGGCATTATCGATATTGGAGACGGCTGGGCCTGCGCGTTCAAAATCGAATCCCACAATCACCCGTCTTATATTGAGCCTTTCCAGGGCGCCGCCACCGGCGTGGGCGGCATACTGCGCGACATCTTCACCATGGGGGCGCGGCCTCTTGCCCTGATGGACTCTCTGCGCTTTGGTCCGATTCGTGAGAACCAGCGAGACGATCTTCAAACCTCCCGGCTCATTCACAAAAATCAGGCAATCATGGAGGGCGTGGTCAGCGGTATCGCGGGTTATGGGAATTGTTTCGGCGTTCCCAACCTGGGCGGTGAGACGCGATTTGAGGCCTGCTATTCAGGTAATCCGCTGGTAAATGCCTTCGCCCTGGGTCTGGTGAAGCGCGATGAAATCTTCTATGCCAAGGCCTCCGGAATTGGCAATCCTGTGATTTACGTTGGCGCGAAAACCGGCCGCGACGGCATCCATGGAGCAACCATGGCCAGCGAGGAGTTCACCGAAGGCTCGGAGCAGAAGCGCCCCAACGTACAGGTAGGAGACCCATTCATGGAAAAGCTGCTGCTGGAAGCCTGTATTGAGGCGATGCACAGCGGCGCCGTGGTGGGGATACAGGATATGGGCGCCGCCGGCCTCACTTGCTCCACATGCGAGATGGGAGCGCGCGGAGGCGTGGGTCTGGAGATCGAATTAGATAACGTTCCGCAGCGCGAATCCGGCATGAGCGGCTACGACATCATGCTCAGCGAGAGCCAGGAGCGCATGCTGCTGGTAGCGGAGAAAGATCGCGCCGCGGAGGTGCTCGGCATCTTCGGCAAGTGGGGCTTAGACGCTGTCATTGTCGGCCAAGTAATTGAGGAAGCCCGGCTCCGAATCCTGCATCACGGTCATCTTCTGGCCGACATCCCTAACCAGTCGCTCACCGACGACGCTCCGCTCTACCGCCGGCCGGTCGGCGAGTGGAAGGCGCCGGCCCCCGCTGATCCGCCGCCGGATGTTCTGGAACAACTTAGCTTATACGACGATGGGGTGCCCCGGGGCTCAGCGAGCAAGTACGCGGACGAGCTTCGTGTTTTGCTGGCCGCAAGCAACATTTGCAGTAAGCGCTGGATCTATCAGCAATACGACTCCATGGTGCAGACCAATACAGTGGAGGGCCCGGGGAGCGAGGCCGGTGTGATGCGCGTCAAGGGCTCTGCGCTGGGCTTGGCGATGGCCTTGGCCGGCAACAGCCGCTGGTCATATCTGGATCCGGATCTGGGCGCTCGCCATGCTGTGGCCGAGGCGGCGCGCAAAGTTGCCCTCACCGGCGCGCTGCCGGTGGCGGCGACCAATTGCCTGAACTTTGGGAATCCGGAGAAACCGGAGATCATGGCTCAATTGTCCAGCGCCATCGACGGTATCTCCGCCGCCTGCATTGCGCTGAGTACGCCGATTACCGGCGGCAACGTGTCTCTCTATAACGAAACGCGCGGGGAAGCAATCTACCCCACTCCGGTTTTGGGGATTGTGGGCATATTGGAGCAGGTTGAAAAAGCGGTTCCCTCGGATTTTCTCCATATCGGCGATGCGGTGCTCCTTATCGCTCCGGCATCGCTCTCCCCTCTGGAGGAACGCATGCGCGAGTTTGGCTCCTCGGAATATGCCAAGACGGTCCTTTCCCGGTTGTGGGGCACTCCTCCATATCTCGATCTTCAGGCAGAAGCGAGTCTCCACAAAATCCTCGCGGAGCTTGCTCGAGAAAGCCTGATTCATTCGTCGCGGGATATCACCGATGGCGGCATCGCAGTTGCTCTCGCTGAGGGCTGCTTTCAATACGAAATCGGAATTCGCGCCAACCTGGAAAAGTCGCCGGACCTGCCGGTTGAGTGGGATCTTTTCGGGGAGACCGCTACCCAGGCCATTGTCACCTGCAGCAAAGCGACGGTTGCGGAGATTGAGCAGATGGTGAGCGAGAGCGATGGTCTTATGACCACATTGCTCGGAGAAACCATTGCCCATGATTTCGAGCTGGCAGTGGATGGCCGCGTGTTCATCCGGGAAAGAGTCGCGGGACTGCGCAATGTGTGGGCTGGAGCCTTAGCCGCGCAGCTCATGCACGGCATGCCGTTGGAAATTTGACCTTAGGGAGCGCACCATCATCGATCACGAGAACGAGCAGTTCGGCCCCGCTACTTTCGATAAACTCCGGGAGGAATGCGGAGTGGTCGCGATCCATGGACATGCCGATGCGGCGCGTCAAGCCTATCTCGCGCTCTACGCACTGCAGCATCGCGGTCAGGAATCGGCAGGCATTGCTACGGCCGATTACACCAATCTCTTCAACATAAAAGGGATGGGATTGGTAGCCGACATCTTTACCGACGACGTGCTGGCCAAATTGCCTGGAGAGTTGGCCATCGGCCACACTCGTTATTCGACCACCGGAGATTCGGCGCTCCTGAATGCACAGCCTATCCGGGTGGATTCGACCCGCGGACTGATCGCCATCGCGCACAATGGCAACCTGGTGAACCTGGGCAACCTGCGTACCCGTCTGGAACGTGAAGGGGCATATTTTCAAACCACCAGCGATTCGGAAATCATCGTCCAGCTGATCGCGCATTCGCACGCGAATACTATTATCGAGGCGATCGGCGATTCACTGCGACAAATCGACGGAGCCTTCTCCCTTGTCATGATGACGCGCGACCGCATCTTCGCCGCCCGCGATCCTCATGGTTTCCGGCCGCTCTCCATGGGCCGCATCTCCAATCCCGGCGGACCGGATACGGTCGTCTTCGCATCCGAGACCTGCGCTTTCGATCTGCTCCGCGCCAAATATGAACGGGACGTACGGCCAGGCGAGGTGGTGATGGTCACCGGCGATGGGGTCTCTTCGGTGCAATATGCAACCGGAGTAAAGCAGTCGAGCTGCATCTTCGAGCACGTTTATTTCGCCCGCCCCGATAGCCGAATTTATGGGCGCTGGGTACAGGCCAGCCGGGAGCAGATGGGCCGGCGCCTGGCGCAAGAATCGGGAGTGGAAGCCGACCTGGTCGTTCCTGTTCCTGATTCCGGAGTCACGGCCGCGTTGGGATATGCCGCCGAGAGCGGAATCCCCTTTAATTTCGGACTCATTCGCAACCATTACGTGGGACGTACCTTCATTGAGCCGGAGCAACGTGTCCGCGATTTTGGCGTAAAGCTGAAGCTGAATCCGGTGCGCAATCTGCTGGAAGGCAAGCGCATCGTCCTGGTTGACGACTCCATCATTCGCGGCACCACAAGCCGGAAAATCGTGCGCATGGTCCGCTCTGCCGGCGCCACTGAAGTCCATCTGCGCATCAGTTGTCCGCCCACCATCTCGCCCTGCTATTACGGAGTAGACACGCCGGACAAAAAAGATCTGATCGCGGCCAATTACTCTATTGAAGAGATTCGCCAGTTCATCGAGGCCGATTCCCTCGCGTATCTCTCCCTTGACGGCCTGGAGCGCGCTTGCGATGGCGGAGAAGTCAACTCCTTCTGCACCGCCTGCTATACCGGGAACTATCCAACGCAATGGATTGACGTCGAAGAGATTCTTCCCGCGACGGCGAGCAGCCGGTAAAGACGGTGTTCGGCAATTCAGCTACAGCAGTTCTTCCAAGTTCGGGCCCCTTTCCCCCGCCCTTATGCTGCACAACCCCTGCGGCTTCTAGTGCTTCCCAACTCCTGGAGGAATTTGTATGCCGCCAACCAAGAAATCAGCGAGGAAGAAATCATCCGGAAGCTCAGGCCGAAAATATAGCCCGCGTGCGTCGAAATCCGTAGAGCGGGAAATGAAGGAAATGAAACAGGGCAAACTCCGTTCCGGCCGCAGCGGACGCAAAGTGACTAACCCAAAACAGGCAATCGCCATCGGGCTGTCAGAGGCACGGCGCGAAGGCGCGAAGGTGCCGCCCGCACCCTCCAGAAAGAAGAGCAGCGCAAAGAAGAGCAGCGCAAAGAAGAGCAGCGCAAAAAAGAGTAGCGCAAAGAAAAGCAGGGCAAAAAAGAGCAGCAGGAGTTAGCTAAGTTCTCATCTCTGCTGAACGCCAGGGGCGAGCAGCGAACCGTGGACTGGTGTGGTGGTGACTTCGATGCGCGTGTCCTTCACAAAGACAACATTGTGGCCGCGCGTCAGCCAGCGATCGTAGAAGGAAAGCGCCGCTCCGTAAATACCTATACCGGCCGCGACGTTCCGTGAGCTGGCCACGATGCCGGTTACCCGGCCTACAATTCCGAAACCATTGGACGCCACGGCGCCATTGCCGGCTTGGCTGCCGTCATTGTCGAAAGCGCGCCCGGCAAGAAGCGTCAATGCCAGCGGCACGATCATGCGATTTTGCGGTTTTGGCTGTATGCCGCCTTCGGAGTCGATTTGTAAATTCGCCGATTTATTTGCATCGACTCCGGCAAGGACACCTTCAACCGGCTGAGTGAAACCGCTCGGGAACCTCAATTCGCGAAAGTCGAAGCGAAGCTTTCCCTGACGCGCGAAAGAGCGAGCCGGCTTACTCTGCGTGATCTCCCCGATCAGCAGGGCTCCTTCGGGAACTTCCAGGATGTGCTGGGCGTTAAAGACCGGCTGCGCGATGCGGGCTTGAAAAGTGTCCCCCGGCTTTTCCTTACCAGAGCTGATTGTTTGATTGAGGTAGGCATGCAATTGCCAGGCTTGCTCCTGTTCCGCGGCCGGCTTGCCTGGGTCCGGATTTCTCCGGCCTGGTTGGTTGTGGTTTTCATGGTCGGCTATCTGGCTTCCCTCCTCTGGAGGATCCATCGCGAGCTCAAGGTTCAGGGGTTTCGCCAGTTCAACCGTCCATAAGGTTCCACCTTCGATCCTCTCCGGGTGATACGGCAACTGTGTATAGATGAATTGAACCAGGCGGTCGCCGCGTCCGGGGGCGGTAACCAGGGCGACGGTATCTTTCACTTTCTGTTTTCCTTGGGCTATCTCGCGCCGGATGAATGAGCCTCTTTTCTTAGCGGCCGGAGTCGACAATCGCAAAATCGGGACGCCATCCGTCGCGCGATCGCTCGCAATAGCTTCCACGGCGCCGTCCGGGAGAACCAACCGGTCGAATCGTACAACAGGAATATGAAATGGCGTGAAATCTCCCCTGAGATCGGAGTGAATCCGGCGGCTCCGGTCTGGATTAAGACGGATTACACTGCCGTACAGCTTGGAACCCGCTGGTATGGCGACCCGGTTATCGACGTAAACCGGATAAAGCAGACGTCCTTCCAAAGGTTCCCCAGCCTTCATGGGGACGTGTTGGAGCAACTGCACCGAGAGTGGGGTTGCAGAAGGAACCTGGACCGATGTTGCCTCACCATGCAGCAAGGCCGGAAGGAGTGCTACAAATGACGCAAGGACGAGAAAATGAAACGCCGGCTGCATTCGCACGAAGCGATTTTTCCGCAGAGAATGGTTTTTGCTGCTCATTTGGTTGTGCCCATGCTTCGAGCGAGTGCAATTTGGCCGGACGACACAGGAGTCATAGAAGCCGCATCTAAAGTCCCGTTTTCGTCCATTGCAGGAAAAAAGAAAGCCAAGCACAATCTTAAACCTTTAAGATGTTTTTGGGAGTCGCCATGCGAAACAAACTGCTGAATGTTAGACGAGAAAAAGGACAGCTTCCCGTACCGACTGCGGCAGAGATGCGCCTGTTGCAAGTTTTATGGGACAAGGAACAAGCCACAGTCGAAGAGGTGGTGAATGCGCATCCTGAAGGAGAACGGCCCAACTACAAAACTACGCAGACATTGCTCCGTATCATGGAACGGAAAGGCTTTATAAAACATGAGAGTCGAGGCCGCGTCTTCGTCTTCACGCCGTTGGCCGCCCGAAAGACCATAGACCGGTTGTCCGTGCAAGCTCTATTATCGCGTAATTTCCGCGGATCAGCAGCCGGGTTGCTGATCAATCTGCTGGAAGTGAGTCGCATCCAAAAGAAAGAGCTGAATGAAGTCGAAGCATACATCCGGGAGTATCGTAAAAAGCATGATCTTGAGGATCTCGACCGCGGATAGGGCAAAAACTCTATGAATCCGGACCTTTGGCTCAGTATTGTGGCCGCTCTTACGGGATTTGTTCTGAAGACTGGCCTTGCTTTCGGTATATGTCTGGTCTTTAGCCGGCTGGTCGATTCACCAAACTCACGGTTCATGATTTGGCTTGGATTTCTTTGTGGGGCGGCGGCGTATTGGCTCTGGCTGGCCAACGGTTTTGTGACCGGCGGAGCAGCGGCGCAGTCATCGGCAGGTGGTGCGAACATCTCGATTCAGGCCGTGCACCCTACCGCATACGCCTGGCAGATTCCGGGCTCGTGGGCGATTCCGCTCGGAGCCGCGCTGCGTGCGCTTGGCATCGCGTACCTCCTGGTTTTGAGCTACTTTCTTCTTGCTCATATCAAACGGCGGCGGAAACTGAAATGGGTGCTTGGTTTCTCTTCCCAGCCGCCGATTCAGTTGGTAGAAACCTTTCAGCCGCTTGCGGAGAGTCTGCATGTACGCCGTTCAAGGTTATTGGTGCTGCCCGGAGGTACGTCGCCGGCAACCTTCGGTTGGCTCCGGCCGACCGTCCTGCTGCCGGATATCTGTCTGGAACAGGATCGCTCCGATCTCGAAGATATCCTGCTTCACGAGCTTCACCATGTGCGTCGCTGCGATTTCTTCTCAAATGGAATTGCCGTCGTATGCCGCGCGCTTCTTTTCTTTCATCCGGCGGCTTGGTATGCGCTGCAAAAAATGCAATTCGATCGTGAGCTCGCTTGCGACCTTGCCGTGATTTCGCATTCTCCGGGAAGAGAAGCGAGTTACGCCGAATCTCTGGCTCGTTTTGCCCGCTTGAATCTATCCCAGGAAACGAGGACGTGGGGCGTAGATTTCGCCGCATCTCCGGCGAATTTGAAGGTTCGCGTCCATTCAATACTGGCGGGATCGAAGAAGCCTCCGGTCTGGTTCGTTTGCTTACGCGCCACCTGTGGACTGGCTCTGCTCGCAGGTTTTCTCAGTACCGCGCCGTCCTTGGCGGTGTTGCTTTCCTATACATACGGGGAAACGCCACAACCGCAAGCGGCGCAGCCACTGACTTCGGCAACCCGTGGTTTACCGGCGCCGGAGGCTCAAAGAAGAACAATTCGGAAGACGCGCTTCTCGCCGCTCACGGCCCCGGCAAAGACCGGCGCGGAGCTGGCAAGCGTCAAGAAGCCGGAGGCCGCCCAAATTTCGCAATCAGCGCCGGAACCCGCCAGCAGTGACGCCCAGCATCCATCATCAGCGCCAACGCTTGTTCCTGGATTGATCCGCCGCTACCTGCCGCCCGGTGCTCCTGGCGCGCCGGGAAATACCCGAGCCCCGCAGCAATCGGTATCTCTGCTCAGCGAGGGCGCCGGCCAAGAAGCAAAGGCAGGCGACAATCGTGCCCATAGTCTTCAGCAATCCCTCATTGTCGCCGGGGGCATATATAGGCGGCTGGCCGATATCAAACCGGATAAATAAAAGCGAAGTGTTCTCTTCGCTACCGGAAGAAAACCAGAAAGCTGCTCACCGCAAGTACCGCAACGACGACAATGACCGCGATTGCATAAAGCAAGTAAGCCACCGGAAGGTCTTCGTCGTCCGTTACCATCTGGCTCTCTCTTCTTCGTTGCGGGATCGAGCTGGGCAGCCCATGTGGGTGGGTGTAGCCCGAAGCCTAAAGTCTTAATCAGTTAAGACTAAAAGTCAATAAGAACCTAGGGAGCCGATCATTCTCACGCGTTTGTCGCAACGAACCTCAGGTTAATTAGCCGGTGAGTATCGTATCCGTTTCGCCTAGGCCCTACGGTGCCGAGAGAAGCTGTACATTCACCCCAGCCATTTCGATGAGCGCGCAAGAGGCGTCGAGCCATTCACCGTCAGCTTGCGCGGCAAGCCGGGCCTTATAGATTAATCCTGGGATTGGTTTGCAGACCACGCGAACAACATCTTCATAACGCGCCGCGGCATTTCCCGGCTGTTGGCGATCACGCGCGCCGGCTCCGAAGAAGGCATCGAAGGAAGCCTGGGCTAAGCGCCATCGCGATCGCCCTTCCACGGTTGCTAGCCGGAGAAAGGGCAGAGTCAATCCTCCGCCTGGCCGCCAGAAGTTCAACTCCGAAACGCGCACCGCGATTACCTCGGAGGTCTGGCGCCGGAGCACCGTTCCGCTGGTCGTCGTGATCTCGGCTTCGAATGCCTCAACGGGATGCTGGAAGAGCAATTTGAATCCCGCGGCAAAGTAGGCGCCTCGGCCGCCTGTGCTTTTCTGGGAACGGCGGACTGCGGACATCAGCGCCGCATGCACGCCCATTCCTGCAGACATAGCGAAGAACCAGCTCTCTTTCCCATCCGGCAGATAGCACGTGATCTTGCCTAGGGGCACGGAACGCGGCCGGCTCAAGAGAATCCAGCGTGCTGCCGCTAGCGGATTCTTGGGAATTTTCAGATTCTGCGCCAGCACATTCCCGGTGCCAAAGGGAACGATCCCTAGCGGCACATGAGAACCGGCCAATCCTTGAAGCACGTCGAAGACCGTTCCGTCTCCACCGCATACGACAACGGCATCAAACCCGTCTCCGATCGCCCGCTGAGCCTTGCCTCCGGCGGAGCGGTTCTCTTCTGTTTCCAGAACCTCAACCTGAGCCCCTGCTTCTCTAAAGGTGCGCAGAATAGGCGGGAGATCCCGGCCGCAATGCTTCTCAAAGACAGGATTCACCAGCAGCAGGATCTTGCGCATCCACACATCCTACTTTGTCAAGAAGGCCGCGGGGGTTTCCCACGAGGAGAAGACGATTTCTTCGAGCGGCTTACGCGACCGCGGCGCTTCTTCCCGTTCGCGCAGAGCAGCAGGCAGAGCATCCGGATCGCCGAGATATCCGATCGCCGTTACCGCGCCGATATCGTAGTCCTGGGGAATGGCGAAAGAAGCTCGGGCGTGATCGCTATCGAAGCCGGCCATGTGATGGGCGTGCATGCCAAGAGCGGTTGCCTGGAGGGCCAGATTGGCCGTTGCAGCGCCGGTATCGTGCAGAGCGTGGCGATTCGGATTCCCTTTGGGGGTGAAGCTCTTTTTACTCGCCGAGAGCACCAGCACAGGCGCGCTCTTGGTCCATATCTGATTGAATTCAACCAGGGAATCGAAGATCTTGCGGTACGTCTCATCTCCCCGCCGGCCAAGCAAAAACCGCCAAGGCTGCTCGTTGTTCGAGGAGGCCGCCCAACGTGCAGCTTCAAAGATCCGCTTCAGATTCTCGGAAGAAACTTCTCTCTCGGAAAAGGCCCGCGGACTCCAACGGCGCAGAATGACATCGAGAACTCCAGGATTTTCGGGGGCACGCTTCAGTTTGTCGATTGCTTCTGGGTCCATTGGCAGCAGGTGCCCTCCAGGGCGGAAGTGAGAACAAAGGTTTAGATTCGTTGCCGCAAGAATGGACGCAAGAAAAGCCCGTGCCACGGCCGAAACAAAAGCTCGTTTCTGGCTGAGATCCTGCTCATATCTTGCATCCAAATCGCATAGTCAATCGTCCTACATTCTTGCTGCCTCTCTCCAGCAAGCAGCACGAAAGAAGCTTTGCGCCGCGACCGCCGAGCATGAGCAGTGCGGAACTTCATGCATCAATTTGAGTTGACACATTTCCTGCCCAGCCTAAACTTATCCCTAAGCTTAGCCAAGCAGGCCCCGCGATAGACAAGCCGAAATCCCCGGCGGCGTGGTGTTGAACCGGAGGCAAAGTGACTCGTCCCAAGGGATATATACCGACCCTCGATGGCTGGCGCGCATTGTCCGTCATTGCGGTCATCCTTTTTCACGGGCGATTTGGCTTCTTCAAAAGCGGGTCTATCCTCACCAGACTCTCAGCTCACGGAGAGCGGGGCGTTGACGTCTTCTTTGCCATCAGCGGTTTTCTGATTTGCGGCCTGTTGCTCAAGGAGTACGAGCGCTATGGCGGCATCAGTCTGCGGCGTTTCTATATTCGAAGATGTTTCCGGATTCTGCCTCCCTACTATGCCGCGCTGGCTGGAATTCTTGCCGCGGCGGTGTTTTGCGCTCTGCCGGTAAATTACTCCGATGTGCCGAGTTGCTTATTGTTCTACCGAAATTACAAGCCTCTCGGTATGGATGCTCAGGGCGGTTTCTACACCGCCCACTTTTGGTCGCTTGCGGTAGAGGAACACTTTTATCTCATCTGGCCGATGCTGCTCATTTTGGTAAAGCCGAAGCGGGCAGGCAAAGTAGCGTTTCTTATGGCGATGGCGGTCTTCGGTTGGCGAGTTCTGGAGACGCATTTCCATTTATTGGCCGGTATACTTCCACAGGCAAATATCATGTCCCGCAGCGATACCAGAATGGATGCTCTTTTGTGGGGATGCCTTGCCGCAATCTACTTCCCGACTATTCGGCGCTACGTCGAAGGTATTCGTTTTTCGCAGCTATGGATTCCAGTGTTGCTGATGCTGGCGCTCGCGCAAGAATTCGTCAGTCCCGCCCTGAGTTTGTTGTACGCGGTTCTTCTGCCCGCCCTGGTACTGAGCACTGTACTGCAGCCGGCCAGCGTACTCGGCCGTTTTTTGGAATGGCGGCCAATCCGCTGGATTGGCACGCTCTCCTACAGCATTTATCTTTGGCAGATGCTCTTCTTACCATCAGTGGCCTCGGAGATGGCGCCCGGATTCTTCCGTTACCTTCAGCGACCGCCCTGGAACCTGTTGTCGATTCTGGTGTGTTCCTGTTTGAGCCGCTATGTGCTCGAAATTCCCATGACCCGGTTAGGACACCGGCTGGGCAATTCCTTCTCCTTAGCCCGGCCGGTCCAGTCGTTCGATACTGTCTAAAGCATTTTGTTCTCGAACGGGCGCTTTATCATAAAGAGCAACCATGAAACCTATCATCCTGCCGTTGGCGCGGGTGCGCGCGTTTTGCTCTGAACCCGAATGAGAATACGAAGACAAACCTATGAAAAACTCACGCTCGCCTGCCTGGTTGGAGTTCTTTTTGTACTTCCGCATGGCGTGAGAATCTTATGCCTGCATTCCTTCCGCGACTACAGCCCCTTTTCCGCGCGTACCGCCAGCATGACAGTTTGGGATGAAACCTTCATGTATGCGGCCCAGGTGAACTACAGCTATCAGCATCACCGGCTGGCCTACGACACGGATTCCTACGAGCACCGTAATGAACCTGTGCCGTATTCCGTTCTGCCCGTGGAAGCAGAAGTGCTGTTGGCCAGGATATTCCGGAGTGTGGCCGCCGCTCAGATTTTTTGTCATTTCCTGTTCCCCGCGATTACCGCTTGGTTTCTCATGAGCTTGTTCATTCGGATCGGAGCCTCGCCATGGCTGGCTGGTTTTTCGGCATTGCTGGTTTTGATCGTTAGCTTTTCACTGTCCACCATCTACTACGGCCAGGCGGCGCTGCTTCGGTTTGGCCTCCATTCCGGCTTTGTCGAGACGCTCCAGGCTTCTCGTAATCCGCACCCCAATATGAGCTTCCCTCTTTTTTTGGGAAGCCTAATGGCGCTATGCGCCGCATTGCGCCTGCGGTCCATGCGATATGCCTTGGCCGCCGGTGCATTGGGAGGGATGCTTTTTTATACCTACATCTATTACGCAATCGCCTGGAGCGCGGGCATTGCGTTCCTCACCTTGTTTTGCTTCTTCTGGATACGCTCCTTGTGGAAGATCGCCCTAATACCATTTGGTGTGACGGTCGGCCTGGCCTTTCCATTTCTCGTTTGGACCCGATCAGCGAAACAAGCCGGCGGTTACCTATATCGCTCCGGGAGGCTCGGCATGGCGTACTCGCACATCCCCTCCCGGCTCGACATCGAATCCAGCATCGCGTTCCTTCTTGCGATTGTTCTGGTAGTGCTGTCGTGGGTAGCTTGCCGGGCAAAGTTCACTGAAATGGATCGGGACGTGCGCGATTTCACCGGCTTGCTTGTGCTGGTCTTCGGATTTGCGGCCGTGGGAGGAATTGCCGGACTGAACTTGCAACTTGTCACAGGATTCAATATCCAGGCAAATAAGCACTACACGCATATGGTGATTCAACCGGCGCTCATTATCATGATCATCGCCGTATTGCTGGGGATATCAGAGCGCTTCCGCAGAGAGCGGCCGGTAGTCTGGGGCGCTGTTCTCTTTGCCGCTCTCTTCGTCATGGCCGCGGCTGTCCAGACGACCGCGGCGGTGAACTCAGCCGAAGCACATAGAGTATTTTCCTCGGATAAAAAACTCTTCGATTGGCTGCAGAGAAACACAACCGGCGACGATGTGGTTGCTACTACCGATCTGGCGCTTTCCACCGAGTTGCCGGTCGTCACTCACGATTACACTTTGCTGGCCAACGGGACTCGCTCTTCCGGATCCGATGACGAGATTCTGGACCGCTTCCTATTGG
This sequence comes from uncultured Acidobacteriaceae bacterium, assembly GCA_963803615.1. GTDB lineage: Bacteria > Acidobacteriota > Terriglobia > Terriglobales > Acidobacteriaceae > PALSA-350. The sequence continues at coordinate 19,944 of CAWDNI010000011.1, forward strand.
CCGATGCGCTCGTCGGCACGCCGCCCCCGCTGGTAGAGCAGCAGCTCAGGCCCACCAAAGGAAATCAACCCTATCACCCCGGCGACCCTGTCAATGCCTATTACGTACCTTTCTTATTTGAGCATTCACCTATGCGAGTCTCCGACCTGCTGCAACCGCTGCTTACGAAGCAGGCCACGGCCACTGCACTCGACAAATACCGCCGCTTGGATCTTGCCCGGCAGCTCCAAAGGTTTAGAGTGAACTACGTTTACATCATGAACAGGCAAACCCCGGCATCTATTCGCGGGTGGCGGTGGCAAAGGGTTCTCGATACACAGCGGGGTTCTCTTTGGAGGCTGACCCCGGCGCAATAGCTTTTTCCGCGAATCCGGATTCGCGAACTGGATGAGTGACCTGGAATCTAAAGCATTTTTCCTGATACCGTGGCGTGCATCTAACAACATTGCGAAAAACTTTCGAGGCCCGTCTTTGAGTTTCTTTTTTCTATGCCTAGCTCTTCTATCGTTCACCATCACTGCGTCCGGCCAGACGGCGGAGCGAACTGCTACTGGAAGATTTGCGGCGGTATCCACCGCATCCGCTTCTCCCGATTTGGAAGCTTTGCCCGATGCTCCGCAGCCCGTTGGGTCCGGCGCTTCCGCGGCGGCACAAGAGAATGCGCCGCCTCCTGCAAAGGCTGGGAACCAAGCCCCTCCGGCGCCACCCCAGCAGCCAAAGCGCATCCTTGGCATTATGCCGAACTATCGCGCAGTCAGCGCGGGCGCAGTCCGAACCCCGCCAACTGCCAAAGGATCATTTAAGATCGCAACCGATAATAGCTTCGACTACTCCGCCTTTGTCTTTACCGCATTGACCTCACTCATTGCCGAGGGGCAAGATTCCCATCCACAGCTAGGCAAAGGAGTGCCTGGTTTCTGGGCCTATTCGTGGCGCGGCTATGTCGACAAAACCGATGGAAACTACCTGGTGCTGTTCGCGCTTCCTACAATTTTTCATCAGGATGAGCGTTATTACACTTTGGGCAAGGGCAGCATTTTCAAGCGCGCTGTCTACTCGCTCTCCACGGTCTTCATCACTCCCAATTACAGCGGGAACAAAAGCTTTAACATCTCCGAGTTGTTGGGCCGCGGAATGGCGGAAGCGATTTCGACTACCTACTACCCGGCCCAGGATCGCACCTTCGGAGATGTCGCCTCGAAATATGGCTACGCCGTAATGCGAGATGGCTTGACGAACACATTTCGCGAGTTCTGGCCGGATATCGCCGTGCATGTTCTACGGCGGCATCCGTAGCGCGCTGTTGAGGAATTCGTTGAAAACAGCCGATAACGCGCAACAGTAGAAAGATAGAGCAGCGCTGGATGGCTATTCTCACAGCGGCCCGAAAAGCGGCTGTTCCCTACACCGGCTCAGGCAAGGATCTATCAGGAGCTGTTTCTTCCTTTACATCATCAGGAAAGATGCTTCTAGTGCTCAAAGATGAGCATTACGTATGAAAGAAAAAGCAAGAGATGCACCGCTCCTAATAAGACGTTCGTTCGATTGCTGGTGAAGGTGAGGCCGCTGATACCTAGTGTAAGAACCAGCAGAAGGGAATCCGCCATATCGAGACCCAGGATGATCTTATTACCGGTAATTAAGCTGATGGTCAAGACGGCGGGAATGGTCAGCCCGATGGATGCAAGGACAGAACCCAGCAGGATATTGATGGAGCGCTGCAGATCGTTGGCCAGTGCTGCGCGTGTCGCGCTGAGCGACTCCGGAGATAAGATCAATGCAGCCACCAGAAAACCGCCCAGCGCGGCAGGCGCATGCAGCACTTCGATTCCGTGATCGATGGGCAAGGCAATCTTCTTCGCAAGAACGACCAGCGGGAGAAGATACAGCACGAGTAACGAGGCGTGATAACTCAGAGAAACCGTTTGGGAATGCTCCGGATGGCCGAAACTCGCTTCCATGCTTCGCCCCTCGATTGCGCGGAAGCCAACAGGTCTCACGAAGTAATCGCGATGGCGCCAATTCTGAATCACCAGGAAGAGGCCATAAATCACGATCGAAATTATCGAAAGAAAAACAGATTGAAAAGTCGACAGCGTAGGACCGGCAGAGGCTCTGGTAAAATTCGGCAGCACCAGGCCGAGCACAGTTAAAGGTACGATTAACGACAAAAAAGCGTTGGCTCCCTGCAAATTGTATTCCTGCTCATGGTGGCGCAATCCGCCCAATAGCAGCGAGAGCCCGACCATGCCGTTGAGTACAATCATCACGATGCCGAACATGGTGTCGCGCGCCAAAGCGGGCTTGCCCTCGCCGGTGAGCATGACCGCGGAGATCATCATCACTTCAATGCCGATGACGGAAAGCGTGAGTACCAGCGTTCCCAAAGGCTCTCCGAGCTTGACTGCCAAGGCCTCGGCGTGGTGCACAACAGCGAAGGCCGAGCCGACAATCACCCCCAACAGCCAGAGCAGCATCAGGGCGAACCAGAGCGGGTTCGAAAGGTCCGACAGCCAGCCTTTGCCGAACAGCAGAAACAGCGCAGTCGTTGCGAACGCGACGCCAAGAAGCCACTCCCGCCGGAGACTTGCAACGTAGCTCGGCGTGCCGAGCTTTGTTTCAGAACTCATGCCAGGAATCTATCAGGAAATCGAACTCCTCGGTCCAACGAAAAATCCGCCGGGATCCGATCGTCCCCTGAGTGGGCCAACAGGATATTTGCAGGTTTGAGAGCACATCGAGCAAAGAAGGCCGCCCCCCACTTCAATCTCAGGGCAGCTCCACTCCGGAGAAACGTCTGCAGGCGTCAATTAACTTGTCCTGCCGTTGGGGATCGCGGGCGACAGGATTGGGGGAGCGATGGCGCATATGGTAGAAGTACTCGCCTGTAACCGTCGCCATTCGGTCATCGCTGACTGCCAGCCAAACTTGGGTGCGGTGGGCGGAATCCAGATCATCCGGCGCTCCCGGACCTCCCATCTTGGTCGCTACCCACCCGGGTTCAACGCCGTTGGAGAGAACGTCAGGCCAGCGCCGTGCGACTGCGAAGGCCAGGAGCACATCGTGCAATTTGGTATCTGAATAAGCTTGCTGGCCCTGCCAGGCGCGTTGTTCCCAGGCCAGATCTTCCAGGCTTGCATCACCGCTTTGGTGAAGGCCGGAACTCAGATAAACCAGGCGTTTTGGCTTCTGGATAAGCGCGGTTAGGATGTACGGCGCAAGCGTGTTGACAGCGAACACCTGAGGCAGCCCGTCTGCGGTCGCGATTCGCCGGGACTCCCGATACCCGATGCCTGCATTATGAATCACCGCGTCGACCGGGCTCAGCCGGTTGACCTGTTCGGCCACACCGCGAGTTTGGGCGATACTCGTCAGATCGCCGATTGCGACTGCCTCCGCTCCCGGTACGGCAGACAATGCTTCCTGCCCACGCCGCTCGCTACGGGCGTGAAGAATCACTGCATGACCTTGTTCGATGAGTAACTGGGCCGCCATCCGGCCGAGGCCGTCGGATGAACCGGTGATGAAAACGCGCGCCATGTCTTTGCTTAAGATGCTCGGCGGGGCGGCCACGATCCGGCCTAGATAGCCGATTCAGGAATAATGACAGTAGTCCCGTGGCCCAGAAGCCGCGTTTCCTTGAAGCCATTCCGGGCAATATCGTCACAGAGCGGCGCCCACTGGCAGCCGGCACAGGCTCGCCGGATCTTGCCTTCGGCGAAGGCTTGCCGCATCGCGTGAAGGCGTTCCCGATCCAGCAATACCTGCGCCGTCGCCTGAATCGGTTGCCGCAGCAAACCGCTGAGCGCCTCCGCTGCGAAGCGGTCGCGAATCGTAATACTGGCATTTTTGCAATGAGTATCCGATTCGCTTAGCAAGGGAGCGCAAATATCGTCCGGACCTTCTATGATTTCGATGGTCTCGTTCCCGGTCGAGATACGATCCACCACCTCTTCGAAGTTTTCGATGAAGGGCGGGCTATACCCTTTGCCCGCGAAGGTGAGCATACAGAGCAAATGATGCGGGCGTAACCGGGTAGTCATTGCGAATCGCTGGGCAGCCGCACCCGGCTTCTTCTCACCAGCAGCACCGTAGCCGTAGCCAAAAAGGCCTTGGCGATGCCTCCTATCCAGAAGGGGAGGAAACCTAGAACAAATGCGCTGCGCCATCCGACCGCGATAGATAGCCACAGAACACCAAGAGCCAGATTGATGGTGTTGCCCCCCAGCATCGATAGAAAGGAGGATACGGGACTGCGATCGAGGTTACGATCCGCGAGCCATCCCACGAATGCAGCGGCCACCGGAAAGCTGACGAGGTAGCCGGCGGTAGGACCCAGAAAGACGGCAATTCCGGACGTGCCATGGGCCAGCACAGGCAGGCCAAATGCAGCCTCGGCCAGCCACGCCATCACCATGGCTGTTCCAAGGCGTGCGCCAAACACCGCCCCGACAACGATGACAGCGTAGGTCTGCATGGTGATGGGAATAGGTAGGGTCGGAACCGATAGCCAGGATGATGCGGCCAGAAAAAGCGTCCCAGCCAAAACCAGGAGAACTTTACCTGATACAGACTCAGCGCCGCTGAGTGGTGCGGGAAGAATCGCAGAAGCGTTTTGCACGGTGTGGCCCTCATGGAATGTCAGGCTACGATCACGCAGCCGTCCTCCCAAACATAATAATTGAGCAACGGCTCGTTGGTCTGCAAAATCGAAGCCGGAATCGCCCGGAACCGAAGGGCGCCGCTCAACAAGCGGAGGAGTTCCCGTCATGCCGGATTTCGCGGCGCCGCAGAATGAGCAGACCGCATATCGCGTGCCAGCCCTTCTAGAAAAGTCTCGGGAGTCATACCCATCGAAGTCTGCAGTTGCAGTTTCGCGCTCATCTGTGTCGCCAGCCTTTCCGCCAAGCGATCCCGGGTATCGAGCGGTAAATCGAGACGCCGTGCCAGAAAGCTCTCGATGAGCTCCAAATCGGCGGCGCTGAGGCGGGCAACCGCGTCGGCAGGCAATGCTGCGGGGAATCGCATGAATTGCCGCTCCGCCGGGCGATCCAGTGCAGCCGCAGTAATAGTTCTGGCGGCATTGCCTTGCCATAGCTGGGCAACGATCTTCGGCTCGTGTACCACCAGCGTGCCCGCAACCAGGTCGCCCAGCCGCTGTTGGCGCCGTCGTGGCAAAAATGCAAATCGCTCCTACTAGATAACCCGCAGGAAGAAAGTCGATGACGCGGACGAAGTTGCGCCCTAGCGATTCAAAAAAGCCAACAGGCCGTCCGGTTTCTTGGATCACGCGCAGCCGCGCCATCCGCTTGCCTGGTGTCTGCCCGTTCCAGAAGGCTTCAAAGAGGGTGAAATATCCCCATTGAAGACCGAACACGGTCAGAATAACCAATGCGATTGCCCATTTTTGCGAGCCATCCTGCGAGCCGCCCCCGCTAGAGTGCCCCCTTGCGGGCATAAAAAAAATAATCAGCAAAAACAGGACCACAATTGCGGCGCTCTGCAGCAGGTAATCGAAAAATAATGCGAGAGCACGGCTGCCCACGCCTGCAACCGGGAATTCGATCGAGACCAATTCCGGCGTCTCGATGCTAAGCTGGTCGCGGAGTTCGTTCCCCTGTTGGCTCATAGTTTCCCGGTGCCTGCCATGATAACCAACCTTTGGATTGAGAAGCGCAGGAGCTACTGGGATCGCATGACCGTACTGCTTGAACGGGTGCAGAGCGCCGGGGTAAGCAGCCTTTCGCGGGAGGAGTTGCGCGAGTTGGCTTTTCTCTACCGGCAATTGGCGAGTGATCTATCCGCCATCCGCCAGGATCGCACCGCGCGCACGCTTGAGGCCAATCTGAACCTATTGCTCTCTCGCGCCCACAGCCTCATGTATTCCGGACAAAAAACTAATCTCACCCAGGTTTGGCGATTCTTTCGAACCGAATATCCGCCGCTCTTCCGCAAGCTGCTGCCCTTCTCCTTGGCCTCTCTGGCGCTGCTTTCGGGCGGAGCATTGCTGGGCGCGCTGCTGACCGTCGCAAACCCCGATTTCATGCTGAATCTGCTGGGCCCTTCGATGGTTCGAACCATCCAGCGGCATCAGATGTGGACCCACTCCATCAACTCCATGGCGCCGCAGGCATCGAGCGCCATCATGTCGAACAATCTTAGCGTCACCTTTTCCGCATATGCGGCCGGCATCACTGCCGGACTTGGCACGCTCTACATGATCGGCTGGAACGGTCTGCTGCTGGGCGTTATTGCCACGGCATGCAGCCAGAATCATATGAGCCTTCAGCTCTGGAGTTTCGTTGCTCCTCATGGGTCGCTCGAACTGCCCGCCATCGTGATCGCGGGAGGCGCGGGATTGCGGATTGCTTACGGGATGCTATTTCCCGGCATATACAGCCGCCGCCACTCTTTGGCTGTTGCGGGCGCGGAATCTGCGCGGCTGGTGGCCGGCGTGATTCCGCTGCTGGTGATCGCCGGAGCTTTCGAAGGTTTCTTTTCGCCTTCGGCGGCTTCGCCGGCACTCAAGTTTGCGGTGGGCGCTCTCCTCTTCAGTTCTTTGTTGAGCTGGCTGTTCCTTTTGAAAGGAACGTCGGATGAGACAGTCCCGGGACCTACAACAACGGGCTCGCATAATTTAGTGGGTATGTGATATCCGGGCTGGTTGAATTCTAGCGAACCTGGGGGCGCCGCCGTCATACAAAGTCAAGTTCTCAAAGACTCCAGAGCTATACCAGGCTCCGCGCCTTCACTTCGAGATAGCGGTTAAGCACCGCGTTGGTCATATGCTGGGGAGAGGTTTCCAGCGTCAACGCCCCCTGGTCGCGGAGTGCGGCCAGCAATAACTCCCGGCGTTGCAGCATTTCCAGTGCGGCCGCCTGGTCGAACATCTCGGCGGCCGTTCGAGGAGAAGTCGTTGTGAGCTCAATCAGATCTTTCTGCTGAGGCGCGACGAACAGCAGAAGATGACGCCGCAGCATCTGCGCCGCTCCGTCGATTACCTCCGGCCGCATTGCTGTTTCAGCGAAGTCCGTGAGCCAGAGAATGAGCCCGCGGGTCGGCTGCATCCGGCCCAGAGCAATGGTCGCGCGCAAGTGGTTCGCCTCGCCCGGCTCGCTTCTGACCAGGGCAACAGCATCCATGATCTCGCGCAGATGACTGCTTCCCCTGCCGAGCGGCACGCGCTGCTGAATTTCGTGCCCATAGGCGAGCAAACCCACACGGTCGCCGGCCGCGAGCGCCAGTTGCGCCAGAGCCAGAGCAGTCGCCGCGGCGTAGTCCAGTTGGGTAAAGCTTCCAGCGCGCGCCTGCATCAACCGCCCTGCGTCCATCACCAGCCATACGGGCTGGCTCCGCTCGGTTTGGTACTGCCGCGAAATGAGCGTGCCGCGGCGTGCCGTCGCCGTCCAGCAAATCTCCCGAATGTCGTCGCCCTCACGGTACTCCCGCAGGCTCTCGAATTCACGGCCCTCTCCGCGCATTCGCTGCTTGCGGATCTGCAGTTCGATCTGCCGCGTTCGCGCAAGAAAGAGATCCTGTTCCTGGCCTGAGCGGATCGCCGGATAAATGCGAACGGTTTGGCTGAGATCCGCGACCGCCCAGCGCTCCATGAAGCCGATACTGCTACGGTAGCGAATAAAGACCCTACCCGCGGCATGATCCCCGCGCTCGCGGGCTCGGAACCCGTACCGGATAGAGGCGCGAATTGCGGGATAGGCCTCAATCGCAAGCCATCTTGGCGACGCAACAAAGCCGGCCGGCAGATCGTCGAGCATGGCGCTGCGGATTATGACTTTGCTCCGCTGTGTAATGGAAAGCTCCACACCCGTCTCGCTGTCGAGCGCCGGAGCGGTCAGCCAGCTCCGCTCGACAGTAATGCAGGAGGGTGGAGGCAGAGCGTAGCCATCAAAAATAGCGACCGCGAACAACAGCAGATCCCATGCCACCATTGCCCAGACGAATGGTTGAAAGAAGAAGGCAGGAGCAAGCCACAAAGTGCCCAGCAAGAGCAGCAGCAGCGGGCGGCGCGTCAGGCCGAAAGCCAACCGGCCCCGCGGAGTAGCTGTCGCCTGTTTCGCCTCCGGAAGGAGCGCCTTGATCATCATTCCCCACGAGATTCTTTCGGCACCGTAACCGCCGCGAGAATGTCTTTCAGAATACGGTCGCTATCGTAGCCCTCCAGTTCCGCCTCGGGTTTCAGCAGAATACGATGCCGCAGCACGGGAAGGGCCGCCTGCTTCACGTCATCGGGGATCAGGTAGTCGCGCTGATCGAGTGCCGCGAATGCCTGAGCGACGAGCATCAGCCCGATGGCCGCGCGCGGACTGGCCCCAAGAGCTATCGACGGCCACTCGCGCGTGCGCCGCGTCACTGCGACGATATAGTCATAGAGCGCGGGCTCAATGCGGATTCGCCGTACCTCCTGCTGGGCCGCCGGCAAGCAATCCGCGGGGAACCATGGCGAGCTCCTCGGCGGAGAAGCCGCGCGAATCCCGCAACGCGTGATGACGCTCCAACACCAGGCGCTCGTCCTCCACGCCGGGATAGCCGGCCCGCAGCTTCATCAGGAAGCGGTCGAGCTGCGCCTCCGGCAAAGGATAAGTGCCCTCGAAATCAATCGGATTCTGCGTGGCGAAGACGGTGAAGAGCTCGGGCAGCGCGTGCCGCACCCCGTCGATCGTAACCTGGCGTTCTTCCATACACTCCAATAAGGCAGCCTGAGTGCGCGGCGGCATCCGGTTTACCTCGTCGACCAGCAGAAAACTTGAAAACACCGGCCCCCGATGCAGGACGAACTCCTGGGTCCCGGGCCGGAAGATGTTGACACCCAGGATATCCGCGGGCATCAGGTCCGAAGTCGACTGCACGCGCTGGAACTCCAGCCCGAGCACATGCCCGAGCAGTTTAACGATCAACGTCTTGGCGATCCCCGGCACTCCTTCGATGAGTGCGTGGCCGTGACAAAGGACCGTGATCAGCACCTGGTCAATCAAGGCGCTCTGTCCCGCGATCACTCTCCCCATCTCCCGGCGTCCATGCTCAACCAGCAGAGCTGTGGCTTTCAAATCGGGAGCGGGGCTGCTCTGAATATCTACGAAATTTTCTTCCAATGGCTTTTCC
>CAWDNI010000012.1:0-28657 GCA_963803615.1 uncultured Acidobacteriaceae bacterium
AAATCTCCTTCTGGTGCTATCCATTGCCAGCTCCCATGAAAACAACGGCTTACAAACTTATCGTAGCGCGGCGCCCGTAAATACGCCCCGGGGCGCCGCTTTTGGCGGATTCCTCAGAAATAAAGTTTGGCCGAGAATTGAATTTGCCGCCCGGTCGCATTACCGTTCGATAATTTGCCAAAACTTGAATTATTTTGATTGCAGATCGCTCCCGGAGCGCCTTCGCAGGTAAGTGTAGGATCGCTTGCCGAAGGCAGAAGGAAGGTTGGCGTATTGGTAGTATTGAAAAATTCAGTGCGGAATTGAAGATATATCCGCTGTGACTCGGTAAAATAGAAATTTTTGAAAATCGAGGAGTCAAGATTTTTCGATGCCGGCCCGATGCCGATGCGCCGCCCGCAATTACCAAATTCCTGAATGGAAGCGCCCGTTACGCTGGAAGTTACCTGCGGTACAGTAAATGCCGCGGGATTAAAGAAGCCCTCGACGCCCGGGTTCGAAAGCTTCAAAGGTGCTCCCGCCACACAGCTCGCCACGTTGAAAGTGTTGAAAACCGGAGGCAGCACATTGGTGCGGATATCGGTAGGGAAGCCGGTGCGGAGCGAGAGAATACCGTTTACTACCCATCCGCCAACAAGCCGCTGGGCTATGCCGTTGCCGGAAAGCAGGAGCTTTCCTGGACCGAAAGGAAGTTCATAGCTTGTGCTGGCGGTAAAGTTCTGGGCTACGTTGATAGGCGCGAGAGCGCGCTCTTTACTTAGATCGTAAGTATCCAAAGCGATACTGGTTCCGCCATTCTGGTTATAAGCATCGGGCCCCGTTCCCTGCGATTCTATGTTCTTCTGCCATGAATAGTTCGCCAGAAACTCGAGACCGTAGGACAGCCGCTTCTGGGCCTTTAAGTTCAAAGCATTATAGTTCGATGAGGCATTGGAATAAACCCCCAGAACATTCGCATTGATATTGGAAAATGGACGATTGGCTTGTTTGTTTTGTCCGGCCAACGCGGCTGCAAAAGGAACCTGGTTGCCGTCGATAAACAGTGAGGCTTGACGGCGTCCCAAGGCGCCGCTGTAGGAGGCCTCGAAAAGCATAGTATTGGTTACTTGATACTGCAAGTCGAGGTTGTACTGGTAGAGCTGCGGCATGAGAGCGTGATTGAGACTTTGAGTTTTGATCTCGACGCTATAGGGATTTGTCGGGGTAAAGCCGGCGAGTGTTGTGGTCGCGGGCAGCACAGCGATAGGAGTGCTGATGGTGAATGGCGGGGCTACAGTCTGGCTGGCGCTTACCACCGGTAATGACACCGTAGGTACATTGGGAGTGTTGCCGGAGAATTGAGTTACCGATTGGTTCTGGTCGCGCATTGCATAAAAGAGCCCCCAGCCGCCCCGCGCGACGAATCTGCGGGTAACCTGATAGGCGAAACCGAAGCGTGGAGCCCAATCATTGTGGTCTCCCTGCACGATTGCGCGGCTGAAGCCCCCTTGGCCCGGCACAGCAAATTGGCCGGTCTGCAAATTGAATAAGCTGCCTAAATTATTTGAGTCTATCGGCTGCGTGTATAACTCATAGCGCAGCCCCAGATTAAGAGTCAATCTGTCGGAAACCTTCCAATCGTCCTGGGCATATCCGCCGAAATAAGTGGTAAGCTGGCGTCCTTCGGCGAGCATGGGTGAACCGTTGATTTGCGATGGATATCCCAACAGGAAATCCGCGAACGGCAGGCCGGAACCAGGGGCGTTAGAGCTGGAGGTGAATATGGCTCCGAAGATATCCTGGCCAAAAAATGGATCGCCCTTAAGAACATCGAATCTTGACTTACGAACATCCCCGCCAAACTTCAGGGAATGACGGCCGCGTATCCAGCTTATGTTGTCAGTCAACTGCTTGGTGCTGAGAATGTTGAGGTTCTTATCGCCGCCGCCGAAACTCGTGAATTCCGTGGAGCCTGATAAGCCGCCCGAATAGTCAAATGAGATAACAGGAAACCCCAGGACCGGCGCAGGAAAAAGAGCCACGCCGGCACTCTTGCCGAAGGCCGCGCCTTCCTGTCCACTTCCCGGCTGGGTGCCATTGTTGCGAATATAACCTAGTCTTAACTCATTGATCAGCGATGGGGTGAAGGTGTGAATGTCGGACAAAGTGATTTGATCGGAATCGTCCAATGCGGCAGAGCCTCCTCCTATAAATCCGGGAAAGGACCCTACAGCCGGCTGATAATTGTTGGATATTGAATAGCTTCCGAATAAGCTGTTTTTTTGTGTGACTGTCGCATCGATCCGGAGATCCCCTTGATCGGTATTGGAAAACCGCGGCGGCTGATAGAAGTAGTTGCGAGTAAGTGCACCGGGCGTTCCAAAGTTCGGAGGTGGAATCAAATTCATGATTGCCAGCGCCGTCGGACTGAGCAGGCTGCTGGGGATTTTATTACCCGGAAAGGGGGACGCAATCACCGTTCCTGCCGGACCTATGTGGCGCGTCCTGGGATCGTAGATCACGGTTGGACTGGAAGAGAAATCTCCGGTCCGGAAAGCGGATGGTGGAATGTTTTCAATGCTTGTCGTGGAACCGGTACCCCCGGTAAGACCGCTTTGCCGCGTGCCCTGATAATCGCCAAAGAAGAAGACTCGATTGCGAACAATGGGTCCACCCAGCGTGCCGCCGAACTGGTTCTGATGAAAGGGCGCTCTCGGCAGCCCGGCCAGGTTTTGGAAGTAGTTGTTTGCGTCGAAAGCGTCGTTGCGCAGAAATTCGAAAACAACTCCGTGAAATTGGTTGGTGCCGCTCTTGATGGTTGCGCTGACGATGGAACCCGCTGCATGACCGTATTCAGCGGCGAAATTGTTGGTGATTACTTTGAACTCCTGAATGGCGTCGACGGAAGGGATGATAGCCACCCCATTGCGGCCTATAGATCCGGCAGTCGCAATCGTGTTGTTATCCACTCCGTTGAGCGAAATGTCCATCTCGGTGAAGCGGCCTCCTCCGGCGATAAAGGGCATGTTGGTTCCCGTTCCCATTCCAGTTGCGACCCCGGTGGTATTTCCAACCAGCGTTCCCAGGGCAAACGGATTCCGGCCATTCAGCGGCATATTCAGGACTTGTTTGTTATCGATGACCTGACCTAGCGACGATGTAACCTGGTCGACCAGAGGGGCGGAGCTCGTGACCTCGACAGTTTGGCTGACGTTCCCGATCTTCAAAGTGATATGCAGACTTGCCGTCTGGTCTACCTGCAGGTTGATACCCGAGAGTGTCTCGGTCTGGAAACCCGGCGCCGACACGCTTACGGTGTAATCGCCTAGGGACATGAATGGCGCATTGAACTGTCCATGATCATTGGTCTGCGTGTGGCGCACCTCGCTGGTCGCGGTTTGCGTCAGCGTTACCGCGGCATTGGGGACAACTCCGCCGGTATTGTCCTGGACCAATCCCACGATCGTTCCGGTGGCAACTTGTGCCTGAGCAACACTCAGCGCGAGTAACACGAACAGCGCAAAGCTGAAGAATTTGAGAATTTTGAACATGGCTGTCCTCCTAAAAATTGGCGCATTTGGCCGGAAGACTTTGGGAGGCGGGCCGCATCTGATAACGCGACCTCCGCGTCAGCGGCGCCGGTCCAAAAACTGCGGCTGCATCCGCCAGAATCTCGATTCAATCCGGCTTCCTATTTCACGGCATCGGCAATGGTATAGCGGTCAGACCTATCTGTCAAGACGATTTTTCGCTCGGTTTCGCAGTATGGCGCTCAATGCCATAGAATAAGCACGGGGATGATACGCCATGGGAAGGCTCGCCTGCTCATTCATGAACGTGTGTTCTTTGCGGACGGTTTCATGATCGAAATCAAAGTCTGGCGTATCCCGAAGCCTGTTCCCCCAAGCGCCCATGGTCTGAAGTATTCGCTCTTTTATGGCTGTGCTGGGTCTCGTATCGTGGGTTATGACAACGAGCGGGGCAAGGGCGATCATTGTCATCGCCAAAACCAGGAGCAGGCGTACGAATTCACATCCATCGAAAAGCTGCTTGCGGATTTCAAGGCTGACGTCGAGTAGGCGAGAGGTACGCGGATATGAAAAGGAAATCGGAAAAAGGAGAGGTCGAACTCCACGTAGGTGAAGATTTCGACTCGGTTTCTAAACGTGTAGCGGCGGCTTGGCATCGCGCCGAACACGACGAGGAAGTCAGCGAACATCATGTGACGTTCGCGTCCTGGAGCGCAATCTCAAGTGTTATGACAGAGAAGCGCTATGAGCTGCTGCGATATGTTCACCGGCATCCTGTCAAGAGCGTTGCCGCCCTCGCGAGAGATATCGGGCGGGATTACAAAAGAGTTCATGAAGACGTGGAGGCGCTGGCGGAGATCGGCCTGATTGAGCGCGGCAATGGAATCAAAGTGCCATTCGATCGGATCCAAGCGACAATCAGCATTTGAGAGGATTAAGCCTTCGCGGTTACAGCTTCATTTGCCTTCACCTCGCATCCGGCGAATTCTTCAAGAACGCGAATTGAGCCGCAGATATCGTCTTCTCCATATCCTTTGGCTTCGGCGGCACGATAGAGCTGCTGGGTAACCGCGGTCAGGGGGAGCGGAACGCCGATTTCCGACCCGAGATCGAGAGCTAATCCAATGTCTTTGGCCAGCCATTTGACAGAGAAATTGGTCGCAAAATCGCGTTTGAAAACAGCCGGGGCTTTGACCGCGATCAGGCCGGAGCGGGCAGCGCTGTTGTTCAGGATATCGAGCATCAGGTTAGGATCGACGCCGGATTTCGTGCTCAACACGATGCCTTCATTGAAGGCCTGCAGCAGATTACCGAGGATCAGATTCTGCGTAAGCTTGGCGCGCAGTCCCATCCCCGACTCCCCGCAATAGTATAGCGACTTGCCCATGGCCTCGAAGTATGGGCGAATCCGCTCAAAGACGTTCTTTTTGCCGCCGATCATGAACGTGAGCGTTCCATTCTCCGCACCCGCCTTGGAGCCGGTGCAAGGAGCGTCCAGAAATTCGATGCCCTTCCCGCGTAACTCCTCCGCCATCGAAGAACTCTCGCGGGCAGAAACTGTGCTGCAATCGGCGATCGTAAAATCTTGGCCGGCGCCTTGCGCGAGGCCATTTTCCCCCAGGATGACTTCCCGGGACATAGCGGTATTTCCCACACAGAGAAACACGCATTGCGCGTGCTGGGCTACTTCCTTGGGAGAGCTCGAAAATATGGCGCTATGGGAATCGGCCAGTTTTCTCGCTTTCCGCTGATCGTGCGACCATACAGCTACGCTATGGCCGGCCTCAATCAGTTTGCGGGCCATTGGACCCCCCATAATCCCCAGTCCTAGAAATCCCAGCTTCGCCATGAGAATCTCGCTCCTTTGAATAGATTGAACAGAATGCGCTTTTCAGACATTTCGTAACGGCTTAGGAACTGGTCTCATAAACCCAATGCCCTCGCCAACGCTGCGGATGAGACTCGCCACCGAAGCGGGGCTCATGCTTTGGACCGAAGCCTCAAATTTACGTATGAGACCAGTTCCAGGAAAGCTCGGAGCGGCAGCCTTAGGCGGCGCTCCTTCGGATCGAACTCCGGGGTCGATGGTATAGAGGACAGACCACTACGTCAAGTACCCACAATCCCCGTTCCTATGCCCATCGGTTTATAGTGTAACGCGCCCTCATTCCGGTTGGCCGCCACGAAATATATCCAGTCTTAAAAGGCTATAAAATCGAGGATAACCATGTCTGCTGCGATCAGCGTTTCCCCGGAGATTTTGGCCAAGTACGAGCCTGTGATCGGGCTCGAGGTTCACGTACAGTTGTTAACCAATACCAAGGCCTTCTGTGGCTGCGCCAATAAGTTCGGCGGCCAGCCAAATACCCATATCTGCCCGGTGTGCCTTGGCCTGCCCGGCGCGTTGCCGGTATTGAACGAGCGGGCGGTGGAGTTTGCCGCCCTCGCTGCCATGGCAATCAATTGCGAAGTGCGCGAGCGATCGATTTTCGCGCGCAAGAATTATTTTTATCCCGACCTGCCCAAGGGCTACCAGATTTCACAGTTCGACAAACCATTGGCTGAACATGGTTGGATCGATGTGCCGGCACGTGACGGCCAGCAATGGATTACCAAGCGCATCGGCGTTACCCGGCTGCACATGGAAGAGGATGCGGGCAAGAGCCTGCACGACGGTTTCGCCGACTCCGCCACCAAGACTTACGTCGATCTGAACCGCTGCGGCACGCCCTTGATTGAAATCGTCAGCGAGCCTGATCTGCGGACGCCGGACGAGGCCTTCGAGTATCTGACGCGGCTCAAGGAGATTTTGCTCTATACCGGCGTAAGCGACTGCAATATGGAAGAAGGTTCGCTACGTTGCGACGCGAATATCAGCGTGCGGCCGCGCGGACAGGAGAACTTCGGCACCAAGGCTGAAGTTAAGAACGTGAACAGCTTCCGCTTTATCCGCGCTGCGCTGGAGTATGAGATCGAACGGCAGGTCGAGTTGATCGAAGCCGGAGGCCGCGTCGTGCAAGAGACGCGGCTATGGAACGCGGCTGAGGGCAGGACCTACTCGATGCGCTCCAAAGAACAGGCGCACGACTATCGCTATTTCCCTGAGCCTGACCTCCCGCCTCTGGTCATTTCCCAGGCATTCAAACAATCTCTGGCGGAACAGATGCCGGAGCTGCCCGAAGCGCGCCGTAACCGCATGATTGCCGAGTACGGTCTCACGCCGCAGGATGCGCAGACGCTGACCGCAACCCGGGAATTCGCCGATCAGTTTGAGATGGCAGCCAAGCAGGCCAGGAGCCCGAAGCGGGTAGCCAACCTGATCCAGAGCGAGTTGATGGGGCGCCTCAATGCGAAGGGATTGGGTCTGCAACAGTCGCCGATCACTTTGCAAGGATTGGTCGAGGCCGCCGATCTTGCCGAGAGCGGCAAGATTTCCAGCAGGCAGCTCAAAGGACTCTTCGACACCGCATTTGAGAATGGAGAGGATTTCGGCGCCGTTTACCAGCGCGAGAAGCCGCAGCAGATCAGCGACGCGGCGTCGATCGAAAAACTCATCGATGAAGTCATCGCGGCCAATCCCAAGCAGGTGGAGCAATACCGCGGCGGCAAGAAGACAGTGGATGCGTTCTTCATCGGCCAGGTGATGAAGCTATCAAGAGGACAGGCAAACCCCGCATTGCTGAAAGAGCTGGTCACCAGAAAGCTGGAGAGCTAGTGCATCCTCATTGACCGGTCGGTTGGAAGCGCACGGTTCCGTGCGGCAATCCCGTGCGACAATATAGTTACAGCCATGAAACCTGCTGCTCCGAGCGTGGCGCCTGAAGCTCTCTCTTATACGCCTGAGCTGCTAGCGCAACATAGCATCACGCCTGAGGAATATCAACGCATCCTCAAGGCCTTGGGACGCTCGCCCAGCCTCACGGAGCTGGGGATTTACAGCGTCATGTGGAGCGAGCACTGCTCCTACAAGTCATCCAAGATACATTTGAAGCGCTTGCCGACCAAGAGCGAGCGCGTAGTCCAGGGACCGGGCGAGAACGCCGGCATTATCGATATTGGAGACGGCTGGGCCTGCGCGTTTAAAATCGAATCCCACAATCACCCGTCTTATATTGAGCCTTTCCAGGGCGCCGCCACCGGCGTGGGCGGCATACTGCGCGACATCTTCACCATGGGGGCGCGGCCTCTTGCCCTGATGGACTCTCTGCGCTTTGGTCCGATTCGTGAGAACCAGCGAGATGATCTTCAAACCTCCCGGCTCATTCACAAAAATCAGGCAGTCATGGAGGGCGTGGTAAGCGGTATCGCGGGTTATGGGAATTGTTTCGGCGTTCCCAACCTGGGCGGTGAGACACGATTTGAGGCCTGCTATTCAGGTAATCCGCTGGTAAATGCCTTTGCCCTGGGCCTGGTAAAGGGCGATGAAATCTTCTATGCCAAGGCCTCCGGGATTGGCAATCCAGTGATTTATGTTGGCGCGAAGACCGGGCGCGACGGCATCCATGGAGCAACCATGGCCAGCGAGGAGTTCACCGAAGGGTCGGAGCAGAAGCGCCCCAACGTACAGGTAGGAGACCCATTCATGGAAAAGCTGCTGCTGGAAGCCTGTATTGAGGCGATGCACAGCGGCGCCGTGGTGGGCATACAGGATATGGGCGCCGCCGGCCTCACTTGCTCCACATGCGAGATGGGAGCGCGCGGAGGCGTGGGTCTGGAGATCGAATTAGATAACGTTCCGCAGCGCGAATCCGGCATGAGCGGCTACGACATCATGCTCAGCGAGAGCCAGGAGCGCATGCTGCTGGTGGCGGAGAAAGATCGCGCCGCGGAGGTGCTTGGCATCTTCGGCAAGTGGGGCTTAGACGCTGTCATTGTCGGCCATGTAATTGAGGAAGCCCGGCTCCGAATCCTGCATCACGGTCATCTTCTGGCCGACATCCCTAACCAGTCGCTCACCGACGACGCTCCGCTCTACCGCCGGCCGGTCGGCGAGTGGAAGGCGCCGGCCCCCGCTGATCCGCCGCCGGAAGTTCTGGAACAACTTAGCTTATACGAGGATGGGGTGCCCCGGGGCTCAGCGGGCAAGTACGCGGACGAGCTTCGTGTTTTGCTGGCCGCAAGCAACATTTGCAGTAAGCGCTGGATTTATCAGCAATACGACTCCATGGTGCAGACCAATACAGTGGAGGGCCCGGGGAGCGAGGCCGGTGTGATGCGCGTCAAGGGCTCTGCGCTGGGCCTGGCGATGGCCTTGGCCGGCAACAGCCGCTGGTCATATCTGGATCCGGATCTGGGCGCTCGCCATGCTGTGGCCGAGGCGGCGCGCAAAGTTGCCCTGACCGGCGCGCTGCCGGTGGCGGCGACCAATTGCCTGAACTTTGGGAATCCGGAGAAACCGGAGATCATGGCTCAATTGTCCAGCGCCATCGACGGTATCTCCGCCGCCTGTATTGCGCTGAGTACGCCGATTACCGGCGGCAACGTGTCTCTCTATAACGAGACGCGCGGGGAAGCAATCTACCCCACTCCGGTTTTGGGAATTGTGGGCATATTAGAGCAGGTTGAAAAAGCGGTTCCCTCGGATTTTCTCCATATCGGCGATGCGGTGCTCCTTATCGCTCCGGCATCGCTCTCACCTCTGGAGGAGCGCATGCGCGAGTTCGGCTCCTCGGAATATGCCAGGACCGTCCTTTCCCGGTTGTGGGGCACTCCTCCATATCTCGATCTTCAGGCGGAAGCGAGTCTCCACAAAACCCTCGCGGAGCTTGCTCGTGAAAGCCTGATCCATTCGTCGCGGGATATCACCGATGGCGGCATCGCAGTTGCTCTCGCTGAGGGCTGTTTTCAATACGGAATCGGAATTCGCGCCAACCTGGAAAAATCGCCGGACCTGCCGGTTGAGTGGGATCTTTTCGGAGAGACCGCCACCCAGGCCATTATCACCTGCAGCAAAGCGGCGGTTGCGAAGATTGAGCAGATGGTGAGCAGGAGCGATGGTCTTATGACCACGTTGCTCGGAGAAACCATTGCCCATGATTTCGAGCTGGCAGTGGATGGCCGCGTGTTCATCCGGGAAAGAGTCGCGGGACTGCGCAATGTGTGGGCTGGAGCCTTAGCCGCGCAGCTCATGCACGGCATGCCGTTGGAAATTTGACCTTAGGGAGCGCACCATCATCGATCACGAGAACGAGCAGTTCGGCCCCGCTACTTTCGATAAACTCCGGGAGGAATGCGGAGTGGTCGCGATCCATGGACATGCCGATGCGGCGCGTCAAGCCTATCTCGCGCTCTACGCACTGCAGCATCGCGGTCAGGAATCGGCAGGCATTGCTACGGCCGATTACACCAATCTCTTCAACATAAAAGGGATGGGATTGGTAGCTGACATCTTTACCGACGACGTGCTGGCCAAATTGCCTGGAGAGTTGGCCATCGGCCACACTCGCTATTCGACCACCGGAGATTCCGCGCTCCTGAATGCACAGCCTATCCGGGTGGATTCGACCCGCGGACTGATAGCCATCGCGCACAATGGCAACCTGGTGAACCTGGGCAACCTGCGTACCCGTCTGGAACGTGAAGGAGCATATTTTCAAACCACCAGCGACTCGGAAATCATCGTCCAACTGATCGCGCATTCGCACGCGAATACTATCATTGAGGCGATCGGCGATTCACTGCGACAAATCGACGGAGCCTTCTCCCTCGTCATGATGACGCGCGACCGCATCTTTGCCGCCCGCGATCCTCATGGTTTCCGGCCGCTCTCCATGGGCCGCATCTCCAATCCCGGTGGACCGGATACGGTCGTCTTCGCATCCGAGACCTGCGCTTTTGATCTGCTCCGTGCCAAGTATGAACGGGACGTACGGCCAGGCGAGGTGGTGATGGTCACCGGCGATGGGGTCTCTTCGGTGCAATATGCGACCGGAGTAAAGCAGTCGAGCTGCATCTTCGAGCACGTTTATTTCGCCCGCCCCGATAGCCGAATTTATGGGCGCTGGGTGCAGGCCAGCCGGGAGCAGATGGGCCGGCGCCTGGCGCAAGAATCGGGAGTGGAAGCCGACCTGGTCGTTCCTGTTCCTGATTCCGGAGTCACGGCCGCGTTGGGATATGCCGCCGAGAGCGGAATCCCCTTTAATTTCGGACTCATTCGCAACCATTATGTGGGACGTACCTTCATTGAGCCGGAGCAACGTGTCCGCGATTTTGGCGTAAAGCTGAAGCTGAATCCGGTGCGCAATCTGCTGGAAGGCAAGCGCATCGTCCTGGTTGACGACTCCATCATTCGCGGCACCACAAGCCGGAAAATCGTGCGCATGGTCCGCTCTGCCGGCGCCACTGAAGTCCATCTGCGCATCAGTTGTCCGCCCACCATCTCGCCCTGCTATTACGGAGTAGACACGCCGGACAAAAAAGATCTGATCGCGGCCAATTACTCTATTGAAGAGATTCGCCAGTTCATCGAGGCCGATTCCCTCGCGTATCTCTCCCTTGACGGCCTGGAGCGCGCTTGCGATGGCGGCGAAGTCAACTCCTTCTGCACCGCCTGCTATACCGGGAACTATCCAACGCAATGGATTGACGTCGAAGAAATTCTTCCCGCGACGGCGAGCAGCCGGTAAAGACGGTGTTCGGCAATTCAGCTACAGCAGTTCTTCCAAGTTCGGGCCCCTTTCCCCCGCCCTTATGCTGCACAACCCCTGCGGCTTCTAGTGCTTCCCAACTCCTGGAGGAATTTGTATGCCGCCAACCAAGAAATCAGCGAAATCAACGAGGAAGAAATCATCCGGAAGCTCAGGCCGAAAATATAGCCCGCGTGCGTCGAAATCCGTAGAGCGGGAAATGAAGGAAATGAAACAGGGCAAACTCCGTTCCGGCCGCAGCGGACGCAAAGTGACTAACCCAAAACAGGCAATCGCCATCGGGCTGTCAGAGGCACGGCGCGAAGGCGCGAAGGTGCCGCCCGCACCCTCCAGAAAGAAGAGCAGCGCAAAAAAGAGAGTAGCGCAAAGAAAAGCAGGGCAAAAAAGAGCAGCAGGAGTTAGCTAAGTTCTCATCTTTGCTGAACGCCAGGGGCGAGCAGCGAACCGTGGACTGGCGTGGTGGTGACTTCGATGCGCGTGTCCTTCACAAAGACAACATTGTGGCCGCGCGTCAGCCAGCGATCGTAGAAGGAAAGCGCCGCTCCGTAAATACCTATACCGGCCGCGACGTTCCGTGAGCTGGCCACGATGCCGGTTATCCGGCCTACAATTCCGAAACCATTGGACGCTACGGCGCCATTACCGGCCTGGCTGCCGTCATTGTCGAAAGCGCGCCCGGCAAGAAGCGTCAATGCCAGCGGCACGATCATCCGATTTTGCGGTTTTGGCTGTATGCCGCCTTCGGAGTCGATTTGTAAATTCGCCGATTTATTTGCATCGACTCCGGCAAGGACACCTTCAACCGGCTGAGTGAAACCGCTCGGGAACCTCAATTCGCGAAAGTCGAAGCGAAGCTTTCCCTGACGCGCGAAAGAGCGAGCCGGCTTACTCTGCGTGATCTCCCCGATCAGCAGGGCTCCTTCGGGAACCTCCAGGATGTGCTGGGCGTTAAAGACGGGCTGCGCGATGCGGGCTTGAAAAGTGTCCCCCGGCTTTTCCTTACCAGAGCTGATTGTTTGATTGAGGTAGGCATGCAATTGCCAGGCTTGCTCCTGTTCCGCGGCAGGCTTGCCTGGGTCCGGATTTCTCCGGCCTGGTTGGTTGTGGTTTTCATGGTCGGCTATCTGGCTTCCCTCCTCTGGAGGATCCATCGCGAGCTCAAGGTTCAGGGGTTTCGCCAGTTCAACCGTCCATAAGGTTCCACCTTCGATCCTCTCCGGGTGATACGGCAACTGTGTATAGATGAATTGAACCAGGCGGTCGCCGCGTCCGGGGGCGGTGACCAGGGCGACGGTATCTTTCACTTTCTGTTTTCCTTGGGCTATCTCGCGCCGGATGAATGAGCCTCTTTTCTTAGCGGCCGGAGTCGACAATCGCAAAATCGGGACGCCATCCGTCGCGCGATCGCTCGCAATAGCTTCCACGGCGCCGTCCGGGAGAACCAACCGGTCGAATCGTACAACAGGAATATGAAATGGCGTGAAATCTCCCCTGAGATCGGAGTGAATCCGGCGGCTCCGGTCTGGATTAAGACGGATTACACTGCCGTACAGCTTGGAACCCGCTGGTATGGCGACCCGGTTATCGACGTAAACCGGATAAAGCAGACGTCCTTCCAAAGGTTCCCCAGCCTTCATGGGGACGTGTTGGAGCAACTGCACCGAGAGTGGGGTTGCAGAAGGAACCTGGACCGATGTTGCCTCACCATGCAGCAAGGCCGGAAGGAGTGCTACAAATGACGCAAGGACGAGAAAATGAAACGCCGGCTGCATTCGCACGAAGCGATTTTTCCGCAGAGAATGGTTTTTACTGCTCATTTGGTTGTGCCCATGCTTCGAGCGAGTGCAATTTGGCCGGACGACACAGGAGTCATAGAAGCCGCATCTAAAGTCCCGTTTTCGTCCATTGCAGGAAAAAAGAAAGCCAAGCACAATCTTAAACCTTTAAGATGTTTTTGGGAGTCGCCATGCGAAACAAACTGCTGAATGTTAGACGAGAAAAAGGACAGCTTCCCGTACCGACTGCGGCAGAGATGCGCCTGTTGCAAGTTTTATGGGACAAGGAACAAGCCACAGTCGAAGAGGTGGTGAATGCGCATCCTGAAGGAGAACGGCCCAACTACAAAACTACGCAGACATTGCTCCGTATCATGGAACGGAAAGGCTTTATAAAACATGAGAGTCGAGGCCGCGTCTTCGTCTTCACGCCGTTGGCCGCCCGAAAGACCATAGACCGGTTGTCCGTGCAAGCTCTATTATCGCGTAATTTCCGCGGATCAGCAGCCGGGTTGCTGATCAATCTGCTGGAAGTGAGTCGCATCCAAAAGAAAGAGCTGAATGAAGTCGAAGCATACATCCGGGAGTATCGTAAAAAGCATGGTCTTGAGGATCTCGACCGCGGATAGGGCAAAAACTCTATGAATCCGGACCTTTGGCTCAGTATTGTGGCCGCTCTTACGGGATTTGTTCTGAAGACTGGCCTTGCTTTCGGTATATGTCTGGTCTTCAGCCGGCTGGTCGATTCACCAAACTCACGGTTCATAATTTGGCTTGGATTTCTTTGTGGGGCGGCGGCGTATTGGCTCTGGCTGGCCAACGGTTTTGTGACCGGCGGAGCAGCGGCACAGTCATCAGCAGGTGGTGCGAACATCTCGATCCAGGCTGTGCACCCTACCGCATACGCCTGGCAAATTCCGGGCTCGTGGGCGATTCCGCTCGGAGCCGTGCTGCGTGCGCTTGGCATCGCGTACCTCCTGGTTTTGAGCTACTTTCTTCTTGCTCATATCAAACGGCGGCGGAAACTGAAATGGGTGCTTGGTTTCTCTTCCCAGCCGCCCATTCAGTTGGTAGAAACCTTTCAGCCGCTTGCGGAGAGTCTGCATGTAGGCCGTTCAAGTTTATTGGTGCTGCCCGGAGGTACGTCGCCGGCAACCTTCGGTTGGCTCCGGCCGACCGTCCTGCTGCCGGATATCTGTCTGGAACAGGATCGCTCCGATCTCGAAGATATCCTGCTTCACGAGCTTCACCATGTGCGTCGCTGCGATTTCTTCTCAAATGGAATTGCCGTCGTATGCCGCGCGCTTCTTTTCTTTCATCCGGCGGCTTGGTATGCGCTGCAAAAAATGCAATTCGATCGTGAGCTCGCTTGCGACCTTGCCGTGATTTCGCATTCTCCGGGAAGAGAAGCGAGTTACGCCGAATCTCTGGCTCGTTTTGCCCGCTTGAATCTATCCCAGGAAACGAGGACGTGGGGCGTAGATTTCGCCGCATCTCCGGCGAATTTGAAGGTTCGCGTCCATTCAATACTGGCGGGATCGAAGAAGCCTCCGGTCTGGTTCGTTTGCTTACGCGCCACCTGTGGACTGGCTCTGCTCGCAGGTTTTCTCAGTACCGCGCCGTCCTTGGCGGTGTTGCTTTCCTATACATACGGGGAAACGCCACAACCGCAAGCGGCGCAGCCACTGACTTCGGCAACCCGTGGTTTACCGGCGCCGGAGGCTCAAAGAAGAACAATTCGGAAGACGCGCTTCTCGCCGCTCACGGCCCCGGCAAAGACCGGCGCGGAGCTGGCAAGCGTCAAGAAGCCGGAGGCCGCCCAAATTTCGCAATCAGCGCCGGAACCCGCCGGCAGTGACGCCCAGCATCCATCATCAGCGCCAACGCTTGTTCCTGGATTGATCCGCCGCTACCTGCCGCCCGGTGCTCCTGGCGCGCCGGGAAATACCCGAGCCCCGCAGCAATCGGTATCTCTGCTCAGCGAGGGCGCCGGCCAAGAAGCAAAGGCAGGCGACAATCGTGCTCATAGTCTTCAGCAATCCCTCATTGTCGCCGGGGGCATATATAGGCGGCTGGCCGATATCAAACCGGATAAATAAAAGCGAAGTGTTCTCTTCGCTACCGGAAGAAAACCAGAAAGCTGCTCACCGCAAGTACCGCAACGACGACAATGACCGCGATTGCATAAAGCAAGTAAGCCACCGGAAGGTCTTCGTCGTCCGTTACCATCTGGCTCTCTCTTCTTCGTTGCGGATCGAGCTGGGCAGCCCATGTGGGTGGGTGTAGCCCGAAGGCTTAAGTCTTAATCACTTAAGACTAAAAGTCAAATAAGAACCTAGCCGGGATTTCTCATAAGCGTTACATAACGTGACCCGAATATCACAGCACCAGGGCTAAAGAGCCCTTGATTTAACTAGCCCTCTGTCGGCGGACCTAAAAGGTCCGCCTCCCTGGGCTGAAGCCCAGGGCTTCCACCGGTGTAGTTCCCGGCTTTAGCCGGGAAAGCGGGTTCGCGGCGGCGAACCCGCGTAAGCAATTGAGCTAAACAAAATCGGGCTTTAAAGCCCTGGTTTTTCTTATGAGAAATTGCAGCTAGGGAGCTGATCATTCTCACGCGTTTGTCGCAACGAACCTCAGGTAATTAGCCGGTGAGTATCGTATCCCTTTCGCCTGAGGCCCTACGGTGCCGAGAGAAGCTGTACATCCACCCCAGCCATTTCGATGAGCGCGCAAGAGGCGTCGAGCCATTCACCGTCAGCTTGCGCGGCAAGCCGGGCCTTATAGATTAATCCTGGGATTGGTTTGCAGACCACGCGAACAACATCTTCATAACGCGCCGCGGCATTTCCCGGCTGTTGGCGATCACGCGCGCCGGCTCCGAAGAAGGCATCGAAGGAAGCCTGGGCTAAGCGCCATCGCGATCGCCCTTCCACGGTTGCTAGCCGGAGAAAGGGCAGAGTCAATCCTCCGCCTGGCCGCCAGAAGTTCAACTCCGAAACGCGCACCGCAATTACCTCGGAGGTCTGGCGCCGGAGCACCGTTCCGCTGGTCGTCGTGATCTCGGCTTCGAATGCCTCAACGGGATGCTGAAAGAGCAATTTGAATCCCGCGGCAAAGTAGGCGCCTCGGCCCCCTGTGCTTTTCTGGGAGCGGCGGACTGCGGACATCAGCGCCGCATGCACGCCCATTCCTGCAGACATAGCGAAGAACCAACTCTCTTTCCCATCCGGCAGATAACAGGTGATCTTCCCTAGGGGCACGGAACGCGGCCGGCTCAAGAGAATCCAGCGTGCTGCCGCTAGCGGATTCTTGGGAATTTTCAGATTCTGCGCCAGCACATTCCCGGTGCCAAAGGGAACGATCCCTAGCGGCACATGAGAACCGGCCAATCCTTGAAGCACGTCGAAGACCGTTCCGTCTCCACCGCATACGACAACGGCATCAAACCCGTCTCCGATCGCCCGCTTAGCCTTGCCTCCGGCGGAGCGGTTCTCTTCTGTTTCCAAAACTTCAACCTGAGCCCCTGCTTCTCTAAAGGTGCGCAGAATAGGCGGGAGATCCCGGCCGCAATGCTTCTCAAAGACAGGATTCACCAGCAGCAGGATCTTGCGCATCCACACATCCTACTTTGTCAAGAAGGCCGCGGGGGTTTCCCACGAGGAGAAGACGATTTCTTCGAGCGGCTTACGCGACCGTGGCGCTTCTTCCCGCTCGCGCAGAGCAGCGGGCAGAGCGTCCGGATCGCCGAGATATCCGATCGCCGTTACCGCGCCGATATCGTAGTCCTGGGGAATGGCGAAAGAAGCTCGGGCGTGATCGCTATCGAAGCCGGCCATGTGATGGGCGTGCATGCCAAGAGCGGTTGCCTGGAGGGCCAGATTGGCCGTTGCAGCGCCGGTATCGTGCAGAGCGTGGCGATTCGGATTCCCTTTGGGGGTGAAGCTCTTTTTGCTCGCCGAGAGCACCAGCACAGGCGCGCTCTTGGCCCATATCTGATTGAATTCCACCAGGGAATCGAAGATCTTGCGGTACGTCTCATCTCCCCGCCGGCCAAGCAAAAACCGCCAAGGCTGCTCGTTGTTGGAGGAGGCGGCCCAGCGTGCAGCTTCAAAGATCCGCTTCAGATTCTCGGAAGAAACTTCTCTCTCCGAAAAGGCCCGCGGACTCCAACGGCGCAGAATAACATCGAGAACTCCAGGATTTTCGGGGGCACGCTTCAGTTTGTCGATTGCTTCTGGGTCCATTGGCAGGTGCCCTCCAGGGTGGAAGTGAGAACAAAGGTTTAGATACGTTGCCGCAAGAATGGACGCAAGAAAAGCCGACGCTACGGCCGAAACAAAAGCTCGTTTCTGGCTGAGATCCTGCTCATATCTTGCATCCAAATCGCATAGTCAATCGTCCTACATTCTTGCTGCCTCTCTCCAGCAAGCAGCACGAAAGAAGCTTTGCGCCGCGACCGCCGAGCATGAGCAGTGCGGAACTTCATGCATCAATTTGAGTTGACACATTTCCTGCCCAGCCTAAACTTATCCCTAAGCTTAGCCAAGCAGGCCCCGCGATAGACAAGCCGAAATCCCCGGCGGCGTGGTGTTGAACCGGAGGCAAAGTGACTCGTCCCAAGGGATATATACCGACCCTCGATGGCTGGCGCGCATTGTCCGTCATTGCGGTCATCCTTTTTCACGGGCGATTTGGCTTCTTCAAAAGCGGGTCTATCCTCACCAGACTCTCAGCTCACGGAGAGCGGGGCGTTGACGTCTTCTTTGCCATCAGCGGTTTTCTGATTTGCGGCCTGTTGCTCAAGGAGTACGAGCGCTATGGCGGCATCAGTCTGCGGCGTTTCTATATTCGAAGATGTTTCCGGATTCTGCCTCCCTACTATGCCGCGCTGGCTGGAATTCTTGCCGCGGCGGTGTTTTGCGCTCTGCCGGTAAATTACTCCGATGTGCCGAGTTGCTTATTGTTCTACCGAAATTACAAGCCTCTCGGTATGGATGCTCAGGGCGGTTTCTACACCGCCCACTTTTGGTCGCTTGCGGTAGAGGAACACTTTTATCTCATCTGGCCGATGCTGCTCATTTTGGTAAAGCCGAAGCGGGCAGGCAAAGTAGCGTTTCTTATGGCGATGGCCGTCTTTGGTTGGCGAGTTCTGGAGACGCATTTCCATTTATTGGCCGGTATACTTCCACAGGCCAATATCATGTCCCGCAGCGATACCAGAATGGATGCTCTTTTGTGGGGATGCCTTGCCGCAATCTACTTCCCGACTATTCGGCGCTACGTCGAAGGTATTCGTTTTTCGCAGCTATGGATTCCAGTGTTGCTGATGCTGGCGCTCGCGCAAGAATTCGTCAGTCCCGCCCTGAGTTTGTTGTACGCGGTTCTTCTGCCCGCCCTGGTACTGAGCACTGTACTGCAGCCGGCCAGCGTACTCGGCCGTTTTTTGGAATGGCGGCCAATCCGCTGGATTGGCACGCTCTCCTACAGCATTTATCTTTGGCAGATGCTCTTCTTACCATCAGTGGCCTCGGAGATGGCGCCCGGATTCTTCCGTTACCTTCAGCGACCGCCCTGGAACCTGTTGTCGATTCTGGTGTGTTCCTGTTTGAGCCGCTATGTGCTCGAAATTCCCATGACCCGGTTAGGACACCGCCTGGGCGATTCCTTCTCCTTAGCCCGGCCGGTCCAGTCGTTCGATACCGTCTAAAGCATTTTGTTCTCGAACGGGCGCTTTATCATAAAGAGCAACCATGAAACCTATCATCCTGCCGTTGGCGCGGGTGCGCGCGTTTTGCTCTGAACCCGAATGAGAATACGAAGACAAACCTATGAAAAACTCACGCTCGCCTGCCTGGTTGGAGTTCTTTTTGTACTTCCGCATGGCGTGAGAATCTTGTGCCTGCATTCCTTCCGCGACTACAGCCCCTTTTCCGCGCGTACCGCCAGCATGACAGTTTGGGATGAAACCTTCATGTATGCGGCCCAGGTGAACTACAGCTATCAGCATCACCGGCTGGCCTACGACACGGATTCCTACGAGCACCGTAATGAACCTGTGCCGTATTCCGTTCTGCCCGTGGAAGCAGAAGTGCTGTTGGCCAGGATATTCCGGAGTGTGGCCGCCGCTCAGATTTTTTGTCATTTCCTGTTCCCCGCGATTACCGCTTGGCTTCTCATGAGCTTGTTCATTCGGATCGGAGCCTCGCCATGGTTGGCTGGTTTTTCGGCATTGCTGGTTTTGATCGTTAGCTTTTCACTGTCCACCATCTACTACGGCCAGGCGGCGCTGCTTCGGTTTGGCCTCCATTCCGGCTTTGTCGAGACGCTCCAGGCTTCTCGTAATCCGCACCCCAATATGAGCTTCCCTCTTTTTTTGGGAAGCCTAATGGCGCTATGCGCCGCATTGCGCCTGCGGTCCATGCGATATGCCTTGGCCGCCGGTGCATTGGGAGGGATGCTTTTTTATACCTACATCTATTACGCAATCGCCTGGAGCGCGGGCATTGCGTTCCTCACCTTGTTTTGCTTCTTCTGGATACGCTCCTTGTGGAAGATCGCCCTAATATCATTCGGTGTGACGGTCGGCCTAGCCCTTCCATTTCTCGTTTGGACCCGATCAGCGAAACAAGCCGGCGGTTACCTATATCGCTCCGGGAGGCTCGGCATGGCGTACTCGCACATCCCCTCCCGGCTCGACATCGAATCCAGCATCGCGTTCCTTCTTGCGCTTGTTCTGGTAGCGCTGTCGTGGGTAGCTTGCCGGGCAAAGTTCACTGAAATGGATCGGGACGTGCGCGATTTCACCGGCTTGCTTGTGCTAGTCTTCGGATTTGCGGCCGTGGGAGGAGTTGCCGGACTGAACTTGCAACTTGTCACAGGATTCAATATCCAGGCAAACAAGCACTACACGCATATGGTGATTCAACCGGCGCTCATTATCATGATCATCGCCGTATTGCTGGGGATATCAGAGCGCTTCCGCAGAGAGCGGCCGGTAGTCTGGGGCGCTGTTCTCTTTGCCGCTCTCTTCGTCATGGCCGCGGCTGTCCAGACGACCGCGGCGGTGAACTCAGCCGAAGCACATAGAGTATTTTCCTCGGATAAAAAACTCTTCGATTGGCTGCAGAGAAACACAACCGGCGACGATGTGGTTGCTACTACCGATCTGGCGCTTTCCACCGAGTTGCCGGTCTTCACTCACGATTACACTTTGCTGGCCAACGGGACTCGCTCTTCCGGATCCGATGACGAGATTCTGGACCGATTCCTATTGGCCGATGCGCTCGTCGGCACGCCGCCCCCACTGGTAGAGCAGCAGCTCAGGCCCACCAAAGGAAATCAACTCTATCACCCCGGCGATCCTGTCAGTGCCTATTACGTGCCATTTTTATTTGAGCATTCATCTATGCGAGTCTCCGACCTGCTGCAACCGCTGCTTACGAAGCAGGCCACGGCCACTGCACTCGACAAATACCGCCGCTTGGATCTTGCCCGGCAGCTCCAAAGGTTTAGAGTGAACTACGTTTACATCATGAACAGGCAAACCCCGGCATCTATTCGCGGGTGGCGGTGGCAAAGGGTTCTCGATACACAGCGGGGTTCTCTTTGGAGGCTGACTCCGGCGCAATAGATTTTTTCGCGAATCCGGAGTCGCGAACTGGATGAGTGACCTGGAATCTAAAGCATTTTTCCTGTTACCGTGGCGTGCATCTAACAACATTGCGAAAAACTTTCGAGGCCCGTCTTTGATTTTCTTTTTTCTATGCCTAGCTCTTCTATCGTTCACCATCACTGCGTCCGGCCAGACGGCGGAGCGAACTGCTACTGGAAGATTTGTGGCGGTATCCACCGCATCCGCTTCTCCCGATTTGGAAGCTTTGCCCGATGCTCCGCAGCCCGTTGGGTCCGGCGCTTCCGCCGCGGCACAAGAGAATGCGCCGCCTCCTGCGAAGGCTGGGAACCAAGCCCTCCGGCGCCACCCCAGCAGCCAAAGCGCATCCTTGGCATTATGCCGAACTATCGCGCAGTCAGCGCGGGCGCAGTCCGAACCCGGCCAACTGCGAAAGGGTCATTCAAAATCGCAACTGACAATAGCTTTGACTACTCCGCCTTTGTCTTTACCGGATTGACCTCACTCATTGCCGAGAGCCAAGATTCCCATCCACAGCTGGGCAAAGGAGTGCCTGGTTTCTGGGCCTATTCGTGGCGCGGCTATGTCGACAAAACCGATGGAAACTACCTGGTGCTGTTTGCGCTTCCTACAATTTTTCATCAGGATAAGCGTTATTACACTTTGGGCAAGGGCAGCATTTCAAGCGCACGGTCTACTCGCTCTCCACGGTCTTCATCACTCCCAATTACAGCGGGAACAAAAGCTTTAACATCTCCGAGTTGTTGGGCCGCGGAATGGCGGAAGCGATTTCGACTGCCTACTACCCGGCCCAGGATCGCACCTTCGGAGATGTCGCCTCGAAATATGGCTACGCCGTAATGCGAGATGGCTTGACGAACACATTTCGCGAGTTCTGGCCGGATATCGCCGTGCATGTTCTACGGCGGCATCCGTAGCACGCTGTTGAGGAATTCGTTGAAAACAGCCGATAACGCGCAACAGTAGAAAGATAGAGCAGCGCTGGATGGCTATTCTCACAGCGGCCCGAAAAGCGGCTGTTCCCTACACCGGCTCAGGCAAGGATCTATCAGGAGCTGTTTCTTTCTTTACATCATCAGGAAAGATGCTTCTAGTGCTCAAAGATGAGCATTACGTATGAAAGAAAAAGCAAGAGATGCACCGCTCCTAATAAGACGTTCGTTCGATTGCTGGTGAAGGTGAGGCCGCTGATACCTAGTGTAAGAACCAGCAGAAGGGAATCCGCCATATCGAGACCCAGGATGATCTTATTACCGGTAATTAAGCTGATGGTCAAGACGGCGGGAATGGTCAGCCCGATGGATGCAAGGACAGAACCCAGCAGGATATTGATGGAGCGCTGCAGATCATTGGCCAGAGCTGCGCGTGTCGCGCTGAGCGACTCGGGAGATAGGATCAATGCAGCCACCAGAAAACCGCCCAGCGCGGCAGGCGCATGCAGCACTTCGATTCCGTGATCGATGGGCAAGGCAATCTTCTTCGCAAGAACGACCAGCGGGAGAAGATACAGCACGAGTAACGAGGCGTGATAACTCAGAGAAACCGTTTGGGAATGCTCGGGATGGCCGAAACTTGTTTCCATGCTTCGCCCCTCGATTGCGCGGAAGCCAACAGGTCTCACGAAGTAATCGCGATGGCGCCAATTCTGAATCACCAAGAAGAGGCCGTAAATCACGATCGAGATTATCGAAAGAAAAACAGATTGAAAAGTCGACAGCGTAGGACCGGCAGAGGCTCTGGTGAAATTCGGCAGCACCAGGCCGAGCACAGTTAAAGGTACGATTAACGATAAAAAGGCGTTGGCTCCCTGCAAATTGTATTCCTGCTCGTGGTGGCGCAATCCGCCCAATAGCAGCGAGAGCCCGACCATGCCGTTGAGTACAATCATCACGATGCCGAACATGGTGTCGCGCGCCAAAGCGGGCTTGCCCTCGCCGGTGAGCATGACCGCGGAGATCATCATTACTTCAATGCCGATGACGGAGAGCGTGAGCACCAGCGTTCCCAAAGGCTCTCCGAGTTTGACTGCCAAGGCCTCGGCGTGGTGCACAACAGCGAAGGCCGAGCCGACAATCACCCCCAACAGCCAGAGCAGCATCAGGGCGAACCAGAGCGGGTTCGAAAGGTCCGACAGCCAGCCTTTGCCGAACAGCAGAAACAGCGCAGTCGTTGCGAACGCGACGCCAAGAAGCCACTCCTGCCGGAGACTTGCAACGTAGCTCGGCGTGCCGAGCTTTGTTTCAGAACTCATGCCAGGAATCTATCAGGAAATCGAACTCCTCGGTCCAACGAAAAATCCGCCGGGATCCGATCGTCCCCTGAGTGGGCCAACAGGATATTTGCAGGTTTGAGAGCACATCGAGCAAAGAAGGCCGCCCCCCACTTCAATCTCAGGGCAGCTCCACTCCGGAGAAACGTCTGCAGGCGTCAATTAACTTGTCCTGCCGTTGGGGATCGCGGGCGACAGGATTGGGGGAGCGATGGCGCATATGGTAGAAGTACTCGCCTGTAACCGTCGCCATTCGGTCATCGCTGACTGCCAGCCAAACTTGGGTGCGGTGGGCGGAATCCAGATCATCCGGCGCTCCCGGACCTCCCATCTTGGTCGCTACCCACCCGGGTTCAACGCCGTTGGAGAGAACGTCAGGCCAGCGCCGTGCGACTGCGAAGGCCAGGAGCACGTCGTGCAATTTGGTATCTGAATAAGCTTGCTGGCCCTGCCAGGCGCGTTGTTCCCAGGCCAGATCTTCCAGGCTTGCATCACCGCTTTGGTGAAGGCCGGAACTCAGATAAACCAGGCGTTTTGGCTTCTGGATAAGTGCGGTTAGGATGTACGGCGCAAGCGTGTTGACAGCGAACACCTGAGGCAGCCCGTCTGCGGTCGCGATTCGCCGGGACTCCCGATACCCGATGCCTGCATTATGAATCACCGCGTCGACCGGGCCCAGCCGGTTGACCTGTTCGGCCACACCGCGAGTTTGGGCGATACTCGTCAGATCGCCGATTGCGACTGCCTCCGCTCCCGGTACGGCAGACAATGCTTCCTGCCCACGCCGCTCGCTGCGGGCGTGAAGAACCACTGCATGACCTTGTTCGATGAGTAACTGGGCCGCCATCCGGCCGAGGCCGTCGGATGAACCGGTGATGAAAACGCGCGCCATGTCTTTGCTTAAGATGCTCGGCGGGGCGGCCACGATCCGGCCTAGATAGCCGATTCAGGAATAATGACAGTAGTTCCGTGGCCCAGAAGCCGAGTTTCCTTAAAGCCATTCCGGGCAATATCGTCACAGAGCGGCGCCCACTGGCAGCCGGCACAGGCTCGCCGGATCTTGCCTTCGGCGAAGGCTTGCCGCATCGCGTGAAGGCGTTCCCGATCCAGCAATACCTGCGCCGTCGCCTGAATCGGTTGCCGCAGCAAACCGCTGAGCGCCTCCGCTGCGAAGCGGTCGCGAATTGTAATACTGGCATTTTTGCAATGAGTATCCGATTCGCTTAGCAGGGGAGCGCAAATATCATCCGGGCCTTCTATGATTTCGATAGTCTCGTTCCCGGTCGAGATACGATCCACCACCTCTTCGAAGTTCTCGATGAAGGCCGGGCTATACCCTTTGCTCGCGAAGGTGAGCATACAGAGCAAATGATGCGGGCGTAACCGGGTAGTCATTGCGCATCGATGGGCAGCCGCACCCGGCTTCTTCTCACCAGCAGTACCGTAGCCGTAGCCAAAAAGGCCTTGGCGATGCCTCCTATCCAGAAGGGGAGGAAACCTAGAACAAATGCGCTGCGCCATCCGACCGCGATAGACAGCCACAGAACACCAAGAGCCAGATTGATAGTGTTGCCCCCAAGCATCGATAGAAAGGAGGAAACAGGACCGCGATCGAGGTTGCGGTCTGCGATCCAGCCCACAAATGCAGCGGCCACCGGAAAGCTGACGAGGTAGCCGGCGGTAGGACCCAAAAAGACGGCAATTCCGGACGTGCCATGGGCCAGCACAGGCAGGCCAAATGCAGCCTCAGCCAGCCACGCCATCACCATGGCTGTTCCAAGGCGTGCGCCAAACACCGCCCCGACAACGATGACAGCGTAGGTCTGCATGGTGATAGGAATGGGCAGGGTCGGAACCGAAAGCCAGGATGATACGGCCAGAAAAAGCGTCCCAGCCAAAACCAGGAGAACTTTACCTGGTACGGACTCAGCGCCGTTTAGCGGTGCAGGAAGAATCACAGAAGCGTTTTGCACGGTGTGGCCCTCATGGAATTTCAGGCTACGATCACGCAGCCGTCCCCCAAACATGATAATTGAGCAACGGTCGTTGGTCTGCAAAATCGAGGACGGAATCGCCCGGAACGGAAGGGTGCCGCTCAGCAAACGGAGGAGTTCCCGTTATGCCGGATTTCGTGGCGCCGCAGAATGAGCAGACCGCATATCGCGTGCCAGCCCTTCCAGGAAAGTCTCGGAAGTCATACCCATCGAAGTCTGCAGTTGCAGTTTCGCGCTCATCTGTGTCGGCAGCCTTTCCGCCAAGCGATCCCGGGTATCGAGCGGTAAATCGAGACGCCGTGCCAGAAAGCTCTCGATAAGCTCCAAATCGGCGGCGCTGAGGCGGGCAACCGCGTCGGCAGGCAATGCTGCGGGGAGTCGCATGAATTGCCGCTCCGCTGGACGATCCAGTGCAGCCGCAGTAATAGTTCTGGCGGCATTGCCTTGCCATAGCTGGGCAACGATCTTCGGCTTGTGCACCACCAGGGTGCCGGCAACCAAGTCGCCCAGCCGCTGTTGGCGCCGTGTGGCAAAAATGCAAATCGCTCCTACTAGATAACCCGCAGGAAGAAAGTCGATGACGCGGACGAAGTTGCGCCCTAGCGATTCAAAAAAGCCACAGGCCGCCCGGTTTCTTGGATCACGCGCAGCCACGCCATCCGCTTGCCTGGTGTCTGCCCGTTCCAGAAGGCTTCAAAGAGGGTGAAATATCCCCATTGAAGACCGAATGCGGTCAGACTAATCAATGCGATTGCCCATTTTTGCGAGCCATCCTGTCCAGCCGGGGACATATTTTACATATTAGACCGGGCACAACTTTCCACTTTTTCGGTCCGGTTTTTGTTTTTTGCTTTTTCGTTTTCCCGTAGCCGTCGTGGCGGTGGGAATGTGGGAATCCCCCTGCTTTTGCCCACTCCGCAAAGGAAAATCGGGGTTTCACCACCAAGAACTGCTCAACCTCGCCGGTGGTAGCAGCGAGCGCAACACTGGTTCCCTTTATCCACCCTTGACATGAGACTTCTCCGTACAGAAGAATCCTCCCCGGAGATGAAGGAGTACATGGCAAATGACGCTGCGGAATATGTCATTCAGCGAATTAGGTACAGCATGCCCTAGATTCGATCGAGATATTCTATCCTTCATCACCAGCTCCACTTCTTGTTCCCGAAGTCGTAGAATTCGGCCGGAATCAACCGCGCATACGGACCCAGGAGCTATCGATGAAAGCATTGATCTTTCGCGAGACCGGTGAACCGAAGAGCGTATTGGAACTGGCAGAGATCCCTACTCCGCCTTTGGCCCCGGCGAAGCGCTCGTCCGAGTGCTGCTGAGCCCGATCAACGCATCCGACCTGCACATGGTGCGCGGGCGCTATGGCTATCAGCCGGAGTTGCCGGCCAGCCCGGGCATTGAAGGCGTGGGGATTGTGGAGGCCCGGGGTGTCAAGCTCCCGGCGTGCAAGCTCCGACGGTCGGAACGCGCGTAATTTTCGTTCACACCTGGAACACCTGGCGCGAGCAGGTCGTGTGCCCGGCGGACAAACTCGTGCCCGTTCCAGACGGCCTGGACGATTCGGCCGCCGCCGCTTCCTACATCAATCCTTTGACGGCATGGGCATTGACCATATCAGCTCACAACCTCAAGGAGGGCGACTGGCTTCTGCAGACGGCGGCTGCATCCAGCGTGGGGAAGTTCGTGCTTCAACTGGCGCAGCAGTATCGATTCAAGACAATCAACGTCATCCGGCGGCGCGAGCAGGAGCCAATCATTCGCAACCTCGGAGGCGATGAGGTCATCTGCACAGCCGACGAGGATCTCAGATCACGCCTGCAGGAATTGACCGCGGGCAAGGGCGTTGAACGAGCGATTGACTGCGTTGCCGGGGAAGTTGGCGCTGAGGTTGCCCGCAACCTCGCTCCCGCGGGAACCATGCTGGTGTATGGAGCCCTTTCCAGTCATCGGCAGACGGATCCCGCGAAATTCCTCATGCCGCTCTTCGCTCCGCGGTTGATTTATTCCACAGCAACGGTTCGCGGCTGGTGGCTTCCGCGTTGGGTACCTTCCCAGCCGCTCGCCCAGGTACGGGCAGCGACAGCGATCTTCTCACCATGTTCTCGAAGGGAGCACTTACTCCGCCAGCAAGCGTGCGGTATTCAATGAAAGACTTCCAAAAGGCAGTAAGCCTCGCCGATGGTGAAGCTGGACAGAAAAGGTCTTGCTGGATTTCTCCAATTAAACTGTTGCGAGGGCCCCGGCTGAGCAGGCCAGAATCTGTAGCTTTTCAGCAAAACTCCCGAAGTATGTACTTCCAGTAGTGTTTCGATCAAGATTTTTGTGGCTGGCCATCCCTTCATCGTGAAGGAGTAATTCACAGTGTCGCGAACAAAACCATCCCGCATGATTGTGTGACCGTTCGTGTGATACAATCGCTCACCTCTTGAGACGCCCCTGGGGTCGGGCGATAGCCGGAGATCTTTGAAAAGAACCAAGGGAAGCGCAGAATGCCGAAGATGAAAGCAGTGCAGGTACCCAAGCCAGGAGCTGATTTCGAGATCGTCGAGCGCGAAATTCCGCAACCGGCCCAAGGCAGGTGAGAATACGCGTTCTAGCCTGTGGCGTGTGTCATAGCGATGTGGTCACTAAGGACGGGCTGTTTCCCGGCATCTCCTATCCTCGCGTTCCGGGGCATGAGGTCGCCGGCGTGATTGATGAAGTGGGAGCCGGGGTAAGCGGTTGGAAAAAAGGCGATCGCGTCGGCGTGGGTTGGCACGGCGGCCAGGACGGCACATGTCTGGCCTGCCGCAGAGGAGACTTCATTAACTGTGCCAGCGTCATCGTCTGCGGCGTCAGCTATGACGGCGGCTACCAGGAATTCATGGTCGCGCCGGTGGAGGCGTTGGCTCACATGCCGGAATCGCTCGAGTCGCCGAAGCCGCGCCCCTCATGTGCGCCGGCATTACCACCTTCAACGCTCTTCGTCACAGCGGTGCGATGCCGGGTGATCTCGTCGCCATACAGGGCATTGGCGGCCTGGGCCATTTGGGCATTCAGTTTGCCAAGAAGTCCGGCTATCGCGTTGCGGCAATCGGACGTGGTCCAGATAACGAGGCGCTTGCGAAGAAGCTCGGCTCGGACATTTATATCGACAGCGCTGCAACCGATGCCGCAGCCGAGTTAAGAAAGCTTGGTGGCGCGAGTGTGATCCTGGCGACCGCGCCGAGCGGCAAAGCGATGTCGTCGCTTGTCGGTGGGTTGGGTGCGAATGGCTCTTTGGTTGTGATAGGAGTGGCGGCCGACCCCATCGAAGTGTCGACTGCCGACCTGGTCCTTGCCAAGAGGCGAATCCAAGGTTGGCCGTCCGGTACAGCTACGGATTCCGAGGATACCTTGCGCTTCGCTGAGATGACGGGCATACGTCCAATGATTGAGAAGTATCCGCTGGCAAAAGCCGCTGAAGCTTACGATCGCATGATGAGCGGGAACGCTCAGTACCGGGTTGTGCTTACGATGGGCTGAAACCACAATCTGTTGGGCGAAGACTGGTTTATTCGAACTGCGGAACCTGGTCCAGCGGATCGCCACTAGCCAAGGATACAAAACGAGGGACCGCATCCGATCTTTTCTTCCCATATGCGCGAGCCTCCGTCCCATCAACGATCATGGTAGCGCGAACTTTTCGACGCTTCCTGGCGGCGCAGCAACCGAATAACTGAGGTGCGGCTGACCTCGGGCTGCTTGGCGATGGCCCGCGAATCGCGTCGTACCGTCGCGGTGGTGCGTGTCTTGGGTGGGACGCCGTACATAACCTTTAAG
>CAWDNI010000013.1:0-31429 GCA_963803615.1 uncultured Acidobacteriaceae bacterium
AAATCCCACGAGCTGCGATGCGTTGCCATACATCGTCTGCACATGGGAAAGGTTCCAGAAGCTCCGCTTTTTGGAATTCACGTCGTCATAGTCGATGATCGACCAGGAAAGCCCGATCAGCTTGTTTTCCTTCAGGGTGCTTTCCACTGCTCTTTGCGGGCCTTCACATCCCGCATAATCGAATGGAGTAATCCAAAATTCCAGGATGAGCTTGCCCGGCTGACCCGGCTTGAAGTTGTAGTTGTAAGCATGATTGGAATAAGGCAGATGCCCGGTATATTGCGCGCATCCCCAAATCATGGCCCAATCCTTGTCGCCGGGCGGCGTAAAGATGTGGTAGTTCTGAGCCTGATTGCCCTGGAATGAGAAATAGGAATCGGCCTCGCTGATCCGCGGGTCGATGACGGATTCGGCCCCCACTGCTTCGGGCGTCCAAATGTCGCGATGATGCATATCGATTAGCGGTCCTCCGGAGAGGTCGCCATCGACTACGATTTCAAAGATGTCATTGTGAAGATCAAGACGGGAGAAATCCCAATAGTTGTCGTAGGCCTCGTATAGGAAATAGAGGCGGTTCAACCCTTTCACCCAACCCACTTTTACGGTTGCGTCGAGATCTTTGGAATCGTAGTGGGAGCCGTGGCCGCCCTCGGTATCGACCAGCTGATCCATGCCGATTGCGTAACTTTGCGGCACCATCGCCCAGTCATCGGCGTTGCCGTCGATTCGCGGAATCATATTGGGAGGAAATTGGAAAACTTTGAAGGTAGTCTCCGGCCTTTCCAGCCCATGGACCGGATATAACAGTAGAAATAAGAGGGACAAAACAAATGAAAACCGAAACATTGGCGAGCCTCCTTGTTTCCAACGCTCTGTGGCAGCAAACCCACATCTCAAAATCGAGATGTGGGGCACCCGTCTTTGTTTCTCCTTCGAGATCCTTGGAAGCTATTAACGCTCGATTTTCTTGGTGATATTGGCCAGGACATCCCTGTCTATCGGATACCCGAGACCAGGTTCGGTAGGAGCGGAAATATAGCCATCCTTGTCCGGGCGAAATTTGTATTTGATATACGGATGGTCCGTGGTCTCCGGCGGATATGGAACCTCAAACCATGCCGCATTGGGCAAAGCGAGTTCAAGGTGGAAGTGTACCGCCAGATCGAAGGCGTTGCCCCAGTTGTGCGGCGTACACTCCAACCCGAAAGCGTCCGCCAGTAGTCCGACCCTCAAGCCGCCGCTGATGCCGCCCACGTTATCGGCGATCAGACGCGCCACGTCCAAAGCGCCCCTGCAGATGTAATCAGCGAAATCCGAAATAGAGTAAAGGAACTCCCCTACATGGATCGGCAGGTCCAGTGCCGAGCAAAGTTCAATCAGACCTTCCGTATCATTTGTATGGATGGGGTCTTCATACCACATGTATTCCAGCTCATCGAGCAGACGGCCGACCTTGATCGCCTCATAGCGGTTATATCCCTGCACAGGATCATGGGCGAGAAGAAACTCATCTCCAACCGCTTGGCGTACCTGCCGTATCTCCTCCATATGGCCGATATAACTCGGGATGGGAGGGCCGCTGGCATGCTGCCCTCCGCCGGGATGAATCTTGTATGCTTTGAATCCCTCCTGTTTTACCTTCAACGCTTCGGGTGCATAGTCTTCAATGGCCGCATGATGCTGGGAGCTGGCATAAGCCGGAATTCTGCTCTTGGCCGGCCCACTTCCTCCGCCCAAGATCTGATAAATAGGCCGGTTCACAGCTTTGCCCAGAATGTCCCACATGCAGACATCGGCGGCCGCTGTATAGTAATTCGGCCAACTGCCTGCTCCGTGAGTCATCAGACCTGAGCCGGCAATCGCCGCACTATCGAAGGCGGAACCCTCGCCACGGGCGGGCGCGCGGCCGAAGGTGCCGCCATTTTGTCCCGGACCGGCTCGCCCGGGCGCCCGGAAGGCTGGCCCGTTGAAGCCATATCGTCCCTTTAAGCCGGAGGTAGAGGATAGAGTGGGAAGAAGATCGACAACGCTCTTGCCCACCAAGGACGCTTTCGCCCAATCAAGCCAACCTACGGTAGGATTTCGATTGCCAAGGGTGTAATTGCCTTCAATACCGCCGTTGGTGACGATGGCGACAAGCTCCCCTGTTTCTCCGTTAAGGCGGTGATAGAACTTGCTTTCATCGGTGATATAGACCTTCACCTCTTTTATAGTCAGATCGGGAAGGTCGCCGGTCTTCACTGCTACTGACTGCGCCGCAGCCCGGATAGGATTGGCGAGAGCATCGAATCCCGCCGCACCGCCGTCCGCGGCTCCAGTGGCCGGAGCGGCGAGAAAATCGCGTCCCCCTATTTTCTGATTCACTCTATCTTCTCCTGATGAATCGCCGTTCAACGATCGATCCGTTTGGTGACTTTCGCCAATGCGTCGTGGTCGATCGGATAGCCGAGACCAGGTTCCGTGGGAGCAGGGATATACCCGTCCTGGTCCGGACGAAACTTATAGGGCACGTAGGGGCGGTCCGCGTATTCGGGAGGGAATGGTACTTCAAACCACGCGGCATTCGGCAAGGCGAGTTCGAGATGGAAGTGAACTGCCAAATCCAGAACATTGCCCCAGTTATGCGGTGTGCATTCCAGCCCGAAAGAATCAGCCAGCAGGCCGACCCTCATGCCGCCGCTGATTCCTCCGACATTATCGGCAATCAATCTTGCAACATCCAGCGCGCCCCGGCTCATGTATTCCTGAAAGTCAGAGATAGAGTAGAGAAACTCACCTACGTGGATAGGCAAATCGAGCGCCGAGCAAAGGCCGATCAATCCTTGGGTATCATTGGTATGGATTGGGTCTTCAAACCACATATAGTTGAGCTTATCGAGAAGACGTCCCACCTTGATCGCCTCGTAGCGGTTGTACATCTGCACCGGATCATGGGCGAGAAGAAACTCATCTCCTGCTGCCTGGCGCACTTGCCTGATCTCCTCCATGTGCCCGATGTACGTCGGTATCTCAGGGCCCTTGGCGTGCTGCCCGCCGCCGGGATGAATTTTGTATGCCTTGAAATTCTGCTCTTTCGCCTGCACTACTTCCGGAGCGTAGTCTTCGATCGCCGTATGATGCAGCGAACTGGCATACGCCATGATCCTGGTCTTGCCCTGCAGTTCTCCTCCATTCAATATCTTGTAGATAGGCCGATTGACTGCCTTGCCCAGGATGTCCCATAAACAAACATCGGCGGCGGCTCTATAGTAATCCGGCCACTCGCCTCCACCGTGGGTCATCAATCCTCCACCCACAGCGGCTGTGTCAAACGCTGATCCATTACCTGGAGAGGGGGCGCGATGGAAGGTGCTGCCCTGCAAGGCCGCAGGCCCTCCTCGGTCCACTGCATTGAAGCCATACCGTCCCTTCAAACCCGAGGTAGAGGTTAAGGTGGGCAGCAGGTCAACAACACTCTTGCCAACCAGCGTCGCCTTCGCCCATTCCAGCCAGCCCACTGTCGGGTTGCGATCGCCGAGGGTGAAATTTCCTTCGATGCCACCGGTAGTGACAATCGAAACAATCTCTCCTGTCTCCGTGCTATTCAGGCGATGAAGTTGGCTGGTATCGGTGACATAGATCTTAACTTCCTTGACAGTCAGGTCCGGGAGATCGCTCGTCTTTATTCCCGCCGACTGAGCGGCGGCGGCAATAGGATTGGCGAGAGCAGAGAGCCCAGCCGCGGCGCTGGTTGCGGCTACGCTCGCTGAAGCGCCGAGAAATGAGCGTCGCGATATATCCTGTTTCACTTGTTATCTCCTGCATTTGTGTTTCATGACCGGATTTTCACCTCGGCATATAAAGCGGGTGCCTGAAGTTTGCGAAGCTAGGTCTGGGTCTTCTCGCCCGCAATTTTACAAAGGCCGTTAATGCCACTGTCATCGAGACCATATCCCGCCCTTGCTTCGTAAGGATGAGGCACCAGAGATCCCGTAAAAGCATCGATTTTTAAAAGTCATGACAATGCCTTGGTTTCAAGTTAGTCGGGCAGCGCGAAGGACAGTATGTTCGCCCCCGACGCAATTGCAATATACTGTTTGGCGTCGATCTCGTAGGTCATCGGCGACGCTTTAAACGCTTGATTGGTATCGAAGTGCCATAGATACTTTCCGGTGCCGGCGTCCGCCGCGGAAAAGTCGCCATCACTGCCTCCAAAGAAGACGAGACCTCCTGCC
The DNA here is from genome assembly GCA_963803615.1 of uncultured Acidobacteriaceae bacterium. Classification (GTDB taxonomy): domain Bacteria; phylum Acidobacteriota; class Terriglobia; order Terriglobales; family Acidobacteriaceae; genus PALSA-350. The sequence goes on from CAWDNI010000013.1 coordinate 4,215, forward strand.
GTAGCCAGGACTCCAGAGTAGTTTCTATTTACCTGACCGGGTAACTCAAGCTTCCACTGAGCCTTTCCGGTCTCGATATTGAAGGCGCGAAGAATCTTTTGCGGCGGATTGGCCGGGTCAAAAACTCTGCCGTATCCTCCGTCCTGCGCCTTGCGATACATGCTGCAATCCTCCACAGTCATCACGTAATAAAGCCGAGTCAATGGACTGTATGCCGTTGAGTACCAGTTGGTCGCTCCGCGCACTGCCGGACAGGTCTTTACTCCCTGCTCACTGGTTTGATTCGCGGGAAGCAATTCGGGAGTCCAATCGGCGTCATTGATCTTACTCGCCCAGTTCAACCTATCGACTAATTTCGTGGCAAGCAGCGGCTTGCCGGCCGTCCGGTCCAGAACATATAGAAAGCCGTTGCGATTGGCCTGCAGTAGCAGCTTGCGCTGTTTGCCTTTCCACTCCGCGTCTATAAGTACGATCGGCTCGCTGGCATCCCAGTCATGCAGATCGTGCGGAGTGAACTGGTAGTACCAGAGCATGTCTCCGGTCTTCGGGTTTAGGGCAAGAACGCTATCCGTATAGAGATTTCTGCCCAGGCGTTGATCGCCGTCGGTATCCGGATAGGGATTTCCCGCGCCCCAATATAGAACATTGGCTTCCGGATCGAAGCTACCGGTAAGCCATGTGGACCCCCCGCCGAATTTGAGGGCAGATCCCTTCCAGGTTTCAGATCCGGCCTCCCCGGGTTTGGGAATGGTCCAATGCCTCCACGCCAACTCGCCCGTGGCGGCGTGGTATGCGGCTACAAATCCCCGGATCCCGTCATCGCCGCCGCTCACACCGGCAATTACCAGATCGCCGACAACCAGTGGAGCCGAAGTGCCGCCGTAGTGTTGCGGCTCCTCCGGCATATCGACATCCCAGAGAAGAGCGCCCGTTAGGCGATTCAGGGCAAGCAGATGCGCATTGTCGGTAATATAGAAGACGCGGCTTCCCAGCACCGCGACTCCGCGATTGACCCCGATCCGGGCATCACTCGCAATTGTTTCCGCCGCCGATTTCGGCCGCGCGTAGCGCCAAATCTCGCGTCCTGTTCTGCCGTCAAGTGCGTAGACCTGGTTGTTCCCGGTCACGTACATCACGCCGTCGACGACCACAGGCGATGTTTCGAGACCGAAGAAGGGAATTGAGTATGTCCATGCCAACTGCAGCCTGTGCACGGTTGTGAGATTGACTTGATCGAGGGTGCTATAGCGGTTGCCGTTCAGGTTTCCGTTGTAAGTAGGCCAGTCGCCAAGCTTGGGATGAGTAATGCGATCCATCGCCGCTTGAGTTATAGACTTTTGCGGGGCTGTGAGCGGTCCAGGAGTGATTCCGTCAAGCCGGCTTAGGTAAGCGAGAAGATCTTGCCGCTGCTCTGCCGAGCCATCATAGGCGGGCATCGCCGGGCGATTCTCCGGTGTGATCGCCCTGTAATCCCGGTCGTCCAGTAAATGCAATCGGCCATCAAAGGTTTGTAGCACCAAATCGTGGCTCCCCTGCGCCCTGGCGAACCCTCGCAGAATCTCGCCATCGTTCAGATCTAACGAAACCACGCCATAGCCTATCGGCCACATGCGCCGCAGGATCGGTTAAGGCCCGGGTTAGGCTCGGCCGCCGATAGCGTTTTGCCAATGCTGGAGAGATCGGGTCCGTTGGCGCTGCCCCTGCCTCGCACCATGTGACACGAAGAGCACTGTCCCTCGCCAAAGAAGATGATCTCGCCACGATTGGCATCGCCTGAAGAGGAGAGAGCGCTTGCCGTCGGATTGAGCGATTGGACGAAGTGCGCCAGCGCATAAACCTCCTCGGGAGGCAGTGAAAACGCCGGCATTCGTCCTCTTCCCTTGCGGATAATGCCGGCAATGTCGGCTTCTGTCATGCCGCGAAGCTCATTGTTGTTGACAAGAGACGGAGCGCGATCGGTTCCCCGCGCATCTCCACCATGGCAGAGCGAGCAGGTAGCTGCAAAATCCTGCGCACCCTGTCGCTGGCCGGATGCAGACTGCGGATGGGCCGCGGTTGCCGCAAGGATGAGAGCAGCGGCGATGACCAGGGTGAGGGAACAATACCTAAACCTATGCAAGCGTGTTGGCCCCAATTTAGCCTCGCAGAAAAGCACTTGGGTTAGCTGCGCACCGCAGCAAGCTTCGCTTGCCGGGGACTCCGGTTGCGCGAACCTGGGACGCCCCGGATCTCTGAACGCGCCGGGGCGTGCGGCACTTCTCGCAATCGAAAATGGTATGCCGTTTCACTTGAATAACTCAGGCGCGCAAATATGGCTTGAGATAGATGGCGAGAGCGTCGCGAATGTTCTGTTTTGCTTTATCATCGAGCGGCGGCAGCTTAGCTCTCATGGGATTTTCCATGCCGGGCATGGGACGCGATTTGGTGTTTTCCTTGAAGATTCCCCGCGCCACCAGCATGTATTGTTCGGCATGAGGGATCGAGTCGAAGGCCAGGATCCGCCCGAACATGTCGAATGCTTCGCGGCGTTTACCCGCGTTATATAAATCGACGCTTTCCTGGTAGAGATCGGAAAGGCCCACTACCGGACAATAGCCCGAAAACCCAAGCTGCAGCTCCGAGATCAAGGTGCGGACTCCATTGCCGGCGAAGACCGCAAGCTTATCGTGGGTCTTCTCGCGAATTTCCCCGATACGCTCCAGCGGATCTCCAACCTCATCCTTGATCACGCGCATGGTGGGAATGGATTGATACAACTGGACAATGAAATCCACCGTCATCTTATCTCCCCGGGTCTGGACAATCAGGGGAAGATCCGTCGCCGCCCCGATAGCTTTGTAGTAGGCGAGCACGGCCGCATTGTCTCCCTCAGGGGGAAGAGAAATGATCGCGTCGGCGCCATGTTGGGCCGCATGTTTCGCATAAGCAATCGAGCCTTGCAGATCGTCTCCCTTGGTCTGCACGCCAATGGCGAGGGCGGTGGCTCCGCTTTTTCCGGCGGTGAGAATCGCCTCTGCCCCGGAAAGGCGCTCCTGCTGGGACAAGTTGGACCACCCGCTTGCGATCTGCGGCCAGACAAATCCGGGAACCCGTGCCTTGTTACAGAACTGCACCTCCGCGGCTAGGCAATCGAGATCCAGTTGATCGGCTTGGGTGAATGGAGTCTGCCCGATTGGGAAAAGACCGCGCAAAGGCTTTTGCGAAGAGTGTGAACGAGGTCCGGCGAGGCCTGCGCTCGACAAGGCCATCCCGGCCGCCACAGAGCCCATACCTCGAAGTATCGTTCGCCGGTCCATCTGAGAAATCGTCATGATGTTCACCACGTTTTATGAACGGTAAATTAGTACATCCGGCGATATACGGCGTCAAGGGAAAAGCGAACACGAGAATCAGAAATTGGCATATCATTTCATTTTTGTTGACTTCTTTTGTTTTCCCTTCCTATAATCCCGGAGTTGCTTTGCGAACGTGGGAGGAGATCGATTCCGATGCCGGATATTCCGCTATCTCCGAATGCGGCACAAAGCCGGGAGGGGAGTGCCGGCCGCCCTTCCGCTATGTTCAGTCTGGCGGGACAGACCGCTATCGTAACCGGCGCGGCCATGGGCATTGGAGAGGCAATCGCGAAGCGGCTCGCCGAGGCAGGAGCTACCGTTGCCGTTACCGACCTCGATCTGGTTCGATCTCAAAAACTGGCCGGAGTTCTCGCCCATGATTCGTTTGCTGTTGAGATAGATGTTCGAGATCCAGAATCGGTTAAGCGGGCCGTCAGCCAAGTGCTCGAACGAACCGGGCGGATCGACATTCTGGTCAACAACGCCGGGATCGCCGGGCCTGCGGCATTCGTATGGGAGCAGACCGACGAGGATTGGCAACGGAACATCGCGGTAAACCTAACCGGAGTGTTTAATTGTTGCCGGGCGGTGGTTCCGCACATGCGCAGCCGCTCTTACGGGCGAATCGTGAATGTGGCCTCCATTGCAGGGAAAGAGGGCAATCCGCGAATGGCCCCCTACTCGGCGACAAAAGCGGGGGTGATCGCATTTACTAAATCTCTCGGCAAAGAGCTGGCCACTGAGGGAATCTGCGTCAATGCGATATCGCCGGCAGTGGTTCGCACGCAGATCCTGGAGCAGCTAACACCCGAACAGGTGGCGTATATGACGGATCGCATCCCCATGCAGCGCGCCGCGCGGCCGGAGGAGATTGCATATGTGGTTCACTTCCTGGCCAGCTGCGAGTGCTCCTTCGTCACGGCGCAATGCTACGACGCCAGTGGCGGTCGGGCAACGTATTGAGTCGGCTGAATAGGGCAAACGATGCGGTCATAGTTGGTCGTCCTCCCGCCGTGCGAAGCAAGCAGGTTTTATAGACTTGCCATCTCTCATTCTTGTGATCCTCCTTCCTTGCGAAGCAAGGGTGGAAGTGAAAATGTTCTATCAGTATTCGGCGCAAAAGCGGGGCGCCAGGCCCGATCAGCGCGATCTTCTGCGAATGTCACTCAACACGGGGAACGGACCTGCCAGACCGCATCGTAAAGAAGAAAGCCATCCTCCTCCCGATAGTCCCGATCACCGCCGAACCTTGCGCCGAGGTTACTTGCTTGGTTGCGATTGCAAGCCGTCCATAAATTTCATGCACGACCTAGAATAGGCAAGCGGAAGAATTGCTGTTTGCCAGTGTCCAACAAGCTAAAATGCTCTAGAAGGCAGGGGAGAATTGCTGTTAGGGCAAGCAACAAGCCTACAGTTGCTCAATCCGGAAATTTGGGCTAGCACTGAATGCCGTCAGCGCGCGATGCCACGGGGCGAGCGGCGACCGGGCGAGTTATTGGGTAATTCCGGGCCTTGAGCGGAGCGCAGATCCGCTGAAATCTTTTGAGCAGTATCGCGCAGGGCAGCAATTATCGCCTTTTCTTGGTCTTCGCCATGCACCCGCATTTTGGGAAATGAAGTGCTCAAAGCAACGTCCACTTCCCCCGCCGGGTTGAAAACAGGAACTCCAAAGCAGATTCCATCAGAAACAGATTCCTCTCGATCGGTTGCGAACTTTTCAGCCCGGACCCGGGCGAACTCCTCTTCGAGTTTCGACCGATCAGTGATGCTTCGCTCCGTAAAACGCCAAAATCCATAGCTACGTAAAAGTTTTTCACGCCGGGCCTCCGGTTGAAAGGCAGTTATAACCTTTCCCAAGGAACTCGCATTTGGAGGGAGAATAAGACCTACAACATTGCTCATCCTGATGATCTGAGGGCTCTCGATTATGGCAACGACCTCGGCCCGGTTTTCAAATAGGGCCGCCAGAGTAACCGTTTCTCGCAGATTGTGATTTAGTTCCTGCATGCGAACTTGCGCAACTCGGAGGAGACGGGCAAGCCAGAGCGTCGGTATGACAGAATATATCCCCGCCGCAAGTTTGTACTCACCGGATCCCGCAGGCACAAGACAACCTGATGCTTCCAATGTTCGGATAAGTCGAAAAGTAGATGTTTTGGAAAGCTGGATACGCTCGGCAATCTCTTGAAGGCCCATCGCCGATCGCCCCACCTGTAACAACTCTAAAATTTCCAAGCTCTTGCTTACAGCGCGGGAGAAATACTGAACACCGCTCCGGCCCTTCTCTGAAGATTCGAGCGGTCTCCGGGGAGCTATTTTGGGCTTCGGCATTGGAAGAATAGCATACCAGATTTGGTCTTATGGTGCGCAGATCAAAAATTGTATCTCGGAAAACATTTTGCAACGACGTAAAGCGGTCTTGTTCACAGAAACTTCAGCAAAAAAGCAAGGGTCGATCCATTTCGAACATGCCAACTGGGGCGGCCGTAGGAAGCCAGATAAATAAATCAAGTCAGGCTCGGCTGATCATTCTCGCGCTTGATCCATTTATAGACTCGCGCCGAGTTCCTCCAGAAATACTTCTCCGCGGCTGCTCTCGATTTGCTGGAGAAGAAGCGCTTCACCAACGCGACCTCCTCGGGAATGGTTGCGACGCCATAGCTATTGGGATAATCGGAACCGAACATGACGCGATCCTCGCCGAATGCGTCGTAAAGATACTCCAGTCTGGCGCGCAGCGGCTCATAATCCCTGACGATGATGCCATCCGATAGTCGGGGGTGGTAAACCTCCGACAGCTTGACGAAGATATTGGGCCGGTCTGCCATTTCCTTCACTACCGCTTCATAAGCTTGCTGGTTTTCGGGTGTCGGATCGAAGGAGGGCAGATGGTCCATGATGATGCGAAGATTGGGGATCGCATCGGCCAGAAGCACGTTGGCCTGCATCAGACCCATACTCGGATTTGCAGTGTCGAGCGCCAAGTCAGCCTGGGCGAGTAGCTTCAAATTATCAACTTGCTCGGGTTTGAGCGCCACCTTGCTGTTGTCCGCGCTGTAGAAGCGGCTGGAGCGGATGGCGCGAAAAAGGGGATCCTTGTGAAAGTGCGTCACATACTTGCCGAAATCAGGCTCTTCCGGATTTAGGGTTCCGGAGACTCCGACCATGATCGGGTTGGCCCTGCAAACTTCGAGATACCAGAGATTGTCGTCAATCCAAGGACTCGATTCGACTACGATCGCTCCGACGATACCGGCCGGCTTCGCCAGCGGGATGTACATAGAGGGAAGCGAGGTCTTTGAGATCGCCCGATAAGCCTGAGAACCCATATACCCTGCGCCCAGAGGGACGATTGCCTTCGAACAGATGAATATGCCCGTCGATGATCGGAATATTGTCCATGCTTGACGGTTGTGCGAACGCACCTTCCAAAGCCGCGACTGTAACTGCCGCAGCGGCGCTCCTGAGAAAGATGCGCCGACTAAAACCATCCTGCATGTTGTCCATGTTTGTGGCCACTTGTTTCATAACTTGATAAACAATTTCACAAGTTTGATACTCGCGGCATTTGTTTGTCAAGACGCCGCGAATTTAGCGCCGCGAATACAAGTCGCCCTAAAGAAACCCGAGGGGAAGCTTTCTCCTATCTAATCGCCGATATCGAAGCGGACATGAGTTCCCGATCTTTGCGCGCGCTGTTCTTGAGCTGGGTTAGCTCCTGCGGGGAATCGGGCCGCAGCCCTCGCCCGATGGAAGCGGACCCGGCAATGAGGTCACTCAGTTGCTTACTCGATCCGCAATCATCTCGGCAGCCCGAATCTGCTGCCAAGCCATGCCGCTGGCGCAATGGCAGGCTGGTCTAGGTCGATGCGTTGACGAATCGTGGTATCCACGTGACCCTTGCGTCGCACGGAGCTGTTCTGGCGACCGTCGATCCGAGTTTTGGCAGGCTAATCGAGGCCGAGCTGGGGAGACATGGTGTTGAGGTCTGGAATCGGATAGAACCACCTGGACCCGGCCCTGCAATTATCAACTTCTGGTTTTGGAACGGAGAATTTCTCAAGTACAGCTGATCTGGTTCTCGTTGGTTGCGGCGCGTACCGGACTACGTGGTCATGAGGCCCGAACTGCCGGCTCCGACTAATTTACGGCTGAGACAACGGTATGGGACTACAAAGCCTACTATCGTCTTGCGCGCCAATCTCAATTCTTCCCTCCATCAATGATCGGGTTCCGACGTGAGGGGTAAAAGAGATAGGCCATAGGCTTGTTATTCCACTGGTTGGCAGCGTTTAGGGCGCGGATCTTGAGTGCCGGGCCCGTGGGCTGCGGCAGCTGAATTTAACCACCACTTTTTCGTAGACAACCGTGGTGAACGGGGCTGCGGTCCGAGAGCGCAGCAGCCCTTCGGATTTGAGTTCGATCTGGCCTCAAGACGTAATCGCATTCGCGCCTAAACCGAACGCCCCATCGCTGCCCGCGCCGCTCGCCGCTCCAGCTCCGCCTCCGGCCAGCGCGCCGATAATTGAACGGCTGCGGCCGAGTGTTCGCCCGGTTCGGGCAAGCGCATGGCCGTCAGCTCAAGGGAGAGCTCGGCAGAGGTATGAAATGCCCCGCCGCCTTCGCCGAGACGACCCGACCCAGAACTGGAGTCTCGCCTGGAATTGCGACCACCCGATCCTGGTAGACAGCGGCCGCGAGGACGCCATGAAACTGGTCATCAGCTTTGGCGGTCTTCGTTGTGATCGGGTCTGAGAGACGTACCTGGATAGGAGTGTGCACCGGAATGGTGATCGTCTTTGCGATGAGATCCCGAGGCGCGCGCGAATGCGGCTCCTCAGTGAGCTGCTGGCTCTGTGCTCCACTCGGATTGGCGAGTGCGGGCGTCTTATCCGCCGGAGCGAGGCAGCTCCGTACCTTCAGCTTGTTGAGGACGGTCTTTACACCGTCGACTTGGCCCAATTCCATTGAGGCCAGCACTTTGTCTCCTTCGATGGAGACCCTACATGTAAGCGTGACAATTCCGTGTGAGACCTTGAGTACGATCACTAATCCACGAAACGCGTTTTCATTCTGCAAACCGGTGTTGACGTCGTGCAAGAGCTTCACGTCGCTTGGGGTTTGTTGAGCAATTGCTGGCCGGACTAGAAGTGGGCTGATAACGATCGAAAAGCTAGCTACGACATGGACTAGGTTAATAAAGGAAAAGGCGTTCATCACATGGCTCCGGTAACAAGACTTTTTGAATGCAGATTTTGATTAGTCGATCAATAGCTGCCCTGCATCGGGACTTCGCCCGTATGTCCTGGCTCAGTGTGCGATAGCGCATGTTCAATCGCCGCCTCTCGCGTAATAGGAGTTTTGTCCCGATCGTAAAACTGACCACTTATCCCGTCGATGTGCAGGTAATTCCTGGTGCATGAATTCCTGTAGCTCTGAACGGCTCCATTCTCCCAGACCCGATGAAACCTGTCCGCGGTATCATGTGGGCGGCGTTGGTAAGCGGTTTCCACTTTTGCCGGGCACCTCGGGTTGGCTGCAAGGCAAAGATGTGCTGCTTCGGGGTGCTTACGAACAGCCTCGTGCAGCTCCACAGCCTACATTTGCGCGACGGGCAGGAGTATGGTCTTGTCTCGCAACCGCCATTTGGCGGAGACATTGACGGGGCCTCAGGTGACGTTCCAAACATTTCCCGGTGAGCACATTTCGGTTTCGGCGCAATAGGACGGAAGCCGGCCACGGGCATTACCGTCTTCGGCAGGATCTTTCAGTTAGTAGAAGACTAAAGCCTTAGCAATGAACCTTACGCGCTGACAGGCTCTTATCTTCCTAGCCAAAACAGCGTCTGGGCTAAGCCGGTCGACTGGACCAATAACATTTGCCGAGCTGTTGGGAGGTTCGCGAATAAACGCAGTTCCATGTCCTTCAGTACGGTCCGGTACCTCGATGTTCAGGCTGGACGAGGCGAGGATCATAACATCTAATCCTCGCCAATGAGTTGATCGATCTCATGTGTTCCAGTTCGCAATCTTCTTTAGAAGAATAATTGTTAGATAGTAGCCCTTCTTGCCCAACGCAATCGCAAGTCCTCCGGGCAGCTTCTGCGAAAAAGTGATGGATCAAATCCGGAATAATGAATTCGATCAAACTGATACCACCCGTGACCAGGGATACTGGCGTGACCGCTACACGAAATTCACTCGCAACGCGAAGCCGATGTCCGCTGTCGCGGGTTTCTCCGCGGGCAGACTGATTCGCAGACCTATCGCGTTCTGGGTAAACCTTAGGGCCTCGTCTCTTCCCAGAATGCGAACATCAACCGCTTTGGCCGGTGACTGCGGGCTTGTCGTCGCAAGCGACTTGATTACGAGTTCCCCCTGAGGCCAGCCCTGCACAAAGCAAAAAAGCGCCTTTCCCTTGGTGGTGAAGCGAACATCCTGAGCGCCAAGATCGGGCCGGGTATTCTCGTTAAATCGTACGTTCGGATCCGCGACAACCTTCATCGCCGGGCCTTCTCCGTTAATCTTCCACGGGCGCGTGGCGTAGATGCCCTCGCCGTTGACGGCCATCCAATCTGTAATACCTTGCAGTGTGCGCATCTCCTCCGTGTCGAGCTCCCCTGATGCAGGTAGCGGAAAATTCAGCAGCAGATTGCCATTCTTGCTCACGATATCGACGAGCAGGTCGATCACTTTCTTTGGCGTCTTATATTTCTGCCCGATCTTGTAGTGCCAACCACCGATGCAAGTGTCGGTCTGCCATGGCGAGGGTGAGATATCTCCCGAAACTCCGCGTTCGCGATCGAGAACGCATGTGCCGGTTGCAGAATCCCGCCGCGATTTGCTGAAATACACTCCCTCGGTCAGACCGCGGAGGTTGACTGCGGCGTTGTTGTAGATCTCGGCGACCGTACCAAGGCCGTACTGGTCAAAAGGAATGCCGCCATCGGTGTAGAGCAGGTCTGGCTGATGCTGATCGATTAGGTCCTTGATGCGGCGGAAATACTCCAGCTTCCAGCTATCCGGCGCGATGCGTCCCATCTCCTTGGCGGTTTCGGCAAAATCGGGAGGCTCTGTACTATAGTCGTGATAAAGATCTGCGAACCTAGGGTCCGCCCCATCATACGGCACACCTTTATACGGCCCCATAGTGTCGCTGAGATGCGCCGGGGCAAACCAATCGAAACTGTTGGAAAGATGCTCGCTCACGCCGAATCGCAGACCGCGCTTGCGCGCCGCCGCTGCCCACATGCCAACGATATCCTTGTGCGGACCGGATGCGACAGCGTTCCATCGCGGCTGATACTTCGAATCCCACATATCAAAGTTATCGTGATGCACAGCCATGCTGAAGAAGTACTTGGCGCCTGCTTTCGCATAAAGGTCCATAAGCTGTTCCGGGTTCCACCGGTCGGCGGTGAAGAGTGGTATGAGGTCTTTGTAACCTACTTTTGATTGCGGGCCGAAACGCTTGATATGGTACTCATACTGCGGTGACCCTTCGATGTACATAAAACGCGCATACCAATCGCCATCGCCCACCGCCGACTGCGGACCCCAGTGGGACCAGATGCCAAACTTGGCGTCAGCGAACCAGTCAGGAACGACATAGGATTTCAGCGAGTCCCGCGTATTGTTGAAGTTGCCCGTGGTCACATCGATGCCGTCTCCCGAGGCTTGTGCAACCGCTTGGGACAATGACCTGCGCACCGTCAGTGCAGGCGCTGCGCAGCTAATAAGTTGAAGTGCCTTACGTCTAGTCAGTTTCATGAATGCCGATTCCTTCTCCCTGGGTGGGTGGTGATGGACAGCGTAGAAAGATAATGCTGACCGGTTAATATAGGCGCCACAGGTGGCTCCTAGTTCGCGATTTCGCATGCAGTCGGTATGACCCCGAAGTGATACATGCCTTCAATCCAAACAGCTCCGCGATGTTCCGCCGCGGGAGCACGGGCCCTTGACGGAGCCGCCTTGCGGGCGAGTTGGGCCGATTTCGTATAAGCTCCCTTGACGTGGCGAATAGAACCGCGCTTTTGGTCCCGAGACTTTCTGGATTGAGGTTCAGAATTCATAACTCGTTGGTCAGCAAATAGTCTCATATCAAATACAATCGCCCTTGCCTGATACCCGCATCAGTTGAATGCGGCTGGTCCCCGCGGTTAGAACCTGCAGAAGAGTATCCGGATGCAATTGGTCACGCATCGCGACATCAAAGTCGATGACCCCGTCAAATGTGCCACTGTCGCGATTTCAGAATTGTGAATCACTGTCCCTTTCGCCCTTGACAGCGGATTTACCTGAGGGCAGAAGCCGGCGGTCTGTATTTTTCATAAGCTGCGAGGATAGCGACATAGCGGCGCACGATGGCCTGCAACGCGGGCACATCAGGAGGTACAGTATGAAGCAGATCGATGGTCCTTGTAGGGGGCTCGCGCATGGGAACCAGTTGTGCGGCTTCGAGAAGATTGGCTTCTATCTCTGCCTGTCTCAGTCCTTGCTGCCAGTCGGGATCTGGCTGGGCGAGCCAGTTGCTGCCATCAGTCACGGCGCGGGTTACCCATTGTTCGCGATCCGGATCCTCCAGGACGATATTGGGACCTCGGTTTCTGAAGAAGCCAAGGATGGCGGAGACGATTGTCGGATCTCGCACGGTACCGTCAGGATAGAAGACGCCATGTACATCTCCCCACTCCTTTGTGATGGTGAGTTCCCACAAGTACCACCCCATTTCCCCACGCATAAACTCCTCAAGCGTCACGTCATATGGATTAGCCCGGCCAATGCAACCCATCTCCGTGTTGAACACGGGTTTGTGGACGGTCGCGGCGAACTCTTTCGCCTCCTTGATCCGGTCGCGGATCTGCTCTCGTGTCGGGCTGTAATCGTGAAAGGAGAGAACGTCGATGCTGGATACGGTTTCCTTCATGCAGGCGATGTGAATACAGCCGATAGTGACCGGAGTCTTTTTATCCAACTTATGTAGGGTGCCCGCCATGTAACGAGCGAGATTTAGGCGTCCCTGCCGTGCGGCAGTATCTCGTAGGCTCCCTCCATCGGGCTCATTGGCGGCATCCCAGAACTTGAGACTGGGTTCGTGGCCAACCACCTTGACCATGTCCGCAATCCATTCCTCTAGCTGGGGGAAAGCCGGCGGGTTGTCCGCCATATTACGCGGCTCATCTATTAGGCCAAGCATGACGCCAATGCCGCGCTGGTGACAAGCGAGCATGAAGTTCAGAAGGTTCTCATTGAATGTCGCCTTATCGGTCGCCCAGGCGCTAAAGGGAACAAAGACACGGACTTGGTTCAGATTCAGGCGCCGAGCATTATCGAGATCGCGATCCACATCGGCTTGGTTGTACTTGAGCCAGAGACCCGAGTGGTCTCGAGGTCCAATCGAATCGTCACGCGAAGTTGTGTAGTTGAAACCACGCACCCCAGAAAGATCGCTGGGTATCTGACGTGCATTCGCCTGCCGTGCGAGGAGAGCAAGGCAGAGCAGAACCGCATGTTTCATAGGCGTTCTCCTAGGGAGCAGAATCTCAATCTGGACGTCCAGGCTTAACCCTCTGAGGCGAGCGTTCGATCAACGGAGTGACATCGCCCCGACCAAACGCCGGGCGGCGCAAAGAGAGTAAGGCTTCCAATTCTTGACCTTCCGGAAGTTGTGCCCCTTCCACTGTCTGCTGGCTGGCGAAGGGGGAGAACGCTTCTTGAGAAAAAGCCTGCATAACCCATGGGGCCTCAACGGGCCACGTGCATAAACCCGCGACCAAACTTATGACTACGGAGGATCGCCCTACTATAACGATAAAGTGAGAGGCCTGTCAAGGTTACAGTGATCGGTATCATCTCTCCTTCCGTGCCTTGTCGGATCGAAGGTTAGGTAAAGGATCCACTCCGCACTTCGAGCTTTGTAGGAGTTTTCAGGAACGGTCACACAACGGATATCGGGCCATTTGTGAGCGCAAAAAAAAAATCAAGCGCGGCAAATGGTGTCCGGCGTCAACTATCGTTTCGGTCCGGCCGGTTCAGCCAGGCCAAAACACTTCTCCCACGATTGATGCTCCAAAACCAATTCGTGAGACTTTTAAGGCCTTTCCGCCCAATCGCCAATTAATGCATCAGATATTGCGAGCGCATTCAGCGAGGGGGCTTCCATTTGCCTCGTCCTAATGATCAACTGCGGTAGTCAATTATTTTCGCGAGAATTCCGTTGTGAGGAATCGCGAATAATGAGGTCCGGCTCGAGAACGATTCGCTCTGCTCGACGAGGTCTGTTTGAGAGAAGCAAACCTAGCGCCATCTCGGCAGCTCGTTTGCCGATGAGGTAACTCTTTTGATCGATGCTGGATAGAGGGATACGCAGCAAGGAGTCATAGTGAAGATTCCCACAGCCAATTACGGAAATCTCGTTTGGCACATCTATCCGATGCTTCGAGAGAGTCTCTATTGCGCCGATCGCCAGCGGATCATTGAAGCAGAAAATGCCGTCGGGCCTGCGCTTCAGCCCCAACAGAGCTCTAGCGGCTTTTGCGCCGCTTTCCTGACTCCTGACGTCAACTGTTAGCCCTTCGACAACATAACCGGGCGCAGGCTTCATCCCGTTTCTAGCAAGGGCTTTGAAATAACCGTCCAAACGCCTCAAGCCCGGGCTGTTCTCTGGACCGCGAATGTGAGCGATACGTTTGCAACCGATCTTAATCAAATGCTCAGTAGCTAAAATTCCAATCTTCATATCGTCCGATCCGACGAAGTTCGACCAGTTGTTCGGAGCTTCACGATCTATGAGAATATGCGGAGTTCCGTGTTCTTCGATGCGCCGAAGGGCGCTGAAGTTTGAGTTGGAGGAGGCGATGACGAGAACGTCTATTCTCCGGCCAAGGAGTTGATCGATTTCGTGCGATTCCAGCGCGGAATCTTCTTCAGAAGACGTAATGATCAAATAATAACCATTCTTTCCTAATGTGGTTGCAAGACCTCGGGCAACCTCGGCAAAGAACGGATGGATAAGGTCCGGAACAATCAGTCCGATTAACCCGCTACGCCCAGTCACGAGGCCCCGGGCATGTGCATTGGGTAAATAGTTCAAGTCCTGAGCGCGCTTCAGGACACGCTTTCGAGTTTCCTCACCGATATCGGAGTGGTTTCGGAGTGCCTTGGAGATAGTCATAACGGAGACGCCAAGGTCTCTCGCGATATCCTTCATTCGGACGGGCATACCATTCGACGATACTATGGGGTCTCGCCGAAGCCAACCACGAGTCTCTTCCAATGCAAGATGAGTCATTCATGACCGTTCCGGTCACAAGGGGCGATGAAAATGTGGAGGGCGGCCGGAGTGTTGTAATCGACTGCATTTAGACCGAAGGCCGTTTCAGGCAATGGTGCTGATAAGCCCGCAAATGAGTCTGGCCTGGAGGAACAAGGAATTGTCGCCGCCGCCGAGGCAGTGAGCACGCAAAGGAGACTCTCAGATGAGAAGGCTTCCTCCAGAGGCGGTTCAGGAGGTAGAGCCATGCAAGTGGTTTATACACGTTTGTGCTGGACTGGACGTACACCAGAAGACGGTGAGTGGCTGTGTGATTGTTTGTGAACCTGGCGGCAAGAAGCGCCGGCAGGTCCGGGTGTTCGGCAGCTTCACCGGCGATCTGGACGGAAGACCGACACGAAGGACTGTGAGTGGATCGCAGACCTGCTGCAGCACGGGCTGCTCAAGGGAAGCTTCGTACCGCCAACCCCTATACAGGACCTGCGCGATCGGACCCGCTACCGAGTGGAACTACGCCAGGGTCAGAGCCGGGTGACCAACCGGATCCAGAAACTTCTAGAACAGGCCAATCTCAAGCTGGGTTCGGTGGCGTCGAATACGCTGGGCGTATCGGGGCGCCGGATGTTGGAAGCGATCATCGCCAAGCAAGACAGTCCGGAGCAACTGGCGCAGTTGACGCCGGGCACCAAATGGTACCTGCAGATGAACCGCCTGGCCGAAGTCGTCATCGCATAAAGGTGCTCTGGGTCATGCGAGCCCAGAGCGAAAACCTCAACCCAACGATCTAACAGCCATGGCAACGAAAAACGAAAGCGCGAAAAAATCTGGACACTACCCTTCTTCAGGCTCATTCTAGGATTCGAAAAGAGTCCACGTTTATGGAAAATTGATTTGTTCCATGTTGGCGGCTCATTGCCTCAGTCTGAGGTAATCCATAGAAGACACTGCCCGTTAACAGCGCGAAGTGGACTAAACACACTACGGCTTACTTGGTTTCAACGCAAAAAGTTTTAGATCGACAAAGTCACCCATGGCCTTGTATCCGGCGTCGTTGGGGTGCAGATGATCACCGTGGTCATAACCTAAGAGCAAGGTATCCGGATGCGAGGGGTCACGAAGTGCGGCTTCGAAGTCAATGACTCCATCAAATTCGCCACTGCTGCGAATCCAATGGTTGACAGCGATTCGCATTGCTTCCCCCTTCTCACTGAAAAACAAGCTGAACCCTCTATATGGGCTTAGCGTGGCGCCAATGACCACAATACGGTGGGCATGCGCGCGGCGAATCATCTGATCCAATGCGAATATAAGGTCTGCAGCCGTAGTGTGGATAGTGGGATCTTCTTGAATACGTCCGATATCGTTGATTCCCTCTAAGATGATCAGATACTTGACGCCCGTCTGCGAGAGAACGTCGACGTCAAAGCGAGCGAGGGCATTAGGTCCCGCTTCGCTTATCAAGATCTTGTTGCCACTGATTCCTTCGTTGAGAACAGACAATCTGTTGTATCTTGGGTTAGCCTGCAAGCGAACGGCCAGCTCATCTGGCCAGCGGTGATTAGCATTCAGTGTAGAGTAAGCACCATCTGTGATCGAGTCGCCAAGAACCACGATGGCGCCTGCGCTTTTTGGTGCGAGGACGTCCACTCCGTTCAGATATTCCCAGCTGCTACCTACTTCAGGATCTTGGAAGTCAGACTGCGATACTACATTTCCCTGAGTATCATAGGTGGATGTACTGGCTAACTGGTGCCGCGTTACGAAGTCGGGAGCAGTCGCCACATAGAAGCTCACAGTCAAGTCAGAGACCGCAAGAAGATGAAACGGAACGGCGTCGCTGACGGCCAAAGCTCCCGGTGGTATGGAAACGGATGATCTTCCGTTAAACATAATTGGACGGCTGGTACCTGGTTCTATTGCTGAGCCTTGCCGGCTCCGGGCCACCTCGGCCGCGCCGATAACAAGCGGCGTGCGACCGTCCGAATTAGAGAAGCGAACTCTCAGCCTATCTCCGCCGATGCTCACCCGTATCACTTCTCGAATCGTAACGTCAGTCTTGGGCAGCGTCGGCCTGCTCGGCGCGCGCTTTTTGTCCGGGTTAAGACTTCGATCCGGGTGCATTGGGGAGCAAGCCCACGTACCCACCCACCGGGTATTTTGATGGGCGGTTTCAGAAGCAAGGGCCTGCACTCCCAAAAAAGCGACAAAGAACAGGCTCAGCATGAAAACCATCGAAGATAGCTGCCGGGTCATTTTATCAGCTCCCCTTGTAAGAAGACTAAATTGCAGGTCATAGAGGCGGAGATAAATGAGTCGACTAGAAGGTGGTTCTCGCTTGGAACAGCAGCTCGCGACCTGTAGATCGCCCATCGGTGACGTTTTGAAAGTCTTTATTCTGACCAGTCCCGGTATTGTTGGACAAGGGTGACATCCTCGCTCCCGAAGTTTTCTCCAAACTACTGTGGTTTTACGCATCAAAATCTGCCCATTTGCTCCAGTGCATTAATGTGATCAGGCGTAGAGCGCTAGGCCACGCAACCAGCCAGTCGTTGTAGTTACCGTCTATAGAGCCTCCACACGGCTTTCCTATTAGAAGTTTGATCGACTCATTCTGGCTGCCTGCGGGTCGCTTCATCCCGTTCAAGACTAAGTAGCCGTCGGAAATCCCAATTGTGCCCTGCCTGAATGACTGAACGCCTCGGTCACGCCAGACGCTATTTCCGGTCGCATTTGCCAGCCGCATCCAGCCCAATGCTAAAAACTCTCCCCATGGATCCAGCATTGGCCCCTTAACGCTCACGCTAGTACCGGCGAAAATATCGTATTTTGTCTCTATTAATTGGCTCCCCGCTGGAAAAGGCATGGAATAGTGCCATTGCCAGCTGGCCAGATAGTAGCCTGCCATTTCCGCATCGCGGAGGTACTGTTTCTCTCCGGTAATTTCGTAAAAATCCAGGGCGGCAAGCAACAGGGGCTGACCGCTTTCCCTGTCTATACAGTCATGGTCGATCGCGCTACCCCAGCAATTGACTTGGTTGAGGTCACGATCAACATAAGTCCGGAATGCGCGCCGGGATACCGCCAGATAGCGAGCATCCCCGGTCATTCGGTATGCCTTCAGCAATGCCCAGATGAGATGGCCGCCCGTCGTCCCGTCCTCGGCGAGGCAGTGGCCATCCAGGGACCATGCCTTGCCGAAGGTCCCATCGGCTAATGCATGCTCTACAAAAAAGTTGCAAATATCAAGGCCCAATTGCTGCCAGGCCGGTTTGGCACTTCCGCACTTTTGTGCCAGTTCAGAGGCCAACAAGTAGAAATACGCGCCGTATCCGAGATTGCACGTATCCACAAATCGCTCTGAGGGTTCACTAGGTCTTCCCAGGAAGGTCGGGTTGTAGGGAGCCCATTTCGCAGCGCTTAGTTTAACATCGAAATGCGTGTAGAACAGACCGCACTTCAGGCGTCCATTGTGGGCCCAAAAGTCCAAGGCACTCATGCCCT
Organism: uncultured Acidobacteriaceae bacterium; assembly: GCA_963803615.1. Classification (GTDB taxonomy): domain Bacteria; phylum Acidobacteriota; class Terriglobia; order Terriglobales; family Acidobacteriaceae; genus PALSA-350. The sequence goes on from CAWDNI010000013.1 coordinate 22,322, forward strand.
TGCGAAGGGATTCCGGGTTCTTGTTCCATAGATAATCTTGAAGCATCGCTGTGCCGAGTGAAGCGTTCTGGCCGCACCACCCGATTTCGAGTCGAGCTTTAGGTTGTTGCCGCCAGCCGTCTTTCGTCCGGGAAAGTCCGATGTTAAACCCAACAAAATCAGCCTCCTCATACCAGAGAGACTCTTGCGCGAATTCAATCCCCAACGCCCACAAGCGGCGCGAGGAATACGACGAATGCATTTCGTGACGATTCAGTTGCCACGCCGTATCCAATCCTTTTGACCAGCTTTTTCTAGGCTCGGCCGCCGGGCATACTACAAGGTAGCTAACGGCCTCGAAGCTCTCGCCCGCACCGATCGGCATGGTCTCGCACTGGGTGACGGTTGCGCGGTCGCTCACGTTATCCCGGCCAGGCCGAAGCAGCCTGTGAACCATGTGGTCGTTCTTTTCTGCTAATGAGCACGCGCAATCGATCGAGGACCCTTGTGCAGCAGCGAAGAGAAACATCGACCATCCAGCACCCTCGGAGTAGGTACCCGCCGGAACAGTTGACCGGTAAGCGGAGAAAATCCACGGTGATCCGTCTAACGTGAGGCCCCGGGGTGCGGTCCGTCCATGCTTTAAATTACCGTTGTAGCTGGCCCCCGGAATAAGGAAGAATTGTGGTGAGTAGGCTGACTCTGCTTCCATCCACAAGTCACCTTGGATTGTCTGCCCGGAGGTATTTGTCCATGCGCGATGCCATATGAATAGACCAGGAGTGACTTGCTCGATCAGGTCTCGGATATCCCATTCCCCTAAGTGGAGATGCCGATCAATTCTAGAGCTCTCGATCCGTCGGAAGTCGACCGCTGATTGGGTCTCGCCTTCGCCACCAATGCCGGACGGTGGGATGAGGCACACTGAGACCTTTCCCGCGAGACATCGAATGCTACCACCATGCTGCTCCAGCCGAAGCGCTGGTGCAGGCTCGTCGGCCAACCTCATTTTTCGGATTGGCCCCAGAAGAGCGACCGCCAAGCTCTGAGTAGACTTCTCAAGGAAGTCTCTTCTTGACAGCGTTAGGAGGCTTTCGGTTAGCAATGATTTCATTGTTGTATTCCGTTTCAGTTTGAGCTGCTACGACCTTTAAGCTAGACGGTAATCCAACAGGTGTTAGGAAGGCGCTCCTGACGACGATATCCGTCTACCCGTCTAAGTGCACGCACAGTGCTAGCGTGGGCCGAATACTCTCGTTAATGGCATGTGATGCGGAGGAGAGGGGATCGGGCAAAAGATTGCCCGATCCCCTTGACCGGATTTGTTAGAACTGGAACTTTACGCCTAGGCGCACGTAACGTTCATCGTTGATGCGGCTTCCCGGGCTGGTAGCGGTGATGTCTCCGAATCCTCCTGAAGAAACGCTCGCGCTTGCAGGATTCGTACTCGTATTATTGGTTGGGTTGGCGAAGTGTGGAGTGTTTGTCACATTCATTACTTCCACGCGAGCCTGCATGCTGAGCCACTCCAGGAGATGGAACGAGCGAAATAGTCCAACGTCCCCGTTGGCAAAACCTGGTCCCCGCAGAGAGTCAAAGCTAGCCGTTCCAAAGGTTGGCGTTGTGACCGGTGCGAAGGCCGAGGTATCAAAGTATGGTTTGTTATTGCCGGTTGCTTTGTAAATCGCAACGTGCGGCTTGATCTGGTTTGCCCGCTGGGTACTTCCCGGCGCGTTGAGCGACGTGCCATCTGCACTGACCGAGAATGGAGCGCCAGAATAGAAGCCCAAAACTGCGTTTAGCTGCCATCCACCAGCGATCGCAGAGGCAACCCCTGTGCTAAGAAATTGCTTGTCTTTGCCGAACGGAAGCACCGCAACGCCAGCGATTTGGAGGTTGTTGGTACGATCGCCCGGCATCACGGCATAATTAAGATAGGCGTACTGAGGGATCGGAATCTCAGGCGCTCCATCGCCGTTGGGGTCGCAGCAAGTCCCCATCCACCTCGACCAGGTGTAGGAAACCTGTAAGTTGGAACCCTCCTTGAATCGATGCTTCAACGTGCTCTGCAGCGAGTTGTAGTTCATCGATTCATAGGGATAGATCACCGTTTCTGTTCCGGTGATGCCTGTGCCATAGGTCCCATTGTAGAAGGGTTGGCTCGCAGCTCCTTGACCCGGCAATCCGTAATTTACATCATAGCGGGTGTGCTGGTGCACGGTGTGCGATCCAACATATCCAGCTTGAGCAATCCAGGAATGACCGAAGTCGTGTTCCACAGTCAGGTTGTACGACTGCAGATACCCACGAATGAAATTCTTTGGTGAAGTTACGAAGGTGACTCCAGCCGGCAGAGCAAGAACACCGCTGCTCAGATCGGTGGGAAGGGTGCCCACGGGAATGCCCTGAGCGATAGGATTCACTGGGGAATACGAGTTAGCTCCTGAGTAACTACTTGACAGGCTTTCGGGGTAACTACCTATCCCGTCACGATACATGTTGATCTGTTCAGGATTCAGGCTGTAGCCGGCGCGAACAACGTCGTTGGACGTAAGGCGGTAAGCAACTCCAATGCGGGGCGAAAAGAGCGTTTTTTGCACATGGATGCCGCAGTCGATGGAATTAGGTCCCTCTCCGCAAATCAGAAACTGTTTGGTCGAAAAATCATAGTACTCGATCCCGCGATTGGCCCGAGTGGGAACCGGATAATATTCCCACCCCGTGCCTATCACAAAGGTGAGTTTCTCTGTAATCTGCCATTGATCCGTCACATATGGATTGATCTGCCAGGTGCGAAGCGTAGCAAAATTGGGCTGGAAGGCATTCGCGCTGGTATTGGGAAGGCCCAAAAGAAGATCTGCGAAGCTGTTGAACTGGTTCGCGGCCGGGCCACCTTTCAGCGAAGTCGCGCCGCCTGTGAATGTGAAACCAGTAGGGCCCACGCCAATATGGTCCATGTGTTGACGGATTATGTCCATGCCGAAGCGAACAGTATGGTTACCTTTCGTCCAGGTCGCATTGCCGGCAAACTCGTAGAGAGGATCGTCATACGTTGCAGCGGGATAGTTCTCGCCATAACCGGCGTAACCGGTCGCATTGAATCGAGGGAATCCTCCCGCGTACGGCAGAGCACCGAGATTTGTCCCAGGAATTCCCAGGACATCCAAGCCGTATTTAACGTTTGCCTGAGGAGGACCATAATGCTGCAAGGTGTGGGTAAAGCCGTAAACACCATCGATGACAAGATGGGCGGTCGGGATATATGTCCCGGAAAAGGAGAGTGCATAAATATTCCCGTTTTCGTAGGCATTGGAATTTTGGCCGCTCAATATCGGACCGAAGACAGTGGGCCAGGTTGAGCTGTAAGGATATTCGCTGTAGCGGCCAAAGAAGTGCAACTTCTGCGTCGCGATGTAATCGACTTTAGAATCCACCCTTTGTAGTTTGTAATATTGTGGCGTGTTCACATAGTAGTTATTGGACAAGCCAGCACCGGGGATGTTCGGCTGGGGAATGAGGGCTACAACCGCTTGACTGATCGAACTGATGCGGTTTGCAGGTATTATGTTGTTTGCAAAAGGGGTTCTTCCACTGCCGTCCGCAGCTCCCGTTGCCGGATCATAGATGGGCGTGGACGAACCACTCATGTTTCCGGTGCGGATGGCGTCAGTCGGGATCGTAACAATGTTTGGGTTTCCGTTATGCAGGAAATCACCTTCATAGCTGGTAAAAAAGAAGAGTTTGTTGCGGATGATCGGGCCGCCAATCGTGCCCCCGGTATCGCTGTCGATCAGTTTCGTTAACCGATTTCCTGCGGGAAGAAAGTATGGCTTGGCCGCGAAGAGGTTGGAGATTTGATAGAGATACAGGGAACCGTGGAATTGGTTTGTGCCGCTCTTAATCTGCACATTGATCGCCGCACCATCGGCCATTCCCTGGTCGGCACCGGACGAGGCTGTAACAACATTGACGGTCTGAATGGCATCTGTTGAGGGAACTGCGGTCGAGAAGTACTGCACAAAGGGATTTTGAGAGCTCACACCATCGATTCGAACCAGAGTTCCACTGCCGCTTGTGCCATTCGCGTGAATTTGGAAGGAGCGCATCGGGTTGTTCGATACTCCGGTGAAGGCGACAGGCGGCGCAACTCCCGGCATCAGGCCGATGAGGCCCTCATAAATGCGGGTAGGTTGGGGTAACGTTTGCAGGCTGTCACTGGTGAGCTGTTCATGCACGTCTGCTCGATCGGTCTGTAGAAGGGCTTCATCCGCCGTGACGGAAACGGTTTGGCTTGCTTGGCCGACTTCCAGCACTGCGTCTACCCGCACCTCCGTGTTCAGCGACACCACGACATCGGTCGCTTGGAAGGCTTTGAAGCCCTCCTTGGTGATGGTGATCAAGTAGGTGCCGGTCGGTACGGTCGACAAGGTATATGTGCCGTCACTATTTGTTGTTGTCACCCGTGTGTTCTTCGTCTCCGTTTGCACAATCGTTACCGTAGCGCCAGGAACCATCGCGCCAGCTGCTGTCCTTAACGCCTCCAACCAGGGTTCCATAAAGCACCTGAGCCTGTGTGTATTGCGTGATTGGAGCAAGAACGCCGATTAGTAACCAGAAAGCTGCTCGGGAAATCGTTCTGCAGATGTTCGAATAATCAGGTGCTCTCAATGTAGTGCCCTCCTTAGAAGCATTTCCTCGCGAGAATTTGTTCCGTGTGATTCAGTACATTCAGACACAAGCATCTGCCGAATCCGTTTAATCGGTTGACCAGCGAACCGCATCTTGGCCCTGTAGCCGTGGTGAAACGTGTGATCGAAAAGCAGAAAATATATATACTTTATCGATATAGTTTGTCAATAAATTTTATTTAATCTGTTTTATGCGAATATGGATCAATTCGTGAAATCGATTGTGCTTTACGTACGGGAAAGGAATTCCGTCAGTCTCTTTGGTCGTTCAATCCACCGACGGGGCGTAATTTGTTTATTTGCGCGGCTAGGTGTACAGAGCCAATACTGTAGCCAAATTAAGTACTCTAATCATGTTGACGCTGGGAACCGATCTGAGCTGCTTACCTCCGAATAGTCCAGCAGCAGTGAGAGTTCTCCGAATAATAAGGGGCAGGGACAGCCCTCTGAAGGAGTCGGAAGCCCGTGTGGGGACGGCGGAGCTGGGGAGGAAGCACGGCATTGGGCTAAAGAGTCTTGTGAATCAGCGGGAGATCGTGCCGGACGTAAGTCAAATGGTTCTGGAGCGCAATGTGGCACGTGTTCTGGATAAACAACTGAGTGGATATTGGTCCCAAACAGTCTCGCAACCCTCCTGCGGGAGCTTGGGCTCACCCCGTACGAGATCCCACTCGATAGCCGCGTTGCAGGCTGGCCGAACGAGAATCTGCACTGGGAGATACAGATTCCGGAGCTCGGAAGTGAACTCTACAACGAGCAGGTGCTCAATCGAGTTCAGGCAGCATGTCAAATGGCGAGCGTGCCACCGAGGTATCTGACGCTGCTGCTTGGGTCGTTGGCAAGAGTGGCTCGCCGCTCCGCACGCCCTAGTACGGGCTTACGTGAATCGCGGTGGTTAGATAGTTGTCCGCAACACGGGATTGACCGGCACTGACCGTCTCCAGCCGGGTCTACCAGCTTGGCTGCGCGCACTGCGGGTGTATATACGGCGCAAATGGAAGCGATATCCATGACCGGAAATGCCCAGAGTGCTAACGAAGAGCCAAAGCACTGGAGTACATAGCCGGGTGACACCAATCACAAACGGGCGTCAAGTTGTTGCGCCCTTCGTGCGGGCGCTCGTGGTTGAACATCTTTCTGCATCGGTCGAGCTAATAATGTTGCGTGGATTAAAAGGCGCGAATGGGAATCAGGCTGAGTCGCCCATGCACAAATATCGGAAAGAAGGTGCGCAGTTCCAATAGCCAGCTATATGCGGTCGGATGTGCTTTTTCTCCGGTTTCAGGGGCACGCTGGACAGCGCGAAACGCCGGCACGGCATAGGGAATATAGTCGCGCACACGAGGTGGCAGGACGGCGGAGCAACGTTTTACACTGGGATGATTCTCGTGAATGAAGCACCGACCGCGCCGCTCAGTTGCCTTCTCGTGCTTGAGATCTCGTTGTCTTATTGAAGTTGCGTCTGGCCATAGCCCAAGCCTTTCTTCCAGAGGCCGCAATAAAGCCCACGCGCTAACAGCGGGGAAAACAGTGCGAAACGACTACGGGTAGCTCCCGCGTTGACACTGACATTCGGGTGTGGTCTCCTTGCAGACAAGGGAAATCCCCCTCGTTCTCGTTACCAATCGCGGCGCACCAGACTGGAAGGCGCCCCGGGGCCTAACAAATCCCCTACGAAAGTGGGGCTGAAGTCCGAACAGTCTAGCTGTCTTCTAACGTCAGCCGTCCACAGCGTCCGCGAGAAGAAGATTCTGCCGCCCGGTCGGTGGGAGATTAGGGCGCATCGATCGCTACATCCACAACTTCGACACGCCACGTGCGGGAACGGCCAAAAAGAGGCGAGCTACGATATCACCGATGAAACTTTCCGGAGGTTGTCCGAAAATGCAACTTGGACACACAAGGACAGCAATAACGCCATGCTAGCAATGGCGCGGAAAACAGCGCGAGGCGACCTACGTGGCAACCCAGAGAAGATCCGGCTTTACCAGTTTCGCCCAGCAAATCCGGAAAACCCCGCAGGTCGTCCCCGAAAGGGCCTGAATGATGCGTCCCGCGCCCTTAATTGGAACAGAGGTTCCCGGCCGACCCGGAAGGCGGACTTACGCTAAATGATCGCATTGGCAGTATCAAAGAGGCGATCAAAGGGAATGTCCGGGCCGCGCGCGAAATCGCCGACCGGGTTAGGGCAAGCCAGCCCAGGCAATCCAAATCGGCTCGCCAGATGGCACAGTACCATTTGAACCCCTCACACCAGAAAAGAACGAGAAGCGCATAGCGGAGCTTCTAAGCAGGCTGCATCAAGCCTTTAGGTCTGAGTTCATTTTTTCGAAATTCCCCAACGAGAACGATGAGTCCTGACCTGGCAGACGGCGGAATCGTCCTCGGCAATTCAGAAGTAGACTATAGTCCTCCGAAAACGTCAGGGAATACGCAACTTTTTGACATTAGGGTGTAAGCAGAGTTCCAAAGCCGTAGTTCCGTGAACGGCTTGGTGGCTTCGCAATCGGGACCCCTACAGTTCTGCACCTCGCGTTTATTGACGAAGACACAAAGGCTGGCGTTTGCCAGCCTTTTCCTTTTCATGCCAAAACGGCAGAGCGGACCTCGAAAACAACTCAAAACCAAGGCAGGAATGACGACGACGCTCCACACAGCCGACGTGTGTCTGTTGAGCCTTGAGCGCTGTCGAGCTCTGCTACCGGCAGATTGCGAATTAAGCGATGCGGAGTTGGAACGGCTCCGGGATGGGTTGTATGCGCTCGCTGGCGCGTCTGTGGAGGGCTTTCTGGCGCAGGGGCTTATTGTGCGACAAGAGGAAACAATAACTCTGAAATTTCCAGATGGTAAAGGTAAGCGATGAAGAAAAACAGGTTCACGTCTGCACACGCGAATGCGTTATCCTCCGGGAATAGAGTGGAGAGGATTGAGCGCATGAATGCAGTTGTCTATTGCCGTGTTTCGACAAAAGAACAAGTCAGCAATTTGAGCCTGAGCACGCAACAGTCCAGATGTGTCGAACACTGCACCGAGCGCGGCTGGCATGTGCTGAATATCTTCAAGGATGAGGGCGAGTCCGCGAAGACGGCGAACCGGACAGAGTTCCAGAACATGTTGAGGTTCGTGACGGCAAAAAAGAATCAAGTTTCTTATGTCGTAGTGCATGACATGAGCCGTTTCTCCCGGCAAATGGAAGATCAAGTTCCCGTGCTCGCCGCTCTGAAGAACGCGGGCGTGCAACTCCGATCCGTGATGGAAAATGTGGATGAAACCGCAGCGGGCAAGCTCATGCGGAATATCTACGGAGCGTTCAACCAGTTCGATAACGACCGCAAAGCCGAACGCACTAAGCTCGGGATGCAGCGGGCAGCCAGCGTGGGACGGTTCCCACATCAGGCTCCGCTGGGATACCTGAACGTCAGCAGCAAGAGCGGCGCGAACCTGATTCCAGACCCGGAACGAGCTCCGCTTGTGCAAAAGGCATTTGAGATTTACGGGAGCGGCACCGAAAGCAAGCTGGGCGTTCTCCGTACCGTGAACGCTCTCGGATTGACAACGCCAAAAGGGTACAAAGTGAGTCCCCAAACGTTTGACCGCTTGTTGCGGAATGAACTTTATGCGGGTTGGATATGTCTTCCGAAATGGAACCTGCGAGAACGCGGCATCTTTGAACCGCTGATTTCGGAAGAACGCTTCCGGCGAGTTCAAGACATTCTGGATGGGAACCGCGTTTCCGTGACAGCGCACCAGAGAAACAATCCAGATTTTCCGCTCCGTGTTTTTGTGTCCTGTGGCGAGTGCGGCACGCCGTTGACTGGTGCATGGTCAACCGGAAGAAAAAACCGCTATCCCTATTACCGCTGCCGGAATCCGAAATGCAAGGCTGTGAACGTGCGGCGGGAGAAGCTGGAGTCAGACTTCGCGGCGCTGATTAAGCAACTGGCTCCAGAGCGCCGCTATATGCGTTTATTCAAGGAAATTGTGCGTCAGGTCTGGAAACAGAGGCAAGCCGACTCAGACGCCATTCTACGGCTAGCAAAGACAAAGCTGGATGAGTTACGAAATCGTAAGAATAGGTTGGTGGAGTTCTGGTTGGATGAACGCTTAGATCAACAGACCTACGATGAACAGTTGCAACGCCTGAATGCTGAGATGGAAACAGCCAAAGCGGAGTTTGCGGCAGCAGACCTGGAATGTATGGACGTGGAAGCTGTCCTGAATTTCGCAGAAAAGCTGGTGGAGAGCCCCAAACAACTGTGGTCGGAATCTTCACTGGAGCAGAAGCAACGGCTTCAGAGCGTGTTTTTCCCAGACGGAGTGACTTACACCAGCGAAGGATTTGGAACCGCGCCAAGTAACAGCTTTTTCAATGTGTTTCGGGAGTTTACCCGTGAGAAAGCAAGTTTGGCGTCCCCGACGGGATTTGAACCCGTGTTATCGC